>NZ_JAXCLW010000002.1:0-1231365 GCF_034044715.1 Dongia soli | reverse complement strand
CTGAAGGTGGATCCGACGCGTGTCTATGTTGCCGGATTGTCTGCGGGTGGTGCGGCAGCGGCCATCATGGGCTTCAACTACCCCGATCTTTATGCTGCCGTCGGGATCCATTCCGGCCTAGCATGTGGCGCTGCGACGGATGTTGCCTCAGCTTTCCGCGCGATGCGGCAAGGAGGTCCCTTGTCTCAGCCTGAAGCGCCGAAGAATTCTCTCAGGATCGGCGCTGTACCCATCATTGTGTTTCACGGTGATGGGGCACGACTGTGCACCCACGGCCCCTCCGACCTTCCACATCGCTCCTCGCGCCCCGTGCAGTTCGCACGGATTTTTTTAGCCTTCGAGTTGCTCTCTTTTTGCAGGGGATGAGGCGGTTTGAAAGCGTGTGCCCGATACCTTGCTCGCGCCAGCGATGAGTAAGTCCGTCTAACCAAGAGGCCCCCAATGCGATCGTAACGTCTAAGAGCAACAGAATCCGTTACAGATCGAGGATAAATTATACCTGTAAGGCAATAAGTGATTGGCATTCCAGGAATGATATCTTATTGCGAATGGCTCCAGGTCTTCAGCCATTCCAGGTTCTCGCCGACACCCCAGTTTCTGCCGGACTCTTGGTTTGTAAAGAGGCGAAGAGGCTGGTGATCGCGCGGCTTCCGGATCTCGACCGGATGGTGGCGTGTTGCCGACCAGGGCGATCTCCTGTGGGTTCGGTTGGGCTAAATTCTCTTATGAGCGACACGAGGATATGGCCTACTATTCAGCCGTGGCTGGGCGCGAATCGTGCTCAGAGGCGAGTCGTGTTTGACGCAAGTAATTCAGCATGGCAGCGCTCAGGCCGAGCAGGTTTGGGTCGATCCGGGCAAGATTTGCTCGCACCCAACGATCTTGCCCGCTTGGGCACATCTGCGGAAGAAACGAAAACATGAATCCGAGCCTGCTTTGAGTCAATCAACCATAGGGGAGTTTTCTAATGTCTCGAGTATCGGTCATTCTCAAGCGCTCGCTCATCGGTCTGATGGCGGCGTCAACGGTCGCCGTGGTTGCCGCACGAGCCGATGACGCGCCGTTCAAGCACTTGCTGCCCGACGCGATCCAATCCCAGGGTTTCTTGAGTGTCGCCAGCGAGATTCAGTACCCGCCGTTCGAGACGTTCGCCGAGGACAACAAGACCGTGGTGGGTATTGACGCCGATATCGCGGCTGCGATCGGCAAGGAGCTCGGTGTCGAGCTTCGATTCGTGAGCACCAGTTTCGATGCCATCATCCCAGGGTTGGTCGCCAAGCGTTACGATATGGCCATGTCCGCTATGACGGACAATAAAACACGGCAGCAGCAGGTCGATTTTGTCGACTACTTCGGGTCGGGTGGCGGGATCATGGCGCGCACGGCTGACAAGGACAAGTACGTGACCTTGGACGATCTGTGCGGTGTTACCGTGGGACTCGCCAAAGGTACGACGGAGGTCAACGACGCGGAGCAGCAAAGCGCCAAGTGCCAGAAGCAAGGTAAACCGGCGATCGACAGTCAGGTCTTCGCGCGTCAAGATCAGATGATCCTCGCGCTTCAGAGTGGCCGAGTTAACGTCGTGATGGCGGATGCTCCCAACGCAGCGGCCACCGCCCAGAATTCCAAGGGTCAGCTTGTATTGACCGGTCCAGCCTACACGAAGTCGGTGTTCGGCATTGTCATTCCCAAGGGCAGCGACCAGTTAGCGAAAGCGATTCAGGCCGCCGTGCAGAAAATCATGGATGACGGCACCTATCTGGAAATTTTGAAAAAGTACGGGCAGGAAAACAACGCGATCACCACGGCGACCATCAACGGTGGCGTGACCGATTGATCATGCCGGCTGATCCATCCACATCCCGCTCGGGGAGTGCAACCTCCCCGGGCCGGCTCGTTCGCAAGACAGTCCCGCTGCGACACCCCGGGCGATGGGTGGCCGTGGCAATTATCGCGGTGGTATTTGCGAGCCTTGTCGCCTCGGCCAGCGGCAATCCGAACTATCAGTGGAACGTTGTCTGGCGCTATCTGTTCTCGGCGCCGATACTCACCGGGTTGTCACATACGGTGGAACTCACCGTGGGGTCGATGGCGATCGGGATTGCGCTGGGGATTCTCCTTGCTGTCATGCGCCTGTCGCCAAATCCGGTGATCTCGACGGCGGCCGGCGTCTACATCTGGGTGTTTCGCGGGATTCCGGTCCTGGTACAGTTGCTGTTCTGGTACTTTTTGTCCGCGCTCTTCCCGCGCTTATCGATCGGCATTCCATTTGGCCCGAGCTTACTGTCGGTCGACACCAATCATGTCATCACTCAACTGACGGCAGCCATTCTCGGACTTGGCCTGAGCGAGGGAGCCTACATGGCCGAGATCGTTCGCTCGGGGATCCTATCGGTGTCACCGGGGCAGAACGACGCGGCAAAATCGCTCGGCATGAAAGGCTTTCTGACGATGCGTCGGATCGTACTTCCGCAAGCGCTTCGGATCATCATCCCGCCGACCGGGAACGAAACAATCGGGATGTTGAAGAACACCTCGATGGTGATCGTCATCGCCTACACCGATCTTCTGACCTCGGTATCGCTGATCTACGCCCGCACCTACGAGACGATTCCGTTACTCATTGTCGCGTGTATCTGGTACCTCGCTGTTACCACCGTGCTCATGTTCGTTCAGTCCGGTATTGAGCGTCGATTCGGCCGCGGGTTTATGCCACGCCGGCAGCCGGGTCGGCTGGCTCGAACCCGCGCGCGATTGTTCAATCGCTCTGCGACCGCCGGCGCCACGCATGCGGCGGGAGGAAGCGATGCCTGATATTCCAATGGTCCAGGCGATTGGCGTCTCGAAACGGTTCGGCCATATCGAGGTCCTCAAGGCCATTGATCTGACGATCCCAAGAGGTGAGGTTGCGTGTCTGCTCGGGCCGTCCGGGGCCGGCAAATCCACATTC
The DNA here is from genome assembly GCF_034044715.1 of Dongia soli. Classification (NCBI taxonomy): domain Bacteria; kingdom Pseudomonadati; phylum Pseudomonadota; class Alphaproteobacteria; order Rhodospirillales; family Dongiaceae; genus Dongia; species Dongia soli. The sequence goes on along the minus strand of NZ_JAXCLW010000002.1, from coordinate 1,228,415 downwards.
CTTCGCTGCATCAACCATCTGGAGAAGATCAACGAGGGAGAATTGTTGGTCGATGGCGAGTTTGTCGGGTACCGCGAGCACGGCGGCAAGCTCTACGAGCTGCATGAGCGGCACATCGCCCGTAAAAGGCGGGAGATCGGCATGGTGTTCCAACACTTCAATCTCTTTCCCCACATGACGGCCTTGCAGAATACCATCGAAGCTCCGATCCGCGTGAACGGCGAGACGAAGGCGGAGGCTAAGAAGCGGGCCCTAGAATTGCTGCATCGGGTCGGCTTGAGCGACAAAGTGGACTCCTACCCGGCCGAACTTTCCGGCGGCCAGCAACAGCGAGTGGCTATAGCTCGGGCGCTTGCTATGCAGCCCAAGCTCATGTTGTTCGATGAGCCAACCAGCGCATTGGACCCGGAATTGGTGGGTGAGGTGCTCGACGTGATGCGCGGTCTTGCCAAATCCGGCATGACGATGATTGTCGTCACCCATGAGATGGGGTTCGCGCGTGAAGTGGCTGACAGTGTCGTCTTCATGGCCGACGGGATGGTGGTCGAGACGGGTTCGCCGTCGGCCCTATTTGACAATCCGCAACACGAACGAACCCGGAGTTTCCTCTCCAAGGTTTTGTAGGAGAATGTTTCGTGGCTTATCGGCGATGGTGATCGCTGAGGAGTTTACGGAACCCGGGCTGGCAGCGACTGAAGGGCGGCGTCATATTTGATCGCTGACGGTACCGATCGGGAAATACATCATGTCTGAAGATTGCGTTTCAGCTCTACAAGCATCATTGGGCGCTGCCGTTTTGAGCGGCGATGCAATACCCGAACGCCACTACAGCGATGCGACCGGGCATGCGCCGTGCCGACCGCTGGCCGTGATCCGGCCTATCTCTACCGAACAGGTGTCAACAGCCATGCGTCTGTGTCACGCGCATCGATGCCCGGTGATCCCGCAGGGCGGAATGACGGGGCTCGCTGGCGGCGCGGTGCCGACGAGCAACTCCATCGCGCTCTCCCTTGAGCGTTTAACTGGTGCCACGGAGGTGGACACGGCTGCCGGTACGCTCACGGCCTGGGCCGGGATGACGCTGGAGGCGACCCAACATGCGGCCGAAAGTGCGGGATTGCGTTATCCGGTAGACCTTGGAGCCCGCGGGAGCTGTCAGATCGGCGGCAATATTGCCACCAATGCCGGTGGGCATGCGGTGGTTCGTCACGGTATGACGCGAGACCAGGTGCTTGGTCTGGAAGTCGTTCTGGCCGATGGGCGTGTGCTAAATTTGATGAATTCGATGATCAAGAACAATGCAGGCTATGATCTGAAGCAGCATTTCATCGGTTCCGAGGGCACGCTCGGCGTTATCACCCGCGCCGTATTGCGGCTGGCGCCGGCCTTGGGTGATACACATACCGTGCTCTGCGCGGCCGTTGACTATGCGGGCGTGGTGAAGCTGCTGCGTCGCCTGCGCGGCTCCGGCCTGTCGCTGGAGGCGTTCGAGGTGATGTGGCAGGATTTTTACGCCATGAGCTGCAACTGGTCGGCGATGGCGCCGCCGTTGGATGCAGGGCTCCCCCTCTACGTTTTGTGCGAGCTGGAGGGCGACGAAAGCCGGCTCCAGGGCATTCTGGAACTCTCCATGGCGGAGCGAGAAATATCCGATGCGGTCGTTGCGGGCTCGAAAGCCCAAGCGCGGCAGCTCTGGAAGATCCGCGAGGCTACGGCCGAGTTTCCGTCCAGGCTGGCCCCTATCAATTTCGACATCAGCCTGCCCATCGGGATCATCGGCGAATTCGCGGCGGCGATATGCGAAAGCTTGAATGAGCGCTGGCCGGGATGCCGCAGCGCCTTCTTCGGTCATATCGGCGATAGCAACCTGCACTTGACCGTCGATGCCAATTCGCTGCCGGTCAACGACGCGGCCGCCCATCATGCGATAGAGTCACTGGTTTATGGTCTTGTCGGCAAGCGAGGCGGCTCTATTTCGGCCGAGCACGGGATTGGCTTGCTGAAGCGGGAATTCTTGCGCCACAGCGTGACAGATGAGAGCTTGACCGTGATGCGCGCCATTAAGCATGCATTGGACCCGCGTGGAATTCTTAACCCTGGCAAGATTTTTACGAGCGAGCCGATCGCGATGTCGGCACTTGCATGATCAATTTAGGCAATGGGGCAGGGGTGATCGATGGGCGCACTGACTGAACTTGACGACCGGGCGATTGATGCACTGCATGAACAAGCCGCCATCTCTTACGGGACATTCAAAAAGCGCGAAGTGCGATTGAACATGGCGCGCGGGAAGCCCGCTCTGGGGCAGCTTGATCTGGTCGAACGCCTGCTCGATTTACCCGGTCGTGGCAACCACGTGGCGCATGACGGCACCGATTGCCGCAACTACGGCGGCATGGAGGGGTTGGCCGAAGCTCGTGCGCTGTACGCTAGGCTTATCGGTGCGCGACCGGAGAATACCATGGTGGGCGGCAATTCCAGCCTCGCATTGATGCATGACAATATCGTCTACAGTATGCTCAAGGGCAATCCCAGCAGTCCATTGCCGTGGAACCGCGCGGGCCGGATCCGCTTTCTCTGTCCGACGCCCGGTTATGACTACCACTTCAACATGACCGAGGAATACGGCATCCAGATGATTTCGGTGCCGCTCGGCGAAGACGGCCCGGACATGGATCGGGTCGAGGCGCTCGTGGCCGAGGACGCCGCCATCAAAGGCATGTGGTGCGTTCCGAAATACAGCAACCCCACCGGTGCGGTGTATTCCGACGCCGTGATCGAGCGCCTCGCGCGCATGCCGGCCGCGGCGCCGGATTTCCGCATTTTCTGGGATAATGCCTATATCATGCATCATCTCACTGAAGAGCGCATCGAGACGGCGAATTTGCTCACCGCATGCGAACGCGCTGGCAATCCTGATCGGGCCTTGATGTTCATGTCTACTTCCAAGATCACGTTCCCGGGCGCCGGGCTTGCGGTCTTCGCCAGTTCCGAGACCAACATGCGATGGTTTCTTGCCAGCGCGAGCAGGCGCTCCATTGGTCCAGATAAAATCAACCAGCTTCGGCATATGTGCGCGCTGCCTGACGAAAGCGCGCTGTATGCCCTGATGGATCAATACCGCGCCATCATTGCACCCAAATTTGATGCCGTGTACGGTACATTTGACCGTTTACTTGGCGACCCGCGGGTGGCCACCTGGACACGTCCAAAGGGCGGCTATTTCATCAGTCTGTACGCTGATGGCTGTGCCCGCCGGACGGTCGAACTCGCGGGCGAGGCGGGCATCGCACTCACCCCGACAGGTGCGGCGTTTCCCTACCGCAATGATCCGGACGATCGCCACATTCGCGTAGCGCCGACCACGTTGTCAGCGGATGAAGTCGGGCTGGCGGCCGAAGGCATAGCTCTTGCGGTGAGGCTTGCCGCCAGCGAACGCGAAAAAGCCCGTCGAAGTTTGCGTGTCACTTGAACGCAGTGATGCGTTGAGGCGAACTGCTACCTACTTCAACGAGTGCTTTTCGTAAAGTCGATCTGCTGCTAGGCGATGCACTGTGTTATTCGGCATGCAATAAGGACCCCGTTTAAGGGGTGATTGGCCTCCAAAAGGGACCACTTTGACGGTGGTGTTCAGACTGTCCCCCGACGAGATCGGAGGGGTACAGGGATGCTGGTTGTGGAGACAACTGCAAAGATCCGCAGGCCCCTCGCTTTAGACAATCTGAAGAAACTGGTGCAAATCGGCCACCTAAGACGTTCACAGTTGCTTGATCCGAGAGTCCTGGGTAATGGCTGATGAACCTCACCTATCCGCGATGAACGTCACCTCACCCATCAAAAATTCCAAATCAAACTGGCGTTGAACGTGTGGTTGTAGCTGTCCTTGGCCGCCTGGCCGTCATAGCCGAGGCCGAGCGACAGATTGCGATCGACGGTGAGATCTATGCCGGCTTCCGCCACCAGCGAGTTGCGGGCGATCGGCAAACCCTGTGACTGGAAGCTGTCGCTGCCCTCGAAGCGGACACTGGTGCTCGGGGTCACATCACCAAACAGATGCTGCCAGCCCAAGCCACCCCGCAGGTTGAGGCTCATGCTGTCGAAGCGTGCAACCTCGCCATCGACCCGCAGGCCCAGCAAGCTATAGGGCATGTCCTCCTGGCTGCTCTTGCCGTCGAGCGCCGCCGCGCAACCTTATCCTTGAAGCTGCCGCTCCACAGATGGGTGTACCCGAAACCGGCATAGGGCTCGATCACAGTGTTGCCCACGGCAATCGGATAGCCTGCTTCGGCGAAGACTTGCAGCAGATGGGCGTCGTAATTCGATTTCAGGTTTTCATCGACGGTGCCGAAATCGACATCGCGTTTGATCTTCACATGATTCCAGCTATAGCCAAGGCCACCGCGCAGCGCGATCGGCCCGACCTGGCCGCTGCCATAGGCGCCCACATGAAGGCTGTTGATATCGCCATTGCTATCGGCCTGATCGACCCAGCTATGGCTATAGCCACCCAAGGCACCGACCCGCCAATCGTCACCGACCGCGATATCGGCGCCGATCACCTGGCCGGCCGTCACCCGGTCGAGCGCCTCGGCATTGCTGTCGCTGTCGTCATGACCGAAGCCGCCCAGGCTCTGCATCCAGAACTGGATGCCGTCCGACTTGCCATTTTCCATCGGCATGTCGCTGGCCGTCGACTGGTCATTGGCCGCCGCGAGCTGGCCATCGAGAATGTCGCTGCCGACATGCGCCGCGCTCACTTGCGTCTGTGCCTGCTGACCCGCGGAAACCTCATGCAGCCGGCCCATCATCATATTGGCGAGCGCCCGGCTGTTGTTGAGGACCGCGTTCTGGGTATTGGCATGGGCATCGCCGGCCAATTGCTGGAACGCCTGCTGCGCCCCCGCCGCATCGAGATCCAGCACCGCATCATAGAGCGTGTTGCCGGAACCGAGGCTCTCCACCGCTTCCGCTGCGCCCTGCTGGTTATGCGATACCGCCACATCGGGAAAGGCCGTCGCGTTGCGCGTCAGGATCAGATGGACCTCACCCGGCGTCGCGTAATCGAGCGCGCCTTGCAAGAAAGCGAGATTGGTCGACACCGTGCTGTCGAAAATCGTCGACATGGAACCGTAGGTCAGGATCGTATAATCCTTTGAATCGGCATAGCTGCCGCTGCCAGCCAGCACCAAGACCTGGGCACCCTGCGCGTCGACCGTGCCGGTGACATGCAGCGTATCTCCAGCCGTCGGCGTCACCCGCGCCTGAAAGAGCGAACCGGCCGACATATTCAGATCACCGGTGATCGTGCCATGGCCGCCAACCGCCGCACCGCCGGAGACATCGACACCGGAACTCAGAGAGCCATCAACCCACAAGGTGCCGCCATTGACCGTTGTCCCGCCGCTATAGGTGTTGGCGCCATTCAGCACCAGCGTGCCGGCATCTTCCTTGATGAGGCCGATGCTGTTGCCGCTGCTGCCGCCCGAACCGGCTTCATCGGCGATGACATCGTTCACTGTCTGCGTCACCCCGGCATCCGGCGCATAGGTGAGCGAGGCGCCCGCCCCCTGCAGGAAGATGCCCGACCCGAAGGCCGAGCCGGCGGTTCCGCCATTAGCGCCTGAACCGGCCGAGACGCTGCCGCCATCGATGGTCAGCGAGCCTTCGATGACGATCTGGCCGCCATCCTGCACGAAGATCGCCCCGCCCATGCCGCCGCCGCCACCGCCGCCGCCGCCGTAGATGCCATCGGCATTGCCGCCCTTGCCACCGCCGAAGCCACTGCCGCCGCCGAAACCACCGCCGCTAAAGCTGAGGCCGCCGCCACCGCCGCCGCCGCCGAAACCACCGCCGCCGCCATTACCCGCACCGGTGGAGCCGTAACTGGCACCGCCGCCACCGCCGCCGAAGCCGCCACCACCGCCCGTGCTGCCTGAACCGCCAGCACCTTCGCCAGCGCCGCCGCCACCGCCGCCGAAGCCACCGGCGCTGCCCGCACCACCATTGTTGCCATAGCCGCCGCCACCGCCGCCGCCGCCAGTACCGCCGGCGCCGGCCGCGCCGCCTTGACTACCCGCGCCGCCACCGCCGCCGCCGCCGTTCATGCCGCCGGCACCGCCGGCACCGCCGTTAGCGGCGCTACCGGCGCCGCCACCACCGCCGCCAGTCCCGCTGCTGTCGCCGCCACCGCTGCCGGGATAGTTGCCGCCGGCACCGCCACCGCCCGAGCCGGCACCACCACTGGCACTGAAGCCGTCAGTTCCGCCGGCGATGTCGCCGCCACCGCCGCCGCCAAGGTCGCCGGCGCCGCCATTGCCCGTGACGCCGCCGCCGCCGCCACCACCACCGAGGCCGTCGCCATCGCCGCCGGTACCGCCGTTACCATTGACGCCGCCGCCACCGCCGCCGCCCCAATTCCCGCTACCGCCATCGCCATTGACGCCGCCGCCGCCGCCGCCGCCGTGAAGCCCGTCGCCGCCATTGCCAGCCAGGCCGCCGCCGCCACCGCCGCCACCGCCCAACAGCCCGCCGGCAGAGCCGTCGGCAACGCCGCCGCCATTGCCGCCGGCCGCCTTATTGCCATCGAAACTGACATCGCGCAGCGTGACCGTGGCGCCCGCCCCGACGAAAACACCGCCGCCCGCCCCGAGGCCGCCGCCGCCACCACTGCCAAGAGCATCAGCGCCGGCGCCAGCGCCGCCCTGCGCCTTGGTGTTCTGCACCGAGACCGTATTGATTTCCACAGTGCCGCCGGTGACGAAGAAGCCGCGATAGGCATTGCCGCCATCGATCGCATGGCCGCCGCCATTGATCGTCACATCTGTGGTGATTGCCGGCAGGTTGCCGCTCAGCGTGATATCGCCGGTGACATTGATCACCGGGTCAGATCCCGCACCGCTGATGCAGGCGGCAAGGCTTGCCTGGTCGCCGGCATCGCAGGCCAAAGCCGATTGCCCGGGATAGGTTGTCGCCAATGTCGCTGTGAAGGAAAACACCAGCGGCGAGGCCGCCATTATCAATCGTTGCCGCCGGCCGCCCATCGCCGCCGCGGTTCCACCAGCCTTGCCACCCATTGCTCTGCCCCCAATTCCCGAAACTCAAAGCTGGGGCAGGCGGCCCGGCTGCACTAATTGTATTCAGCCAGCAGTCGCACTCGCTTTCGCGCGTCTTCTGCCGGACCCCCCAAATTTCGGCAGACGCTACCTAAGGCAAGTAGCATCAAAAACATGACAGAACAAGGAAAGTAAGCCGATTCTACGGGTTTATCATCTCGCCGGCATGGCACATTTCCCTTGCTCCTTAATAATATTTTTGCGGGATAGAAAACAACATGGTTAACAGATCGCCATGCCTGTTCCTCAACCGCAGACCCCGCCGCCGACTGTCGGCCTGCGCCGGCGGGGATCAAGGCCGAGGGTGACAAGCGGGGGATGGTTGGCGCGGTGCAGCGCGACGACGCGTTGGCTCTATCAAGTCTCGCTCAGTCGCATGTAGACGTATCGGGCCATTCAATCGTGCCAATTTGAACATTCGGTGCGCGCGTAGGTCCTGCAGTTTGAGTATCGAGTGCAAGTTTGTCCCTGACAGCGCTTAGTTCATCATGTCCGCCGGAGTCCTATGTCGTCCCTAAAGCCATCACGCTACGTCTCGCGCCGGCGCGGTGGGGGTGGCCGCGGATGAGTCGGCGGCGGCATGTCCTCCAAGGCGGGTGCGCAGGCGCTTTACCCGCGTGGCAATCCAGTCCGCCATGAGGCGATTGATGACGTAGAAGCTCGGCGTGAAAATCAGCCCGAAGAAGGTCACGCCGATCATCCCAAAGAACACCGCGACGCCGAGCGCCTTGCGCATCTCCGATCCGGCGCCGTCCGCGATAATGAGTGGAAGCACGCCCAGGATGAACGCGATCGACGTCATCAGGATCGGACGAAGACGCTGGTGGGCCGCTCGGGTCGCAGCTTCCCAATGGGTCAAGCCTTCGGCTTCGCCTTGTCTCGCGAACTCGACGATCAGAACCGCGTTCTTCGCGGCGAGACCGATAAGCACCACGAGGCCGATCTGCGTAAGAATGTTGTTGTCCATTCCGAGCAGGTTGATGCCCAAGATCGCGGCGAGGAGGCACATTGGAACGATGAGGATCACCGCCAGCGGCAGTACAACGCTCTCATATTGAGCTGCCAGAAGCAGGAAGACGAACAGCACGGCCAGCCCAAAGACGTAGATGCCGGTATTGCCCGCTTGCTTCTGCTGGTAGGCGAGCTCGGTCCACTCGATGCCCATCCCCTTCGGCAGAACGCGCGCCGCTATCTCCTCCATCGCCTGCAGCGCCTGGCCGGACGAATAACCTAGGGCGGCCCCGCCCTGTATCTCCGCGGCCGGGAACATGTTGTAGCGGACGACGCGATACGGGCCGGATTGCTTTTGAACATCCGCGATGGCGCCCAGCGGAACCATCTTTCCACTTTCCGAGCGGGTGCGGAGTTGAAGGATGTCAGCGGCCGATTGCCGGTACGAAGTGTCCGCCTGGGCGATCACCTGCCAGGTGCGGCCGAGGTAATTGAAATCGTTGATGTACGTCGAGCCTAGATAGGTGCCGAGGGTCGAGAATATGCGATCCACGGGCACGCCGAGCTGCTCCGCTTTCTCTCGATCGAGCGACAGGTGGAGACGTGGCGTCCCGGTGTTGTAGGTCGTAAAAACGCGTTGTAGCGCAGGATTTTTGTTCGCTTCGGCGATCACAACCTGCGCCGCCTTCTCAAGGGCTGCGTAGCCCAGGCCGGTGCGATCTTCCAGTTCCATCTTGAATCCGCCGGCGGTACCGATGCTTCGGACCGATGGTGGCGAGATCACCAGTACGTTGGCGCCAGTAATATTCGAAAAGGCCTTGCGAAGCTTGTCCGCAACCTCGTCGATCGTCGCCTTGCGCTCGGACTGCGGTTTCAGGTGAACGGGAATAAGGGCCGTGTTCGAGGCGTTGGAGTAGGTCGCGCCGTCAAACCCAGCAAAAGTCAATGAGTGCTCGACCTCGGGAACGGTAGCCGCTGCAGCTTGGACCTCTTTTGAGATTTGCGTCGTCCGTTCGAGCGACGAGCCAGGAGGCAGTTGGAGCACGTTGAGCAGCAGGTCCTGGTCCTGCGAAGGAATGAATCCCTGCGGCGTGACGTAGAAGCGCCACCCTGTCATGACGATGAGCACGCCATAGATGACGACGAGGATCACGAGGCGCCGGACAAGCTTGCTGCTGAGACGCCCGTAGTGAACCGACATTCGGTCAAACAGGTGATTGAACCAGGCGGCAAATCGGCCTGGAAAGCCGAGAATGCCGGGCTTGGACTCTGATCGTTGGCCGGCAGGTTTGAGCAGCAACGCCGCCAGTGCCGGCGACAGCGTCAGCGAGATGAAGGCCGAGACCACGGTTGCCGATACGATCGTCAACGCGAACTGCTTGTAGAACTCGCCCGAAAAGCCAGGAATGAAGGCTGTCGGCAGGAACACGCCGCAGAGCACGAGGGCGATGGCCAGGAGCGCGCCTGACACTTCACTCATCGTCTTGTGAGCCGCCTCCTTGGGCGAAAGATTTGCCTCGACGATGAGCCGCTCGATGTTCTCTACCACGACGATCGCGTCATCCACGACGATGCCGATCGCCAATACCATTCCGAAAAGCGACAGGGTGTTCAGCGAGAAGCCGAACGCGGCCATAGTAGCGAAACTTCCGGTCAGGGAGATCGGGATGGCAATCAACGGTACGATTGCTGCTCTCCAGCTTTGCAGGAAGAGCAGGACGATCGATGAGACCAGCAGCAGTGCGATAAAAAGTGTGTCCTTCACGTCCCGGATGGAGTCTGACACGAAGTCGAGCGGATGGTGGGCGACGGAATAAGCCATGCCTGGCGGAAAGTCCTTCGACAGCTCGGCAACGAGGGCCTTAGCTCGTTCCTCGGTCGCAAGCGCGTTGGTTCCGGGTTGTTGTTTAACGACCAGGCCGATTGCATTGCGGTCGTTCAGGAAGGCATTGGTCGAATAGTCCTGAGCGCCCAGCTCGACTCTCGCCACGTCGCGCAGTCGGGTTAGTCCGCCGCCGTCACGCCGCTTAACAACGATATTGCCGAATTCTTCCGGCGTGGCGAGACGTCCTTCGGTATCCACGCCAAGTTGATAGGCATTGGCCTTTGCACCAAATGGCGGCTGGCCAATGATGCCGGCTGCGACCTGGGCATTCTGGGCGCGAATGGCGGAGATGATCTCATCGACCGTCAAATTCCGCGCTGCCGCCTGATCTGGATCGATCCAGACCCGCATCGCGTATTCGCGCCCGCCGAAGCGCACCGTATCGCCCACGCCGGGAATTCGCTTGATGCGATCGTTGATCTGCAGGGTCACATAGTTCGAGATGAAGTCGGTATCGAGCGAGTTGTCGGGAGAGTAGAACGCGAAGCCCACGAGGTCTTCCGCGGAGACCTTACGGACAGTCACGCCGATTTGCCTGGTCTCCTCGGGTAATCGCGGGAGCGCCTCGTCAACCCTGTTTTGCACGAGCACCTGTGCTTCATTGACATCCGTGCCGATTGCGAACGTGATGGTGATCGCAACCGAGCCTTCCCCGACCGAAGAGCTTGACATGTAGAGCATGTGCTCGACGCCGTTGATTTGCTGTTCGAGAGGAACGGATACGGTCGACGCCATCGTCTCCGCAGTCGCACCGGGAAACCGCGCGGTGACGACGACCGTCGGCGGCGCGACCTCCGGATATTGACCGACCGGCAGGGACGGGTAGGCGACAAGACCGGCAACGGTGATCAGGACCGCGAGCACTGCCGCGAAGATCGGTCGTTCGATGAAGAAATGCGGAAAGCGCATTGATCGCTCCTCAGTGCTCGTCGGAGACAGTCGCGACGGACGGCTCGGGCGCATTGACTGGCGGCATCGCCGGGCCGGCGTCTGCATTGCGCGCCTCGATCGTCGTGTGGCGTGGGACGACTGCCATACCCGGCTTGAGCTGCGTGATATGGTCGAGGATAACGAGATCGGTGGAAGCAAGGCCGTCCTTTACTACCCGCAGCCCGAGAGCCTCCGGCCCCAGCTCGACCGTTCGCTTTGTGACGGTGCCATCGCGCGCGAGGACGAGAACCTCCCTCAGTGACTGTTCGGTGATGATCACTTCGTCGGGTACGAGCATGGCGCGATAGCTGCCGGATCCGAGAAGGCGTGCTCTTCCGAACATTCCGGGGGTCAGAAAATGATCGTGGTTGTCGACGACGGCGTGAGCCTGGATCGTTCCCGAATCAGTATCGATGGCGTTGTCGACGAACGCCATCATGCCGCGATGAGAGAAGCTGGTTTCATCGGACAGCCTGATATCGATGGGGTTTTCAAAGTCTCTCGAGGTCTGACGTTGGCCCTGCCGCGCCTGCCGGAGATATTTCAGATAAAAGCTCTCGGCGCCGTCGAAAACGAACCAGATCGGGTCGAGCGACATGATCGTTGTGAGCATGGTGGTCCCCGCCTCGACATGGTCTCCGATCGAGACGCGACGGCTCGAAACGCGCCCGGCGATAGGGGCCCGGACGGTGGTCCAATTGTAGTTCAGTTCGGCAGTTTCCAATGCCGCCTGCGCGGCATGGAGTGCGGCGGTCGCCGTCTGGACCCGCGTCTGGTCGGTCTCCAGTTTCTCCCTGCTGACCGTACGATTCGGTTCGAGGGCCGCCGATCGTGCCTCCATCGCCATTGCGTTCTTGCGCGTGGCCTCCGCACTCTCCACCGCCGCCCGCGCCTGATCGAGCTCGGCCTTGTAGGGCTGCGGATCGATGACAAAAAGCGGCTGGCCCTCCTGGATAGGTTGGCCGTCGCGGAACAGGATCTGCGTCACTTGCCCGGTCACTCGCGCGCGAAGCTCGACCGACTGCGGCGCCTCGAAATGGCCGATATATTCGTCCCAATCGACGACATTCCTCAAAAGAGGATTGGCGACGGAAACCGTTGGTGGCGGAGGCGGAGTAGGCGGCGTTTGGCGGGAGCAGGCACTGACGACGACCAACGCAGCGACAGCAGCCGGAATACGAAGCATGATCACCCCCTTTTGGCGGGCGCTTTGATCGCGCCACGACCAGAACTTAAGGGAAGTCTCGCAAATTTCGAGACTTGATTAGCTCAAAAAGATGCCCAAAAGGATCAATGTGGTGCTCGGAGCGATTGTGGTTGCTTCATAGTGCTCTAGTCGGCTCAAAGACTTCGAGCTCCAGCTTCACGCCGAGCGCTTTGTATATCGTAACCGTACGGTCCCGGCCGCCTTCCAATCCCCATAGCTTTGCCTGAGACTGTCGATATCAGGTGGGCATAGTGTCCACGTATTTTATTGATGGACACTTGCTATGGGCAAAGCTGAGGCTGGGCCGCGCCGCACCCGTCGGCGCTGGAGCGAAGAAGAGAAGCGCGTCATCGTAACTGAGACTGGGCTTCCCGGTGCCTCGCTTGCCGCCGTCGCTCGGCAGCACGATCTGAATGCAAACCAGCTATTTGGGTGGCGTCGACAGTTCAGTTCTGACGGCCAGCCCGAAGCGTCCGTTGAGCCGCAATTCGTTCCGGTCGAAGTCTCGGGTGGTTTCCCCAATACACACGCCACTGCCGACATCCCAGAATTGCCTCGGCCACGGAAGCCCGACCGGCGCCAGGGTATCATCGAGATCGAGTTTCCGAGTGGTGTGCGGTTGCGCTGCGACCAGCATGTCGACCGGCAAGCCTTGGCACTGGTCGTCGATGTCTTGATGGCGCGCGCATGATCCCGGTTCCGGCCAATACCCAGGTCTGGCTGGCGGCAGGCAAGACCGATATGCGCAAGGGCTTCGACGGCCTCGCCATGCTGGCCCAGTCGGTGCTGGCACAAGATCCGTTCTCGGGCCATCTCTTCGTCTTTCGCGGGCGCTGCGGCGACTTGGTCAAGGTGCTGTGGTGGGATGGACAGGGCATGTGTCTCTTCGCCAAGCGGCTCGAACGCGGCAGCTTTGTCTGGCCATCACCGGCGGATGGCCGGATTGCCATCACCCAGGCGCAATTGGCGATGCTGCTGGAAGGTATCGACTGGCGCACGCCGCGTCGAACCTGGATGCCTCTCACGGCCGGATAAGTGCCCGTTTCCGGCGTGCTGTTTGACATTGTGGATTCACGAGACCGGCCTGCAGAAGTATGATGGTGACGATGGCTGAGATCGTCACATCTTCCCCTCCAGACAGCGCCACTCTGCTTCAGCTTGTCGCCCAGCGGGAGGCAGAGATCCGCGCGAAAGACCTGCTGATTGAGAAGCTGAAGCTGCAACTTGCCAATCTCCGGCGGCATCGTTTTGGCTCGAAGTCTGAAGCCCTGGACCATGTCATCGAGCAACTGGAGTTGATGCTCGAGGACATTGAGGCGTCCGAGGCGGTGAAAGTCGTACAAGCCAACTTTGATAGTCCCGCCGCGCCAACCAAGACCCAGCCGAAGCGCAAGCCCTTGCCGGAACATCTGCCAAGGGAAGAGATCGTCCTCAGCCCGGGCGATACCTGCGCACAGTGTGGCGGTCACCTCCGGAAGATCGGCGAGGATGTTTCCGAGACCCTGGAATACGTTCCGGCACGGTTCAAGGTGATCCGAACGGTCCGCCCAAAGCTCGCCTGTCGATGCTGCGATGGTGTTCTGCAGGTCGCGGCCCCCGTGCTGCCAATAGAGCATGGACGGCCGGGTCCTGGCCTGTTGGCCCATGTCCTGGTCTCGAAGTATGCGGATCACTTGCCGCTTTATCGGCAATCTCAGATCTATGCCCGCGAGGGCGTCGATCTGGAGCGCTCCACCCTGGCCGACTGGGTCGGCAAATCCGCCTCCTTGCTTACGCCTCTGGTTGATGCCATCGGCCGCCACGTCATGGCGGGAACCGCCATTCATGCCGACGATACGCCGGTCAACGTGTTGGCGCCCGGCACCGGTACCCCGGACCGGACGGTTGTGGGTCTATCTCCGCGATGAGCATGATTGGGGCGGCACGGCCCGCCGGGGGCCTGGTATCGCTTCACCGAGGACCGCAAGGTCAATGAGTGAATTGTATTTATCTATAATCTTCTGCGCAGAGTGATGGCGCTTCGCATTTCGAAACTCAGACATCTCTATCAGATTTGAGACCATGAATTCCTCAAAGCCTAAGACTTCAATCTCTCCAAGTCTGCCTGCATTTTCGGTCAGGTCCTTGGCTCCGCGAGTTCTGTCGTGAAGAGTCACGATGATCGGTGACTTACCCGCATGGATGTTCTCATTGCATCTTTGGATAAGTCTTTCTGAAGGGGCGGTCGTCACATGCAGCGTAAGCGTCAGCCGGTGACCGCCTTTCATTGATCGCCATTGCCCACTCTTTTCAAGTAAACTGAATGCGCATCCCGCACATACCGAGCATGATCACCGTCGCGACGAGCCCGGCGACGATCGTGCCGCCGACCATAAACCGGTCGGCAAACTCCTTACTGAGGCCATGCGCTATCATAACCCCTCGGGCGCCGGCAGCAAGATGCGCGAGGACGAAGAAAACGCCGAGCCAATAGTGCGGCACGAGGCGGATGTTCCAGCTGTCATTGACGAGCCCTGTGGGCGCGCCTGTCGCGAAGCCCCATCCAGTGTCGATACCAAGATATGTCCGTGCGAAAATGAAGACCGAATCCATGTGGCCCACAACGTAAAATGCAAGATAGACGCCTGATCCGATTTGGAAGGTGCGGAAGCGGTCACTGGGTGCCGCGGTCAACCGCCAGACGAAGAACAGGCCCGAGCAAACCTGGAAAAGGACGAGCGCGACCACTAACGGCTGGAGGATGTTGTTGCGATATACGTGGCGGAACACCTTCATCACCGCATCGTACGTTTCCTGGCCCGCGGGAAACATCAAATGGTTGGTGAGATGGAGCGCTAGAAAAACCATAATGAGGGTGAGTGCCGCGACACCGTGGGCAATACGGAGAAATGCCGGAATAGAGCGCGGCGAGATCGACGCCGGCGCGCCATTGTCGGGGCGAAGTAGAAGCAGGAACGCGGTCATCCAACACGCGACCCATAGGTAGGTATCGGGTACCGGATCGTGCAGCATGGTGAGAACGACGCCGACGAAGGTGAACAAGGTCGGCGCCGCGATGGCAAACAGTGCTGTGCGCTTTGCGTACAACTGCACCACAGACGGACGACGGATCTCGGAAAAGGACATCGCGACGAGCATAGAGATAAGTGACGAGGCAAAGGCCAGGGCAAGCGATGCTGCTGCGGTGAACCACGATAAGATAGAGGCGTCTGAGGCGACGATGTGCGAGACGCTGGCGTTGAAGCCTTCCAGTGCGAAGGGATAGAGCAGTGCTGCAAGTGGGGGCAGCAACATCGGGAGACGCGCCATCGCGCCACCAGTCCTAGAGCAAACTGTGAGCGACATGATTGCCTTCCTAGCGTTGCAGGGACTCCTTACTCCACGACCTCAGCTGTTTGTCGCTGAAATCGGTCGGTCACCCAGGCCATTATCATCACGTTCTTAGAGCTCAATCATTTCCACCGGTGCGCCCACACGGCGAATCCCAGCTACCTGCATCTCCCGTCTCCGAGGTTTGACCACCGCGCCGATGCGGAAGTTATTATCCTTTGCTGCAGTGAATGTATGTAGTCGAGCGAACTTGAGGGGCCTGATTGTGTGTCCAAACGTCCTTTGATTATCTTCGGTGCTCATAGACTCGTTCTTGTGACCAGAGGTCGGAGAGCGCCTTGGTGTAGCTGGAGGCGACGCTGGCGTAATTCGCATGCTTGGCTGGTTGCCATAGATCCGGTGAGACAGCTGGATTGTTCCTGCGCAAATCCGCCTTCAGCTCGAAGCAGAGACGATTTAGCACATATTCAGGACCATATGAGCAGAGCAGCTGCCTATTCTCTCGTAACACAAGCGCACTACCTGAATGTCGAATGTGAATGTGCAGCCAAGGCTCCGATCAAGGAGAATTGGGAAGTTGAACTGGCCATCGGGTGATTGAAAACTAGCACCTGTCCCCGCGTAGGCGCATCGGCAGATGACTTTGACTTCGGTAAAACATGATCTCGGCAACATGCAGTAACCTGCGCGATCGCGCGAAACCAAGATGAATATCGAACAGAGCCGTCGACGCGCCGATTAGATTTGTAGTTTTTCTGGTGCAATTCTAGCGATTGAAGACTCAGATGGTGTTGGGAATACAGATGGCAGCGCCAGGTCGATTTCGTCCGCTTTGTAAGCAAGGCAGTACCGACCATGGTTTACATCAAGGAGGCCGAGCATTCTGCCAGCTTGCGAGCGTGAAATAGGGCGAGGTTTAGGCGATTCTATCGGTTGCTAAACACAAGTTGCGTTTAGCTTCACCGAGAGCCTTAGAGGGTCGGATTTCAGGCTGTGTGTCCCCCGCAATCGGCGCTTACCCGCAAGGGCAAGTGGCCCCGGCAGCACCTCAAGGACTTCGAGGGCTGGCTGCATGCCGATGGCTATGCCGGGTTCGAGGAGCTTTATCGAACAGCCAAGATCAAGGAGGTCGCCTGTCTGGCGCACGTCCGGCGCAAGTTCTTCGACATCCATCTGGCGCAGGGCTCTGCCATCGCCAAGGAGGCCCTGGAGCGGATCGCCGAGCTCGCACCTATCAAGGCCACCGTGGAAGCCCCAACACCCTGTTTCAATCGCTTCTAGCCGCTGGTCTATCCTGTCAAGCGCCGTGTGTGCTCAGCTTGCGTGCCTGCGGTTGAGGGATGTGTAGACGCCAGCGGACGCGATCAAAGCGGAAGCGCCCAGAGACACCGATATTGGATACCAAAAGGTGGGATGGACAATCACAAACGGTATCAAGCCGACTGCCAACGCAGGTGGCATATGGACCTTGAACGCCCTCAAAATCGCAATCGAACAAACCATCGTGAACGAAACTCCCAAAAAATCGGCGTGAAGTGTAGAGTTGGCAAACAAGCCGACCGAGGCTGTCAGGAAACATACGAGAGGAAACAGTACCGGCCGCGACATCCAGCCCGGAAGCTCTGGGTGGCCAAACAATTCGTAGGCCACGACAATAAGGGGGGAAACAAGAGAAATCGTAAATCAGTTGCTTGTGCCGCCGCACCAGAGACCAATACAAATCCCGTCAACGCGAAAATCCAAAATTTATCTTTGGGTGGCGTTTCGGCAGCGTCAATAATTTGACTCTCTTTTTTTCCTTCAGACAAGTAAATATGAGGATCGAATTGCTTCCAAAGGGTCAGTGCAGCTGCAAGCGCAACAAGTCCTGAGAAAATGGCGATGGGATAGACCCAACTTGTCACCCCGAGAACCATTGGGAGCACGCCTGCGGAGATCGCTGCCCCAATATTCGACCGCAGCAATTTGATGGTAATAAGACTAAGAAGAGTAATAGCTGTTATAGCGAATGCGCCATATTCCCAATAACGGGTGACGATCACACCTAGCGCCGCGGTTATGGTCGGGGTAATGATCAGCCTGACAGGTTGAGTTGCCCATTTTCCTCTAGGACGGGAAAATACATCGAACGATAACGCCGCAATTTCCGGAAATAGAATCAACGATATTCCCGTGGAACCTGCAGCAAGGCCAATTCCTCCCGAAAACATTACGGCAAGAAATTCGGCAAATAGTTTGACCAAATTTTCACGGCGTAAAAGCGTCTTTTTCATTCTACCGGTGCGCCCGACGAAGTTTCGCATTTAGGAATGCGCCACCAGCCAGTGCGAGAAAGGTAAAGATTGCTTTTCTATTCATACTGCTCTCTCCTCGTCAATTGCATTGGAAGGACCAGGCGATGCCAATGGACGGCGCACCATCGCTAAACTCAGGTTGCGGCCATATGCTGCCTCAAACAAACGATCCGGGGGTCGGCAATTGGTGTCCCACGATCCAAAAAATCCATACCCTGCGGCCGGAACATCATCGACACTTCACCGATTAGCCGGCGTGCACGCTCGGGCACGGCGTGAATTAAACACAGACGATTTGCCTGAGGATTGATCTAATCAGGGAGAATACTGATGTTTGATATAAAAAATCTGAGTCGATTGAAGAAGCTGGACGAGAGCGGACCCGATAGCATCAAAGCCTTCTGGGTTTTCGACAATGCCGTGTTTTCTGAAGGCGCTCTCTCAGTCCAACAGAAGAAAATCATCGCGGTTGCGGTCGCGTCTCGTCAGGCCCTGCACGGCTTTCGGTTTCGTCGATTCAAGGTATTAGGGCTGTTCTGGTCGGGGTCCCACTTCGGTGCTGAAACACAGTGAGGCGGCGTTCAGCTTCCTGGAACCGTGATGCCTAAATCACTTATTTAATTGCTGTCGAAGAGCGTGAAATCCGGCTGAAAGTGCGGATAGATCATCACCCAATGTAACGAAAGCTGGTCGGAAGGGCAGTGCAGCCTTTCGCAGCGACGGATTCGCGACGGGCACCCCCCAATGCTTTCCGGCCTCCCGTGCCGCGGTAGCAATAGCAACGAGATCGGTAATGTCGGCCTCCGTTCCGCCGAAAGCTCCACGCCTTCTGGCCACTGAAAGGTCAGCGGGTCCCATGAATAAGCCATCGACACAGGGCAAGCGGGCAATGGCAGATGCTTCCATCAACGCGCGCTCCGTTTCGATCATTGCATAGCAAAGTCTTTGGTTCTCAGCGGCCAGGAATGCGTTGTCCGCGCCTTGATATCTCTGAGTGCGACTGTATCCGACGCCTCGACTGCCCAAGGGCGCAAATTTTGCGTATTCGGTAACTTCGCGCGCGTGTTCAGTGTCTCGCAGCTGCGGCAAGATGATCGCATCGGCGCCGATATCGAGGGCATTCTGGATATTGGATCGTGTGGCTTCGGCCAAACGTACGTAGGCTTTCAGGCCAATCGCCTGGCAAAACGGTAGCAATCGATCGAGCGTTTCCAAATTGATCGTGCCATGCTCCATGTCAAAGAGAACAATTTCGAAATCTGCGAGCTTGGCGATCTCGCAGGCTTTTTGATTATCCGTTTCGAGCCAGAAGGCGGCAGCGGGTACAAATTTCTCTGTCATGATCGTCCTTCTTAATTCTCAGAATCGCGGCCGAGCACTATGCAATGCTCTTGCGGATATGCGTCGCAAGCGCGTGGGCAACCGATTCGAATTCCTTGTCTCTGAAATAAATGACGACATCAGCGTCAGCAAGTTTGGGTAAGCTATATTCCGGTCCGAGAATACGGAGGCCCTCTGTTACTTCAGTCTTTCCCATCGCCGTGATGCCGAGGCCCGCGATGACTGACGCCCGAATGCCTGCCATTGTGCTGCTCGTGCAAACGGAGGCCCACTGCTGGCCACTTTTGTTAAGAGCTCGTATCGCCGCCCTTCGGTAAAAGCTTGGCTCCGGAAGCGTTACCAGGGGCAGCGGAACTTGTACCGAATTCGATGTGCTGCTCGAGGCCACCCACACGAGTTGCTCCGACCAAAGTGGCACGGCATCCGGCACATCTGCTTCGGATGCGATCACGATGATGTCCAGCCGTCCCTGCAGCATCTCGATCAGGAGGTGATTGCTCAGTTTCACCTGAACCTGCAAATTTGCGTCGGGGAATACCTTGGAGAATGAGTGCAAAACCGCAGGTAGTCGGTAGTTGCCCAGCTCCTCCAAGATACCGAGCCGAATAAATGTCTTGATCTTCGGCGAGGTGAGCCGGGCAAGGGCTTCATCATGAAGCGCAATGATCTGCCGGGCATATTCAAGAAGGATAAGTCCGGCGGGGGTTAGCGGAACGCCACGCATACCGCCGCGCTCGAACACCTTCGCGCCGACACGTTCCTCGAGACGCTTAATCTGCAAACTGATCGCCGGTTGGCTGCGGCAGAGCACGTCGGCCGCCTGCGAGAAGCCACCCGCCTGATGGACGGTGGCAAAGGTTCGCAAGAGATCAATATCGAGGTCCGCCGTCATTCCTATATTTCAGTTTGTTATGCTTATTATTAATCTAATAAATTTGTTAAATATTCTAAGACTTCATATTCTTTCTGACAAGCAGGGACGGAGTTGAACCATTGGGTCGAAAAGCAAATAGCCAGGCAGTTCACTCGAAAAGGCAGTTCCTGTGCTTTTTGATGCCGCCATTGCTGACGCTGATTGTGCTCTTTGTGGCGCCGATCTCGCTGATGGCGATCTATAGCTTTTGGACCACCGATGAGAACTATCTGGTCCAGCAACAAATACAGCTTACCCAATATCAGGCGATCTTCTCGGACCCAATCTATCTCGGCACGCTGGTCTCCTCCGCCTATATGGCGTTGCTGACAACGCTCGCCTCGCTCGCGCTGGCGTTGCCGCTGGCTTATTTCATCGTCCGGTTCGTGCCAGTGCGGTGGCGCGTCTTGCTGGTTTTGGCGCTGATTGTGCCCGGCTGGGTCAGCGTCCTCATTCGCACTTATTCCTGGAATCTCGTAATTGGGGAATCCGGCCTGCTGAATTGGGCGCTTGGCTCGCTGGGGTTTATCGATGAGCCAATCAAGCTCCTTTTCACCAAAGCTTCTGTCGTCATTGGCCTGGTTTACATATACCTGCCGTATATGCTCGTGCCTATCTACGCATCCATCGAGCGCCTCGATGATTCAGTCCTGGAAGCGGCAGAGAACCTCGGCGCAGATCCAGTTCGCCGTTTCATCTATGTGACATTGCCGCTGATCGCTCCCGGTATTCTGGCGGGCTGCGTCATCACCTTCATTCCCGCCATCGGTGAATACGTGGTTCCGAATATGCTAGGGGGCCTAAAGGGCATGATGTATGGCAATCTTATCACCACCGCCTTCTCGGATTTCAATTGGCCGCTCGGCGCAGCACTTTCGATGGTGTTACTTGCCAGCATCCTAGCTTGTTTGCTGATCGTGGGGCGCTTCCTCAATATCAACCGCAATTTGCTTGGGCAGCAGTAGGACGAGTGACATGTTGGCCCGCTGGCTACTCGGACTTTTCACACTTCTCGTCTATATGATCATCTATCTGCCGATTGGACTGGTGGTTCTGACGAGCTTCAACGAGGCGACCATTACCACCCTGCCGATCCAGCATCTGACATGGCACTGGTATGGGGCGCTTCTCCAGAACGCTAAAACGCTGCAGTCTTTGTGGACAAGCCTTCAGGTCGGTGCGGCCTCGACGTTGATTGCTACGACGCTTGGACTTTTTGCCGCTCTGGCAATCGTGCGCCACGAATTCCGCGGCAAAAGCGCCTTCATATTGCTGACGACACTGCCGATGCTGGCGCCCGGCATCATCATGGGGGTCTCGCTCCTGCTGTTCGCCCGCTTCGTGGGTTTCCAGGCGGGCTTCTTCGCGGTCCTCTTAGGTCACATTCTCCTGGCGCTGCCATACTGCACCTTTATCCTCATTTCGAGTTTGGCGCGGTTCGACAAGTCATTGGAGGAAGCGGCACGCGGCCTCGGCGCAGGCGAGCTTGGAGTGCTCTTTCGGATCACAATACCAGGCATCGCGCCGGGCATTATCGGTGCGGCACTTTTTGCATTCACCATTTCAATCGGTGAATTCGTTGTCAGCTTCTTCTTGACGACTGCAGGCACAACCACGCTGCCAATTCGAATCTACTCCATAGTCAAGGTTGGCATTACACCGGAAATCAATGCCGTCTCGGCATTAATCCTGGTGGCAACACTGGTTCTCAGTATTGCCGCCTTCCGTCTCACTTTGTCAGAGAGAAAATAGAGCGTCAGGGAGGAAAACATGAATCGACGTCAAATGCTCACCGTGTCTGCCGCAGCGATCACGGTCGGACTCAGCCGCAAGGCGTGGGCTGAACAAAAGATCGGCGGCGAAATCAACGTCTTGAGCTGGGGAAACTATGTTGACTATGCGCTGCCCAGCTTCGAGAAAAAATACGGGACCAAAGTCAATATCGACTACTACGCTGATGAAAAAGAAGCCATGAACAAGGTTCGGGCTGCTGGTCTCGGCACATATGACGTGGTCTTCCTCGGAGTCGGTCAGGAGGAAGTTGCAATGAAGCAGGGCCTGATCGATCCCATCGATGTCTCAAAGCTGACGAACTTCAAAGACCTCTATCCTCAATTCCAGAAACCGAAGGCAGATGGTGTCTACGATCATGTGACTTACTCATGGGGCACCAACGGCCTGATCGCCTACAATCCCGAAAAGACCGGCGGACGGATCACCTCCTGGAAGGATGTCTATTCAGGCAAGTATAAAGGCCGTATCGGCAAGATCGATAAGGCCAATGAACAGGCGTATCGGACCATCTTCCAGGCTGGCTACACCTATGGCCCATTGAGCGACGACCAATGGAAGAAAGTGGCGGAAACGCTTGCGGCGGATATGAGCCAGGTCAGAACCGTCTACCAACATTACGACGAAATGGCGCAGCTTCTGGCGACGGGGGAGATTTGGATCGCCGACACCGATGACGGCGGCTTCCGACAGGCAAAGGCCAAGGGACTTAAAATTGAGCTCGCTTATCCTGAAGAAGGGTTCATCGCTTGGTATGATGGACCCTGCCTCATCAAGGAAGCACCCCATCCAGAGGCGGCCTACGCTTTCATCGACCATGTAATCTCGCCCGAAACCCAAGCTCAACTTGGCAAGGCAGTTGGATATTCACCGGCAAACGCCAAAGCGGTTGCACTGATGGACAGCGACACGAAACGCACCCTCGACCTCGATAACCTGACGGCAAACATGTCGCATGTTCAGTTCCAGCGCGATCTGGGAGCCGCCTACGAGCGGAAGGCGACCGAAGTTTGGCAGAAGGCCAAGGCTAAAGCTCAGTAGGAATTGGTGGATCGGGCGATAAAGCGTCCGATCCTCAACTCGTGGCGGTGAATAGTGACGTTACAACTGGAAAATATTGAGAAGTCCTTCGGCGCAGCGCGCGCGGTTAAAGGAGTCAGCTTCTCGCTTTCGCAAGGTGAGGTGCTCAGCCTCCTTGGGCCATCGGGCTGCGGAAAGACAACAACCCTTCGAATGATTGCCGGATTCGAAGAACCGACGGCTGGCACGATCACACTGGCTGGTCGGGACATCACCCACACCCCCGCGCGAAAGCGGAACATCGGTATGGTGTTCCAGTCCTACGCACTCTTTCCGCATATGAGCGTTGCGGACAATGTGGCCTTCGGTTTGAAAATGCGCAATATCAGCCGTGCGGATCGCGATACGCGCATCAAGGAGGCGCTAGACATCGTGCGGATGAGCCAGTTCGCAGACCGTTCTCCAAAACGCTTGTCGGGTGGCCAGCAGCAGCGCGTCGCGCTGGCAAGAGCCCTCGTTATAAAGCCCGATATTCTGCTCCTTGATGAACCACTTTCCGCCCTTGACTTAAAGTTGCGGGAGGAAATGCGCGATGAGATTAATCGCATCGTCCGGGAACTCAAGATCACAACAGTCTTCGTAACGCATGACCAAAGCGAGGCGCTCGTTCTATCCGATTTTGTTGCCGTGATGAACGGTGGTTCAATCGAACAGCTCGATACGCCGGACCGCCTCTATCGCTATCCACAGACAGCGTTCGTGGCGGATTTCATCGGCGGCGCAAATGTCATCAAGGGGAGTATCAATGGGAATCGTACGTTCGTCTGTTCCGGCGGTCAGGTGATCAACCTGGCAGATGATCCTGCAGGCAATGTAGAGCACATCGCTATCCGGCCGGAAGACATACAGCTCGTCAAATTGGGCGCGGCTGCCGAACTGACGGGGCGAATAATTCAAACCCGGTTCCTCGGCGGAGTCACCGAATACGTTATCACTGACAGCGGCATTTCTATGACGGTCCGAAGCAACAGCTACACCACCTTCAAAGTCGGGGATGTGGTCGGCCTTAAACTCCATCCGGAACGGGTGGTCTGTCTGCGAAATAAATGAGCGAGCAAGCATGAAGATCACAGGAATCGAAACATTCTGCCTCAGATACCGGATGCCGTATGCGCTGACTTACCCGCGTGGTGAGTATCAGGAACGGGAGGCTGTCCTTGTCAAGGTTCATACGGATGACCCAAATATTTATGGTTGGGGCGAAGCCGCTATGTGGGGTGGGCCATTTTCAACCACGACCACGGTTCTCGAGAAGCAACTTCAGCCGCTCATAGTCGGCCAGGATCCATGCTGCCCTGAGTTTCTTTGGGAGAAGATCTATCAGGAAACTTACTATCACGGCCGCAAGGGCATCCTCTTGTCCTGCCTGTCCGGTATCGACATTGCCTTGTGGGATATTCTGGGCAAAGTCGCGGGACAACCGCTCTGGCGGCTGCTTGGAGGGTTCGCACGGCCAATCAAGGCTTATGCTTCGTCGGGATATTACCGGCGCGATTACGGGCTCGATGCTCTCGCAGCGGATGTCGGAAAAGCGAAGTCTGCCGGGTATCGCGGATACAAAATGAAGGTTGGAAACCTCGGCGCGGCTGTTCATAGTCGTGTGCTGCATGAAACACCTCTGCGGGTAAGCTTCCAGGAAGACATCGCACGCGTCGAAGCTGCACGACAGGCGCTCGGACCAAATCTGGATCTGATGTGCGACGCAACGACGTCGCTTGATGCCAAAACAGCCATGGCCTATGCGGATGAATTCGAACGTATTGGCGTTCGATGGTTTGAAGAGCCGACGCAACCCGAAAATATTTCTGGCTGCGCCGAGCTGGCCCGCCGCACGCGGATCCCAATCGCAGGCTTTGAAACAGAGACGAACAAGTTCAATTTCGCGGCCCTGATGGATGCAGGGGCAATCCAGGTTGTTCAGCCGGATGTAATCCAGGTCGGTGGCATTACCGAAGCGAGGAAGATTGCTGCCTATGCGCAGATGCGCCACCTGACTTTCTCATCCAAAAACTACAGTACCGCGGTAAGTTTAGCTGCCTGCATCAATCTGCTTTATGCCTTGCCCAATGCCGATTTCTTCGAGTGTGATGCAGATCCATCACCGTGGCGCGAGGAGTTTCTCAAATCTCCTCTTTTCACCTTTGATGATGGCATCGTTCAGCCTTTTGACCGCCCCGGCCTTGGCCTCGATATAGATGAGGTTGCCCTCTCCCAATGGGTCGTGCAGCCATGATAGGTGAAACCTTCAACAACGACCTCTATCGAGGCAAAGTCGCGCTGGTCACCGGCGCGGCCACCGGAATTGGAGCGGGAATTGCCTTCGAATTCGCGAAGCTCGGCGCGAATGTCATATTGCACGATCTCGACCTTGAGCGGCTTAGCAACGTGGCTGAGAAAATAGCTCGGCTTGGCGTCACAGCTACCCGCATCGGAGGTGACTTGGCCCTTCCGGGCGTTGCCGAGAAACTCTTTGACCAAGCCTTGGCCGCGCATCCGCGAATCGACATCCTCGTCAATAATGCCGGACGATCTTGGGGTGTCGAAACAAACGATATCAGCGCTGATCGCACCAACGAATTGATGGAGCTGAATGTCAACAGCGTCCTATGGCTCTCGAAGCGGTTTATCATGCATGCGCAAGCCAGAGGTGGCGGCGGTTCGATTATCCAGATTTCATCGACAGCAGGCATCACCGGCTTCCAGCGGCGAGCGGTCTACTGTGCGAGCAAGTTCGGCGTCATTGGTTTGACAAAGGTTCTGGCGCTGGACCATGCAAGGGATAACATCCGCATCAACGCCATTCTTCCGCATGTCGTTGAAACCGATATGTTTCGCACAGTTGCTACACCCCAAGACTCGGCAAACTGGAAGGCCGCGATTCCGATGGGGCGCTTTGCCCAGGTTGAGGATGTCGCCAACTTGGTGATGTTTCTTTGTTCCCCCGCTGCAAGCTATTTGACTGGTGGGCTCTATCCAGTCGATGGTGGCGCGATGGCAGGTCCCTTTGGAGCAGATGCATGACTGTTATTCGTTTGGCAGGTCGCCATACAGAACTCGCCTTTTGGCTTATGACACCAAACGAGAATGCATGTGAGATTGCAGCTATTCTTGGCTATGGGACCGTCATAATCGACATGGAGCACGGGACCTTCGAGCCATCAACGGCGGCGCGAAGCGTCACCATTGCCAAAGCTTTAGGCCTAACCGTCTACACCCGGGTCGACAGCGCCGAGCGCGTTCCGATCCAGCATGCGCTGGATTTCGGCAGCGACGGTGTCATCCTCCCGCAAATCGAGAGCCTTAAGCACGCCAAGGCGGCGACGGCTTTCGCGAAGTTTCCGCCGCTAGGTACGCGGGGCTTTGGCGGTGGCAAGACGGTCAATTACATGCCTGCGCCGCGGCAGTTTGTTGAGGCCGAAAACCGGCGCATCAAATGTTGGGCGATGATCGAAACGGTACAGGCATTGGAGGAAGTTGAAAAAATCGCTGCCCTTGATACCGTCGATGGTCTCTTCATTGGCCCCAACGACTTATCGCTCGCTCGGGGGCGAGGTGAATACATGGCGGATGGCCGTGATCATGACGATATCAAAAGAATAGCTTTGGCAGCCCGCGCCAATGAAAAGCCATGGGCGATGCCGATTGCCAGTGCGCAGGACCTGGAGTTTGCCCGGGGTTTGAATATCGACTTCATGGCGATGACGGACGACCTCACCGCCCTGCGGGACGGTTTGGCCGCAGGATTGCAATTGCTGGGAACAGTCGAGTGATCAGTCGCAATCCACAGGCGGTGGCGTGATGCCTGTAGCGGCCCGTGGGCGGTTAAACAACATCTCATTTTAGCGAACAAGTGGCTCGCCTAGCGGCAATGGAAGAATTCGATTTTATCGTTATTGGAGCGGGTTCGGCAGGCTGCGTCGTGGCGAATCGACTTTCTGCGAATCCTCGGCTCTCGGTCCTTTTATTGGAGGCCGGGGGAAGCGACCGGTCTCCTGTCATCAAAATGCCTGCTGCAACCGATCTCTACGGGATTGGCAATCCGAAATATGATTGGCGATACTTGACGGAGCCGGATCCCACTCGAAATGACAGAAAGGACATCTGGCCGAGGGGAAAGGTGCTTGGTGGCAGCAGTTCCATCTGCGGCCTTGTCTATATGCGAGGTCAGGCCAGCGACTACGATAGCTGGGCCGCGCTTGGCAACACAGGATGGTCTTATACGGATGTGTTGCCCTATTTCAAACGCAGCGAAACCAACGAGGCCGGGGGAAATGAGTTCCGTGGCGGTGACGGCCCACTGCGGACATCGCATCTTCGAAGCTGCCATCCTCTCGCTTACAAATTTGTCGATGCGGCTATTGCAACAGGGTTGCCGCGAAATCCAGATTTTAATGGTAAAACCCAGGAAGGTGCTGGTTTAGTTCAGGCAAACCAGATTTTCGGAAGACGCCACAGTGCAGCCGACGCTTACCTGAGGCCCATCCAATCCCGCAGCAATCTGGAGATCCGAACCAAGGTGAGGGTGGGAAGGATCGTTTTGGAAGGGCGCCGGGCTTGCGGGGTCGAGGTCTTCCGGCCGGACGGGTCAGCCCAGAAAATCCGTGCACGACGAGAAGTTATTTTGAGCGCCGGGGCAATCGCATCGCCACAACTCTTGATGCTCTCCGGAATTGGAGACGGGGCCGAGCTGGCGGGTCGTATTTCGATCAGTCATCACTTGCCCGGTGTGGGACGCAACTTGCAAGACCACGTTGGCGTCTATCTAACTTATAAGGTTGATCAGCCAACCTACAATTCGGAAAAAGGAATATTTCGGTCGGCACTCCATGGTTTGAATTGGCTGTTGAGGGGGAAGGGGCCCGGCACAGCGCCAGGCGCCCAAGCGATGGCATTTGTGAAATCGAGCGCCGATCTCCGGGATCCGGATCTGCAGCTACATTTCACGCCCATCGGCTACAAACTCACCCCGGACGAACTCATCGTGCTTGATGAGCCCGTTGTCACGGCAATCCCAAACGTCAGTCGTCCTAAAAGCCGAGGACGCATTGAGTTGCGCAGCGCTGACTGGCGAGATGCCCCTCTGATCTACAGTCGATTGCTCGACGATCAATCAGATGTGACGGTTCTCACGGCGGGATGCCGCTACATTCGGAAAATTTTTGCTGCACAACCCATGGCCCGACATGTTGTCGAGGAGCTGTCCCCAGGACCACAGGCGGAAACCGATGCCGACTGGGAGGCTTTCTTGCGTCGCGACAGCGTTACGATCTTTCATCCGGTTGGAACCTGCAAAATGGGCGAGGATCCTATGGCTGTCGTGGATAATAAGCTTCAGGTTCGTGGGATCGATGGTCTGCGTGTGGTTGATGCATCCATCATGCCTCATCTGGTCAGCGGCAATACCAACGCGCCGTCAATGATGATTGGGGAGCGCGGCGCGGACTTCATCCTTGCTGATCTTGGATCGAAGGACCCAAAGTGAAAATTGACTCGGTTGATCTCTTTTTTCTGCAAATGCCGGAGTCGGATCCGGCATACAAAATTGTTAGAGACACCCTTCTTGTTCGCGTACGAGCTGGTCAGTGCGAAGGATGGGGAGAATGCGAAGCGGCACCGTTTGTTTCACTGGCATCATTCATAATGCCGCAATCACATGAGACTTGTCGGCCGATCAATGCGGCACTCCTAGGTCAAAAGATTCAAGATCCCTCGGATATTTATCGACTCATTGATCTTGCACGAAGCTCAACTGGCCATTTGCTTCAAGCACCCCACGCCTTTTCCGGCGTTGAGATGGCGCTCTGGGATGTGGTTGGAAAAAGCCTGGATGAACCGGTCTACAGCCTTCTCGGTATCAAGACCGTACATCGCAGGCTGCCTTATGTCGTAGCGCCTTTTGGAGAGACCGCAGAAGAAACCCACGCTCGCGTGGCTGAAATGAGCTCCCGGGGTTTTCATGCGGTCAAAGTCGGCTGGGGTCGATTTGGTGAAGGGAATTTGAAAGGCGACCGCGAACACCTGGTGGCAGCTCGAGAGGCACTTGGGCCAGATGGGCGGCTGTTTCTGGATACGGGACAAATTTGGAAGAACAACGCTTCGAGCGCGCTACGATATCGATCTATTATCGACGAAGCCAACATTGAATGGATCGAAGAGCCATTTCATCCGGCTGCAACAGATGCATATTCGGACTTTACTACATTGATGGGATCGAGCCGCGTCGCGGCAGGGGAACATCTACATGATGTCCACAGTGCTTTGAAATTTCTCAAGGAGAGTAGGGTCGGAGTCCTTCAAATTGACTGTGGCCATCTCGGTGGAATTGCTCCTGCTCATGAAATTTCAGAGCAAGTTGGGGCCGATGGAGTAAAGATTATCAACCACACTTACACCTCGCACTTGGCGCTCAGCGCTTGCTTGCATGCGCTTGCGGGCCATGCAGGATCGGATCTCTGTGAGTACCCGTTCAACGACTCATCACTTTCCTGGAAGATTAGCCGAAATCATCTGTTTGCTGGACAAGATGGCTTTATTTCATTGTCCGAGGGTCCGGGGCTCGGAATACAGATCGATCTCGATGCCGTCGACAGTTATAGCCAGGACTTGGAAATTCGCTTGTCGAACCGTGTCTTGTATTCGACCCCGACCGCCAGGTAGAACCAAGAACCATAGATGGACGGTGCCCGCGCATCGCTGATCAGCGCCGGCTAAGCAGTTTCAGCCGTTCACGAGTACTCAAGCATCATGCATGTGATGAACGGACACATACCCACTTACTGATGCGCAATCTGAACGGCGTAATATAATCTAAGCAAGGAAAGGTGTCGACTGCGCCGTCGTTGCCTCTGGACAATCGCGCTGTATCTAAAAAAGACTTTTGGACACATCTCCAGGATCTTTGCTTTTTTGACGAGGTCCATAATTAACACGGCTTCTTCTTGAGGGAGATGTGCTGATGTTTCGCTCCGCTCTCGGCCTAACCGCATTTGTCACCTTGTTGATGCCCGCTGCGGCGGGGGCTGAAACCGTTACCTACCATGCGACTCTCAGCAGTGCTGCCGAAGTGCCGCCAAACAAGACCGCAGGCACCGGAACCGCCACGGCCATGATTGACACCGATCTCAAGATGCTGAGTTATAAGGTGGAGTACACGGGTCTGTCGGGTCCGGCAACGGCGGGACATTTTCATGGCCCCGCTGCTGTGGGCAAGAACGCAGCGGTGCTCATCCCGATAATGGCGCCGCTTGGCAGTCCGATCAACGGTATGGCCAAGCTTACCGATGCTGAGATCGCCGACTTTGCGGCCGGGAGCGTCTACGTCAATATCCATACCGAGAAAAACCCGGGCGGAGAAATCCGCGGCCAGATGTCGAAGTAGTAGCGGCCTGCGACCGTGGCCCGCGCGGTTGCTGGTTGAGCGACGATGACGCTAAGCCAGGGCAGCCGTATCGAAGCCTTGTAAGCATAAATAGTTGGGACCTTATCCGCCCTGTGACTTAAATGACCGGATGTTGGAAACCAATTACGACCTCACCTCGCCTCCCTCCCACCTCGCCCCGCGTTCCACTGCGCGGGGCGTTTTTTAGCTGCTTTGCCGAGATAGCCGGCGATGGCGTCACCCCGCTTCCCACTTGGCGATGAAGCGTGGTGGTGCAAGCAATCGCAACGGGTCGCTATCTACACCGAGATAAGTGAGCTCCATAATCCAGCCGGAATATGTCGCTTGGCCGAGACCAGCTTCAAGCGATTGGGCTATGTCATGCCAGGTGGGCTCAAGCTCCGGTGCCTCTATCTCCGTGGCCGGTGCATCCGCTGCCTGGACTTTTGCGAAGCGTCTGAAGTTCGAGATCAATTCCAAGTCTTGGTCGTTTCGTGGGCGATTTCGTTAGGGACCTATTTTCACGGGTGTGAAGAGCTTGGACATGACTTCCTCCTTCGCGCCCGCAGAGAACTGCTTGCTGCGCTATTCGACCAAAGGCCAGACCCGCGTCTGGACCTTCAACTACACCAGCTCCGGTCAGCTGTTGAGCGCGCAGCTGCCGCGCCTCGACGTCGCCGCCAAAACCAGCTTTGGCTAAAGCGCATCGTCAGGCGCCATAAAAAACTTCTGTCCGCCAACTTCCGTTAGGCAGACAGGAGCGCTCTTTTCCGTATCTTCAAGGTATCTTAAGGCGGAAGTATCGCACCGTCTGTTCGCCTGGATGGCGCTCATCTTCCTGAAAGCGCATCTGAAAGACGCCTCGCTCCGGGAGCATGCGAAGACGGGCGTCACGATGCGTCGCCGGCATTCGCGAAGCGCGACAAGCGGATCTTTGGAATGTTCATGCAACAGGTACTGCGCGGCGCCTTGCCACATATCCGTGTCCCAGGCAGGACGCTTAAGGAGCTGGCAGCCCCGCTCCGGGCCGGCGAGGTCTCGTTCATCCTGGATGACGATGGAAAGTTCATCGCCAGATGAATGAAGGAGGCGAGGGCGTCCTGGCGGCGAAACGTCTGATGCTCATCTCTCATTTCGCTGATGTCCCGTCCCCTACGGAAGACACCCTGGCGGCAAGCCCGTCGAGACTTGCGTTCGGCGCAATACGAGCGCAAACTGCACAATCGTGCTCCAAAAGAACGATCGATGATCGAAATCGACATTGCCTGGCTGCGTGAATTCGTTGTTCCGAACGACGAGTGGGAGACGGCAAATGGCAAATCCAGTAGTGGGAAATTCAACAACCCTTAATATCCCGGCGGTTCGGGGGGACGGTGCAAATGTGGGCATCGTCGGAACGGCCCAAGATGGTTGGGCGATCTCGGGCGAAAGCAAGAAGCAGGTGGGTGTGCGCGGTGTTTGCGACGATGGCTGGGGCGTGAGCGGGGACAGCAAGAACCAGGTTGGCGTACGCGGATACTGCGAACCCGGATGGGGCGTAGCCGGCGAGAGTAAGGCCGGAGTTGGCGTGCGCGGCTTCTGTGAGAGCGGTGCGGGCATTTTCGGGACTACCCAAACAGGCATAGGCGTCTACGGTGAAGGCGGGAGGCTCGCCGGATATTTTAAGGGCGACGTTGAAGTCACTGGGGACATTCGTTTGATTAACGCCGACTGTGCCGAGGAGTTTGACGTAAGAGAGGAGCTTGACCCTGGAACGGTAGTCGTACTGGCTGAGGAGGGCACGTTGCTTCAGAGCAAGCAAGCCTATGACAAACGGGTTGCCGGCGTGGTTTGCGGTGCTGGGAACTACAGGCCAGGAATCATATTGGACAAGCAGGAAGGCGCCACGAACAGGCTCCCGATAGGTTTGTTGGGAAAGGTTTATTGCAAAGCCGATGCCACCCTTTCGGCCATAGAAACGGGAGACCTATTGACTACCTCTCCAACTCCTGGTCATGCGATGAAAGCGACCGATCCGTTGAAGGCGTTCGGCGCTGTGATCGGTAAGGCTTTACGACCGCTGAAAGACGGCCTCGGAGTAATACCGATATTAATCTCACTTCGTTGATGCTCTTTGCGTTGCGCACCCGGAATCTCTCCGCATGTGATGGAGCGATCTCCCTTGGTGTCCGCTTAGTGGGAGTGACGAGATGGGTTTTTATGTTTTCAAACTGGATCAAATCCACGTCAAGAATAATCGAGGAAAAATACCCGATACTGATCTGGTGACATTCAGTGTCTTCGTGGATCAAGTAGATCGTGGGCACGGGACGGGCACTTTCCCGGGTCTCGGTCCTTCTGCTCATTCCACTCCTGCTAACGCAGTCCGCCCAAACAACAAAGCGAACATGGACAACGATTGGGATATTGGGCCCCTAGAAATTGATCCGGGAAGCAGCGTTCACGTTGTCTATACCGCTACAAACATAAGCGATGCTGAGTTGACGAGCCTCACCAGGAAGCAGCAGGATGAGATAGAACTCAAGCTTCTCGGCGCAATCGCAACGGCCGCGATTGCGGCACTCTCGGGCGGAAGCAGTTTAGCAGGCGAAGGGATTGCGGCTGCAGTAGGCAAGGGTGTTGCCGCTGCGCTTGGCGCGATCACGGATCCGGTGGCCTGGTTTATAGGCTATGCGCCGCAAGGGCCATGCAATGGCCCCGTATTTTCGGATGCAGTGCAGTTCAATGGCAGCGGCCTGGACAACCTCGCGATGGCGCCGCTGCCATTAAACCCACATATCACGCCCCGACGGCCTCAGTATTTTCTTATCTCGTTCACGCGTTCCTATACCGACGAAGCAACGCACGATAAACAAATATGCGGCGACATCGCGGAAACCGACGTTACTTTTTCGATCCTGAGAATGTCTTTCATTTCGGTGAGATGGGCTCTGAACGATCGTCTTCCGGCACGCTTTCCGGCTGAGATCGGCGCAGGTCTCCGACATTATGCCGATCGGCAATATGGCCAACCGCCAGCTACGATAAGCGTAAAATCGCTTCTAGGCCTGCGGCCGTGATGAGGGAACCCGCGGCACCTGACAAAGCGTCGACGACAGGACGACGGAGCGGCTGGGGGCAGGTTCCGGGCCCACGAGATCTCGTTCAACTTCGAAGATAACTGCAAATTCATAGCGAGGGCGTGAACGGGGGCGTCCTCCCGGCGCGGCCGGCAGTCGGGCTCATAACAGCACAAGGCTCCAGTTCTGTTAACATTTAGCTCTAATGCAAATAAAAATCTTATTGAAACTTCTCACTCGATGTGGCCTGACGGAGTAGTTTCGCCGCAATTTTTTCTAGGATCCCGTTCGTAATCATCGGGGATCGAGTCGTGGGACATGGGATGTGCAGTTGCTGCGGAGCTAACACGCCGACCAATCGACTGCGGACGCTGGAGGCGGGATTGCTGAAGATCGTCCGTTTCCATGCGATCAATCGAAGCGAGTCCAGCTGATGTCGAACTGGTAGAGCAACTGACGAGGCTGGCTTCTTCGCAAAGTGAGATCTCCAAAAGGAGCCATCACTATCATTTGGCGTCCAGGCAGGCCCCTGGGGCATCAATTCAATCAAGGTAAAAAATGTCGATCCGTGCCCAAGCTTCCTGCCAGCCGACACTCCGGGCAGTCCTATCTATCGTTATTGCCGCTTTATCGCTGATAGCGTCTCCCGCTTCTGGGCGTGCGCAGCCTTTGCAGCTGCCGACCGGCAAGGTGGTGCTGACGGTCTCAGGTGCTATTTCGCGCACAAATGCAGGGGGCGTGGCAAACTTCGATATGAAGATGCTGGAAGCATTGCCCAACACAACAGTCACAACGGCAACAGCCTGGACCGATGGGCCGCAAACCTTCGACGGCGTCAAGCTTATTGATCTCCTGACCTACCTTCGGGCCAAAAATATGTCTGTGATGGCCTACGCGCTCAACGACTATTCCGTCGCAATCCCGGAAGAAGACCTGCACGCGACCACGGTTCTGATCGCCTACCGCCGGAATGGCCAATACATGTCGATCGCGAGTAAAGGACCACTATGGATCATCTATCCAGATAGCCTCGGCTCAAAGGATGTTCAGTCGAGAATGATATGGCAACTCAGAACGCTGGAGGTCGGCCCTGAATGAGTATCGTTCGGAAGTACTGGGCTGCCTTTGCCGTCACCCTAATCTTTGCGGGCGCACTTGGCCTTAGCACCTACCTGTTGGTCAAGAATTCCACCGCACTGTCGCAGGCTCAAAGGAGCACTAGCTGGCTGGCTGCCCAACTTGAACTTGAGTATTTCAGAACCTTGAGTCTGCTGGATGCTTTCTACAGCCAAGACCCAGAGGTCTCCGCTGACAGTGTCCGGGAGCGCTTCGAAATTTTCGAAAGCCGAATAAATACGATTGCGACTGGAGAGGAGGGATCCGAGCTCCGGACCACTAAAAACTATCAGCCTCTAATGGATCTGTTGGTTCCTGCAGTTGCTAAAATTCAGTTAGCTCTCAATGGACTCGATAGCGCTAACCCGTCGCAGCACGTTGCAGTTAGGAAACTCCTGACCGCATTGGGACATCCTATTCAAGCATGGACGATGGGCGTTCTGTTACACAATCAAGCTCTGGAAACGTTGCGCAGTTCATACTATCCGGTGTTAGGTGCGCTCCTGGGCGTAATTAGCGCGGGGAGCATTCTGATCTGGATGCTGAGTCAAGCCATTATTAAAGCAGAAGCTTTTGCTCATACCGAGCATATGGCCCGTGAACGGGCGGACCACGCGAATCGTGCCAAAGATACGTTCCTTGCCATAGCCAGTCACGAATTTAGGACACCGCTCAATGCCATCATCGGGTTTTCCGAATTGCTCCGGTCCCGGGCGCACGCGCTGACAGAGGACTCTCGAAATAGATTTTTAGAAGACATTATCTCCAGCGGTCGGCAATTGAGCCGCATCATCAATGACACCTTGAATATGTCGAAGATCTCGACCGGCAAACTGACACTCAAATTGGAACCCGTGGATATCCGCAGCATTCTTAATGACTGTGTTTCTGCATTGCAGTCAGGTGCCAAGGATGTCGGCGTAATCTTGGCCGCGCACATGCCATCCGACGCCATCCAAGTACTGGCCGACGCCGTCTGGCTGAACCAAGCCATCACTAATATTGTGTCGAACGCTATTAGGTTTACGACCTCGGGTGAACGTGTCGATGTGAGGTGCCACCAGCGAGGTGAGTCGGTTGTTCTCGAAGTTGTGGATAGAGGAATTGGTATCCCTGAGACAGAACTCCACCATGTGACCAAGCCGTTTTATCAGGTGCAAAATGTGCTAGATCGAGAGCGAGGGGGGCTAGGTTTGGGACTGGCGATCGCTAATGGCGTAATTGAGGCACACGGTGGCAATCTGACGATCTCAAGTGCGGTGGGGCAGGGTACGGTCGTGAGTGTGTCTTTGCCGACCGTCCGATCGCAAGATGGTTGGGCTCAAGCGCGTAAAGCACAGATCGATGTCAATCAGTTTTAAGAGGTACCAACGGCTCGCCATGGTAGTCGTTGATTAACCGATGCCTGGACCAACGACTGCAAAGCATTGCTGGGACATTTAAAGGACCCCAACGTAAGAACCCCTGAAGCACACAAACCGGATTCCAATGGTCAATGAGTTGCCGTTCGCCATGGTGTTCGGCTGCTACAACCATCTCGCGAACGAGAAGGTTGCGGCCTTGATCCGGGCGAACAGGCCACTCTTTGGCTCAGCCATAGCCGCACGGACATACTGCGCGGCGGTCGCGACGGCTTCGAAAGACGGCAAAGCGTCCAAGATCTATGCTATTAATAAGCTATGGCGCGGGTAGCTCAAAGCGAGAGGCGGGGATAGCGAGAGCAGCACCTCGCTTCGTTGCCACATGATCAGTACCCAAAAAAGGTGCTTTGAAGCAGGCATCAACATGATTCTCTTTTATATGGCGAGAAGCGCTCGTTAGATAAATGCTCGGCGACGGCCGTGTATGGCGGACACAGTTGTAGCCCAATGTGAAATGATCCGCAGCATGGAGGTGCATGATGAAAACCTCACCAATTATGCTTCTGCTCGTCGCGCTGACTTTTCTTCTGAGCGCAACCGGTGCCCTCGCACAGTCTGATGAGGGCACTGATCAGAGCCAGCCTGGTGTTGGCTCCGGCGAATCCACGGACGGTATGCAGCCCGATGTGGACGGCAACTCCATGCAGATGACGGGGCAGACGCCAGGCATGATGTCGCCTGAGGACATGATGAAGGGCGGCATGATGCACGGAGCTGGCATGTGTCCCATGATGGGGATGATGAACATGATGCGCATGGCGCATCACGGCGGGGGCATGGCGCACGAAGAGTCGATTGATCATATCGAGGGGCGAATTGCCTATCTGAAGGCCGAAATCAGGATCACCCCGAATCAGGAGGATAAATGGAATACGTTCGCCGAGGCCCTCAGAAAGGCGGCAATGCAAAAGAACATGATGAACGGACAGAGGAGCGGTGAACGCTCGATGCCCTGGCAGGATCGGCTGGCTAGGCATGAGGAGAGGCTGCAGAGCCGTCTGGATCTGCTGAAGTCCGTAAAGGAAGCAGCCGACCCGTTATTTGCCTCCTTCAGTGACGATCAGCGAAAATTAGCGAATGAACTACTCGCCGGGCCGATGGGAATCATTCGCTAACACGCCCTTCTCGTTTACCCTTGCGTGCTTTCAGCCGTAGATGATCAGCCCGGCGAAGCCTTCGTCCATATGGTCCTGATGATGGCAATGGAAGAGCGTGTTGCCGGGATTGTCGGCCACGAAGTCGACCTCTGCAGCCGAGTAGCGCGGTAGGCTGATCGTGTCCTTCATCACGCCCGAGGTCGCTTTGTTGCCGATCTTCGTAATCTCGAAACTGTGCCGGTGGAGATGCACCGGATGAGTGTCGCCGCTGTTGTTGTTCATCACAAGCCGATAGCGCTTTCCCCGGTGAACGGTGAATAGCGGGTTCGTGTCGGGCCAGGACTTGCCGTTGATGGTCCAGCGGTTATAGCGGCCACGGCCGCCGGGGATCTTCTCGAACTTCAGATCAATGACCTCGTCCGGCATCGCGGCGGGACTGGTCCGACCGAAGGCCGTGTAGTTCCAAGGCGCCTTCGGCGGTGCAACCCATTGCGGGTCGCCGCCGCGGTCGGCATATTCGATGATCACACCCATACCCATGTTGCGGTCGTCCTCGTCGGTCGAACCGAACACCCAGACGCCCGGGTTGTTCATCTCCACGATGACGTCCGCCCGCTCGGCCACGTCGAGTTCCACCGCATCCACCGTCATCGGCGTCGGTACAGGATTGCCGTCGAGGGCGATGACGGTGAAACGGTGGCCTGACAGCGCCAGCGAGATGCCCATGCTGCCGCTGGCGTTGAGCAACCGGAACAGCACCCGTTCGCCTTGACGTACCCGGATCGGTTCACCGTGGCCCAGCATCCGCTCGCCGAGCGTTGCCGAGCGGTACATCGCCTCCAGGCCATTGTCCGGCGGCGGGCCTTTCCGGATATCTTGCATGCTGACCCAATGTCCCTCCCAGTGATGGGCGGCGAGGGTAACCTCACGGTCATAGCGACCGGGATCGTGCGTGGGCTCCACCACCAGAAAGCCGAACTCGCCGGAATAGGTGCTCCGAGTGAGATCGGTCATCGCCATCGCATGGCTGTGGTACCAGCGAGTTCCCGTTGGCCCCGGCGTGAAGGCGTAGCGCAAGGAGCCCCCGGGCGGGATGGCTTGCGAGCCCTCCTCGGCGGAGCCGTCCTGCTGCGAGGGGATGATGAGCCCGTGCCAGTGGACCAGATTTAAGTAGCCGGACTCGTTGATGACGTTGATGACTGCTGGCTTGCCCTCGTGAAGGCGCAGCAATGGGCCAGGGACCGTGCCATTGTAGCCGGTCGTTTTGATCACCTTGCCCGGCGCGATCTCTAGGGAGATCGGCGCAATACGGATCGTGTGGTCGGCGGACGGAACAGTAGCCTTGGCGTAGCTGACGCAGCGATCCGCAAGGTACGCCAACGCCATGGCGCCTGTCCCCGCCAACACTTTTCGACGGCCGACCTGTGCCGTCCAGGATTTGTGGGGAGCTCTGGCAGTCATCGCTATCCTCCTAGGCCAACGTCACGCACTCACGGTGCTCCATCAGTTCGCTGAAAAGCTCCCGTGCTCTGGCTCGCGCGACCGCAAGTGCCTTCGATCCAAGCGGCGTCGCACATAAGGCTCCGGAGAGAGCGGCCCGTGGCATTGGCTGAAGCTCCGAATGGAGTTTACGATGGGGTTGCCATATCGAGAACCGATGAAGCGGCGGGTACCAACTTGCCGATCCTCAGGCCACCTCCTGACATCGAGCTGTCCTCATTTCGGCTGGGACCCGACGCTCAGCTTCCGAAGCCATTGGCCATACACTCCCAGGACCCGATCCTGATCAGCGGTTCGAGGCGCTATCATGCGTTTCACTGGCCCCGTCCGGCGCTCACTTCTGCATGAAGTTGGCGATTTCATCGCTAATTGAATTGAACGAT
Organism: Dongia soli; assembly: GCF_034044715.1. Classification (NCBI taxonomy): domain Bacteria; kingdom Pseudomonadati; phylum Pseudomonadota; class Alphaproteobacteria; order Rhodospirillales; family Dongiaceae; genus Dongia; species Dongia soli. Next base: position 1,189,627 of record NZ_JAXCLW010000002.1, on the reverse strand, counting down.
ATCTTCCGGATCGAACCATACAAATGGCTGATGCTGGGTCAACCTCGCCGGGCTGACAGGCACTATTCCCCTGCCAATGCGCGCGCGCGTTTGATTTTCGCATCGCTCCAGACTTCGGGCCGTGTCGGCGGAACATTGCGCGCCCGCAGCGACGTGCCGTGACCGGCTTTCAGGGTGACCGCCCCCGCATCGTTTTGCACTTCAACCTCGCCGCTGGAAACAAAAATGTCGTAAGAGCTTTCGAAGCGGCCAGCAAAGACCTCGGTGCCGCGCAAGCTCAATATAGCGAAGGGCGTCTCGATTTTCGGGGATGCCGGGGGCCTTTCTGCTTTACCGCTGTTGAAGCAGAAGGCGCCGTCGAGGATATGGAGGAAGCTGGAGAAAGTATTGCCGGCAAGCGAATCATTCAACTGAACTTCAGCATTCTCGCCGAGGCTCAAACTGCTGCCGTCGAGCATCGCCACCTGTAATTGCCCATCTTTCCCGGTCCACAGCAGATCGCTTTGGAAGACCTTGTCGTCGACGTGTAAAAGGCGAGTGTACTTGCCGAAAGAGGCACCTGCGATCTGACGCTTTTGCCGGACATTTCCAAAGATCGCGCGATCGTTTGCGACGGCCCTCCCTGCCGCAAAACCGAAGGTTATGGTCAGAGCGGCGGTGCCGATAACACGGCAGGCAAAATCGCGACGTGTCACCAAGGCGGCGCGGTCGGCCGAAAAGTCATCGGCGAACAATAAAGTCATGACATTACGCTCCTATCGATCGCCGGGCTCGAGCCGCCGGCGGGATGGCTATATAGACCCGGGGCTTCTCGTCATCAATGGCGCTCATGATAGGTCGACCGGATGAACACCGACTTCGGATGGGTGTGCGATGGGGAGGCGGCGCCTATCGGGAACACCACGTCGGCCAAGAGCAGTGCCTTACCGGGGACGTTTTGTGGTTCGTCCTTCAACAGCGGCGTGATCGTCTCCTGGAGCTTGCCCCCAGCTTGCGTTGTCCCCTGCGGTGTTCCGCCCGCGCCGGTCAGCATCGTAGTGGCGGCGAGGATAGCCGCGCCAGCGGCGAAAAGTGCATGTCTCATTTTAGGCTCCAATTTAAATAGTGCCGAGGCTGCTATTGCTTGGTCGCAGCAGGTGACTGCGGAAGCTGCGCCATCCGGTTGTAGGCATTCATCAGATCGAACGCGATCGTGAGGTCGGTCAGTTGCTTTTGGTCGAACATGGCGACCCCGGCTTCGTATTCGCCATCCGGCACGCCTGTTTTGGCAACAGCTTCACTTGCCGACGTCGCCGCGTTCTTCTGTCATCTCCTGAAAGCAAGGAGCGTTGTACCGGGCGACAGCACCTCTAGTAGTAGTAAAAAACATGGGCACCGCCCTGGTCATAAAACAGCGCCGAGATTCGCAATTTTGCCTGTACCATCGCGCGATGGCCGAGTCCCCCTGTCCAGCTCGATCATGCTGTCTGCTGACCACGGTCCTTGCCGACGCTCAGACTCGACCTGAGGCCCTCGGCCGTTGGCCAGCACCCCCAGCAGCTCGGCCAGACCGAACCCCACAGCCACCCAGCCGAGCCGTCCCACAACTGGGCCATCCGCGATGACCAGGGCGCCCCGACGTCTTCATCAACCCATCTAGCGATGAAATTCGAAAGCGTTTGGAGCCGTGAACTTCGTCGATGCAGCCGGCCGCCATGCGGAGGCCGATCGAAGATTCCGGGTTGCGATGCGCTGGCTTTTACGAATCAGTCTTCTTGCGATCGGCCTTGCGATAACAGCGGCGGCGCCAGCAGTAGCTACGCCATCCATCACGACCTGCTTTACGCCGGGCGGGCCTTGCACCGATTTGATTGTCACCGCGATCAGTGCTGCGAAAAGGCAGATCCGCGTGCAGGCCTATAGCTTCACTTCCGCGCGCCGATTGCCAAGGCCCTCGACGATGCGTATCGTCGCGGCGTCGAGGTGCAGGTGATCCTCGACAAGAGCCGGGCGACCGCCAAATACACCGGCGCCACCTATCTGCAAAATGCCGGCGTGCCAGTGGCAATCGACTACAAGGTCGCCATCGCCCATAACAACGTGATGGTGATCGAAGGCGAAACCGTGATCACTCGCAGCTTCAATTTCACCAAAGCTGCGCAGGGGAAGAACGCTGAAAAGTTGCTTGTCGTTCGCGACGCAGATCTGGCGCGTCAATACCTCGCGAATTGGGAAGCGAGGGCCGCTGTTCCGCGGAAGTATCGGCGGAAATAATCGGAACTTACGTGAATCGACCGGTTGGTCATCGCGAGCATTCCCCACAACTCGTAACGTTGACTGGCCCCGTGCAATCATGCACGGGGCTCCTTTAATCTGCTCCTATCGATCGCCGGCCTCGAGCCGGCGGAGGATTATAGCGGGCTTCTCTTCATCAATGGCTCGATGATAGGTCGACCGTTTAACACCCATTTCCGATGCGCGTGCGATGAGAACCCGGCTCCGGTCGGTAACACCCCGCCCCCCTGGCGAAGATCAGTTCCTTACCTGAGACGGTTTGTGCGCCCTTGAACGACTGCGTCATCATCTCATGGACTTCGGCCCTAGCTTGCGTTGTCGCCGGCGCTGTTGCGCCCGCGTCAGTCAGCGTTACCGTGGCGGCGAGGATAACCGCGGCCGTAGCAAGAAGTGCATGTTTCATTTTGAGGCTCCATTTCAAATATGCCGAGCTGCTATCGCAGTTGTCTCGGATCGCTAGTTGTGGTGAAAACATGCGCACCGCCCTGGTGATGAAACAGCACCAAGACTCGCAATTTTGCCTGTACCACCGCGCCATGGCCGTGTCCCCTTATCCAGCTCGAAGGTGCTGTCTGCTGGCCACGGTCCTCGCCGACGGCATCAGGCTCGGCGCAGGGCCCTCGGCCGAACCGAACCCGGCCGTCACGCAGCCGAGCCCCTCACTGCGCCATCGGCGATATGGGGAAATAGGTAACCGAGGAGTTCAGAGAAAGACTGACCGGCGCCTAAGGCGCAGGCGGCCTGGAAAAACCGTGCAGCGGTGCGCTCAGACCGCGAGCGGCAAACGGCTTGGGGAGAAACTTGGCGCGCGCCGGCAAATTATCCGCTGGGGCCGGACCTTGCCGGAGGTGATGATCAGTTCAACATGGTGCTTGCTGCAAGGGGCGCATCGTTGAAGTTGCGCCCTTCGAGCCGTCACTGCGAAGGGAGTCGACCGCTCGCTTATAGCGGGCGCACGGCTGCGTTGACATTCCAGGTGGCAGCGGGCAGATTTGCACTATCACCAGGGGTGCCCCGACAAGGGGCTGAGATACGGCAGGCCGCAAGGCAGCGCCGGAACCCTATGAACCTGATCCAGTTCATACTGGCGTAGGGACGGTGCGGACGCCTGACAGGTCATATGCGACCATTCCAACTTAGGCGCTCTTTCTCCTTCCTGTCAGAGCTGGGTCTCCATTGCTTGCAAAGCGAGGAGCCTCGATCATGACGTTCATTCAGGCCACCAAGGCCAACCCACCGACCAGACCTGCTGTCACCACGGGGCCGCTGCCCGCCTCGACCAAAGTCTTCAGGTCCGGCTTTCTTCATCCTGATATACGCGTTCCTATGCGGGAGATAGCGGTACATCCAACCGCTGGCGAGCAACCTGTGACAGTTTACGATTCTTCCGGTCCCTACACGGATACGGCAAGTGAGACGCAGATAGAAAAAGGGCTGCCACGTGTTCGAGCCTCCTGGATCGAAGCGCGCGACGATGTGACGGCCTATGACGGGCGCCATGTCAAACCGGCGGACAACGGTTTTGTCGCCGGCGAGCAACTGACGCCGGAGTTTCCGCTGCGCCACCGCCCCTTGAAGGCGCGGGACGGGAAGGCAGTGACCCAGCTTGTCTATGCAAAAGCGGGCATAATCACGCCGGAAATGGAATTCGTCGCCATTCGCGAGAATCTCGGCCGGGAGCAAATGCGCAACACGATGGCGCGCGACGGAGAAAGCTTCGGCGCGGCGATACCCGATTTCGTTACGCCGGAATTCGTGCGCGACGAGGTTGCCCGCGGACGAGCGATTATCCCGGCCAACATCAACCATCCAGAGAGCGAGCCGATGGCGATCGGCCGCAACTTCCTCGTCAAGATCAACGCCAATATCGGCAATTCCGCCGTCAGCTCCTCCATGGCCGAGGAGGTGGATAAGATGGTCTGGGCGACCCGCTGGGGCGCAGATACGGTCATGGACCTTTCCACCGGCCGCAACATCCATAACATCCGCGAGTGGATCGTCCGCAATTCGCCGGTGCCCATCGGCACGGTGCCACTCTACCAGGCACTGGAAAAGGTCAAAGGCATTGCTGAGGATCTGACATGGGAGGTGTATCGCGACACACTGATCGAGCAGGCTGAGCAAGGCGTGGATTATTTCACCATCCACGCAGGCGTGCGGTTGCATTACATCCCGCTTACCGTCAACCGCGTCACCGGCATCGTCTCGCGTGGCGGCTCGATCATGGCCAAGTGGTGTCTGTATCATCATAAAGAGAGCTTTCTCTACCAGCATTTCGAGGAAATCTGCGACATTTGCCGCGCCTATGACGTCTCTTTCTCACTGGGGGACGGATTGCGGCCGGGCTCCGTCGCCGACGCCAATGACGCCGCGCAATTCGCCGAGCTGGAGACCTTGGGCGAACTGACAAAAATCGCCTGGGCAAAGGACTGTCAGGTGATGATCGAAGGCCCCGGCCATGTGCCGATGCACAAGATCAAGCAAAACATGGACAAGCAGCTCGCCGTCTGCGGTGAGGCGCCGTTCTATACGCTCGGACCACTGACGACAGACATTGCGCCAGGGTACGACCACATCACCAGCGGCATTGGCGCCGCCATGATCGGCTGGTTCGGCACGGCAATGCTCTGCTACGTCACACCGAAGGAGCATCTGGGCCTGCCCGACCGCGACGATGTGAAAACAGGTGTCATCACCTACAAGATCGCCGCCCATGCTGCCGATCTCGCCAAGGGCCATCCAGCGGCGAAGATCAGGGACGATGCGCTTAGCCGCGCCCGCTTCGAGTTCCGCTGGGAGGACCAGTTCAACCTTTCGCTTGATCCTGAGACGGCGCGGTCCTTACACGATGAAACGCTGCCAAAGGAGGCGCACAAGGTGGCGCATTTCTGCTCCATGTGCGGGCCGAAATTCTGCTCCATGCGCATATCGCACGACATCCGCGCCCAGACGCAGAAAGAGGGTATGGCCGCTATGGCCGAGAAGTTCCGCGAAGGTGGCGACCTCTACATGCCGATCGAAGTTGCAAGCGTTGCGACACGGCGGTGAACGTCCTCGTCAGGGGTGCAGGCGTGGCAGGCCTGGCCGTTGCCTTCGAACTGGTCTCACGAGGCATGGCGATTACCGTCACCGATCGTCGTCCGTCGATTGAGGGCAGTGCATCCTGGTTCGCCGGTGGGATGCTGGCACCCTGGTGCGAGCGCGAAAGCGCCGAACAGGCGGTGTTCGATCTCGGCCGCTCCGCCGCGGATTGGTGGGAAGCCGCATTGCCCGGCCATGTCCGACGCAACGGCACGCTGGTGGTTGCACCGCCGCGTGACGTCGGTGAGTTGGCCCGCTTCGCCGACCGCACCATGGGCGGGGCGATATGGCTGGACGAAGAGGGTATCGCCCGGCTGGAGCCTGCACTTGCCGGCCGTTTCTGCCGTGGCTTGTTCTTTCCTGGTGAGGCGCATCTGGATCCCCGAGAGGCGTTGACCGGCCTCCAAACGAGGTTGGCCGATCGGGGCGTCCGTTTCCGGCTGGGCAGGAGCGACGTTGCGCCTGCAGACGGAAGCTTCGATCGAGTGGTTGACTGCATAGGAGATGGTGCGATCGGCAGGATGCAGGGGTTGCGCGGCGTGCGGGGTGAGATGCTCTACCTGCACAGCACGGAGATCGTCCTGTCGCGGCCCGTGCGGCTGCTACATCCGCGCCATCCGCTCTATGTCGTGCCGCGCGCGGCTGGCCGCTTCATGATCGGGGCGACCATGATCGAAAGCGAGGTGGGCGGGCCCATGACCGTCCGTTCGGTGATGGAATTGCTCAATGCCGCCTATGCGCTGCATCCAGCCTTTGGGGAGGCGCGGCTCGTGGAGACGGGAACCGGCATCCGCCCCGCCTTTGCAGACAATTTTCCCCGTGTGATCGTCAGTGCCGATGCGATCCGCGTCAACGGCCTTTACCGGCATGGCTTCCTGCTCGCTCCAGCCATGGCAGCCGAAGCTGCGGCGGAACTGGCGAGGGAGGCTGGAAGACGCGACCAATACCGTAGAATCAAAGGAGAGCCCTTCGATGAAGTTCATCGTCAATGGTGAGGAGCGGGAAGTCGCCGCCACGACGTTGCATGAGTTGCTATCGCTACTCGACTATCGGGGCCGGTGGTTGGCCACCGCGGTGAATGGCGAACTGGTGCACAGCGAGGATCGCATCAAGCGCACCCTCGCGGAACGGGACCGCATTGAAATCCTGTCTCCCATGCAGGGAGGCTGAACGTGCTGTCGCTCTATGGAACCGAATTTGCCTCGCGCCTTTTGCTTGGTACGGCGCGCTATCCTTCGCCCGCCGCTCTGGCGGAAGCGGTGCGGAAGTCACGGACGGAAATTGTGACGGTCTCACTCCGCCGTGAGACGGCCGGCGGCAGGTCGGGCGGCGCGTTCTTCGAAATGATCCAGGAGCTTGGCGTAAGCGTCCTGCCAAACACCGCCGGCTGCCACAGCATCTCCGAGGCGGTGCTGACGGCCAAGATGGCGCGCGAGGTCTTCCGTACCGACTGGATCAAGCTGGAAGTGATCGGCCATCACGACACGCTCCAGCCGGACGTTTTTGCGCTGATCGAGGCCGCGCGCATATTGTCCGGTGAAGGTTTTCAGGTCTTTCCCTATACGACTGACGACCTCGTCGTTGCCGAAAAGCTGCTGGAAGCCGGGTGCCGTGTGCTGATGCCTTGGTGCGCGCCGATCGGTTCCGCGATGGGGCCGGTCAATCAGTCCGCCCTGCGCGCCCTGCGCGCCAATTTCCCGGAGATTCCGCTGATCGTGGATGCCGGCATCGGCCGTCCGTCACATGCTGCGGTTGTCATGGAACTGGGTTTTGACGCCGTTCTGCTCAACACTGCCGTCGCCGCAGCCGGGGATCCCGCCGCCATGGCCCATGCTTTCGCTCTCGCCATCGAGGCGGGCCGCCAAGCCTTCCGCGCCGGCATGCTGGAGCCGCGCGACATGGCGGTTCCCTCGACCCCCATTATCGGCAAGGCCGTGTTCCAGTGAAACTTGACCCGTTTTACCTCATCGTCGACAGCGCCGAATGGATCGCGCGGTTGGTGCCGCTCGGCGTGAAGCTCGTGCAGCTCCGCATCAAAGATATGGAGGAGATTGCGCTGCGGGCCGAAATCAGCAGAGCTAAGTCGATTTGCGCCAGCGCCGGCTGCACGCTCGTCATCAACGACTATTGGCAACTGGCAATCGAGGAAGGATGCGATTTCGTGCATCTAGGGCAGGAAGATCTCGCTGAAGCCGATCTCTCCGCTATCCGACGGGCGGGTCTAAGGCTGGGTCTCAGCACGCACGACCATAGCGAACTTGCGACCGCGCTGGACGCTAATCCGGACTACGTGGCGCTCGGTCCGGTCTATCAGACTATCTTGAAGAAAATGAGATGGGAGCCGCAAGGGCTTGAGCGCCTCGCCGAATGGAAGCAGTGCGTCGGGCCACGGCCGTTGGTGGCCATAGGCGGCCTCAATCCGGAGCGGCTTGCTGGCGTGTTCAGACATGGCGCCGATAGCGCGGCGGTGGTGACCGATATCATCTGCAATGCCGATCCGGAAGCGCGCACACGCGAATGGTTGGAAGCGACGGCGCCTTGGCGATAGCTGCCGAACCGTGCCGGTGACGCCATTAACCATGTTTCTTTTCTTGTCGCCTTATTGCACCAATGAAGGGAAAGGAAAATTCTCCGCTTCCGAACGATGATAAACCCATCATGCCGGTTTGGATTCCTTGTTTATTAAGCACTTTGATGCTACGGGCTTTGGGCAGCGTCTGCTGAAATTTGGGGGTTCTGCAGAAGACGCGCCTTGAGTCGTGCGACTGCCGGGCTGCATGCATTCACATGCGCCGCGCCGCCATGCCCCCCGCTTTGATTTGCCCGAATTGGGGGAAAAGATGGTGGGCGGAAGAGCCAGGGGAACCGTGTCTGCGAATGGCAGCCGGCGGCAGCGATTGATGATAGCGGCCTCGCCGCTGGCGATTTCCTTTCTGACCTTGCTGACGGCAGGTTATCCGGCCTCGTCAGCCGAAGCGGCTTCCTGCGATGCCAGCAATGGCAGCGAGCTCACCAATTGCATCAGCAATGCGAATGCCGGTGACACGATCAATGTGACCGGCGATATCACGCTGACCGACAATCTGCCGGTGATCGATAAAGACCTTACCATCAATGGCAATAGTCATTCGATCGATGGGAACGCGACTTACCGCGGCTTCTTCATCGGCGGCGGCAATGTGGCGATTAGCAATCTCGCCGTGAAGAACGCACTGGCGAAAGGTGGCGATGGCGGCGGCAACCACGGCGGTGGCGGCGCCGGCGGTGGCATGGGAGCCGGCGGCGCCATTTTCGTGCGCAATGGCGCAGCCGTGACACTGGATGATGTGTCACTTGACTCCAATAGCGCACAGGGCGGTGCGGGTGGCGATAATGTCCTGCCAGGCGGTCCTGACAACGGCGGTGGCGGTGGCATGGGCGGCGATGGCGGCGATGGCTCCGGCTCTAACGGCGGCGGCGGCGGCGGCGTGTTCGCAGATGGGGGGCAAGGCGTGGCAGGTTCGCCGGGCAAAGGCGGCGATGGCGGGGGACCGGCAGGCGGTGCGGGCTCCGTCCAGGGCTCGGGAGCGGCCGGCGGTGCCGGCGGAGACTATAGCGGCGGCGGCGGCTCGAGTGCGAGCGCGGTGGCACCGGGTGGCGACGGTGGCTTCGGCGGCGGCGGCGGCGGCGACAGTAATTCTTGCAGCCCTGTAAATACGGGCGGTGCGGGTGGTTTCGGCGGCGGCGGCGGCGGTTCGGCCTGCGGCAGCGGCGGCAATGGCGGTTTCGGCGGCGGCGGCGGCGGGAGTGCCGCCGGCCTCGGCGCTAGCGCCGGTTTCGGTGGCGGCAATGGCGGCCAGGGCGGCGGCGGCGGCGGCGGCATAGGCGGCGCGATCTTTGTCCAAGACGGCGGCAGCATCGTCATCAAGGGCTCGCTGACCATCGACGGCGGCAGCGTTGCGGGCGGCAGCGGCGGCACCACGTTTAATTCCAGCGCGAATGGCACCGCCGGCTCGGCTTTCGGTTCAGGCATCTTCCTGCAGGGAACGAATGCCTCGCTTACCTATGCACCAGATGCCGGCGACACCCAAACGGTGAACGATATCATCGCCGACGAAGCCGGGTCGGGCGGCGGCAACAGCGTCGGTATCATCAAAGCCGGCGCCGGCATGCTGACGCTGAACGGCACCAACACCTATACCGGCGGCACAACGGTCAATGCGGGCACCGTGGCGGTCGGCAACAATGCCGCACTGGGTACTGGCGCGGTCACCATCAATGGCGGGGGCTTGCAGGCGAATGATGACGTCACCCTCGGCAATGCCGTTTCCCTGAACACCGTGGGGACGGTCGACACCAACGGCCATGACATGACCTTGAGTGGCGATATCGCGGAAGTGACCGCGGGGGCAGGCGGTTTGATCAAGGACGGCGCCGGCTCCCTGACTTTGGGCGGCAACATCAGTTATACCGGCCAGACGACAATCGAGAAAGGAACGCTCGGGATAGATGCCAGTGGCAACATCCTTGCGACGATGGGGAATGTCGATCTGGTGGGCGCCAGCGCCGTTTTCGATCTCACGAATGCACAGATCGTGTTGATGGGCGATCTCAGCGGCGTTGCGGGCAGCAAGCTGATGACCGGAGCTGATACCGGATTGCTCGTCCAGGGTACCACCGATACCACCTTTGCCGGCACGATCTCCGGCACTGGCGCGATTGTTTCGATCGGCGCGAACACGTTGACACTGAGCGGGGTCAACAGCGCCTTCAGCGGCAGCATCATCGCAGGATCGGGAACCCTGGCGATCACCAATGGCATGGCGCTGGGCATCGGTAAGCTCATTTTGACCGATACCACCTTGCGGACCGATGCCGCCATGACCCTCGTCAATAACGTGACGCTAGAGGGCGGGACGGCAGGAACGATCGACACCCACGGTCATGACGTGACCCTCTCAGGCGATATCTCTGAGACCGGGACCGTGGGCAGTACTGCCTTGGTCAAGGCCGGCGCCGGCATGCTGACGCTGAACGGCACCAACACCTATACCGGCGGCACCACGGTCAATGCGGGCACCGTGGCGGTGGGCAACAATGCCGCATTGGGCACTGGCGCGGTCACCATCAATGGCGGCGGCTTGCAGGCGAATGATGACGTCACCCTCGGCAATGCCGTTTCCCTGAACACCGTGGGGACGGTCGACACCAACGGCCATGACATGACCTTGAGTGGCGATATCGCGGAAGTGACCGCGGGGGCGGGCGGTTTGATCAAGGACGGCGCCGGCATGCTGACGCTGAACGGCACCAACACCTTTACCGGCGGCACCACCGTCGATGAGGGCGCCTTGGGACTCAATGGCTCGGTGAGTTCGGGCGTGACTGTCTCGAGCGGTGCGGCTGTCGGCGGCCTTGGCACGATCGGCGGCGATCTGATTATGGCGACCGGCTCAACCTTCCAGGCGCGGGTCGATGCCGATGGTAGCGGCGATGAGCTGACGGTGACCGGGGTGGCGCATCTTAATGGCGCTCAGGTCTCGGTGCTGGCGGGCAGTGGCAGATATGGGGCATTGACGACCTACGCCATCCTGTCATCAGATAACGCGATCGACGGCACGTTCGACAGCACGGTTGTGACCAATCTCGCTTTCCTGGACGGCACGCTCGATTTCGCCACCGATCCCAACAAAGTGTTCCTGACGCTGACGCGCAATGTCACCAGCTTCGCCAGCTTGGCGGCGTCGCATAACCAGCAGGAGGCGGCACAGGCGGTGGAGAGCCTGGGGGCGGGGAACACGCTCTATGACGGGGTACTCAACCTCGATGCGGCGGGCGCGCGGCCTGCGTTCCAGCAATTGGCGGGCGATGCCCATGCCAATGCGCAGAACGCCGTGCTGAACAACAACCGGGCGCTCGCCAATATGATGATGGGCCGGCTGCGTGAGATGTCGGCCAATCGGCAGGCTCAGACGCAGGTGAATGCGGCGCGCGTCGGCAGCGATGTGCTCGATGGCCAGTTGGCGGCGGCCAATGACCAGAACACGGCCAGCGACATGCCATTGGAGAATGGCAACTCCGACGGCATCCAGTTCTGGATGCAGAGCCTGGGCGGCTGGGGCCATGACGATAGCGACGGTAATGCCGAGGCGCTAGATCGCGTCACGGCCGGCCAGGTGATCGGTGCCGACGTCGCGGTCGGCGAGGACTGGCGCGTCGGTGCCTTGGGCGGCTACAGCCATAGCTGGGTCGATCAGGCCGATAGCAACGACGATATCAACAGCATTCACATCGGTGCCTATGGCAGCGGCCAGGTCGGACCGATCGCCTTGCGCGGCGGGCTCGGCTATAGCTGGAATCATGTGAAGGCCAAGCGCGATGTCGCTTTTGGCGCCGTCGATGAGAACTTGAAATCCAATTACGACGCGCATCTGCTGCAAGCCTTCGCCGAAGCCGGCTATCCAATCGCGGTTGGAAACACCGTGATCGAGCCCTATGGCGGCTTTGGCTACACGCATCTGTGGAGCGACAGCTTCAAGGAAAAGGGCGGGGCGGCGGCCTTGGAAGGCAAGAGCAGCCAGGAGGACATGCCCTACAGCCTGCTCGGCCTGCGCATCAATGGCGAAGTGGCGCGGTTTGACTCGATGTCGCTCAATCTGCGGGGTGGTCTCGGCTGGCAGCACATGCTGGGCAATGTGACGCCGAGCACGAGTGTCCGCTTTGAAGGCAGTGATAGCTTCCAGCCGCGGGGCCTGCCGATTGCACGCGATGCGCTCATTGCTGAAGCAGGGATCGATCTCACCGTCGATCGTAATTTCTCGCTCGGCATCGGCTATGACGGCCAGGCGGCGAAGGACAGCTACAACCACACCTTCAATGCCAACCTCACCTGGAAATTCTGAGGTATCAGCGCGTTGTGCTTCACCCCAACTCAACCTCCCATGAAGGGAATGAGGTCCGCAGTTCTTTGCGCCCTCATGGATCCGCAACGAAGTTCCGGAATGTTACCGAGTAGCGCAACTGGCTGACGGGCGGCACGCTGTGCTGCCAGCTCCACCTCGCCGGGCCGCGCATCAGATATGCGGAGCGCGGTTGAAGTACATGCGAGATCCGTTGCCAATCTTCGCCGCGCTCGCGACGGAAGCGGAACGTTGCTGGCGATGACAGCGAGATGCCGACCACGTCCGAGAACATGCCCTTGTCGCGGTGCCAGCCCACACCGGCACCGGCATCATATTAATTGATGAGTATCTGCTGCAGATCCTCAGGCGCTAGGCTTGCAAACGCGGCCGCCGTCGCCCGCAGCGACATCAGAAAGTCCGGCAACGGGCTGTTGCTGCGTAGCGTCTTGCGATCAAAATCGTATTTCCAGCCGAAGGAGACGATCTGCCGTTTTCCGAGATAGCCTTGGAATTCGAAGGGCTTGAAGGGAAGCCGCTGGATCTCTTGGATCAGCGCCGCTTCTTCGTCCGCTGAGATAACGTCGTCACGGTAGATGAAGCCTTCCGGTGCTGCCGCCGTGTCACCGAACGGATCCGGCTGCGATAAGCGGAGCCGCCGGCTGGTGATGGGACGGGCAATGACGCTCATGAGCTACTTTTCAATGCTGAGTGGGTTAGGGCCCAAGCAAGTCTTCGATCGCCTGGCAGACGCGCAGCCACCTCCAAAAACTGCAATTTAGGCGAATGCGATCCACATCAACATGGCTGGACAGATAAAGAACGCTCGGCCGGCAAAGGCTGCCGGGTTACGCCGGGTTGTTGGGGCATGAACGCTGGGGTGGGTAGCCCCAGGGCGGGCTCACCTGAGCCGTAATAATGGCGAAAGATGGAGAACTGCGGAGAATTTACACCCCGATTTTCTTTCCTACCAAATCGACTAACCATCGTGGTTATACTGCGGGAGCACGGAGGAAAAGTGCCTCAATTCGTGGCAGGCAAGGATGGCAGAGTCGTTTTCAATCGCCCAACTTTCCGGGGCTGAGCGACCGATCAAGATCGGTTTTGTGCTTATCCCCGATTTTCCATTGATGACCTTTTCGACGGCTCTCGATTCCCTGCGCCAGGGCAATCGCCTCGCCAAACGCAATGTGTTCGAGTGGCGACTTATTTCGATTGACGGGAAAGAAGCAAGGTCAAGTAGCGGACTAGCACTGCAGACGACCGCACAAGTGGGCGAGACTGGGCGCTTTGACGTCGTCATCGTGTGTGCTGGCATCAATTACCGAAGGAGCTATAGTTCTGGATTATTCGCCTGGCTGCGGAAGATCTTTGCGGAAGGCTGTGTTCTCGGCGCGGTAAGTACCGGTGCCTTTTACTTAGCCAAGGCGGGCCTCTTGAATGGTAAAAGATGTGCCGTGCACTGGGAATCGCTGGCCAGCTTTCGTAAAGAATTTCCCAAGTGCCTCGCGACCGACGACATTTTTACCGTCGACGGCAGGTTTCTGACGTCGTCCGGAGGCACGGCCACCCTCGACATGATGCTTTATCTGATATCGGCAATCGAAGAGCGGGACCTGGCATCACAAATCTCGGATCAATTCAACCATCCGCGCATACGACGCCATGATGACGCGCAGCGCATGCAACCGGAGCAGCGGTTTGGGATCCGCAATGCGAAATTGGGTTTCGTTATCCGCCGCATGGAAAGCAGTCTCTCTGCGCCCGTCGAAATTTCGGAGCTCGCCGATAGCGTCAAACTCTCTCCGCGGCAGCTCGAACGCCTTTTTCGGGATAATTTGAATAAGACGCCTTCGCGTTTCTATCTTGAACTACGGATGCTCCGTGCAAAGGAGCTTTTGTTGGACACCGACCTTTCCGTTTCTGAGATCGCAGAAGCCTGTGGCTACGAATCGCCGTCCCATTTCAGCCGCTTCTACAAACAGCACTTTGGCGAAACGCCCGCTGAAACGCGCAAGGCCGATACACGCAGCCGCATGTCGCTGGCTTAACTCAGTGCCCTAGCGACGCCGCATCCGCGTCCGAATCTAGACCGCCAAGCCCTCTTTATAAGGTCGATCAGCGTCGAGAATCTGATGTCGCACGGCGCACATTGGATGTCGGATTGATGAGTTACATACTTCGCCATGCCACCGTAGCTTTTGACCTGCCGCGGCTTTTGGGGAGGCCGTGCGCACAGCAAAAAGTCAGATCGATAACGGGCTTCTGGAAGCAAACCAACGGCCAGACAAAGACCTGGGAGGTCATTCTATGGAAGAGTATCCACATCCAAAAATCCCGGCGCTGGTAGAAGACTTCAAGAACGACAAGCTTGCGCGCCGTGAGTTTTTGCGCTTCGCCACGCTGCTCGGCCTATCTGCTACTGCCGCCTATTCGATCGCCGGTATAGCAATGCCGGCGGGCGCCAAGGCAGATGACATGCCAAAGGGCGGCAATCTGCGCATCGGCATGCGTTGCATGGAGATCAAGGATCCCCACCTCGCGGATTTCGCCGAGCGCTCAAATGTCATTCGCCAGGTCTGCGAATACCTGACATTCACAGATCGCAATAACATCACGCATCCCTATCTTCTTGAGAAGTGGGAAGCCAGCGACGACCTCAAGACTTGGACATTACATGTTCGCAAGAATGTGAAATGGCATAAGGGAAAGCCGCTGACCGCTGACGATGTGGTCTGGAACTTAAAGCGGGTCTGCGATCCGGCGATTGGCTCCTCAATGCTGGGCCTCTTCACGGGCTATCTGGTCGAGGAATATGATACCGGCGAAAAAGATAGCGCCGGTAATGCTAAGAAATCGAGCCGGTTGTGGTCGGATAAGGCGATCGAAAAGGTTGATGACTATACCGTCCGACTGAACTGCTCGTCGGCCCAGATCGCCGTCCCAGAGCATCTCTTCCATTATCCGATGTTCATCCTCGATCCAGAGGAGAAGGGTTCATTTGGCCCAGGCGCCAACGGAACCGGGCCCTTCGAAATGACGGAGTTCACCGTCGGCAAGAATGCGAAATACAAGGCACGGACTGACTATTGGGGCACCGGACCCTATCTCGACACCTTCGAATTCGTCGATCTTGGCGACAATCCTGGCGCCGGTATCGCGGCGGTTGCCTCGAAGCAAGTCGACGGCCTCTCCGAGGCGGATGCCGTTCAGATCAACTCCATGAAGAACTTTCCCCATGTCGCTGTCTACGAGGTGGAGACGACGCAGACGATCGTTGCCCGGATGCATCCCGACAATGATCTCTTCAAGGATAAGCGTGTCCGCCAGGCAATGCGCTTCGCCATCGACCGCGAAAAGGTGATTCAGACGTCTCTCCTTGGAGCCGGGACGCCTGCCGAGGATCACCACGTGGCACCTTCGCACCCGGAATATGCGACTCTACCCAAATATCCGCGGGATATAGAAAAAGCGAAGAAGCTGCTGGCCGATGCCGGTTTCCCCGATGGCTTTGAGACCGATATGGTGACCCGGCCGGATCCTATCTGGGAGCTCAATACTGCCCAAGTGCTGGCTGAGCAATTCAATGATATCGGCGTTAAGGTCAATATCAAATCATTGCCCAGCGCCCAATACTGGGAAGTCTGGACCAAAGCGCCATTCAGTCTGACGGCCTGGGGTCACCGGCCGCTGGCGGTGATGACGCTGTCGCTCGCCTATCGTTCGAATGCCGCGTGGAACGAGTCAAATTACTCGAACCCGGAATTTGACAAACTGCTGACCGAAGCCGAGGGCATCCTCGATCCGAAACAACGCAGCGTGGTAATGGCGAAGATCGAAGCCATCATGCAGGATGATGGACCGATCGTGCAGCCCTTCTGGCGCATCTTCTCCACCGTCATGGATAAAAAGGTGAAGGGCTTCGAGCTGCATCCGTCTCAATACATCTTTGCTCATCAATACGCGATCGTTCAGGTGTAAGGACTCGAGCTTTCCCCTTCCTCCACGTGATGGATGGGGAAAACTCAGCCCGGCGGAAATGGAATCTAATGACCCGATTTCTATGCAACCGGCTGATCATGATGATGGTAACGATGCTATGCGCATCGTTCCTCGTCTTTGCCGTCTGCGAGTTTTCACCCGGCAGCGTCGCCCGCAAGTCCCTTGGGCCCTTCGCGACCCAGCAGCAGGTGGACCTGCTATTCAAAAAGCTTCGTGCGACGGATCCGCTGCCAGTCCGCTACTCGCGCTGGCTTGGCGTGTTGCTCGGACTCATCCCAGATCCCTTGCAAGCGCCTGACAGCGGCCTCAATTTCAACGATCCACGCGGTGCGCAGTATTTCGGAAATTTCGGCTACTCGACCCTCAACAAGCTGCCCGTCAATGATGTGATCTGGGACCGGCTCAAGCATACGGCAGTGCTGGCCGGGCTCGCCTTTGCGTTAATCGTGCCCCTGTCGATTATCTTCGGAATCCTATCCGGCTTGAAGGAGGGCGGAGCGCTCGACCGGTTTCTGTCGGTCATCTGCGTCACCTTCACCTCGATACCGGAATTCGCCTCGGGTGTTTTCCTCGTCACCCTCTTTGTCATCCTTTGGCCGCTTCTGCCTGGCACCAGCCAGTTAGATCCCGGCAGCGGATGGTCGATCCCCTCCCAGCTTGTGCTGCCGGTGGCTGTGCTCGTTATCTATGATTTTGGCTATGTCGCCCGCATGATCCGCGTTTCGATGATCGGCGTGATGGAACGTCCCTTCATCCGTACGGCCGTCCTGAAGGGCATGGATACGCGTCAGGTGATCTTCGGACATGCGTTGCGAAATGCCATGATCGCACCCTTCACGGTCCTTCTCCTGCAGATCAATTTCCTGGTCAGCGGTGTCGTCGTCACCGAACTGGTCTTCGCCTATCCGGGCTTCGGCCGCCTGCTGCTGGATGCAAGCCTGTTCGGCGATATTGCCACTTTGGAAGCGGCCACTCTGGTGACAGTCGCCATTGCCGTGACCACGCAGCTCGTAGGAGACCTGGGCTACATGCTGCTCGATCCCCGGATCAGGGTGAAGTGAGGTAATCCATGGCCCTCGAAAGCACCGCGCCCCTGATGAATGTTGCGAAGCGGCCCGCCCGCCCGAAATGGCGGCGCATTTTCCGTTCGAAGACGGCTTTGGTTGGCCTGTTTCTGGTCAGCTTCTGGGTCGTCGCGGCAGTACTGGCACCCATCCTGCCGTTGCAATCGCCAACTAAGCCGGATGTGATGGCGATGGCCAATCCGTTTCCCTCCGCCGTCCATTGGCTGGGCGTCGATATCCTTGGCCGCGATATCCTGGCGCGGCTCATTTTCGGCGCCCGCACGGTCCTGCTGGTGGCGCCGCTCTCGGTCGCCGTGGCGATGATTGTCGGCATCTCCATGGGCATGGTCGCCGGCTATTATGGCGGCCGGGTCGATGCCGTGATCAGCCGTTTTTCCGATATCATTCTGGCTTTTCCGGTCCTTGTTCTCTACGTGGTCCTGATTGCCAATATCGGTCCCTCCGTCATCAACATCGTCATTGCGACGACCATTGCCTCGGCGCCTGGAATAGGCCGCATTACCCGTGGCCTCGTTCTCGGCCTGAAGCAGCAGGAATATGTGGCAGCGGCCAGATTGCGGGCCGAGAGTACGCTCTACATCATGCTGGTGGAATTGCTGCCGAACTGCCGCGGCATGCTGATCGTCGATGGCTGCCTGCGGATCGGCTACACCATCATCACGATCGGCATCCTCGGATTCCTTGGGCTGGGCCTGCCGCCGCCCAATCCCGATTGGGGTGGAATGGTCAAGGAAAGCACCACGGTGCTGAACGTCTGGCCCTTCATGTCGGTCGAACCGTCGATCGCTATCGTTAGCCTGGTGCTCGGCTTCAACCTGCTGGCAGATGGCCTTCGTGAGGCATGGAAACCATGAACATGGAAGTACGCAACGCGCAAAAATCTGCCTCTCAGTTCGACTTATCCAATGGTACCCCTTGTACTGATCAAGAGCCGCTGTTGCAGATCCGCGATTTGCGTATCGAATTTCGCGGCCAGGACGAAACCGTCGTTGCCGTACCGGGCCTCTCGCTCGACGTAATGCGGGGAGAAAGCTACGGTCTGGTTGGTGAATCCGGCTGCGGCAAAAGCACGACCGCCATGGCGATCCTTGGCTATCTCGGCCGAACCGGCGCCGTTACCAGTGGCAGTATCCGCTTTGACGGCGAGGAACTGGTGGGTGCATCGCCGCGGCAGCTGCGAAAAGTCCGGGGACGCCGGATCGCAATGGTCTACCAGGACCCGATGAGCGCACTCAATCCGGTTCGCACGATCGGCGCGCAATTGGCGGAGGTCCCCCATCTTCATCTCGGCGCCGGCAGAGCTCAAGCGCTCGAAATGGCGCGAGCAATGCTGAGAGATGTCCGGTTGCCGGATGCCGGTGACATGCTCAAGCGGTATCCGCATCAACTTTCCGGCGGCCAGCAGCAACGTGTCGTTATCGCCATGGCGCTGCTCGCGCGACCATCCTTGTTGCTGCTCGACGAGCCCACCACCGGCCTCGACGTGACGGTGGAGGCCGCCGTTCTCGATCTTATTGCCGAATTGCGCCATCGCTATCAGACCAGTCTGCTTTTCATTTCGCACAATCTCGGGCTGATTGCAGAGAGCTGCGACCGTCTCGGTATCATGTATTCGGGCGAGCTGGTGGAAGAGGGGGCGACAGCGGAGATCTTCCGCCGCCCGCGCCATCCCTATACCCAGGGCCTCATCGCATGCATTCCGGATGTCGAGAGCGACAAGCACAGCCGCAGCCTAGCGGCGATACCCGGCCATATCCCGCTCCCGCACGAGCGACCGCAAGGCTGCCTGTTCGGTCCGCGCTGCGACGGCTTCGTTGCCGGATCTTGCGACCGGGTTGATCTCAGATCTGATGAAGTAGAGCCGGGTCACCAGGTGAAATGCGCCCGCTGGCGCGACTTCAGCCGTCGCGAGGAGGCAGCTGTCATCGTCCCTGATAGGGATCGTGACGCGGGCGACGCCATATGTCTCACCAATGTGACCAAGCTATATGGCACCAGCCGTGGTCGCAGCCTCACGGCAAACGAGGCGGTCAGCTTCAGTGCCAAGGAGGGGGAGATCGTCGCCCTGGTCGGCGAGTCAGGCTGTGGCAAATCCACCCTGGCCCGCATCGTCACCGGTCTTGACCAGGCGACCTCAGGCGAAATTCGCCTAGCCGACAGGAATATTGCCGAGCTCCAGGCCCGCGCACGGCCGAAGCAGTTGTTGCAATCGGTGCAGATGATCTTCCAGAATCCCGACAGCACGCTAAATCCGTCGCATTCCGCTGCCTTTTCGATTCGGCGCTCGCTCATCAAGTTCGGAATCCGGAAAGGAAAAGCGGCTGTTGACCGCCGCGTGCGCGAACTTCTCGAGATGGTGCGGTTGAATCCCGATCTCGCCGAGCGCAAACCCGAGCAGCTGTCCGGCGGTCAGAAGCAGCGCATCGCCATCGCTCGCGCTTTCGCTGCAGATCCCAATCTGATCGTCGCCGATGAGCCGGTCTCGGCCCTGGACGTATCCGTTCAGGCGGCGGTGGTAACCTTGCTGCTTGATATTCAGCGCGCCAATAAGACCACTATGCTCTTCATCAGTCATGATCTGGCGCTCGTTCGGCATGTCGCCGACAGGGTCGTGGTGATGTATCTGGGCAAGGTGATGGAGCAGGGGACCGTAGCCGAGATCTTTGGCGGTGCGGCGCATCCCTATACCCAGGCATTGTTATCATCGATCCGGAGCACCGATCCCGATCGATCCAAGGCGGCGCATATTCAACTCCAGGGGGAGATGCCGAGCCCCGTCGATGTGCCGCGAGGCTGTCGTTTCGCGACCCGCTGCCACCGCAAGCTGGGTGACATCTGCGATCAAGAGGCGCCACCTCAGCGGCGCCTCTCGTCGAGCCACGAGATCCTTTGCCACATTGATCCGACAGCGACCCAGACCGTCTCCGATGGCGCGACCCTGCCCCTCAACATTACCGGAGAACCGGCCAATGACTGAAGCGAGCACATTCGATCTCGTCTTACGTGGCGGCCGTGTCGCGCTGCCCGACGGGGTCAAGGCGGTTGATATCGGTGTTTGCGACGGCCGAATCGCTGCGCTGGATGAACGACTTCCCGCTGGCAAGCAGGAAATCTCTGCGAAAGACCGGCTGATCCTGCCGGGCGGCGTCGATAGCCATTGCCATATGGATCAGCAGCCGTGGGAAGGGAAGTCGACGGCCGACGATTTCCAGTCGGGCACCCTTTCGGCTCTTTGTGGTGGCACGACGACAGTCATTCCCTTCGCCATGCAGATGCGTGACCAGTCGTTACGTACCATTGTCGAGGACTATCATAACCGGGCGCGGCCCAAAGCGCGCATCGATTACGGTTTTCATTTGATCGTCGGCGATCCCTCGGCAGCTGTCCTGCGCCATGAGATTCCGGACCTCATTCGTGAAGGCTGCACCTCACTAAAGATCTATCTCACCTATGAGGGACTGAAACTCGACGATTACGAGATCCTGAATGTGCTTGATCTCGCCCGCACGCACGGGGCCATGGTGATGGTCCATGCCGAGAACGACGCCTGCATTCGCTGGCTGACCGACAAATTCGTCGCTGCCCGCAAGACTCAGCTGCGATATCACGTCAAGGCACATCCGGAGATCGGTGACCGTGAAGCAACCTTCCGCGCCATTAGCTTCGCCGAACTGATCGAGACGCCGATCCTGGTGAGCCATGTTTCTGCGGCGGGTGCAGTGGAGGAGATCCGCCGGGCAAAAGCGCGAGGCCTGCCGGTCTATGCCGAAACCTGCCCGCAATATCTCTTTCTCTCGGCTGAGGATATCGATACGCACGATCTCTCCGGATCGAAATGCGTTTGCACCCCTCCGCCGCGGGACAAGAGCAACCAGCCGGAAATCTGGCGCGGTATCCTCGACGGCACTCTGGAGGTATTCAGTTCGGACCATTCACCTTGGAACTATGCTGACAAGATCGCCGAAGGGGCCGATACGCCCTTCCATCGCGTGCCGAACGGCATTCCGGGTATCGAGACGCGCCTCCCGCTGCTGTTTTCGGCCGGCGTCAACGGCGGCCGGCTGACTCTGGAGAAATTTGTCGAGCTGACCTCGGCGATGCCGGCGCGCCTTTTCGGGCTCTATCCGCGCAAGGGTGTTATCGCTGTCGGATCGGACGCTGATCTGGCGGTCTGGGATCCCGATCGTGTCGTCACCATCGCAAACAACCTGCTGCACCATGCGACCGATTATACGCCCTATGAGGGGCAGACGGTGCGGGGCTGGCCGGTGATGACGATTTCTCGTGGTGACGTGGTCTGGGATGACGGCATTGTCACTGCTGCCCCAGGGCGCGGGCAGTTCATAGAGCGCCAACGGCCATTCCCGCCGCAGCAGGCGCTGTCCCGGATTCTGGCGTCATGAGTGGAGGCGCGGAACCGCCGGGACGCCTCGCAGGCAAAGTCATCCTGCTGACGGGTGCCGCCAGCGGCATTGGCAGTGCCATCACCCGGCGGTGCCTGGAGGAGGGGGCGAGCCTCGCCTGCCTCGACCGTGACATGGTAGCCCTACGCTCTTTTGAAACGCTTCCCGAAGAACAGATTCTGCTGCTGCAATGTGACGTCACGGATGCCACTGCGATAAAGCAGGCGGTCGACCACATTAGAGATCGCTTCGGGCGGCTGGATGGGCTCGTCCATAATGCGGCAGCACCTTCGGCGGATGGCACGGTGGTAGACCTCGATCCGGCGCAATGGCAGCTCGAAATCGGCGTCAGCCTGACCGGCGCCTTCCTCGTCAGTAAATGCGCCATACCTCTGATCGCGCAATCGGGCGGCGGCGCCGTGGTTTTCATTGCTTCCCAGTTCGGCCGTGTGGCGACCGGGCAATCGGTGGCCTATTGTGCCGCGAAGGCGGGGTTAATCCATCTGGCCAAGGCCATGGCGGTCGATCATGCGGCGCAGGGTATTCGCGTCAATAGTCTATCGCCGGGCGCGGTCGCAACGGCCCGCTTGCTGCAACGTGCTCCTGATCTTGCGACGGCAAACGCGCGCCTGGGGCCGGCGCATCTTTTAGGGCGGATCGCCGAACCGTCGGAGATCGCAGCTGCGGCGGCCTTCCTGCTCTCAAGCGATGCTTCTTTCGTGACCGGAACGGATCTATTGGCTGATGGCGGCTATGCGGCGCGCTAATGGCGGCGACTTTTCAGGAATGGGGACGAAATGACACTTCTGGTAACCGGAGGGACCGGGTTTGTAATGAGTGTTGTCGCGAAATCCTGGCTGGACCGCGACAAGAACGCACGGGCCGTCATTCTTGACCGGTCGGGGCTGGATGAAACCGCACAGCGCTATTTCGCGCCGGTGATGGATCGCCTGTCTGTCGTAACGGGCGATATCTGTACGCCCAGCGATTGGGAAAAGGAGCTCGACGCACAGAACATCACGCATGTCGTCCACGGCGCCACTGTGACGCCCCTCTCGCGCGGCAGCGCCGCCGAGGCTAAGCGCCAGCCTGAAGCGGAAACACCGGCGCGCATCGTCGACGTCAATCTCATGGGTACGGTCCGCCTGTTGGACTGGGTGCGCCAGCGCCCCGGCGTCAAACGTACTATCTATGTGAGCTCCGGATCGGTTTACCGACATCATGGTCCGGATTGGACAGGCGAAGCCCTACCGGAGGATGGCTATGTCGCGCCTCTGACCCTCTATGGTATTTCCAAATACGCGGCCGAAATGGTGGTCAACCGTTATGTCGACCTGTTCGGCTTTTCCGCGGCCAGTGTGCGGCTCTCCTCGATCTACGGTCCGATGGACCGGATCACCGAAAGCCGCAACTTCCGGCATGTGCCAAACCGCGTCGCACATATGGCGCTGGCGGGCGAGGTGATCCGACCCAACAGCCTGGAGCCCGTGGGCGACTATCTCAGTTCCGCCGAAGTAGGCCGCGCGGTCGTGGCGCTGTTAGAAGCGCCGATCCTACGTTACCGGCATTACAATATCGCCAGCGGCGAGACCGTGACGATCGGCGATATCATCGCCTGGGCGAAAGAGAAGGTACCCAACCTTCGTGTTGAGATCAGCCCTGAAGACACCGCAAATATCGTCCAGGATACGGTGCTCAAAACCGGCATGTGGGGCGCCTATGACATTGCTCGCATCCTGCGGGATACCGACTGGCGGCCGCGGCTGGGTAAGCAGGTCTTTCACGAATACATGGATTGGATCACCAGCTTCGAAAATCAACCTAGCAAGACGGGAGCACGGTGATGGCGTCCACAACCACCTATACGGCGGCGGGTCCTATACGCGATTTCATCGGTTACGGCCCGAAAGCGCCACATGCCGTCTGGCCGAACGGTGCCAAGGTTGTTGTCAACCTGGTGCTGAATTACGAGGAAGGTGCGGAATATTCCTGGTTGGAGGACGGCCGCAACGACAATTGGGGCGAATACAATATCCCCAACAGTCCCACCGTCAGGGACCTTGGTACGGAGACACATTTCGAATATGGCGCCCGAGCCGGCATCTGGCGCCTGGCGCGGCTCTTTGACCGCTACAATGTGCCCGTGACGGTTTCTGCCTGCGCTGTCGCCCTGCAGCGGAATCCGGCAGTCATCGACTGGATGAAGGCGCGGGGGCATGACCTTCTCGGCCATGGGTTGCGCTGGGCGGAATATTCGACGGTGAGCCGGGAGGAGGAGGAGCGCGAGCTGCACCAGGCGGTGGCGCTCTATAGGGAATTAACCGGCGAACGTCCGCTTGGGTGGAACTGCCGCTCCTATCCCAGCGTCAATACCCGTGACCTTGTCGTGCGCGAGGGAGGGTTCGTCTATTATTCGGACCCCTGTAATGACGACATTCCTTATTTTATCGATCACAACGGCACGCAGATTTTGATCGTGCCCTATTCCAAAACCCTCAATGACAGCCGCTATCTGATCGCGCCAGGCTACAGCAATCCCCGCGACTTCGCCGAAGACTGCCGCTCGGCCGTCGGTTATCTGTTGGAGGAGGCTGAAGAGATCGGCGGCCGCATGTTGACGATCGGTATTCATGCCCGCTGGACGGGTCAGCCCAATCGCGCCTCTGGCCTGCGGGACTTCATTGAATATGTGCAGAAGACGCCTGGGGTCGCATTCATGCGGCGCCTCGATATCGCACGCCACTGGCTCGACAACCACACGACGTTCCGTAAAGGCCGCTGACCTACTGGGCCAGTGCTACGGTATTTCAAGTCACGAAACCATCAGCCATCGAAGTGGGGAAGACATGAATGGTGCGCAGGTCATCGCATCGATTCTGAAGCAGGAAGGCGTGAAGCAGATCATCGGCTTTCCGAATAGTGAGTTGTTCGACGCCTCGGCAGAGCTCGATATCCCGCCAATCATCACACGTTCTCAGCGCGTGGCTGTCAATATCGCCGAGGGCTATGCCCGGACCACAGCCGGACAGGAGCTCGCCGTTGTCACCGTGCAATATGGACCTGGTGCCGAAAGCTCTTTTGGTGGCATCGCTCAAGCGTACAACGACCGGGCCCCGATCCTCTTCTTGCCGACCGGCTATCCGCGGGGTGCGGAGAACGTGACGCCGAATTTCGAATCACGCCGCAATTATCATCATGTGACCAAATGGTGTGAGGCTGTGAGCCGGCTAGAGGATCTGCCGAAGCTGATGCATGCGGCAATTTCGCGCGTTCGCAATGGGATGCCCGCTCCAGTCCTGTTGGAACTTCCCGTGGATATCCTGGCTGAAAGCCGCCAGCCGCCATCCGACGCTTATCAGTCGCCGCGTCGCAGCCGACCCCAGGCCAATCATGCGGAGATCAGCGAGCTGGTTTCCACCGTGCTCGCTGCCAAGCATCCCGTCATCGTAGCGGGCCAGGGTGTGCTCGCCGCCTCCGCCTCGCGTGAATTGATCGAGATCGCGGAACTGCTGCGTATACCGGTAATGACGACACCGAACGGCAAGAGCGCCTTTCCCGAGACGCATCCGCTGTCACTTGGTACCGCGGGGCGCTCGAGGCCCGCAACGGTCGATCATTTTCTCGAACGGGCCGACGTCATCCTGGCCATCGGCTCCAGTCTGACCCGGTCGCACTACATTCTGCCTCTACCCGAGGACCGGGTGCTACTTCAGGTAAGCATCGATGAAGGCGATCTTGGCAAGGACTATCCGATTGCCCAGGGCGTCGTCGGCGATGCGAAAGCCGTGCTGAAGCAAATTTTTACATTGGCACAGGAACATCGCGCCCTGATCCCGCAGCGGGCAGGGCTGGAAACCGAGATCGCCGATGTCTATGCGCGCTTCATGGAACAATGGATGCCGCTGCTGACCGCCGACACTGCACCAATCTCGCCCTACCGGGTGGTGTGGGAGATGATGCAGGTGCTTGATCCTGAGACATCCATCGTCACCCATGATGCGGGCAATCCCCGTGACCAATTCTGCCCGTTCTACCGTGCGGGGCGGCCCGGCAGCTATATCGGCTGGGGCAAGACCACACAGCTGGGCAGCGGCCTTGGTTTCGCGCTTGGGGCCAAGCTGGCGCGGCCAGAAGCAACCGTCGTCAATTTGATGGGTGAAGCAGCATTCGGCATGGTCGGTTTCGACCTTGAAACGGCGGTGCGCTGCAACTTGCCGATCCTGACCGTAGTCATGCGGAACAATGTGCTGGGTGGTTATGCCGCCAGCATGCCGGTCGCGACACAAAAATATGGCGCCAACCGGATGTCTGGAGGCTATGCACCCGTCGCCATGGCTCTTGGCTGCTATGGCGAGTGCGTGACCGACCCTGGCCAATTGCACGGTGCCCTGCTGCGCGGCCTCAGCCGCGTAACTGCCGGACAGGCAGCATTGATTGAGGTCGTGACTCATGAAGAGCCACGACTGCCCGGCTTGGCGCGCCTGTAGGAGGGAAAAGTGTTCGAAACTATCCTGGCCGGCGGGATCGTTGTAACCGCGAAGGGTGAAAGCCGTGCTGATGTGGCGATCAATGGCGGTAAAATTACTGCATTGTTGTCCCCCGGCGAGTCCGCTGCCGCGAGGGAGGCTGTTGATGTTAATGGCTGCTACTTGTTGCCAGGCCTCGTGGATGCACATGCGCATCTCCGGCAGCCTGGACTGACCGACAAAGAGGATTTTGCCAGCGGGACTCATGCCGCGGCACTTGGCGGCGTCACGACAGTTCTTGATATGCCGACCGACAAGCCATGGACGGCGACATCTGATCATCTGCGGACAAAGATCCAGTTGGCAACCGGGCGCATCCATGTGGATGTCGGTTTCCAGGTCGTGGCCAGCACGGACCTGTCGCTTTTGGAGGAGTTTGCCGAGCTCGGGCCCGTCTCCTGCGAGGTATTCACGGCGGATGTACCCGCTCGCTATCGCTTCGAGAGTATTGAAGAGGTCGCCACAGCGCTACGCCATGTCGGGAGAAACCGGATGTTAGCGGGTCTTTCGCCAGGTGACCAATCCATACTCCGCGCACAGGAGAGATTGCCAAACAGTGGTGACGTAGCAGCCTTCCTGGCAAGCAGGCCGCCATTGGCTGAAGCGAATGGGATAGCGCGGGCCGTGTTGGCAGCGGCTGCGACAGGTGTGGCGACCCATATTCGCCAGATCAATTCGGCGTTCGGCGTCGACACTTGGCGCCGCCTAAGAGACACCGCCGACCTGAGCGTTGAGACAACTCCACAAAACCTCTTTTTCGATTCAACCGCCTATGAAACGCAAGGGGCAGCTCTCAAGGCATCTCCGCCGTTCCGCAGCGCGGAGGATGTTGAAGCTCTCCGAGAAGCGGTTCGCGCTGGCCTGATTGACATCATGGCAACCGACCACGCGCCCCATACGCCGGCCGAAAAAGCTGCCACCTATGCCGCTTTCGCCGATATTCCAGGTGGAATGCCCGGTTTGCAGACCTTGCTGCAAGCCATGATCAGATTGGTAGATGAGAAGTTGATTACGTTGAGTGACGTGGCTCGCATGTGCGCCGCGAATCCCGCGCGACGGTTCGGTCTCGGGCAGCGCAAAGGCTCGATCGCCCCAGGCCACGACGCCGACATCGTCGTCATCGACCGCCGGCAGCCGGATGTGGTTCGCAATCAGACGCAAGTATCGCGCGCCGGGTATACGCCTTTCGACGGTTGGCAAATTGGTGCCAGCTTGCGCCATGTCTTCCTGCGGGGCGAGGAAATCGTGCGTGGGGGGCAGCTGACGGGAATGCCAACGGGCGTCGTCGTGGCGGGTGTGTTCTAGGAGGACATGATGGCTCTTTTACAAGGCCGCGTAGCTGTCATCAGTGGCGCCAGTTCCGGTATTGGCCGAGCTATTGCACAGCGCTACGCCGCTGAGGGTGCCACGGTGACCATTGCCGATACAGCGGAAGGACCCTTGGAAGGTGGCGTGTCGACAGCCGAGGTGATCGCCAGGGAGGGCGGCCAAGCCTGGTTCGTCAGGACCGATATTTCCGACGAGGATTCGGTCAATCATCTGGTGGACGCTGTCGTCACCCGCCATGGACGTCTCGATGTTCTGGTCAATAACGCGGCTATCTATACCTCGACCAATCTCACTGAGACCTCGCTCGAGCAGTGGCGCCGCGTGATCGATGTTAATCTGACCGGATTTTTCCTCTGCGCCAGGCGCGCCGTCGCGCAGATGCGCGACCAGGAGCCGGTGGACGACATTCGCGGCCGCATCATCAACATTTCATCTCAGCACGGCATGATCGCCTGCCCGGGCGATTTTCCGTATGGCGTGACCAAAGGTGCCATCGTGCAAATGACGCGGCAGATCGCCGTCGACCATGCGGCTGACGGGATTGTCTGCAACGCGGTGGCGCCTGGAAAAATCATCACCGGCAAGCCGGGCGTCGCTAACGATCCGGATGCGCTCGACTATTCACGTCGGCGGACACCCTGGCCGCGTCTCGGCAAACCTTCGGACGTGGCAGGGGCGGCGCTATTCCTCGCAAGCGACATGGCGAATTACATCACCGGCATCAATTTGATGGTCGATGGTGGATGGATGGCCGGCTGACTCGGCCACGACTAGACAATAAGGAGGCGTCTATGGATTTAGGACTAACGGGCAAGACAGCGCTGGTGTTCGGTGGAGGCGGCGGTCTCGGTGGCTCGATCGCCCGGACCCTCGCGCAAGAAGGTGCGCGCGTCGCCGTCGCCGATATCAATGCAGCGACCGCAGGGGCAACGGCGGCGGCGATCACCAGTGCCGGTGGCAAGGCGCTTGCTTTGACCTGGGATCTGTCTGATCTATCGGTTATTAACGATCAAATAAAAGCCGTTGAGCGCGAGCTCGGCGGAATCGATATCCTGGTGAACAACACGGGTGGACCGCCGCCAACTCCCGTCGCCGGGCAGGAAGCAGAGACATGGCAGAAATTTTTCAATGCGATGGTTCTCCCGGTCATCGCTATCACCGACTGCGTTCTGCCGGCAATGAAGGCCGCCAAATGGGGCAGGATCATCACCTCGACCTCGTCGGGCGTCATCTCGCCAATTCCTAACCTTGGCCTGTCCAACACATTGCGGGCGTCGCTACTCGGCTGGTCGAAAACCCTGGCGCAGGAAGTGGGCCGCGACGGCATCACAGCAAATATCGTCCTCCCCGGCCGCATCGCTACCGAGCGCATCACTTTCCTCGACCAGCAAAAGGCCCAGCGTGAAGGGCGCTCGGTCGCGGAGGTGTCTCAACAAAGCACGTCTTCGATTCCGGTCGGAAGGTACGGAAACCCGCAAGAGTACGCTGATGTCGTCACCTTTCTCGCCAGCAAGCGGGCGTCCTATGTCACCGGCAGCGTCATTCGGATCGATGGCGGGCTGATCGCGAGCATTTGAGGTCGGAGGACCACGAAATGAAGTCAGTAATGCTAATCTCAAGTTATTCATCTCACCAGAAGATCAAAATGTGCCGGTTCGTCCCACAAGAATGAGCCGTTCGGCTGCTTGGTCAACCCCGGGAAATGGCCCGGCACGATGCAGTCCACTGTCCAGAGAATGCGCTCGATGCTGGCGGTTCCTTGCTCGACCGTGCCGAAAGCCATGTCGCAACGGCAGATGATGATTTCCTTCACGTACTTGACGGCATCGCCGGAGAACGACCTTGCCCTTGTCTTCAATGTGCAGCTGGATTGCATGGCTACCGGGGTATGGCCCGGTGCCGGGAAATGGCGAATGCTTTCTTCGATTTTGCCTTTACCGTCGATCAGATCGACACGGCCGCGTGCAAGCTGATCGAGAATGCCCCAGGGCACCAGAATATCCTCGGAATGGGGATTTTTGGCGTATTCCCATTCGAGTGCACTCAGAATAAAGCGCGCTTTCGGGAAGAGGTCTATGTTACGGGCGCGATCGAAATGCAGATGGGAAGAGAGAGACTGTCTTGATATCCGCAGGCTAAAGCCCGCGCTCGTTTAATTGCTTGATCAATCCAAGCCGTGAAATATACCCGCCGATATCGAACAGCATAGGGCCGGAGGCGGCGTGGATTAATGTAACGTTTGCCAAGTCCAGAAAGTCATCGTTCAGGCGCGGCCTGTTGCCGTGAACGATGATTTCGTAACGAACGCTCAAGACGCCTGTCTTTCCCGACGTTGGTCAAGGGCGGTGCTTATGCCAGTCCAGCCGCCATGGGCTCTCTTATAGGCACTCTGCGATGGCTGCATGTGATCGACAGTCGAGGCAATGACGCCTCGTGGTCGCCGATCACATCATTAATCTAAAGCGCTGGATGATCTCCTTAAATGAATGTGCGGATGAAACAAATCTCAATTATAGGGCTGTGTCAGTCTCAATTTAAGAGAACCTGCTGTTCGGTAATTCAATGAGTTAGCGGCTCTGGAATCTCGGTTTATGAGGCGCATTATATAATCTCGTAGCTTCCTGGAGACACCCGCATGCCTGAAAACAGATGAACAGATTTCATTTAAATGAAATTTCCGTTGAACCAGTCGGTTGTTGGATTAGGATTGCGACACCGAGTCCGGCTCAAACCAGAAATGTGAATATCGGAACTGATCGACGCGATGTCGAGCTGGGTGCCTGAAGGGGAGGAACGATGTCGCGGCAAAGCGCCGATCCGCAGCTCGTGGAATTCTATTGGAATGGTCATCCGCTATCGGGCCGGCTGGGCGAGCCGATCGCGGCGGCTTTGCGTCGCCATGGCATGGGCGTGATCGCGAGGTCGCGGAAGCTCCACCGTCCGCTGGGTCATTCCGGCAGTTATATTGCCGGCGTGCTGGCGCGGGTCGATGGACGCCCGAATGTCAGGCTCGATTTGGAACCGGTCGGACAGGGCACGCGTGTCGAAGCGCAAAATGTCTGGCCCTCCGCGAGGTTCGATCTGCTGAAGGCTGCCCAATTGGTGCCGGCGGAAGCCCTCTATGGCGGCTTCGAACATGCCGAATGGACCCCACAGGGCAAGCGCGGCTATCACCTTTGGGAAAGACTGATGGCGCATTTGGCGGGCATGTCACCGCCGCCGCTGCCGAGCCTGCCGTCGGCAATACGACCCGGCCGGCGCGTTCAATATGATGTGGTCGTGGTCGGTGGCGGCCCCGCCGGACGGCAGGCGGCGAACGAGGCTGCCGCCGCGGGCAAGAAGGTCGCCATCGTGACGCGCGGACATATTTGCGGCCGATATGCAGCGGCTTGCGGCGTTGAGCAGGATGCCATCGATGACCGCGTCTCGGTCTTCACCGGCATCGAGTTGTTCGGCAGCTATCGCCAGGGCGCGCTGCTGGTTGGCGCACCGCATCGCCACGATCAGGGCGCGATCGCTTTCGATGCCCAGGAGATCGTCCTAGCAACCGGCCGGCGGTCGATCCCGCCGCTGGTTCCCGGCAGCCATGTGCCCGGCGTGATGGATGCCCAGGCGGCGCTGGTGATGGCGCATGACCACGGCGTTGCGCCGGGCAAGGCGGTGGCCGTTGTGGGGAGCGGCGTGCAGACGCTCATCGCCAAGCGCTTGACCTCGCTGGGCGTGAATGTCGTTCATGTCGGCGATGTCGCCAAGCTGACCCGCATCAACGGCCGGACCAATGTCACCTCGATCGAGATCGGTGCGACCGTGGCTTGCGATGCGGTTGTGCATGCGGGGCCGTGGCACAGGGATCCCAATCTCATTTTCCAGACGCAATCGGCAGGCCTGCTGCAACTGGTTTCGACGGAAGCCATGGGAAACCTCCGCGTGGTGGGAGCAGCAGGAGAGGTTGATGAAGACATCGCCGTTCCTGCGGACTTGTCCGATGACGTTCTCATCTGTCCGTGCATGGATGTGACCGCCGGCGAGCTCCTCATGCATATCGATGCCGGCGAAACCGATCCGGAAGTCCTGAAGCGGCTGACCTCTTGCGGCATGGGGCCGTGCCAGGGCTTTCCCTGCTGGGACAGCATGATCGCCGTGCTGGCCAGCCGCCTCGGACGGCATCCGACGGAATTTGCGCGGCCGAGCCACCGGGCGCCGCGCCGCGCGATCACGGTCGCCCAGGCGGCCGGGCTGCACGACCTGGTGGAGCCCGACAGATGAGCGGGAAACCGATGGGCACGATGGCGATAAATGCATCCCTGCCCAAAAAAGCTTCTGTCGTCATCGTCGGCGGTGGCATCCAGGGTCTATGCTGCGCCTTTTATCTGACAACATTCGGCATCAAAGACATTCTCGTTCTCGATGCCGGCTATTGGCAGGGTGGCGCCTCCGGGCGGAACGGCACGCTCATTCGCCCGGGCTTTGGCGGACCTGAATGGACCGAATTGTTCAAGCTCTCCTGCGATGAATGGAGCCGGCTCTCCAGAAAGCTCGGCGAGAACGTCATGTTCACCAAGCGCGGCTACAGCATGATCGCGGAGCGGGCGGAGACGGCAGCCATGCTGGAACGCGCCGCCGATGTGCACCGGGACCTTGGTGTCCACTCTTATTTTGTTTCCCGGGAGGAGCTGCCGCGCCATTTGCCGGCGATCAATCACCGCCGCGTTGCGGCGACCTTGCATCTACCGGATGGCGGCGTTGCACCGCATCACGCCGCCATGAAAGGCTTGCGCGCGGCGTGTGAGCGGAACGGTGTGCAGGTTTTTTATCGCACCGCCGTCACCGCTTTCGATCGAACCGGCGGACGCGCATCGGCCGTTTATGTGGGTCAGTACCGCATCGACGCCGGGACGGTTGTGGTCGCTGCCGGTGGGCAAAACTTACAGCTTGCCGATCTCGCCGGTACCAAGCTCGACGGCTATTCCATGCGGATCGAAGCCATGGCGCTGGAGCCGATCCGTCCGCTGATCAAGCCGGCTTTGGCCCTGATCGACAGCCTGGCCTATTTTCACCAGACATCGCGCGGCGAAATCGTCGGCGGCACCGAGGTGCCCGAGCGGCCGCGTATGTCGCTGGCGACGGATCTGCCAGTCATGGCGGCGACCGCGAAAGTCTATCTCGACATGTTTCCCCAGCTGGCGGAAGTGCGCGTGCTGCGGCACTGGGCAGGCATGATCCACGTATCATCGGATTTCGGTCCGCTGCTCGGCGAACATCCCGATCTCAAGGACCTCTGGTTCAGCGCCGGCTGGTCTTACGGTTTCGCAGGTGCACCCGGCGCCGGATTGTTGCTGGCAAAAGCGATTGCGACAGGCGACATTGACAGCCGGATGCGACCGTTTGCGATCGATCGCTTCGATCGCGGCAAGCCGGTTGCCGAGGCCGGCATCGTCTTGGCGAAGAATTAGGTTATTTCCCGGCAGGTGCGACGCCGGCCTATTGCCTCGGATAGCTCGGCGGTTGCCCGCGGTGATTGCGATCACATTCGCGCCCTTTGCCGATCTTTTTGCTGTTGGTCGCGCGATTCTTGCGGCAGAATCGTATTGTCTGCGGATCAAAAGCACTTGTGCGATGTCCGCAAATTTTCATTCCCGAGCTGGGCGGCAGGCTTGAACTGCGTACCATCAAGACGACATACGCCGATAGCAGATCCAAAGGGTGGAACCCGCGCAATGATGATCCAGGGGAACGTCATGCGACGCGCATCCATCCTGGCTGCAGGTAACGGCGTTTGCCGAAGTCATGTAACTGACACAAAGGACTTGTGATGCAGGGGCGTATTGCGAAACGGATTCTTGTGGGGACTGGCTTTGCGCTTGGCGCTATCTCGGTGGCATATGCTGCCAATGGCGAGGAAGCGGCCGGGAAGGTGGTGGTGCAGCCGCTGTTATCGACCGATGTCACCTCTTCCGGCCAGCCGATTGTCCTGCCCAAGGATCCAACTGTTGTTTTCTCCATGTATGAAATTCCGGCCGGCGCCAAGCTTCCGGAACACAAGCACCCTTATCCACGATATGGCTATATGCTTTCAGGAGAGCTGCGCGTCACCAATACGGTGACCGGCAAGAGCGAAACCTACAAAAGCGGCCAACCGATCATCGAGGCGATCGATCAGTGGCATCATGCGGAAAATATCGGAACGGAGCCCGTCAAGTTGCTCGTCATCGACC
Organism: Dongia soli; assembly: GCF_034044715.1. NCBI lineage: Bacteria > Pseudomonadati > Pseudomonadota > Alphaproteobacteria > Rhodospirillales > Dongiaceae > Dongia > Dongia soli. The sequence continues at coordinate 1,155,834 of NZ_JAXCLW010000002.1, read as the reverse complement.
AGCTCGGGAAACCAGGAAGCAACGTCGTCCTTCAGCATTAGACCTATTGCCGCAGACCGCCTTTCATCGCCCGGCCTGCAAATCACTCACCGTCCCCCGAGCTATCGTCTCGACCTGAATCCAGTTGGCGCCGATTGACGATTAGAGCGCCCGTGATCGCGCGCGCCCGATCACGCCTCGCATATCGCGCTTTATTCTCCTGCAATGTGGCGATTAAGCGGGAATAAATATTCTCAACGGGAGGTCCGAATGTCCGGCATGAAACGTCAGGAGAGTGAGAAAGCACTAGAATGATGGATAGCGCGAACACCTCGAAATCGTCTCCCAACAGACTTGCGATCGAACGGGTCGAGCGGGACGCTTGGTTGGACATATTCGTCGCCGTACCCTCTACCTATGCGGCCGCGGCCTCGGTACAGTCCGCGAAACTCGACGGATGCGCATTGCTCGCCCATAGCGGCATTCAAATTCCCGAATTCAATCGGGCTTTCGGTTTCAATATCGATCAGCCGGCAACGGGATCGCAGCTCGATTGGGCCTTCGATTGGCTCGACGCCCATGCAAGTCCGGGCTGGGTGTTCCAATTACCGCCGGGGGAGGGTGCAACCAGGGTGGAACGTTGGATGAAGAAACGCGCCTTCGACCGCAGCGGCAGCGGATGGGCGAAATTCGAATATACGCCAAGTGCGGCGCCCGCAATTTCCCAAACCTCCGGGCTGGAGATCCGTGAAATCGACGTCAACGAAGCTGGTAGCTTCGGCTTCGTCGTCGCTTTCGGCTTCGGCCTGCCATATTCGGTCGTGCCATGGTTTTCCGCTTTGGTCGGACGCCCCGGGTGGCGCTGTTATCTCGCATATGACGGAACACATCCCGTCGCCTGCGGTGCGATGTATCAGGCGACGCAATGGGCATGGATGGGGATAGATGCGACCTTGGCGCCACATCGCGGGCGCGGCGCGCAAACGGCGCTGATCAATTGCCGGATTGCCGGCGGCATGAATGCGGGCGTCACGGGCTTCACGGCCGAAACCGGAGAGCCTTCACCGGCCAACATGCCGAGTGCTCACTCCTACCGGAACTACATGCGGGCGCATTTCACCAAGGCCTATGTGAGGCCGAACTACAGCCGCGCATGATCCTTGTGAAAGCAGCACATCAGGAAGTGACGAGGATGGAAAGATGAGATGATCGACAACAGCAATCGGCTCCACTGTTACCTATCGGGCCTGCGCGGCGTCAACAAGGGCGATCTCTGCCTGTCCGAAGCGACTTTGCCGGCTGTGAGGCAGATTGAAGCCGTTATCATGTTCTGCGACCTTCGGCAGTTTACCGATCTATCGAACCGTTTGTCGCAGGAGAAGCTTATCGAGTTGCTTTGCGGCTATTTTCGCCTGGTCGTGCCGGTGATCGAGGCGTTCGGGGGCGAGGTCGTCCAGCTTATCGGCGATGGCATCCTTGCCGTCTTCCGCTTTGCCGAACGCGGCGGCAATAGCTGCAAAAACGCCATCGAGGCGGCGCTGTTGATTCAACACCGTCTGCATCTTGAACCGGTCGCCGGCCGTATCCTGCAAGCCGGCATTGCGCTGCATGCGGGCGAAGTCTCGTATGGCGCGATCGGTGCCGGTAGAAGCTGCACGCTTACGGTGATCGGCCCCGCCGTCAATCTCACCAGCCGGCTGGAAAAGCTCTGTCACCTGACCAAGCAGCCGATCCTCGTCTCCAAAGTCTTCGCCCGCCGACTTGGTCTTGGTAACACGCGCTTTATCGGCCGTTTCCGCGTCAAAGGCTTTGACGAGCCCCAGGATGTTTACGCGCCCAAAGCCGATGACTGATTGGCGCGGTCAAGGGATCACTTGCCGGCTGCCGTCACCCGCCAGACGGTATTCCCGCTATCGTCCGCAATCAGCAGCCCGCCGGTCTTGTCGACTGCAAGACCGACCGGACGACCGCGGGCTTCGTTATCGGCATTGAGGAAGCCGGTGACGAAATCCTGCGCCATGCCGCTCGGCTTGCCGTCCTTGAAAGGAACGAAGACCACCTTATAGCCATTGAGGTCGGGCCGATCCCAACTGCCATGTTCGCCGATGAATGCACCGCCGCGATAGGTCTCCGGCAGATTGTCGCCGGTATAGAAAACCATGCCCAAAGGTGCGACATGCGAACTCAGCGCGTAATCCGGTGCAATGGCCTTCGCCACCAGATCCGGCCGCTGCGGGTGGACACGCGGATCGACATGCTGGCCGTAATAGCTATAGGGCCAGCCGTAGAACGCCCCGTCTTTTACGGAGGTCATATAATCCGGTACCAGGTCGGGGCCTAATTCGTCGCGCTCATTAACCACGGTCCAGAGTGCGCCGGTCTGCGGTTCCCAGGAAAGGCCGTTCGGGTTGCGCAAGCCACTGGCGAAGATGCGCCACCGGCCGCTGGCCCGGTCGACTTCCAGGATATCGGCGCGGTTCTTTTCCGCCTCAAGGCCATTTTCCGTAATATTGCTGTTCGACCCGACGCCGACATAGAGCAGCGTCCCGTCCTTGCTTGCCGTCAGGCTCTTGGTCCAGTGGTGATCGATCGGACCCCCGGGCAGCTCCGTCAACAACGTGCCGGGCGAGGTGATCTTCGTGTCGCCGGGATTATAGGTGTAATGCATGATCGCATCGGTATTGGCGACGTAGAGATCGTTGCCGACCAAAGCGACGCCGAAAGGCGAGTTTAGGTGATCGAGAAAGACACTTTGTTGATCCGGCATCCCGTCGCCATTGGTGTCGCGCAGCAATGTGATGCGGTTGCTCTCCTTGCCGCGTTCATCGCCTCCGGATGTCACCAGGCTTTCGACCCAGCCCATGACAATATCCTTCGGCCGCTCGATCGGTTCGCCTTCGGGCTTTTGCGATTCCACCACCAGGATATCGCCGTTCGGCAGGACATAGAGCGAGCGTGGATGTGCAAGGCCGGTGGCAATCGCCTTGACTTGCAGGCCTTGCGGCACAGTCGGCGTCTCGCCGTTCTTCCAGCCGACGACTGACGCCAGATGCATCGGTGGGAACAGATATTCCTGCTGCTCTGGCAGTTTCGGATTGGCACCGATCTGCTCCTTGGGATCGCGACCGTCATCCCAACACCCTGTCAACGTGACAAGGCAGATTGAGGCGAGAGCGGTGGTGCAGAGTCCTTGTTTTCTGGAAAGACCGGTCGCCATCATTCAGCCACTCCCACACCATGTCGATAAACCAGCGACCAGCCTGCCCAAGCGGTGAACAAGAGAATGAGCACCACCACGGCTGAAAGAATGAGACCGGTGGGGACGACTGAGGTCCAGGCATCATGGGTGTGAACGAAAGCGTTGATGACCGCGAGGATCCAGGCGATGCCGTTGCCGATCATATGTATCCAGGCGGCTTTGTGGTTGCGGATTATCCGGTTGCTAAGGAAATCGATCAGGCCGGCGATGGCAGCCAGGGCGCCCAGCACAATGCCGAATGTCAGCAGCCAAGCGGAAAAATTCGACCAAGTGATATTGCCCGTCTGCCAGTAGGCGATATCGGTAATCAGCGTGCCGATGAAGCACACGATGGGGAAGGGGACGAGCATCGGATGAATGGGACGCTTGGCGATCGTCACTGTTGAGCGGGGGCCGCCGGCGGGAGAATAGTTCGAGGAGCGATTATGAGCTTGCATCAGAGAACCTATCTTGAGCTTGCCGACGTAAGCTAAGACGCCGACGTAAGCCAACACCAGGTATCGCCGAATGTTCCAGAAATTAACGAAGTGCGACCGCGTTGCCGCGGCGGGACTTTCGTTACAGTTAGTTTCCTGGCGGCGGGCTTTCTGCGGTGGATCAATCTTCCAGGGAACCGAGGCGCTCGTCATAAGCGGGCGTCAAAAGGGCTTAGCGCGACCCTGCCACCTTCGACTGGCCGCAGGCCGTATTGGGGTGGTCTTCCCGTCTGCCAGAAACGCCACCCCTCCCGAAACGTCGCGAGCCCTGTGGTAGTGATCACGATACGCCCTCGGCGCCGGTCGCCCTGCCTTGTTCCGAGCATCGCAAGCCGGATCTGTCCATCGCCATTGGCGGGTGAAATGACGAGTTTCGGTCGGTTGCCATGTCGAGGTGTCCCGCATGGCGACGTCCCTTATTGAAATGCTCATAGCAGCGGCATCTGCTATAGTTCCTATTGAGGCATCTTACCGCGTTGCTGCACTTTGGGTGCTACATCCGTAACCGGCGGGGAAGCCATGAACGAGCCTCCGATCGCGTCCGACATTCATCGAAATTCAGCGACGCTGCCGGACCCCATCTGGAATGCCGGTCATGAAGCCATGCTGAACATGGCAGCGGCTCATGCTTTGGCATTCCGCAGGTCTGTGGATAAGCGAAAGCAATGGCCGGAAAAGAGCTTCGCCGAGATGCGCGACGTCTTTGCCCGGGATCTCCCGGCCAAAGGATGCGACGGCGCTGCGGTCATCGACGAATTGGTGCGGCTGTCGGCGGATGGGCTGAGTGCGATGACCGGCCCGCGTTTTTTCGGTTGGGTCATCGGCGCTTCGCATCCCGTCGGTGTCGCCGCCGACTGGCTGACCAGCGCCTGGGGGCAAAATACCGGCTCGCACACGGCTACCCCTTCCGCCGCCGCCTGCGAAGAGGTTGCAGCCGGCTGGCTGCTCGATCTCCTGCAATTGCCGTCCAAGTGTTCGGTCGGGTTCGTCACCGGCGCAACTATCGCCAATTTCACCTGTCTTGCGGCGGCGCGCGGCGAAGTCTTGCGGCGGACCGGCTGGGATGTCGAAGCGCAGGGTTTGTTCGGCGCACCGCCGGTCGACGTGCTGATCGGCGATGATGCACATACGTCGGTCTTTTCCGCCTTGCAGTTCCTGGGGCTCGGCAATAACCGTGTCATCCGCATCGCGACCGATTACATGGGACGGATGCAGGTCGCCGCCTTCAAATTTGCCATCGCCGGATGCAGCGGACCGATCATCGCGATCGCACAAGCCGGGCAGATCAATACCGGGGCCTGCGATCCGATGAGCGAAATCGCCGACATCGCCCATCGCCATGATGCTTGGCTGCATATCGATGGCGCCTTCGGTCTTTGGGCCCGCGCCTGTCCGGAGGTGGCCAGTTTAGCCGCCGGCTGCGAGCTGGCGGATTCATGGGCGACGGATGGTCATAAATGGCTGCAGACGCCCTATGACTGCGGTTATGCCATTGTGCGCGATGCCGAAGCGCATCGTCGCGCCATGACGATCACCGCCAGTTATCTGCCTGCTGTGGCGGAAGGCGAGCGCAACCCGTCTTATTTCGTTCCCGAACTCTCGCGCCGTGCCAGGGGCTTTGCCACTTGGGCGATGATCCGCGCCTTGGGCCGTGAGGGCATCGCCGAGATGGTCGGCCGGCATTGCCGGATCGCGCGCCGCATGGCGAACGCTTTGGCCGCGGAGCCGGGAATCGCCGTCATGAACGAGGTCGCACTCAATCAGGTTGCGGTGCGTTTCGGCGCGGATCTGCCGCTCGAGCGCGGCGACGAGCTGACGGCTGCGGTGATCGATCGCCTCCAGGCCGACGGCACCTGTCTCGCCGGCGGCGCCAAATGGAAAGGCTGCTGGATCATGCGTCTCTCGGTGATTTCCTGGCCGACGACAGAGGCGGATGCCGATCGTTCGGTCGAAGCCATCATCCAGGCCTGGCGCGCAGTCCGCTAGATACATATGGCCCGTCGCCTATAGCGAGGCGAAAGCAAGTGCGCGTAAGGAAGATGATGCGGCAAATGCCGATCGCTCGCCGCATCATTTCTGCCTGTTGGATGAGTTGCCGGGTGACGCCGGGATGGTCACAATTATTACCGTTCGTCATTCGACGAGGGATTCCGTGGATGTCTCGCGCTCGCTGGCTTTTGCTTAGCCACTTATCTTCATACACTTTGCCGTTACGAACACCCGGTTCCTGCAACGCTCCTGGGATCTTATGTTCGTGCACTGATGCGCTGCACTCTCTATTCGGCACTTGTATCTCACGCTGTCATTCGGGTTATTGCTCTTGTACCGACATTCCCTTACACCTGAGGGCTGAGCATGGACGCTTCCAAGCGGAGAGAAAGGCTTGAACAAAGCGGGCTCGCCCGGATCCGGTACGCCCGGTGGTGTGAAATGCCGAGTTTTCTTGCTGGCGGCGGGGAAATGGGCGCCCTCATGCGCGCCTATGACTGGAGTGCGACACCGCTCGGGGTGCCGGAAAACTGGCCGAAGAGCCTGAAGACCGCCATCCGCATCATGCTGACCTCGCGCCAGCCGATCTGGATCGGTTGGGGCCAGGAGCTGATCTTTTTCTACAACGATGCTTACAGATCGATCATCGGCGGCAAGCATCCGCATGCCCTCGGCCGGCCCACCTCCGTTGTGTGGCAGGAAATCTGGACCGATATCGGCCCCATGCTGGCGACCGCCATGACCGGCATCGAGGGTACTTACGTCGAAGAACAGCTCCTGATCATGGAGCGAAGCGGCTATCCAGAAGAAACCTATTATACCTTTTCCTATAGCCCGATTCCGAATGACGACGACAGCGCGGGTGGGATTATCTGCGCGAATACCGACGACACCAAACGGGTCATCGGCGAGCGGCAATTGATGTTGTTGCGAGAGACGGCGGCTGCCACGGTCGATGCCCGGAGCTGGCGTGAGGCCTGCGAACGAAGCGCACGGTCCTTGGCGGCAGATCCTTACGATATTCCCTTTGCCATGCTGTATGTGGCTGACCCTGAGGACGGGCGCATTTCCCTGGCCGGCAGCTGTGGCATCGATCGGGGTCATCAAGCGGCGCCAGAGACCGCCGATGAAAAGGGCCAGACCATCTGGCCGCTCGGCGGAGTCTTGAACGATCATCAGCTTCGCTTGGTCGAAGATCTCTCGGCCCTTTTCGATGCGGACCTGCCAACCGGCGCCTGGCCCCAGCCGCCGAGCAGGGCGGCGGTCCTGCCGATCCTGCCGTCGGGTGAAACAGGCCGGGCCGGCGTCCTTGTGGTCGGCTTGAATCCTTTCCGCCTGTTCGACGAAAATTATGAAGGTTTCCTCAATCTCCTGGCTGGCCAGATGAGTGCCGCCATCGCCAATGCCCAGGCCTATGAGGATGAACGGCGCCGGGCCGAGGCGCTGGCGGAAATCGATCGGGCGAAGACGATCTTCTTTTCGAATATCAGCCACGAATTCCGGACACCCTTGACGCTGATGCTGGGGCCGCTGGAGGAGTTGATGGCGCGGCCGCAGGACGATGCGGCGACAAACATTCGTCCGTTGGTCGAAGTCACCCATCGCAATGGTCTCCGCCTGCTGAAACTGGTCAATACCCTGCTGGATTTCTCCCGCATCGAGGCCGGCCGGATACAGATCAGTTACACATCGACCGATCTCGCCACCTTCACCTCGGAATTGGCGTCAAGCTTCCGCTCGGCGATGGAAAAGGCTGGTTTGATCTTTCGCGTCGATTGCGAACCCTTGCCAGAGCCGGTCTATGTCGATCGCGATATGTGGGAGAAAGTTGTTCTCAACCTTCTCTCCAATGCTTTCAAATTCACCTTCGAGGGCGAGGTTTCCGTGACGATCCGCCCGTCACAAAACGGCCGAGCGGCGGAACTGGTGGTCGCGGATACGGGCACCGGCGTCCCGCCCGAGGAATTGCCGCGACTGTTCGATCGCTTTCACCGGGTGGAAGGCGCCAGGGGACGGACCATTGAAGGCAGCGGCATCGGCCTCGCTTTGGTCGAGGAACTGGTGAAGCTGCATGGCGGCACCATCGGGGTGGAAAGCACAATCGGGCGGGGTTCCGCTTTCACGGTAACGCTGCCGTTTGGAACAGCACATCTCGCCGGGGAGCATATCGTCGGCGAAGAGATGCCCGCATCCACCAGCTTGCGGGTGCAAAGCTATGTCGAGGAAGCCCTGCGCTGGCTCCCCGGCAATCAAGGCAGCGATGCACCTGTCGATGCGTTCCTTTCCACCACTGAACCGATCACGGCAGCGGCACCCGATAAGCGGATCTTGGTGGTCGACGACAATGCCGATCTGCGCGACTATCTGTGCCGGCTTTTGAACTCGCATGGCTATCAGGTGGAAGCGGCAGCGGATGGAGCCGAGGCTTTGGAGATTGCGCGCCGGAGCCCGCCCAACCTGGTTCTCTCGGATGTGATGATGCCGCACCTGGACGGCTTCGGCCTGTTGCGGGAATTACGCGCTGATCCGGCCTTGCGCGAAATACCGGTCCTGCTGTTATCGGCGCGGGCAGGCGAGGAAGCGCGGGTCGAAGGCCTGGAGGCTGGCGCCGACGATTATCTAACCAAACCGTTTTCCACGCGCGAGCTGGTCGCCCGCGTCTCCAGCAACCTGCAACTTGCTCACATCCGCCGCGAAACCGAACAGAAGCTGCGGGAAGAGGCGCATACGCTGGAAGTGCTGAATCGCGTCGGCACTGTCGTCGCTGCGGAACTCGATCTTGGCCGGGCGGTACAGATCGTCACCGATGCAGCGACCGAATTGACGGGGGCGGCCTTCGGGTCGTTCTTCTACAATGTGATCGATCGCCACGGCGAGAGCTATATGCTCTATACCTTGTCCGGCGTGCCGCGCGAGGCTTTTTCCAAATTTCCCATGCCGCGCAATACGTCGGTTTTCGCCCCGACATTCCTGGGCGAAGGTATCGTCCGCTCAGATGACATCACCAAGGATCCGCGTTACGGAAAAAACGATCCGCATTTCGGTATGCCGAAGGGGCATCTGCCGGTCTGCAGTTATCTCGCTGCGCCGGTCGTCTCGCGCTCCGGTGAGGTTTTGGGCGGTCTCTTTTTCGGCCACCCCGAAGCCGGCATCTTCACCGAGCGTGCCGAGCGGATACTTATCGGCATAGCGGCCCAGGCTGCAATCGCCATCGACAACGCCCGGCTCTATCAGGCGGCGCAGAGCGAGATTGGAGAACGCAAGAAGGCCGAAGCGGCGCTGCGAGAACTCAACGATACGCTGGAACAGCGCGTCACCAGCACTGTCGCCGAACGCGACCGTCTTTGGGACTTGAGCGAGGACCTCCTGGTCGTGGCCGATCATCAGGGGCGGTTGCTGCGGGTCAGTCCGTCCTGGTCGCGGGTGCTGGGTTACGACCGCTATTCTTTGCTGACCCGCCGCTTTTCCGCCCTCGTTCATCCCGATGATGTCGAACGGATGTCGGCGGTTTTTGAAGGTATGTGGGATCGCGGCCATCCGGTGCATCATGAAAATCAGGTGCGCACGGCTGACGGCAATTGGCGCTGGATCTCTTGGACCTTGTCGCCCGATCCCGGCAGCGATCTCGTGCATGGCGTAGGCCGCGACGTCACCGCGGACAAGGAAGCTGCCCTGGCCGTCAAGCGCGCCGAGGAAGCGCTGCGCGTCGCGCAGAAGATGGAAGCCGTGGGCAAGCTGACCGGCGGTGTCGCCCATGACTTCAATAATCTGTTGCAGGTGATCGGCGGCAATTTGCAATTGCTCGCCCGGGACCTGGCCGGGAATGAGAAGGCGGAACGGCGCGTGCGCAATGCCTTGGCCGGCGTTTCCCGCGGCTCCAAGCTTGCCGCGCAGCTGCTTGCCTTCGGCCGCCGCCAGCCGCTGGCGCCGAAAGTTGTCAATCTCGGCCGTTTCGTGCGCGGGCTCGACGACATGCTGCGGCGCGCGCTGGGCGATGGCATCGAGATCGAGACGGTGATTGCCGGTGGCTTGTGGAACACCCTGGTCGATCCGTCCCAGGTCGAAAATGCGCTGCTCAACCTGGCGATCAATGCGCGCGATGCCATGAATGGGCACGGCAAGCTGACCATCGAAGCCGGCAATGCCTCGCTCGATGATCTCTATACCGACCGCCATGCCGATGTCAGCCCGGGTCAATATGTCATGCTGGCGGTAACCGATACCGGCTGCGGCATTCCGGCCGAGGTCATGGAACATGTCTTCGAACCCTTTTTCACAACTAAGCCTGAAGGGCAGGGCACTGGTCTTGGCCTTAGCATGGTCTATGGTTTCGTGAAGCAGTCGGACGGCCATATCAAAATCTATAGCGAGCCGGGACATGGAACGACGGTGCGCCTCTACTTGCCGCGCGTGCGGCAGGAGGAGGATGTCGCGACCGAGATCGAGGCCGGTCCCGTGACCGGCGGTACGGAGACAGTGCTGGTTGTTGAGGACGACGAGGAAGTCCGCACCACCGTGGTCGAGATGCTGGTGGATTTCGGCTACCGGGTCTTGAAGGCACGGGATGCGCAAAACGCCCTTGCCATCATCGAGAGCGGCATGCCGGTCGATTTGCTGTTCACCGATGTCGTCATGCCGGGCCCCTTGCGCAGTCCCGTCCTGGCAAAGAAGGCGCGGGAGCGGCTCCCCAATATCGCGGTGCTGTTCACCTCGGGCTATACCGACAATGCCATTGTGCATGGCGGACGGCTCGATGAAGGTATCGAATTGCTGAGCAAGCCCTATACACGCGAAGCGCTGGCCAGGAAGATCCGTCATGTATTGCGCAACCAGCAGCAGCGTGCGGTTGACGGGAAGGCCTTCCTAGCAAAAGGCGATATGGCGAGGCCGGATGGCTTGACCGCCGGCGCCTTCCGTATCCTGCTGGTGGAGGACGACGATCTGGTGTGCGCCACAACCTCGGAACTGCTGGTCAGCCTGGGGCATTCGGTGGTCGCAGCAACGAATGCCGCCGATGCGCTCCGCCTTCTTGCGAGCGATGCGGTGGATGTGCTCTTGACCGATATCGCCTTGCCGGAAATGTCCGGCCTTGAATTGGCGCAGAAGGCCCGCGACCAGCATCCTGAGTTATATGTAGTCTTCGCCTCAGGGCAGGATGTCGATGGAAAGTTCGACCATCCCAATGTGGCGCAATTGCGCAAGCCCTATGATGCCGCCGGCCTGGTCGCGGTACTGAGTATCGCCCCCGGCAGGAAGAACTGAAGGCGTTCAGAACAGCTTTTTCCAATAGAGCAGGATGAGCGAACAGATCGCGGTCAGTGCCATCCCCAGCATTACCCACCAGAAGCCCTCGACATTCTGCAGGCCGGGCAAGCCGCCGACATTCATGCCGAAGACGCCGGTGATCAGCGTGATCGGCAGGAAGATCGTGGTGACGATCGACAGGATATAGAGATTGTGGTGGTCCGTTCGGCCTGTTTATTGGCAATCTCATCCTGCAGCCGCCTGGCCCGATCCTTCAGGAGATCGAGATCATGGCCAAGCATGTCCAGCGGTTCGACCGCCGGGCGCAGACCGGCTGCCTCCATTTCCGACGCCGCTGGTGCCGTTGGCATCGGCCGCCATCAACTGGTTCATCAGGCCGACGCCGATGATCGAGCCGATCAGCGTATGCGAGCTGGAAGAGCGCAGGCCGAAATACCAAGTGCCGAAATTCCAGATGATCGCGGCGATCAGCAGGGCGAAGACCATGGCGAAGCCGGCCTGGCTGCCCACCTGCAGGATCAGTTCGACCGGCAGCAGGGAGACGATGCCGAAAGCGACCGCGCCGCTGGAGGTCAGCACGCCGATGAAGTTCCAGAAGCCGGACCAGACCACGGCGATATTCGGGCTAAGCGAGTTGGTATAGATGACCGTGGCCACCGCATTGGCGGTATCGTGAAAGCCATTCACGAATTCGAAGCCGAGGGCAATCAGCAGGGCGACGCCGAGCAGGATATAGGGCAGGGCGGTCGATGCCGGGGCAATCGACAGATCCTGAATGAGATGCGCCGCCGAATAGGCAACGCCGATCGCGATGATCGCCGCAAAGGCGCCCCCCCGCGACCAAGCTCGACCGCCCTGGCCGCAGGTGGGCCGTATTAACTGAAGTTTGTGTCATCCGAATTCCCCCAGTAGTCGCCACGATAAACGCCGGCAAAGCGGGATGAGCTCGTGCCGGTGGATCTGGGCTCAACAGGGAGACGTGGAGAGAGCCGATGACGGGCGTGTTACGCTTCCGTTAAAAGTTAAGTGGAATTTTAAGGAAAAACCTGCTGAAGGTTAGCACCAGCGCAACGCGGGCAGACGTCAAAAAGCAACCCAATGGTCACGCCGCTGCAACCGACGGCTCGCTAGGCTGCGGCTCCTATCTTTCTCTGCCGGAAGAAGGAGACCGCGATGTATCGCCCTTTGTCCAAACCTTCTCAAATGCTGCTGCCGCGATCCCGCCGGCAGGTCTTGCGTGCCGGATTGCTCGGCGGTGGCGCCGCTGCGCTCGGTTTCGGCGGCTCGCTTTTTCCGAAACCGAGCCTGGCGGCATTGGACCGGCCGGTCATCGGTCATGGTGTGCAAAGCGGCGATATCGGCGCCGATGGCGGGGTGGTCTGGGCTCGGGTCGATCGGCCGGCGCGCATGATCGTCGACTACGCCACGACGGAAAGCTTCAAGGATACGCGGCGTCTCGTGGGCCCGGCTGCCTTGGACGTGACCGATTTTACCGCCCGCGCCGTTCTGCAAGGTCTGCCGGCGGGACAGGATGTGTTCTACCGGGTGCAGTTTGAGGATTTAAGTGATCTCAAAAGTCTCAGCGAGCCGGTGAGTGGTCGCTTCCGCACCGCGCCGGCGGGCAAGCGGGATATCACCTTTGTCTGGAGCGGCGATGTCGTCGGCCAAGGCTGGGGCATCAATCCCGAAATCGGCGGCATGACGATCTGGAAAGAGATGGCCTCGCTCAATCCAGACTTCTTCATTCATTCCGGCGACAGTATCTATGCCGATGGTATCGTGACGCCAAAAGTGACACTGCCGAACGGCAAGGTCTGGACCAATATCGTCACCGAGGAAAAATCGAAGGTCGCGGAGACACTGGCGGAATATCGCGGCAACTACCGATACAATCTGATGGATGAAAATCTGCGCGGCTTCAATGCAGGCGTCCCGATTTTGGCGCAATGGGACGACCATGAGACCCGCAACAACTGGTATCCGCAGCAAATTCTCGACGACGACCGCTACAAGATCAAAAGTCTCGCGCTGCTGTCTGCCCATGCCAGCCGCGCCTGGCACGAATATATGCCGATACGGCTCGATGCCAACCGGCCGGAGCAGGTCTACCGCGTCATCCACTACGGCCCGTCGCTCGATGTCTTCATGCTGGACCAGCGCAGCTATCGCGGCGACAACAGCAAGGATCTCCAGGACAAGCCAGGCGCTGACACCGCCTTTATGGGACCGCAACAGATCCGCTGGCTGAAACAGGCGCTACTCGCCAGCAATGCGACCTGGAAGGTGCTGGCCTCCGACATGCCGCTCGGCGTCGTGGTGCCGGACAAGCAGAAAGATGGCACGCTCAATTTCGAAGCCATCGCCAACCAGGATGACGGCCCGGCCAAGGGACGCGAATTGGAGCTGGCCGATTTGCTGCGCTTCATCAAGCAGAACGGCATCGTCAATACCGTCTGGCTCACCGCCGATGTGCATTACACGGCAGCGCATTACTACAATCCGGACAAGGCGAAGTTCCAGGACTTCGCGCCCTTCTGGGAATTCGTTTCCGGCCCGCTCAATGCCGGTACCTACGGTCCCAATAAACTGGATGGCACCTTCGGGCCGGAACTGAAGTTCATCAAGGCGCCGGCGGCAGGTCAGGAAAATCTCTCGCCACTGGACGAGATGCAGTTCTTCGGCCATGTCAAAATCGACGGCGCCACCGAGGTGATGACCGTCACCCTGAAGGACCTGAAGAACCGCGATCTCTATCAGATCGACCTGACGCCGGCGGTTTAAGTTTCACCACATACTTGGCGGCGGCCGGCTACGATGTTGGCGGCTCGTCGCTTGCGGATTTGTTCGCTTCCAGGTCGCCGGATGCTGGAGAGCCGGAGGGCGGTGAGGCTGACGCCAGTGGGGCTGATGCCAGCGGCATTTCCGGTGGGCCGAATTCGATCGATTGCCCGCCGAAAGTCACTTCCTGGCCGCCGAAAGTGATGATCATGGCCAGCCCTCCTTATTGCCGGATTTCCCAGTCGAAAATAGCATCGCTGCCGGCCACCGCTGCCGCCATGGTGATGGTGAATTGGCCGTCGGTAAGGGTCACACGAAAGGCCTGCGGTGTGCCGGCTCTTTGTAATACGGTCAGACGCGAACCCTGCTGTACTCTGCTGTTACTCAAGGTGACGGCGGTGGCACCGATGATGATCTTCGCCCGGCCGCGCGAGCAATTGGCGGCAAATGCTCCCGTCTGGTCGAATTGTAGCGGATCGCCGTTATAGGTGGCTAAAGCGGGATTGTATTCAAGTATGTTGGCGCCGATGGTGACTTCGGTCGAGCCCTGGTCGAACTGAATGGCGCGGATTTCGGTGCCGGCATGCTTGAACCGGTTGTTGGAGATGGTCGCGTAATCGGCACTTGTCAGGGTGATTGCATTGAAGGTGCCGGTCGCCTCCGTATAGTAGTTTGAAAACCGGTTGCCGATTACCGCGCAGCGTTGCACGCCTCTGACTAAAACCGCGCCGCGCGGGCAGTTATCGACGATATTGCCGATCAGTTGAACGCCATCCGCGATCGTCGAGCCGTCGCCGTGAATCAGGATGGCCGCATCGCTTCCGGCACCGATGTTGCGGAACTGGTTATTGGCGACGAGGATGTCCTGGCCATATCTGACCTGGAAGGGCGCGACGCTTGGATCGCTCGCGGTGTTCAATGACTTGCCGCCCAGGCACTGATTATTGGTGATACGAATGTTCTGGGCGACGGCGTTGCCGGACTTGTCCTGCATATCATACTGGATGGTAAAGGGATTGTTGGTGAGGACGTCGGCATTTATTTGATTGTGCGTGACGGCGATGTTTCGAAAAACGACTGAATTGGCCGGCGCCCCCTTGGTGGTATAGCGCATGAGGATATGGCCGCGATGGCAGGAACTCACCTGATTGAACGCCACCCTAATGTCTTCCGAGGCATTGACTCCGGCGACGGCATCCCAGGTGGCATTTACATGCACGCCGATTCTGCAACTCCGTATGGCGTTATAGGCAGCGGTGACGTTCTTGTTAAAATATCCAGCGACACCCGTGGAAATGCCCATATATATGCCGTTCGCACCGACGTTGATGACGCGGTTAAAGGCGACCAGAACGTTTTCGCCGCCGAAGACCTCGATACCTTCCTGCGCTGAGGCAGCATCATAGGTGACGACCCCGCCATCGACCTCGTTGAACAGGATGCGGGCATTCTTGGCGCCATGCGACCAGATGAGATATTGATGGCTGTTGAAGCCGGTGATACGGCAGTTCAGCACGTCGCAGCCATCGCAGAAAGGACCGGTTTCCGTCGAGAGATTGGATCGCAGCATGGCGATGCCGTTGACGAGGGCGCCATTGGTGGCGTGATCGACCCAAAGATGCTCAACCGACGCATTGGTGGCGCCCAGCATCGCCACGGTGGCATAGGCGCCAACGCCGCCACCCGCCGTTGCCCCCGCCGTCTTGACCAGCTTGCTGAGATCCTTACCGGCGCCCTTTAAATGCACATTGGAGGGAATCTTGATGACATCGGAAATTTTGTAGTTTCCCGGCGGTACATAGACCGTACCGCCGCCGGCGGCGACCGCGGCGGCGATGGCGGAATTAAAGGCCGCGAGGGCATCTGCGGTGCCGGTGCGGTCGGCGCCGAAATAGACGACGTTGAAGACTCGGTTTTCCTCGCCGCTATCACCGATGAAGGTGCGCAATCTGAGCGCGGCGGCGGAGCCATCGGAGACTTTTTCGGTGGCGAGTTTCTCATTGCCTGTCGTGGCGGTCAGGAGGGGGAGGGTATCAATATCGACGCTCATGTCGACTTCCTTTCGCACTTGCTGGATATATCGGCAATCACGGAAGTTCTTCGTCCAGACACAAATCGTCCGGCACACAATCGTCCGACCGCTCGGGCGGTCGTCGCTGTGCTGATTTGATCTAGGCGCGTGCTGTTACATGACCCATCACGCTGTGGGTTGCGTTCCCAGAACCGCGAATACTCGGTGGGTGGGATATGCCTGTGGTCAAATGGCGGCAGTATATTGCGCCATGTCGAGGCGGTTCCGAACCGAATCCGGTAGAGCCGCACGCCATGTCACGGATAAGTTTCAGCTATTAATAGAGTCCCGATCGCGATTATTAATGCGTCTTACATCTAGGATTATCTGTATTAATTATAGCGCAAACGGGCGCCGAATCCTAATTCGCAATTTTGTGAAAGCATCATTTTTGAGAACACTCACTGGATCAGCGGTACCTTGCTGACCATGCCGGCTTCGTAATGCCCTGGTATCTGACAGGCCAATTCGATATCGCCATGGACAGGTTTGCTGAAGTGCCAGATCAGTTCCTTGGTCTCGCCCGGCTGGAGGGTGATGGCGCTGGCATCGTCTTCGTGCTCCATGTCCGGCATCTCCCGCATCATCGCCGCATGGGCGCGCTGCGAGGCGGCGTCGCCGATGATGAATTCGTGCGGTACCTGGCCTTTGTTGGTGACCACGAACCTGATCGTCTCACCCAGCGTGATGGAACGCGGCGCATGTTTGAAACGCATCTCGCCATTGGCATCGACCGCTTCCATTTTCACGGTCCGCGTCACGGCATCGGCCTGGCCGGGCTCCCCGAAATCGTAATGTCCGTGATGGCTGCCCTCGGCCTTGGCCTGAACGGAAGCGATGCAAGAGAGAAGAATGAGCGAGCCTACGAGTGACTTCATCGAGGGGGCGTGTCTGACCTGGAACATGATCTCTCCTTCTCCATGCGAGAGATAACAAGCCCGATCCATCCCCTGCAAGGTGGAGAAGCTGGATGAAAGCTAAATATAGCCGCTTGACTTTGCCATTGTGGAAAGTTGTAGGGCGGCGTGATGAAGATCACTTCCGTCTTATCTGCGTCGATTTATGCTGCGACAGTTCCTCACCTTGCAGATTCGAGCATCATGCAATCTGATCTTTTCGCCGATCATCTAAATGCCTTCTGTCGCCATTCCCGAATCCTGATCGATGGAGCGGCAACGGGACCGTTGAAGGGCCTAAGCTTTGCCGCCAAGGATATTTTCGATATTGCAGGCGAGACCTGTTGCTGCGGTAACCCCGACTGGCTGGCCAGTCATGATCCCGCCAAGAAGACGGCGCCGATGATCGATGATTTGCTGCGCGCCGGGGCAAATTTGCGCGGCAAGACGTTGACCGAGGAAATTGCCTTCAGCCTCAACGGGCAGAATTTCCATTATGGTACGCCGCGCAACGGCGCGGATCCCGATCGTATCCCCGGCGGATCGTCTTCCGGCTCGGCTGCCGCCGTTGCGGGGAAGGCAGTGGATTTTGCCATCGGCAGCGACACGGGCGGTTCCGTCCGCATTCCGGCAGCTTTCAACGGCATTTTCGGCATCCGTCCAAGCCATGGCGCGGTTTCGCTGGAGGGCGTCATGCCTTTGGCGCCCAGCTTCGACACGGTGGGCTGGTTCGCCCGCTCGGCCGATATCCTCAAGCGCATCGGCGATGTGTTGCTGCCGCCGGATCGGCATGACCTGGCGCCGATGCCGAAATTGCTGATTGCCGAGGATGCTTTTACCTTCGCTACAGATGCGGTTGCGGCCAAAGTGCGCCAGGCGGTCGGCCGTATCGCCGGCCTTTTCGCGCAGCAGGAGAGCGTGATGCTCGCGCCGGAAGATAATGCGGATCTGTCGCCGACCGGTCAGGGATTGAAGGACTGGATACAATGGTTCCTCGGCCATCAGCCGCGCGAGGTCTGGGCCTGCCATGGCGCGTGGATTGATCGTGTTTCGCCGCGTTTTGCACCAGACATCGATGCACGGCTCAAACGGGCAAAACAGCTTGCCGGTATTCCCGTCACCGACGAAGACGGCCTGCGCGATCGCGTGACGGCGGCGATGGACCACCTGCTCGATGGCGCGGTCGTCGTCGTTCCGACGGCCCCTTGCCCTGCGCCACTCAAGGATGCGCCGGCAGAGGTTTTCGCCGATTTGCATGATCGTATCCTCAGCCTGACGAGTATCTCCGGCCTCGCGCGCTTGCCGCAAGTGCAGATACCGATCGGCCTCGCCGCCGATGATCACGGCAAAGCGCCGGTTGGCCTGTCTCTGATCGGACGGCGCGGCAGCGACCGTGCCTTGCTGGCACTGGCTGAGCAGGTGGCGGCCCGGGTCGCGGCTTGATCCGGTCTCTTCAGTTTTCCGTCGCTGGAGCATGCCACAGAGTGCGAAGCAGGCGAGGCTGATCAAGCCGTCGGCCGGAGCGCTCTTGTCGGCGCCAATGAATTGCAGGCCGACCAGGATGATCGTGCCGCCATATAGGCGACGAAGACGCCAGAATACGGCACGCAGATGGAATCGATCGCACCGGTCGATGCCGTGGCCAGCACCAGGATAGGACTGAGCGGGCGTTCATCAGCCGTCAGCGGAACCAATTACGCCTCACCGCATTACCGAAGATCGGGCGATTGGACATGCTTCAAGAGGTTCTGGCAAGATTGCGCAGCCATGCCCTCCTCAAGAAGCTGAGAAGGAGACTGAAATGAACGAAGACGTCTTCAATATGAGCGTTCGCCAGTTCCTGAAGAAAGTCGGCATCACCTCACAGCGCGATATCGAACAAGCCGTTCGTGACGCGATCGCTCAGGGCAGCCTGCAAGGCAATGAGACACTGCCGGCCAAAATGACCCTGACACTCGGCCATACGTCTCTGAACATCACCATCGACGGCGACATCAAGCTCGAGTGATCGGGACGGCCGCCAGAATAGATCGACAGTAAGCCGTTTCGGTCGGCCGTCACTGTTGCAGTTCCGCTTCCAGGTATGAGATTTTGTCCTGAATAGCCTTGTTATCAGGCGCGACTTGGGCTGCGTGGCGTAGGTCATCTAAGGCGTCTGCAAACTCGCGGCGACGTTCACGAAAGGCAGCACGGGTTTGCCAGACTTCAAGCTGATCAGGTGAAAGCTGAACCGCCTTGCTGAGACTGCTGGCGGCGCTATCGAGATTGCCCTTCTTCTCATAGGCAAGCCCATTGTCGATCCAGGGCCGCCACCAGGTTGGAGATAGTTCGATGGCCTTTTCGGCATCTGCGATCGCAAGGTCGGGCTTACCAGCCAACATATAGGTGCGGCTGCGGTTGGTCCAGGCGGCAGCATCCGTCGGATCGAGCTGGATCGCACGATCGAAATCGGCAATGGCACGGTTATAATCGCCTTTATCGCGATAGGCGAGACCACGGTTGTGAAAAGCGAAGACATAGCTCGGATCAAGGCTGATGGCTTTACTGAGATCGGCAATGGCGGGACTGAATTCGCCTTTGCGATAATATGACAAGCCACGATTGCTTAAGGCTTCACTGTCGTTTGGATTAATACGGATGGCTTCATTGTTATCAGCAATGGCAGCATCGTAGTTTTCCATCATTCCATAAGCAATGCCACGATTATACCAGGCATTGCCATTATCCGGGTTGAGCCTAATTGCCTCGCTATAATCACGTATGGCATTCAGGTAATCTTCTTGTTCGGCATAGTCGGCTCCACGGCTGAGCCACCACTCATCATTTCGCGCGTCGCGTTTGATCGCTTCGCCATAATCCGCGATCGCTTTCTCCGTTTCTCCCAAAGTATCGTAAATATCGGCGCGATTGGTCCATGCAGTGACGATACCAGGAGCAATCCGGATGCTCTCACTATAATCCGCTAATGCTGCTCGGAGGTCGTCGGCATTGTAATAAGCCGATCCTCGATTGATATAGATCTCTGCCAAGGTCTCTCCGTGATAGGCGCCGCTTTTGACCAAGCGGGTGCAGGCATCGATAGCACCTGCACCGGCGGCAGCGCGGCATGCGCTAAGATCATCGACGGCCACGGCTTTGGGGATGGATGGGGCAGCCTCCACAGATGCTGCCGATGGTGGGGGTGGCGTTTCCTGGTTGACCGCGACATCGGCATACCAGAGAATATCTTTCTCACTGGAGAGGCGCTTCGCTTCGTTATAGTCCCGTTGGGCCTGGGCCCCGTCGCCCATCTCGAAAAAGGCACGCCCACGGTGATACCAGGGTTCAGCACGTGTCGGATCGATTTTGATCGATTGCCCGAAATCCGCAATGGCAAGGTCGAAATTTTTCTCGTGGAGATAAAGCAAACCGCGGTTGAACCATGCGGCTGCCATCTCAGGGTCGAGATGAAGTGCCTCATTGAAGTCAGACAGAGCACGTTTGCTGTCACCGCTATCCAGGTAAGCGAGGCCGCGACTGTTCAGGACCTCTGTTGATCGCGCATTGAGCGTCAGAGCTTGGCTGTAGTCCGCGATAGCATGGGGATATTCCCTTCGGTCGTGATAGGTGTAACCGCGCTCGTACCAGGCTTCCCAATAGACCGGATCGATGCGGAGCGCTTCGCCATATTCAGCGATGGCCCGCGCGCTGTTACCAAGGAAGTTATAGGTAACGGCACGCTCGAACCGGGCTGTCTTATCGTTCGGGTCCAGCTTCACGGCATCGTTGAGATCGTCAAGAGCGCTCTTATAATCGCCTTTAGCTTGATAGGTAACGGCGCGGTTGATCAATGGGATCGCACTGTCCGGCCACAGATCTACGGCATTGGTCAAATCGACCAAAGCACGATCATAGTTGCCCAGCATTTGATAGGAGCCACCGCGATAGGTGAGGGCTTCAATCTGCTGCCGCTGTGTGACATCGGTGCGCGCCAGCAATTTGGTGCAGGCGTCAACGACAGCGGGGCTCCCCTCACGCTTAAGACAATCAGCTCGTAGGCGCTCCAATGATGCTGGCTGATCCGCTAACGCCGGTGAGATGAAATATGCCGATAGAAGGCCAACGTATCCGAGGTTTCGGGCAAAGGCGGTTATATGCAAGCAGCGCAGCATGTCGAGTGCTTTCCGAAAGGATAGAATATAAAAATATATTATATCGTAAAAGTTGTCCATAAAGTGATGCAAAAGCGGCGACAATGCGCTTTGCTGGCATGCAGTGACGTTGCGAGGTGCTTTAGATACTCAGGAACCGTCAGGAATCGTAAGAGACGAGCGTATTAACTGGAATGTCCAAGCGATCGCGGCCGCCGAGGAAGGTGAGCTCGACGATACAGGCGGCGCCGACGACATTGGCGCCGACCTTGCGCAGCAGATCGACGGCGGCATGCAAGGTGCCGCCAGTTGCCAGCAGATCATCCAGCACCACGACACGCTGGCCGGGGCGGATCGCATCGGCCTGGATCTCGACCACATCCTGGCCGTATTCGAGATCATAGACATGATGGATGGTCCCGCCGGGCAGCTTGCCGCGCTTGCGCACCATGGTGAAACCGGTGCCCATCAGATAAGCAAGGGGGGCCGCGACGAGGAAGCCGCGCGATTCGATCCCAACCAGCAATTCCGGTTCCATCGGCGTGACCGCGGTCACCAGCCGATTCACCGTTTCCTTCCAGGCACCGCCATGGGCGATCAGGGTGGAGATGTCATAGAACAGGATTCCCGGCTTGGGAAAATCCGGCACGTGTCGGATATGTTGCTTCAAATCCATGGCTTAAGCTCTGTCGCGTAAAGGTCGGGCAGAAAGACGCGCTCTTGGGCTGCATCCGATGCTTGGTGTATAAGGCATTTGCCTGTCTTGTAAAAGGGAGGGCGGGGAATTGGCACGGCCGAGAGGGGAAAACGAAGCTCAATGGCACGCAAGTCGCAGAAGGTCGACCGGATCGATTTGAAGATTTTGTCGGCGTTGCAGGATAAGGGGCGCAGCTCCAACCTCGAACTCGCCGCGAAGGTCGGCCTGTCGCCGAGCCCTTGCCATAATCGCCACCGGGCCCTGGAGAAAAGCGGCATCATCCACGGTTATCGTGCCGATATCGATCTGGCCAAGCTGACAGATTATGTCGAAATCCTCAGTTTCGTGACGCTGCACAAGCATGGGCGGACCCAGCAGGGTGCCTTCGAGAAACTGATCGAAGGGACCAGCCAGGCTATCGCCTGCTATCAGATCTCAGGCAACTTCGACTATATCGTGCATTTCGTCTGCCGCAGCGTGTCGGATTATGTCGACCTGCATCACCGGCTGATCGAGGACGAGCCGAATATCGCCTCGGTGACCACGAATGTGATCATGTCGGAAACCAAGAAATTCGCTGGTTATCCACTGCGCGAATTAATCGAGCCGGCTGAAACGAAACCTGATTGACGCGAGCCCGCGTTAGGCCTTTCGGCTGCGGCGCGCAGCGGTAGAGCGGGCCGTATGCTTCGCCGTCAGTTGATCGGCAAGCGAATCCATGAGCTTCAGGTTACGGTTTTCCAGCGTCATGACATAGCGAATCTGGTAAGCGGACATGCCTTGGAATTTGCGCCGCAGCGAGTCGATCATCTTCAGATCGAGATGCTGGCGCCGGCAGATATCCTGCAAGGCAATGCCGCGCGCCAGATTAAGGTCGATGTCGCGCAAGGTGGCGACAACCCAATCCGGCGACATCGGTATCGCCGGGATCATGCGGTTCGCGCCCTTGTCGTCACTTGTGTCCTGCGCCGCTTGCCGGTCATCTTTGGGTTTCTCGAAACCGTGTTCGGGGAAGGCATGGGCGAGATAGGCAAGGCAGGTCGCGATCGAGGCGCGGAGGTCGACGCGTTCGGGGGCCGCGAAGTATTCCTGACTGAGATGGCTGATGATGCCGATGAAACCGGCGGTAATCGCACGCGCCAGTTCCGTATTCCCGTTCGGCGCCTGAAGCTGCATCACCAGATTATTGATGAGGTCATGGAGGAAATCCTTCGCCGAAGAGCAGATCTGCCGATAGCTGCCATGGGCCTGGGTTTCGCCCCAGTAAGCGTACCAAAGCGTCAATTTGTCCCGTGTCATGAGCGGGGCGGAGAAATGCTGCTCGGCGATGATGCGTAGCGACTCGGCCGGACTGGTGGCGGCCTTCTCCAACGCGCTGGCCAATTGTTCGATGTAATCGCTAACAAGCGATTCCAAGGTCGCCTTCAACAACGCATCCTTGCTTTTGAAATGGAAATTGACCATTCCTGCAGTAATGTCTGCGACCTCGGCCACACGTTGTAGTGTAACACCGGAGATGCCGACCTTGACGATGACTTGGCTGGTTGCCTCGATGAGTTGTCGCTGGCGGGACGCGGAATCCAGCCTGTTGTAACTGGTTTCATGCTGCTTCGAGGGATGCGAGCGTTTCTGTTTCATTGAACCGATCAATACTATTATTGAATGACTATTTGACTCTTGTAAAATATTTGTTTAATTACACGCGCATGTGATGCTGCTGCTGTCGGTTGTTAGAACGCTCTTCAAGTTGCCGTACAGTGACACATTTTCGTTGCCGAAAACTAAAGACGAACGTCAACCAACCGATCACGTAACCGGCTGATACGGCTACCGACGGCAAGCAGACAGGCGAGGCGATGGAATCCAAATTGGCGCAGGCCAAGTTGGCGCAGGCTCTGGCCCAAGCGGCAAAGCTGTCGGAACGCGCCGATCGCCCGGCTGCTGCTGATCAGCCCACATCCGCTGAAGCCGAAGTCTCTCATCCGTCCACATCCTGGCAAAGCGATTCGAATGATAATCATCCAGAGACATTCGATCCGGGCGTGTTCGATTCGCTCGGCTACGATCCGCGGGGATTCGGTCCGAATGAATGGCTCGAAGCCAATCTGGCGATAGAGGCGCGCTATCTTTTTCTCAGTCGCGCCAGTATCCGCGAGATGTGTCTCGATCTGAAAGCCAAACTGACGCGGCAGATTCAGGCAGCGCTCGATGAGAAGCTCGATAACCAGACCGAGCTTCGGACGACGTCGCCCGATCATCGGGCTGCCGCGGCAGCCACGCTGGTTGCCGAACTCACCAGCGATATGTCGTCGATTTTCACTTGGGAACAGGCGAAGGATCTGGTCGAGCCTTATGCCAAAGGCAGTTGGCTGCTGGCCCAGGTCCAGTCGCATGAGGAAGCCCGGCTGGTCACCGTCTATGCATCTGAACTGACGCGGCAAGTTGCCCGTTATGTTCAAAGCCTGGTATTTCGTGCCTATGGCGTGAATCTCCCGGCTCCGTCAACCGATGGGAACCCGCTCCCGCAGCCGCTCTACTGGGTCGACGAAACCGCTCCATCCGACGATTGAAGACTATCTTGCATATCGCCGATCACATACTACCAGAAGTTGAGAGCTGTTTGTCGATAACCGGCAACACCATGCAACAAATCATCGCCGCACGCATCAGCGCAAAGCCCGGGATGCCCGACCAGTGATTTCCTACGGCACATCAACAGGGCGGATCACCCTGCGCTCGGACCGGGGCGTCTTGTGGATCAAGCTGGAGCGTGAGCCGCAATCCGCCGATATCGTCAATTGTCTGCGCGACGCTTTTGCCGCCGGCCTGGTGCCGACGGCTTCGCCGACAGTCGTCGACCTGCTGGATTTCAGCGGCACGATCGACTGGCCGGCGGTCCGCATTATTCGCGGCATGCTGCCGGCGGATAGGGGAACGGAAATCGGGCGGGAGGTTGCTCCGCCAAGCCAGCGCATTGCTTATGTCACGCGCGATCCGCTCTTCGATACGGTGCTCAAGATCATTGGCGATCTATTCGGTTTTGCCCGTCACCGTTACTTCCGTGATCCGGAGCGTGCCCTGCTCTGGGCCTGTCAGAGTGAACCGGCCGGGCCGGTCGAAGACGAGGACGAGGAGGGCTAGGTCGGTCTTCCCGCCAATGTGACAGAGATGCGACTCAGATTCGTCATCAAACGGTCTTCGACTGCGCAATTATTCTGCATCGCCGGGTAAGATCGAAAGCAAATCCTCACAATTCGACCCTATTTATTTCTCAAGCCAAGACGGCAATCGCCGCGCAGGCGCACCTTGAACTGACCCGACAGTCTTCGGGAACGGTTGGGCTGCACCAGCGCGGCGATTTTTCTTGGCCGCACCAGAATTGATCGGGCCGACCGGGCCAGAGGAAGCGCCCGGCAAGAAAAAGAGTGGAGGTTGCGATGTCAGATCGTGCTGTGAAGTTCCTGGAAGAGACCCAGCCGGCCACGCCGTGCCTGGTCGTCGATCTTGACGTCGTCGAGAGGAAGTATCTCGGCCTGACGCAAAACCTGCCGCTTTCCGAAGTCTTCTATGCGGTCAAGGCCAATCCCGCGCCGGAAATCCTCGGCCGCCTGGCCAAGCTTGGCGCCAGCTTCGACACCGCCTCGGCCGGCGAGATCCGGTCCGTCCTCGCTCATGGCGTGCCGGGAGAACGGATTTCCTTCGGCAACACCATCAAGAAGGCATCCGACATCGCCTGGGCCCATGCCCAAGGTGTCCGTCTCTATGCCTTCGACAGCGAGGCCGAACTGGAAAAGATCGCCGCCCATGCGCCCGGCGCCCAGGTGTTTTGCCGTATCCTGGTCGAGGCGGAAGGCGCCCTGTGGCCGCTCAACCGCAAATTCGGCTGCGTGCCCGACATGGCGGCGGCCCTGTTGGCCAAGGCAGCGACACTCGGTCTGGAACCCCACGGCATTTCCTTCCATGTCGGGTCGCAGCAGCTCGACACCAATCAGTGGGATCGGCCGATCAGCCATGCCAAGGCGATCTTCGACAAGCTCGCGGCAAGCGGCATCGAGTTGAAGATGGTCGATCTGGGCGGCGGCTTCCCGGCCAGCTATACCACCGGCACCGTTGGCATCGAGGCTTATGGCCAGTCGATCATGGAGGCCATGACCAAGCATTTCGGCAATCGCCTGCCGCGCATCATCGTCGAGCCGGGCCGTTACATGGTAGGGGATGCCGGCGTGCTGGAAGCCGAGGTGGTCCTGATCTCGCAGAAATCCTACAGCGCGGAAGACCGCCATTGGGTCTATCTGGATATCGGCCGTTTCGGCGGTCTGGCGGAGACGGAAGGTGAGGCGATCCGCTATCGCATCGAGCCCTCGCGTCAGATCGACGGCAATTCGCGGCCGGTTGTGCTCGCCGGCCCGACCTGCGATTCCGCCGACATCCTTTACGACAAGGCGAAATATGAAATGCCGGTCAATCTGAAGATCGGCGACCGGGTGCGGATCTTCTCGACCGGCGCCTATACCACCACCTATTCCGCGGTTAACTTCAACGGTTTCGAGCCGCTGAAAGCTTATTACATCTGACTTGGTTGGGGGGAGGCGGCCGCCCGCCTCTCCCGGCAATCCCAGAACTGCCGGTTCGAACGAAGGTTCGTTCCCGGCATCATAAAAGTGTGAGCGCCGCCACAGGCTGCGGCGGGGGCCCGGGGCTGTGCCGCCCGCCGATATTGACTTTTGTCCGCAACTCCGCATCTCCTGTTCGCATCAGTTGAAAATCGGTTCGTCGAAACCGATGAATCGATGGTTGCGGGGTCGCCGGTTGGTGAAGGGAAGACAAGCGTAATGGCGATGGCGGAAAGC
Organism: Dongia soli; assembly: GCF_034044715.1. Classification (NCBI taxonomy): domain Bacteria; kingdom Pseudomonadati; phylum Pseudomonadota; class Alphaproteobacteria; order Rhodospirillales; family Dongiaceae; genus Dongia; species Dongia soli. The sequence goes on along the minus strand of NZ_JAXCLW010000002.1, from coordinate 1,129,444 downwards.
TGGGTCAGTTCAGCCCGCCAGGGTGCCAAAACGGTCTGGTCGCTGCAGGGCGAATGGACCGTGCATCATGCCGAGAAAATCAATCGCGAACTCTCCGCCAAGATCGCCGCCGGCGAGCGGGGCGGCGACGTCGTTTTCAATATGGCCGGTATCAGCAGCCTGGATTCCGCCGGCGCCTGGCTGGTGCTGCGCAGCGCCAATACCCTGCGTACATCCGGGGCTGAGGTCAGTCTGCGCGATCTCGATCCCAGAATGAACGACCTGATGCAGCGGGTGATCGAAGCGGCGCCCTCGGGCAAGCCACCGGTACCGCCCCCGCGCACGCTCCTTGACTGGATCGCCCAGATCGGCGAGGCGGTCTATGAGATCTGGGACCAGCTGCTGGACCTGCTCGCCTTCTTCGGCGCGTTCTGCCAGGTCTTCCTGCGTGTCATTGCCAATCCCCGGCGCCTTCGGATCAATTCCATCGTCAGCCATATCGAGCAGACCGGCCTCAACGCCATGCCGATCGTCGGCCTGATCTCCTTCCTGGTCGGTGTCGTCCTGGCCTATCAAGGCGCGGATCAGCTCGCCCGCTTCGGCGCGCAGATCTTCACCGTCAACATGGTGGGGATATCGGTGCTGCGCGAAATGGGCATCCTCCTGACCTCCATCGTCGTTGCCGGCCGTTCCGGTTCCGCCTTCACGGCGCAGATCGGCACCATGAAGGTCAATGAGGAAGTGGATGCGATGGAAACCATGGGCCTGACGCCCATGGAGGTCCTGGTTCTGCCGCGCGTTATTGCCCTGGTGATCGCGCTGCCGCTGCTGACCTTCTTCGCCGATGTCCTCGGTCTCCTCGGCGGCGGCGTGATGTGCGTGCTGCTGGTCGATATGAGCTTCAAGCAGTATTTGACCTTGCTCAACCAGGCGATCACCCTGTCGCAATTCTGGGTCGGCATGATCAAGGCGCCCGTCTTTGCGCTGCTCATCTCGCTGATCGGTTGCTTCGAAGGCATGCGTGTGAGTGGCAGCGCGGAAAGCGTCGGCAAGCTGACGACACGGTCGGTGGTGGAAGGCATCTTCCTCGTCATCGTCTTCGATGCCTTCTTCTCCATCCTGTTCTCATTGCTGGGAGTCTGAGATGGCGGTCTCCGACGACCCGGAATTCAAGCTCGGTTCGACCCTCCCCGGTGATCGCAAGGATTTTGCCGTGTCGATCCGCGGCCTCGTCAATCGCTTCGGCACGCAGGTGGTGCATGACGGGCTCGATCTCGATATCAAGCGCGGCGAGGTGCTGGGCATCGTCGGCGGCTCTGGCACCGGCAAATCGGTTCTGCTGCGGACCATCCTCGGGCTGAACATAGCCGCTGAAGGCGATATCATGCTGCTGGGCGAAAAACAGCGCGATCTCGACGAACACGAATGGCGGCGCGTTCAGGCGCGCTGCGGTGTCCTCTATCAGAGCGGTGCTCTATTCAGTTCGCTGACCGTGGCGGAAAACATCGAAGCGCCGATGCGCGAGCACAGCGATCTCGATGACGATCTGATGGACCAGCTCGCCGCCTTGAAGATCCAACTGGTCGGCCTGCCGCTCAGCGCCGGCGATAAATATCCCTCGCAGCTCTCGGGCGGTATGAAGAAACGCGCCGGCCTTGCGCGCGCTTTGTCCCTGGACCCGGAAATCATCTTCCTCGACGAGCCTACCGCCGGCCTCGATCCGGTAGGGGCCGCGGATTTCGACCAGCTTATCCTCAGTCTCCAACGCAGCCTGGGAGTCACGGTCGTCATGGTCACCCATGACCTGGACAGCCTGGTGGCGATCTGCGACCGTATCGCCGTCTTGCTGGACAAGAAAATTCGCGTCGGCACCATGGCCGAATTGATGCGCGACCCGCATCCCTGGATGCAGGAGTATTTCCATGGTCCGCGTGCGCGTGCTGCCGGCATGGGGAAGACGGGGGATAGCCGTCAGGAAGCGAATGGCCATCCGGCGACAACCGATCATCCGCCGCGATGATGGGCTGACCTTGAGATGCGAGTGATGAGGATCGAGTGATGGAAACGCGCGCCAAACATATCACGGTCGGCATCTTTGTGCTGATCCTGCTGCTCGCGATCGCCGGCTTCTGTCTCTGGGCGGCCAATGTGCAGACCAAGAGCGATTATACCCGCTATTTCACGCGGTTCAGCGGCTCGGTCGCGCAATTGCGCGTCGATAGCGCTGTGCTCTTCGGCGGCATCCCCGTGGGGCGGGTGGTCGATGTGCGGATCGATCCGGAGAACAGTGAATTGGCGCGGGTCGATGTCGATATCCGCAACGGCACACCGATCCGCCAGGATTCGACCGCCTCGCTAGAAATGCAGGGATTGGCCGGCGGCGTGGCATTGCAGATCTCCCGCGGCAGCCGAACCGCCGATCTTCTGAAGCCCGGGAACGAAATTGAATCCACCCCCTCGGCTCTGGAGCGGTTGCAGCGCCAGATGCCCAATCTGCTGGACAAGGCGAACCGGGTGGCGGACCGGTTGAATGGCATGCTCAGCGAGGAAAACCAGGCGGCCTTCACGGCCTCGGTCCAGAACCTGCAACGTCTCACCGACAATCTCGCCAAGGCGACGGAGAACATTCCCCAGGTCACCCAGACGGCCGGACAGGCTATGGAGAACATTTCCAAGGCCAGCCTGCAATTCCAGAAACTGGCAGCCGATCTGCAGGGCACAGTGAGCGGGGTTCAGGGCGATGTTCACCGCACCACACAGGACGTCTCCAAGATGGCGCAGAATTTCAGCAAGGCCGCAGACAATCTGTCGCAAACGATCGACGAAAACCGCGCGCCGCTGAAACACTTCACCGGGTCGGCGCTCTATGAAACGACGGAACTGGTGACGCAGTTGCGACAGCTTGTTTCTTCAATGTCGCGTATTGCCCAGCAAATTGAGCGCGACCCTGCGCGGTTCCTGCTGGGTGACCGTTCCAAAGGCGTGGAGGTGAAATGACGAAGCCGGGAAACATATGCCGCCGAATGCTGCTGATAACGGCGTTTACGTTCGGTGGTGCCGGGCTGATGGGCTGTACGGTGCTCAGCAATGTCAATACGCCGGTGCCGCTTTATAATCTGCGGCCGCAGATCAGCTTCGACAAACCTCTGCCGAAGATCGACACGCAATTGGTGGTCTCGGTGCCCAATGCCGATGCCGATTTGGATACCGCCCGGATCGCTCTGCGTCGCAGCACCGGCGTGACGGAATATTTCGCCAATGCGGCCTGGACCGATAACGGTCCCAATCTCATCCAGAGCAAGCTGCTCGAGGCATTCGAGAAGACGAATAGCGTCGCGGTCGGCCGGGATGTCGCGGGCCTTATTCCGGACTATGTCCTGCAATCCGAATTGCGTGATTTCCAGGCGGAATATACCAATGGCAGTTTCGTCGGCGCCCATATCCGTCTCACCGCCAAATTGGTGCGCATGTCCGACCGCAAGATCGTTTCCATCATTAATGCAGAGCAGAAGGTGAAAGCCAGCGGCAGTGATATCCTGCAGGTGGTCGCCGCTTTCGAAGCAGCCTTGGCGCCGGTCCTTGAGCAGATCGTGACCGAAACGCTAAAAGCGATGCAAGCCGGCTGACGCCCAGTGTCGATCCGCCTGACCCATCAAGACGCCGAGGGATCATGAGCTACCTCTTTCCACGCGACATGAAGACCACCCCGCCGACGATCTTGCGGGGGGAGGGCAGTTACCTGATCGATGATCAGGGGAGGCGCTATCTCGATGCCTCGGGCGGGCCGGCAGTTTCCTGTCTCGGGCATAATCATCCGGCGGTCACAGCGGCGATCCAGCAACAGGCGGCGGCGGTTTCCTATGCCTATTCGCTGTTCTTCACCACGCCGGTCATCGAGGAATTGGCCGAAACCCTGGTGACCCAGGCACCAGCAGGGATCGAGAAGGCCTTTTTCGTCAGCGGTGGTTCCGAGGCGGTCGAAGCGGCGCTGAAGCTTGCCCGGCAGTATTTCCTCGAAATCGGCCAGCCGAGCCGTCATCGCTTCATCGCGCGCCGGCGCAGCTATCACGGCAATACGCTCGGCGCCTTGGCCTTGGGGGGCGATACCGTCCGCCGCCAGCCCTACGAACCGCTGCTGCAATCCGTCACCCATATCGCGCCCTGCTATGAATATCGCGACCGTCGGCCTGACGAAAGTGCTGAAGCCTATGGCTTGCGCGTGGCCGATGAATTGGAGGCGGCGATCTTGGCCCAGGGTCCCGAGAATGTCGCCGCCTTCTTCTGCGAACCGGTGGTGGGGGCGAGCCTCGGCTGCGCTCCGGCGGTGCCCGGCTATCTGAAACGCATCCGGGATATCTGCGACCGCTATGGCGTCCTGCTGGTCTTTGACGAGGTGATGTGCGGCATGGGGCGCACCGGCCATATGTATGCCTGTCTGGAAGATGGGGTCACGCCGGATATCATCACCACGGCCAAGGGCTTGGGCGGTGGTTATATGCCGATCGGCGGATTATTGATCCATGGGCGGATCTACCGCGCCATCGCCGAAGGTTCCGGCGCGTTGAAGCATGGCCATACCTATGCCGGGCATACTTTAGCCTGCGCCGGTGCCTTGGCGGTCCAGAAAGTGATCGCCGAGGAAGGCCTGCTCGCCCAGGTGCGCGAGCAGGGAGCGAAGCTCACGGCACGGCTGCAGGACAGATTCGGCCAACATCCCCATATCGGCGATATCCGCGGGCGAGGCCTGTTCCTGGGCTTGGAACTGGTGGCGGACCGGGAGAGCAAAGCCTGCTTCGACCCGGCAAAACGCATTTGGCTGAAAATCCGGCAGACGGCGATGGAGCAGGGCTTGATGTGCTATCCTTCCGGCGGTTGCGTCGACGGCCGGAACGGCGATCACATCGTCCTGGCGCCTCCCTATAATATTACCGACAGCCAGCTCGACGAATTGGTGGACAAGCTCTCCCTGGCGATCGGCCAGGTCCTGGGGCGAGGGGCTTGATCTGGCTCCCCGCTGCCCGCTCATGGTTAAGGCCCTCGGGCGGCCAGGCGGGCTATCGGCGTCGCCGCGATAATGTCCAACCCTTGAAGATTGTGACCTTTTCCGTTCCCAAACGGAGCTTTGGGCAAACATCCAGGGCCATTTCCGCCATGCTTGGTATCAGAATATTAACTTTCTCGATGTTTCATCTGATCAGATGGCGTGAGACGGCCGGCCGGTCGCCGGTCCTGCTCATGTAGTCCCGGATATCAGCCCCGGGAGGGCGACTTGGACGGAGATGGTTGGATGGGGGGAATCCTCACGCAAGCGGATGTGCAACGGCTGATCACCAGCCCATCCAGCGATGTGCGCGCAGCGACGGCAATCAAGGTATCCCAAGCCTTCAACACCGTCGGCCTCTCCGATAAGGAACGCGATCTCGCCAAGCAGATTCTCCGCGTCATGGCCAAGGATGCCGAAGCCATGGTGCGCGGTGCTTTGGCCAGTCATCTCAAAGCCAGTTCCGAATTACCGCGCGACGTCGCCATTGCACTGGCGCGCGATATCGAATCTGTCTCCCTACCGGTGCTGGAATTTTCAAAGGTCCTCAGCGATGCGGATCTGATCGAGATCGTCCGCACCGCCAGCGCCGAAAAGCAGCAGGCGGTCGCACAACGTGAAACCGTTTCCAGCGAACTCGCCAATGCCCTGATCGATCACAGCAAGAATGCGGCCGTGGTCGCTGCATTGATGCGCAATCAGGGTGCCGATCTCGGCGAAGCGGAATATAAGAAAGCGCTCGACAAGCACGGCGAAGACATCGGTGTCACCAATGCCGTATTGGGCCGTGGCCAATTGCCCATCACGATCGCAGAACGCCTGGTCAACATGGCCTCCGAACGGCTGCGGGATTTCCTGGTCGACCAGCGCGACCTGTCATCCGAAATGGCAGCCGATCTGGTGATCCAGGCGCGCGAGCGGGCGACGGTCAGCTTGTTGCCGAGCGGCATGAACAGCACCGATGTGGTGGAGCTGGTGAAGCAGCTGCGCGACAATCGCCGGCTGACACCGTCGCTGATCCTCCGCACGCTCTGCACCGGCGACATCGCCTTTTTTGAGGCGAGCCTCGCGGTTCTCTCCAATACAGCGATCGTCAATGCGCGTTTGCTCATTCACGATGAGGGACGGTTGGGCCTGAAGACGATCTATGCCCATACCAGCCTGCCGCAAAATCTCTATCCGGCCTTCCGGGTCGCTTTCGATGTGGCACGGGAAGCGGATTACGACGGCGGCGACGAAGATCGCCGGCGCTTCGCCGCCAAGGTCATCGAACGCATCCTCACGCAGTTTGAAGACCTTGCGGCCGAAGATCTTGATTATCTCCTATCCAAGCTCAATCAGCTCGCGGCCTGAGATTAAGCGCGGGTCAGCAGCTTAAGCCCGAGAATGCCGCCGCCAATCGCGAAGATGCAGAGCATTTGCGCAATGCTCAGTCCTTCGCGCAGCCACAGCGCGCCGATCAGCACGACGCCGAGCGTTCCGATACCGGTCCAGACCGCATAGGCAATGCCCATCGGCAGATCGCGGACGGCCAGGCCAAGCAGGCCGAAGCTGCCGAGCATCGCAATGATGGTAACGAGGCTGGGGAGAAGGCGGGTGAAGCCGTGACTTTGCTTAAGACCGATAGCCCAGACGATTTCCAGGCCGCCGGCGGCGAGAAGAAGAACCCAAGGCATCATTCATTCCACATTAATGCTGCCAGGGTCGTCCCCGACTCGTCGTCGAAGTCCGCCGGGTCGTCCCGCCGGTATGTCGTCAATTATCTAGATCGCTCCCTTGGCTTTTCAAGACGAGTGGGCCGGAGACGGGACGGATCGAAACGGAGTTCCTCTGCTAACTCGATATCGCGACCAGCGACAAGCCCGTGACGACCAGTGCCAAACCTGCCAGCCGCTTCCAGCTGATCGGCTCGTCAAAGAACAGGGCGCCGGATACCGAAACCAAAACAAACCCCAGGCTGGTAAAGGGATAGGCCAGGCTCAGCGGAAGCTTGGTCATCGCCGCGATCCAGCAGAAGCTGCCCAGCACGGCGGCGCCGAGGCCGCTCAGGATCCAAGGATCCAGATAAACCCGGGCAAACCGGTAGACACGCCCGCCAAGCCCCACGCGCAGGACCCCCTTCTTTATAGCAATCTGGCTATAGACGTTCAGGGAGATCGTGAGGCCCACAGCCAGCCACGCAGCCCATAAACTCATGACGGTTCCCCGGTTGCTTTCGTTTGATCTTCTAATAGGGCCGCGCGCGCGAGCAAACGAAAACCATTCTTGCGATGATCCATTTCCGATCACGCGAGAACTGCTTATGGAGGGAGAAGTCGCTGGTTTGAATGGATGGTCGGAGTGAGAGGATTCGAACCTCCGGCCCCTACGTCCCGAACGTAGTGCTCTACCAGGCTGAGCTACACTCCGACACGCTTCAGTAGGGCGCTGGCGCCCCCGTAGGGTGACGCGGGTTATAGCGACAAGCCGGTGACAGTGCAAGCCCTTCGATGGGGGAAATTAACCTAGGCCGCGGGGCTTGGCGCCGGCCATTCCCAGGACTTAGTGGCCGCGCCGGATAACGAATTCCACCACATCGGTCAAAGCGCGTTTTTCGGCGCTATCGGGGAAAATACCCAAAGCGTCGCGGGCGATGGCGCCGTAATGGGCGGCGCGCTGCACTGTGTCTTTCAAGGTGCCGTGACGTTCCATGAGCTGGATCGCCTGACGCAGATCGGCGTCGTCCTGTTCCTGTCGTTCCAAGGTCCGGCGCCAGAAATCGCGCTCCGATTCGTCGCCCCGCAGGAAGGCCAGGATGACCGGCAGGGTGATCTTGCCCTCGCGGAAATCGTCGCCGATGGTCTTGCCGAGATTTTCCTGCTTGGCGGAATAGTCCAGCGCATCGTCGATCAGCTGGAAGGCGATGCCGAGATTCATGCCATAGGAGCCAAGTGCTTCATGCTCCTTCTTCGGCCGGTCCGCAACCACGGCACCGACTTCGCAAGCAGCGGCGAACAAGGCGGCGGTCTTGCCCATGATCACTTCGAGATAGGCCTGTTCGGAAGTCGCCGTGTCGTTACTGGTCATGAGCTGCAGCACCTCGCCCTCGGCGATAATGGCGGAGGCGGCCGAAAGAATTTCCAGCACCCGCAGATTGCCGTCGGCGACCATCAGCTGAAAGGCGCGGCTGAACAGGAAGTCGCCGACCAGGACGCTTGCTTTATTGCCCCAGAGCACATTGGCGGAAGCTTCGCCACGGCGCAGGGTGCTTTCATCGACGACATCGTCATGCAGCAGGGTGGCGGTATGAATGAATTCGACGCAGGCGGCGAGGGCGGCATGACGCTGCCCGTGATAGCCGCACATCTGGGCGGCCGCGAGGGTCAGGACCGGGCGCAGCCTTTTGCCGCCGGCAGCAATGATATGGCCGGCAAGCTGGGGGATCAGCTCGACCGGGCTGTGCATGTTCTCGATGATCAGGCGATTGACGTTTTCCAGATCGTCCTGCACCAGATCGCAGAGACGGGTCAGGGCGTCCGGTTGTTCTTTCTCGCGTTCCTGGTCGAGGTTGATGATCACCGCCACGTTATCATTCCTTATACCTTATGCCAGCCCGCCGGATCATGCCCCCGATTTCTTTACTAACTGTTTGATTCAGGGTCGCGTTCCGGTGATCGCAATTTTCCGATGGCCGGCCTTATGGCCGCCGAGCATAGAAACATAATATGATAGGTCAAGGGTGGTGGCATGTTGCCCCATTCTGCGACCAATGCGCGCATAAGAACGCGATCGTCTTTGACGGAAGCATTGTGCTTCCATCAAAGACGTGAATCGCTCTCTATCTTATTGATGAGAGGCGGATTCACGTTTCAGACAAATCGCGAAGCGATTCCGTCTAAAACGATCCGGCTCTAGCAGTGAAAGGTGAGGAATGCGGGAACTGACCCGGAGCAACGACCCGATCAGACTGTCCTTTCTGACCTCCCTGCTTTCGGAAGCGGGTATCGAGAGCGTTATCCTGGACAGCCATACCAGCATCGTTCAGGGCAGTCTTAATATGCTGGAACAGCGCCTGATGGTGGCTGAGCAGGATCTTAGCCGCGCAACGCGCCTGATGCGTGACGCGGAAGCAGCGATTTTGCAGCCGGTATCGGCTGCGGAAGATGCAGGCGATGAGGATTGATGGCTGAGCAATTGATGCCGGAGAATGTCGAACTGACCCTCGACCAGGTCCTGGGCGGCCGGGTGAGCTTGTTCCAGCCGATCGAGGGCTATCGCGCCGCCATCGATCCTGTGCTGCTGGCAGCCTCTGTTCCGGCCAGCACGATGACAGCGGGGGGAGCGGGGCGCATCGTCGATCTCGGCTGTGGCGTCGGGACTGCCGGGCTGTGTCTTTTGGCGCGGCTGCCGGATGTTTCCTGTCTCGGTATCGATGTCCAGCCGGCCTTGGTCGATCTTGCCAACAGGAATGCGGCGGCCAGCGGGCTTGCCGGTCGCTACCGGGCGATTGAGGGCAATATCCTCGATCACCGACGCCTCCGCGACGTCGGCCCTGCCGATCATGTCATCGCCAATCCGCCTTATCTGCCACGGGGCCGGGCCAGCGTCTCGGATCACCCGGTCAAGGCGCTCGCGAATGTGGAATCCGATGCGGTGCTGGCTGATTGGGTCGCCGCCGCCCGCGCCATCGTGGCGCCGCGCGGTCATGTCACCTTCATCCACCGGGCCGACCGCCTACCGGAATTGCTGTCTTTGATGCAGGAATGCATCGGCGGCCTCGCGATCCTGCCGATCCAGCCGAAACCGGACGAGCCGGCCCGCCGTGTTTTGGTGCGGGGACAGCGGGGCAGCCGTGCCCCGTCCAGGCTGCTCGCGCCTGTCGTGTTGCATGAGGCCGACGGCCGCTTTACCGCAGAGGCTGAAGCGGTTCTTCGGGCGGCGGCAGCGCTTGCCCTATGAGACCGCCCTGACGGCGGAACAGGTAAGACATGACGATGGATTGGAGCGATTGGATCGGGACCGCGAGCTACGTTGTCTTGGCCGCCTCCTATCTTGTCACCAATATGTATTGGCTGCGCATGCTGGCCATCATCGCCATCGTCGCCGAAGCAATCTACTTTTATATGGCCGGCGATCGCGAGCTCTGGGTCGGGATCCTTTGGTCCTGCGTTTTCGTTGCGATCAACATCGTTCAATTGGCGCTTCTCGTCCGGGCCCGGATGCGGGTCAAGCTGACCGAGGAGGAGAGGATGTTGCACGAAAGCGCCTTTGGCAAACTCGACCATGTCAATTTCGGCCGGCTGCTATCCGTGGGCGGATGGCATGATTATCAGGCTGGCACCGAGCTGACGCGCCAGGCCGAGCCGGTCGAGATGGTCCATCTGCTGGTGCGCGGCAGGGCGACGGTCGATATCGATGGGGACCCGATCGCCAGCATCCTGCCCGGCGCCTATATCGGCGAGATGGCCTTTCTAGGTGATGGCAAGGCATCTGCCACGGTCCGTGCCGGCGATAATTGTCGGTGTTTTTCGATTCCTGCCGATGATTTGCACGATCTGGTTCGCAAACACGATGAGATCGGTTCGGTTCTGAAGGAACAATTCGCGGTCGACCTCGCGCGCAAATTGCGGGTTCACGGGCGAAATTACGTAGCTGCTGTTGCGAGGAAATCATTATCCGGCAGTCGGGCCAATAAAGTGTAACAATCCGGCATGAGCGCCGGGATGCTGCTTGACCGCTTTGTGACCGCGCCGCTAAATGGCGGCATCATGTTCAGTCTACCCAGCTTTCCCAAACTCTTCCTCGTCGTTGCGGTCGTTGCCGTCGTCTGGTGGTGGTTCCGTCGTCCGGCCGTGCAGTCCGATCGCAGCGAGTCGCAGGTCCGGAACGGCAATCGACGCAGCGCAGCGCCTAACGCGGGCGCGGCAAAGCAAAAGGCTGTCGAAGATCTGGTGAAATGCCCGTCCTGCGGCACCTATATCGCCGCCGGCAGCGCTTGCGATTGCAAAAACGGCAAATAAGCTAGCTGACAAAGGCGGGCTGCCGCAGCAGCGGGCAGCCTGTTTGCGCTACCAGTCCGGCTCCCAGATCTAGGGCGTAGTTTCCTTGATTCTTGAGGCTTGCCCCATTATTTTGCGGTGCACTATGAAGAGCCGGGCCGGTGCTGTGGGGGCTGTCCGGACGGAGTCAGAAAGGGTTCCCAATGGCGCGTATCGCCAATCCGGAAACATGCGTTCAGGCGCTCATCCTGAAACTTCAGAATTACTGGTCGAACCAGGGCTGCGCCATCCTGCAGCCTTACGACATGGAAGTCGGCGCCGGGACTTTCCATTGGGCAACCACTTTGCGCTCGCTTGGCCCCAAGCCCTGGCGCGCCGCCTATGTCCAGCCCTCGCGCCGGCCGAAAGATGGCCGGTATGGCGAGAATCCCAACCGGCTGCAGCATTACTATCAGTTCCAGGTGATCCTGAAGCCATCGCCGGCAAACAGCCAGGAGCTTTATCTTGGCAGTCTGGAGGCGATCGGCATCGATCCGCTGAAGCACGACATCCGTTTCGTCGAGGATGATTGGGAGAGTCCGACCCTCGGGGCCTGGGGCCTCGGCTGGGAGGTTTGGCTGGACGGGATGGAAGTCAGCCAATTCACGTATTTTCAGCAGGTTGGCGGTCTGGAATGTGACCCGGTCTCAACCGAGCTGACCTATGGTCTCGAACGGCTCTTCATGTATGTGCAAGGCGTCGAGAACGTCTATGACCTCGACTTCAACGGGGTTGAGGGCCCGGCCGGACTGTCTTACGGCGACATCTATCTCCAGGCCGAGCAGGAATATTCAGCTTTTAATTTCGAACATGCGGATACTGCGCTGTTATTTCAGCATTTTCAGGATGCTGAAAAGGAATGTGCCGCGCTGCTGAACCTGTCCAAGGCGCTGCCCTTGCCGGCCTATGACCAGTGCCTGAAGGCCAGTCATCTGTTCAATCTGCTGGATGCGCGCGGCGTGATCTCCGTGACCGAGCGCCAGGCCTATATCGGCCGCGTCCGGGCACTCGCGAAATCCTGCTGCGAGGCCTGGGAAGCGACCCAGCGCCCGGCTGAAGCCAACATGAATAAGGCCGGGTAAGATCATGGCCGAATTGCTTTTAGAGATTTTCTCCGAAGAAATTCCCGCCCGCATGCAGGCGCGCGCGGCGGAGGATCTGAAACGCCTCGTCACCGAGAAGCTGAAATCCGCCGGCCTCGCGTTCAAACGGGCCGATGCCTATGTGACCCCGCGGCGCCTGGCGCTGGTGGTCGACGGTCTGCCGGTTACCCAGGCGGATGTGAAGGAAGAGAAGAAGGGCCCTCGGGTTGGCTCGCCGCAACAGGCGGTGGACGGCTTCCTGAAATCCGCCGGCCTGGCCTCGCTCGATCAGTGTGAGGAACGCGATACCGGCAAGGGCGTCTTCTATTTCGCCGTGATCGAAAAGAAGGGCGCCGCGACCGCCGCCGTTCTGCCCGGCACCATCCTGGATTCCATGGCGGCTCTGCCCTGGCCGAAATCCATGCGCTGGGCGGATTACACCCAGCGCTGGGTGCGGCCGTTGCATGGCATCATCGCCTTGTTCGACGGCAAGGTCCTGGAAGGCAAATTCGATCTTGGCGGCAGCGCCGTCACCTTCGATCGCGTGACGCGCGGCCATCGCTTCCTCTCGCAGGGAGAAATCACCGTCAGCAATTTTGCCGGTTATCAGGCGAAATTGCGCGCAGCCAAGGTCATCCTCGACCAGGCCGAGCGCCGAGCTTCGATCAAGCGTCAGGCCGATGAGCTGGCAGCCAAGCAGGGCCTCGAGGTGAAGGCGGATGATGGCTTGCTGGACGAGGTGACCGGGCTGGTGGAATGGCCGGTCGTCCTGATGGGCGGCATCGATCAGCAATTCATGTCGGTGCCGGCGGAAGTACTGACGACCTCCATGCGCACCCACCAGAAATATTTCGCGGTCGAAAGCAAGGATGGGAAGCTGGCGCCGCATTTCCTCGTGGTCGCCAATATCGAGGCCAGCGACGGCGGCGCGCAGATCATCGCCGGCAATGAGCGGGTGCTGCGGGCCCGTCTCTCCGATGCGGAATTCTTCTGGAGCCAGGACCAGAAGGTGAAGCTGGCCGACCGGGTGGGGTCGCTGGGCAGCATCACCTACCATGCCAAACTTGGATCCGTCGGCCAGAAGGTGGCGCGGAATATCGACCTGGCCGGCGAGTTGGCCAAGGATATCGGCGCCGATATCGATTTGGCGAAACAGGCGGCGCGGCTTGCCAAGGCCGACCTGGTCTCCGGCATGGTCGGAGAGTTCCCGGAACTTCAGGGCATTATGGGACGTTACTACGCGCAGTTGGAGAAATTGCCGGATGCCGTCGCCGATGCCATCGCCGATCACTACAAGCCCCTGGGGCCGACCGACACCTGCCCCAACGCTCCGGTGAGCATCGCCGTGGCCCTGGCCGATAAGATCGATACCTTGACCGGCTTTTTCGCCATCGATGAGAAGCCGACCGGGTCAAAAGATCCCTTTGCGCTGCGCCGGGCGGCTCTTGGGATCATCCGCCTCATCATCGAAAACAAGCTGCGCCTGAAGCTGCGCGATGTTTTGGCCCGCGCCTATAGCGGCTACTATGACAATGGCGGGTCGAAGGATGGCGGTTTCGAAAAAAACCAGCCGAAGGCGGTGATTGCCGAGCTGATGGAATTCTTCGCCGATCGCTTGAAGGTCGCGCTGAAGGAACAGGGGACGCGCCATGATCTGATCAGCGCCGTCTTCGCGCTTGGCAATGAAGACGATCTCGTACGCTTGCTGGCCCGCGTCGATGCGTTGAAAGCTTTCGTCGAAAGCGAGGATGGCGCCAATTTGCTGACCGCCTATAAACGCGCCAGCAATATCGTCCGCATCGAGGAAAAGAAAGACGGCGTCAGCCATGACGGCATGATCGATGCCGCCTTGCTGGAGCAAATGGAAGAAAAAGAACTTCAGATTGCTTTGGCCTCGGCGGCGGGCCAAGCTGAGCAGGCGATCATTAAGGAAGATTACGCTTCCGCGATGTCCGCTCTGGCGCATTTGCGGCGCCCTGTCGATGCCTTCTTCGACAAGGTCACGGTGAATTGTGATGACCCGCAAAAACGGATCAATAGGCTTAGATTGCTGTCGGCAATTCGTTCGACACTGAACAAGGTTGCTGACTTTTCCAAGATCGAAGGGTGAGAGAGATCATGGCGAAATGGGTGTACCGCTTTGGCGATGGCATGGCGGAAGGTCGCGCGGATATGCGCAATCTGCTGGGTGGCAAGGGAGCCAATCTGGCGGAGATGAGCAGCCTGGGCCTGCCGGTGCCGCCGGGCTTCTCCATCACGACCGAGGTCTGCACTTACTATTACGCCCATGACAAGGGCTTCCCGGACGATCTCAAGAAGCAGGTCGATGACGGCGTCGCCCATATCGAGAAGATCGTCGGCATGAAGTTCGGCGATCCCAATGCGCCCTTGCTGGTTTCCGTTCGCTCAGGTGCGCGCGTCTCGATGCCGGGCATGATGGACACCGTTCTCAATCTCGGCCTCAACGATGAAACCGCTGCCGGCCTTGCCAAACAATCGGGTGACGAGCGTTTTGCCTATGATTCCTATCGCCGCTTTATCCAGATGTACGGCAATGTCGTGCTTGGCGTGGAGCACCATCATTTCGAGGAGATCCTCGATCTGCATAAGAGCGATCTCGGCGTTTCGCTGGATACCGACCTGACTGCCGAGAACTGGAAGAAGGTGATTGCCGAATACAAGGCGAAGGTGGAGGAGGAGCTCGGCAAGCCGTTCCCGCAGGATCCCCGCACCCAGCTCTGGGGTGCGATCGGCGCCGTTTTCGCCAGTTGGAACATCCCGCGCGCCATCACCTATCGCAAACTGAACAACATTCCGGAAGATTGGGGCACGGCCGTCAACGTCCAGGCCATGGTCTTCGGCAATATGGGGAATGATTGCGCCACTGGCGTTGCCTTCACCCGCAATCCCTCGACCGGCGAGAAAGAATTCTACGGCGAATATCTCGTCAATGCGCAGGGCGAAGATGTCGTTGCCGGCATCCGCACGCCGCAGCATCTGACGCTCGCCGGCAAGAAGGCGAACAATTCCACGCTGCCGGCGATGGAAGAGGTGATGCCGGAGGTTTTCAGCCAGCTCAACGATGTGCGCCAGCAACTGGAAACGCATTATCGCGACATGCAGGATATCGAGTTCACGGTCCAGAAGGGCAAGCTCTATATGCTGCAGACCCGCAACGGCAAGCGCACCGCCCAGGCGGCGCTGAAGATTGCGGTAGACCTCTGCAACGAGGGCCTGATCGACAAGAAGACCGCGGTTGCGCGGATCGATCCCGCCTCGCTGGATCAATTGCTGCATCCGACCCTCGATCCCAAGGCGAAGCGGGAAGTCATCGCGCGCGGCCTGCCGGCCAGCCCGGGCGCCGCTTCGGGCAAGGTGGTCTTTACTGCCGACGACGCCGAAGACCGCGCGGCCAAGGGCGACAAGGTGATCCTGGTTCGTGTCGAGACCAGCCCCGAAGACATTCATGGCATGCATGCGGCGGTCGGTATTCTGACGACGCGTGGCGGCATGACCAGCCACGCGGCTGTGGTGGCGCGCGGCATGGGCCGTCCCTGCGTCTCGGGTGCGGGTGAATTGCGCATCGACGGCAAGGCCAAGGTGATGATCGTCAAGGGTCACAAGATTCAGGAAGGCGACCTGATCACCATCGATGGCGGGACCGGCGAGGTGATGGCGGGGGCCGTGCCGACCATCGAGCCGCAGCTTTCCGGCGATTTCGCCACGCTGATGGGCTGGGCCGACGAAGCGCGGAAACTGAAGATCCGCACCAATGCCGAGACTCCGCTGGATGCCCGCACGGCGCGGAAATTCGGCGCCGAGGGCATCGGCCTTTGCCGCACCGAGCACATGTTCTTCGATGGTGACCGCATTGTCGCCATGCGCGAAATGATCATGGCTGAGGATGTCGAGGGCCGGAAGAAGGCCCTGGCCAAGATCCTGCCGATGCAGCGCCAGGACTTCGTCGAATTGTTCGAGATCATGAAGGGTCTGCCGGTGACGATCCGTCTGCTGGATCCGCCGCTGCACGAATTCCTGCCGCATTCCGCCGAGGAAATGGCCGAAGTGGCTGCTGCGGCCGGTGTTCCGGTGGATGCGGTGGCGGCCCGCGCAGCCGCCCTGCATGAAAGCAATCCGATGCTGGGCCATCGCGGCTGCCGCCTCGGCATCACCTATCCGGAAATCTACGAGATGCAGGCCCGCGCGATTTTCGAGGCCCTCGCACATGTCAAGCAGACCTCCGGCGACACGGCGGAAGCCGAGATCATGATCCCGCTGGTCGGCATCCCGAAGGAACTGACGCTGATGAAGGCGATCATCGATCGCGTCGCAGCGGAGGTGGAGGCTGAAAGCAAAGTGAAGCTGCCTTACTCCGTCGGCACCATGATCGAATTGCCGCGTGCCGCTTTGCTGGCGGGTGAGATTGCCAAGGATGCGGCCTTCTTCAGCTTCGGTACCAACGATCTGACGCAAACGACCTTCGGCCTCAGCCGCGATGATGCCGCGCGCTTCATCCAGGCCTATGAACGCCAGGGTATTCTGGCTCGCGATCCCTTCATCACCCTCGACGCCGATGGCGTTGGCGAATTGGTGAAACTGGCGGCGGAACGCGGCCGCAAGACGCGGCCCGATATCAAGCTCGGCATCTGCGGCGAACATGGCGGCGATCCGGCCTCGATCCATTTCTGCGCCCAGCAGGGATTGAACTACGTCTCCTGCTCGCCCTATCGGGTGCCGATCGCCAAGCTGGCAGCAGCCCAGGCCGCTTTGACCTCGTCAGGCGATGGTCGCAAGGGCGAAGGCTGATCGCTCACCGAAGCAGCTTCTGTTCGAAAAACTCGGGCCCCGCTTGAAGCGGGGCCTAATGTTTTTGCGGGATGAGTTGCCGGCTCGAAACCTGCTTTAGGGAAGGAGGTTCAGTTTCTGCAAAGCCGGCTTCAGGCTGCGGTCGAGGCGTTGTTTCCAGGTGTCGGCGATCTGCTGCTTCTGGCTCTCGCTGAGCGCAGCGAAGCTCTCGGCCCAATAGCTGTTATCGACTGCATGATCCGCCATCGCGTCGACATTTGCGATCGGCTGCAAGGTATGGCCGTCGACGACGATGATGCGATAGACGATGCCAAGATTTGGGCCGCCTGCCAGCCGGACCAGGCTGGCGCCGTAAAGCGGCTTCTCGACATCCTCGAGCGCGGCCTTGCCTGGAAGCAGTACGACATAGATATCCGCGCCAAGACCCGTATCGGCGGTTGTGCCGGTTGGTATTTGCGTGCGATGGCTGATGATCTGGCCGACCGGCACGCCGCCGATCAGAAAGCTCTGGACCGCGCGCTCCTTTTCGCTCTGATAAAAGTCGTCCGGTTGATATGCGATGGGAATGAGGCTGTAGCGGTCGGCCAGCAAGCGATTGACCTGCTCGATGGCATAATGGTCGAGGCCGAATGCCGCCAGCGATCCCTGGCTGCCGGCCGGGTCTTGCGCGACGATATCCCGGACCGTCAGTTCATTGCCGATGGCTGAAATGACGCCAACCGTCTTGACATTAGCGGCTTGGCCGCGGGTCAGCACGGTCTCGCTGCAGCCGCCCAGCAAGGCACCCGCGAATACGACGAGAAGCAGGCCGGTGATCAGGCGTTTCATCGTAAATCCTTATGTCGCCGCGCTAGCGGTCGGTCTCTCTTCAGAACCGGCCGGCCATGCCTTTCTAGCGAAGTCGGCGCGGCGATGGAAGTGCTTGACCGAACAGCACAATCTGGCTGACATGCAATTGCAATTGGCGAGAGGGACAGCTGGCTCGATGATGCGTGGACAAGCGGGAGATGCCCTATGGCGCTGACCCTCGATCAGCTCAAATCGGGCGGCAAGGTGCAGATGGCGCAGGCACTGGCCAGGATGGAGGCTGCGCCGGATGATCTCGCAATGGTCGCACTGTTGGATGAAGCCTTTGCCCGGCCTTTCGGCCAGGTGATCGGGCTGACCGGACCGCCGGGTGTGGGAAAATCCACCCTGATCGGCGCACTCATCCGCGACTACCGGTTACGCGGCAAGGCCATCGGCGTCATCGCGGTCGATCCGTCCTCGCGGCGATCGGGCGGCGCCCTGCTCGGCGATCGCACGCGGCTGCGCACCGATCCGGAAGATAATGGCATCTTCGTCCGTTCCATGGCGGCCCGCGACCAATTGGGCGGGCTGGCGGAGATGACCTATGCCGCCATGATCCTGATGCGCGCGGTGTTCGATATCGTGCTGGTGGAGACGGTCGGCGTCGGCCAATCCGAAACCGACATCGCCATGGCCGCCGATACGGTGGTCTTTTGCGTCCAACCCGGTTCGGGCGACAGCCTGCAATTCATGAAAGCCGGGATCGTCGAAATTCCCGATATCGTCGTCGTCACGAAGGGTGATATGGGGAAGGCGGCGACCCGGGCCAAAACCGATGTGAAGGGCGCTCTTTCCCTGGCGCTGACGGACCCGGAAGCGTGGCCGATTGCCGTCCTGACCGTCAGCGCCACCAGCGGGGAAGGGATCGCGAGACTGATCGACAGTGCAGCCGATCATTTCGCCTGGCTGCAGGCCAATGCCCGGTTGGATATTCAGCGCCATAACCAGGCGGAGGCTTGGCTGAAGCAGGCGATCAAAGAGCGCTATGGCCGGGAAGGGCTGAAGCGGCTCGGCGCCCTGTCCCTTAGCCCCGGAACCTCGCCCTTTGGAAAGCTCGCTCCCCAGGAGGGATGATCTCCTCAAGTTAGTCATCAGTCGGCGTCGTTTCTCCGATCGAGACGGTCCGCGATATCCGACCAGGCAAAGGCGATGTGAAGGAGGATGTGTCGTATGCGGTCCTTGCGCGTTCTGGTCATCGACGATTCCCAAGAGGATGCGGAGCTTTCGCTGCTTGCCTTGACGCGCGGCGATTTCGGTTTGATCCATCATCGCCACGTCGACAGCGCTGGGGACCTCGCTGTAGCGTTGGAAGAAGATAGCTGGGATATCGTTATCGCCGATTACGCGATGCCGGGCTTAAACGGCGCCGAGGCACTGAAGGAAATACGTCGGCGCGGCCTCGAGATTCCTGTCATCTTCCTATCCGACAGTATAAGCGAAGATGTCGCTGTCGCCGCCATGGGGGCCGGCGCCCAGGATTGCGTTGCCAAGAGAAATCTTGAGCGCCTGGCGCCGGCGGTCAAGCGCGGATTGTCTGACATGGAAAGGCGTCGCGCCCATGCCCGGGCCGAAGCGGCGCAGAGATCCATTCAGGCGCGCTTTGAGCAGATCTTGACCCTGGCGCCCGACGCCTTTATCGCCGCCGATGCGGACCACCGCATCACCGTCTTCAATCGTGCGGCAGCTATCCTGTTTGCCTATCGCAATGAGACGATGCTGGGCCGCGACATCGGTAGCCTGCTGCCCGACTTGAAACTCGCCGCCGAGGAAGGAAGCGGCATGATCGAGCGCCGCAGGTCCATCGGACGGCGCAGCGACGGATCTGAATTTCCGGTGGAACTGTCCATCTCCCAAAGCACCGAGGAAGGAGATACGACCTTTACGGTCATGGTCCGCGATGTGACGGAACGGGAACAAATGCTGCAATTGACGCGGCAGGCGAACCGGCGGCTGGAAGCCGTTCTGCAATCCTCGCCTTTGGCAATCGTCAGCCTCGCAGCCGACTTCACGGTCCTGACCTGGAACCGCAGCGCCGAACGGACCTTTGGTCATGCGACGAATGATGTGATTGGCCAGGCGTGTCCTCTCGTCAAGACTTTCGGCGAGGCCCGGTTCATCGACTTCTTCGATCGCCTGAATCGCGGCGAGTTGCTGCAGGATATCGATCTGCTGCATCGCGGACCTTCCGGAGATCAGGAGATCCGCCTTTCAGCAGCGCCCCTCTATCGTGATGGCGAAACCGCCGGAAGCAATTTCGCGGGAGCGGTCCTGGTGCTCGAGGATGTGACGCATAGCCGCTCGCTGCAGCGCCAGCTGAACCACGCCCAGCGCATGGAAACCGTCGGCCAGCTGACCGGCGGCATCGCTCATGACTTCAATAACCTGCTGGCGGTGATCATCGGCAATCTGGATCTGCTTGAAGAGGAAATCCGCGGCAATGAGAAAGCGACGGCACTGGCAGGGAGAGCCTTGAAAGCGAGTTTGCGGGCCGCCGATCTGACGCGCAAATTGCTGGCCTTTGCCAGGAAGCAGGCCTTGGAGCAAATTGCCTTCGATCTGAACACCTTGGTTGGCGATGTCGAAGAGCTGATCGTGCGAACCCTGGGCGAGGGGATCAAGGTTCAGTCGAAGCTGGCGCCGGATTTGTGGCCGGTCTTTGCCGATCCCGCGCAGGTCGAATCCGCTTTGACCAATCTTGCCGTCAATGCCCGCGACGCCATGCCGCGCGGTGGTTGCCTGGTCATCGAAACCGGCAACCGGGTGCTGGATGATGCCTATGCGGCCGAGAATCTCGACGTAAAGCCCGGAGCCTATGTCATGCTCGCCGTCTCCGATACCGGCGACGGGATCCCGCCGGAAATCCTCAGCCGCATTTTTGAGCCCTTCTTCACCACCAAGGAGGAGGGACGCGGAACCGGATTGGGGCTCAGCATGGTCTACGGCTTCGCCAAGCAATCCCATGGTCATGTCAAAGTCTATAGCGAAGTTGGACATGGCACGACGGTGCGGCTCTATCTACCGCGTGCTGCGACGGATGACGTCGCGTCGCGGTTGGGACATGCCCAGCAGACATCGACCTCTCAAGGCAATAATGTCAGCATCCTCGCGGTCGAGGACAATGACGAAGTCCGCGCTGTCGTCACCAAGCAATTGACCGCTCTGGGCTACCGGGTCGTCGCGGCGGCCAATGCCGACGAGGCCTTGGCCGTGCTCGACCGCGGCGAGCCGGTCGATCTCATCTTCAGCGACGTGGTCATGCCGGGAAAGATGAACGGCATCGAACTGGTTGCCGAAGCCTCTCGCCGTCGGCCGGGCATCAAGACGCTCCTGACCTCGGGTTTCACCGAAGCGTCTTTGCAAGGGAACGAACCGCATCCGGAGGCCGTCGGCCTGCTCAGCAAGCCTTATCGATTGCAGGATCTGGCAAAGCGCTTGCGCGAGGTTCTGTCGGATTAGATGACGGCCGGATGAACGTTGGCGGTAACAATCTCCGGACATTATGCCGTTTTTATGCTGCCAGCCCGTTTTATGATCTCACTACCGCGGTTTATTTCGGCTTAATGCGGCTGCTCGCAACCTCATCTCGTTTCTTTATCCCCGGCGGCGATATCTCTGCTCCCGGATGTGAACATTCATCCGGAGATTATCGTGCGGCCTATGCCACTTATTTATCGCAATATTGAGCCGCCGGCCGAATATTACATGTTGGTTGGCGCTCAGCCGGAAGGCAATGTTGTTTGCTTCTTCCGGGAAAAACCGGTGACGGATGTCGTGAGGGACGAACGGGGGTATCGCTATATTTTCGCCGGTTTGGCACCGCGGAAAGATGACGGTAGTTACGATGTCCGCAATATGCGCGATGGCGAGGTCATCGTCGAACCTGGCCTCATTTATCAATTGATTCCAGTCAAGCGCGGCTTTGTCAGTTAGCCGGCTTGTGAGTTAGCTAATGTGTAAGTTGGCCAGGGGTTCGGATTCAACGAACCAAGGCGGGATGCCGATTGCCGGCCGCCACGACGGCAACGGCATCTCAAGGCGTGATAGCAGCTTCATCCCCTGCTATCGCGGCGTCCCGTGGCAGCGGCAGCAGCCTCATCCCCTGCTGCCGCTGCCGGCGGTCGTTAGCTGGAGGGCGAGGTAGCCGTCTGTGGTTGGGGATGGCGGAGTTTCGGTTCATTTGCGAAACGTTCACCCAGCCGCTCGAACATCTCTTTCATCGCCATTGATGTCGCGTGGCTCAGTGCTTCGGCACCACCGCCGCAACTCCCGGTGCTTGAATCATAGGATCGTGAGGCTGAACCCGACGTGCCGAACAAGCGCCCTTCGGGACCATCGACAAGAATACGTGCGGAGATATCTGCGGAAGCTGTCGCTGTCGCTTGCCAGAAGCCAGGTACGAACATCAGTCTTGCACTATACTCGTCGGACTTGATCACGATCATGCCCCTGTAACCCCGCTCGGCAAGCGCTTCTCGAGCGATGGGCGCGTCGACCACTTCGACATTTTCAACCAGTTGCTCAAGTGTCTTTACGGCGGATGCCTTGAATGCATCATTGGCATTAATGGGATAATTATGCGCGCTACAAATTTCGCCCGTTGCGGACACGGTTCGCGTGAACGATGTAGCATCCACATACAAAGCGTATTTACCCGTGATCTTATCTGTATATGAAGCGTAAACGTCTAAAGCTGGCGACGGTGGTACGGATACCGGGTAGCTGCAAGCCGCGGTAAGAAGAAGTGCGACCAAACTGGTAGCTCTAAGCAACACGATTGCCCCCTTAGTTGCTTTAAAACGACGAAGGGAAAGAGCGAAGGGCAGCCCAAGAATGAGCGTCGCATCTAATGGCTTTGATTCATGGCGTCGGCAGCCGACGTGGGAATTCTCGGCTGCAGAAAGCTCCCGCCTTCAATTCGTTCCCCCAACAATAGGAAAATAAATTGCGGCGATCCGATCTGCAACTGAAAAAAGAGATATGAAAAAATATTCTCGGTTGAGATGTAAGCGTAGGTACCGAACGAACTTCGCGCGATCACCGCTTCTGAAGTTTCTTCAGCTTCTTCTTGAACTTCTTGGCGTTGGCTTCGGCAGCTTCGCGCTTGTCGCGGCGCGGCGGACGGTCACCACCTTCCGATTTGCTGCGGTCCGGCTTGGCGCCATTGGCGGGACGCTTATCTTTTTTCTTGTCCTTGCCATATCCCTTCCGCTCGCCATGTTCCTTCCGGTCAGGCGCCGAGCCATCGGCATGCGCAGGGCGTGGCGGGCGTTCGCCGCGTTTGCCGCGCGGCGAATCTGCCGGTTCGATGCGGACATCATTGCCGCCGGTCTGTCGGATCGCGTCGATGAAGCGGGCGGCGACGTCCTGGGTGATATCGACGGTCGTCTCATTGTCGAAGATGCGGATCGCACCGATCTCCTTCTTCGAGATCTGGCCGCGCCGGCAGAGCATGGGGAGCAGCCATTTGGGATCGGCATTCTGCCGGCGGCCGGCGCTGATGCGGAACTGCACCATATTCTCGCCGCCATCGCGATATTCGCGCGGCACGCGGCCTTCCGACTGGCCTTCTGAGCGGCGACGACCCCGGCCGCCACCTTCGCCATCATCCTCGTAGCGCGGACGTCGACGTTCTTCCCGGAACGGTTCGATGAACAGGTCCTCCGGCTCCGGCAGGCGGGCGCGGTAGAGGCGGATCAGCGCCGCCGCTACTTCCTCGGCTGAGCGGGCGTCGAGCAGCGCGCGCGCCTGGATCAGATCTTCTTCCGTCACCGGCTCGGTCAGGACGGGGTCCTGCAGCATGCGCTCCCGGTCAAGTGCCCGGATCGCATCTGCCGTCGGCGGATCGCTCCAGACGGATTTGATATTGGCCCCGTTCAACAGCTGCTCCACACGGCGGCGTTTCGCATGCGGCACGATCAGCACGCAGATGCCCTTGCGGCCGGCGCGGCCGGTCCGGCCGCTGCGATGGAGCAAGGTCGCCCGGTTGGTCGGGATATCGGCATGAATGACAAGGCGGAGATCCGGCAGATCGAGGCCGCGCGCCGCAACATCGGTGGCGACGCAGACCCGGGCATGGCCGTCGCGCAACGCCTGCAAAGCATGGCTGCGTTCATTCTGCGTCAGCTCGCCGGACAAGGCGACGACATCGAAGCCGCGTTCCAGCAGGCTGCCATGCAGCCGCCGCACCGCCTCGCGCGTGTGGCAGAAGATGATGCTGGCGCGCGGCTCGATATGGCGCAGCACATTGACGACCGCGTGTTCCGTATCGCGGGCGCCAACGCGAATGGCGCGATATTCGATATCGCCATGCGGCTCATTCTGTTGCAGCGTGTCGATGCGCAGCGCGTCGCGCTGATATTCCCGCGCCAAAGCGGCGATATCCTTGGCGATGGTGGCTGAGAACAGCAGGGTACGCCGTTGCGGCGGCGTTGCATCCAGCAGGAATTCGAGATCCTCGCGGAAGCCGAGATCGAGCATCTCGTCGGCCTCGTCCAGCACGACCGCCCGCAATTCCGATGTGTCGATCTGCCCGCGTTCCAGGTGATCGCGCAGCCTGCCCGGCGTGCCGACCACGATATGGCAGCCATCGGCCAAAGCGCGGGCCTCGCGTCGGGCATCCATCCCGCCGACGCAGGAAACGACCCGCGCACCCGATGCGGCATAGAGCCAGCTCAATTCGCCATGTACCTGCATGGCCAGTTCGCGGGTCGGTGCGATGATCAGGGCCAGCGGGGCGCCGGGGCGGGGGAAGCGTTCTGCCGATCCCAGGATGGTCGGGGCGAAAGCCAGGCCGAAAGCTACGGTCTTGCCGGAACCGGTTTGCGCCGAGACCAGCAGATCGCGGCCGGCCGCCTCGTCCTGCAGCACGGCAAGCTGGACCGGCGTCGGTTCAAGATAATTGCGCTCGGCAAGGGCGCGGTCGAGAGCCGGGTTGATCGCAGGAAAAGGCATTGTCTTTCAATCTGTCAGGAACTGGGCCGCAAGATGACGCCCGGTCGATCAATCGGACCCGGCAGCAGAAACATCGCGAAAGCGGCGAAAGGCGCTTGATACAGGATAATGTTCGGAAGCGCCAATGATGTTTCTGGCGTGGCTCCCATGCACAACTCTGAGAGGCGGCGCCGGATTGGCCCGGTCACAGAGGCCATGCTAGGGGCGTGTAGCGGTTTTTCTAAAAGTAGAACATCTTTATTTGTTAATCGTAAAACGAGATAACAATAGCCCCTCCTGAAAGCTGAGGATGACGCGTGGGGCAGTCAATGAACGCACGACCTTCCTCGGTGCCTTCGATAAGGATGCCGATTACATTCCGTCGCCTGATCTGGAGCGCTGAGTTCAAAAATCCGCGAAGGCGTCGATGGCGGCGCGGTCGTAACCTTTGCTGGCGACCAGCAATTGCCTGGAATAAGGGTGGGTGAGGTTGCCGGCGGCGAGTTGCGCGGCATCGGCAAGTTCGACGATCTCGCCCTTGCGCATAAGGGCGAGGCGGCTGCACATCTGGCCGACCACAGCGAGGTCGTGGCTGACCAGCAGATAGGTAAGGCCGAGATCGCGCCGGAGTTCGGCGAGCAGGTTGAGGATTTCCGCCTGGATCGAGACATCGAGCGCAGAGGTAGGTTCGTCCAATAGGACCACCTGCGGCCGCAGGATCAGGGCGCGGGCGATGGCGACGCGCTGGCGCTGGCCGCCGGAAAGCTGATGCGGATAGCGGAAGCGGAAGGAGGAGCCGAGCTGCACCTGATCGAGCACCGCGCGGACCTTGCTCTCCGCATCCTTGATGCCGTGGACGGCGAGCGGCTCTGAAAGGATGCGGTCGACGGTATGCTTGGGATGCAGCGACCCATAGGGGTCCTGGAACACCATCTGCACGGTTTTGAAGAAATTCTTGCCGCGCCTCGCGGCCAGGCTGTGGCGGGCGATGACGACCTTGCCCTGCCAGGTGGGATTGAGTCCGGCGAGCACGCGCAGCACTGTAGACTTACCCGAGCCGGACTCACCGACCAGACCGAAGCTCTCGCCCTTGTCGACCTGGAAGCTGACCTGCTTGACCGCCGCGACTTCCTGCTTCCCAGTGCCGAAGCTGACGGTCAGGTCGCGCACGGCGATCATCGCATCGTCATCGATGGCACGTGGATCATTTGCGGGGATCATCGCGTCACCGGATGTTGCGGCAGCGGCTTTTTCCAGGCCGGGTCGCGGGCGAGCGTGCGCAAGGCTTCCATCGGCTTCCCAAGCTCTGGCAGACAGGCGAGCAGGCCCTTTGTATAGGGGTGCTGCGCTTGGTGGAGATGCTTGGCATTCACCTCTTCCATGATCTGCCCGGCATACATGACGAGGACCCGGTCACAGAACGAGGCCACCAGATTGAGATCGTGACTGATGAAGATCAGGCCCATATCGCGTTTGCGCACCAGATCGTCGAGGATGGCCAGCACCTGCAGCCGCACCGTGACATCGAGGGCGGAGGTCGGCTCGTCGGCGATCAGCAGTTCGGGCTCGGTGATCAGCATCATGGCGATCATCGCCCGCTGCCCCATCCCGCCGCTCAATTCATGCGGCCAGGCGAGATAGACCCGTTCCGGATCGCGGATGCGCACCGCTTCCAGCATCTCCATCGACCGCGCCTTGGCTTCTTTGCCGCGGTAGCGGTCGCGGCAGGCTTCGAGCAGCTGATCGCCGATCCGCATCACCGGGTTGAGCGAATATTTCGGGTCCTGCATCACCATGGCGATGCGTTTCCCGCGGATCGCCCGCCATTGCGCGGCAGTGAGGCCGAGCAGGGACTTTCCGTCGAAATCCAGCCGGTCGGCCGTCACCTTGCCCGGCGTCAATCCGAGAATGGCGCGAACGCTCTGGGATTTGCCGGAACCGGATTCACCGACGATGGCGAGCTTCTCTCGGCCCATGCTGAAGCTCATATTGCGCACGACATGAGAGACACCAGTCGGCGTATCGAAGCGGATATTGAGGTTCTCGACCTGAAGCAGCGGCATCGTCATCCGGCCATCCTCACTGCTCGCGCGGATCGAAGACGTCACGCAAGCCGTCGCCGATCAGGTTGAAGCCCAGGCTGACGACGAAAATGGCGATGCCGGGAAAGGTTGAGATCCACCACTGGTCCAGCAGATGTTCGCGTCCGCTGGAAACCATCGCGCCCCATTCGGGCGAAGGCGGCTGGGCGCCGAGGCCGAGGAAGCCGAGCCCGGCGGCGGTCAGGATGATGCCGGCCATGTCGAGGGAAACACGGACGATGAGCGAGGACATGCACATCGGCATGATCTGGCCGATGATGATGCGTATGGGCGAGGCGCCGCTCATGCGCGCAGCGGCGACATAGTCTGAATGCCGCACCGCCAATGTCTCGGCGCGGGCGAGGCGCGCATAAGGCGGCCAGACGGTCAGCGCGATGGCCAGTACCGCATTCTCGATGCCGGGTCCGAGCGCGGCGGCGAAGGCGAGGGCGAGGATGAGGCGCGGAAAGGCCAGGAAGACATCCGTGACGCGCATCAGCACGGCTTCCACCCAGCCGCCAGCATAGCCGGCGACCGTGCCGATGACGAGGCCGATCGGGGCGGCGGTGATGGCGACCAGGAAGACGATCATCAGGGTGATGCGCGAGCCGTAGACGATCCGGCTCCACAAATCGCGGCCCTGCTGGTCGGTGCCGAGGATATTGGCGTCGGTCGGCGGCGACAGGCGGCGGCCGAGGTCGCCGGCCAGTGGATCGTGGCTGGTGAGCAGCGGTGCGAAGATCGCCGTCAGCACCAGGATGATGAAAATCAACAGGCCTGCCATGGCGAGCGGATTGCGCAGGAAGCCGCGCCAGCCGAGATAAGCGCGGCCGAGCCTTGCCTGCATCCGCGAATGCGGGGTTTCCGTCAGCAGCCAGCCGCGCCAGCTCATCGACGGCGGGAGATTGTCGTTGGCGAGGCTCATCGCGTTACCCTTGCACCTGACTATCGCGCTCTCGGATCGAGAACGCGATAAGCGAGGTCGGTCAGCATATTGATGAAGATGAAGGCGCAGCCCACCACCAAAGTTCCGCCCAGCACCGCCGTCATATCGAGGGCGAAGAGAGAGTCGGTGATGTAAAGGCCAAGGCCGCGCCAGACGAAGACCGTTTCGGTCAGCACCGACCCTTCGAGCAGGCTGGCATAAGAAAGCACGATCACGGTCAGCAGCGGCACCAGGATATTGCCCATGGCATGGCGCCAGATGATCTTGCCTTCCGACACGCCTTTCACCCGCGCCGTCAAAATATATTCCTGGCGCAACTGGCCCAGCATCAGCGAGCGGGTCATGCGGCTGATATAAGCCAGCGAGTAATAGCCGAGGATCGAGGCCGGCAACAGCAAATGCATCAAGGCGTTCTTGAACATCTCCATATCGCCGCTGATCAGCGTATCGATGGTCATGATGCCGGTGACCGGCTCGATCATATCCTCATAGCCGAAATCGAGCCGGCCAGGACCGGGCAGCCATTCGAGCTTCGCATAGAATAGCAGCAGGCCCATCAGGCCCAGCCAGAAGACCGGCACCGAATAACCGAACAGGCCGAGGAAGCGCACCAGATGGTCGGGCCATTTGTCTTTGCGTATCGCCGCCCAGACGCCGGCCGGCACGCCGATGATGACGCCGATCAGCGTCCCGGCCGTCGCCAGTTCCAAGGTGGCGGGGAAAACCTGGGCGATATCTTCGAGGATCGGCCGACCAGTCCGTGGCGAAACACCGAGATCGCCCCGCGCCACATGGCTCACATAAGTGAAGAATTGCTCCCAGAGCGGCTTGTCCAAGCCCATTTCCTGACGGGTGCGGGCATAGACCTCGGCCGAGGCATGGTCGCCGACAACGGCGAGCACCGGGTCGGCCGGGAGAACCCGGCCGATGAAGAAGGTCACCAGCAACAGACCGAACAGGGTCGTGATGACCGATACTAGAACCCGGATGCTCGCCTTCATGCCGCTCTACCTCAATCCCTGAGCGACGTCAGTGCTTGACGACGTCGTGATAGAGATTGAGATCGAAGGTCGGACCGACGACGAAACCGTCGACATTCTTGTTCACGGCGGCGGTTTCGATCTGCTGGAACATGATCAGATATGGGCCGTCATCCAGCACCTTTTTCTGGATGTCGCCATACATCTCCACGCGCTTGGCATTATCCTTTTCGTCGCGCGCGGCATAGACCTCCTTGGTCAGATCCGGCACGAACCAGGAATTGCGCCAGGCCAGCAGCTTATTCTTGGCATTGTCGCTGTTATCGGCATTGGTGGCATAGCCTTCCGCATTGGAATGCGGATCCTGATAGTCGGAACCCCACTGGCCGATATAGATATCATGCTGCCGGGCGCGATAGCGCGTCAGGGTCTGCTTGTTGTCGGCCGGCTTGATTTCCAGCTTCACCCCGGCCTGCGCCCAGGTCGACTGGATCGCCTGCGCCAGTTCCATGGTCTCGGTCTTGTTGGTGGTGTCCATCGTCACGCTGAAGCCGTTTTCGAGGCCCGCCTGCTTCAGCAATTCCTTGGCCTTGGCGACATCCAGCTTATACGGCATCTCGTCGGAGGCACCGAGCTGGCCTTCCGGCAGGATGGTCTGGTGCGGCTTGCCGACGCCCTTGAACAGGGTCTTGGCGAGACCGTCATAATCGACGAGATATTTGAGCGCCTTGCGCACTTCCGGCTTCGACAGATACTGGTTCTTCATGCTGAAGCCGAGATACCAGAGCGTCGCTTTGGAAGCGGATTCCATCTTGACGTTCTTGTCGCCTTCCAGCGCCGTCAACTGGTCGCCGGTGACATTGCGGGCGATATCGACATCACCCTTTTGCAGCAGCAATTGCTGGGTCGCACTTTCCGTCACGTTCTTGATCAGGACGCGCTTGATTTTCGGCACGCCGTTCCAATAGTGCTGGTTGGTTTCCAGGATCAGCGACTGGTTGGGCTTCCAATCCTTCAGGAAGAAGGGGCCGGAACCGGCATAATGGGTCTTCAGCCAGCCATTGCCCATGTCGCCGTCCTTCTCATGCGACATGACCAGCTTCTTGTCGACGATCGAGCTGACATAGGTCAGGCAGTTCAGGAAAAAGCTGGGGGCATAGGCCTTGTCCAGTTCGACCTCGAGCGTCGAGGCATCCTTCGCGCGGATCTTCTCCTTGGCATTTTCCTTGGTCAGGCCGAACTGGCCCAGGATGAAGGCGGGGCTCTTGTCCAGCATCACGTAACGCTGCAGTGAGAAAGCCGCGTCTTCGGCGGTCAGCTCGTTGCCCGACTGGAACTTGATGCCGGAGCGGATCTTGAAGGTCCAGGTCTTGCCATCGTCGCCGATGGTCCAGCTCTCGGCGACGCGGTTCAGGATCTTCGAGGTATCCTTGACGTCGAGCACGACGAGATGGTCGTAGACGTTGGCCTGATATTCCGAGCTGGAGAATTCGTAAATCTCGGCCGGATCGAGCGAGATCAGATCGTCAATCACATAGGCCATGACCAGAATGTCTTTCGGCGTCGCAGCATGGGCCGCATGGCCAGCAGCATAGCTACCAGCAGCCAGCGTCAGCATCAGCGCCGCCACGGCCGATTTCGTCAGCAGTCTCATCAAATGTCTCCCAGTTTGCCGTCCTGCGTTCCCCGATGGTTTTTCACCATCCGCGCCCCGCACCACGCCATGCGGCGTCTCGGTCGGAGAGGGCGGGAAACGCTATCATGGTTGTGTCATCCAGGTAAACGATATCTGCCCAATCGGTCAAAAAGTTGCCGGGATGGGCGCTGAAAAAGATCGGCGAGACGGCTATCCTGTGGTTGGCACAGGCGGTCGGCACGCCAGTTGTTCTCGAATTGACGGCGACTCGCCGCCGCTTCGATTGCCGGCCGACAGATCGCCGGCCTGTCCGGCGCGGATGTGAAAGCGCAGAACAGTGTCGAGGACGACTCACCATACGGTATGATTGAAACACCGCGCCTGCTGTTACGTAACTGCCGCGAGAGCGACCTGCCGGCTTTCGCTGCGCTGAATGCCGATCCCCAGGTCACGGAATTCCTGCCGAAGCAACTCAGCCGCGAAGAAAGCGATGCGATGGCGGCACGAATCCGCACGCTGATGACGATCCAGGATTTCGGCTTCTGGGGCGGTCGAGGGGCGAGGTGGCGCCGATTTCATCGGCTTCGTCGGCCTGCATCGGCCGAGCTTCGAAGCGCCTTTCATACCCTGTATGGAAATCGGCTGGCTTCTTGCACGTGAGGGCTGGGGTCAAGGCTATGCGACCGGAGCGGCCCGGGCGACGCTGGCCTATGGCTTCACAAGCCTCGATCTCGACGAAATCGTGTCCTTCACCGTGCCGGTCAATCGCCGGTCGCGCGCGGTAATGGAGCGGCTGGGTATGAGCCATGACCCGGCCGAGGATTTCGACCATCCTGTCTTGCCAGTGGGTGATCCCTTGCGGCGACACGTGCTCTACCGCCTAACGCGGGAAAAATGGCGGTCCGCCAACGCGCACTTGCAGCAAACATGACACCCGGGGGAGCCCGATCACGCGGCCTTATCCCTATGGTTGCGAGGGAAATCCGACCGGCCATTTCCTGATAGTATCTTTCCACTTTTTCCATTAGAGACACGGCGAGTCAGGAACCTGTAGATCTGGGGGAAGGGGCATGGGCAACGATGACAGGAACGCGGCCTTTGAACGCATCGTAACGGCCAATCTCGCGCGGGCGGTGGACATCCTGCGCTTTGCCGAAACGAAGAATGCGGCGCTGCTGACCTTCTGTTCCGCCTGGATCATCGCCAGCGTGAATATGCTGAAGGCCGGTAGCGGCTTGTCCCGGGAATATGTGGTTGCGCTGACCATTGCGTTGATGCTGTTCGCCATTGCCGCCATGCTCAGCGTCTGGTCGATCGCGCCGCGTCTGATGAATCGCGCGAAAGGGAAAGCGCAGGAAAAGCACCGCAATCTGCTGTTCTTCGGCGATATCGCGCCATTGGAGATCGCGGATTTCAAGGCCCACTTCGTCGCCCGCTACCTGCCGGCCGAGGGCCAGTCGATTTCGCAAGCCTATATCGACGACCTGATGACGCAGATCGCCATCAACAGCAAGATCGCCGAGCGCAAGATGCGCTTCTTTCATTGGTCGTCGCGGGTCGCCTTTGTGGCAATCGCGGTCCTGCTGGCGCCGCCGGTGTGGTGGGCTCTTTGGGGCTTGTTCAGCGCCGGATAATAGCTGATCAGGTCAAGCGCTTGATCCAATCGGCTGCGGCGGGATGGGTCGCCAGCAGCGCCGGCCGATCGGCCATGTCGAAATCGGCGAAGTCGAAACCCGGCGCCACGGTGCAGCCGACCAGGCTATAGGCCGAGCCGGGAGCCGGGCAGGCGCCGAACCAGCGGCCGCCCGGCACGACATGCTGCGGCACCTGGCCGGCGGCGAAATCGGTGCCAAGCAGCGTCACCTGGACCTCGCCGTTCTCCGTCAGTTCGATGACCTGGAGCGGATCGCCCAGATAGAAATGCCAGACCTCATCCGAGCGGATCCGGTGCAAGCGTGACCGGTCGTCAGCCGCCAGCAGGTAATAGATTGCTGTCGATGCCTGGCGGGCGCCGGAGAAATGCGGCGCCAGACCGGCGGCCGGCAAGGTCAGCGAGGCGCGATAGGTTTCGCGAAAGAACCCGCCTTCGGGATGCGGCTGCAAGGCAAGACGATCGACCAGATCGCTGGCCGAGACCGGTAGTGAAGCATTGGCTGGCATGATATCCACCTATCGGAAATAGATGTCGCGGTAATTCAGGCATGCCGGCCAATGAGACGGTGGCTACGGGTACATGGCAACGCTGCCGGCATCGTGTATCGTTGCGCAGGCTAACACAACGGTCGATGACCGGTCACGGGGTTAAGCCGTGGAGAGAGTGACGGCGATCACCGCCACTTCCATTTCCATTTCTTTTTTGCACTGCCGATCAGCAGGAAGTCTTCCGGCTTATCGTTATCGGTGAAATCGACGAAACCGCCG
Source organism: Dongia soli (assembly GCF_034044715.1). NCBI lineage: Bacteria > Pseudomonadati > Pseudomonadota > Alphaproteobacteria > Rhodospirillales > Dongiaceae > Dongia > Dongia soli. The sequence goes on along the minus strand of NZ_JAXCLW010000002.1, from coordinate 1,096,676 downwards.
AAGAACGCTGTAAAGGCGGCTTCCTGTCCAACTTCTTTGATGAAGTCATTCGCGATCGCGATGTAATCGGGCCCATAGCCAGTGCTCGGTATCGTACCGCCGCTCTGTTTGGCAAACCATGCATCGATCACGAGGCCGGAAAGATGGCTCGTCATACCTTCATTAAGCTTGTCGGTTTCCTTCATGCCCCGCACTCGCATCAGATAGATAAAATCGTGCCAATTCGGATGGGCGTAAGCATGGGTCATTTCGTGGGCGATGGCGCCGGCGGTTATCGCGGATTCGCGGAGCGAGATCGCTTTCGTCGTGGACGAATAGAATCCGTCCACTTTAGCGGCTTCGCTCTTGGTGTCAGCAATAGTCATCGCGCGTGCGATCGAGAAGACAGCGGCGTCTTCATCGGGCGTCAGGCGGGTTTTCTCATCGACCACCGATAAACGGCTTGGCAAGGCTTCTCCCTGGGCGTTGTAGAAGGCGATCAGCCTCCGTTGCACAGAGTCGGGGGCGAATTTCAAGGCCTTCTTCTGCAACTGCGCGGCAAGACGCTTTGCCTCGGCCTCATTGGCTTTCTCAAAATCGCCATCGGCGATGACCGCGAGACTGACCTTAGCGCCGACCGCCGGGCCATAAGTGATCTTCGCGCCACCCGGTTTGATCTGCCGCGAGAGGACCTGTTTGAAAAACGGTTGAAGCTCCTTGGCTTGTTTCTGCGCCGATGCGAGTTTCTTCGCCCGTTCCGCCTTTGCCTGCGCTGCCGCCTTTGCCGCGGCTGCCTTGGCCTGTGCGGCCTTCTTCGCATCCTGCGGATTGTCGAACTCCCGCAGCAGGATCTGGAATTCCTGTTCCATATGAAGTCGCTCTCGCATCGGAACCTCTCGGTCGTGAAAGCCGTCTTCAGACTTGCTGTTCGATGGTCGGTGTTCCCGGCGCGCCGAGATCGACGCCGGTCAGGCTGCGATAGGCGGTCCGATAGGCTTCCACTTTCGTCTCGACCTGGTAAAGCCAGTTATCCAATTCCTGACCCGGGGCGTTCTGTTCGTGATTGATCACTTCAAGATCGAGCAGAAGGTCGCGGCCATGTTCGGCGCAGCGTTTATGCTCCAGATAGGGATTGATCTCGCCATGGGTCACCGACCGCTTGAGGACGAGAATATCATAGGCGGCGGGGATGAATTCATGGGCATCGCCATAAGCGGGTGGAATGCCGAGTGTCTCGCGCAGCTCCCGGATCATCGCCATGCCGGCAATGGTCCAGACAATGCCGGCAAGGGTGTTGTAGTAATTGCGGCCATAGGCGAACGCCTCGAAACGTTTTTTCAGGACGTCGATCGTGTTGCTGATGGTGATCAGCGTCGCCACCGAGGGGGGCGCGTCCGGCACGGCGGTGCCGCGAATGGCGACGGCCAGGCGCTTATCCTTGTAGTAATCCAAGGCATTGGCGATGAAACGATGGAAGAGGGTGCTGAAGCCGGTATTGACCTCGGTATCGAGATTGAGGCCCCGGCCGGTTTTCGAGGTCCAGCCGAGCGTGGTGCGGTAGAGGCAAGCCCGGTCCCGCACAGTCGGCGCCAGTCCCATCTTGGTCTGCCTGACCATGACTTCCAGCACCAGCGCGACGATATCGTCCTTGATCGCCATGCTGAGCGATCCATTGGAAATCGGCAGCCGGCCGTTATAGGCAAAGGCATCCAGAATGACGCCCAGGATCTGCTGGATGCCCATCCGCTCGAAATAGAACAGCCATAGGGCATCGGCGACGAAAAGCCGGCGGATACCGTTCGGAATGCTCGGCACGGTTGGTTGCGGCGGCAAATTGCGCTCGCCATCCAACGTGACGCAGGGAGAGCAGAGGCAACATTCGCTTGGCCAGTCCTGCTGGTCATAATCATAATGGGCACTTGATTCCTGCCGCTCGAGGATGATGCCGTTTGGGCAATCCAGCAGTGCCGGATCGAGCACGGTATCGAGATGGTTCTCGATATCTTCCCATTGCCCCGAACCACCGATTTTTGTCTGGCCCAGGATATGGTGGCGGCGGAACTTGAAATAGTCCTTGAAGAACTTGGTTACGTCGTCGCTATCGCTGGTGCGGATCAGGGCGAGGAGTTCGTCCGTGCAGGGCGGAAAGGCCACGGTCAGGCGACGCTTGTCCCGCAGCAGGTCTGTGGTATTGACGACCGGCGGCCGCTCCATCCTGATCACAAGAGAGGCCGGGCTGGTTTGGGCGGCGGATGCATTGCCCGCTGATGCAGCATTTGATTGGGCGGAGGATTGGCCCGATTGCTGGTTTTCAGTTTCCTTTGCCATCTTGATCCTCTCCTTGTCAGCCGTTTCAGCGATCTGTCCTCATAAGCTGTGGCGGTAGCTCCGGCCGAGCCGCATCAGCCAATCCGACATGAGGCGGTCGAGCTGTGCTTCGCCGATCGGGTACCATTCGCGCACCATGCGAAAGACCGCGAGCTGCACGCTCGGCGCCAGGCCGGTCAGATCGAGCTTGCCGCCGCGGATGCCGCTTGCCCGGCGCTTCAATTCATTGGGCGCCAGCGGTGCGAGATCGAAGAGATCGAGCAACCGGCGCCGGCCCAGCACGCGAAATCTCGTATCAAACAACGTCTGGCCGACCACGGGGATGAAGCGCCGCGCCTGCAGGAGGACGCGCCGTGTCTCGGTCGGCGCGGCATCGAGCGGATAGGCGGCCAGCCATTGCCTCTCCCAATCATCCCAAGCACCTTGTCCCCAGGCGCGGCGGCACCAGTCGAAGGTCAGCAGCGCCCGCAGATAAGGCGGCGGATGGGGGTCGTGATAGGAAACCCGCAATGCATGGCCCGAGGGCAGGGCAAAGAGGTCCCGGATCGCGGCCGCCTCCGCAATGCCGGAAAGTGCGAAAGCCCAGAAATCGGGGCCAATCTCGAAAGACCAGAGTGCGTAAAGGTGGCGGATCTGTTCCGGTGCGCCGGCCCGCGCCAGCGCATCCCGCAACGTATCTGCCAAAGCGGAGACCAGTTGCAGCCGCGCCAGGGCCTGGTGACCGGATTCATGCAGGATGGAGGTGAGGTTGTGCTTCTCCTTCAGCCGGCCATAAGGAATCTGCAACAGCGGCATCGGGTTCGGCGATGTATCGGGAAAGGGCACGCTTTCACGCACGATGGAGGCGCCGAAGCCGCGATCGCAATAGACCAAAGGCGGCTCGATGATGCCAAGTGCCGGATGGTCGCGCCGCATTGCATCCATCGCCAACGCATCGCAACCGCGCAGGATAGCGCCAAGTTCAGCCGAATTGCGCTGGGTCAGCACATCCATGTAGGTGTCGAAGAAGAGAAAGGCACGCGACAGGTCCAGTTCGATCTGGCCGAGAGCTGCGTTCAGCCGCCGTGTCGCCCGGCCATCATCGATATGCGGCAGCAATTGATCGGTGGCCCGTTTGACGCGCGCCGACAGGCGGGCGGTCGCGGCAGCAAGTTGCGGCTCCAGGACGGCCCATTGACGCTCCGAAATATCCTGCTGTGGCGGAAGATTCACGAGACGCCTCAAACTGCTCAGACTGCCGATGCGGAAAAGCAAGGATTCCGCCCGCTGTTGCAGGTAGTTGCTGCGGTTGACCATCGCCTTGTCGGGTTAGCGGCCGATGATAATCAGCTTGATCCGCTGCCCCGGCGCGACCTTCAGGCGAATGACGCGCGCCTGGCCATGCTGTACCGTCTGGCCGAGAGAAGTCGCGTAGCCATGTCGTCCGCGCCGCCGCATGCCTCTCCCTGGTAAGCGGCGCATGCTTGCCGCCCGCGACTGCGCCCGGGTGATGGCATGGCGCATGGCGTTATTTGCCAGCCGCGCGGCCTCGGCCGGTCTGTCGGCATTCTCGGTGACATTATCGGCAAGATATTCATAGGCTTCGCGCGCCAGGGTGACGTAATTCTCCCAGGCTTGCTGATTGCGTTCGGGATATTCACTGGCGGCAAGGCCCAAGGATTTGACGGCATCGAGCGTGGCTGTTCCGCCCGGGACCACCGTGCCGAGCGCCTGCTTGCCGATATTCAGGAGGGCGCCTTTGACATTGCCCTTGGCCAGTTGCATGGCCGCTTCGACGCCGGGAAAGAATTTGCCGGCGGCATATTTCAGCCCTTTCTTGGCGAGAGATCGCAGGATTTTGTTTTTGCTGAGCTTCTTGATGCCGCGCACCAAGCCACCGAAAAGATATTCGCGTGACATGTCGTCCAAGACTTCGTTCATCGCCTGATCGACTTCACTTTCGGATTCGAATTCCCGCGCAGCTATTTCCAGGAAGCGTTCGACATATTCCTGGTCTTGTCCCGAAGCATCGCCGCTTTCATCATCGACGGATTCGAATTCCTCATCCTGCTCGAATTGCTCATCGAGTTCGAAGGCCTCGTCATCTGCCTCGTCTTCCTCGAATTCTTCGTCGCTTTCCATATCATCGAATTCCTGCTCGATGGAGCCTGCATCCTCCATCTCGAGTTCGAATTCGCGTTCCAATTGCGAAAAGTCCCTCAGCTCGCGATTTCTTGCCATGGCGTACTCCTGTCATCGTCGCAGCGCAGACATATAGGCGAAGTGAACCATGCCCGGTCGCAAAGCGACGAGCGGAATGGAAATGGAGATGATCAAAATCGTGACGCAACGCTGAAGAACAGCGCCGCCCCATCAATCACCACATTGGTGATCGCCAATCGTCATCATTGGTACGAGCGATCGGTCCTTGCTTGAGACAAGGCCGTCACACTTCGTACAGCCAACGCAAAGCAGCTCTTGCTGCGGTGGTCTGACGCGCGCCGCTACCTCATAGAAGTTCGGCGGTTGAAATTCATGTTCAGTGGATAATGAGAGGATACAACGCTCGATGCGGCATCACAAGCATCAAGCATGCAATAGTATGTCGAATGAAAAGAAATTCGCGCTCCGCCATATGCATCGACCACGACGTGTATGACGGAGAGCGACTTTGCTTCATATCATCTCATTCAAATGGATGAGAGAGTCAGTCTTGCCGACGATAACGCGCCACGGCCTGACGCAGCAGATCATGCGGAATGGCATGCACTGTGCGGCCTTTGAACCCGGTCATCGTCTCGGCTGCGATCATGGCATTCCAGATCGCCTCTTCGGTCGCTTCGGCGGCGGCCTGGAAAAGCGGGGTGCATTGATCGAGGCCGAGCATACGGATGTCGGTCATCCTTGCGCCAGCCTGCACCACATTGCCGGTAGAGAAGGCGAGGAAGATATCGCCACTGGAATTGGCGCCGAAGCCGCCGGCCCAGGCAAGGCCGGTCGTTGCGCGGCGGGCAAGGCGCTGGCATTGGATCGGCAGCAGCGGGGCATCGGTCGCCAGGATGACGATAATGGAGCCTTGGTCCTTCGGCTCGTCGCGTGAACTGGGTACGATATCGGCGGTGATCTCTAGACCGACCGGCGCATGACCACAGCGCAGCATCTCGCGCATGCCGTAATTGGCCTGCACCAGCGCGCCTACCGTCCAGCCGCCCTGCGCCTCGCTCAGCTTGCGGGACGCGGTACCGGTGCCGCCTTTGAATTCGTGGCAGATCATGCCGGTGCCGCCGCCGACATTCCCTTCGGCAATGGCGCCGCCTTGCGCTGTCTTGAAGGCGGCCAAGGCGTGGTCGGTGGTGATGGGGAAGGTCTCGGCATCGGACAGCCAGCCATCCCAGGTCTCGCCGGTCACCGGCAGATGCCAGGGATTCTGGACAAAGCGTTCGGCGGCAAGCCGGCAGATCGCGTCGCGCACCACGCCGACGGCATGGGTATTGGTGATGCCGATCGGGCCGGCCAAGGTTCCCTGTTCCTGTAGCCAGATGGTGCCGGTCATCTCGCCATTGCCGTTGAAGGAATGATAGCCGGCAAAAAGGTGATCGGTGTAGATGCTGTCCGAGGGCCAGATCGCGGTGACGCCGCTGCGTACCACACGGGGCGTATCAGTGATGACGGTCGTATAGCCGACCTTGACGCCCGCCACATCGGTAATGGCATTGAGCGATCCGGGCGCCATTTGGCCAAGAGTGATGCCGAGATCGCGCAGGCGCGGTTTCGCAGAAGACACGCTCATGGTCAGCCCCCGAAACGGATGAAAGAGGAGCCTGCTCTATAACAGAGCCGCGCGGGCTTGGCCATTAGCCGCCATCGGAAGAAACCGGAAGTTTATCCCGTCGCACTTTCGGCTTCGGGCAGCCGCACCCAATCCGGCAGGAGGGGGGTGAGCGTTGCATTGCCGGCCTGCAGCGTTACGGTGCCACCTTGGCGCAAGGCATCGAGCGCTTCGAGGCGCAGCATGGCGAGACCGATCGTGCCGTCGGCGCTGTGGCTGCGGATCTCGCCGATATCTTTGTCGCCGGCCATGACAGGGGTGCCGGTTTCCGGCGCGGCGCCCTCGATCTTCACCGGCAGCAGGCGCTTGCGAACCAGACCGCGATATTTCGTCCGCGCTGTCAGCTCCTGGCCCATATAACAGCCCTTCTGCCAATCGACGGCGTTCAGTTCATCGAAGCCAGATTCCAGCAGGATCGATTTATCGGGAATGAGGTCACGGCCGCTTTCCGGCACGCCGAGCCCCAGGCGCAAACGGTCATAGGCCGTCAACTCGCCTTGCTTCAGACCGGCATTCGACAGCCAGGCGGCCGCTTCGGCGCGCGGCAGGATCGCGCGGGCGCCCAAGGCCGCGAGACGGGGATCGGTGAAGACGACGCCATTGCCAAATGCCTTCGTCACACCGGGCTCGGCGGGCAGGCCGAGGGTGGCCGGGACATCCGCGCCATACAGAATGGCGACGGCAAAATCGCCGCCCACATCGGCAAGGGCGACTTTCGACCGCAGGCGATACATCGACAGGCGCTTCAGCAGATCTGCCCGGCGGGCCGCTTCGACATCCAGCAGATAGCGTTCTTCGCCATCTGCATCCTTCAGCACGGCGATCGAGAAATCATGCAGGTATTTTCCCTGCGGTGTCAGGAAGGCGGCATAGATCGCACGCTCGGGGCTGAGTTTGGCGGTGTCGTTGGTGATCAGGCCCTGGAGAAATGCGGCCCGGTCCGCGCCGGTAAGGGCAAGGACGCTGCGGGTATCGGGGAGCAGGAAAAAGGCTTCGCTCATGCCGGGAGAATCCAATGATCGTGAATCACGTTAAGCCATAGTTGGGCATCGCCCGTCCGAAGACAAGCCCCGGCTTGTGGAGGAGAAGTCCCTAAAGCCCTATTTTTGCAAGGGAATCTGCGCATTTTGGGACGAATCGCGATTTCGGATAAGGTTGCGGCCAAGTGCTGGAACCTGTTTGTCATCCAGCTGGGAAGGCCGGGCCGGGTAGCGACGCATCGGCAATTGGGGCGAGGTTGGGCAGGTGATCAAACTCAATGCGGATGGCTTCTGGGAATTCAGCCTGGCCTTTTACTGCAAGCCCAATGTGGCCGCCGCTTTGCTGTCGCTGCAGGATCGCCGCAATGCGGATGTGAACATGTTGCTGGGGATCTGCTGGCTGGCGACCTTGGGCTATCGCCTGCCGCTCGATGGCGTGCAGTCGATCGATGCGGCCGTTTCATCTTGGCGGGAAAAGGTCGTGGTGCCGCTGCGCCAGGTGCGTCGCCGCATCAAATCGGATTTCGCCGAGGAGATCGGCAAGATCGATCAGCAATCGCTGAAACATACCTTGCTCGGCGCTGAGCTGGATTGCGAACGTATCGCCCAGCGCCAGATTGCCGCGGCGGCGGAGCCGCATTGCACGAAGCTTTCCGCCTTGCCGCCAGCGGAACTCGCCTTGCCGGTGCTGCGCGGTTATCTCGATTTTCTGCCGCGCATCAGCACGTCGAACGAACCCGATGCGCAGGACGAAGCCGATATCGCAGCGATCCTCAAAGAATTGTGAAAAGAGCCGCGCCGCCTGCGCGGTTACGCATTATTATTTGGCCGCCGCTTCGCCAGCTTCTCTTCGCCCCAGCGATGTACGCGCTCGCTGGTGATGCCAAAAAGGTCGAGCACGCGGCCGAGACTGTGATCGATCATCTGCTCGATGTTTTGCGGCTTGGCATAGAGGGCAGGGACCGGCGGTGCGATGATGCCCCCCATCTCCGTCACCGCCAGCATGTTCTTGAGATGCCCGGCATGGAGTGGCGTTTCGCGCACCATAAGGACAAGACGGCGACGCTCTTTCAACACCACATCGGCGGCGCGTGAGGTCAGGGTGGTGGTAACACCGGTGGCAATCTCGGCCAATGTCTTTACCGAGCAGGGGGCGACCACCATGCCCATGGTGAGAAACGAGCCGCTGGAGATCGGGGCGGCCATGTCTTCCGCATCGTGGCAATAATCCGCGAGCGCTTTCACCGCTTTCACCTTGCGATCGGTTTCGTGCGCCAGCGTCACCTCCGAGGTGCGCGACATCACAAGGTGCGTTTCGATCATGCTGTCTTGCAGCATTTCAAGGAGACGCAGCCCGTAGACAACGCCGGATGCGCCGGAAATCCCGACGATCAAGCGAGGCGGAACATGCTGCGATGGTGCAGATAGCGAGCTTGAAGACGGCGTGGTTGTACGCGCGGCACTGCCCCGGGGCGCCATTAGGTCAATCCTATTGCTGCATTAACGAGTCATTTACCGTCGATTCTTGATTCGACTGATATTTCTCCAATTTACTAGATAAGGGAACAGGACTACCATCCGTTTTGCAGTTTCCTCCAATGAGCGCAACAAGCGTTCATTAACGTTCGTGAGCTTCCTTTGGGGGCTGCCATTTGCCGCCGGGCGGGAATGTCGGCCTCTGCCACTCCAACCGTTAGGGAGAATTGCCGATGGCTCTTGCGTCGCATCTGGAATCGCTGAAAGCAAAGCATTCCGAGCTGGAGATCCGCATTGCGGATGAAGAAAGACGCCCCCATCCTGATGAAACGTTTCTGAGCGATCTAAAGAAGCAAAAACTCCGGCTAAAAGATGCTATGGCAGCAATGCCCGTCTACCGCACTTAGTCGCTTAGCCAGGCGCTGCCCGTAGCGGCGCCGTCGAATACCCAGCCGGACGGTTCTGGTCCGGCGGCCGCCACGCTGGCAAGTGGGATCGCACGATCCGTTACGGCCAGGAAAGACGGCCATAACCGGTCCGCCGGGCCGATCTTTTGATCGGCCCCCGGGCCGGGCATAAAACATCAGCCTTCCCCATATCTCGACTTCGCATGTTACTTCGGACGCGGATCGGTCAGTCCTGCATCGGGTTCTGTTTGCCCGCTACGGAGTTGACAAATCTTGTTGATCAGCGCCGCCGCGGCATTTTGCGCTTCCAGAAATAAGGCGGCTTCCTGGTCGAGTGCCTGATGGCTGGTCGCATAGGGTTGGTAATAGCCGATATACCTGCCGATCGAGGCGCTACCCGCCTCGACCAGATGCATAGCGGACAGCCAGTCGGTTAGAGCGCGGCGCAATTCATCGGCGCCTTCGCTATCGGCATGTACCAGCACGCTGAAGGCACGTCCGGCGAGATGGCGCGGATAGGGCCAACCGGCGAGTTCGATCTGCTTGGCGCGCGCAGCATCCTTGCCATGGGTGCTGGTCGGATCGGGGTTGCCGCCATCGGCGCAGACCAATCGGTCCATCATCAATTTCAACACGCTGGGCGCCTGATACCAGTGAACCGGCGTCACGATCATCACGCCATGTGCCGCCATCCAGCGCGGGTAGATTTCGTTCATCCAGTCATTGACCTGGCCGAGGCTGTGATTGGGATAACAGGAGCACGGCCAATGGCAGAGCGCCATGGAGGTGGAGACGCAGGCTTTGCAGGGATAGATGACCCGCCCGTATTCGGCGGTGACGCGGCTGAGATCCAGCAAATCGACTTCGCATCCGGCCTTGATCATCGCGTCGCGGCAATGCGAGACGAGGCGGAAGCTTTTCGACATCTCGCTGGGGCAGGTGTCGTCGGTGCGCGGTGAGCCGCAGATCAGCAGGATGCGCGTGGGCGATGCGGGATCGCGCTGGCGGCGTCCGGCTTCGATGATCGCGTCATGTGCCTTTAGCCAATCGACCGAAAGATCGTAGTCGGGATCCGTAAAGCCGGGGCCGGCCTTGCGCGTCACCGGTGCCTTTCGGCCTTGACGATAACCGTCCCAGGCGATCGATGAGGCGCTCGATCTCTGCCTGAGCATGATCGAAAATCGGGTCTTTGAAATGCTGGCGGTATCTCTCGGCGAAAGCCTCCCGATCGAGCTTCGGTTGACCTTGCCCGGTTCTGACATCGGCTGTTTCGGCCATGGCCTGCCTTTCTGCCATTGGATGAAAAGGTAACAGGCATTGCCAATCACAGGTTCCGTGAAAACCCGGCGATGCATTGGCACCGCCGGGTTTGTCGTTTCGCGGGGTCGCTTACGGAAGCTCAGGCGAGTGCCGGATAATCCGTGTAGCCTTTGGGGCCCCGCGCATAGAAAGTGGCGGAATCCCAGCCGTTGAGCGGCGCATCCTGGCGCAACCGCTTCGGCAGATCGGGATTGGAGATGAAAGCCTTCCCGAAAGCGACCGCATCGGCATCGCCGCTGGCCAGCAGCTTTTCGGCGGCTTCCTTGGTCAATTGTTCATTGGCCACATAGATGCCGCCATACTCCTTCTTCAGTTTCGGTCCCAGGCTGTCGACGCCGACATGTTCGCGGGCGCAGATGAAGGCGATCTTGCGCTTGCCGAGTTCGCGAGCCACATAACCAAAGGTGGCCAGCGGATCGCTGTCGCCCATCGACTGGGAATCGCTGCGCGGGGCCAAATGCACGCCGACGCGATCGGCACCCCAGACGGAGACGGCGGCATCGGTGGCTTCCAGCATCAGGCGGGCGCGGTTTTCAACCGGCCCGCCGTAATCGTCGATCCGCTTATTGGTGCTGTCTTGCAGGAACTGGTCCAGCAGATAGCCGTTGGCGCCGTGGATTTCGACGCCGTCGAAGCCGGCGCGCTGGGCATTTTCGGCGCCCTTGCGGAAGGCTGCGATGATGCCGGGTATTTCGCGGTGGTCCAGGGCGCGTGGCGTCACATAGGGGCGCTGCGGTTTTAACAACCTGACATGACCCTCGGCGGCAATGGCGCTCGGCGCCACGGGCAACTGGCCATCGAGAAAATGGGGGTCGGAAACGCGGCCGACATGCCAGAGCTGGAGGAAGATGTGACCGCCGGCATCATGCACGCCCCTGGTCACCAGCTTCCAACCCTCGACCTGCTCGTCCGACCAGATACCCGGGGTATCGGCATATCCAACACCCATCGGCGTAACCGCGGTGGCTTCGGACAGGATCAACCCGGCAGAGGCCCGCTGGATATAATACTCACGCATCAACTCATTCGGCACGCGGCCCTCGCTGGCCCGTTGACGCGTGAGGGGCGCCATGAAGATACGGTTCGGCAGCTTCAGGTCACCGACGGTGATCGGATCAAAGAGTTTTGACATCGCAATCTGCTTTTTGCTGTTAGATCATTGAGTTGAGTCACATCCGATCAAAATGGATTGACCAATGTTCGATGTTCGACGAACATTGAATATAGGCGGGTCCAAGGGCAAAACAAGGAGCATCGAGCGTTTCGCCATGAAGCAGTTGTGGCATCCCTCGCAGTCGGAAATCACCCTGACCGGCATTCTGGGCGCGCTCAGCGACCCGGTGCGGTTGTCGGTGGTGTGCCGTCTTAGCCGGGGCGAGGAAATCGGATGGGGCGACTTCGACGTGGGGGTCGCCAATTCGACGCTCAGCCATCACATCAAGATCCTGCGCGAAGCCGGTGTTATCACCTGCCGCAAGGAGGGAACGCGCTGCTTCGTTTCACTGCGCCAGGATGTCGACGATGCCTTTCCGGGCTTGGTCCCGTCGATCCTGGAAACGGCCAGGCGCAATCTCAAAAAGATCTAGCGATGCTGCTGGTTCGACCGCCTCTTGGCCCAAGGAACAGTTGCCGCCTCGGCGCCGCACCGCAAGGATGAGGGATGGCAATTGGCAGATGGTCTGTTATCGCTATTGCGATCGGGATGACCTGTATCCCCGGCTTGATGGCCGGCGGTGATGCGCTTGGCGAGGCGGCACCAACCCGGATCGCGCTTCTTGGCTTCGATCTGATCAACAGCTCGCTGCAACCGACCTCGCCTGAGGAGATGGCGCGCCTGCGCCAGCTGGATGAGCAGCTTCGGGAGCAGCTGAGCGCGTCGGGCCGCTATGCGGTGGTCGATATCCCGACCGACCTCCAGCAGCAAATCGACGCCGAGGCGGATATCCGCAACTGCAATGGCTGCGAGCGGAATTACGCCCGGCAGGCCGGGGCCAGTCTTGCGGCCTGGGGCACGGTGCAAAAGGTCAGCAACCTCATCCTCAACATCAACCTCTATATGGAAAATGTGGAGACCGGGGAACTGACCTTCGTGAAAAGTGTCGATATCCGCGGCAACACCGATGAATCCTGGCAACATGGCCTCAGCTACATGCTGCGCCATTACCTGCTGAAACCCGATTGACCTACTACGATTGACCTATCCGGGGGGAGGGGATATATCAATCATATGAGCCACACCAACAATCCGCAGATATTGAACCGCCTGCGACGGGCCCAGGGGCATCTGGCGACCGTGCTCCGCATGGTCGAGGATGGCAAGGACGGCCTCGCTATCGCCCAGCAGATGGCCGCCGTCATCCAAGCACTTGAGAAAGCCAAGGGCGCCCTGGTTCTCGATCACATCGAGCATCATTTGGAAGAGACGGTAGGCCCGCTGCCGCGCGAGGCCCGGGCAAAACTGGCGACGCTCGGCGAACTGGCGAAATATCTCTGACGATCGGAAAGCGGGTCATGCATACGCATTCCCTCGATGCCTGGACACATGAGCACGTCTTTCTCGGCGAGAACCACCACCGGAATGAAAAGCGCATCTGGCTCGTGGTAGCGCTGACCACCACGATGATGGTGGTGGAGATCGCTGGCGGCACGGTGTTCGGTTCCTTGGCGCTGGTCGCCGATGGCTGGCATATGTCGACCCATGCGGCTGCGCTGGCGATCTCCGCACTGGCCTATCTTTATGCCCGGCGCCATCTGCGCGACCGGCGCTTTTCCTTCGGCACAGGCAAGCTGGGCGATCTCGCCAGCTTCGCGAGCGCGGTCATCCTCGCCATGATCGCGGTGGCAATTGGGTGGGAAAGTATAAAACGGCTGCTGCATCCGGTGGATATTGCCTATGGCGAGGCCATCGGCATTGCGGTCGTGGGCCTGGCGGTCAATCTGCTCAGCGCCTGGATCCTGCGCGATGATCACGGCCACCACCATCACCATCACCATCACCACCACCACGATCATGACCATCAGCACGATCACGGGAACCATCACGCAGCTAGCGCAGGGGGCGATCTCAATCTGCGCGCCGCCTATATTCACGTCCTGGCGGATGCGGCGACGTCTGTTCTGGCGATTGCCGGCTTGCTGGCGGCCTGGTTCTTCGGCTGGCGGTTCATCGATCCCTTGGTTGGGCTCGTCGGAACAGCGGTGATCCTGAGCTGGGCCTACGGGCTCATTCGGGCGGCGGGCGCCGCCCTGCTCGATACCGTGCCGGACGACGATTTGGCCGATACTATCCGCGGCCGGCTGGAAGTGGAGGGCGACCGGGTGGCGGATCAGCATCTATGGCGGATCGGGCCCAGCCACTATGCGGCAGTGATCACGATTGTCTCCGACCATCCCGCACGGCCGGGTCATTACAAGGCGCGTCTCGCCGGCTTGCCGGGGCTAAGCCATGTGACCATTGAGGTCGAGCCCTGCTTCCACCCCACATTAGTGGCTCGATGAGGGGCCTGATGAGATTATCGGCCTAATTTTACCGCATTAAGCCTTGACCTCCCTGGAATCGGCTGGTTAATTAATCCCTATGTCTACGAACCTGACCATTTGGGCGCAGCTACTGCGACTTACGACCCCGGCGTGCTGATCGCGCCGGGCATGGCCCTATGGGCCGGTCCCTGGAACTGAATTCCGCTGGACCTCCACCGTCGTCTGCCAAATGGGTTTAGGGGTTGATCGTGATCCCCGCTGCTTCCATAACACCTTCTGTGTCCGGCCTGGTTTTGTGCGCGCTTGAACTGCGACTTCGACGCGGTCGTCGGGTCTTGGGGCAATCCTCCGTGGATCTCTGTCCCTCGGCGACCGCCCGGCGGCTGTATTTCGCGTCGTCACCAGCCAAGACCGAAACTGACTGACAGGAAAATTCATTATGCGTGTCGACCCAGCCGTCAAGTACCGTCCGTTCCAGCCGATCAATTTGCCGAACCGGACCTGGCCGACCAAGACCATCACCCAGGCGCCGATCTGGTGCTCCGTCGATTTGCGGGACGGTAATCAGGCGCTGATCGAGCCGATGGGGCCGGAACGCAAGCTCCGGATGTTCAAGACGCTCTGCCGCATCGGCTATAAGGAGATCGAGGTCGGTTTCCCCTCCGCCTCGCAGACCGATTTTGATTTCGTGCGCCAGTTGATCGAGGAAAACCACATCCCCGACGACGTCACCATCCAGGTGCTGACCCAGGCGCGCGATCATCTCATCAAGCGGACCTATGAAAGCCTGATCGGCGCACGCCGCGCCATCGTGCATGTCTATAACTCGACCTCGACGCTGCAGCGCCGCGTCGTCTTCGGCCAGGACATGGCGGGTATCAAGCAGATTGCCGTTCACGGCGCCCAGCTGGTGCGCGAATTCGCCGAGAAGCAAACGGGCAATACCGAATTTGTTTTCCAGTATTCGCCGGAAAGCTTCACCGGGACCGAGATCGATTATGCCATCGAAGTCTGCGAGGGCGTGATGGATGTCTGGGAACCGACGCCGAAGAACAAGTGCATCCTCAATCTGCCGGCAACGGTGGAGATGTCGACGCCCAATATCTATGCCGATCAGATCGAGTATTTCTGCCGTCATATGACGCGGCGGGACAGCGTCATCATGTCCCTGCATCCGCACAATGACAGGGGCACCGGCGTTGCGGCGGCGGAGCTGGGCGTCATGGCCGGCGCCGACCGGATCGAAGGCACTTTGTTCGGCAATGGCGAGCGGACCGGCAATGTCGATCTCGTTACCCTGGGCCTCAATCTCTTCACCCAGGGCGTCGATCCGAAGATCGATTTTTCCGATATCAATGATCTGATGCGGACGGCCGAATACTGCAACCAGTTGCCGGTGCATCCGCGCCATCCTTATGCTGGCGATCTCGTCTTCACCGCCTTCTCGGGCTCGCACCAGGATGCGATCAAGAAGGGCTTTGCGGCGATGAAGACGGCGAACGATCCGGAATGGGCGGTGCCTTATCTGCCGATCGATCCCAAGGATGTCGGCCGCGATTACGAAGCGGTCATTCGCATCAACAGCCAGTCCGGCAAGGGCGGCGTTGCCTATCTCATGGAAAAGGACCACGGCCTGCAATTGCCGCGGCGCCTGCAGATGGAATTCAGCCAGGTGGTGCAGGACATTGCCGATGAAACCGGCAAGGAGATTTCCGGCGACACAATCTGGACGGCCTTCAACGACGAATATCTCAGCTTGAAGACGCCCTATGAATTCGTTTCGTACCACACCGCGACTGATGGCCATGCCAGCGAGATGCGCAATCTCACGGCCAAGCTGAAGGAAAACGGCAAGGAAGTGACGATCGAAGGACGCGGCAACGGCCCCATCGATGCCTATATGGATGCGCTGCGCAAGCATACGGGTATCGACCTGAAAGTGGTCGATTACCGGGAGCATTCGGTCGGCCTCGGCAATGATGCCTCGGCTGTCGCCTATCTGGAAACGCGCTTGCCGGATGGCCGGTCGGTTTTCGGCGTCGGCATGAATTCCAATATTGTGAAGGCCTCGTTGATGGCGATCGTCAGCGCGGCGAACCGCGTTGCCACCAACCGGGTGCGCGATACCCAGGCCTGATTCGCCTGATCGTCTCACAGCAAACGCGGCGGAGTATCAACTCTGCTGCGTTTTTCTTTGCGCGGATCTTACTGGGCGCAGGTGCCGATGCGCGTGCCGGTGGATGTCATGTCGGTGATCATCTTGGCGCCACCTTGGGTCATCTCCATATGGGTGACGGCCTTATAGGTGTCGCCGGCGGTGGTGATAGTGGAGGTGCTGACGACGCCCTGGCAATTGGCGCGCACCGTCAATCCGCTGGCGTTGCGCGAGAGGATATCGGCCTTGCAGCCCTCCATCTGCGGCAGCGTCGCCTGTTCCGCGATCTGCTTCGACTGTTCCGCGGTAATGCAGGTTTCCATCTGGTTCGTCGGCAGATTTGTCTTCTGGCCGCCGATCTCGGAAACGCCTTCGACGGTAACCTGCCATTTGCCGGGCTTGATCTCCTGGGCTTGGGCCGAGCCTAGTGCCAGAGCAGCGATCACAAGAGCCGAGGCGGCAAAGGCTGTGACGGGCAGATAACGCATGTTGATCTCCAAAAGCCGAATCCTGAAGTCGAAGCTGTTCAACTTCTACCCTCGATAGCATAACTCGGCTGTGACGGCGATCATCTGCCGCGCCGAATTTCCACCTCCGGCCTCGATCGGAAATCCTTCTTGTCCTTCCGCGGGGGCTTCCTCAATATGACCCAAAAGAAGGCGAAATGATTTGGGAGGGTGAGCATGAGCACGGGTCTGACTTGGGCCACGGCGCATCGGCAGTCGATCGAACATCCTGCCGCTTTCTGGGGCGAGGCTGCCGAAGCGATCGACTGGACAAAACGCTGGAGCCGCGTCCTGGATGACAGCCGGCCGCCTTTCTATCGCTGGTTCCCTGGTGCCGAACTCAACACCTGCCATAACTGTGTCGACCGGCATGTCGAAGCGGGGCGGGGCGGCCAGCCGGCGATCATCTATGACAGCCCGGTCACCCAGACGATCCGCCATATCAGCTATAGCGAATTGCGCGATCAGGTCGCCTTGTTCGCCGGCGTCCTGGCAGCGCAAGGTGTCGCCAAAGGCGACCGGGTCATCATCTATATGCCCATGATTCCCGAAACCCTCGTCGCCATGCTGGCCTGCGCGCGTCTCGGCGCCGTGCATTCCGTGGTTTTCGGTGGCTTCGCCTCACGCGAATTGACCAGCCGCATCGATGACGCCAAGCCGAAGGTGGTGGTCAGCGCCTCTTGCGGTGTCGAGGTCACGAAAATCCTCCCCTATAAGCCGCTCCTCGACGAGGCCATCGAGCTGTCCCAGGCAAAGCCGGCCTGCTGCATCATCCTGCAGCGGGAGATGGAACCGGCGCGGATGATCGCCGGTCGCGACATCGACTGGCAGGTGGCGATGCAGACGGCGAAGCCGCATGATTGCGTGCCGGTGCAGGCGACCGATCCGCTCTATATCCTTTATACTTCCGGCACCACGGGCCAGCCGAAAGGTGTCGTGCGCGACAATGGCGGGCATGCGGTTGCTCTGCGTTGGACCATGGCGAATCTCTATGGCGTCCAGCCGGGCGAGGTCTTCTGGTCGGCATCCGATGTCGGCTGGGTCGTTGGGCATTCCTATATCGTCTATGCGCCGCTGCTGACCGGCTGCACCACCATCGTCTATGAAGGCAAGCCGGTGGGAACGCCCGATGCCGGCGCGTTCTGGCGGGTGATCGAACAGCATAAGGTTTCGGTCCTGTTCACCGCGCCGACTGCCTTCCGCGCCATCAAGCGCGACGACCCCGAGGCGAAGCTCCTGCATAAATACGATCTCAGCAGCCTGCGTGCGCTATTCCTGGCCGGCGAGCGATCCGATCCGCCGACTCTCGAATGGGCGGAACATCACTTGAAAGTGCCGGTGATCGATCACTGGTGGCAGACCGAGACCGGCTGGGGCATTGCCGGCAATTGCCTGGGCCTGGAACATCTGCCGGTGAAGCACGGCTCGCCGACCAAGCCGGTGCCGGGCTGGGATGTGCGGGTGATGGATGAGGGCGGGCATGAAGCCAAAGCCGGTGAGATCGGCAGCCTGGTCTGCCGCTTGCCGCTGCCGCCGGGGTCGTTGCCGACCTTGTGGCAGGCCGAGGACCGCTATTTCAAATCCTATCTCGAGCAGTTCCCCGGCTATTACCTGACTGCCGATGCCGGCTATATCGACGAGGACGGTTATGTCTTCGTGATGGCGCGGACCGACGACATCATCAATGTGGCTGGCCATCGTCTATCCACCGGCGGCATGGAGGAGGTTCTGGCGCGCCATCCGGATGTCGCCGAATGCGCCGTCATCGGCGTCCATGATGAGGTGAAAGGGCAGGTGCCCTTGGGGTTCCTGGTGCTGAAAGCGGGCTCCAGCAAGCCGCATGAAGAGATCGCTAGCGAAGCCGTAAAACTGGTGCGCGACCGCATCGGTCCGGTCGCCAGTTTCAAGACCGCCACAGTGGTGCATCGCCTGCCGAAAACGCGCTCCGGCAAGGTCCTGCGCGGCACCATGCAGAAGATCGCCGACAGCAAGCCCTACAAGATGCCGGCGACGATCGACGACCCGATGATCTTGGACGAGATCAAGGCGGCGCTACAGAAGATCGGCTACGCGCGGGAAGCATAACGGGGCTCCGACGCGCTTATGCCGAGTTTTACCGGTGCGGATATCGTGCCTGGCTTCTGCTGTTGGGGGCTATCGCAAGGTGCGGATGCCATTCTCCCTTGTCACCCTCGGACTTGATCCCAGGGTCCATCGGGGCGACTGATGAGCGTCGCCGGACTTGCACTGTCCATCGTCTCTCAGTTGGTGTCGTGCCTGGCTTTTGCCATGGACCCTCGGATCAAGTCCGAGGGTGACAAGCGGGGGATGGTGGTCAATGTGCGAGACGGTTGGCGACGGATGAGAGTGCGATATGTTGATGCGATGAAGCGACGCTTCGATGGTGCCTGTCATCGCGCACCAGTTAGAACAAGCAAGGCTGTCACCCTCGGACTTGATCCGAGGGTCCATCGTGGCGACTCACGAAAACGGGCCCCCAAGGGGGCCCGTTGCCGAGAGAGAGTTTACCGGGCGTGGTTGCCTTCGTTGCGCTTCAAACGCTGTCCGCCGCCTTGCTGCTTCGGCTTGTTGGCGCCGGCATTGCGCGGGCCGCGCTGTTGACCGTCCTGGCGATGGTTGCGGTTCCCAGGTTTGCCGCCCTTGCCGGCATGGTGATGATGGCGATCCTCGCGATTGCGCCCTTCGCCATGGCGGCTTTCGGTGCCACGGGTTTCCTGACGGCGGCCATCACGGGACTGGCCATCACGTTGCCCGTCGCGGGACTGCCCGTGCGAGCGGCGCTCTTCCCGGGCTTCCAATTCGCGGATCATGGCCGCCGGCTGGGAGAGATGCCGATTGGCCCGATCGCCGCCATGCCGGTTGCCGCTATCACGGCGTTCCTGCCGATTGTCGCGACGAGGCTCATCGCTTCGACTGTTGTCACGGCGTGGCTCGCGCCGAATGTCGCTATGATCAAGTTCGGCCGCAACGGCTGCGCGATCCTCGCGTGAGGTCTGGCGCTTGCGTTGGGCCTGGCCCGGACGAGGCGCACGGTCCTGGCGCCCTTCACTCCGACCGCCACCGCCGCGCTTCGGCTTCGGGCCGATGACATTGAGTGGCGGCAGATCGCCGGTATAGGGATGATCCTCGACCACGGGAATCTGCTGGCGGGTGATCTTCTCGATATCCCGCAGGAAAGCGCGTTCCTCGGCGTCGCAGAAGGAAAGCGCGATGCCCGAGGCGCCGGCCCGCGCCGTACGGCCGATACGGTGCACATAGCTTTCCGGTTCGTTCGGCAGATCGACATTGATCACATGGGTAACGCCATCGATATCGATGCCGCGCGCGGCGATATCTGTGGCGATCAGCAGGTTGAGGCGGCCGCTCTTCAGATCGCCGATGGCGCGCTGACGGGCGTTCTGCGACTTGTTGCCATGAATGACGGCAGTTTCGAAACCGTCCTTCTCCAGGTTCTGGGCGATGCGGTCAGCGCCATGCTTGGTGCGGGCGAAGATCAAAGCGCGATCGACTTGATTGGTGCGCAGCACATGGGCAAGCAAGGCCCGCTTGTTGTTCTTGGCGACATGATAAAGCCGCTGTTCCACGCGCTCGGCTGTCGATGACACCGGCGCAACTTCGACCCGCTCCGGATTATTGAGCAGGCTGTAGGCGAGGTCGGTGATCTCCCGCGGCATGGTGGCGGAGAAGAGCAGCGTCTGGCGCTCTTTCGGCACCAAGGCGACCAGTTTGCGGATTTCCGGCAGGAAGCCCATGTCGAGCATGCGATCGGCTTCGTCGAGGATCAGCACTTCGACGCCTTTCAGATCGACATGGCCTTGATTGATGAGATCGCGCAGACGGCCCGGCGTCGCGACCAACAGGTCGACGCCGCGCTGCATGGCCCGCACCTGGGAGAACTGTGTGACGCCGCCGAAGATCATGGTGCTGCGGACCGGCAAGTGACGTCCATAGGTGCGGATCGATTCCTGGATCTGCACGGCCAGTTCGCGGGTCGGGCAGAGGATCAGCACGCGGGTCGATTTCGCCGCCGGCCGGGCCTTCTTTTCCATCAGGCGCTGCAGGGTGGGGAGGGTGAAGGCAGCGGTCTTGCCGGTGCCGGTCTGCGCCAGGCCCAAGAGATCGCGGCCGGCCAGCAGATGGGGGATCGACTGCGCCTGGATCGGCGTCGGGGTCGTGTAATTTTCCTCGGTCAGCGCCTGCATGAGAGGTGCAATCAGGCCGAGGTCGTTAAAGGTGGTCATAATCCAAATATGTCCTTACGGGCGGCCAGGAGGTACCGCAGGTCGAAAGGCATCTTGGCGGATTGGCCGCGAGGGATGCATCGACAAGCGGGCCCAAGCATAGGCCGGCTTCATGATCCTGCTGCGCGCAAGCGCGGGACCAATGGGTTTGTCGATGGATCTCAGGACGCGACGCCGGTCAAAAAAGGCGCTGTTTCAAGCGCTTGTCATACTAGGCGTCTGCGCGCGGTCGCGAGAAATGACAGCCTCTTTTACCTATGCTGCGTTGCAATGTCAAGGAAATCGATTTGCCGTCCTAAATAGGGGGTTATGCTGCTGCTTCGGCTCGTCGTTTCTTGGGCCGAATCCTGCCGATTTTCCAGCCTGACAACAAAGGGAGGCATCTCATGATGCTTGATTGGAACGAGTACCATAAACAGCTTATGGGCACGATTGGCGATATCGCGAAATTGTCGCCGGATACGGTGAAAGGCTATCAGACCCTTTCCGGGGCGGGGAAGCAGACGGGACATCTCGACGAAAAGACCCGCCAGTTGATCGCGCTCGCCGTCGCCATCACCACGCGTTGCGACGGCTGCATCACGGTGCACACTGATGCAGCGATCAAGGCCGGCGCCAGCAAGGAGGAGATCGCCGAGGCTTTAGGCGTGTCGGTTGCGCTCAATGCCGGCGCTGCCTTGGTCTATTCGGCACGGGTAATGGATGCCTATGCCGCGAAAGCCGGCTAAGGTTTTACGGCGGAATAGAACATAGCCTGCAATGGCATCCGGGCCGGGTTGTTCCCGAAAGCATCACTCAAAGCTTGGGTCACTGCTTCGACGATCCGGTCCGGTGCAATGCTGCCGCGGGCTTGGATCTGGTCGATCAGCGGATTGCCGTAAACCATGCCACGGGCGAATGCCGGCAAATCCGCGATTTCCTTGTAACGGGTGACGACCGCAATCTCGATATCGCTGAAGCCGGCTTCGAGCAGATCGGTCTTGATCGGGTCGATCTGATAGCAACTGAACGGCACGAGATAGAATTGCGGCGGATCCTGCGGGAAGAAATGCAGCATCGCATTATGCGCGATTGCGCCGAAGGGATTGTAGCGGTGGGAATCCCAGGTCGAGAGAAAATAGTGGCCTTGCGGCGTAAGGACGCGAAAAGCCTCGCGGTAGGATTGCGGCTTATCCGGAAAGAACATCAGGCCGAATTGACAGACCACTGTGTCGAAACCGCCATCGGCAAAGGGAAGAGCGGTCGCGTCGGCCTGCTGAAATGAAATGCGTTCTGCGGTGCTGAACTTACCGCGCGCCACTTCGAGCATCGGCGGATTGAAATCGGTTGAGGTGAGGGCGGCTTCCGCTGTCAGCACATCGCGCAGTCGGCGCGAAACGATGCCCGTGCCGGCGGCGGTTTCCAGAACGCGCTTGGGATTGGAGCGCGCCACACGCTGGGCCATCTCTTCGGCGAAATCGGTGAAAATGACCGGGCCGAGATCCTGTTCGTAATGCTGTGGGATTTTGCCGATAAAGCCGGCTGCTGCATTGCTCATCATCCGCCTCGTACCGTGCTGATGGATCGCGCATCGTAGGCTTCGCCAGGCAGGCGGGCTCTAGGTCATTGCTCCCATGCTGCGAAAGCCTCCGATTGACCCGGAGGCTTTTCCTTTCATTCGCGTCTATTCCGGCTTGATGCGATAGATGGTGGCGATCCAGCGCATCTCCTTGACGCAGCTTTTGAAATTCATCTGATACGGCACCGTATCGAGGGCCGTGACAACCTTCAGGCGCTACGTCTCGGATGGCTCTCTTCCGGGACGATGCCAAAGGGACCATAGGTCACGTAACTGATGGCGGCATAACGCTTGGCATGGTTCTGTTCGAGCGCGCCTTTGCTCCAGAAGGTGGCGCTCGCCATCTCTGCTTCGCGGAATTCGAATCCCTCATGTAAACGTATGGCGCTGAGATGCGGCTTTCCGGTCACCGGGTTCAGGATAGGTTCGATCTCCGCCGCAAGTACGTCTTCAACCACGAAACGTCCGCGCCGACCCTGAAGATCCCATTCGAAACCGATTGTGGCTCGTAGCGGTTCGGGTTCTGTCTCGATGGTCGACGCGTAAATCGAAAAACCGGTCGTCGGCTCTTGCTCTTTGCCGCCGAAGATCGTGAATAGCGCCTCGGCCTGTTCATCCGTGGCGACCTTGTCGATAATGCTCCACCAAATGCCCTTTCCCTCATGAACCGGGCCAGGCCATCGGTAGACGCCGGCAATCCGCAAGCCGTCCAACCGGATCTTGTCAAAATAGCCTTCGGTGATTTCCATCGCCATGACGCCCTCGCAAGGTAACCGCGTCGGCCGTGCGTTGAACTCGCATGGACAACCGTAATCGCAGCTGCAGGTGCCGATTTGCTTGGTCCTGATCTTCCAATCGACATAAGCCATGGCGTCTCTCCCGCGCAGATGGACCTAGGTTCCTGCTCCCATGCAAAAGGCAATCGACTGAAGACAGATACAGTACGCCTGCGGGGACGGGGCGGCAATCACGGCATCCGATTGTGACTCGCGAAGATATCGCGGATCGAGAAAAATGTATTATCAATTATTTAGCTAAACTTCGCGCGCCGCTATTTCGTACTAATCGCAGCTATAAGGCGTACTGAGTGGGAAAATCGCCGCGATAACGCGAACTGTTAGGTTTAGTTGCCATTTCTGAAGCACCGCTGCCAATTGTTCTTGTTTTGGGGTGTTTTGCTGACAGGATAAGAGCAAGTGGAGGAGCTACGGAGCCAGTGCTTATTTGAGCTCGTTGTGCCCAAAAGCACTGGCCATCCGAGTGACTTCCGCAGAGCGGGCTCCAACCTTCCGTGCAACAACTCGCCATGCCGAGGCCGCGGTCGCGACCACCTTAATGATGGTCCGCGCACGGGGCACTGGCAAAACAGTGCTCGTCGATGCTGGCGAGTTCTGGAGCTAGATCGTGATGCGTTGCACAATGAAATGGACCTTCTGGATTGAGCTGTCGATGGCGACCATGCCGGCTTCCGGGACAACGCGCCGGAATTTTTCTCGAAGACCTCATTACACCTTGAGCGAAAGCAATAGGGTTTGTCCGACTGTCGACGCAAAAAACGCTGAAGATCCGACGATATGGTAGCCCCTGGACGACGTTATCGGCGCCGAATCAAGCGCGACAAGCAAACCATTTATGAGCAACTCGTCCACGACGCCTTTCCAACCAAGTGCGATGCCCTGTCCCATCAGGGTCTGATGAATCGCGATGCCATGATTGGTCACTTCGACGCCGCTATCAATGTGGCGCGCCTTTGGGGCCCGTTGGGCGCGCCAATCCTGCCAGTTGAACCAACGCTGGTCTCGATGATCGAGGTGGATAAGCGGTCCCTTTTCTAGCAACTCTTCGGGTGAACGGCCGGCGCAGCTCATGGATAACGACGGTGAGGCGATCGGAAATACGATTTCCGGCATGAGCAGGTGGCTTTCGTAACCTAGCCAATTTCCGTCGCCGAAAAGGATGGCACAATCAACATCGTCAAGCGGCATGTCATGATCTCGTTCCGAGGTCACAACGCGCACCGCCAAGCTGGGATTGACATTTTTCAGTTCGGCCAGTTTGGGCATGAGCCAGAACATGGCGATACCGGGATAAGTAGCCAGCGTTAGCCCTGGCTGGCTGGCACGCTGACGCAGACCTCTTGTTGCCCGCGCTATCTCTCCGAGTGCACTGGAGATCGTCCGATAATAGGCCAGAGCCTCGGCAGTAGGTAACGATTGGCCGCCTTTCCTCTCAAAAAGCTGGACCCCAAGATCGGCTTCGAGAGATTGCATTTGATGGCTCACGGCGGGCTGTCCCACATTCAATTCTTTAGCCGCCTGCGTGAAGCTCCCCACGCGCACGCAGGCCTCAAATACACGAATGGCTTTCATAGGTGGTAGATCGCGCATCGGCGTTTTTCCTTCCTCAGGATCAATTCTTACCTTATGTCATCAAAAAAAATAATGGCCTTATCAAATTTTCCGCCCTTCCCGCGCAATTTTCCCCATGAGAAAATAATACCGACTATCAGGACGTCGGATTTGTGGATTGCCTTTCCATGGAAGATCTAAAGTTCGATTACATCATCGTCGGCGCAGGAACTGCGGGGTGCCTTTTGGCGAACCGACTCAGCACGGATGTAAATAAACGCGTTCTGCTGCTGGAAGCGGGCAAAAGGGACAACTATCCCTGGATTCACATACCGGTCGGCTACCTCTATTGCATTGGCAACCCGCGCACCGACTGGCTGTATAGCACCGAAGCCGACCCTGGACTGAATGGCCGGGCCCTGCGCTATCCCCGCGGGAAGACGCTTGGAGGCTGCTCTTCGATCAACGGGATGATTTATATGCGCGGCCAGGCCAGAGACTACGAAGGCTGGGTTGCTGAAACTGATGACAATGCATGGTCATGGGAGAACGTTGTTCCCGACTTCAAGGCGCACGAAGACCATTATCGAATGGATGGTGGTGTCGACCCTGTCACTGGCGGCAACAGCCGCTTCTCCGACATGCATGGACATGGCGGAGAGTGGCGCATCGAGAAGCAGCGGTTAAGATGGGAAATCCTGGAAGCTTTTGCCGATGCTGCCGTCCAAGCCGGTGTGCGCCGAACCGAGGATTTCAATAGTGGCGACAACGAAGGCGTCGGCTATTTCGAGGTAAATCAACGGTCGGGTCTGCGCTGGAATGCATCGAAGGCGTTCCTCCGTCCCGTTCGAGAGCGCCCAAATCTGCAGATCCTGACAGAGGCACTTGTTGAGCACCTCATCATCGAACGCGCCGCTGATGGCAACCTCTTTTGCGCGGGCGTTGCTGTTCGCAGCAATGGACAGACAGTGGAATACAGGTCTCGTTCCGAGGTCGTCCTTTCCGCCGGTGCGATTGGCTCTCCTCATATTCTGCAGTTGTCGGGCATTGGACCGGGCGCACTTTTGAACAAGCATGGCGTCCAGGTGCTCCGCGATATGCCGGGTGTCGGTGAGAACCTGCAGGATCACTTGCAGATCAGGACTGTCTATAAAGTCAGTGGCGCACGCACCCTGAATACCTTGGCAAATAGCGTCTTTGGGAAAGCGCGAATTGGCCTTGAGTATGCCCTAAGACGCACAGGTCCAATGAGTATGTCGCCCTCCCAATTAGGAGCATTCACGAAGTCAAATCCTTCGCGACCGCATGCGAACCTCGAATACCATGTCCAGCCGCTGAGCCTCGACGCTTTCGGAGAGCCGCTACACGGGTTCCCGGCATTGACTGCCAGCGTCTGCAATCTGAACCCGACCAGCCGAGGGTCGGTGCATATACGGTCTGGCCGCGCTGTCGACGCTCCGGCGATCATGCCGAACTATCTAAGCACTGATGAGGATAGAATGGTTGCGGTCGAGAGCATTCGCCAGGTGCGACGGATCGCCTCCCAGCCAGCACTTGCAAAATATCGACCTGAAGAGTGGAAGCCAGGTAACCAATTCCAATCGGACGCCGATTTGCTAAAGCTTGCCGGTGACATCGCCAGCACTATTTTCCATCCGACTGGCACGGCGAAAATGGGCAAGCAGAGCGACGCTATGGCGGTGGTCGACAGTCGTCTGCGTGTCTTCGGGATCAATGGTCTTCGCGTTGTTGATGCCAGCGTTATGCCCAGGATCGTCAGCGGCAATACCAATTCACCAACTCTGATGATCGCTGAAAAGGCGGCCCGTTTCATAGCCGAAGACGCCCGGAATGCCGCGCGGACCTGATGCCAACAACCAGTTCTGAAGAGAAAAGCAATGCAGCGTGATACCCTCCCATTGTCAGGTGTGAAGGTTGTCGATTTCGGGCAATACATCGCCGGGCCTGCGGTGGCAATGATCCTGGGGGACCTTGGCGCCACCGTTGTGCATATAGATCCGCCATCTGGTCCTTTGTGGTCAAGCCCGGCAAACGCAACGCTCAATCGCAACAAGCAACTCCTTCAGCTCGATTTAAAATCCGGCGATGGACAAGAACGCGCTCTTGAGTTGATCGCGGAAGCTGACATCGTCATCGAAAATTTTCGACCTGGCGTCATGAAGCGGCTCGGCATCGATTTTGAAAGTATCCGGAAGGATAAGCCCGACTTAATCACCGTTTCGATACCCGGTTTCGCCTCGGATGACCACCTACGCCGGGAGTGGCGCGCCTTTGAGTCCATTATCGCTGCGGCATCCGGTGTTTTCACGGATATGGGGCTAAATCGCGTTCTGATGGGCGTTAATCCATCTTTCTCGCCGCTGCCGCTTGCATCCGCCTATGGGGCCATGATGGCCGTCTCTTCAGCGGCGCTCGCTCTTCAAGCGAGGGAGCGGACAGGAAGAGGCGATCATATAGAAGTACCCTTGGCGAGTGCCGTGATGGAGGGCCTCAGCTACAATTCGATCAAGATCGACGAATATCCGCTGCGCTATAAGACCCAACGTGAACAAGAGATCGAACGCCGACGCTCGCGGGGGATCCCTATGGACGTCTCATATGACGATCTGCAAAATTTCCTCGATCCGTTCTATCGGAGCTATCAATGCAAGGACGGACGAAGTTTCTACGTCGTTTGTCCCAGCCATAAGCATCATGCCAAGCGTTGTCTTCAGACGCTCGGTATCTATGACGAGTTGGTAGCAGAGGGGCTCCAGGAAGAACCAGATACCTATCTACCCGTAACCGAGTGGCGGTCCGATGTGTCACTTGGGGTCTATCCTCTTCCGAAATCTTGGGCCGATAAGATCACAGCCAAGATGAAGGGGGTTTTTCTCACGCGGACTGCCAAGGAATGGGAGCGGATCTTTGGCAAAGGGCAGTTTCCGGGCGCGCCGCATCGATGGCTGCAAGAATGGATGAGTGACGATCACGCGGAGATCGCGGGCCTGATGATTGAAGTCGACGATCCGGTCTATGGGCGGATGATTCAGCCTGCTCCGATGGCTTGGCTCGAGGAAAGCGGCGAAGCCATGCTGAGGCCAATGCTGCGCCGCGAAGTCGATTTTGAAGAAGCGCTCGCCTCCCTAAACGCCATCTCGGCATCACATCCTTCGAGTGCTTCGGGTTCGACGGCGTCGGCCGGATGGCTTGACGGTGTCAGGATTCTCGACCTTTGTAATGTCATCGCTGGCCCTCATTCCGTTTCATATCTCTCTCGCTTCGGCGCGGAGGTGATCAAGGTCGATCCGGCAGAACCGCTGTTCGATTGCTGGAACACGGTCATTTTCGGCATGACCCATATGCGAGGGAAACAGTCGGTACTTCTCGATGTTAAGGCACCCGATGGGCGCAAGGTATTCGAGGCTCTGATCCGGTCGGTGGACGTCGTCGTATGGAATGCGACTGACCGTCAGGTGAAGTCGTTGGATCTCGATGCGGAAGGGCTCAGACGTATCAATCCCAAGGCGATCTTCTGCCAGCTCGACTGTTTCGGTGGCATCCGGCGGGGACCGCGAACCGATTATCTTGGTTATGATGATCTTGTTCAAGCAGCCACGGGGATCATGCT
Source organism: Dongia soli (assembly GCF_034044715.1). Taxonomy (NCBI): domain Bacteria; kingdom Pseudomonadati; phylum Pseudomonadota; class Alphaproteobacteria; order Rhodospirillales; family Dongiaceae; genus Dongia; species Dongia soli. Next base: position 1,068,438 of record NZ_JAXCLW010000002.1, on the reverse strand, counting down.
TCGCTTCGGCGGTTCAATGAAAACACCGGAAGAGCACGCGCACGTTGGCACGATCGACGTCATGTGCGGGTTCGGTGCAGCTCTAGGTGTAGCGGCTGCTCTCTACCAGAAGACAAAGACAGGCAAGATCGGCCGGGCACGGACCTCGCTTTCGGCGCTGAGTGGCCTCGCCCAAATCCCTTTCTGTTACGACTATCAAGGAAGGCCTCCGTTCGATGAGCCGTCCGGTCCTGGGGCAAAGGGATACGGCGCGCTACATCGCCTTTATGAGGCTGAAGACAGGTGGATCGTTCTTGCCGCGTCAGAGAAGGACTTGCCTCGCTTTCGGACGGTTCAGGGGTTGGAACATCTTCCGGATGTCGCCCCACATGAGCGGGAGCGGATAGTAGAAGCGGCCATTCGGTCAGCACCGGCCGCGATCTGGCTGGAACGTCTTGAAGCAGCCGATCTTGGCGTAGCAATCTGCGACAATATCGAAATGATCCGCATCCGGTCGTCGAACGCCTTCAATGGGACGCCGGGAACGGACCGCGGCAGCTATTCCTTCTCCACCTATTCCGAGCATCCAAGCGGTCACCGGGTGACTCAGTTGGATCCATACGGGATACGGCCGACAGAGGCCAAAATCTACGCGCCAAAACCCGCCGAAAAATATGGAACGTCGACGAGAAAGGTATTGTCGTCCCTGGGATACTCCGAAGACCGTATCGATGCACTGCGAGACCGAAAAATCATCAGCGAGACTTGGAGCGGGGAATATCTTCCGAGTTAATCCGACGCGACTCGAAGAAAGAGGGGAATGTTAGGGGTGCGGACAGCGGCCGGGATATGACGCTCTGGACTGGAGTTTTACTGTACTCCAAACGAGTCCGCATTACCTCCGCGTCCGGTACGCGATAGCTCCGCGGAATCCGCGATATCTCCATCAGTCACACCGATGCAATGTGACGGCTATTCCGGCTTGATGCGGTAGATCGTCGAGGTCCAGCGCATCTCCTTGATGAAGTCCTGGTAGCCGATCTGGTATTGGCCTGTATCGAGCGCGGTTCCGCCGGCATCCAGATAAGGATCGGCCCCGACCTCATAGGCCTCCGGCGTGTTGACGATGATCTGCAGATTATCCGCCGTGCCTTTGTAGCCGACGATGAGCGCGACCTGCTTCGTATCCTTCTCGGTATCCTTAACCCTCGGCGGTTCGATGGCGGCGATGATCGGTCGTTCGAATTCGATCTCGTGGATCAACTCGTCCGGGGGCAACACCTTCGTCTGCTCATAGCGCATGACTGCCGGGTCTTCCTCGCTGGGCGTTTCCTTGAAGAATTTATAAGCATAGGGTTCGTAGCTGGAGACGATCTTCAACACTGCCTGATAGGCGCCGATCTTCCCGGGCGCGACGCAATCCGCCGCATTTTCCTTGCCGGCGAGAAAATTCGCCAGGCCGCATTGGTAATCATCCGTGGGGCTGGTATCTGGCGCGCGGTAATAGCGCATCACCATTTCGCCGACCGCCGCCCAGCTCCAGCCAGGCTGGCTCTGCTGGATCGGCTCGATATCGAGGAGGCCATCGGCCCGGGCGACGGTCGGGGAGGCGATGGTGGCCATGAACACCGATGCTGCCAACAAAGAGAGAGAGGAAAACCGGGTGAACTGTCTGGGAAGGCGACCGCCGTTATATCCGTTGTTCCGGGGAGTCTTGCGGCTCCGATGGCCGATCATGCACTTTCTCCGATACTGTTGGCGGATCTTGTCGCGTTCCGACGGCATGCTGCCCCAAGCCCCGGCGGGTCGCAAGGCCTTCCGGCGATCCGCCGGTTGACAGGTGGTCCAGCTTTCCCGCATGCATGACATCATTCTATGACGCGGTTTTTGCAAGAACGGAGCTTACATGTCGATTACCAAGGTCCTGAAGCAGCTTGGCCTCAATGCCAAAGACTTGAAGGGTGGCGATCTGATCGCTCGGTCGCCGATCGATGGCCGGGTCATGGCCAAGGTCAAAAGCGACAGCAAGGCGAGCGCTGTGAAAAAGATCGCGCGGTCGGCCGAAGCCTTCTCAGCCTGGCGTGCCATGCCGGCGCCGCAGCGTGGTGAGCTGATCCGTCTGTTCGGCGAGGAATTGCGCGCCCATAAGGAGGCGCTCGGCGCCCTGGTTTCGCATGAGGTCGGCAAGATCGTCCAGGAAGGCCTGGGCGAGGTGCAGGAGATGATCGATATCTGCGACTTCGCCGTCGGCCTGTCGCGCCAGCTTTACGGCCTGACCGTTGCCTCGGAGCGGCCGGGCCATCGCATGATGGAGACCTGGCATCCGCTCGGTGTCGTCGGCGTCATCAGTGCCTTCAATTTTCCGGTCGCTGTCTGGTCCTGGAACACCGCCATCGCCATCGTGTGCGGCAACAGTGTCGTCTGGAAGCCCTCCGACAAGAACCCGCTGACGGCTCTGGCCTGCCAGAAAATCTTTGAAAAGGCAGCCAAGAGATTTGGCAATGCGCCGAAGGGTTTGCTCGAAGTGCTGATCGGCGGCCGTGAGATCGGTGAAGTCCTGGTCGATGACAAGCGCGTTGCTTTGGTCAGCGCCACCGGCTCCACCCGCATGGGCCGCGAAGTGGGCCCGCGCGTCGCTGCGCGTTTCGGCCGGTCGCTGCTGGAATTGGGCGGCAACAATGCCATGATCGTCTGCCCCAGTGCCGATCTGGAACTGGCCGTACGCGCGATCACCTTCTCGGCGGTGGGCACGGCGGGCCAGCGCTGCACCACCTTGCGCCGGGTCATCGTGCATGAAAGCATCAAGGACAAGTTGCTGCCGCGCCTGAAGAAGATCTACGGCAACCTGCCGATCGGCAATCCGCTGAACGGCAAGACGCTGGTCGGCCCGCTGATCGATGAAGCCTCCTTCAACCGCATGCAGTCGTCGCTGAAAGTAGCGGAGGAGCAGGGCGGCAAGATCACCGGCGGCCAGCGCGTGAAGGTGAAGGATTGCGAAGGCGGCTTCTATGTGCAGCCGGCGATCGCGGAAATGCCGGGCCAGACCGAGATCGTGCGGGAGGAAACCTTCGCGCCGATCCTCTATGTCGTCACCTACAAGAAGTTCGAAGATGCACTCGCGCTGCAGAATGACGTGCCGCAGGGTCTGTCTTCCTGCATTTTCACCCAGGATCTGCGCGAAGCGGAGACCTTCCTTTCGGCCCAGGGCAGCGATTGCGGCATCGCCAATGTGAATATCGGACCCTCGGGCGCCGAAATCGGCGGTGCCTTCGGCGGCGAAAAGGAAACCGGCGGCGGCCGTGAATCCGGTTCCGACGCCTGGCGCGCTTATATGCGCCGCGCGACGAACACGATCAATTACTCGGACAGCTTGCCGCTGGCCCAGGGGATCAAATTCGACGTCGGCTGAGACTGCTTTAGATCGGTAACGGAACGGCGGCCTTCACGGGCCGCCGTTTCTGTTTCAAGGGGCATCTGTCGCCGTCCTGTCCTCTCACGTTTCACGCCCATCGCCGAGTTCGGCGATGAGGAAATCAAGGAAAGCGCGCAGCTTCGGCACGACATAGCGACTGGACGGATAGACGGCATAGACTGAGGTCTCGACCGTTGACCAGTCGTCGAGCACAGTTTCAAGCCTGCCTGCGGCGACATCCTCTTGCACATAGAGCCAGGGGATCAATGTCAGGCCGAAGCCGGTGCGCAAAGCATCGCGCACAGCCAGGCTCGAAGCGACGCGGTAGCGGCCCTTGATCGGCACGCGGACAGACCGGTCGGCCTTGCGGAACAGCCATTCATCGACATGACCCGACAAGGTGAATTGGATGCAATTGTGCTTGGCGATCTCCGCCGGGCTTTGCGGCCTGCCGTGGCGCTCGAAATAAGCGGGTGCTGCGCAGACCACGTGCCGCAAGGTCATCAGCTTACGGGCGATCAGGCTGGAATCCTCGAGATTGTCGCTGCCGCGGATCGCGAGGTCATAGCCTTCCTTGATGATATCCACGCGCCGATCTTCCAACTGCAAATCAAGGGAGAGATGCGGGTGGCGGCTGAGGAAAGCAGGAAGGGCGGCGGACAGCCGCGTCAGGGTCAAGGTCATCGGGGCGCTCACCCGCAGCAGACCGCCGGGCTGATGCTGCAAGGGACCGAGCGACCGGTCGGCATCGTCGAGGTCGTCCAGGATACGCACGACGCGCTGGTAATAGAGCGTTCCCGCTTCCGTCAAGCTCATGCGGCGGGTCGTCCGGTTGATCAAACGCACCGAGAGGCGCGCCTCCAGCTCATTGATGTTCTTGCTGATCGCCGCCGGGGAGAGCCGCAGCTGCCGCGACGCTTCCGCAAAACTGCCCAATTCCACGGCTTGGCGGAAAACTCTCAATGCCGTCATGTGATCCATTATTATTCACCAATAGTGAATAGTGAAGAGACCAGAATGCATATTATAAACTAGATCGCAATGGTTTAGCTCTGTCGGTAAAGACCCGTTGGAGGGCGGCTGTCCGCTTGCGCCGAAAGGCAATCGGCCGCAGAAACCAGGGGGGCGGTCACGGATGTCTGGGCGCTTGTCTGAGGGAGGATTCGATGCAAAGCGGCGAGGGGAGCCAGGGTGAAGGCCGCGTCAAGACACGTTCCGTGGATCTGCTGCTGACGGCCATCTCACCCGCCATCTGGGGCAGCACCTATATCGTCACCACCGAATTGTTGCCGGCCGGCTACCCGATGACGGTGGCCATGTTGCGCGCATTGCCGGCGGGATTGTTGCTTCTTCTGCTCGTACGCCAATTGCCGAAAGGCCTGTGGTGGTGGCGCGTCTTCATTCTCGGCGCGCTGAATTTTTCCTTCTTCTGGGCGATGCTGTTCATCGGCGCCTATCGCTTGCCGGGCGGCGTGGCAGCGACGCTCGGCGCGGTGCAGCCGTTGATCGTCATCTTTCTGGCGCGGGCGGTCTTTGGTACGGCGATCCGGCCGCTGGCGATCGTTGCGGCTCTCACGGGATTGGGGGGTGTGGCTCTGCTGCTGCTGAAACCGGGCGCGGCCTTCGATATGATCGGCATAATCGCTGCTTTCGCGGGCGCTGCCTCGATGGCGGCCGGAACGGTGCTCAGCCGCCACTGGCAGCCGCCGGTTTCACCGCTGACTTTCACATCCTGGCAATTGACGGCAGGCGGGCTCCTGCTGGTGCCGGTCGCCTTCTTCCTGGAACCGGCTTTGCCGCCATTGACAACGGCCAACCTGTTCGGCCTGACCTATCTGGGCCTGATCGGCGCGGCCCTGACCTATATTCTCTGGTTCCGCGGCGTTTCCAGGATCGAGCCATCGGTCGTGTCGTCGCTCGGATTCCTTAGCCCCGCCATGGCCGTCATTCTCGGATGGGCGATCCTCGATCAGCAGCCGGGTCCGTTGCAGATCATCGGCATCGTGATCGTCATCGGCAGCGTTTGGCTGAGCCAGCATGCGCAGCTTCCCGCGCGCCGCGCTATGCGCCCGACAGCGTCATCCCAGCTGTCTTAGGCGGCCGTCTCAATCGGTATCCCTGATCCGCATATAGGTGAAGACGAGGATCATGTTGACCACCTCGCCGTCATCCGACAAGGGCAGGAAGATGATGTCGTCATGCGCCATCTTGCCATGCGGCGTCATGAAAGGCGAATTGAAGAAATATGGCTTACGGCTTTGCGCCACTGTGTCATAGCAGATCAGCGCTTCTTCCGCCGTTTCGGCAAAGAAAGCCTCGCTGACGGGCCGGCCCGTCGGATCGCGGTGGCGCTGTGCAACTTCGCCGGTGCCGACCAGGCGATAGACGTAGCGCGGTTCGCTCGGCGCCACATCGACCAGCACGACATGCGCGAGCCAGGGCTTCATCTCTAAAGGATCGATGTCGCGCCGGCTGGGCATAAGCCGTCCGTGGCGCTTGCTATGCCAATAGCGATAGAGCGCTCGAACTGACTCGTGGCAGACGGTCAGAAAGGGTGGTTCCGTAATCTCGGACTGGTCCGGTGTTCGGTGTTGCATTCGAGCCCCCAAGGCACGCAACAGCGGCACGCTTATAACGCGGCGGTTGATATACCGAGATTTCACCTGGATGAAAAGGATTAGTTGAATTTGATAGGTAATTAATGCGAATTCCCGGTCTTTTCCCCGCCTACGGGAAAGGACAGCACAATATGATGTGGTGATTTGCGCCAGATCTGCCGAATATTGCAGTTTCGCGGACAACCTTCGGCGATGGCATGGACAATTGCTGGCGCTCTTATGCCGATCAGCCGGCATTGAACAGCGCTCGGCCGGCTCACCTGGCTCGCCAAATAGTTGTTCATGCGGTGTTAAGACTTTGCGGATGGTAAATGAAAGATTGTGCGATACGTCGCGAATTGCAGCGCCTTTATTAACTCCTCCGTAATAGGCATATGGTCATTATGCGGAGCACGGCACCAATAATGATTCAGCATTCATTGGTGGGAGCGAGAGGATGTTCGGCGCGATGTTAGGCGGAAGCCGCGATATGAAGGCCAAGTTGAAAGCCCTGGATGCTTCACAGGCCGTCATCGAATTCAAGATGGATGGGACCATCATCACTGCGAATGAGCAGTTTCTGAAAACGATGGGCTACAGCCTGGCTGAGATCCAGGGCAAGCATCACAGCATGTTCGTGGATGCGGCGCTGAAAGCCAGCCCTGCCTATAAACAATTCTGGGATGCGCTCAATCGGGGGGAATTCCAGGCGGCCGAATATCTGCGGTATGGAAAAGGTGGCAAGCAGGTCTGGATCCAGGCCTCGTACAATCCGATTCTCGGCCGCAACGGCAAGCCCTATAAGGTGGTGAAGTTCGCCACCGATATCACCGCCGTGAAGAAACAGGCGGCCGACCACGAAAGCCAGATCGCCGCCATCGGTCGCTCGCAGGCCGTCATCCAGTTCGATCTCGACGGCACCATCCTGGATGCCAATGACAACTTCCTGCAGGCGATGGGCTATGGCCTGGCCGAAGTCAAAGGCAAGCATCACAGCATGTTTGTCGATGCCGGAACGAAGAACAGCGCGGCATACGAGAGCTTTTGGCAGAAGCTAAGGGGCGGCGACTATCAGGCCGGTGAATTCCATCGAATTGGCAAGGGCGGCCGGGAGATCTGGATTCAGGCCTCCTACAACCCGATCTTCGATTTCAGCGGCAAGCCTTACAAGGTGGTGAAATATGCCACCGATATCACTGCGCAGGTCGCCGATCGACAGCGCCGCACGGATATCGGCCGTCATGTCGATGAGGATCTTGGCGCCGTCAGTCTCGCCATCTCGACCGTGAACGAACAGGCGAGCAGCGCCGCCAGCGCCTCAGTCGAAGCCTCGACCAATGTTCAGGCCGTCGCGGCAGGTGCCGAGCAATTGGTGAGTTCGATCGATGAGATCGGTCGCCAGACCGCCAATGCCTCCACCGTCTCCGCTGAGGCGGTGAGCCAGGCCCAGCATACCAGCGATATCGTCGCCAGCCTGGTCGATGCGACGAGCCGGATCGGCGAAGTGGTGAAACTGATCACCGATATCGCCGCCCAAACCAATCTGCTCGCCCTCAATGCCACGATCGAGGCGGCGCGCGCAGGGGATGCCGGCAAGGGTTTCTCCGTCGTCGCCAATGAGGTGAAGAACCTGGCCTCTCAGACCGCGCGGGCGACGGATGAAATCTCCGGCCAGATCGCCCAGGTCCAGAATGCCACCCATGAAGCGGTCACCGCCATCACTGCGATCTCGCAGACGATTTCGAGGATGAATGAGATTTCCGAAGCGATCGCCGCCGCATCGGAAGAACAGAATGCCGTCAGCCGCGAAATCTCCTCCAACCTGCATACGGCGGCAAGCGGCGTCAGCATCATCAGCGAAAGCATGAATGCCATCGCCGAGGCGGCGCGATCGGCGGACGATTCCACCCGCCGCGTGAAGGAAGCCTCGCGCGCGCTTAGTGCGTGACCTCAAGCGTCACGCAGTTAAGCAGGTCGCCGATACGCTGGCCATGATAAGATCGCCGGTCTAAACTCCCGCTCCGATGATGCACCGCCGCGGGGGTTCCGGGTGATACCGTCTTTCTGGTTCAACGCCTCGGCCCGAGGTTCGTCCATGATCCTCCTGGCGACGCTGGCCTGGAGTTTCGCGGGTTTATTGACCCGCATGCTGTCGATCGACGTCGCGACCGCTGTTGCCCTGCGGGCTTTAGCCGGCGGGCTTTTTCTTTTCGCTTACTGGCTGATACGGCGCCGCCGGGCGGCTTTCAGCCAATTGGTTGGGGTGGGTCGGGTTGGCTGGATTGTCGTCCTGCTCAGCATTGTCGCCCAGGCCGCGACAACGGCCGGCCTCTTTTTGACCAGCGTCGCCCATGTTTCCGTGATCTATGCGACCTGTCCCTTCGTGGCCGCGCTCATCGCCAAGTTCTGGTTGGGCGAGGCCATTCCGCGGATGACCGCCATTGCCATTCTTGCATCGATATGCGGGGTGGTTCTCGCGGTCGCCGGAGCGACGGGGTCGAGCACGCTTTTGGGCGATGCGGTGGCATTTCTGATGACCATATCGTTCGCCATCATCATCGTTCTCTCGAAAGCGTATCCCGGTCTTAAAATACTTGAAATCACCATCCTGGGCGCGCTCTTCACCTTCCTGCTCTTTCTGCCCTTTTCCAGCACGAAGGGGCTCGATGCCTGGAACATCGGTGTCGTCACTGTCTATGGCTTCAGCAATATGGTGCTGGCCTATCTGCTGTTCCTCAAGGGAGCGCGCTATGTCAGCGCGGCGACGAGCGGTTTGATCGTCACATTGGAGATCGCTTTATCGCCTTACTGGGTATGGCTTTTCTTCGGTGAGAAAATCGATACGCTGACATTCATCGGCGGTATCATCGTAACCGCGGCCGTGGCCGGCCATCTGGTACTGATGTCGTCGCGGCCCGCCAGGCACGCGCATACATAGGTATCCTTCCTGCCATCAGCCATTGTAGGGCAATGTGATGACGGCGATCGATATAGAATCTTGCAAGGAGTGGATCGGCAGATCGAGTGAAGATGTCGATATCGTCACGCCGCGTCTGCTCGACGAATATCGCGTGACTTTTGATCCGTTCCTGGCGGATCTGCCGGAGCTGGAAGTGCCGCTCGGTTTCCATTGGTGTCTATCCCCGCTGCTCGCGCCGATGCATGAGCTGGGCCCCGATGGGCATCCCGCCAAAGGCAGCTTCCTACCGCCCGTACCTTTGCCGCGGCGCATGTGGGCTGGCGGTACCGTCGACTATCACGGTGAGCTAAGGCCGGGCGATCACGTCCGGCGCCGTTTGACCATCGCCGGCATCGATCTCAAGCATGGCCGCAGCGGTCCGCTATGCTTTGTTGGCGTCCGTATCGATTATCTGACCGAACGCGGCTTGGCGATCTCCGACTTGCAGAACATCGTCTACCGCGAGGCGCCGTCGAAGGAGCAGGGCGCTGCCTCGCCCGCAACCGCCGGCGAGGCAGTCGTTCCGCCCGATGTACTGGAGCATGGTTGGACGGTCACGCCGACGCCGACAATGTTGTTCCGCTACTCGGCAGTCACCTTCAATGGCCATCGCGTTCATTACGATCATCCCTATGCAACAGGGGGTGAAGGTTATCCCGGCCTGCTCGTCCACGGGCCGATGCAGGCAACGCTGATGCTCAATCTGGCGGCAGCGACCCGCCGTTCCGTGCCTCGTCGTTTCACTTGTCGGGGTCTGGCGCCGCTGGCGGCCGGGCAGGTGTTTCATGTGCGGCTCCAGCCTGCCGCGCAGTCGCTGCGATGCTTCACGCAAGCGGAAGGCGGGCCCATCGCGATGGAGGGGGAGGCAGTATGGTAGCGGCCGCCAGGCTCTGCGTCAGGCAGCGTCGCGGCTGCCTGGCCGGCGCGCGGCCTTTGGCGCTTTGCCTTCCAACGCAGGGCGTTGTTCGTGAAAGAGACGAATGACCGCATCCATCACAGCCCGGATGCGGGGCAGGGAGCGCAGGTCGCGATGCACCAGCAGGAACTGGTCGGCGGCGACATCCTCCAGAACGCCGCCGATCCGGCGCAAGCCGGGATCGGCATCGCCAAGATAGCAGGGCAATACTGTGACGCCTGTTCCTGACCGCACGGCTTCCTGCAGTACCAGCCAGTTATTGACGCGGATGATCGGCTTTTTGCCATCAAGCAAGTCGCGCATCCAGGCCTGGCCCGGCATGTAAGCGTGATCGTCGTCGAAGCCGATCCAGGTCATTGCGCGTAGCCGATCGTCGGCGGCTTCTCCCTTCGCGGCAGGCAGGGTCGCCGCGCCATAGATCGCATAGGCAGCCCGGCCGAGGCGGCGACTGACGATGCTGCCAAGATCGGGCACCTGTTCACGGATCAGCAGATCCGCTTCCCGGCGCGAGAGGTTGGCCAGCATATGGCTGGCGTTCAGTTCGAATTCGATGCATTGCAAATTGTCGCGCAAGAGCGGCAGGCTGCGGGCGAGGAAGGCAGTCATTGCCTCGCCGGCGGAGAGGCGCACCACCCCATGCGCCGTATCGCCCAGATTGGCGCTGCGGCGATGAATGGATTCCGCCGCCCGTTCCATTGACTGCACATCCGCCAGCAATCCTTCGCCCGCCGGGGTGATGACGAAGCGATCCGGCAGCCGGTCGAATAGCCGGGCGCCGATTGCCATTTCCAGCGCCTTGACCCGGCGGGCGATGGTCGGGTGGCTGACCTCCAACTTCCGGGCGGCCGCCGTCAGGCTGCCCTCTCGCGCCAAGGTCAAGAACACCCTGAGATCGTCCCAATCGGCCTGCATGCTTTGTCTCCAGCCTTTCCATATGAACGAAAATGTACGGTGGGTTTTCTGATTTGTCGAATGGCGAACGATATTGTTCAGGCTATTCTGCCAGCATAAGAAGCAGGAGAGTTTAAATGCATTTCGAACCGCGCCTCTGGATTTTCACCGCCGGTGCCCGGCTGCGCATCCTCGGGGCTGTTTTGGCTGGGCTGGTTTCGGTAGGGCTCGGCGTCGCCAGGCTGGCACTGCTCGGCTGGCTGATCGGCCTCGTCTTTGCCGGTGTCGGATTGCATGATCTCCTCTGGCCGGTCCTTGGCATTGCCGCGCTGATGATCCTGCGCGGCGGCGCGGAACATCTTCGCGTCATGACGGCGCATGAAACAGCGGCGTGGGTACAAAAGAAATTGCGCCGGGCCATCTATGACAAGATCGCCGCTTTAGGCCCTGGCACCGTGGCGAAGCAACGGTCCGGCGCCCTGACGCTGTCGCTGATTGACGGTGTCGAACAGCTTGAAGTTTATTTCGGTCAGTTCCTGCCGCAATTCCTGATCGCGTTGCTGACGCCGGTTTTGATTTTCGCCGCGATCGCCTGGATCGATCTGCCGGTGGCCGCCATGATGCTGGTCTTCGCGCTGATCGCCTTGTTTGCCCCGGCTTTATGGCATCGTCACGACGCCGCCAATTCCATGAAACGGCAGGATGCCTATGCCGATTTCGCTGCCGAATTCCTCGATTCCGTTCAAGGGCTTGCCACGCTGAAAGCCTTCGGCCAGAGCAAGGCGCGGGCTGACAAATTGCAGGTCGAAGCGCAGAATCTGTACAAGCGCACGCTCTGGGTCCTGGCGACCAATTCGCTGTCGCGTGGCATCACCGATTCCGCCATCGCCTGCGGTGCGGCAGCGGCGCTGGCGCTGGGTGCTTACCGTGTCGAAGGCGGCGCCATGTCGCTCCCGGCCTTGCTGGTGATCCTCATGCTCGGTGTTGAGATCTACCGGCCGATGCGGGAACTGCGTTCGGTGCTGCATCAGGGCATGGTCGGCATGTCGGCGGCCCAAGGCATCTACAAGATTTTCGATGCCGAGCCGCTGGTCCGGGATGCAGCACCCGCAACATCCTCCATGGGCTTGGCGCCAAGCATCGGCTTCGAACAGGTGCGGTTTCGCTATCCCGGAACCAAGCGCATCATTCATGACGGGCTGGATTTCGACGTCGCACCCGGCGAACGCATCGGCCTGGTCGGCACCTCCGGTGGCGGCAAGTCCTCGATCGTGCGCCTCTTGCTGCGTTTCTATGATCCGGAAGCAGGCACGATCCGGTTAGGCGGCAAGGATATCCGGACGCTTTCATTCGACCAGATCCGCGGCATGATCGCCGTGGTCAATCAGGATACCTTCCTGTTCCATGGCACGATCGAAGACAACATCCGCATGGGGCGTCCCGATGCCAGCCATGAGGATGTCGTGGCCGCCGCCCGGGCCGCCAATATCGACGGCTTCGTCGCCAGCTTGCCGCAGGGTTATCGTACGGTAATTGGCGAGAAGGGAATAAAGCTTTCCGGCGGCCAGCGTCAGCGCGTCGCCATCGCCCGCGCGATCCTCCGCGACGCACCGATCCTGGTCCTGGATGAGGCTCTGTCGGCCGTCGATGCCGAGAATGAAGCGGTGATCCAGCAGGCTTTGGACCGGCTGATGCAGGGACGCACCACGCTGGTCCTCGCCCATCGCCTGTCCAGCATCATCGATTGCCACCGGATCCTGGTGCTGGATGGCGGGCGTGTCGTGGAAAGCGGCCGGCATGAAACGCTGTTGCAAGCCGGCGGCGTCTATGCCCGATTGATGGCGGGGCAGGTACGCTCCGGCGATGCCGTCGCTGAAGCGATGCCCGACGAACCCACGGCCCCCGCTGGCGGCGAGAGTGCGCTGCTCGCTGGCGGCATCAAGCAGGTGACCGAGGGCATCCTCAAGGCTGATGGCCTCAATTGGTGGCAGCTCACCGGCGCCCTGATGAAACTGGCGATGCCCTGGAAGGGCAAGCTGGCCCTGACCTTTATCTTCGGCGTGCTACGGGTCATTGCCTTCATAGGCATCGGCGTCTGCAGTGCGTTCGTGGTTTATGATTTGAAGAACGGGCTGGATTATGCGTCCTGGCTGTGGGCCTTGGCTGTGCTGGCGCCCTTATCCGGCGCGGTGCATTGGCTGGAATCCTGGGTCGCCCATGACATGGCCTTCCGGCTGCTGGCGGAAATGCGTATCGCGGTCTTCCGCAAGCTCGACGACCTGGCGCCGGCCTATCTGGTCCGGCGTCGCACCGGCGATCTGATGGCGCTTGTCACCAATGATATCGAGCTGGTGGAGTATTTCTTCGCCCATACCGTGGCGCCGGCTTTCGTTGCCATCCTGGTACCGGCCGTGGTGCTGGCGGTGCTGGCAGTGGCGAGCCCGTGGATTGCGCTCGCACTGGTACCGTTCCTACTGCTGGTCGGCCTTTGTCCGTTCCTGATGCGCAAGCGCACCGACCGCCTGGGTTCGGCGGCACGGGAAGCCGCAGGTGAATTCGGCGCCGTGGCGGTGGATTGTGTGCAAGGGCTTGGCGAGATCGTCACCTTCCAGCAAGAAGCGGCCCACGGCCGGAAGCTGGATGATCTCTCCGACCGGCATATCGCCCTGCGCCTGCCTTTTTTCCGCGATCTCACACTGCAATCGAGCCTGTTGGAAATCTTCACGGGTCTTGGAGGCCTGGCGGTGGTGGTGACCGGCGCGATCGTGTCCACGCAAGGCGGGATCGATGCCGCCTGGCTGCCGCTGCTTACCCTGCTCGCCATGGCGGCCTTCTTGCCGGTCTCGGAAATTGCCCAGGTCGGCCGCCAGCTCGCCGATACCTTGGGTGCGACGCGGCGCATCTATGGTCTGCTCAACGAGCCGGTGACGGTGCGGGACGGCCAGCAAACAGGGCAGTCGATGAGCAGCACTGGCACCGGTCGGAAAACCGCGCCGACCTTGTCCCTGGAGCAGGTCACCTTCGCCTATCCAGGGCAGGCGCGGGCCGCCTTGCATGAGGTCAGCGTGACGATTCCGGCAGGTAGCACCGCCGCGCTGGTCGGAACCTCGGGTGCCGGCAAGACGACCATAGCGCAATTACTAATGCGTTTCTGGGATCCGGATGACGGCCGCATCACCCTGGACGGCGCCGATCTGCGCGATTATCGCTTGGACGATCTGCGCCACCGCATGGCCCTCGTGGCGCAGGACACCTATCTCTTCAATGACAGCCTGCGGCACAACATCATGATCGCGCGGCCGGATGCGAGCGAGGCAGAGTTGCAGGCGGCAATCGCTCATGCCTCGCTGACCGATTTGGTGCAAGTGCTGCCGGACGGACTCGATACCCAGGTGGGTGAGCGCGGTACTGGTCTCTCCGGCGGACAGCGCCAGCGTGTCGCCATTGCCCGCGCCTTCCTGAAAGACGCGCCAGTGCTCATCCTCGACGAGGCGACATCGCATCTCGATGCGGTGAATGAACAAGCGGTGCGGCAGGCGCTGGCGCTACTCCAAACCGATCGGACAACAGTCATTATCGCCCATCGTCTCTCGACCGTTCGCGATGCCGATCTGATCATCGTGCTTGATGGCGGCCGGGTGGCCGAAATCGGCACCCATATCGCCCTCATGAGCAAAGCGGGGCTTTATGCCCGCCTGGTAGCACGCCAGCTCGGCGCTGCCTATGCACCTGCAGCGCAATAAGAATGATAGTGGGAGATCGAAAATAGTGGCTGGTGACCAGGGTTAATGACCAGGGCTAAGCGAAGGGAGCCGGTCGCTTTAGGCGCATCAAATCTCTTCGCATCATCCGTCTCGATGATGACACCGCCGCCACTCCTGGCGATTCTGCCGGCTGATCCGTGCAAGGATAGCGCTTGGAACTTTACGGCATTTTGGCTGTCACCGACCTTTCTTCGCCAGTAAGCGCGAAGACGATCGAACGCGCGCCCCTTCGCCGGCATCAGCTGCAGCGAGCGTTTCCAAGCGACGGTCGATTGGTCTCACATCGCCGCTGCGCAGCTCTCTCGAAAAGGAGGTAGCGACATGACAGCGGCAAATAACAGCAAACCCCGCGCTGGATTAGGACAGATGTGGGGATTGGTGCACGACACGCCGGAGACGACTGGTGCGGCTGTGCCGCCGCCGCAGAAGGACGACCAGGAAGAAATATCACATGCTTCGGTCCGCTCGTCTCCGCCCGCCCGCCACGAGGCCGCGGGCAGCGAGGCCGGTAGCGAGAGCGAGGCGGCAAAAGTCTCCTCGCTTGCTGCAGCGCCGAATTCGCCACCCCCGGAAAATCCACATGCGCGTGCGCCGGCTTTGTCTATTTCAGCCATGCAAAAGCGCGCCGAATTGGCAGATGCCGCCTCCGATGATGACCTGCTACCGGCTAATCGAGGCAATCTTGGCGATGAAGGAACTGGACGGGCGCAAAATACCGCCCCCAGCGCCGGCTCCAGTGAGACCGACACCACCACCCTGGCCGCTCTCGCAGCACCCCAACCGGGGGCAACCGTAACAGCCCTCGCGACACCCTCGTTCGACCCCTCGATCGTTCAGACCATCGATACGACCAAATGGGCTGTTCCATCAGCCAATCCAGCCGGTATGGCCTGGATACCGGGTGCGACGCCGGGCACAGGGCAGCTTCTGGTGTCGGATTCCGAAATCGACGAGTCGCCGTTTTTCCGCCAGCAGAATCTATTTTTCCTGTCGGAAACAGGTGCTTTCGACCACGCCGCCAGTCTCCGCGCTTTCTGTTCCGAGCCGACCGGTGTCACCTATAATCCCCTCAACGGGCACCTTTTCATCAGCGACGATAGCGCCCGTAAAGTTTTTGAAGTCAATCCCAGCAATCCCAGCGTGTTGATTTCGTCCTTTTCGACCAGGACGATCGAATTGGACGATGTCGAGGACATCGTTTTCGATCCGGTAACCGGACATCTTCTGCTGTCCGAAGGCGAGCAGAGCACCCTGCATCCCCGTACCATCGTCGAAGTGACCACGACGGGCACGGTGATCAACAGGATCCAAATGCCATTAGCCGTCGGTGATCCCGAAGGCTTTACCTATGATCCAGTCCGCAACGTGTTTTACGTCTGCGGCCATCGATCCGATGACATATTGGTGCTCTCCCGGGACGGCCAGACCGTCCTCGACAGGCTTACGCTGCTCGATGACGTCAGGAATGTAAACAGTGGTGTCGGCGTCAAGCCGAAGGGATTGGTCCTGGCGCCCAGCAGCGACACGCATGACGATCCGTCAATCATGTCCCTTTGGGTCGCCGATTACGCCACCGACCAGTTCATGGATGGACAGCTCTTCGAAATCAAGTTGGGGGACACGGGATCACAGCAGCCGCAGCCTTTATTCACCAGCGGCAATGACAGCGTGAATTTCGCGCAGGTCACGGCCGGCAGCTATCTCGCTGGCACGCAATATGACGCGCTCGGCGGAAATGACACGGTGACCTTGCCGACAAGTGCCGCAGCGGCCACCGCCGCCGGCTATGATCCGGCGCAGATTTTCCATGGCGGCGACGGCACGGACAATATCACCGGCGGCGGCCTGGCGGATCAGATCAATGGCGATGGTGGAAACGATACGATCAATGGCGGCAGCGCCAATGATGTTCTGCGCGGTGGCGATGCCAATGACACATTGACCGGTGGCAGTGGCACCGATCAGCTTTTCGGCGATACCGGCCATGACACCCTGAAATGGGACAGTGCTGACAGCGTCGATGGTGGTGCGGGTTTCGATACGCTCGATGCCAATTTGTCCAGCAGCGACACGATCGATCTGCGTGGCACCGGCTTTGCAAATTTGGAACGCATCCTCACTGGGGACGGGACCGATACGGTGACGCTCAGCCTCAGCAAAGTGTTGACGCAGACCGCAGACCACCAATTCGTCGTCGATCTCGGCAATGCGGCAGATACGTTGAACATCGACCCGGCCGGCGGTTGGACGGCGACGACGACTAATTCAACCCTGGGCCCGACCGGTGTAGCTGCTGGCATCTCCGTTTCCGGCATGACGGCCCGCACCTTCACCAACGGAACTGATACGGTCACGATTTTCAGCAATGCCGAGACGGTGCAAATTCTGTCCGCACCGACAGGACCGCTTTTCACCGCAGGCAATGACACGGTGAATTTCAACCAGATCACGGCCGGCAGTTATCAGGCGGGCTCGCAATATAACGGCCTAGCCGGCGACGATACGGTAACCCTGGCAACCGATGCCGCAGCGGCGGCGGCGGCCGGCTTCGATCCACTGCAGATCTTCCGGGGCGGTGAAGGCAATGACATCGTCAATGGCGGCAAGCTTGATGATCAGGTCGTCGGCGACAATGGGGATGACACTTTGAGAGGTGGTGAGGGAAATGACCATCTCGATGGTGCTGGCTGGCAGGACAGGCTGGAGGGCGGCGACGGCAACGACACGCTTCTCGGTGGCGGCAGCGGCGATACCCTGATCGGCGGATTAGGTGACGACCACATGGATGGCGGGTCGAGTGTCGACAAGGTTGATTATAGCGCCGCCGCTGCTGTGACAGTCGATCTGCTCGCCGGAACCGCGACGGGCGACGGCAATGACACGCTGATCGATATCGAAACCGTCCTCGGTTCGGCCTTCAAGGATTCCATCACGGGCAATGCGGCGGCCAATACGCTGGAGGGCAATAATGGCGACGACACGCTCCATGGCGGTGGCGGCAATGATACGCTGACCGGCGGCGCGGGGATCGATCAGCTTTTCGGCGATGATGGCCACGATACGCTGAAATGGGACAATGCCGATACCTTCGATGGCGGTGTTGGCTTCGACACAGTGGACGCCGCCCGGTCGACCTCGGACACGTTCGATATGCGTGGCGCTGGCTTTGTAAATGTTGAGCGGGTGCTGACGGGCAGCAGTAATGACACGGTGACGCTCAGCCTCAACGATGTTCTCTCCGATACCGCCGATAACCAATTCGTGGCCGATCTCGGCACCGGTACCGATCGCCTCAATGTCGATCTCACCGGCGGCTGGAGTGCAGCGGCGGCGAATTCGACCTTGGGACCGACGGCCGTGGCCGCCGGCATTTCGGTCGCCGGGCTCACGGCACATACATTCACCAATGGCGCCGATTCCGTCACCGTCTTCACCAATGCCGAAGTGCTGAATGCCCAGCAATTGGCTTAGCTCTCTTCTTGAAGCTAAAAAATCAGCCACCGGATTTCGGTCCGGTGGCTGATTTCATCTTTGAAAGAGGGAGGCGCGTTCTCGGCCGCTTGCGGCGAGCGCCACCAACTTCAGTTCTTGTTGGTCAAAAAGCTGACATCGAACCCGCCGGGCAGGCGGCTCGTGCTGTGCTCATCTTCCTGATGAACGTGGTGGTCGTCTTCCGGCGGCAGCGGATCCAGGGTCGCGGGCTTGCCGGCGGCCTTCCGCGCCTTGATGATCGCGGCGTTCAGATCGGTCTGCGAGCAGAGACCCAGCAACACCGGATCGCGCGGCCGGAGATTGGCCGAGTTCCAGTGGCTGCGGTCGCGCACCGCCGCGATGGTTTGCTTGGTGGTGCCGATCAAGCGGGAAATCTGCGCATCGCTCAGTTCCGGGTGGTGGCGCACCAGCCAGGCGACGGCGTCGGGCTTGTCCTGCCGCTTGGAAATCGGCGTGTAGCGGGGCCCCTTGGTCCGGGTGACGGGCAAGGGGATGCTGGCCCGCGCGAGGTTGAGGCGTCCTGCCGGGTCCGCCTCGCAGCGGGCGATCTCTTCCTTGGTCAACTGGCCATTGCTGGTCGGGTCAAGGCCGACGATGCCGACCGCGACTTCGCCATCGGCGATCCCCTGGACTTCGAGCGGATGCAAATTGCAGAAGGCCCCGATCTGCTCGAAGGTCAGAGCGGTGTTTTCCACCAGCCATACCGCCGTGGCTTTCGGCATCAGAAGTTGCGCCATGAATTCCTCCTTCTCGGCCGCGGGGAGCCGCGCTCGGCTCACCCCGCAGTCGGGCCAAGGCTTGCCTCGGCCATCCTCTAATCGATAAAAATGCCGGCGCGCACCCGGCGGCCGGTAATCGAGAAACCTGCTCGAAAGTCACCCGCCAATTACCATCAAT
The DNA here is from genome assembly GCF_034044715.1 of Dongia soli. Lineage (NCBI taxonomy): Bacteria > Pseudomonadati > Pseudomonadota > Alphaproteobacteria > Rhodospirillales > Dongiaceae > Dongia > Dongia soli. The sequence goes on along the minus strand of NZ_JAXCLW010000002.1, from coordinate 1,049,531 downwards.
GGCCTTTCCCTGCAAAGAGAAAGTTCCAATCGGGCAATCACTTAGAGCCCGATGGGATGCTGCCGCCTCAGCTCTTTATATAGGGCTAATCTCTTGTAATTAAAGCAAGAGATTATGCATTCGAACGGCGATTCCGCAGTCAGACAGTTAACACGATTTTGCCGGTATGGGCGCTGGTTTCCATCAGCCGATGGGCCGCGGCAGCCTCGCGGAGGGGGAAGGTCTTATAGAGGATCGGCCGCACTTTGCCGGCATCGATCAGGGGCAGCACCTTCTCGGACAGGGCGGCGGCGATTTTCGCTTTATCCGCCACGGAGCGGGGCCGCAGGGTCGACCCGGTGATGGTCTGGCGCTTGACCATGAGCGGCGCCAGATTGATCTCGGCCGAGCTGCCTTGCAGAAAGGCGATCTGGACCAAGCGCCCGTCAACCGCCAGGGATTTCAGGTTTCGCGGGATGTAATCGCCACCTACCATATCGAGAATCACATCGATCCCCGCGCCGCCGGTTTCTTTCTTGATCACCTCGACAAAGTCCGCACTTTTATAATTGATTGCAATATCAGCTCCTAATTCTTTGCAGCTGCGGCATTTATCGTCACTCCCGGCGGTCGTGAAGACCCGGGCCCCGAACTGATGCGCCAGCTGGATTGCGGTCGTCCCGATCCCGGAAGAACCGCCATGTACCAGGAAAGTCTCGCCGGACTGAAGCCGTGCCCGCTCGAAGACGTTGGTCCAGACCGTAAAGAAAGTCTCTGGGATGGCCGCCGCCGCCGCCATATCGAGTCCCGTCGGAACGCGCAGGCAATGCGCAGCCGGGGTAACGCAGTATTCGGCATAGCCGCCCCCCGGTGTCAGCGCCATGACCTGATCGCCCACCTTCCATGTCGCGCCATTGCTGCTGGCCTGATCACTAGCGAGGGCGACGATCGTGCCGGCCACTTCCAGCCCCGGAAGATCCGAGGCACCCGGAGGTGGCGCATAGCTGCCCTGGCGCTGCAGGACGTCCGGGCGATTGATCCCGGCCGCCGCGACCTTGATCAGGACTTCGCCGGATTGCGGGATCGGCACCGCCCGGGCAACGGGTTGAAGAACCTCAGGCTCGCCGGCTTTCGTGATTTCGATGGCAGTCATCTGGCTGGGCAGTGTCACGGCGCGCTCCTCGGTTAAACGGGACGGGATGAGATTGGTCTAGTCGATTTCCGCATCACTTTGAACTCCGATCAACCGACAGTTAAAATGTATCGAGTCGAGGAGGCGGGAATGGATTTGGACGATCTGGAGCCACGCAAGAAGAAACCCCAGCTACGCAATTTGGACCCGTTATCGGTCGAGGAGTTGGAAAGCTACATTGCCGAAATGAAAGCGGAAATCACGCGAGTCGAAGAAAAAATCGCCGCCAAGAAGGCGCATCTCTCGGCGGCGTCCGGCTTGTTCAAGAATGGCTGAGCAATATGTTCCTGTAAATTGCCGGATTTCCATGGCAAAACCAGGAACCTGGTCTGCAAAGGCAAAAAAACCATCGGAATTAACACTCTGTTCATCTCGCTGTGTTAATATGCCTTCGGAAAGATGGTTAATGCATCTTTCCTCTCTGGGCCCGTTCCGTTGGTCCAGTTTCATGCCTCCCTGTCTAACTTGCCGCCGGATCGTTTCGGCGGCTTTTTATTGACAGTTCGGTGACCAAATTTTCTCAATCTTCACACATGCCTGTATCAAAAAGTTGCATAAAGAATGCAGCTTGTCGCTTGCGCGGATTTTTTTGCCGCTTGACGCCAAAAACAGTCACTCGTAATTTTCTGTAGCCTGAGGGCAAGTTAGACAGGTTGAGGCTTATAAAAGAGAAGGCCGCCGCCGGCGTAACCGGTCGAGCGGCCTTCCGTATTTTGACCATGTCTTATGTCGAGATTCGTCGCCGGAATTCGTTAATTCAAAACACTGCCGGCCGAATAGCAGGCTATCCGGCCGGCATGCATCAGACGTGATCAGCCATAATGGGGCCGATCAATCAGGCGACTGTATCGGGTCGTCCGATAACCAGGCCGCTTTTAGGCGGCCTTGTCGAGCGCCTTCGGAGTGTCCTGCGAGGCATTGGTGATCGCGATGGTCCGGGGCTTCATTGCCTCGGGAATTTCGCGAACCAATTCCACATGCAGCAGGCCGTTGTTCAGGCTGGCGCCCGCAACGCGGATATGGTCAGCCAGTTCGAAACGCCGTTCGAACGCGCGCCCGGCGATACCACGATAAAGGAAGCTGCGTTCCTTTTCTTCCTTCGCCGGCTTGCCGACGATCAACAGCGAATTTTCCTGCGCAGTCACAGTCAGCTCGGCATCAGAGAAACCGGCGACCGCCATGGTGATGCGATAGGTATCTTCGCCCGTCCGCTCGATATTGTAGGGCGGATAGGAAAGAGCCGATTCATCGATACGCAACGCACTATCCATCACGCGCGAAAGGCGATCGAAACCGACAGAGGAACGGAAAAGGGGAGTAAGGTCGAAGTTACGCATGCCACATTCTCCATTGAGCAACATGGTTGATAGATGAGGCCACCAAATGGTCTGCCTCGATTAGTTGCCGGCACCATCATGGTCATCCGGCATGAGTGCAGATGGTCAGCAGTGATCGCCGTTTCAAGGGGGAGTCCAAGCGCTTGGTTGGGTTCGATTTCGCCAGGAGGGCGGCGCGAAACTTTGCAACTTATCGATCAAATTTTGAGCAAATATCGTGCGAAAAGCGCTGCCACGCCGGCTGGCAAATTTTTGTTAAGAGCTAACACGTATTAGTGATGCGGGGTGGTCGGGTTTCGGCCTAGGCTGGGGCGTCGGGGATAACCGGATCGGTACGAACGGGCATGGCGACCGTAGAATTTTTCGATCGGACGATGATGGAAACGATGGCTCTTCTGGCAGAGTCGCGCCGTTACCTCATCGATCGCGCCGAAAGCGAAACGAAATCCCGACCTGTAGAACATGGCCTGGTCAGCAGCATGGAGACCATGCGGCTGGTCGCCCGATTGACCCAAGTCTTGGCCTGGCTTTTGACCCATCGTGCCGTGCATGTCGGCGAAATGACCTTGTGGGAAGCGACCCGGCCGGAGCGGCGCCTCGGTGGCCATACGCTCTGCAACAAGGATATCAGCGACGAAGACCCGGATCTGCCGGATGAGCTGCGTCGTTTGTTGCAGCGCAGTCTCTCGCTCTATCAGCGGGTTTCACGCCTCGATATCCAAGCGGCCCGCGCGGCAGAGATGGAACCGCAGGGCAGGGTGAGCGGCGAACGCCCCAAGCTGCATTGAGCCACGGCGAGCGCCACCCTACGAAGCTTCCGGCCCTGTTACGGTAGGTAATCCAGGAAAAAGGCGCAGGCGCCCCGATTGCCGCGAAAGACGGCCGTTTCGACGATATCGTCCGGCCCCACACGCAGCGAGAGCTTGCAGGTCAGTGGCACATATTCGGGCGTCGAGTCATGGGTCGTGTAGCCGTCGTCATGCTTCCACGAGTAATAGGTCTTGCCGGAAACGGTGATCGTGCTGTCCGGCGGTCCCAAATATCTGATCGCCTCGGCGATCGGCTTGTTGGAGATATTCTCCAAGGCTGCCCGGGATCTCTCTGCATGATAATCGCGGAAGGTGCAGCCGACTAAGACGAGCGAAACACCCAAAAGGAGTGCGATCTGCCACAGACGACGGTTCATGCTTTGTCACTCTCAATAGATGTATATCGTTACGATACACAACCATTGAGTTATTTACAAGGCGAACGGTCGCGAACCCCCAGTTGCAACGGGAAGCGCAATAGCAAACAGCCGCCCGGTGAGGGGCGGCTGTATCGATCGGCTTTCGCCGCTTCTGATCGATCAAGCTTACTTCTTGAGGGACAGGCCCTGGAAGCGCTTGTTGAACTTGGCCAACTGACCACCCGTATCGAGCAGGCGATGCACGCCCGTCCAGGCGGGATGCGACTTCGGGTCGATGTCCAGCGTCATGGTGTCGCCGGGCTTGCCCCAGGTCGAGCGGGTCACGTATTTCGTGCCGTCGGTCATGACCACGTTGATTTCGTGGTAATCGGGATGAATGTTCGACTTCATGATAGAACTCCTCGAATCTCGGGGCGGGTTATACCCAAGCCCATCTCAGGGCGCAAGTCCTTGCGGGAAAACGGGGAAGTTTCCTGGGACGGCTGTGGCCGTTCGTCCCTCTGATATTTAACTTATTGAGTTGAAAGGCTTCTCCGCGCAAACTTTGGAAGTAGATCGACCGGTTGCGCGGTATCCCGGTCGTTTTGGTGCTTGCTAGGGCTTGTCGCCGTAAATTTCTTCGGCGATTGCAAGGCAAACGCAAGATGTCTATGCAGTGGTCCTGTCGAAATCGGCGCCGGCGGGGCTGGACCTGCCGGAAGAGCCGGATAAGCGGAAGAGGACGATGGATCAAGGGACGTTCGAGCGGCAGGCTTCGGCGGTGCTGGAGGACCTGTTCGACAGGATCGACGAGGAACTGGGCGATCTGATCGACGCAGATTACGAGGGCGGCATCCTGACCCTCAGACTGTCCGACGGCCGGACCTATCTCCTGAATAAGCACGGGCCGAACCGGGAAATCTGGTTGTCCTCACCAGTCAGCGGTGCCTGGCATTATGCCTGGGATGAAGGTGCTGGCTTGTGGCGTTCCACGCGGTCGGCCGGTGAGGGGCCGGACAATTTACACGGCTTGCTGACGGCCGAGCTCAGCGAAATCACCGGCGGCGACGTCGACCTCGAGGACTGACCCCACGACATGGCCAATATCCGCGACGCCCGCCAGATCGACCGCCCGAAATCGCGCAATCTGCGCCAACTCAGCCATTTGGTGCGCTTCACCATGCCCTATCGCTGGCAGGTGCTGGGCGCCACCATCGCCCTGATCGTTACCGCCGGCACCATGCTGGCGCTCGGCCAGGGCTTGCGGCATCTGATCGATCGCGGCTTCGGCGGCGGTGACCAGACGCTGCTGGAACATTCGGTCCTGGTGCTGTTCGGCGTCGCTGCTTTGCTGGCCCTCGGCACCTATGCGCGTTTCTATCTCGTCTCCTGGGTAGGAGAGCGGGTCGTCGCGGATATCCGCCGTGCCATGTTCAATCATCTGCTGAACCTTGATCCCGGTTTTTTCGAGTCGACCCGAACGGGCGAGGTGCTGTCGCGCATGACGACAGACACCACCTTGCTGCAGGCGGTGGTCGGATCCTCGATCTCGGTCGCTCTGCGCAACACGCTGATGCTGTTCGGCGGGGCGGTCCTGCTGTTTATCACCAGCCCGAAACTGACCGGACTGGTCTTCCTGGTCGTGCCAATCGTCATCGTGCCGATCATCTTCTTCGGGCGGAAGGTGCGCGGTCTTTCCCGCTTGTCCCAGGATAAGGTGGCGGACGTCAGTGCCGAGGCCAGCGAGGCGCTTTATGCCATCGGCACGGTTCAGGCCTTCGCCCATGAGGATTACGAGCGCCAGCGTTTCGGCAGCCGCAATGAAGATTCCTTCCGGGCGGCCGTTTCCCGCGTGCGGGCGCGGGCGCTGCTGACGGCCATCGTCATCCTCCTGGTCTTCGGGTCGATCAGCGCCGTGCTCGGTATCGGCGGGATGGATGTGGTGGCTGGACGCATGTCGGCCGGCGATCTCTCGGCTTTCGTCTTCTACGCCGTGGTAGTGGCGGGCTCAGCCGGCTCGATCAGCGAGGTCGTTGGCGATCTGCAGCGCGCCGCCGGCGCGATGGAACGCATCCTCGAATTATTGGCGACCAAGCCGACGATTGCCGCGCCAGCCAATCCGAAGCCCCTGATGCAGCCGTCGCGCGGCGCCGTCGCTTTTGACAATGTCACCTTCCATTATCCGTCGCGGCCTGAGACGGCAGCGCTCGACAATTTCTCCCTTTCGGTGGCCCCGGGCGAAACCGTGGCGCTGGTCGGGCCCTCCGGCGCCGGCAAGTCGACCATGTTCCAGTTGCTGCTGCGCTTCTACGATCCGGCCGCTGGCACCATCACCTTCGATGGTCGCGATCTGCGCGATTTGGATCCCGGCGTACTGCGCCGGGCGATCGGCCTGGTGCCCCAGGAACCGGTGATTTTCGGCATGAACGCCTGGGAAAATATCCGTTACGGCCGCCCCGACGCCAGCGATGCCGAGGTCCGCGCCGCCGCCGATGCCGCTTATGCAACCGAATTCATCGAACGCTTGCCGGAGGATTTCGACACTTATTTAGGCGAGCGCGGTCTGCGCTTGTCTGGAGGCCAGCGACAGCGCATCGCCATCGCCCGCGCTCTTTTGCGCAATCCTTCATTGCTGTTGCTCGACGAAGCGACCAGCGCACTGGATGCCGAATCCGAGCTGGTCGTGCAACGGGCGCTGGACGACATCATGCGCGACCGCAGCACCATCATTATCGCGCACCGCCTGGCAACAGTGCTGAAGGCCGACCGGATCGTGGTCATGGACCATGGCCGTATCGATGCCATCGGCAGCCATGCGGAACTGATCAAGCAGGGCGGCCTCTATGCCCGCCTGGCGGAATTGCAGTTCCAGCAACCGAAGGCCGCCGAATAACCGGCCGTCAACCCGACGCGGCTTGATTGACAATAAGGGCGACGGGTTGCGTCACGGGCAGTGGCGCACGCACCCGTTCGGCAGGGAAAAACAGATGGACCAGCGTGCCGACGCCGCGGCCGCTCTGGATTGTCAAATGTCCGCCATGCAGCTCCATCAGCGCGCGGCTCATGGGCAGACCAAGGCCGGTTCCCTCATGGCGTCGTGATAGGCTGTTATCGACCTGGGCGAAAGGCTGCAAAGCGATAGCGATTTCCGCCTCGGTCATGCCGATGCCATTATCCTGGATGCCGATCGTGCAGCCGCCATCCGGCTCTTTCTCGATCGTGATGGCGATCTTGCCGTTATCGGGCGCGAATTTTGTGGCATTGGAAAGGACCGCCAACAGGACCTGGCGGAGCTTGCGCCGGTCGGCGAAGAGGGCGAGCGGCGCCATTTCCGGTTCGATCAATATGCTCAGCGTCTTGCCCTGGATGGTTTCCTCTTCCAGGCGGAGGCACAGGCGGATCTCGGTGATCGGATCCAGCAATGTGCTTTCAACCCGATGGTCCCCGCTTTCCGCCTTGGTGAAGTCGATGATCGTATTGATGACGCTCAACAGCTTTTTGCCGCCGGCATTGATGTCCCGCGCGAAGCCGACATATTGCGGATCGCCCAGCGATCCGAAGGGCTGCTGCACCAGCAGGTCGGAAAAACCGATGATGGCGTTCAGCGGTGTGCGCAATTCATGACTGATATTCTTCAGGAAAGCGGATTTGCTTTGGTCGGCGGTTTCCGCCTTTTCCTTTGCGGCAGTCAGCTCGGCTGCGATCCGGCGTCGGTCGGTGATGTCATGCAGGTTCAGCACGATTCCGTTGACATCCGGATCGGCGGTCAGATCGATGCCGGTTAGTTCCAGCCATTTCCGGTTACTGCCGGCATCGGCGATGGGAATCTCGCATTGGATTTTGTCGCCGCGCCGAAGATTGGCGAGCTGTTCGCGCAGATCGCCCTGATGCAGGGGGTCGACGAAGCCAAGGAAAGACTGCCCGGTCAACACCTCGGAGCGATAGCCGAGAATCCGCTCGGCCGCTGGCGTGTCGTAGCGGATGCAGTTTTCCCCATCGAGGACCAGGATAATATCGGTGCTGTTGCGCAGCAACGAGCGGTGCCGTCTTTCGCTGCGCTGGCGAATCAGTGCCTTCTGCGCCACCTGATCGGCCATGCGCCGGTCAAACATCGAACTGCCCAGCCCAAAGACCAGGATCAGCAGGCTGGTGGACGTGATCACCACGGCCAGCATCGGCTGATCGAGACCGCTGCCGATTGCAAGCGGCGCCCGGTCCGTCGCGGTCATCGTCAGCGCCGCCATGCCGGTATAATGCATGCCGGCAATCGCCACCGCCATGATCAGCGACGCAACTGCACGGTGCCACAGGGCGTGCAGATTGAAACTGAGCCAGAGGGCGGCGGTGGCAGCGGCCATGGCGATCAGGATCGATAAGCCGACCAGCAACGGATTGTAGAGGATGCGGCTGGTGGTGATCATCGCCGCCATCCCGGTGTAATGCATGCCGGCGACGCCAAATCCGGCGATCACGCCACCGATGCCAAGTCGCCAGAAACTCGCCGGATTGCTGACCACGATGCGATAGCTGATGCCGGCGGCAATAATGGCCAGGAGCAGGGAGCCGAGGGTCAGTTGGACGTCGTAAAGTATGCCCGCGGAGCTGTGAAAAGCCATCATGCCGACGAAATGCATCGCCCAGATGCCGCCGCCCAGGGCAATCGCGGCAGCGCAGAGCCAGGCCAGCCGAACATTTTCCCGATAAGCAACCATGCGTTCGGCAAGCTGTAGAGAGGTGAACGAGGCGCAGATCGCGATCAGGACGGAGATGGCGACCAAGGTCGGATCGTGAAACGTCGTGACATGATGCATCGTGTCGACCGGCCCCAGCCCGTATCGCTCAAGATCACAGTGGGTCGGCTTCCCGAAATCATGTTCGGCACCGGCGACACTGTACGCCGGAGTTTAGAGTTAGCCGCCAAGGATTAACGAAAGATTGCAACTATGGCGATTACCGCCCCAGGTTAATGTTTCTGTACACGAAAGCCGCTTTGCCGTTATTTGGGTCGGTATTTATTTATCATTTTAACGATTTACATGCTTAGCCCTTGCCAGTCTCTAGCCCTTGCCAGTCTGGTGCGCGGCCACATTTCAAACGCGGCGATATCGCATGGCGTTAGGCGGGGTCGTGTAGAAGGCCTCGAACAGGCGATCCATGTAGTTCGGGTTCAATCCAGCACGGTGACGAACACGCCATCGAAGGCAACCACCTTGGGGCCGATCATATCTCCTCCATCTTTTCATCGCTTCGATCGCTTTCATGGTCAGATTGAGGTTTCTCCAGAGATGGCGTACCTTCCGCTTGGAGTTCGAGCTATGTCGGAGATGCGGCCATGAACAAGATGCTCTGCTTTCGCGCTCTCGCATCGCGGCGGCAGTTTCTTGGAGGAGCCGGGGCTGCCACTCTGGCGCTGGCCTCAGCGCCCGCTTTCGCCGACGCGATGATCAAACTTCCTCTGCCAGGGGGCCCGGAGGAACGACCGATTACCACGGCCTTTCCTGAAAAGGGTGCGCTCATTCTTCAGCGCACGCGCCCGCCTTTGCTCGAAACGCCGTTCGACGTGTTCGATCAATCGGTGTTCACACCCAACGACCGGTTTTTCGTGCGCTGGCACTGGGCGGTCATTCCCACGGAGATCGACGTCGGTTCCTTCCGGTTGGCGGTGCACGGTCACGTCGAGAAGAGCCTGTCGCTCTCCCTTGATGAGATTCTTGCCCTGCCGCAGGTGGAACTCGTTGCGGTCAATCAATGCTCCGGCAACTCGCGCGGCTATTTCGAGCCGCGCGTTCCCGGAGGAGAGTGGTCGCATGGCGCCATGGGAAACGCACGCTGGACCGGCGTCCGCCTGAAGGACGTGCTCGACCGCGCCGGGGTAAAGGCGGGCGCCCTCCAGGTCCGCTTCAAGGGGATGGACGAGCCGGTCGTCGCGGATGCACCGGACTACATGAAGTCGCTTGCCATCGATCATGCGCGCGACGGCGAGGTGATGCTCGCTTATGCGATGGGCGGTGAGCAGTTGCCGCTGCTCAACGGTTTCCCGCTCCGCCTTATCGTGCCGGGCTGGTACTCGACCTATTGGGTCAAGATGCTCAACGACATCGAGGTGCTGGACCAGCCGGATACGAACTATTGGATGAAGACCGCCTACACGATTCCGGACACACCGCATGCGAGCGTCAAGCCTGGAGAGACCGGCTTCAAGTCCGTGCCGATTAGCCGCTTGGTCCCGCGGTCTTTCATCACGAACATCAAGGCGGGCGACACGCTGCGGGCTGGTGCCCCGACGCTGGTGCGGGGCATCGCGTTCGGTGGCGATGCAGGCGTATCGCGGGTTGATTTCTCCAGCGATGGCGGCAAGAGCTGGCAGCCGGCGCAGCTTGGCAAGGACGAAGGCAAGTACAGCTTCCGCCAATGGCAGATCTCCTTCACCCCACCGGTCGCGGGAGGACAGGTACTGATGGCCCGCTGCACCAGCAGCAGCGGCGAGACCCAACCCGACACGCCCAATTGGAACCCGGCTGGGTTCATGCGCAACGTCATCGAGCAGACCGCCGTCGTGGTCGCCTGAAGAGGAAAGCATGTTACACAGGATGCTGTTGACGGCACTCGTCGCGGGCATCGTCCTTGCGCCGTTCTACGCTAAGGCAGAGGACAAATTGGCGCTGAAGTCCGTCAATGTAAATCTGCCCGACGACGACAGCATGTTCCCGGACAGACCCGGTGCGGATGCGGCCAACAATAATTGCCTCGCCTGTCACTCCGCCAGCATGGTGCTTAATCAGCCGGCGCTATCGAAGGCGCAATGGCAGGCTGAGGTCAACAAGATGCGCATGACCTACAAGGCGCCCGTCGACGCCAAAGACGTCGATGCAATCGTCGCCTATCTTGTCACCATCAAAGGTGCGAAATAGACTGCTTAATTGCGGTTAAGCGCGAAACACTCCGTTTTACGTGAGACAGCGCCGAGCCTATTTCACAGCTGACTAATATGTGCGGGGGAGGATATCCGGATCATGCCAATAGACCTGCCTTGGATTCCATCGACTGCCGTATTCCTGTGCTCAGCTTTTCTTGCTTTTGGATATGTCGCCACGGCAACCGCCACGGGGCCAGTAAAAGGAGACTATTTCCATACCGGAGCTGGCACGCGATATCTGGAGCGCGCCAAGGGCGACATCGTCACCGTGCCCTTGCGCGACAACATCAATGTCCTGATGGGATCCGGGGCTAACATCGTGGTTTTGTCCGGAAGCGAGGGCAAGTTCCTCGTCGATGCCGGCATTAAGCCGTCGGAAGAAAAGTTGCAGGCGGCTCTCAATAAGATCGGTCCATCACCGCTGAAATACGTCGTAAACACCCATTGGCACTGGGATCATACCGACGGAAACGAGTGGATGCATGCAGCCGGCGCCACAATCGTTGCTCAGAGAAATACGCTGAAGCATCTTTCTCAGACCACCCACGTCGATGATTGGAATTGGACGTTTGCTCCCGTTCCGGCCGGCGCGCGCCCGACGATCATCGTGGAAAATGAGAGGGACTTCGCCTTTGCGGGCGATTCCATAAAGGTAGAGCATTTCGGCCCCGGCCATACCGACGGCGATGTGTTGGTGTATTTCGAAAAGGCCGATGTAATGGCCCTCGGCGACACGTTCTGGAACGGGAACTATCCGTTCATCGACAACGAAGACGGCGGCAGCGTCAATTCGGCCATCGCCTGGGCCAACAAGGCTATCGAACGCTCCACAGATAAAACAATCCTGGTTCCTGGTCATGGGCCGGTCGGCAACCGCGCCCAACTGATCGAATTTCGCGATATGCTGGTCACGGTGCGCGATAAGGTCGTTGCACTGAAGTCACAAGGGAAATCCCTGGATGATGTCATAGCGGCGCGGCCGACCGCGGCCTTCGACGATAAATGGGGAAGATTTGTGATCGATTCGAAATTCTTCACAAAGCTAGTGTACGAAGGACTATAGACAGTATAGCCGCGCCGCCATCGGCAAAGGCGTAGCTGGCTGCCATGGCGCAATCCAGGCGGCAGTAAATTGGCACGCAGCCTCGCGAGCTGGATATTGACAAAGAGGTGTCGCCGGACTCAATCCCGGCACCTGCACCGCTGCGATGAGGTGACACATGTCTGAAGGCTTGGTCGTCGTCGTTTCCTCCCGCCCTTTCGAGGACACGCTGAATGCGCTGGTCGCCAGCGTGAAGCACAGGCAGGTCGAGGTGTTCGGCATGGTCGACCATGCCGCCAATGCGCAGGGCGCAGGCCTTACGCTTGGCCGCACGACGGTGGTGACGTTCGGCGGGGCTAAGGCCGGCACGCCTCTGATGCAGGCGCACCAGACGCTGGGCCTCGACCTGCCGTTGCGCGCCTTGGTCTATGAAACAGCCGAAGGCCAGGTCCGCATCGCTTATCGCGAACCCCGCGACATCCTGGCGGGACAGGGCGTGGCGCCGCACGCCTTCCTTTCGGTGGACGGCATGTCGGCCATGCTGGCGGCGGTCTCGGCCGAGGCCGCCGGGATCGACCCGCATAGGCGGTGAGCGCCCAGGCAGCTTGATTCTATCGAAAACAAGGCCCCCGTAGGCAGCTCGGCGATGACTGCCTTTATTCCTCAGTCTCGGCGGCGGCGTTTTGCCGGCAAGATTGATCTTGCTGAGCAGCAGGCGGCCGGCGACGGCACTTTGTTTTGCTGCCTCGGCATGCCGTTCTAACGTCTTCAACCCGTTGCCGCATCGATGATGGTGATGACGCCGCTGCTGGGGAAGCCGGTCAGGAGCGAGACAGAGAGGCGTCAGTGGCCGGCATCCGTATCTTCGCGACGGAATAGGATGGCGGTGGATCGGATGATGGGCCGATCCACCGCCAAGCGGCAACGCCGAGGATCGAGGCCTGGCGATATGACCTCCGACGGCGCCGCGTGGGGGCGCGGCTTATTGCCCGTGCAGGGCCGCGACCATCAACGTGACATTGTGCCGGACCATCTTCACATAGGTCGGCGCCGGCCCATCGCCCTTGGAGAGCGATTCGACATAGAGCGTGCCGCCGATCTTCGCCCCGGTTTCATCGGCAATCTGTTTGACCAGTAACTGGTTCATGGAATTCTCGACGAAGACGGCTTTGATCTTTTCCGCCTTGATCTGCTGGATCAGCTTGGCGACATCCTGGGCCGATGCCTCGCTTTCTGTGCTGAGACCGGCGGGCGCCAGGAATTGCAGGCCATAGGCATCGGCAAAATAACCCAGCGCGTCATGCGAGGTGATGAGTTTGCGCTCGTCCTTCGGAATGGTGGCGAATTCCTGGCGCACCCAGTTGTCGAGATCGGTCAACTGCTGCAGATATTTCTCGCCGGCCTTTTGATAATAAGCGGCATCGGCAGGATCGGCCTTGCTCAAAGCGGCGATGATATTCGTCGCATAGATCTTGCCATTGGGCACGCTGTTCCAGGCATGCGGATCGGGGATCACCTTGCCGGGTTCACCACTATCTTCGCCTTCTTCATCGACCATCGTGCGCTCCGGCACGCCGGTGCTGGCGATCACGATCGGGCCCTTATAGCCGGAAGCCATGATCAGTCGATCCATCCAGCCTTCCAGGCCGCGTCCGCTGACGATGACGAGATCGGCAGCGGCCAGATTCTTGGCATCGTTCGGCGTCGGTTCGAAGGCATGCGGATCGCTATCGGTGCCGACCAAGGTGCTGGCCTCGACATGATTGCTGCCGATCTCCTTCACCATGTCCTGCAGGATGGTGAAGCTAGTGACGACCTTCAGCTGGTCGGCGGCCATGGCGGGAGGGGCGAGGAGCAGAAGCCCCAAGGCGACGGATGTCGACCCGAAGGAGAGACGCATGATGATCCTTTCAATCAGGCTGTGAGATGTGCGCTGCGGAGATAGCGGCTGCGCAGGCTGTCGGCGCGGCCGAAGAGGAGGGAGACGAGATAGGTGCCGCCGGCGACCAGGATGATGGCGGGACCGGAAGCGATGCCGGCGTGATAGGAGATCAGCAGGCCGCAATAGGCCGAGGCGAGAGCAATGGCGGCAGCCGTCAGCATCAGCGACCAGACATCGCGCGCCCAGAATTTCGCGGCGGCGGCCGGCAGCATCATCAAGCCGACCGACATCAATGTGCCAAGCGCCTGGAAACCGGTCACCAGATTAGCAACCAGCATGACCAGGAAAATCCCATGGCAGATAGCGCCCCAACGACCCGCCGCGCGCAGGAAGCCGGGATCGAAGCACTCCATCACCAAGGGCCGGTAGATCACGGCGAAACAGAGAATGGTCAGGCTGGTGACCGTGGCGATGACGATCAAGGCAGCCTTGTCGACCGCCAGGATGGTGCCGAACAGCACGTGAATGAGATCGACATTGCTGCCATGGGTCGAGACGATCAGCACGCCGAGGGCGAGAGACATGAGATAGAAAGCTGCGAAACTGGCATCCTCGCGCAAAGCGGTGTAGCGCGAGATGAGGCCGGAGAGTAGCGCCACCAATAGGCCGGCGATCAAGCCGCCGATCCCCATCGCCACCAGCGACAGGCCTGCAATGACGAAGCCGATGGCGGCACCCGGCAGGACCGCATGGGACATGGCATCACCCACCAGGCTCATGCGCCGCAGAATGAGGAAAACGCCGACCGGACCCGCACCGAGCGCCAAAGCGAGGCAGGCGACGAGGGCCTGGCGCATGAAGGCGAAGTCGATGAAGGGGCCGAAGAGGAAATCGCGCAGGTGAGTCATCGGCGGCACCACTCCGCCTGTTCGTCCCAGGCCTCGATCATGGCGCGCGCCCTGCCCAGATTATCAGGGGTCAGGATCTCCGCCGTGGGCCCCCAGCCGATCGGCTCGCGCGCCAGCAACAGCGTTTCTGGAAAGAAGCCGCGGATCTGCTCCAGGTCATGCAGGACGGCGATGACGGTGCGTCCTTCGCCTTGCCAGCGCAGGACCAAGCCGAGCAGGTCATTCGTGGTCTTGGCATCGATGGCGGCGAAGGGCTCGTCGAGAATGATCAGCTTCGCTTCCTGCAGCAGCAGGCGGGCGAACAGCATGCGTTGAAACTGACCGACCGACAGGCTGCCCACTGGTCGCTTGTCGAAGCCTTGCAGACCAACGGCGCTCAAGGCGAGGCGGGTCTGGCGCATGAGTGCCCCGGTGATGCCGCCGAAGGCGCCGATCTTTCGCCAGTGACCCATCGCCACCGCATCGGCGACGGAGATCGGAAAGCTGCGATCGATCTCCGCCTGTTGCGGCAGATAAGCGATGTCACGGCGGGAGATTGCCGTTAAGCGCACTTCGCCATGGATAGGCCGCAACAGGCCGGTAACCGTTTTCAGCAAGGTGGTCTTGCCGGCCCCGTTCGGCCCGGCAATTGCCGTCAGGCTGCCGGGGCGGAAACTGCCGGAGAGATGATGGACGGCCGGATGCCGGTCATAGCCGATGGTCAGATTGTCGAAAGTGAGGAGGCCCGCCGATATCGGTGGCGCGTGCGCCGGCACAGCTGCCGCGGCGGGATTGGAATCTGGTGTCATGCCTCAACCCCACCATCCCAAAGCCAGGCCGACTGCGCTCCAGAGCCCAAGGATCAACAAGGCCGCAGCGGCAAGCCGCTCTCGAACGCCGAGCATCAAAGGGGAGCCGAACGAGGCGCGGCCGGAAGAGCTGAGTCTATCTTTCATATGTAATGTTATAACGTAACGAATTTACCTTGTCGATAGGTTAAGCGAGGCTTCTATCGACTCTGTTGAAGTTCGTCGCACGGCACCCGCAACAAACAAGGTTGTCACTCTCGGGTTTGATCCAAGGGTCCACGGTTGAGGCCCCGTAGGATGTCAGATGAGGACGATGAACCCGGCGCTGAACGAGTGTCTTTGCATCAGTCTCTCCGGTGGACAACCCTCGGATCGAGTCCGAGGGTGACAAGCGAGTTGTTGCAAAGGTTGGCGCGGTGCGACAGCGGCTGGCGCAGCGCCGCCGGTCAGACGATGCGCCGGCGCAATTGCTGTGACAGGACATCGATGGCGCAGACGACCAGGACGATGACGGCGATGACGCCGGCGGTGCGGCCGTAATCGAAGCTGCGGATATACTCCCAGAGGAGGTCGCCGACGCCGCCGGCGCCGACGATGCCGATCACCGTCGCCGATCGCACATTGGATTCGAAGCGATAGAGGGAGAGCGAGATCCAATGCGGCATGACCTGGGGCAGCAGGCCATGCAAGGCCCGGGCGATGAAGCCGCCGCCGGCCATGCGGATCGCTTCCACCGGCCGCGGATCGGCGGTTTCGACCGCTTCGGAGAACAGCTTCACGCAAACGCCTGTCGTATGCAGCCACAAAGCCAGAACGCCGGCGAAGGGACCAAGACCCACCGCCACGACGAAGAGCATGGCGAAGACCATCTCGTTGATCGCGCGCAAGGCATCCATGCATCGCCGCACCGGTTGGACGACCCACCAGGGCGCCACATTGCCGGCGGTAAGAAAGGCTAGTGGTGCCGATGTCAGGACCGCCAGCGTCGTGCCCCAGAGGGCGATCTGGCAGGTGATGAGCATTTCGTGAAGGGTGCGGGACAGATTGTGGAAATCGGGCGGGAAGAAGCCGGCGGCGAAGCTTGCCATGTTGCCGCTATATTCGATCAGCGCCACCGGATTCATTTCGGTGCCGCGCCAGGCCCAGGCATGCAGGACAAGGACTGCGCCCCAAATGAAATAGACCGGCCAACGCCGCTTTTCCGCGACGTTATTCTCCTGCCGACTGATTTCCCCCATTTCCCGGGCCTGGCTCATCATGGCAGCCTCAGTGTGTTTGGGTTTCCAGAAGCTTCAAGGTGGCGAGCTGCTTGTCGAGATCGGCGAGCTTGGTTGATTTTTCGCTGTCGCTGAGGCCGCCATCATTCTGCACCGCCAGCTTCTTGGTGAAGAGATTGAGTTCCCTGGTCTCGTAAAGCTGGGTGTTGTTGGAATCCGTGAAGGGACCATAGCCGTCATTCATCTTGGCCAGGATCTCGCGCGCCTTGGCAATCTCGCTGGGTGTGCCGATGTGGCCGAAGCTGAGGAAGAAGGCGTGGATCTTGTCCTTGAGATCGGGGCTCAGATCCCTGCGATAGAGGATCGGATCATTGGCAATGGCGGGCGAGGTCCAGATGACCTTGACCTTCTTCGCCAGTGCCGGATCATTGGCTTTCACGCGGTTCAGCTCTTCGCTGTTATTGGTGGCGTAATCGACCAGCTTATTGGCAACGGCGGCGAAATTGGCTTCATGGCTGCCTGCACGCACCGTCTTGAAGCAACTGCGCGGATCGATCTTGTTCTGGGCAAAGACGTAATAGGTCGGCACCAGCGTGCCGGAGGTGGAATTGGGATCGCCGATGCCGAAATTGAGGCCGGTGCCGCATTGCTTGAACATATCGCCCAGCGAATTGGCGCCACTATTGTCGGCATTGGTGAGGATGTAGGAGTAATAACCGTCGCTGCCGTCCTTGCGGGTGAGCTTGGCGAAGACTTCGGCATTGGCGCGGTCCACCGCTTCGATGGCAGCCTTGTTGCCCATCCAGGCGATATGCACTTTGGCGAAACGCATCGCCTCGATGATGCCGGCATAGTCGGTCGAGAAGAACGGCTTGACGCGCAGGCCGGTCGCCAGCTCCATTTCCTTCAGGAAGGGCTCCCATTGATCGCGCAGGTTCTCCGAGGATTCAGTGGAAATAATGCCGAAATTCAGGACATCGGGATCCTTTTCCAGCTTCTGCGCATCCTGTGCGGCAGCGGTGCCGAAAGAAGTGCCAAGGCTGATGCCGGTGATGGCAAGGCTCAGGATGAGCCGCTTGATCGTCAGTCCCGTCACTGGTTTTCTCCATCTAGATCGCGGGGAGTGAAGTCGTTGCAGGGTGGGGCGCCAGGTCATACGCGGCCCATTTCGGCATCGCTGCCATAGACGTCGACGATCTTGTGGCGCGTGAACTGGTCGCGGGGCCCGTCGAAAATGATGTGGCCTTGCTTCATCGCCACGACACGCTGGCAATAGCGCAAAGCAAAATCGATCTGGTGCAGGCTGATGACCATCGTCACCTTATCGACGGCATTGATCTCCGACAGGGTCCGCATCACCCGTTCGGCGGAAGCCGGATCGAGCGAGGCAATCGGTTCGTCGGCCAGGATGATCGATGCCTGCTGCGTCAAGGTACGGGCGATGGCGACGCGCTGCTGCTGGCCGCCGGATAACTGGTCGGCGCGGCGGTCGGCATGTTCAAGCATGCCGACGCGCGACAAGGCGTTGCGGGCGATCTCCTGGTCCTCGCGATTGAAGCGGCAGAGCCAGCCGCCGAGGCAATGGGTGCGGCCGATGGCGCCGAGCAGTGTATTGGTCAGGACGCTGTAGCGATCGATCAGATTGTGCTGCTGGAAAACCAGGCCGATGCGGGCGCGGAGCTTGCCGCGATCGCGGATGACCTTGCCGCCCTTCTGCAGCACATGATCGCGCACCTCGATCTCGCCGCCATCGGCATCGACGGCTGTCAGGCCCGCGATATGGCGCAGCAGGGTGGTCTTGCCCGAGCCCGAGGAGCCGATCAGGGCGACCATCTCGCCCGGCGTGACCTCCAGGCTGATGCCGTTCAGCACCGGCCGGTTATTGCCGAAGGTCTTGCTGATACTGCGGATGGAGATATCGGGATGCATCACGGCTGTCTGCATGGCGTCCGGTTGCATGGCGACTGCGCCCATGATCATCGGCCTCCTGTCATCTGCGATCGATCGCCTTCAATGTCGTGCTGTGCCAGTCGCGCCCGACTGAGTACCTGGGCAACATGCTCGGGCCGGTCGCTGGCGATGAAGTTGCGGCCGCGCGGTCCGGCCAGGGCTTCGCCAATCAGCTCCTGCCAGATATCGCCTTCGACGCCGTAAGCGGCGGGATCGGTGCTGACCCCGAGATCGGCGAGAAAACGCGCGAGCAGCCGCGGGGCCGAAGCGAGATCGCCGAAAATCTGCCGCAGCGCGTCATCGCAACGCGGATCGCTGCCTAAAGCCGCCTGCATCACCGCCGGCAAGGTGAAGGAACAGGCGATGCCGTGGCTGATGCCGAAGCGCAGGGTGATAGGATAGGAGAGACTATGGGCCAGCGCCGTGCGCGTGGTGGAAAAGGCGAGGCCGGCATAGAGTGCCGCCAGCGACAGATCGGTGCGCAACGCGATCTCTTCCGGCTGCTGACGCAAACGCGGCAATGTCCGGATGATCGTCTGGGCGCCGAGCACCGCGAGATGCCGCGAGAGCGGCGTGGCGTGGTGGTTCCACAGGCTCTCCAATGCATGGGAAAGCGCATCGAGACCAGAACTCAGGGTGATCGACCAGGGCAGATCGACCGTCAGTTCGGGATCGATGAAGGAGGCTTCGGGAAACAGGTCGGGCCGGTCGAGCGAGAGCTTGCGGCTGTTCTCCTGATCCCACAAGGTTGCCCAGCAGGTGACATCGCTGCCGGTGCCGGAGGTGGTCGGCACGGCGATCAGTTTCAGTGCCGATATTGTAGCGTCATCGGAAGACGCATTCCCATGCAAAGCGGCGAGCAGCCGAGCCTGGCTGCCCCGGCCGACCGCAAGGGCCTTGGCCACGTCAATGGCGGAGCCGCCCCCCAGCGCCACGATCAATTCGACATCCGGGCGCAGCGCGAGCATGGCGTTACAGGCCCTCAGATCGTCCAGGGTGGGGTTGGGATGGAAATCGGTGATGACGAGTTTCTGGCTGCCTGTGGCAGCGGCGAGCCGGCGGCCTAGATCAGTGAAGACGGGTTCCGGATAGGTCACCAGCGCATAGGTCCGGCCGGCAATCGCCAGCGGTATCTGCTCGAATACACCGGGGCCGACCGATAGCCGGACCGGATTATGATATTTCCAAAGTTGCATCTGACCCTCTGTGCCGTACCCCACTCACCGACACCCGTCTGTTGGCGATTCGTGTTGTGAGGTGCGCTCGACGTCAGGTCAGATCATTCATGCAATCTTCATATCGATCCAATTGAAAGCATGAAGATAAGATATATAGTTGGTCTATGAATGACGCTCAGCTCAGATGCTTTCACGTCGCCGCCATCGAAGGCAGTTTTTCGCGCGCAGCGGCGCGGCTGCGGCTCAGCCAGCCGACGGTCTCCACGCAGATCCGAGTCCTCGAAGAGGGCTACAAGGTTCAGCTTTTCCGGCGCCATGGGCGGCGGGTCGAACTGACCGATGAGGGGCGGGAATTACGCGCCATCACCATGCGGCTCTATGCTGCACAGGAAGAGGCACGCTCTTACCTCAGCCAGCGGCGGGAATTGATCGGCGGCTTGATCCGTATCGGCGCGGTCGGACCGCATCATGTCATGCCGGTGCTGCGCGAATTCCAGGATCGCCATCCCCAGGTGGATTTCACCCTGAAAATGGGAAATTCGAATGAAATCTTCCAAGCGGTGCTGGAACGGGACGTCGATATTGGCGTGTTGGCGGAACCGCGCATGGGGCATGAAAATCTCTATCTGATGCCCCTGCGCACCGATTATGTAGGCTTCGCCGTCGGGTCACGTCATCCCTGGTCGGACAAGAAACAGGTGACGCTGCAGGAAGCGGCGCAGGAAACTCTGTTACTGCGCGAGGCTGGATCGGTCACCCGCAGCGTCTTCATCAAGGCACTGACGGAAGCCGATCTCAAACCGGTGAAGATCATCGAGATTCACACGCGCGAGGCGATCAAGGAAGCTGTGGCGCAAGGATTCGGCGCGGCGCCGATCCTTCATAGTGAGGTCAGCTATGACAGTCGCGTGAAGCTCATTCCGCTTGCACCTCCGTCACCGAGCTTTACCGAATATGTCATCTGTCAGACCGAGATGCGGGGAACCGCGACCGTGCGTGCCTTCATCGCCGCTGCCGGTCATGTCGCGGCACATTGGCGTGCGATAGACAGATAACCTGTGACCCTTGTCCGATTCGCCTGCCTGACTTCTGCTCGTCCGGCCTGCCTATTCGAAAACGATGCGCGGGAAATAAAGCGAGACGACATGCACAGGCTTGTTGACCAACTCGCTGATGGCGAGATCGCCGCAGACGCTCGATAACAGATAGGCATCCATGGGCGAAACCCCGTGCAGCCGGCCGAGCAGATCAATCATCTGCATCGTCGCCATGCGGGCGGCCTCGAAAAGATGGGGCGAGACGCCGCAGGTGACATGATAGCCTTTGGCATCGAGATGGCGCGACACCGGTCCGGGCGTCGTGAATTGCGGCCCCTTGAGGCGGGCATCCTTGATGAGATCGACTTTGAGCGCGACGGCCATCGGGCTTTCCAACGCCGTGCCGGCCAATTCGCCATTGCCTTGCGCGGCATGGGTGTCTCCGACCGACAGAAGCCCGCCGGCGGTCTCGACTGGTAGGTAGAGCACTGAGCCGGCGGAGAGATCTCGCACATCGAGATTTCCGCCGGACGAATAGGGCGGCAGCGATGAATGAATGCCGGGCTTTCCCGGCGCCAGACCGATCGTTCCCGGAAAAGGCTTCAGCGGCACTTTCGCGATGTCACTGTACATGGCCGGCTTTTGGCAGTCGCGATCGTAATGCCAGATCTTCAAATGCGGTTCGCGGAACTGGTCGGTCAGGATGCCGTATCGCGGTGTCACGGCGCTCCAGGCCCATCCGGACGGCGTGAAGTTGAGGATGGTGATCTTAAGGGCATCGCCCGGCTCGGCGCCATCGACGGCAATCGGGCCGGTGAGGGGCACGCCGCTGCTGTCATAGAGTGCGTCGAGTTGATCGACGGTCGTGGCCGGCGTGATCGAGCCGCCGGAACTGTCGATCACATCGAATTCCACCGTCTCTCCCGGGGCGATCATGGTGACGGGTCGGTGCGCCATGCTCCAGTCGAAATGATGCTGTCTGGCGTGGATCGTATGGTTGCATCCAATCGACATGTTCCCTCGCGTTTTCAGCCCGTGACGGGCCCCGCGCAATCGTTTCATTGACGAACTTTATTGGCGTATATTATTTTATGTTAATAAAATAATTTCGCAATAGGCCCTTTAAGGGCAACTGGGAGGCATTATGAAAAGTGGCAACAATCATATTAAAACCCTTATCGCACAGGATAGGCGTGGTTTTCTCAAATCCCTGGCCGCGCTCGGCATGGGCGTTGCCGTCATGCCGGCGATCTCGCGTCGGGCGGTCGCGGCGGATGAGGTGTCGATCTATACCTGGTCCAATTACAACGACCCGAAATTGTTTCCCGAATACGTCAAGAAACATGGCAACCCCCAGGCAAGCTTCTTCGGTGATGAGATCGAGGCGCTGAATAAGCTGCGATCGGGCTATGTGGTTGACCTTGCGCATCCGTGCAACGATGCAATCATGCGGTTCCGCAATTCGAATGTCATCCAGCCTTTTGATGCGAGGCGCCTGAAATATGTCGACGACATGTGGCCCGAGCTGACGAACTTGCCGGGGACGGTGGATGAGCAGGGGCAGCGCTGGTTCCTGCCTTTCGACTGGGGCAACTCCTCTGTCATCTATCGGACGGATCTCGTGGATCTGAAAGAACCGTCCTGGTCGCTGATCTTCACCGATGACCGCTATAAGGGCCGGGTCGCGATGTATGATTCCGGCGAACCGGCGATGGAAATCGCCGCTTTGCTGCTCGGCTACAAGAACATCTACGCGCTCGACGACGATCAGCTCAAGGAATGCGCCAAGGTCCTGCGGCACCAACGGAACAATGCCCGGCTCTATTGGAGCGATCAGACCAGTGCGGAACAGGGCATGGCGTCCGGCGAACTGGTTGCCATGTATGGTTGGAACGATGCGGTGCAGCGCCTCAAGAAACAAGGCCTGCCGGTCGCCTATATGTTGCCGAAGGAAGGCATGCTCACCTGGGTTTGCGGCCTCGTCCTGCATAAATCGGCGCCGCATGAGGATCTCGCTTATGACTTCGCCAATGCCTTCACCTCGCCGGAAGCGGGCGCCTATCTGATCGGGTCGATGGGCACGGGACATGCCAATAAGAAGGCCTTCGACATGGTGCCGAAGGAGACATTGGAGCGCCTGGGCATCTCCAATCCGGCGGAGACGATGAAGCGGACGAATTTCATTCAGGAGATCGCCGAGGAACGGCGTGTCAAATACAACCAGATCTTCGATCAGGTGAAAGCCGGCGGCTGAAAGGCGGCGCCGACAGGTGCCGTCTCAAGCTGCCGGGCTAAGCGGGTTCCCTCTCGATCCTTCCCGGAGATATGTGGGAGCCCGCTTAGCGCCTGCTTAGCGCTGATCGAATTTCATTTCGATGCGGCGGTTCTTCTTATAGGCCGCGTCGTTATCGGCCGGATCGAGGGGATTGAATTCGGCAAAGCCGGCGGCGGCCAGATGCTCGGCCGGAATACCGCGACTGATTAGATACTTCACCACAGCGATGGCGCGGGCCGTCGACAACTCCCAGTTCGACGGGAAGCGCGGGGTCGCGATCGGCCGCTTGTCGGTGAAACCGTCGACGCGGAGCACCCAATGGATCTCAGGCGGGATTTCCTGGGAAATCAGGATCAAAGTCGTCGCGAGGACATCAAGCTGCTGCTGCCCGGCCGGCGTCACCTCGGCCGAACCGCTTTCGAACAGCACTTCGGATTGGAAGACGAAACGGTCGCCGACGATCTGGATATCCTGCCGATTGCCGAGCACCTCGCGCAGGCGGCCGAAGAATTCCGACCGGTAGCGCGCCAGTTCCGCTACCTTGGAGGCCAAGGCGGCATTCAGGCGCTTGCCCAGTTCGGTGATCTGTACATTCTGTTCCTTGTTCTTCTGCTCGGAAAGATCCAGCGCCTTGGATATCTCGGCGAGCTGCTGGCGCATGGCCAAGATCTGCTGGTTCAGCAATTCCACCCGGCGCTGCGCCTCGGTTGTCAGCGTCTGGGTATTGGCGTCGCTGGTATTCAGCTTCTTCTGCAATTCGTCGCGCAGGCTTTGCAAGGCCGCGATATCGGTCATCAGCGCCTGGATCTTCTGCTTATCCGCATCGATCGTCTTATAGGCGTCTTCAAGCTGCTTTGCCTGGTCCTGGGTCACGGCAAGCTGCTGCTGCAGCTTATTGCGTTCGTTGGTCAGTGCCAGGACCTGACTGTGAAGGTCATCGCGTTCAGCGGTCGATTTGGTCAGCTCGCTGGAAAGCTGCTGCACCTGCGCCTTCAATTGCGCCGAATTGGACTGCTCCAGTGCCAGCATATCGGCCAGTTCGGCCAGCTGGGAATTGAGCTTGGCAAGCGCCTCGTCCTTGCCCGTCAGGATCTGGCTCAGGAAAAGCTGGCCGATGACGAAGATCATCAGCACGAAGACGATGACCATCAGCAGGTTCGACAGGACGTCGACATAGCCGGGCCAGACTTCGACGTGACGACCTCGCCGGCTTCGTACGGCCATCGCTTGGCCTCCCTAGACCCGCTGATCCGGACCGGTCATGCCGGCAGCGGCGGCGATGGTCCGGGCGAGTACCTTGATCTCGCTGCGCAATTCCTGGACCGATTGATTTCGGCCATGGCTGACCTCTTGCAGCACATGGGAGAGCTGCGCATCGATATTGCGCAAATGCGCGCGGCTCTGATTATCGAGGCCTAGCCCGCCGCCTTGCGCCACATCCACCAGCTTGCCGAGGACCTGGCGGATATCGCTCTGGGCATCGGCGAGGCGGCCGTGCAATTGCTGCTGATGCCGCAACTGATCGGTCAGGCCGACCAATTGGTCGGCAAGCGCGTTGAAGCTGTGCGCCGACTGCATCCGGGTATCTTCGGCTCGCGCCATGGTGCGTTGCAGATTTTCCAGGCTTTCGGCGGTCTGTTCGAGCAGGGCCTGGATATAGGCGGGGATAGGCTGGTCGCTTTCGACCAGGGCACCGCCGCCGGTCAGCCGCGTCATGCCCGACAGCCAGTCTTCGACATCGACATAGAAGCGGTTCTGCGCCTGGCCGGCCTGCAGGTCGAGATAGCCCATCAGCAGCGAGCCGGAGAGACCGAAGAGCGAGGCCGAAAACGCCGTACCCATGCCTTCCAAGGGCCCTTCCAGGGCGCTCTTGAGGTCGTTGAACATCGCAACGGGATCAGTGGCGGTCAGGTTGAGATCGCGAATCGCCGCGGCGACCGCGCTGATCGTGCTGAGCAAACCCCAGAAGGTGCCGAGTAGGCCGAGCAGGATGAGCAGGGAAATGAAGTAGCGGGAGATCTCATGGCTTTCGTCCAGCCGCGCCTGCAAGCCGTCGAGGATCGAGCGCAGAGAGGTGGCGGACATGTTCAATCGGCCGGTCCGTTCGCGAATCATGGCAGCGAGCGGCGCGAGCAGACGGGGCTGCTCCTGGCTGGTGGCATGGCCACCACGGACGAAGGCTTCCAGCCAGGAGATATCGGCGTTCAGCCGGATGACCTGCCAGAAGATGAAGACGATACCGATCAGCAGGACGGCGAGGATGCCGCTGTTCAGCGCAGGATTGTGCCAGAAGGCCTGGACAATCTTGCCCCAGAGGAGGAAGACCAAGCCCCCCGCGGCAATCAGACCAACGACCATCCACAGCAATTGACGGGTAGGACGACTCATCGATGCCACCTAAGGATATCTGACAGGGATTACCACCGTCGCGGCACAGCCCAGCGTTTTTTTACCAGTTTTATCATGCGCGGCCGGCACATCCTCATCAGGCATCAAGCATGGCAGACATCACGATGCCTAAGTAACATCAGCCATTGCGGCAGCAAGTCAAGTCCCGCCGCCGGTTCCGCCCTTATTGCAGGCCTTCCGCGGGTACGATATCGACCCGGTCGGCGCCACCGCCTTTCAGTCCAAGGGCGCGGACATCGATCCGCGTAGACCGAACGCCCTTGTGATAAAGATAGTTCCGGACCTCGATCCCGCGTGACAGGGACATGCGACGCGCCTTGCCTTCGGTTTCCTCGGTGCCGGAAGCGGAGGCCATGACCTGAACCCGCATATTCGGGTCCGCCATCATCTTCTCTGCCAGCCGATCAAGCGCAGCCTGGCTGTCGGCGGGAATTTGCGTGCTGTCGGGCGCAAAGGAAATGCTGACTTCGGCCGCTTGCGGGACGGCTGTCGGCGCCGGCTGCGGCGCCGTGGCGGTTTCGGTCGTCATCGGTGCAGTGGTCGCGGGAGCCGCTTCAGCCGGCGCTGGCTGAGCCGGCGCTTCCTGGCCGGCCGTCGCCGGGGCCGCGGGGACCGGGGTTTCCGTTGTCTGCGGTGTCGGCGCGGCTGCGGGCGCCGGCGGCTCGGCCGGCGCGGCCGCTGTGGCGGCCGGAGCCGGTGCTGGTGCGGTTGCAGGTGCCGGCGTTGCGGCCGGTGCAGCTGCCGGGCTGGTGGAGGCGGTCGCGGACGGTGTGGTCGGAGTCGTTGTCCCATCGGCATTGGGAATCGGAATGCCGGTGCCTTTCAGCATCTCCGTGGGCGAGGCAACATCCGTGGGAATCTCGGTCGGCGGCGGTGGAGGCGTCTGTCCCACATCCGCCTGGGCGGTTTGGGCGGTCGTATCCACAGCGGTCGTATTCGGCGCCATGGTGTTCGCTGCGGTCGAATCTGCTGTCGTTTCGCCAGCCGGGGACGTCTGGGCGATTTGCGTCGGCGATGCGCTCACGGCAGTCAGATGAACCGGTGCGTCAGTCGCGGCAGCGGCACCGGCATTGTCCGCCGTTTCCGCAGCCGCCGCGGTGCCAACCAGGGCGACGCTATTACCCACGGAGCTATTGCCCGTGGTGCTGTCGTCCTGAGACGTCGTACCCGAAGCCGTCGTCGCGCTGTGGTTCTTGTTCTGACTGAGCGACTCATCGCTGCCGGCCGGCGGATTATCGCTCGGCGTTTCCGAGCCGGGTTGCGCCGTGCCGTTGCTCTCGGCGGTGCCGGCAGGGGCTGCTTGCGCAACATCGCTGGCCGAGGTCTGTGCAGCAGCTTCCGTGGCGAATGTGGCCATAGCAGGCGCATCCGTTGCGGCCGCAGTCGACGTCGTTACCGCCGTTGCAGTTTCAATCGCCGGCTGGGCCGTCGTGGCCGAAGCCTTCGTCTCGGATGTCGCGTTTGCAGCGGCAGTGGCGACCGTTGTCGCGGCATTGCCGGTTGTCTGATTCTTCTCGGCGGCCTGCTTATCGGCCGGGGTGTCATTGGCCGGTTCGGTCTTCGCCGCCGTTTCGGTGGCTGTCGGCGTGGCCGCTGCCTTCTTCTTCTTTTTGACGGCAGTCGCCTTATGCTTATGGGTGCCTGGCGCCTTCAAGCGAATGGGTTCGTCCTGACCGCTGGCCGCGGCAAGGGTGGAATAGGGCACAAAGCCAGGCGCGATGCCGGGCGCGCCGCTATAGCCCGTCGTGCTGTTATAGCTGGTCGTGGCATTGGCGGGGATGAAGGCCGATTTCGGCTGGCCGGCAGGATAAGCACCGCTGTGAGCTGTCGGCGCATAGCCGCTGCCGGGATATGCCCGCGTTGCTGCCGTCGCTTGCGGCATCATCGCCCGGGACGTCATTGTTTGCGGCGCCGTCGCGGGCAGGGTGTCGAGCACATCATAATTGATGGTGACCTGGCTTGATCCGCTCCCAAAGGCCTGTGCCTGAGACGATGCTGTCTGCATCATCAACAGCGTGCCGACCGCGCCCGTGAGGATGGCGGCCTGCAACCAGAAAAGACGGCCAGACGTCTTCATCATCTTAATCCTGTGCCCATTCCCCGAATCGCCGCCAATAGACCATCCCCAGCGCGGCCAGGCGACTATAACGCAACAAAATTTACCTTAACAGCCTGCTGATCCAGTCGCCCGGCCATGTGCGGAAGCCCACATGCGATCCTGGGGATCAAGCTAACCGCGCTGCTGCGGCGCGCCAATGACGGCGGGCTACAGCCTTGCGGATAAGCCGGTGCGAGTCGCATCCCGGCGGATAAGGTTGGGTAGCTTTAGGCCGCGTTGGTTAACAAAGCCTGAAGCGGCGCATGCAGCAGGCCGTTGGTTGCCAGCACGGCGCCGCTGTCGAGCATCGTCTGACCACCTTTCAGGTCGCTGATATAACCGCCGGCTTCCTTGACCAGCAAAAGGCCGGCGGCCATGTCCCAGGCCTGCAGGTCTTCCTCCCAGAAGGCATCGAGACGGCCGGCAGCGACATAAGCAAGATCGAGCGCCGCGGCGCCCCAGCGGCGCACGCCCGAGGTCTCCCGCATCATCACGCCGAGCTGTTTGGCAAAGCGGTCCGGATTGCCCTGTCCACGGAATGGAATGCCGGTACCGACCAGCGATTCATGCAGGCTCTTGCGACCCGAGACGCGGATGCGCCGGTCGTTCAGAAAAGCGCCGCCGCCTTTTTCGGCGCAGAACATTTCGTCCTTGATCGGATCATAGATAACGCCGGCAATGATCTCGCCGCTCTTTTCCAGCGCGATTGAGATCGCGAAATGCGGCAGGCCGTGCAGGAAATTCGTCGTGCCGTCCAAAGGATCGATGATCCAGCGGTGATCGGGATCACTGCCGGCCACCACGCCGCCTTCTTCCAGCAGGAAGCCGAAGGCCGGACGGGCTTTTTGCAGTTCCTCGCGCAGGATTCTCTCGGCCTTGATATCGGCATTGGAGACGAAATCAGCCGGGCCCTTCTGGGACACCTGCAGCTGTTCGACTTCGCCGAAATCGCGCTTCAGACCGCGCGCAGCCTTGTCGGCGGCGCGGGTCATCACATTCAGGAGTGGGGAACGCGTCACCATGATCGCGTTACTGCCTCAATCTTTGGCGCGTTCGACATAGGTCGCATCGGCGGTGTTGACCACGATGCGCGTGCCGCTTTCGACATGCGGCGGCACCATGACACGCACGCCGTTTTCCAGCTTCGCCGGCTTATAGGAGGAGGCCGCCGTCTGGCCCTTGACCACCGGATCGGCCTCGACGATCTGCATCACCACGGATTCCGGCAGGGACACTGAGATCGGGCTGTCTTCATAGCTTTCGACCGAGACGGTCATGCCTTCCTGCAGGAAAGCGGCCGGTTCGCCGATCAGATCGGCATTCAAGGTAAGCTGTTCGAAGGTCTCGCTGTCCATGAAGGTGTAGTCTTCCCCATCGGCGAACAGGAACTGATATTCTTTTTCATCCAGGCGGACGCGCTCGACGGTCTCGGAAGAGCGGAAGCGCTCGTTCAGCTTGGTACCGTCGCGGATATCCTTCAACTCGACCTGCAGATAGGCACCACCCTTGCCCGGCTGCGTGTGCTGCGTCTTGACCGCGCGCCACAGCCGGCCCTGATGTTCGATGATGTTGCCCGGGCGAATGGAGTTGCCGTTGATTTTCATGGGATCAACCCGTAAGTCTCAGATAATTGTCGGAAAAGTGGCCGGAACCTAGCAGGAAGGCCCGATAGAGTAAACCGCTATTGCTGTGCGGTTCGTTCGATCTTTGTTTCCATCCACGAAACTCGCCGGAGACCAAATGCGTGCCACGGTGATCGTCAATGCCAAGGCCGGCAGCCTGCAGGGCAAATCCGCCGCCGAAATTACCGACCATCTGGGAGAATTATTCCGAAACAGCGGGTTTGAGGCGCAAATCCAGGCGGTCGAAGGTCCGGCGATGATGAGCGCGCTGGAACAGGCAGCGCAGCGAAATGTCGATTACCTGATTGTCGGCGGCGGCGACGGGTCGGTCGCCTATGCCGGCAGCCTGCTGGTCGGCAAGAAGACTGTCCTTGGTATTCTGCCCCTCGGCACGCTTAACCTGGTGGCGCGCGATTTGAATATCCCGTTGGATTTGGAGCAGGCAGTGCAGGCGCTGGGCCGCGGCCAGATCCGCGAGATCGACGTCGCCCAGGTCAATGGCCGATATTTCCTGTCCAACGCGGGCTTGGGATTTTTCGCCCGCATGGCGCGGGAACGCGAGGAACAGCGTCATGAAAACCGCTTCGGCAAATGGCACGCATTCGTTGTTGCACTGCTGCATTCGGTGCGCGAGGCGCATCGCGTCGAAGTGACCATCGATGCGGGAGAGGGGCCGCGCCAGTATCGCACCCGAGCCATGCTGGTCACGAATAATGCCTTCGATTCCGCAAGCCTGTTGCGCAAGGATCGTCTGGATGGCGGGCGGCTGGGCGTGCATATCGCCCGGCATCCTGCCCGCACGGATTTATGGCGCACCTTCATCCGGTTGTTCATCGGCAATTGGCGGCGGGACCCGGATGTCGACGTCTTCGAAACGGTGGAGGTAACTGTGCAAGGCCGTGGCCGCCAGGTCGTCGATCTGTCGGCGGACGGAGAGACCTTTCACGAGCGATTCCCATTGCGGTTTCGGATTCTGCCTAAAGCTCTTCAGGTCCTGGCGCCGGCGGTGCAATCGGCCGATTTCGAGAGGGCGGCGGCGACCTAATGGGTCATGACGACGGCCAGATCGCCGGCTACGCTCATGACAACGCCGTGCAAGGTAATATGGTCTGGAAGTTCTAAAATATTGGAGTTCCAATAATGCCGGGTCCGGCGGTGCAGCGGGACCCGGCTGTCGTTGGGCCCTCGCTAACAATAATATCGGATTGTCTTCAAATATAGAACAATCCGTTTCCGTCATCTCTATTTTTCAGGACTGCCAATCTCCCTATTTCTTCGTCAACGAAGACGACTTTGAGTAAGGAGATGGGAATGATCGACCTTCGGCCCTTTGAGAGTTTGGGTGGCGCCGACCATGGCTGGCTGAACGCCAAGCATCATTTTTCCTTCGCGGATTACTATGATCCCGCGCGGACCAATTGGGGCAAGCTGCGTGTCTGGAATGACGACACCATTGCCCCGCGTACTGGCTTTCCGCCGCATCCCCATGCGGATATGGAGATCATCACCTATGTCCGCAAAGGTGCGATCACCCATGAGGATAGCCTGGGCAACAAAGGACGCACCGAAGCCGGCGATGTGCAGGTGATGTCGGCCGGCACGGGTATCACCCATTCGGAATATAATATGGAGGACGAGGCGACGCAGATTTTCCAGATTTGGATTCTGCCGACCAGCCGCGGCAAGGCACCGTCCTGGGGGGCCCGTCCTTTCCCGAAGGACGACCGCTCCGGCCGTTTCGTCACGCTGGCCAGCGGCTTCGCCGAAGATGCGGATGCCTTGCAGATCCGCACTGATGGACGCGTCCTGGGTGCGACCCTGAAAAAAGGTGAGAGCGCTGAGTATCGTCTCGGCGTGGGCCGCAAGGCGTATCTGGTGCCCGCGGTCGGGTCGGTGGAGATCGACGGCGTGTTCGTCAATGCACGAGATGGCGCAGCGATCCGCGACGTCGAGGTGGTGCGTGTCACCGCGGCCGAGGACAGTGAGATCGTCCTGGTCGATGTGGGATAAATCGTCTCGGCGTAGATCGCCACATCGTCGTTCTTGATGTGTCATCCGGCGGATTGAAGGTCACTTCAATCCGCCGTTTTATTTTGCGAGAGCTTCGGCGTCGCTTTCTTCATGCGTACTTGCAAACTTTTTACGCGTAGGTTATACAGCCCTCCATACACAACTTTTTCCCGGGAGGGCTGCATGAAATCGGTAATGATGCTCGTCGCTTTCCCGGCGCGTCCGCTGCACTAGGTCGGACCTTTCGCGAGCCGGCCACCGCCTCGCGAATTCCCTACACGAAGCAAAGCTGACCGTCGGCGAAAGCCGGCCCCGGTCTCGTGCCTTTGGCCGCAGCCGGTCGCCTTCGCCCTCCGTCGCCCTCTTTTATTTTTCAACCCGTATTTTGAGGCGGTGTCCGCCCGAAGTCAGGTCCTGGATGGCTATTGCCGTCGGAAACCGGCTTTTGGCTCACCGGAACGACGATGATTTTTTCCGATTTTCGCCGGCGTGCGGTGCCATTCCGTAACGTCCTTGGTTTCACTTTCGGCTATTGGCGCCGCCAGTCGCGGTTGGCCTGGGCCATTGCGATTGCCGTCATTTTCTCGACGCTGGCCGAAGTGCTGGTGCCGGTCTATGCCGGCCAGTTGATCGATGCGATCACTGCGAGCGACCGCGCGTCTGCATTGGACCGCGCGGTGCGGGCGCTCGGCATCATGATCCTGCTGGGCGCGATCATGCTGATCCTGCGGCATCTGGCCTTCATGGGCATCGTCCGCATGACCTTGCGCATCATGTCGGAAGTAGCGCAGGAAGCCTTCTGGCGCGTGCAGCGTTTCGCCACGGACTGGCATGCCAATACCTTTGCCGGCTCGGTGGTGCGCAAGGTGACGCGCGGCATGTGGGCGATCGACCAGCTCGACGATACTTTGCTGATCGCGATGCTGCCATCGCTGGTGGTGCTGTTGGGATCGACCGTGCTGCTGGGCCTCCATTGGCCATTGATGGGGGCGGTGGTCTTCATCGGCTCCTTCGGCTTCGTACTGCTGACGGCCGGTTTGTCGATCGGCTATGTCGGGCCGGCCGCGCGCATCTCCAATGCCTGGGATACCAGGACGGGCGGTGCCCTGGCCGATGCCGTCAGCTGCAATGCCGTGGTCAAGGCTTTCGGCGCCGAAACGCGCGAAGACGACCGCCTGGCACGGGTGGTGACCAAATGGCGGCGGCGCACCCACCGGACCTGGATGCGGGCGACCAATAACGGCACGGCACAGCTCATCGCCTTGCTGGTCCTGCGCACGGCGGTGATCGGTGTCGCGATCTGGCTGTGGCTGGATGGGCAGGCGACGCCGGGCGATGTCGCCTATGTGCTCACCACCTATTTCGTCGTTCACGGCTATCTGCGGGATATCGGTGTGCATATCCGAGACCTGCAGCGGTCGGTGAACGATATGGAAGAGCTGGTCGCCATCCACGGCGAGCCGCTCGGCATCATCGACCTGCCAGATGCCAGGCCGATCCTCATCGAGGACGGGCGGATCGAGTTCGACCGGGTGTGCTTCCATTATCTTGGCCATGAGCAGCCGCTTTACACAGACCTGTCGGTGACGATCGCGGCGGGCGAGAAGGTCGGACTGGTGGGGCTTTCCGGTTCCGGCAAGACCACCTTCGTCAAGCTGATCCAGCGGCTGCATGACATCAATGGCGGGGAAATCCGGATCGACGGCCAGAACGTGGCTTCCTGCGCCCAGGCGAGCCTGCGCTCGCAGATCGCCATCGTCCAGCAGGAACCGATCCTGTTCCATCGGTCGCTGGCCGAGAACATCGCCTATGCCCGGCCGAAAGCAACGATGGCGGAGATCGAAAAGGCGGCGAAGCTGGCCAATGCCCATGACTTCATCATGCGGTTGCCGGGCGGCTACGGCACGTTGGTCGGCGAGCGGGGCGTGAAGCTGTCGGGTGGCGAACGGCAACGTGTGGCTTTAGCCCGGGCCTTCCTGGCCGATGCGCCGATCCTGATCCTCGACGAAGCGACATCGAGCCTGGATTCGGAATCCGAAGCGATGATCCAGGAAGCGACGGAGCGTCTGATCGAGGGACGGACGGCGATCGTCATCGCCCACCGGCTATCTACGGTCCGCTCGCTGAAGCGAATCCTGATCTTCGAACGGGGGCGCATCATCGAGGAGGGTGATCACCGAAGCCTGATCCAGCGGCCGAACGGCACCTATCGGCGGCTGTTCGACCGTCAGGTGCTCGGCCTGGTCGATGCTTAACAAGTCGGGTGTCGAATAGAAAGGAGAAGACAATGAAAATGCATGATCTGTCGGCGTTCAGAAAGATCGCGGCCAAATCTGCCAATGACAACGCGCCTTTGCGAGGACCCAAGCGCTGGCCGTCGGTCCGACTTGTAGAGAAAGCTGCCACGCCCGCGGCGTCGGTGATGCGCATCGCCATCTTCGGCGGTGGTGTGGCGATGCTGGGTGTCGTCAAGCAGCCCAATGATCACGATGTCGAGGCGACGGCCGCAAACAAACCGCCGCCGGCCCATTAAGGAAAACTTGGCAATCTCCTATGCTGAAGGAGATTGCCAAGTTCCATCAACTCGACAATGATACGCCTCGCGATCTGGGGGGATCGGCGATGCTGGAACATATCGGTCAACATCTTGAAGCCGATGCCGCGATCAACGGCATCGTGGGACTAGGCGAGGCAACCATCCGCGAAGCGCGCGACAGCGATGCCGCCGGGATCATCGAGGTGATCCGCGCAACCTATGCCGAATATCCAGGCTGTATTTTCGATCTGGAAAATGAATTGCCGGAGCTGAAAAAGCCGGCCAGTTATTTCGCCGCTGATAAAGGCAAGCTCTGGATCGCCGAACGGGAGGGGGAGGTCGTCGGCACTTTCGGTTTTCTGCCGGCGGAGAAGGCGGGCGGCGTCGAATTGCAGAAGGTCTGCCTGCGGTACGACCAGCGGGGCAGCGGCCTGGCTGCGCGAATGTTCGAGATTGCCCTGGCCGAAGCCCATGGCCGCGGCGCCCGGTTCATCGAGCTCTGGACCGATACCCGCTTCCAATCCGCCCATCGCTTCTATGAGAAACTCGGCTTCAAGCGCATGCCTGGCGAGCGGCTCGTCAACGATCTCAGCCGGTCGAGCGAAGTCCAATATCTGCTGAAATTGGCTTGAAGTTGTGCAGTTGCTGCCAAGGATCCTCAGGTCAAGCCCGAGGGTGACAACCTTATGTTGCTCGAGCCGTGCGGTGACCGCATTGCCGTCAACAATTCGCACAACGTCAGACTAAACTCGCTGTCACACTCGGGCTTGACCCGAGGGTCCATCGGAGCGACCGATGACTGGGGGCGACGACTTCTTACAGCGAAAGCCGCTCCTTGATCCGCCGGGCGCAATCCAGCGGCGTCGCCCGGCTGGCATCGATCTCCAGGTCATAGGCGATGCCCTGGTGGACCCGGTCATATTGCCATCGTGCCAGGCCGATCAGCCGGTCGCCGCGCTGGCGCTCCCGCGCTTCCAGCACATCCAGCGGCGCGAAGACGCCGACCCGGAAGACCTCGAAAGCGGCGAGGATCTCCGCGTAATGCGCGGCGTCATTTCCCAACAGGACATCGTCAACGATCAGATCGTTGCCCTGTCGGGCCATAGCGGCGATGGCTTGGCGCATGCCGCGCATCAGCCTGTTGCCGGTGGGCCCCGAGCGGATCACGACCGACGGCTTGCCGTTTTCAAGATGGCTTTCAAAGGTAAAGCAATCAGGATCGTTCAGCTTCCCCTCGGGCAGCATCTCCAAAAAGACATCCATCTGGACATGCAGGAAGGTCTCGCGGGTGATGGTCTGCAAGGCTTTTGCGATCGAGGTCTTGCCGACACTGCCCACGCCATTGAGCAGGACGATCCTGGCCGGTTTATTCATGGGAGGGAAATCCTTAATCGGGCATCTGCGGGTCGCGCTGGACTGGCGGGGTGCCGGAGGAGAGACTGGCGCGGATGCCGGCGGCCGGTGCAGGTTTCAACCCCATCCGGCGGCAGATGCCAATGATGAGATCGGCGCGATTCAACGTATAGAAATGAAACTGGTCGATGCCATCCGCCATGAGGGCACGACATTGCTCCGTCGCCACCATGGCGGCGACCAGTTTCCGGGTTTCGGGATCGTCATCCAGCCCGTCAAACAGATCATGCAGCCAGGACGGCACCGAGGCGCCGCACATCTTCGAGAACTTGACCACCTGCGCATAGCCGGTCACCGGCAGGATGCCGGGCACGATGGCATTGTCGATTCCGGCCCGCCGGGCCCGGTCGAGGAAGGTCAGGAAGACGTGGTTGTTGAAGAAGTACTGGGTGATGGCGCGGTCGGCGCCGGCATCGAATTTCCGTTTCAGGTTCTCAAGATCGGCATCGCTCGATTGCGCCTGTGGATGTGATTCCGGAAAAGCGGCGGCGCTCACCTCGAAATCGGCGATGCGCTTGATGCCGGCGATGAGATCGGCGGCATAGGCATAACCGTCGGGATGGGGCTGATAGCTCTCACCCGGCGGTGGATCGCCGCGCAAGGCAACGATATGGCGGATGCCGGCATCCCAATATTGCCGCAGCAGATCGTCGATCTCGCCGCGGCTATGGCCGATACAGGTCAGATGCGCCGCCGGATGCAACGAAGTCTCTTCGGCGATCCGCCGGACGGTAGAGAACGTGGTATCGCGCGTCGTCCCGCCGGCGCCGTAGGTGACCGAGACGAATAGCGGATGCAATGGCTCCAAGGCGCGGATGGTGGCCCAGAGCTGTTCCGCCATCGGCGGGGTCTTGGGCGGAAAGAATTCGAAACTGACGCGTGGGAAATTGCTGACTCGGACCATCATTCACGCTGGTTTGTTATGCGGGGGCTGTCTTGCAATGGCGCATTTTGAATAAGAATCACCGCTTTCAAGCTAACATCCGGCACTGCCAATCGCGAGCGCAGAATTCATCCCGCGGCTTAATGACCTAAGGCTTCTTCCGAGATAACCGCGGAATTACTTCCTCCCTCTCTGAACGAATGTTAAATAGTGGGATGGGAGACACAAAGGGAGCGGTCATGAATAAGATCGTCGAGCGCCTCGATCTGGCGGGCTTCAGTGCGGGCACACAACGCCATCTGACGGTGCATCGTTACGGGAAGCGGGGAGCGCGCCCGAAGGCCTATATTCAGGCATCACTGCATGCCGATGAAATTCCGGGCATGATGGCGGTGCATCATCTCCTCGGCCTTTTGGATAAGGCGGCCACGGACGGCAAGATCCTTGGCGAGATCGTGGTGGTGCCGGCAGCCAATCCGATCGGTTTGGCACAGGTCGTCAACGGCTATCATCTCGGCCGCTACGACCTGGTCGGTGACGGCAATTTCAACCGCCATTGGCCCGATCTCTACGGCGATCTGGCGGCACGGGTCGAGAGCGAGCTGACGCAGGACGCGACGGCCAATATCGCCACCATCCGCCGTGCAATCGGCCGTCGCCTTGATGAAATGAAGGCGCTCGGCGAAACGCAGCAATTGAAGCTTGGTTTGGCGCGGTTGGCCCATGACGCAGATATCGTCCTCGACGTTCATTGCGATGACGATTCACTGATGCACATCTATATTCCGCCGGAGCACTGGCCCGCCTATGCCGATCTTGCCGCCGAGTTGGGGGCACGGGCCTGCCTGACCAGCGCCGATTCCGGCAGCTTCTGTTTCGATGAAACCTTCTATATGGCCTGGAGCAAGCTGCGGCAGGCTTTGGGCGAGAAATTCCCGATCCCGTCACCTTGCTTCGTCGCCACCGTCGAATTGCGCGGCCAGGCAGATGTTTCCGATGAGCTGGGCGCGAAGGATGCGGCAGCGCTTTTCCGCTTCCTGCAACGTCACGGCTTGATTGACGGCAATCCCGGCGAGGCGCCCGCCTTGCTTTGCGAGGCGACGTCTTTGGATGCTACGGATGTGGTGCAAACCCCCGTTGCCGGCATCCTCGCCTATAAGGTGGCTCTGGGCGACAAGGTGAAGGCCGGCGACCACATCGCCGATGTCATCGATCCAATGGCCGATATTGCCGTGGCCCGCACCAAAATCGTCGCCGTCAATGACGGCTTCGTTCTGGCCAAACGCCTGCATAAGCTGGTCATTGCCGGCCACCGGATCGCCAAGATCGTCGGCACGCAATCCCTGAAACACCGCCAGGAAAAGCTGATGCTGGAGTGAGCCCGGTGTGGTTCAGCCGATCACTTTGGCGATGTCGCGCAAGGCGGCGAGGGGATCAGGCTGCTGCCAGATATCGGCTTTGACGGCGATGAAATCGGCGCCGGCTTTGGCGAAGCGCGATGCTTCCTCGGGGGTCGAGGTGAGGACGATGCTGGGCACGGTCATCATTTCGTGCCACCAGCGGATGATCGCTTCGCATTCATCGGGATTGTCGGTGGGATCGAAAGCGATGTAATCGGCGCCGCTTTCGGCGAAGATTATCGCCGCATGACGTTCCAGCGGGCTGCTGACACCGATGGAAAGATCGCCCAGCTTGCCCCGCAGGTTCTTGAGCTGGGCCGGATCGCTGAGATGCACGCCATCGGCATCGGTCGTTTTCAAGAGATCGACCCGGTCTTTCAGCAGCAAGGCGAAATCCCGCTGCTTGAGGCGCGGCAAGAGATGTTTCTCAAGCGCGGCGAGGCCAGCCGCGTCCGTGCCGGTATCTACCAGTAAAGCGGCAGCTTCGGTTTTCGTGAGCGCCTTGATGAGCAGATCGCAGAATTCATCCGGCGAAACGCCGCCCGGCAGGAAACCGGGCGGCGTGGTCAGATACAAGCGACAGTCTGATAGATCGGTCGCGATGACCGTTACTCCTTGCCCTGATAGATCTTGATGATTTGATCGAGCATGGAAAGGGCTTCGGCGCGCGGACGCTGGAAGGTGTTGCGGCCGATGATCGAACCGTTGCCACCGCCGTCACGGATGCCGCGCACTTCGTCGAGGATGCCGTTCAGATCCTTCGCGGCGCCGCCCGAGAAGACGACGATGCGGCGGCAGTTGAAGCAGGCCTGGGTGACGTGGCGGATACGCGCCGCCATCGTCGAGATATCGATCTTTTCCTTCTCATAGACCTTCTTGGCTTCAGCCTGTTCCAGGAAAGCTGTGGGCGGCTTCACCTTGATGATATGGGCGCCGAGCAAAGCAGCCATATGGGCGGCATAGGCGCAGATATCCATCGCGGTTTCGCCGTCCTTGGAAATGGCGTCGCCACGCGGATAGGACCAGACCACTACTGCAAGGCCGGCGGCCTTGGCTTCTTCCGCCAGCTCGCGGATCTCTTCCATCATCTCAAAGGCATAATCGCTGCCCGGATAGATGGTGAAGCCGATGGCCGAGCAGCCGAGGCGCAGGGCGTCGTTCACCGTGCCGGTCACTGCCTGGTCCTTTTCGCGGGCCAGGCTGTTGGAGCTGTTGACCTTGAGGATGGTGGGAATGGCTCCGGCAAAAGTGTCCGCGCCGGCTTCGATCATGCCAAGCGGGGCGGCATAGGCGCTGAGCCCGGCTTCGATCGCCAGATCGAAATGGTAATGCGGGTCATAGGCATCCGGATTGGGGGCGAAGCTGCGCGCCGGGCCGTGTTCGAAGCCCTGGTCGACCGGCAGGATCACCAGCTTGCCGGTGCCGCCCAGCTTACCCTGCATCAGGATACGGGCGAGATTGGCCTTGGTGCCGGGATTGTCGCTTTCATAATTGGCAAGGATCTTGCGGACCTTCTGGGTGATTTTCATTGGTTCTTAGCTCCAGAATGGAAGGAATGCCGGTTCTTAGCCAAGATTCCGTCGGTTTTCAACGCCAGCGGACCCGACCTAGCGATTTCTTGATCATCCGGTCATGGTAAATACATAAAAAACCGGCCGGAAATCGCAAAGGGTCCGGCCGGGGAAGGATAGACAGATGATGGTAAGGCGTTAGCGCCCGTGTTGGTTATCAGGTATTCGGTTCCACGACGGCCTTGCCGCCATGCCAACCCCACCAGACATAATGGACCTCTTGCAGATCGCCTTTGGCGTCCCAAGAGAGATTGCCGATGACGGTCGGATAGCTGCCGCTTCGCAAGGCGGCAGCGACCTTGGCACCATCCGTAGTGCCGGCTTTGACGACGGCGGCAGCCCAGGCCTGGATCGCGGCATAGCTGTTGAGCGTATAGCCTTCCGGTTCGTAATTATCGGCGCGGAAACGCTTGACGACATCCTGGGCCGAGGGCTCGTTCACGGCTGCGGCCGCATCCGGATAGATCAGGCCTTCACCGGCGGGACCGGAGATCGACCAGAATTCGGCTGAGTTCACCGCGTCGCTGGCGATGAACTGGCCCTGATATCCCTGATCGCGCGCCTGACGGACGATGAGGCCGATATCGTTGTAATAGCCGCCGATGAAAACGGCATCGATGGCGGCGGCTTTCAGCTTCGACAGCAAAGCCGAAAAATCGCGTTGCTTCTGGGTGTAGGTTTCCCGCATCGCCGGCTTCAGGCCGCCGGCTTCCATATTCTTGACGACGTTGTCGGCAACACCCTGGCCATAGGCCGATTTATCATCGAGGATCGCGACTTTCTTGCCGGCATATTTGTTGGCCAGCCAATTGCCGGCAAAGACGCCTTGGCGGTCGTCGCGGCTGCAGGTCCGGAACAGGGTCGTGATGCCCTTGGCCGCACCTTCATCGGTCAAAGCCGGATTGGTGGCGGAGGGTGTGATCTGGATGATGCCTTCCTCGCCATAGACGTCGGAAGCAGGGATCGAGGCGCCGGAGCAGAAATGACCGGTCACCATGGCCACATTCTGGTTGACCAGATCATTGGCGACCTGCACGGCCTGTTTCGGGTCGCATTGATCATCGCCCATGACCAGCGTGAGCTTCTTGCCGAGAACGCCGCCCGAGGCGTTGATGTCCTGCACGGCCTTTTCGGCGCCCTTGCGTAGCTGATCGCCGAAAGCGGCGAGATCGCCGGTCATCGGCCCGGCAATGGCGATCTTGATATCCTCGGCCAAGGCCGGCGTAGCAAATAAGGTGGCGGCGAGGATCGCGCCCGCCAGAAATCCGGATTTCATGTTTCGCTCCCGATATATCGTTCTTGGTTGATGGTCAGCGTTTCTTCTTCGGCTTTGTGGTTGCCTGCTGCGTGCGGCAGCCGACGCCATAGAGGAAATTGAGCGCCAGCATGGCGCCGGTATTGGCCGTCATGTCGTTGATATCCAAAGGCGGCGAGATCTCGACGATATCGAGGCCGATGACCTTCGGATGCTGGCCAAGCCGGCGGAGTGCGCGCTGCACGTCGCGGGCATCGAGGCCGCTGGCATTTGGGGCGGCGGTGCCGGGTGCCTGGCTGTGATCCAGCGCGTCGATATCGACCGAAACATAGATGGCTTTGACGCCTTTGCCGGCCTT
Source organism: Dongia soli (assembly GCF_034044715.1). NCBI lineage: Bacteria > Pseudomonadati > Pseudomonadota > Alphaproteobacteria > Rhodospirillales > Dongiaceae > Dongia > Dongia soli. Next base: position 1,009,107 of record NZ_JAXCLW010000002.1, on the reverse strand, counting down.
AGCGATGGCGGTATCGATGACCTTGTCGACGCCGATCTCACGCACCTCGATATTCGAAAAGACCGTGACGCCTTCATCCCGGGCATATTTAAGATGCGCCGGGGCATTGCAGAAGTCGGCGATGCCGATCTGCACCAGATTGCGCCCCGCGACCGGATCTTCCTTGAAGTTGAGCGCCTTGCGGAAAGGAACGCCGCTGGATTCCGCGCCGAAATGTGCCTCGCGCAGATCGTGATGGGCGTCGAAATGAATGACGCCGACGCCCTGATCGCCATAGCAGCCGGTCGCCGCTTCCAGGATCGGCCAGGCGATCGAGTGATCGCCGCCGATCGTTACCGGCACGATCTTGTTGCGGAAGATGAAGGACATCACCCGGCTCAGGCGGCGGAAGCTCTCCTGCATATTGGTGGCGATGACGGCGATGTCGCCGATATCGGCCGCCTTCAGATGCCCCATGGAATTGCCGTCGCGGGTGGAGAAGGTGGTGTAATAGGCCAGCGCCTGGCGCACCGCATCCGGCGCATGGCGCGAGCCGGTGCGAACGGTCGAGGCGCCGTCGAACGGCATGCCGAGCAAGGCGACATCGAGATCAGCGGTGAGCTTGCCCCATTCCAGCCATTGATTGGCCCGCTGTTCCGCGGGATCACCTTTCAGGCTGTTGACGATGCGCCCGGGCGGATTCAAGTCCTGTGCGTCGAATTGGGTGACAAGCTTTTGCATTTTCTCCCGACCTGCGGATGTTCTTGCTTTTTGGCGCAAGGACAGTAGGGCCCGGGCTCACTTCTAAAAATACTCGATATACGGTCTTCACTTCGTTATTTAGTAAAGTGATTATCGACCTCAATTTCGGTCAAGGGATGGCATTCGCACATAAGCAACGTACCGAACTCCACAATGTCGATCTGCGCCTGCTGAAGATCTTCCGCTCGGTGGTCGAACATGGTGGCTTCGCCGGCGCCCAGACCGAGATGAACGTCACCATGTCGGTGATCAGCGGCGCCATTGGCGCTTTGGAGACCCGGCTTGGCTATCGCCTATGCAATCGCGGCCGCGGCGGCTTTCGCCTGACTGAGGATGGCGCGCGGGTCTATGGCGCCCTCAGGCGGCTGAACACGGCGATCGACCAGTTTCATCGGGAGGCGACCCAGAGCGATCAGGCTTTTGGCGGGGTGCTGCGGATCGGCATGGTGGATGCCCTGGCGACCATCCAGCCCAGCGCCCTCATCACCGCTTTCGGCCGGTTGCGGGAAAGGGCGCCGAACGTCACGCTGACCTTGAAGATCGACACGCCCCAGGACCTCATTCATGCCCTGCATGAAGAGGTCTTCGATGTCGTCATCGTGCCGGTCTTCCGTCGCCTGATGGGGTTGCGGGTCACTCTCATCGAAGACGACAATTTGCAGATCATCCATTGCGGTGGCGGCCATCCCTTCTTCGGCAAGAGTGACCGCGAGATTACCTTCGACATGATCGCAGCCCAGCCTTTCGTCGCCCGGACGCATATGCAGGGGTGGACGCCGCCACGCGGCCTGCGCTTCAACGAACAGGCCTGGACCTCCGATATCGAGGCGATCGCAACCTTGGTCCTGTCCGGACAGTATCTCGGTTATCTGCCAGAAATCTATTCGCTGCCTTGGGTCGAACGCGGCCAGATGTGGCCGATGAAACGAGCGCAGCTTTCCTATCGCTCGCGGGTCTGCGCCGTCGCGCGCAAGACTTCGCCGTCGAAACTGGCGAACTTGTTCTGCGGCCTGATTGCCGACGCGAAAAAAAGCTAATCCGCCCTGGCGAGGGACGGGTGTTGCGCCTCGATTGTAGCGCCAAGCTGGTCGGCGATGCTGCGCAATTTCTCCAGCATGACGGACGAGCCGCGAAAACAGATGACGCGCAAGCCCTCGCACATGGCGGCATGGGCAAGATCGCCCCGGTCGCCGCAATCGAGCACGATAAGCGCCTTGCGATCAGGGAAGGCCGCCGTCACCTGGCGTTGCAATTCGGCAAACCAAAGGACGCCATGAATGCTGGCAGCATCGACCGGCGACCAGAAGCGCAGCCCGGTGTCGCTGGCTACCGACAGCCGTCCGGCGACGTCATCGAAGGTCTCGACCGTATAGGCGTTCATCGAAAGCGGTTTTCGTTTTGCGTTCATGTGGGCAGTCTAGCACAGAAAGACTGCGCCCGAGAAAGCCGGCCGGAACTTTTCCTCGCTGCGGTTGTTCGCGTGTCGGGCCGGGAACACGCGCAACCATGTAAGGAGGCTGTAATGGAAAAGCGTTCCGTTCTGAAACTCGCTATCGGCATTCCGGCGCTGCTGGCGGGGTTGGCCTGGGCGGAAGCCGCTCTGGCTGAACGGGAAGTCGTGACGATGCATGAAATCACCCCGGAAGCCATCGGAAAGCAACTTGGCACCATCACGCTCACCGATACCGATGACGGCTTGCAACTGGCCTTCCAGCTGAAGGGGTTGCCACCGGGGGAACATGGCATTCACGTGCATGAAAAGGGCTCCTGCGACCCCGCTTCTAAGGACGGGGGAATGCAAGCCGGGCTGGGCGCCGGCGGCCATTACGATCCCGCCCATAGCGGCCATCACCTCGGTCCGAACGGGCAGGGCCATCTCGGCGATCTCGAATTGATCAATGTCGATGTCAGCGGTATCGATAGCGAAATCACCACGGCGAAAAGATTACACCTTAGCGATATTCGCGGCCGCGCGATTATCATTCATGCCGGGGGCGATAATTACGCCGATCAACCGAAGCCTTTGGGCGGCGGCGGTGCACGCATCGCCTGCGGCATCATCAAATAGGTCTTTCAGGCAGTCAGCGGACCGCCTTTTTTCAGCACGCGGTTCAGAAAACGATCGTTGTCGATGACGGCGCGTTCATGAATGCCGCCACCGATGTCCTCCACATCATCGCGGCAGGAGACGCGGAAGCGCAGCTGCCGGTCACGGATTTCGATGAGTTCAACCTCCGCCGTCACGGTCATGCCGATCGGCGTCGCTGCTTTGTGCCGAACATCAACCAGAATGCCGACCGTGCGTTGATGAGGCAGGAGATAGGGCCGCAAAGCGGCGATACAGGTCCATTCGATGAAGCCGATCATATGCGCCGTAGCGAAGACCGGCGGCATCTCGACGTTGCTGTGATAAAGCGACGCCATGGCCGGAACGGTCAAGATATCTGTCACCGGCAAGGTGTCCCGATAGACCAATCCCGGCTGCAACTTTCCCAGACCCATTCCGACCTCCCTTGGCCTTTACCGTTCGCTATCCAGTGACGCCATACCGTGTTCCGGATAACGCGCACCAGCAACCGCTTCCGGCGGCACCGCCTTCTCGATGGCGGCGATGTCTTCCGCCGTCAGCTTGACCTCCAGCGCGCCGAGCGCTTCGGCCAACCGCTCGCGTCGCCGCGCACCCACCAGCGGGATGATATCCGACCCGCGCGACAAGGCCCAGGCGATGACGATCTGTGCGACGCTGACGCCCTTGGCCGTCGCCACCTGACGCAACGTATCGACCAAGGCGAGATTTCGGTCGATATTGGCCGGATCGAAACGCGGGCTGTGGCCGCGAAAATCATTGGCCTCGAGGCGTTGTGCCTTCGACCAGTGACCGCTGATCAGACCACGGCCCAGCACGCCATAGGCGGTGACCGCAATACCCAGTTCGCGGCAGGCCGGCAGGATCTTCTGTTCGATGCCGCGGGAGATCAGGGAATATTCGATCTGCAAATCGACGATCGGATGTTCCCGATGTGCGCGGCGGATCGTCTCAGCGCCCATTTCCGAGAGGCCGATATGCCGCACATAGCCGGCCTTGATGAGGTCGGCAATGGCGCCGATTGTTTCCTCGATCGGCACATTTGGATCAAGCCGCGCAGGGCGGTAGATATCGATATAATCCGTACCCAGTCGCTTCAGGCTATAGGCAACGAAATTCTTGACCGCGGCGGGACGGCAATCGAAGCCGAGCCAGGACCCGTCGGGCCCGCGCAGGGCGCCGAATTTGACGCTGATCTGCACCTGGTCGCGTCTGACGTTGCGCAGGCCTTCCTGCAACAGCAATTCGTTGTGGCCCATGGCATAGAAATCACCGGTATCAAGCAAGGTCATGCCGCGTTCGATCGCCATGGCCAGTGTGGCAAGGCTCTCCGTTCGGTCCGCCGGACCATAAAAATCCGACATGCCCATGCAACCAAGACCAAGCGGAAAAACTTGGGGGCCGCTGCTTCCCAATTGACGCGATGCCATGGCACGCTCCGTTCCTGTATCGACATGATCGGCGGAATAGCCGCCGGCTGATTCAATATGCGTTGCCGCTGTTCATCGCAAGCAAGGCTTTGTATCCTCACAAAGCGTATCCTCACAAGCGTATCTCGGCCAAGCGCATGCTCATGCCGCGTAGGCTCGCATGTGGTTCGGCGAACCGCTCCATCGGAAAGGTGGCTAATGCCGATATTTCTTGACCGGCATGATTTGCACGAGATGAGCGGCGCGGAAGTCGCCGAAGCTCACCGACGGGACCTGGATATTCAGGATGAATATGGCGTCCGTTTCCTGACCTATTGGTTCGATGAAGGACGCGGCCATGCCTTTTGCCTGATCGATGCGCCGGACATCGCAGCGGCCATGCGGGTACATAGGGAGTCCCATGGCAATATCGCTTCGCGCATGATCGAGGTTGATCTATCGGCGGTAGAGGCGTTTCTTGGCCGCATTACCGATCCGGTCGGCCCGGCAAAAGGCATGCAGGCGCCCGCGCCGGATTCCGCCTATCGGGCGGTCATGTTCACCGACATCGTTGACTCCGTCAGCCTTGCTGCCAAACTTGGCGACCGGCGCATGGTCGAACTGGTGCGCGCCCATGATGCGATGGTGCGCCGTGCTTTGACCGGGAACAGGGGGCGGGAGGTCAAGCATACCGGGGACGGCATCATGGCCTCCTTCGACGATGTGGCAGGCTCGGTCGCCTGTGCCCGCGCAATCTCCCAAGGCTTTGCTGCGTTTAATCGCGCCAGTCATGTCCCGCTGCATATCCGCATCGGCATTCATGCAGGCGAGCCGGTTCAGGACAGTAACGACCTGTTCGGCGCGACGGTGCAACTGGCTGCCAGGATCTGTGATGAGGCGCCTACGGACAGCATTGTCATTTCCGATGTCGTGCGCGCGGCGCTCGGCGCGGATAACGATGCTATTGCTCTTGGCAGTCGGCAGTTCAAAGGCTTTGATCAGCCGGTCGATCTGTTTGAAGTGCCGTGGCGAAAGTCAGGCTAGGATGTTCCCGCGCGCTCGTCGATCACACCAAGGACGGCAAACGGATAATAAGTATCCGGGCCGTTCTTCCCGCTCAGCGAGTGGATACGGGTGGCATCCGCAAAATGCGTGCCGCCCAGCATTTCGAAACAGGTCCCGTCCTTCCACCAGACGGAGCTTTTCAGGCAGAGCTGGCCGGACTTGTTGACCCGCCAGGTACCGTCGCCAACGATCTGCTGCCCGCCGATACCAGCGGCAACGCGGCGATTGTGGTGCAGGTCGATCCAGAATGGCCCCTCTTCATCGGTGATCTGGACCCGATGTCCGGCGACCTCCTGGCTGTTCAGGACGATGCGCTGGCTGGTATTCGCCGGCTTGGCGAATTGGCTTTCATAGCCGGCGGCCGGCGGAGCCTCCTCCGTGCTGAAGATCGCACAGCCGCTCAGCAAGACTGCTGACAAGATGATACTGGCGAGAAAATTGAGTGACATCGGGCGCCTGGTCATCGTCCCTGTTCTACTTGTAAGTAACCCATAATGCGCCGCAGAGTCGGTTAGAGAACGGAAACAAGCGCATAACTGTGTCAAGTCGCGACCTGCGCTGCCTGTTCCGTGATCCAGTTCTTGAAACCGTGCATCGCGGTCGTCATGCGCTTTGATCTCAGCCATGTGAGCCAGTATCCACCGACATTGCTCGCTACGGGAAAAGGTTGAACAAGGCGGCCTTCGCAAAGTTCCTGCGCGAACATGGAGACAGGCACGAGTGCGGCCCCCGCACCCTGCATGGCGGCTTCCGCCATCAGGCGTGACGAGTCGAAGATGGGACCACGAATGGCAGGCGGTTCGATGCCGGCAGCGGCGAACCAGCAGGGCCAGTCATCACTGCGGTAGGAGCGCAGCAATATCTCCCGCGCGAGATCGCCGGGTGTCTTCAAGCGCCGCGCCATGGTGGGCGTGCAGAGAACCGATAGAGGTGCATCGAGCAATTGCGCGGCTTGTATTCCCGGCCAGACACCGTCGCCGAAACGGATCGCGAAATCCAATCCTTCTCCGGCGAGATCGACGACATTGTTATGGGTCAGCAGGCGCAATTCGACGAAGGGATGAGCTTCGCGGAACGACTGCAAGCGCGACATCAGCCAGCCAACCGCGAAAGTGCCAACGGCGCTGACGGTCAGCACTTCCGTGACGTGTCCACTGTCGAATCGCTTGATGATGCTCTTGATCCGGTCGAAGGCATCCGACAACACGGGCAGGAGCGCCAGCCCCTCATCGGTCAGGGCGAGACCGCGCGGCAGGCGGCGGAACAATTGCGCACCAAGCTGCACCTCCAGCGCCCGGACCTGCTGGCTCACGGCGGCCTGGGTGACATGCAGTTCACGGGCAGCGCAGGTGAAGCTCAGATGCCGGGCGGAGGCCTCGAAGGCGCGCAGGGCATTGAGGGGAAGGTGAGGGGATGTCATGCCACGTAAAAGATTTTCTATTGCTTGCTGACAATTATGATCGTTTGTTGCTGACCGGGATAAGCTCGATAGTCGCCGTAGTTAACCCCGCTTGTTAAAGTAGGAGATGAAAATGGCAACAAGACGGCAATTCGGTGCGGCGCTGCTCGGCGGTGCCTTCCTGGGCGCTCCCGTGATCAGCCTGTTGGCATCTGCAAAAGCACGCGCAGATACGCTCGATCAGGCGCGGATGCAGGCGGAGTTCGCGAAAATCGAAGCCTTTAGCGGCGGCCGCCTTGGCGTGGCGATCCGCGATACCGCGACCGGCATAAGCGGCGGCCATCGGGAAAATGAGCGCTTCCCGATCTGCAGCACCTTCAAATTTCTCGCAGCCGCGGCAGTGCTGAAGCGTGTCGATCTGCATAAGGAAAAGTTGCAGCGCCGGATCGTCTTCAGCCAGAAGGATCTGGTGCATTACTCGCCGGTCACCGAGCAACGGACCGGCAGCGCGGGGATGAGCGTGGCGGAAATTTGCGATGCCGCCGTGACGATGAGCGACAATTCTGCCGGCAATCTGTTGCTGCGTACCTTAGGCGGCCCCTCCGGCATCACGCTGTTCACCCGCAGCCTCGGCGATAACATGACCCGCCTGGACCGATGGGAAACGGATTTAGGTGAAGCAGCGCCCGGGGATCCGCGCGACACGACGACGCCGGCCTCGATGGTCAATAATCTGCAGAAGCTGCTGTGCGAAAAGACGGTTCTATCGGATGCGTCGCAGGCGCAATTGCTGGCCTGGTTGGCCGGTTGCAAAACGGGAGATAACCGGCTGCGGGCGAAGCTGCCTAAGGATTGGCGGGTCGGCGATAAGACCGGATCGGGCAATCACGGCTCCGCCAATGACGTCGCCATCCTCATGCCGCCGGATCGCGCCCCGATTCTGGTTGCCGTCTATTTAACGCAGACCGACGCCCCGCCAGCGGACCGCGATGCGGCTATAGCCGAGGTCGGTCATCTGATCGCCTCGGCTATAGCTGCTTAGGAGGTATTAGCCCAACTTCGCCATGGCGACCGCGGTGTCGCTCATGCGGTTGGAGAACCCCCATTCATTGTCGTACCAGGAGAGGACGCGCACGAAGGTGCCGTCGATCACCTGGGTCTGGGACAGGTCGAAGGTCGAGCTGTGCGGGTTGTGATTGAAGTCGCTGGAGACCAGCGGCTGATCATTGATACCGAGAATACCCTTCAGCGGACCTTCGGCCGCCTTGATGATCGCGGCATTGACCTTGTCCTTGGTCGTCGCCTTCTTGGCCACGAACTTGAAGTCGACCACCGAGACATTCGGGGTCGGGACGCGGATCGAGGTGCCGTCCAGCTTGCCGGCCAGCTCGGGGAGCACCAGGCCGACGGCCTTGGCGGCGCCGGTGGTGGTCGGGATCATATTCAAGGCGGCGGCGCGGGCGCGATACAGATCCTTGTGCATCGTGTCCAGCGTCGGCTGGTCGCCGGTATAGGAATGGATCGTCGTCATGAAGCCGTGCTCGATGCCGATCGCCTTGTGCAGCACCGCCGCGACGGGGGCGAGGCAGTTGGTGGTGCAGGAGGCGTTGGAAACGATCTTATGCGTCTTCTTCAGCTTCGCATGGTTGATGCCGTAGACGACGGTCAGGTCGGCATTGCTGGCCGGGGCGGAGATCAGCACCTTCTTGGCGCCCGCTTCGAGGTGTTTCCCAGCCTTTTCCTTATCGGTGAAGAGGCCGGTGCATTCCATGACGATGTCGATGCCGTGCTTTTCCCAGGGCAGCTTGGACGGTTCGCGCTCGGCGCTGACGCTGATCCAGCCCTGGCCGACATCCATGGCATTGTCCTTGGTCTTCACCTTGCCATTATAGGCACCGTGAATGGTGTCGTAACGGAAGAGATGAGCGTTGGTCTCGACCGGACCGAGATCGTTGATCGCCACGACCTGCACATCCTTGCGGCCGCTTTCCATGATGCCGCGCAGAACCAGACGACCAATACGTCCGAAGCCGTTGATCGCAACCTTCACTGCCATTTTTTCTTTCCTCTCTCTTTTTCGCGCGAGTTGTCCGAGCCGCAATCCCTTAGAGACGGGACTTGGCCGCCGCGACCGCGGCTTCGGCGGTGATGCCGAATTGCTTGTAAAGTTCGGGGGCGGGAGCAGAAGCGCCGAAGCTCTTCATGCCGACGAAGACGCCCTTTTCGCCGAGATACTTCTCCCAGCCGAAACCGCCGGCGGCTTCGATGGCGACGCGAACGCCGTCACCGAGCACATCCTTGCGATAGCTTTCCGGCTGCTGATCGAAGAGTTCCCAGCAGGGCAGTGAGACGACAGTCGTGCCGATGCCTTCCGCCTGCAGCTTCTCGCGGGCGGCGACGGCGATTTCCACCTCGGAGCCGCTGGCGATCAGCGTCACCTTGCGCGCGCCTTCTGCCGGCCGGATCACATAGCCGCCACGGGCGCAGTGATTGGCGACGGCGGCATCGGCCCGCAGCAGCGGCAGGTTCTGGCGGGTCAAGGCCAGGACCGAAGGCTGATCCTTGGTGCTCAGTGCCAATGCCCAGCATTCCGCCGTTTCCATCGTGTCGCAGGGACGGAAGACCAGCAGATTCGGAATGGCGCGCAAGGCGGCCAGGTGCTCCACCGGCTGGTGCGTCGGGCCGTCTTCGCCAAGGCCAATGGAATCATGCGTCATCACATAGATCACGCGCTGATGCATCAGGGCCGAAAGGCGGATCGCCGGCCGGCAATAATCGGTGAAGACCAGGAAGGTGCCGCCGAAGGGGATCACGCCGCCATGCAAGGCGAGGCCGTTCATCGCCGCCGCCATGCCATGTTCGCGGATGCCGTAATAGACGTAGTTGCCGGCATAATTGCCGGGCTTCACCGGCGCCGCGGTCTTGGCCTTGGTGTTGTTGGAGCCGGTGAGATCGGCCGAACCGCCGACGAGTTCCGGCATCACCGGCACCAGGGCCTCGATCACACGCTGGGACGAAACGCGGGTGGCGATCTTCGGCGCTTCGGCAGCGATCGCGCTCTTCAGCTTGCTGACCGTCTCGGCGAAATTCGCCGGCAAGTCGCCCGCCATCACGCGGTCGAATTCCGCATGATTCTTGTCGGCGTCGTGGCGCTTGGTCCAGGCGGCAAAATCGGCGGCACCCCGGGCGCCAGCCTGACGCCAGGCATCCTGGATCTCGGCCGGGATCACGAAGGGCTCATGGTTCCAACCCAGCGCTTGCCGGGTGGCGGCCACTTCGTCTTTGCCGAGCGCCGCGCCATGGGTGGCGGCGGTGCCCTGTTTATTCGGCGCGCCATAGCCGATGATCGTCTTGCAGGCGATCAGGGTGGGGCGGTCATTCTTCTGGGCGGCCGCGATCGCCTTGGCAACGGCCTCGGGATTGTGGCCATCGACCTTGTCGGTGGCCCAGCCGCTGGCCTTGAAGCGGGCGATATGGTCGTCCGAGGTCGAAAGATCGGTCGAGCCATCGATGGTGATGCTGTTATCGTCCCACAGAACGATCAGCTTGCTGAGCTTCAGATGGCCGGCCAGCGAGATCGCTTCCTGGCTGATGCCTTCCATCAGGCAGCCGTCGCCGGCGATGACATAAGTGTAATGATTGACCAGATCGTTGCCGAAACGGGCATTCAGGATGCGTTCGGCGAGGGCGAAACCCACCGAATTGGCGATGCCCTGGCCCAGCGGGCCGGTTGTGGTTTCGATGCCGGTGGCATGACCGTATTCCGGATGGCCGGCGGTCTTGCTGCCCCATTGCCGGAAGTTCTTCAGCTCATCCAGCGTCATATCGGCATAGCCGGTCAGATGCAGCAGCGAATAAAGCAGCATGGAGCCGTGGCCGGCCGAGAGGATGAAGCGGTCGCGATCCGGCCACTTCGGGTGCTTGGGGTCGAATTTCAGAAACTGGGTGAAAAGCACCGTGGCGACATCGGCCATGCCCATCGGCATGCCCGGATGGCCGGAATTGGCCTTCTCGACGGCATCCATGCTCAAAGCACGGATGGCATTGGCCATATCGCGCGGGGTTACAGTCCGGGGCGAGCTGGCTTTGTCGGCAGCGTCCATTGCGAGTCCTTGAAATTGCAGGCAGCATTGTCAATTCGGTGCGGAACATGCCGCCTGCCCCCGCTTTGGTCAACCACCGAATCCGTCATATCACCCCATATTATCCCCAGTTATCGCCTAATGCGGAGATAACGCCGGATAGGACCGGAATACGTCGAAAGGGGCTTGTAAATTTAGTGTGTTTTGAAGCGGATGCGTGCCCTTGTTGACGCGACGCTGCACTCCCGCTTTAATCTTGGACTCGCTCTGCATGCCGCAATCGGCAATCCGCGTCGAATAAGCTTCAACGGGCAGGCCGGGCGGGGAACAAAAAGGCAAGGCATGTCAAAACTGGAAATGGCGATCAGTCGACTGGATGCTGCCATGGCGCGGCTGGACGCGGCTGTGGAAGAAAGCGTGCAGCGGGGCGTTCAAGACCGGGATGTGCTCTCCGATGAACTGGCGGTCCTGCGCCAGACCTATGCCTTGTTGCAGCAGGAAGCGCGCATGGTCTCCGATCGTCTCGATAATGTGATCGGCCGACTGCACGACGTCACCAAAGACAGCCAGTAAGCGTTTCAGCGCAGCGGGATATTAGAGGCCAACCATGCCAACAGTGACGGTCTTCCTCAACGGACGCAATTACGACGTGGCCTGTGGCCCCGGCGAAGAGGCGCGGGTCCAGGAAGTGGCCGGGCGCTTACGCGAGCGCATGGAAGGCCTGGCGAAGTCCTTAGGATCGGTCCAGGAAAACCTGCTGTTTGCGGTGACGTCCCTGCTGCTGGCGGATGAGCTGGAGCAGCGCGAACGCGAGGTGGTCGAACTCCAGGCGGTCGGCCCGACCGAGCGCGAGGCAGCGATGGTCGATGTGTTGGAAAATCTCGCTGCGCAAATTGAAGCTATTGCCGCGCGGCTCGAGGCAGCTTAAATCTATCTCGGGCGGAGAGCTGCAGGGTGCGATCGGCCATAGCAATCCCTGGGGCCAATAAGGACCTCTAGGGAGCTGTCCCTGCCGGGACCGTGGTCTCGGTAAACGGCGCCCACCTGCTTTAGCAGGCCACAGAGGATCTCTGAGCCACCGGCCCAGGCGGCGCCGCCCACCTTCCATCTTTCCGCGGGTTTCGTTGGAAGAAGGAAGACGATCATGGGGGATTTCCCGGCAATCGAATTTGCAAAGGGCGAGCATCCGCATCGCTTGCTCCTGGGCCTGGGCAATCGCCACGGCCTGATCGCCGGCGCGACCGGTACCGGCAAAACGGTCTCCCTGAAAGTCCTCGCCGAAGGCTTCTCCCGCGCCGGGGTGCCGGTCTTCGTGGCCGATGTCAAAGGCGATCTTGCCGGTCTCGCCCAGCCGGGAACACCCGATCCCAAACTGGCCGACCGCGCCAAGCAGCTTGGCCTTTGCGAGCTGGCTTTCGCCCCTTGCCCGACCGTCTTTTGGGATCTCTATGGCCAGCAAGGCTATCCGATCCGCACCGCCATCGCCGAAATGGGGCCGCTGCTGCTTTCGCGGCTCTTGCAGCTGAACGAAACTCAGGAAGGGGTCCTCAATATCGCTTTCAAGGCGGCGGATGAGGAAGGCCTGCTGCTGCTGGATCTCAAGGACCTGCAGGCGTTGCTTGCCTTCATGGCGGAGAACGCCGCGCAGTTCAGCGGCACCTATGGCAATGTCTCGAAGGCCTCGGTCGGCGCCATCCAGCGGCAGTTGCTGGTTTTGGAACAGCAGGGCGGCGAGGATTTCTTCGGCGAGCCGGCGCTGGATTTGCACGATTTTCTACGCACCACCTCGGATGGCCGCGGTGTCGTCAATATCCTGGCGGCCGACAAGCTGATCCAGTCGCCGCGACTTTATGCCACTTTCCTGCTGTGGATGCTGTCGGAGCTGTTCGAAGCCCTGCCGGAGGTCGGCGATCCGGAAAAGCCGCGCCTCGTGTTCTTTTTCGATGAGGCCCATCTGCTGTTCGACGATGCGCCGAAGGCCCTGACCGAGAAGGTGGAGCAGGTCGTCCGGCTGATCCGCTCGAAAGGCGTTGGTGTCTATTTCGTCACGCAAAACCCGATCGATGTGCCCGACCGCGTGCTGGGCCAGCTGGGGCATCGCATACAGCACGCCTTGCGCGCTTTCACGCCGCGTGACCAGAAAGCGCTAAAGGCCTGTGCCGATACCTTCCGTTCGGATAAGGGCTTCGATGTTGTCCGTGCCCTGCAGGAATTGGGTGTCGGCGAAGCGCTAGTGTCAGTGCTGGACGAGAAGGGCATCCCGGAAGTGGTCGAGCGCGCCTTCATTTATCCGCCGGTCTCGCGCATGGGACCGATCACGCCCGAGGAGCGCAAAGCCGCGATTGCCGCCGGCGGGCTGGCGCTCAAATACGCCACCACCGTCGATCGGGAGTCGGCCTATGAAAAGCTGACGGCCCGCGCGGCCGAACGCCAGGCCGGCGGCGAGCAGCCAAAAGCCGAAAAGACGGCGAGCCGGGGCCGGTCTCGCGACAATTTCGGTGAATCGGTCTTCAAAAGTGTCGCGCGCAGCACCGGCAGTTCTCTCGGCACCCAGATCGGCCGCAGCGTGGCCAAGAGCCTCGGCGGCTCGGGCGCGGTAGCGACTGTCGGTGGGTCGATCGGGCGGGCGGTGATCCGAGGGATCCTCGGTTCCATCCTTGGTGAGAGATAGTTGACTTAGTCAATTAAATGGTTGATCTTTTCCAGGGGAGGAGATCGCCATGTCTGAATTGGATTTTGACCAGCGGATCGCGGCCATTCGCCGCTTCAATCGCTTCTATACGAAGCAGATCGGCCTGTTGCAGGAAGGTTTGCTCAAATCGCCTTTCTCCCTGACCGAGAGCCGGGTGCTCTATGAATTGGCCAACCGACCACAGCCAACGGCCACGGAGCTGGGGCGGGAATTGGGCCTGGATCCCGGTTATCTCAGTCGTATCCTGCGCAAATTCGAACAGGAGGGGTTGGTCGAGCGGCAGCCGAGCCCTGACGATGCCCGTCAGAGCCTGTTGCTGCTGACCTCTGCGGGCCGCGAGAGCTTTGCCCCGCTGGATGAAGGGTCGCGTGGCGAGGTCGGCGATCTGCTGGCCCGGTTGCCGGTCGGCGAGCAGCGCCGGCTCATCGCCGCGATGAGCACGATCACCGCCTTGCTGTCGGACCGGCCCAAGGATGTGCCAGTTTCGTACCTTTTGCGGCCCCACCGGCCGGGTGACATGGGCTGGATCGTGCATCGCCAGGCAGTGCTCTATGCTGAGGAATATGGCTGGGATGAAGAATTCGAGGCACTGATTGCCGAAATCACCGCCAAGTTCATCCAGAACTTCAACCCCAAACGCGAGCGCTGCTGGATCGCCGAGCGGGACGGCGAAGTGGTGGGGTCTATTCTCCTGGTCCGCGAAAGCGATGAGGTCGCCAAGCTACGATTGCTTTACGTGGAGCCGAAGGCGCGGGGGCTCGGCATCGGCCGCCGCCTGATCCGTGAATGTCTGGACTTCGCGCGGCAGTGCCGCTACCGAAAAGTCAGTTTGTGGACCAATGATATATTGGATGCAGCTCGCCATCTTTATGAAGAGGCGGGCTTCCATCTCGTGAACCAGGAGCGGCATCATAGCTTTGGTCATGACCTTGTCGGGCAGAACTGGGAGCTGGTATTCTCGGCTTGATCTCACCCGTCGATGTCGTTCTTGGACGTGCCCTTGCGGCCGCCCTGGGCTTCTCTGCCCTGATCTTCCCGGATTCGAATATTCTGGACCAAGCCCATGGAAAGCCAGGAAATTACCGACCTGAAATCGGCCTTGCGCGACGTCGCGTCGAAACGCCGCGAATGGGCCTTCGCCCTGAACCCGGAAGCCGGCCATGACTTGGCCGAGCAATTCATGCATGCCATCGCGATCTCGCCGGGACTGGCCGTTTCCGGTTATTGGCCATTGGAGGGCGAGCTGGATGTGCGGCCCTTGCTTCAAAAGCTACGCAGTTTCGGGCATCGGATTGGCCTGCCGATCGTCGTCAAGCGCGGCGAACCGCTGGTTTTCCGCGAATGGCGGGACCACGATGATATGGTGGAGGGCAAGTTCAAGGTGATGACACCGCCGGATCATGCGCCGGAAGTCATTCCGGAGGTCCTGCTGGTGCCACTGCTGGCTTTCGATCCTAACGGCTACCGCCTGGGTTATGGCGGGGGCTTTTACGACCGGACCTTGGATAAGCTGCGTCACCGCGCCCAGCTCAATGGACATCGGCTGCCTCTCGCAGTGGGGGTCGCCTATGCGGCACAAGAGGTTCCCGATGTGCCGCGCGGGCCTTATGATCAGCCTTTGGACTGGATCGTGACCGAGCGATCCGTCTTCAAGTTTAGCTAGAGCAGTAAAGACCAGATCGATGAATTTATTGTTTTGTGGTGATTTGGTCGGCCGGGCCGGCAGAGATGTGGTGGTGGAGCGCCTGCCGGGGCTGCGCCGCGACTTGGCGCTGGATTTCGTCATCGCCAATGGCGAGAACGCGGCCGGCGGCTTCGGCATTACCCAGAAGATTTGCCAGGAGCTCTATCAGGCTGGGGTCGATTGCATCACCACCGGCAATCATGTCTGGGATCAGAAGGAGACGATGGCCTTTATCGCCGGCGATCCGAAGCTGCTGCGTCCGGCCAACTTTCCCGAGGGCACGCCGGGCAAGGGGGCGGCGCAGTATCAGACCCAGCGCGGTAAGAAGGTCGTCGTCATCAATCTGATGGGGCGCCTGTTCATGGACCCGCTCGATGATCCATTCCACCAGATCGAAGAATTGCTCTCGACCTATCGCTTGGGCGGCAATGCCGACGCCATCGTCCTGGACTTCCACGGCGAAGCGACCAGCGAGAAGATGGCGATGGGCCATCTGGTCGATGGCCGGGTCAGCCTGACCGTCGGCACCCATACCCATGTGCCAACTGCCGACCACCAGATCCTGCCCAAGGGATCCGCCTACCAATCGGATGCCGGCATGTGCGGCGACTATGACTCGGTCATCGGCATGGAAAAGACGACGCCGATCGCCCGCTTTACCAAGAAGCTGCCGACCGAACGGCTTTCCGCTGCGACCGGCCCCGGCACGCTTTGCGGCATCTTCGTCGAAACCGACGATCGCACCGGTCTCGCCAAACGCGTCGAGCCGGTTCGGGTCGGCGGCCGCCTCAGCCAGACCATGCCGCAAGTCCAGGCGGCAGCCAAGCTGGCCACCGCCTGATCGCGTCATCACGCGCTGCGGATACGCGCAGGAAGGTCGTGACATCGGCCTTCAATACTTCTGCCTGCTTGGAGAGGATCTTGCGGCGCTCAGCCTCTGTGATGAGGCCGCATCGGTTTCGCGGGCGGCTTCGCTGACGCCGGTAACATTGGCGGCGACGTCCTGAGGGCACTGCTTGTTCTGCATACCGGCGTATGCAGTGCCGAGCTTATGTCAGGAAAATTAAGCCCGAATTAATCGAGATTATCTGTCACATTTTAAAAAGCGAAGCGCACAATTTGAACGATATGCGGCGCTATTTGATGTCGCACATTTCGGCAACCACCGCCTCGATCAACCCCTTTTCCAGCCGGCTCGGCGTTTCGTTGCGGCCGCGCAGGACATGCACGACCGGTGAGAAGCGGGGGAGATCGCCATGAATCTCCACGATACCGGGTGCCAGGTTGCGTCGGCCGAGCAACGCGATGCCAAGGCCGTGCCGCACCCCGGCACGCACGCCTTCGCTGCTCGGGCATTCCAGGATGACATTCAACGACCGCCCTTGCTCGGCAAGGCGGCGTTGCGCGGCCTGCCGATAGAAGCAGTTCTGGTCGAACGAGACGAAGGGAATGCTCTGCTCCGGCAGGATCGGATGATCTTCCCCCTGTACCCAGCAGAGATCCTCGCGCCATAATTCCTGGTCGCCGTCCTCCATCTCGTCTTCAAAGGTCTGCAGGATGGCGAGATCGACCTCGCCGGATTTCAGCCAGTGCTGCAGCATCAGGCTCTGGCCCACCTTGATGCTCAGCGAAACCTGGGGATGCAGGCGCTTGAAGCGCCCCAGCACGGCGGCGAACTTTTTACCGGTTGCGTCTTCAGTGGAACCGAGCCGGACCTGGCCGGCGAGATCGGAAGACCGGAAATGCTCGGCCGCCTCGTCATGCAGGCTGACCAGCCGGTCGGCATAAGAGAGCAGGTTCCGGCCATCTGCCGTCGGGCCGAGACCGCCTGAACCCTTGATCAGCAACGGCCGGCCGATGCGCTCTTCCAGCCGCGCCAGTTTATGGCTGACGGCGGATTGCGTGAGATTGAGCTTCTGGGCGGCCCGGGTGATGCCACCCAGTTCCACCACCGTCTTGAAGGTCCGTAAGGAATCGATATCGAGACGCATTCCACCCAACATGACAGAAATCGATGATTTCCATGAAATCATATCAGTTCCGTCATGTCCAATCCCGGTTTACGACGAGCTATTCAATCGTCAGCCAAGCGAGGCATTAATGGCACTGCGCGATTTCGAGATCCTCACCTTCGATGTTGTCGGCACGCTGATCGATTTCGAGACCGGGATGCTCGACTACCTCCGTCCCATTGCGCGTCAGGCGGGTCTGCACATCGATGACGACCGGCTGCTCGGACATTATGCGACAGCGGAAGACGAGCAACACCGGCTGACACCCGGTGAAGCTTTCCCGCAGATGATGGCGCCGGCCTATCGCCGGATGGCGAAAGAGCTGGGGCTCCCCGTCAGCGACGACCTCGCCGAAGGTTTCCGGCTTTCCATTCCATCCTGGCCGGCCTTTCCGGATTCCGCCGACGCCTTGCAGCGTTTGAAGAAGCGCTTCCGATTGGTGGCGATGACCAATTCCGACAATTGGGCGCTTGGTCATTTTGCCCAGCGCCTCGGCAATCCCTTTGACGATACGGTCACCGCCGAAGATGTGGGCCTCAACAAGCCGGACCCGCAATTCTTCGCCTATGCTCGCGGCCGGCAAAGCGTTCACGGTTATAAGCTCGGCGATTATCTGCATGTGGCGCAAAGCCAGTACCACGATATTGGTATCGCCAAGGCACTCGGCTATTGCACCTGCTGGATCGAGCGGCGCCAGGGCAAGGCCGGGTTCGGCGGTACGCCGGAACCGCAGGATGTGACGAAGCCTGACTACCATTTCAGCAAGCTGCTCGAATTGGCCGATGCCGTCGATGCCGGGCGTTGAAGCGAGAGGGAGCACGTGATGCCGGAAGCTTTGCCGAAACTGATGCGCGCGATTGCCTTGACCGGGATCGGCGAGATCGACCGATTGCAACAGGTGGAAACCCGCGTGCCGCGCCCGGCGGCAGGCGAGGTGCTGGTGAAGGTTGGCGCCTGTGGCCTGAACAATTCCGATGTGATGCTGCGGATCGGCGGCTATGGCCGCGAGGACGATCCGGCCGCGCGCACCGGATGGAAACGCGAGGCGCCGCAATTTCCCCGCATTCAGGGCTCGGATATTGCCGGAACGGTGGCTGCCGTGGGCGAGGGCGTCAGTGACCATCGGATCGGCGAGCGCGTCCTGGTCAATCCGACGCTCTATCTGAAGGGTGGGGACGATCCCACGGAAGTTGATTATCTCGGCTCGGAACGCGACGGCGGCTATGCGGAATATTGTGCGGTGCCGGCGGAGAATGCGGTGGCCTTGAAAAGCGATCTGGCTTTCGAAGATCTCGCCACCTTTCCCATCGCTTATCTCACGGCTTACCACATGCTCAACCGCGCCCGGCTCGGCAGCGGCGAACGCGTCGTCATCACCGGTGCGTCGGGCGGCGTCGGCTCGGCCATGCTGCAACTGGCGAAACTGCGCGGCGCGGAACCGATCGCCGTCGTCAGCCGCAGCAAGGCGGATAAGGCCTTGGCGCTTGGCGCGGTCACCGCGGTCGACCGCGATGCGCCGGATCTCGAAGCCGCGCTCCGGGCCGTCGCGACAGGCCCCATCGATGTCGTCGCCGATGTCGCCGGCGGTCCGGCTTTCTCGGCCCTGCTATCGACGCTACGACCCGCGGGCCGCTTCGTCACTTGCGGCGCCATCGCCGGTTCCGTCGTGCCGCTCGATCTGCGCACGGTCTATCTCAAGCACCTTGAGATCATCGGCTCGTCTTATGGCACCGCGACTGAGTTCCGTGATCTTGTTGGCCTGATCGAAACCGGCCGGCTGCGGCCTCTGCGCGCCGAAACCTTCCCGCTGGATCAATTGCCCGAGGCACAGCGCGCCTTCCTCGCCAAAAAGCATTTCGGCAATATCGTCGTTGCGCCCTGACTCCGGAAGATTTGCTTTCGCCGGCCGGGGCCGCTAGGCAGGGTTGTCATTTTCTGTCAGCGGAACCGGTTCAGCCATGATCTCTTCAAGCCTGTTCGATCTCTCCGGCAAGGTCGCGCTCGCACGGGTGCCGGCCGTGGGCTTGGTTTTGCTATCGCTGAGGTGCGGGACCCATCGCTCGCCCGGGGGATGCGCTATATACGGCGAAGTGGGATTAGATGCTTTGACCCGGGCGCTAGCGGCGGAGCTCGGGCCCTCCGGCATCACGGTGAATGCGCTTGCGCCCGGCTATTTCGCCACCGAGGCGAATGCCGATATGGCCGACGATGCGGCAATCGCCGATTGGCTGGGGGGCGCACATTGCTCGGCCGCTGGGGTTCGCCCCATGAGATTGCTGGTGCGGCCGTCTTTCTTGCCTCCGATGCAGCGTCTTATGTGACCGGCCAGACCATCGCCGTCGATGGCGGCTATCTGGCGCATTTCTGAGATGGCCGGCTCGCTTTAGGTGAGCGCGGCAGCGATCAGGGGTGACGCGGCGACATTGGTAAGGCCGGCGAGGATCATGACCAGTCCGGCGATCGAGCCTTCTTCCTGGCCGAGTTCATAGGCTTTGGCGACACCGACCCCATGGGCACCCATGCCGAACAAGGCGCCGCGTGCGAAGGACGACCTGAGGGGCAGGTATTTCAGCAGGCCATCGCCGATTACGGCGCCTAGCAGGCCCGTCACGGCGGTGCTGACGGCCGCGATCTGGGGAATGCCGCCGATGCCGCTGGCCACCGTCATGGCGAAGGGTGTGGTGATCGAATGCGCCACCAAGCTGCGTTCGAGATCGGGTGGGAGGCTGAAAGATTTGGCCAGCAGCCAGGAACTGACAATCGCGACAGTACTGCCAGCCAAGACGCCGACTGCAAGCACCGGCCAATGGCGCCGGATGAAATGCCGCTGCTCATAGATCGGCAGGGCAAAAGCGACGGTTGCCGGTCCCAGCAGGCTGAGCAGCCAGGATGTGCCACGCAGGTAATCGGCATAGCTGACCCGGAGGGCGAAAGCGAGGGCTAGGCAAGCGAGCCAGGCGACGAGGAGCGGTGAGGACCACCAACGCCGCTTGCGGGCATAGATTAGCCGCGCCAGGCCATAGAGGCCGAGCGTGGCTATGCCCCAGAAAGCCGGCGGCAGATTCGTGAGGGCGGCAAGGGTCATGCTTCCGCTCCCCGCGTTTTGAGCCGCAGGCGATAATAGAATTCCACGATGAGAGCGGTGGTCGTCATGATGATCGTGGTGCCGACAACGATGACGCCCAGGATCTTAAGGCCGACCAGACCGAACAATTCCCGGTGACCGAGCGGCGCCATCATCGCCGGGATAAAAAAGAGCAGCATATGATTGAGCAGGCTGGCGGATCCCTGTCGGAGCCAAGCCGGATTTACCCAGCCGCTGAGCAAAGCGAGCAGCAAGAGGACCATGCCGAGGGCGCTGCCCGGCATGGGCAAAGCGGTTATCCGCGCCAGCCAATCCGATCCCCACCAGATAGCGATCAGCAGGCCGATCTGGGGCCAGCCTTTGGGCGGCGCGATCGCATCAACCGCCAAGGCGATTTTGGTTTTGACGCGGGAGAGGTGGATCAGGGTGGAAGTCATTGTCGCTTACACGGATGGAAGCTTTCCGTGCGCTTTCATTTAAGTCTTTATGCTCTATAATTAAAATGAATTGTCTGAATTTATTTAATGCCAAGTTGGAATAGATGGATCTGCGAACCTTACGGGCATTTGTCGAGGTGGTACGTCAGGACGGGTTTTCTGCTGCGGCCACCGTCATCAATGCCACCCAGCCGACCGTCAGCAAGGCGGTGAAACAGCTGGAAGAGGAACTGGGCGGGCCGTTGCTCGACCGCCTCGGCCGCCGGGTGCAACTGACCGCTATGGGCGAGCTGGTCTATCGACGGGCCCAGGCCATGCTGGCGGAACGCGACAGCTTGCTATCCGAGCTGGCGGATCTGCGCGGCTTGCAGCGCGGCCGGTTACGCCTTGGCTTGCCGCGCCTTGGCAGCAGCATTCTCTTCGCACCTTTGGTGGCGAGATATCGCCAGCTCTATCCAGGGATCGAGATCGATCTGGCAGAGCAGGGAAGCAATCGCCTGAAGCAGGCCGTGTTGGCAGGCGAGCTCGAATTGGGTGCCGCTTTGGCGCCGATCGAAAGCGACTTTGCCACCCAACCGGTCCGGGCTGAGCCGATGGTCGTGGTGCTGCCATCGACCCACGAATTCGCAGGCCGCAAAAGCATCAAACTGACGGAACTGGCCGATAGCAGTTTGATTTTGTTCGAAGCCGGTTTCACCCTGAACGAGATGATTCGCGCTGCCTGCCAAAGACGGGGCTTCGTTGCCAGGGAAGCGGCGCATAGCGCGCAGCCGGATTTTATCTTGGCTTTGGTCGCGGCGGGGCTTGGCGTTGCATTGCTCCCACGGCTGGTTGCCGTGCAGCAAGTCGGGCCGCCATTGGTGTCGGTTCTGCTGGATGAAAACGATCTGCGCTGGGAACTCAGCCTGATCTGGCGTGCGGGTAGCATCCTGTCACCGGCGGCGAAAGCCTGGATCGATCTGGTTGCCGAAACCACATAATCGAACGACACTGAAAGTAACGGCAGCCTGACATAACGCGGACAGCGAAAAGTGGTAGGAATACGAACCAGCACTAACGTTTCGCGCGGACACCGTCAGATGCGCGGACTTGCCTGATTATGGGATGGAAATGCGTTTGACCGATATAATCGAATCTAAGCTTGCGCAGTCGCATGCGAAACTCTTGCTGGCCTGCATACTGGCCCTTTGCCTTATCGGCCCGGGTAGGACCATGGCACAGGATGGCGGAGCTACTTTTACCTTCACCGGCACGGCGAAGGATTGCCTGTTGAAAGACGGCGCTGCCAAGGATGTTTGCATTTCCATGATTCATTCGGTCCGCGCCGCGATGAAAGGCGGCCGGTCCTACGGCGATTTCCGCGCCTGTTCGCCGAATGACATCGGCGATATGGAGGATACCCAGGCCGTCATTGAATGGATTCGCCGACATCCCGAGCGTCAGGACAAGGACGTTAACGCGGTCGC
The DNA here is from genome assembly GCF_034044715.1 of Dongia soli. Classification (NCBI taxonomy): domain Bacteria; kingdom Pseudomonadati; phylum Pseudomonadota; class Alphaproteobacteria; order Rhodospirillales; family Dongiaceae; genus Dongia; species Dongia soli. The sequence continues at coordinate 986,949 of NZ_JAXCLW010000002.1, read as the reverse complement.
GCGGGAAGCGCTTTCCGACCTTTATCCCTGCTCATGAGACCTACAGAAAACCCGGCGAAAGCCGGGTTTCGAGTTTCGAGGAGGAGAAATTCAGCGGCTTTGTTTCTGTTCGAGATCAATGATCTGGGCGTGTTCGGCCACGCTCATGAAGCGGCCGATTTCAGATTGCATGATTTCGGCCCGGCAGAGCAGGTCATTGGCGACATCGCGGACATGATCCGGCGCACCGGGTCGCCCTTCGGCGGCAAGAGAGAGCGCGGCCGTTACTGTCTGCAATCCGGTTTCGCGCGCCACATCGAAGACCATCTCGGCCAGGCGGTCGATCTCGGCCTGCAAGCTGTGGATGCTCTGCTGTTCTGCATCACTGAGATGAATGGCTTCGGACATCCGGATCCCCATACCCGACAGGAAAGGTTTGATCACTATGCAGCTGAAGGACCGATACGATCCCAATGCCGCCAAGACTATCTTCCGAAGGCGCTGTTAAAATTTAGTAAAACGGGTTCCCTGCGGTGAATTCACAGTCGGGTGAGGAAGCATCACAGTACGGTGAGGGGTTTGCGGCTTCGGGAATTGTGCTAAAAGGCTTCCGAATCCGTCGTTTATCACCGGCATTGCGACACCGGGCCGCCTCCCGGCTTGCCTGTCGCTTCGCAAGATGTGGTAGAATGCCCGGGAAACCCAACTCAATAACTGGAATCTAGAGTCGGACCATGGCTGGTCATTCACAATTCAAGAACATCATGTACCGCAAGGGCGCGCAGGACGCCAAGCGGGCGAAAGTTTTCACAAAGATCATCCGCGAATTGACCGTGGCGGCGAAATCCGGCCAGGCCGATCCCGACGCCAACCCACGTTTGCGCTCGGCCATCATCGCCGCGCGCGAGGCGAATATGCCCAAGGACACGATGGAGCGCGCGATCAAGCGCGGCGCCGGCGGTGAAGACAACACCAACTACGATGAGGTCCGTTACGAAGGCTATGGCCCGGGCGGCATCGCCGTCATCGTCGAAGCCCTGACCGACAACCGCAATCGCACAGCCTCGGAAATCCGCACCGCTTTCGCAAAAGCAGGTGGCAATCTCGGCGAAACCAATTCGGTTTCCTTCATGTTCGAGCGCAAGGGCGTCATCGTCTACCCGACCAAGACCGCGAAGGGCGCGGCGATCAGTGCCGATGCCGTCTTCGAGGCGGCCTTGGAAGCCGGCGCGGATAATGTCGAGAGCGACGACGATACCCATACGGTGACCTGCGCGACGGATGACTTTTCCGCCGTTCGCGACGCCCTGGAAGCCAAGTTTGGCGAAGCCAAGGAAGCCAAGCTGCAATGGCTGCCGCTGAACGCCACCCAGGTTGATGCCGATACCGCGCAGTCGCTGATGAAGCTGATCGACGTCCTGGAAGACAATGATGACGTGCAAAACGTCTATGCCAATTTCGAAGTCTCCGACGAGACCTTGGCGTCGCTGACGGCGTGAGACAGGGCGAGCCTGTCTTGACGGCAATGCCGGGACAGGACAGTGACAATAGCGCAATGGGCGGTCGATGCGTCTGCTAGGGCTTGATCCAGGATTGCAGCATACCGGCTGGGGTATCGTCGATGCTCATGGCAATCCGCCCGGCTCGCGGCTGAGCTTCGTGGCGGCCGGCACCATCCATACCGACCCCAAGCAATCCCTGGCCGATCGGCTGGTAGAGATTCATGACGGGTTGAAGCAGGTGATCGACCTCTATCAGCCGACCGAGGCTGCGGTCGAGGAAACCTTCGTCAACAAGAACCCGACGTCCACCCTGAAACTCGGTTTGGCGCGCGGCGTCGTCCTGATGACGCCGGCTTCCTACAAGCTGCCGGTCGCGGAATATCCTGCCAATCTCATCAAGAAATCGGTGGTCGGCGCCGGTCATGCCGGCAAGGAACAGGTACAGATGATGGTGCGGGTGCTGTTGCCGGCCAGTTCGGCGGAAAGTCCCGATGCCGCCGATGCTTTGGCCGTCGCGATCTGCCATGCTCATCATCTAAGTTCGCTGCGACGCTGGGGCGCCAAGGATTTCCGCGAGGTGGCGCGGTGATCGGCAAGCTTACAGGCAAGATCGACAGCATCCAGGGCGATGCCGTGATCGTCGATGTCGGTGGTGTCGGCTATGTCGTGCATGCCGCCAACCGCACGCTGCAGCGGCTCGGCGCCAGCGGGACGGCGGTCTCCCTGCTGATCGAAACCCAGGTGCGTGAAGATGCGATCAACCTTTTCGGCTTTGTCGATCAGGCTGAGCGCGACTGGTTCCGCCTCCTGCTGACAGTGCAAGGGGTCGGTGCCAAGGTTGGTCTTGCCATTCTCGGCGTGCTTGGCCCGGATGATTTGACGACCGCCATCGCTGCCCAGGACAAGACAGCGATCACCAGGGCGCCGGGCGTCGGTCCGAAGCTGGCGGCGCGCATCGTCGCCGAATTGAAGGATAAGGTTGGTAGCCTCAGCCTCGGCACGGCGGCGCTGAAGGCAGCAGCGGCGGGCGGCGAGGGGAAGGCGGCCGGTGGCAAGTCCAACGCGCTGATCGAAGATGCGGTTTCAGCGCTGGTCAATCTCGGCTATCGCCGGGCGGAAGCTTTCACCGCTGTCGCCAAGGCCCAGCATGCCACTGATGGCACCGCCAGCCTGGACCACCTGATCCGCGCCGGATTGAAGGAGTTGAGCCAGTGAGCCGGCCAGCGAGCCAATATGGGAACCTGACCTGTGGCTGAAGACCAGCGTCTGACCGATGGCATACGCAGCGAAGAGGATGCCGGTGAGCAATCCCTGCGGCCTTTAGCGCTGACCGAGTTTATCGGCCAGGAGAAGCTGCGCGAAAACCTCGCGATCTTCGTCGCGGCGGCGCGCGAGCGGGGCGAGGCTTTGGATCATGTGCTGTTCCATGGCCCGCCGGGTCTCGGCAAGACCACCCTGGCGCAGATCGTCTCGCGGGAACTCGGCGTCGGCTTTCGCGCGACATCGGGACCGGTGATCGCCCGTGCCGGCGATCTCGCCGCGCTGCTCACCAATCTGCAGCCCAATGACGTGCTGTTCATCGACGAGATTCACCGCCTGTCGCCGGCGGTGGAGGAAATCCTCTATCCGGCAATGGAGGATTATCACCTCGACCTGATCATTGGCGAAGGGCCGGCAGCGCGCTCGGTGCGGATCGATCTGCCGAAATTCACCCTGGTCGGCGCGACGACGCGGCTTGGTCTGTTATCGACGCCGCTCCGTGACCGTTTCGGCATTCCGCTGCGTCTCAATTTCTATACGCCTGCCGAATTGGAAACCATCGTCCGGCGCGGTGCCCGGGTCATCGGGCTCGATCTTGCCGCCAGCGGCGCCGCCGAGATCGCGCGACGGTCGCGCGGCACGCCGCGTGTTGCCGGGCGGCTGTTGCGGCGGGTGCGGGACTTTGCCCTGGTCGCCAAAGCGGGCCAGGTGGATGCTATGGCGGCGGATCAGGCGCTGGCCCGGCTCGATGTCGATAAGCTCGGCCTCGATGCGATGGATCGGCGCTTCCTGCACTGCATCGCCGCGAATTACGGCGGCGGACCGGTCGGGGTGGAAACCCTGGCGGCAGCTTTGGCCGAACAGCGCGATACGATTGAAGAGGCGATCGAGCCCTACCTAATCCAACAGGGCCTGTTGCAGCGGACGCCGCGCGGCAGAATGCTGACAGCCAACGGCTTTAAATATCTCGGCCTCACGCCACCCCGGGCGGCGGCACAATTCGACCTGCTAGCCGCCGGATCCAGCGAGGATGCCGAGGAATTGTCCGATGAGAATTGACGATTTCTTATCGAAACTGCGGCACCTTGGCACAGCCCTTTCGCACCGGCGCGCAGCATCCCGCTGCCACATTCTTGCCATGCTCCAGGTAGATGAATAGGGCCGATTTCGAGTTCAGCCATGCATGAGTCGAGCAGGACAGGCCCTATCTGGACAAGCCAATCGGCCGCGGTTATCCACCGCCATCAGATCCGCGTCTATATCGAAGATACCGACTCGGGCGGGATCGTATATTACGCCAACTATCTGCGGTTCGCCGAAAGGGCCCGGACCGAGATGTTGCGGTCGGCCGGTATCTCCCATGCCAGAATGATGGCGGAGGACGGTTTGGTCCTGGCGGTGCGACGCTGCGAGGTCGATTACTTGCGTCCGGCGAAGCTGGACGATGAACTGCTGATCGAGACCAAAGTCACCGGGCTCGGCGGCGCGACCATCGATTTGGCCCAGCGTGTGTGCCGGATCGATGACGGTGACGAGGTCGAACTGGTGCGTCTGGCGGTCAAGATCGCCTGCATCGGTGCGGCCGGCCGGGCGACTCGGCTGCCTGAGGATCTGCGGAAACTTCTGCGGCAGGCACTGCCGCCGGGCTGGGAAGTTAGGATTGGGTAGGAATCTATCAGGCGTGGCCGGTTGGATGACCGGGTACGCATGAAGCGAATGCAACGGCGCGGAATGTCGACAACGACGGAAGAGTGAGAAAGCGAATGGATCCGACAACACCACCAGCAGTACCCGTGGCACCCGTCACCGGCGGTGCGCTGGAACCGCTCGCCGGACAGGCGATCAGCACCGGCCCCGGCATGGCCCAGGCGGCTCACGATCTCAGCATCATGGGCCTCTTCCTGCAGGCCGACTGGATCGTCAAGGCGGTCATGATCCTGTTGCTGTTGGCTTCGGTCTGGAGCTGGGCGATCATCGTCGACAAGACGATTCGTTTGCGCCGGCTGCGCTCCCAAGCAAAGCAGTTCGAAGATGCATTCTGGTCGGGTGGCTCGCTGGAAGAGCTGTTCGACCGCATCGGCAATCGGCCGCCCGATCCGATGTCTTCCATTTTCGTTTCGGCCATGCGTGAATGGCGCCGTTCCGCCGCCAAAGGCTTGCTGAGCTCGGAATCTCTCCGGGAAAACCTGCAGGATCGCATCGAGCGGGTCATGGGGATCACTCTGGGCCGAGAGATGGATCAGCTTGAACGCTATATGACGTTCCTTGCATCGGTCGGTTCGGCGGCTCCCTTCGTCGGTCTGTTCGGCACGGTCTGGGGCATCATGAACAGCTTCGCCGCCATCGCTGGTTCCAAGAACACCAGCCTTGCCGTGGTGGCGCCCGGTATCGCCGAAGCTCTGTTCGCCACGGCGTTGGGTCTGGTCGCCGCTATTCCGGCGGTGCTCGCCTTCAACAAGCTGAACAGCGATATCTCGCGCTACGGCAACAGGCTGGAGGCCTTCTCCGGTGAATTCGGCGCCATCTTGTCGCGTCAACTCGAAGAGAAGCACTGACCATGGCGGTGAAGCTCGGCACCGGTCCCAAACGGGCGCGCGGCGGTCGCCGTCGCGCGGCGCCGATGGCGGATATCAACGTGACGCCGATGGTCGACGTCATGCTGGTGCTGCTGGTCATCTTCATGGTGACGGCGCCGCTGCTCACGGTCGGCATTCCGGTTGATCTGCCCAAGACTAAAGCCGAGGCGATGCAGGATCCGGACGAGCCCCTGGTCATCACCATCAACAAGCAGGGCAAGATCTATCTGCAGGAAACCGAATTGCAGTTGGATACGGTAGGTCCGCGCCTTGCCGCCATCACCAACAACAATCCCGAAGCCAAGATCTTCATTCGCGGTGACAAGGGCATCGATTACGGCACGGTGATGCAGGTGATGGGCGAACTGACCTCGGCCGGTTTCCGCGCCGTATCCCTAATCGTCGAGACGCCCGGCGGCGATAACAACCAGTCCGGCAATAAGGCCGATGCCGGCAACGGCCAGAAAAAATCGACCAATTGAGGGCAAATAGTTGAACAAGCCGTCGCCCAGTCAGCGCCCCTTCGGCTTCGGGCTGCTCTTCTCCATCGTCCTGCACGTCGCCGTGCTGGGATTGGTGGTGCTCGGCCTGCCGGTTTTCTGGGAACCTGAGCCGCTGCCGGAAGCGATCGGCGTGCAACTGGCGCAATTGTCGGACATCACCGCGGCGCCCAAGGCGAACAAGGTCAATAACCAGAAGATCGTCAAGAAGCCGGACGCGCCCAAGGCCGATCAGCCGAAGAAGGAAGAGCCCAAGAAGGAAGCGCCGCCGCCGCCCAATCCGCAGACGGCTGCACCGCCACCGCCAAAGCAAGAAGAAAGCAAGCCGACACCGACGCCGCCTGCGCCGCCCAAGGAAGAGGAAGCGGAAAAGATTCCCGATCCGGAGAAGAAGCCGGAAGAGAAGAAGCCCGAGGAAAAGAAACCGGAAGAAAAAAAGCCGGAAAAGAAAGTCGAGAAGAAGAAGCCGGATGAGCCGAAGAAGAAGCCGGACAAGAATGCAGACAAGGAACTCGATGCCTTGTTGCAGAACGTGCTGAAGGATACGCCGGCGCCTGAGACCCAGGAGAAGACCAAGAAGAAATCGGCACCCGCGGCCTCTGAGCAGTCCGAAGGGCCACAAGCTTCCCAGGTTTCGGAGATTCCGCTGACGGCTTCCGAGGAAGACGGCATCCGAGCTCAGGTGGAGAAGAACTGGAATCTAGGCAGTCTTGCCGGCTCGCCGAACATGGAAAACATCCTGGTGGAGATCCGGGTGACCCTGCAGCCGGACGGCACGATCACGAATGCTCAGGTGATCAACAGCCAATCCGATCCGTTTTTCAGACAGGCATCGGAAAGCTGTCTGCGGGCTGTGCGGATGAGCAGTCCGCTCAAGCTGCCGCCGGGCAAGACCTATGACACGATGGTGCTGCGCTTCCGCCCGTCCGAAGTCAGCTTTTAACCTTATTCTGCCTTTTGCCCGCCGCCCTATTCCGGCCGGAATAGGGCGGATTTGAGCCATATTTAGGTCACAATAAAACGGCAATGATTAAATCCGATCCGATGCAACCGCGCCGCGTGACGCGGTTCGGTTGCGGTGGCCGGGAACAATTCGTCGCGCGTGGCGTTTTGGTCGTGCCGCCCCGCAAAAGGGCGGCTTGCGAATCCGTGTCAGCCGCTCTAGTGAGAATCGGGATTCTGAACGCGTGGCGCGACTCTGGGGATCAATATGAGAGAGAAGAGAATGAAGCGGCTTCGGCACTTTCTGATGATCATGGTGGCTGTGGCGATACCGGCCGCGATAACGGCGGTGGAAAGCCCCAAGGCCAAAGCCGAACCGGTGATCGATATCACCAAGGGCAATGTCGAACCCATGCCCATCGCCATTCCGGATTTCTATGGCAGTCAGACCGGCGCCGATATCGCGCGGGTGGTCTCAGCCGATCTTGAACGCTCCGGCCTCTTCAAGCCGATCTCGCCGCAAGCCTTCATTCAAGATAATGCCTCCCTGCAGCAGGGACCGCGCTTCCAGGATTGGCGAGTGCTGAATGCCCAGGCGCTGGTCAGCGGTGCCGCGCAGTCGACCGCCAATGGCCAGGTCCAGGTGCAGTTCCGTCTCTGGGACGTCTTTGGCGAATCCCAGATGACGGGCTTCCAATACAATGCCTCGCAGAACAACTGGCGCCGCGTCGCTCATCAGATCGCTGACGAGATCTATAAGCGCATCACCGGTGAAGAAGGCTATTTCGACAGTCGCGTCGTTTATGTTTCGGAAAGCGGTCCGAAAAACGCGCGGGTAAAGCGCTTGGCCATTATGGACCAGGACGGGGAGAACCATCGCTACCTGACCGATGGGGCGGCGCTGGTGCTGACACCGCGTTTCTCGCCGGTCAGCCAGGACATCACCTATATGTCCTTTTACAATAATAAGCCCCGCGTTTACTTGTTTAACATCAATACTGGGCAGCAGGAGATCCTGGGCGATTTCCCCGGCATGACCTTCGCCCCGCGCTTCTCCCCGGACGGCTCCAAGGTCATCATGAGCATGGCCCAAAACGGCAACACCGATATCTATGAGATGGATACCCGGACCCGCCGGTCGCGGCGCCTGACCGACAATCCGGCAATCGATACGTCGCCGTCCTATTCGCCGGATGGCGGCCGCATCGTCTTCAACTCCGACCGTGGCGGCGAGCAGCAGCTCTATGTGATGAACGCGGATGGCAGCGGCGTACAGCGCATCAGCAAGGGGCAGGGACGCTATGCGACGCCGGTCTGGTCACCGCGCGGCGACCTCATCGCCTTCACGCGCATGGCGCAGGGTCAGTTCTATATTGGCGTGATGCGTCCGGACGGCTCGGGGGAGCGTCAGTTGTCCTCCGGCTGGCTGGTCGAAGGTCCGACTTGGGCACCTAATGGTCGCGTTTTAGCCTATTTTGTGTCGGATCCAAGCGGTCGGACTCAGCTGCATTCGATCGACCTCACCGGCTACAATGAGCGTGTGATGAAAACGCCACTGGACGGCTCGGATCCTGCTTGGTCTCCCTTGCTAAGCAGTCAGTAATGAAGTAAGTTTTCCGCCGATTCCGGGGGCTTGACAGCCCAAGTTTAGGCTTCACGACAGCACGGAATGTAGGGATACAAGTTGGCTTTCGTCTTAGTTGTGTAACTAGGACGCAGCCAGCTTGTTGAGACAAGTGAGAGGATGAGAGGACAACATGCGTATTCAATTGATCTCGGCCGTTGCTGCGGCCCTTCTTCTGGCGGCTTGCTCGTCAGATGGCGAAAACACCGGTAATGCTGCCGGCACCAACACCTCGGGCACCGACGGCCAGGTTGCGGCTGCTTCGGTGGCTCCGGGTTCTGCTGAAGACTTCAAGCAGAATGTCGGCGACCGGGTTTTCTTTGCGCTCGATCGCTACGACGTTTCGGCTGAAGCCCAGCAGCAGCTCCAGAAGCAGGCTGCCTGGCTGCAGCAGTATCCGGCTGTGACCGTCACCGTCGAAGGTCATGCCGACGAACGCGGCACCCGCGAATACAACCTGGCGCTCGGTGAGCGTCGTGCCAATTCGGTCGCGAACTACCTGACCGCCCTTGGCGTCGACAAGAGCCGCCTCAGCGTCATCTCCTACGGCAAGGAACGGCCGGAATGCACCGAGTCCAATGAGGCTTGCTGGTCGCAGAACCGCCGCGCCGTGACCACGATCAACCGCTAATCAGCGGCTGATTTTTTACTTACGGGAATTCGTTCCCGGTTAAGTAAAACGGTGAAGCAAAAGAACGCCGGTGTGCAGATGGGGCACACCGGCGTTTCTTTTTGTCAAAAAGGCAGTTTCGCGCGCAGCATTGTGGGCGGATAGTCAGTATGCTGCCAGGTGTTACGGATCGGCCGGCTGCCGGACGGTTACTTGCTTCTGATCGAGTCTGTCTGGCATTTTTGCCGCTAACATCTTCTCCCTTTGCAACTGCAACGTGGTCGGCGGTGTTGAAGAAGCGGCGGCAAAGGCGCCTGCCTTAATTTCGCCCTGAACGGGCGGGACAGTTAATGGGTCAGAGACAGTGATGACGGACGGTATGAGCAATCGATTTGCAATGACAGCCGGGACTATTTTTCCAGCGGGGCGATTGGCCGCCCGGCGAAAGCCGGCGAAAAACTGGATGCTGTCCGCCGTGCTCGGCGCCTGCCTGTTTGGCGGTGTGCTATTGCCGCAATCGGTTCGAGCCGACGAGGTCGATGATCTGCGCGCTGAGGTCGCCCAGTTGCGGCAGCAATTGCAGGGCATGCAAGGCGGCGTTGCCGCCAACCAGGAAGTCCGGTTGCAGCAGATGCAGCAGCAGATGGCGACACTGGAGGGCCAGGTCGAGCAGACCCAGCTCAAATTGAACGATCTCAGCGATAAACTCGATCGGGCGCAGAAGGATAACGAATTCCGGTTGAACGCGCTGGAGGGCGGTCAGGGCGGGGCGGGTGCCATTCGGCCGGCTGCCAATAACCAGCCCGCCACCCCGGATATGAGCGGCCCGAATTCGGGTGCGACGAGGTCCAACCAAGCTGCCGGCGGGGGGAATGCCCCCAATCAGTCCGCAGGTGATCAGCCCTCGGCCCCGCCCAGTGAGCCCCGCGTTCTCGGCACGCTCAGCAAGAACACGACCTTGCCGCAGGCGCCAGCCGGGGCCGCCGAAGCGGCCGCTGCCGCAGCTGGCGGCACGGCGGCAGCCAATGCCGGGAGCGGCAATGCGGGTGCTAATACGGGCGGCAATATCGTCCTGCCAGGTGAAACGCCGCGCGAGCAATACGAATATGCCACGGGCCTCCTGCAAAAAGGTCAGTATGCCGAGGCGGAAGTTGCGCTGAAGACTTTCGTCCAGGAACATCCGAACGATGCGCTGACAGGTAATGCGCAATATTGGATCGGGGAAACCTATTACGCCCGCAAAGATTTCAAGAATGCATCGGTCGCCTTCGCCGAGGGCTACCAGAAATATCCGAACAGTCCGAAAGCGGCAGATAACCTGCTGAAGCTCGGCATGTCGCTGGGCCTGAGCGGCCAGAATCAGAATGCCTGCGTCGCTTTGAAGCAGCTCGACAAGAAATTCCCCGATGCCTCCGGCGCCATTAAGGATCGGGCCAGTCGGGCCAAGCAGCGTTTCGGCTGCTGACAGCGGGATGAACCCGGCCAAACAGGATCGGGGCGGTCTGGATCTGACAGAGCAGCACGGCGCGGCCGTGAAGCCGGTCGCACCGCTGCATCTTCAGGAATTCACCGATCTGATGCTGCCGCTCGGACCTTTCGAGACAGGTGTGCATCTGGCCGTTGCCGTCTCGGGTGGCAGCGACAGCATGGCTTTGTCCCTGCTGCTGGCGGAATGGGTGGCGGCGAGAGGCGGCCGGCTCAGTGTGCTCAGTGTCGATCATGGTTTGCGTCGGGCAGCGGCAGAGGAGTGCCGCCGGGTCGGTGAAATCCTGGCTGACTATGCAGCCGGGGAGCGACCCCAGGCGATCGACCACCATATTCTCACCTGGACCGGCCCGAAACCTAAGACCGGCATCATGGCCGCGGCGCGCGATGCTCGTTACGCCTTGCTGACCGATTGGTGCCGCCGCCACGACATCCTGCATCTCGCCATCGCCCATCAGGCCGAGGACCAGGCGGAAACCTATTTGATGCGGCAAGCCCATGGCAGCGGGCCATATGGCCTTGCCGCCATGCCGGCCATCAGGCCCCTGGATGGTGTCAGAATACTGCGACCTTTGCTGGGCATCAGCAAAGCCCGGTTGATCGAGACCCTACTGGAACGGAAGGTCGGTTGGATCGAGGATCCCAGCAACACCTCGCTGCGCTTTGAACGGGTTCGCTGGCGCCGCCGGGCAGACCCGGATACTGAGCTACCCGCATTGCTGGACGCGACTTGCGCAGCGGGCATGAGACGCGACCGGACAGAACGCGAGGCGGCCGCCTGGCTTGCACGGCACGGCCATGTCGATTCCGCCGGTTATGCGGTGCTGAAGCGCGTTGCCTTTAACACCGTGCCGGCGAGCCTCGTGAAATCCGTCCTGCGCGACCTTATCTATACGATCGGCACGGCGGATTTCGTTCTGTCCGCGGACAAGCTTGCGACGCTTATGGTGCAAATCGAAACGGCGGCGAAAGGTGGGCTTACATTGGCTGGCTGCCACGTGGAATGGTCGGGCGACAAAATTGCGATTTATCGCGAGGCCGCAGGATGCGAGGCACCACGCTTAGTTCAGCCGGGCCCCATTATCCTTTGGGATAAGCGCTATCGCGTAAATTTGATGGGACCTTTGCCTGCGAATGCCGGATCTTGGTCCTTAGGCGCTATTGGCGAATGGGGTTTGGCCAATCGGCCGGTTCCCCAGGATGTGTTAGATTTACCCTTACGGGCTCGACAGGCTCTGCCAGCCCTCCGGCGAGATGGCCAGATAGCTGTCTGGCCACGGCTGGGCGAGGCAAGAGCACAACATGGGTCGGCAGGACAAAACGTCGCGGTGAGGGAATTGTCCGCGTTCCCCCGGTCAGATGTGGCCTTTTTGCCGCGACGGGGGGCAACATCTTGCGGCTTTGCAGTTGTCAGACCGCAAAAGCGCATTATGTAATTGTCAGCGAAGCCGGATTTCTTGCAAAGCCCGGCATTAGCGCCTAAGCATTGACCGGCCAAGTTGTAGTTTGGCCGCAGAAAGGGACGAGGAACGGGACGTGAATATCGGCAAAAACCTGTTGATCTGGGTTGCCATTCTGGTGCTGCTGGCGGTTCTGTTCCAGATGTTCCAGTACAATTCCAGTCGCGATCAGCAAGCCATGGACTATTCGTCCTTCCTGACGGCTGTCAATGACGGTCAGGTCAAGGATGTCACCATTCGTGGTCAAGATATCACCGGCCATCTCGAAGGCGGCCGTGACTTCTCCACCTACGCGCCGCAGGATCCCAAACTGGTCGATACCCTGCGCAGCAAGGGCGTGGCGATCAAGGCAGCGCCGGCCGAAGAGGGCAACACCTTCCTGTATCTGCTGGCCCAATGGGGGCCGATCCTGTTCCTGGTCGGCGTCTGGATCTTCTTCATGCGGCAGATGCAGTCGAATGGCGGCAAGGCCATGGGCTTTGGCAAATCCCGCGCCCGTTTGCTGACAGAACGTCAGGGCCGCGTCACTTTCGATGACGTTGCCGGCATTGAAGAAGCCAAGACCGAACTAGAAGAAATCGTCGAATTCTTGCGCGATCCGCAGAAGTTCCAGCGCCTGGGTGGCAAGATCCCCAAAGGCTGCTTGCTGGTTGGCCCTCCGGGTACCGGTAAGACGCTGCTCGCCCGCGCCATCGCCGGCGAAGCCAACGTGCCGTTCTTCACGATTTCCGGCTCCGACTTCGTTGAAATGTTTGTTGGCGTCGGCGCCAGCCGTGTCCGCGACATGTTCGAACAGGGCAAGAAGAACGCGCCGTGCATCATCTTCATCGACGAAATCGATGCAGTCGGCCGTCACCGCGGCGCCGGTCTCGGCGGCGGCAATGACGAGCGCGAGCAGACATTGAACCAGTTGCTGGTCGAGATGGATGGTTTTGAGGCTAATGAGGGCGTCATCCTCATTGCCGCGACCAACCGCCCGGACGTGCTCGACCCCGCGCTGTTGCGGCCGGGTCGCTTCGATCGCCAGATCACCGTGCCGAATCCGGACATCAATGGCCGCGAGCACATTCTCAAGGTGCATATGCGCAAGGTGCCGCTGGCGCCGGACGTGGATGCCCGCACGATCGCCCGCGGTACGCCCGGCTTCTCTGGCGCCGATCTCGCCAACCTGGTGAATGAGGCTGCTCTACTGGCCGCCCGCCAAGGGAAGCGGGTGGTGACCATGCTCGATTTCGAGCAGGCCAAGGACAAGGTCATCATGGGCGCCGAGCGCCGCTCCATGATGATGTCGGATGACGAAAAGCTGGCGACCGCCTATCACGAGGCCGGTCATGCCATCGTCAATCTGGAAGTGCCGGAATTCGACCCGCTGCATAAGGTGACGATCATCCCGCGGGGCCGCGCACTTGGCGTCACCATGCCGCTGCCGGAAAAGGATCGGCATTCTTATTCCAAGACCTGGATGGAAAGCCGCATCGCCATGTGCTTCGGCGGCCGGATTGCCGAACAGCTCATCTATGGCCAACAGCATCTCAACACCGGTGCCGCCGATGACATCCGCCAAGCCACCAATATGGCACGGCGCATGGTCACTGAATTCGGCATGAGCGAGAAGCTGGGGCCGCTGCGTTATTCGGAGAATGAGGAAGAGGTGTTCCTCGGCCACTCCGTCACCCAACGCAAGAACATCTCGGAAGAGACCGCCCGGATGATCGACGAGGAAATCCGTCGCCTGGTGGAAGTTGGCGAGACGCGTTGCCGCGAAATTCTGGCACGCAACATCGATGCATTGCACCGGGTCGCCAAGGCTCTGGTGGAATATGAGACGCTGAGCGGCGATGAGGTGAGGACGCTGCTGAATGGCGATGATATCCGCCGCAACGACGGCAAGGATACCAGCTCCAGCCGGCCGCGCTCCTCGATCCCCAGCAGCGGTTCGACCGTCGGCAAGCCGAGCGGCGGGTTCGAACCGAAGCCCCAGCCGGGCGCGTGATCCGCGCTTGTACCGGCCTGGGATATGGCTGGAATAAATCCGTGACCATGCAAAGCCCCGCTTCGGCGGGGCTTTCGCTTTTCCGATTTGCGCATTATGAGGGACAAGGTCGGCATTGCCCGTGCTCATCCCGATGACTGAGATGGAACGGGCAACCGCCTTGTAAGCGGTAGGTTGCGGAGCGGTCTTTGGCCCCATTTCATCTTATTCCGACCGGGTTGGTGAGCGGCGAGGCTGCGGCACGTGCGGTCGCTGCCGGAGACGCTTGTCCATTGGCCGGCGAGCAGATCGCTTTCACCACGCTAACCCAGCTTTCCCGCGCCGAAGATGGCACCGGGCGCCGCCAGGCGATGTCGCTGCGGGCGGCCAAAGAAAAGGCTGCCTCGCAGTTGGCCGCGCTATCGGCGCCGCGGCGGCCTTGGGCCGGTTTCGATCTCGCTCGGCCGCTGATCATGGGCATCATCAATGTGACGCCGGACAGTTTCTCCGATGGCGGCGACAATGCCGATGCCGCGACCGCCATTCGCTTCGGCGAACAGTTGCTGGAAGCCGGTGCGGATATCCTCGATGTCGGCGGCGAATCGACACGGCCCGGTTCCGAGCCGGTCTCGCCGCAGGACGAGATCGCGCGTGTCGTTCCGGTCATTCGCACACTGGCGGAAAAAGGTGCGGTGATTTCCATCGATACCCGGCATGCCGCCGTGATGGAGGCGGCGGTTGCAGCGGGTGCACGGATCATCAATGACGTGACGGCTTTGACCGGCGATCCCGACAGCCAGATGGTGGCGGCCAAAGCCGGCGCCGATCTTGTGCTGATGCATATGCAGGGCGAGCCGCAGACCATGCAGCGCGATCCGCATTATGCTGACGTCACCTTGGACCTGCTGGACTACTTCGCCGCGCGCCTTAAGGCGTTGCGGCAGCTCGGTATCGATGCCAGCAAAGTGTCACTCGATCCTGGCATCGGCTTCGGCAAGAATGACCAGCACAATATGCGGCTGATGGCAGAATTGGCCGCTTTTCATGCTTTCGGCTGCGCCATCACCCTGGGTGTGTCGCGCAAGAGTTTCGTCGGTCGCTTCAGTCGTAAGGAACCGCCCAAGCAGCGTGTCGCCGGCTCGCTTGCGGCAGGATTGGCCGGCATTGCCCGCGGGGTTCAGATCCTGCGCGTACATGATGTGGCGGAAACCTATCAGGCGATTGTGATATGGCAGGCGGTCTCGGCTTGATGTTTAATATCTGGAAGCAGGGACCGGCAGTTCTCTCATTGCAGGACATACGATGACACGAAAACTGTTTGGAACCGACGGCGTTCGCGGCCTGGCAAATGCCGAGCCGATCACCGCCATGACTGCCCTCAAGCTGGCGCTTGCTGCCGGCGCTCATTTCACCCGCGGCGATCATCGTCACCGCGTCATCATCGGCAAGGATACGCGCCTCTCGGGTTACATGCTGGAAACGGCATTGACCTCGGGCTTCCTCTCCATGGGGATGGATGTGCTGCTGCTTGGGCCGATGCCGACACCGGCGGTTGCCAGCCTGACGCGTTCGATGCGCGCCGATCTCGGCGTGATGATCTCGGCCTCGCATAATCCTTTCGCCGATAACGGCATCAAGCTGTTCGGTCCCGATGGCTATAAGCTGTCCGATGAGATCGAAAGCGAGATCGAGCAGCGCATGGAAAGCGGCGATCTCTCCGCCAATCTCGCACCCTCGGCGCAGCTTGGCCGTGCGCGGCGGATCGATGACGCGCCGGGACGTTACATGGAGTTCGTCAAGGCGAGCTTCCCCAAGGGCCAGAGCCTGGATGGGTTGAAGGTCGTCATCGACTGCGCCCATGGCGCCGCCTATAAAGTCGCGCCCACCGTGCTGTGGGAATTGGGCGCCGAGGTGATCGAAATCGCCTGTGAGCCGAACGGCACGAATATCAACGACAATTGCGGTGCCGTGCATACCAAGCAGATGCAGCAGGCCGTGCTGGATCACGGCGCCGATCTCGGCATCGCGCTCGACGGCGATGCCGACCGGGTGATGATTGCGGATGAGAAGGGGCAATTGCTAGACGGCGATCAGCTCATGGCGCTGATTGCCTGCTCCTGGCATCGGGCCGGTCGTCTGAGCGGCGGCGGCATCTGCGCGACCGTGATGTCAAATCTCGGCCTCGAGCGTTTCCTTACCGGCCTCGGCATCGCCCTGACACGCACGCCGGTCGGCGATCGTTATGTGTTGGAAGAGATGCGCCGCCGCGGACACAATGTCGGCGGCGAGCAATCCGGCCATATCATCCTCAGCGATCATGCAACGACCGGCGACGGGTTGCTGGCCGCCTTGCAGGTTCTCTCCGTGCTGGTCGCGGCGGAGAAGCCCGCCAGCGAAGCCGGGCGACTGTTCACGCCGCTGCCGCAATTGCTGAAGAATGTGCGCTTCACCACCGGCCAGCAGCCTTTGGAGATGGCCAGCGTTCAGCAGGCTATTGCCGAGGGCGAGGCACGGTTGAATGGCTGCGGCCGCGTGCTGATCCGCAAGTCTGGTACCGAGCCCTTGATCCGCGTCATGGCCGAAGGCGAGGACGAGACGCTCGTTGCTGCCGTGGTCGGCGATATCGTGAAAGCTGTGGAGGCGGCGAAAGCCTGAGGCTTTGCGGCGCTTCCTTCGAAACGCCTAACTTTCAGAGGGGCCTTGCCGATGTAACTGCCGGCAAGGCCCTTATCCATCCGCTAACCGCCGATATCGATTACGATCTTGCCTGTATTGCTGTGGGTCTCGATCGATTCATAGGCAGCGGCGAGGCTATTGAGCGTGAAGTGCCGTGCATCCAGGATGGGACGCAAGAGGCCTTTCTCGGCGAGTTTGGTCGCTTCCTGCAGAATCTCGCCATGATGCCGGCGATGTCGGCCGGTCAGCAATGGCCGCAAGGTGAAGACGCCGGCGTAGGTGGCGCCGCGGAACGAGAGCGGGGCCAGGGCGTGCGTGCCCCAGCCCAGGCAACTCACGACGCGCCCCTCATAGGGACGCACCGCTTCAAATGAGGCATCCAGCACGGCGCCCCCCACGGTGTCATAGACGATGTCGAAGCCTTCGCCATCGGCATATCGCGCCACATAATCTTCGACCGACATGGCGACGCAGTCGATGGCCGCGGCGCCGAACGATTCGACGACTTGGCTCTGGCTTGCCGACACGGTGGCAAAGACGCTTGCACCGCGCGCCTTGGCAATCTGGATCGCGAGGTGGCCAACACCGCCGGCACCGCCTTGGATGAGCACCTTCCGGCCGCGCTGGACCTGGGCGCGATCGACCAGACCTTCCCAGGCGGTAATGAAGATGAGAGGCAGGGCGGCCGCTTCGCGAGCTGTAAGATTGGCGGGCCTGATCGCCAGCAGATCCGCATCGACGGCGGCATATTCGGCCAGTGAACCCTGCACACCGCCGACGCCGCCAGTCATGCCATAGACCTCGTCGCCCCGCTTGAAGCGATCGACGCCGGCGCCCACGGCTTCCACCACGCCGGCGAGATCGAGCCCGAGGATGGCTGGCGTCTGTACCTTGGCATGCGCCGCTGCGCCTGCGCGAATTTTGACATCCAGCGGATTGACACCGCTCGCCAGGATGCGGACCAGGACCTGTCCGGCGTGCGGGACCGGCTTCGGTAATTGGCGGAGGCTCAGCGGCGCGTTGAACTGCTCCAGGACGGCTGCCTGCATGGTGTCTCTCTTGGTCATGTTCTCTCCGATCTAGGGCTCTGGCCGGGGTTGACATGACCAATCTTGTCTATGCATTTTCATATGGCGAGTAAATAGAATGAATTTCGAGCATTCAATATTGTATGGGCGTGGCAATGGAATGGAGCGATCTCAAGATATTCCTCGCAATCGCCCGGCTGGGCACGCTGGGGGCTGCCGCGCGATATCTGGGACAGACGCAGCCCACCATGGGGCGTCGGCTGCGTGTACTTGAAGAGGCAGTTGGTCAGACGCTGTTCCAGCGGACCAGCAATGGCTTCGTCCTGACCGATGAAGGGGCCACGGTACTCGCTCATGCGGAGCGGATGGAAGAGGAGGCCATCGCCTTCGAACGCCGCCTCGCGGGTGGCGCGGGACAACTGGACGGCATGTTGCGGGTTTCGGCTTCCGATTGGTTCGGCGTCTATGTACTGACCCCCATTTTCGCCGCCTTCACCGCCATCCATCCGGGCGTCACGGTGGAGTTGGTGACTGATTCACGGATGTTCAGTCTTGCCCGTCGCGAGGCCGATCTGGTTTTTCGCATCCGGCCCTTTGAGGAACCGGAAGTCGTGCAGCGCAAATTGCTGCATATCGATTACAGTCTCTACGGCCGAGCCGATATGGTGCCGCCGACGCTTGGCGACGGCCGCGATTGCCGGTTGGTGACGATGGACACCGCCTTTGGCGATCTGCCGGATGTCGTATGGCTGCAACGCCTACTGCCCGAGGCGCGGATCGCCTTCCGCAGCAACAATCGCGAGGTGCAGGCACGCGCCTGCGCCGCCGGTGCGGGCTTTGCCGTGCTGCCGCGGCCGCTTGGCGATGCAACTGCTGGACTGGTTCGGATCGATCTGGGCGAGGTGCCGCCCGGTCGCGATACCTGGGTTGGCTATCATCGCGACCTTCGGCGCCTGGCGCGCTTGCGCGCCTTGCTGGATCTCACGGTGGAGCGTCTCTCCGGTTGAATTGCCGTTACACGCCTAGCCACCAGCGCAGCAGCAGGAAGGCCGCCATGCCGAGCACGATGGTGGCCAGCAGGTTGCGGGTGAAATAGCTGATCGCCGCTGCGAGCATCGCCGCCAGCAAATATGGATTGTACCAGTCCAGCTCGGCTTCCGCACCATGCGGGAAGATGACAGCGGGCACGATGATCGCGGTCAGCACCGCCGCAGGGACAAAAGCCAGCGCGCGTTCGATCAGCGCCGGAAAGCGGAAGCGGTCGGCCAGCAGAAAGACCGGGTAGCGGATCGCCAGATTGATCAGCGCCATGCCGAGGATCAGGAGCGAGAGCGAGGTTTCACTCATAGGCCGTCTCCTTCACTTGCTTACGTCGGAGATCGAGAATGAGGCCCGTGCCGACACCGGCAAGCGCGCCCAGCATCAAGCCGCTTTGATAGGGCAGGTGATGCAACAGCGTGGCGATCAGCCCCGCTGTGATCGCCGCCGCCCAAAGCGGCTTCGTCTTCAGCCCCGGAATGACGATGCCGATGAAGGTCGCGACCATGGCGAATTCCAGGCCGAGGCTCTTGAGATCGGGGAAGCCCTGGCCGAGGACGAGACCCACCAGTGTCCAGAAATTCCAGTTGAGCCACATGCCGATGCAGGAGGCGAGATAGTACCAGTGCGCCTGGCCGGCGCTGCCGCGCTGGCGATAGCGCAGCTCCATCACGGCGAAAGTTTCATCCGTCAGCATGGCAGCCAGGGGAAAGCGCCAATATTGCGGCAGGTGCCGCACATGGCTTACCAGATTTGCGGCATAAAGCAGGTGGCGCAGATTGATGATGAAAGTGGCCGCCCAGATCACCCAGAGCGCCGAGCTTGCGACTAGGCCGACGGCGATGAACTGCGCCGAGCCGGAAAAGACGAAGAGCGACATGCTCATCACCTGCATCGGGCTCAAACCTTGCGCCGTGGCGAGCGTGCCGAAGATCACGCCGAAGGGCAGGGCGCCGACCATCATCGGAAAGGTGTCGCGCAAGCCGTGCCAGATCTCATCGCGGCGCGACATTGCGGGGAGGGCCGTCCTGGTTGCCGTCATGAATTATCCCCCAAGGTGGCAGCGGCGATGTGAACCGGACTTGCGCCGGTTTGGCACAATCGCCGAGGTTCTTTTAAACGACTCCCATCCCCGCGCGACTGGCCGGCCGTTGGCGGAGCAGGGCGGCGAGTGTTTCGAGGCCCCGCCGCAGCGTCTCCTTTTGAACCGGCGCGCAGAGGCAGAGCCTGACGCCCGAGAGACTGTTGCGTGTCAGCGAGAAGGTGCCGGCCGGTGACACGGCGACATTGCGCAAACGGGCTTCCAGCGCAAAGTTGTCCGGGGTCCAGGGATCCGGCAGGCCGAGCCAAACATGATAGCCGGCGCGATTGGCGCGGAGTTCCCAACTGCCGAGAATATCCTGCACCAATTGCTGCCGGGCGATGGCTTCCGCTTTATGCTGATGCACCAGACGCAAGCCGGTTCCGTTCTCGATCCAGTTGGTGGCGATCTCGGCGGTCAGTGGAGTCGCCATCCAGGTGGTCGATCGCACCACCTGCGCGAAGGCATCCTGGCCTTCGGGCGGGATCGCCAGATAGCCGACGCGCAAACCGGGGCAAAGCGATTTCGAGACGCTGTTGACGTAATGGCCGAGTTCCGGCGCGAAGCTGACCAGCGGCGCCGGCTGCTCATCCAGCAGGAAGCCGTAGAGATCGTCCTCGACGATCTTCACGCCATGACGGCGGCAAACCTCGGCGATTTCGCGGCGGCGCGATTCCGGCACCGTATAGCCGAGCGGGTTGTGAATGTTGGTGACGCAATAAAGCGCCTTTGGCGCCAGGTTGCGGCAGGCGGCGTCCAGCGCATCGGGATCGATGCCGTGGTCGTCCAACGGCAGGCCATGCAGCCGAAGGCGCAGGAAATCGGCAAGGCGCCGCATGCCCGGATAGGTGAGGGCCTCGGTCACCACGATATCGCCGGGCTGGGTGAGGGCGCCGATCACTGCCGTCATCGCATGCTGCCCACCGGAAGTGACGATGATACGGTCCGCTGTGGTGTGATAACCGAAATTGGCGAGCCATTGCGCACCGGCTTCGCGATGATGAGCAAGGCCAGCATGGGGATGGTAATCCATCAAGCGGGCGATGCCGCTGCGCTCGGCAATCGCGCGCAGACTTTCTGCCAGCAATTCATCGCCGGACATGGGCGTCGGGAAATTGATGCTGAGATCGATCAGATCCTGCGGCGCAGTTTCGGCTGCCTGGAATGGCTCGGGCAGGCGCCGCGCCAGATCGCCTCGCACATAGGTGCCGCGCCCGACTTCACCGCCAATCAGGCCGCGCCGTTCGGCCTCGTTATAGGCCCGGGTTACGGTACCAACGGTGACGCCCAGTCGGTACGCAAGATCACGATGCGTTGGAAGCCGGTCGCCGGGTGCGAGACGGCGGGCGCGGATATCGGCGGTCAGGGCATCCGCAATCGCCAGATAGCGCGGACCGTCATATTGCGAGATATCGGGAGCCCAAATTGTCATAGGGACAATATAAATATTGCTTTCGAATTGTGTCAATGAGAGGATCAATTTCACCACAATAAATGGATACAATAGATACAATTCGGAGAAGCCCAATGAAGAATACCCATGACATTGGACCGGGCTCCCTGAATACTTTCGGTCTGTCCCGGTCCCGCTTGACTGCCCGCTTTAGCCTGATCCGTCTGCTTGATGTCATGTCCGCATGGCAGGCCCGGGCCCGCCAGCGGCGTCATCTCGCCTCGCTCGATAACCGCTTGCTGCAGGACATTGGGCTCAGCCGGGTCGATGTGGAACAGGAAGCCACCAAGCCGTTCTGGCGGATCTGACCCCCGATCTTTGGAGACAATGATGCCCGAATCTATGATGCGAGTGCCGCTTTACCAGATTGATGCCTTCACTGATCGGGCCTTTGCCGGCAATCCGGCAGCCGTCATGCCGTTGACCGACTGGCTGCCGGATGAGCTGATGCAACGCATCGCCGCGGAGAACAATCTGGCGGAGACGGCCTTCTTCATTCCGAAGGGCGACCAGTTTCATATCCGCTGGTTTACGCCGACCCACGAGGTCGATCTTTGCGGCCATGCCACTTTGGCGACGGCGCATGTGATCACGCGTTTGCTCCAGCCGGGGCGGGAGCGCGTCGAATTCGACAGCCGCTCCGGCAAGCTCACGGTGACGCAAGACGGCGATAAGCTGCAGCTCGATTTTCCCGTCCTGCCGGTGCTGCCCGCCAATGATCGGCGCGATGCCATCGCGGGTTGCTTTGACCATCGGCCGGTCGAGGTACACAACAACGATAGCTATATGGCTTACCTCGCGGTCTTCGAGAGCGCGACGGTCATCCGAAAGCTGAAGCCCGATTTCATGGCGCTCGCCAATCTGGAAAAGGACGTGATTGTCACCGCGCGGGGCGACAATGTTGATTTCGTCTCGCGTTTCTTTGCGCCCAATCACGGCATACCGGAAGATCCGGTCACCGGCTCGGCACATTGCCTGCTGGCGCCTTATTGGGCCGGGGTCTTGGGCAAGACGCGCTTCCATGCCAAGCAGGTCTCGCCTCGGGGCGGCGATCTTTGGATCGAACTGGCCGGTGAGCGCGTCCGCATGTCGGGTTACAGCGTCTGTGTCCTGACTGGTACGATGACGGTTTGACCTGTCCCCGCCGTCACGGACGATCTCGACTTTACCTCGAAAATATGTGGAAATTCGGTAGCTAGCCTGAATGGACATGCCTGGCTTCTCTAGAGGAGTGAAGGGCATTGGCACGTTATCGGGAATATGGCGCCGTCTTTTCTCCTGCCCGGTCCTGGCCGCGCGTGGCACTATGGTCTCTGCTGCTGTTCGTTCTGGGGATTGCCGCTCGGATCGCCCAGGCGGATGATCCGCTCCCCTCCTGGCGGGACGGGGAAGCAAAGGCGGCGATCATTCACTTCGTTGAACGCGTCACCACGCCCGGTGCCGATTACCTGATGCCGGCAGAACGTGTCGCTGTCTTCGACAATGACGGCACCCTCTGTCCGGAGATGCCGGTCTCCACGCAATTCGCTTTCACGCTGGATCGCCTCCGAGCGATGGCGCCCGCGCATCCGCTCTGGCGTGATACGGAGCCGTTTAAATCGGCTTTGGCCGGCGATATCGAAGCCGTGGCGGCTGGTGGCGATAAGGCCATCCTGCAATTGATGACGGTCACGCATTCGGGCATGAGCACGGATGATTTCGACGCGATGGTCCGCGACTGGCTCACCCGCGCGCGTCATCCGCGTTTTGGCCGCCCTTACACGCGCCTGGTCTATCAGCCGATGCTGGAATTGCTGATCTATCTGCGGAGCAACGGCTTCAGTACCTATATCGTCGCATCCGGCGGCACCGATTTCATGCGGAGCTGGGTGGAGCAGGCTTATGGCATTCCGCCTGAACAGGTGATCGGCAGCAGCAGCAAGCTGCTCTATGAGATCAGGAACGGTGAGCCCGTGCTGATGCGCCAGCGCGCGGTGGACTTCATCAATGACGGCGACAGCAAGCCTATCGCCATCCACAAGGTGATCGGCCGCCGCCCAATTCTCGCTTTCGGGAATTCCGACCGCGACATCGCGATGCTGGAATGGGCGACCATGCAATCCAGGCCGACACTCGGCCTGCTCCTGCATCATACGGACGCCGAGCGGGAATATGCCTATGACCGGAAGGCGTTCCGCGGCCGGCTTGAACAGGCTTTGGCCACCGCGCCGGCGCGCCATTGGGTGATTGTCGATATGCGCCGCGATTGGGCCAAGGTTTTCCGGGATTGACGCCAGCCGATCTAGGACACGATATCAATGGACCACCAGCTGGGACGCGACGTGTCAAAGGAATGCGTCAGGGGACGCAGCGCCAACTGGTCCTTCTCATCGAAGCTGCCGCTGACTAAGCCGATCGTCGGCGCATCATCGATCGCGCCCAGATTGCTGCCGCAACGGGGGCAGAAAGCGCGGCTGGAAAAATCGGATGATCGGTAGAGCGCCGGCATGCCGCCTTCGCCAATCCACTCGACCGCGTCTCTGGGAAAGATCACCCAACAGAGTGTCGGCGCACCCGAATGCTGCTGGCACATGGTGCAAGAACAGGTGTGAGGCCTGAGCGGCTCACCGGTTGCCCGGAAGCGGATATGGCCGCAAAGACATCCACCCTCGAATTGTTGCTCACTCATGCTAGGCTCCCATGATGCGACATAGCGGCAATTGTGGGTCAATGCGCCGATCTCAAGACCCAGGCGAGCCTTGCCGCCCAACAGCTCGCCCACTTATCTGATCCTGTACAGATAAGTTGCTTCCGGAAAGATCCTTTCGCGCCAGGAGGTTGCAATCCCTGCGGCTTATTGGGCAGGGGCGTCACTCGATGCTTGCCGTGGGGCGGCGAATTCGCTATTAGGCTTTGCACTCAACGCCGCTTACGGCTTGGGCGCAGAATCATAGCGATCCGATTGAGCGCCCGATAGCGATGTCAACCGACAGCCAGAATTATCTCTTGCCCGCCGGGCTGGCCGATGGCCTGCCGCCCGATGCCGCCTTCGAAGCGGTCATGGTGGAACGCCTGATGGCGGTCTTCGCGGCCTGGGGTTATGAGCGCGTCAAGCCGCCGCTGATCGAATTTGAGGACAGCCTCCTCTCGGGCCCCGGTGCAGCCATGTCGGCGCATACTTTCCGCCTGATGGATCCGGTTTCCCAGCGCATGATGGGGCTGCGCGCCGATATCACGCCGCAGGTCGCCCGCATCGCTGCCAGCCGGTTGAAGAACAGCCCGCGGCCGCTGCGTCTCTCCTATGCCGGCCAAGTGCTGCGGGTGCGGGGCGAGCAGATGCGTCCGGAACGGCAGCTCGGCCAGGCGGGTACGGAACTGGTCGGGGCCCCCAGCGCCGAAGCCGATGCCGAGGCCGTGCTTCTGGCGGTCGATGCCTTGCGCCAGGCCGGGGTCCCGTATCTCGCCGTCGATCTTAACTTGCCGACCCTGACGCCCTCGATCCTTGCCGCCCATGGCGTGAAGGAGCGGGGCGTGCAGGAACAGGCTTTGCTGATCGGCGCGCTCGACCGCAAGGATGTCGCGGCGGTGCGCAAGCTCTCCGGCGATTCAGCGATCTTGCTGGAAGGCCTGCTGCGCGCGGTCGGTCCAGCGAAACAGGCTCTGGCAAAATTGAATGCCCTCGATCTGCCGGCGCCTGCCGCGGCCCAGCGCCAGCGCCTCAACGAAGTGGTCGATCTCATCCTCAGCGCAGCACCCGATCTGCCGCTGACCATCGACCCGACCGATCATCGCGGTTTCGAATATCACACCGGCATCACTTTCTCCCTGCTCGGCCGGCGGGTCAGCGGCGAATTCGGGCGCGGCGGCCGCTACATCAATCAGGCAGGCGAAGAGGCGACCGGCTTCACGCTTTATCTCAACACGGTGCTGGCAGCTTTGCCGGTACCGGCCGCGCCGCGCCGCATTTTCCTGCCGCGCGGCACAACCCCGCAACAGGCTGCTTCCTTACGCGCCGATGGCTGGGTGACGATTCAGGACCTGGGCCTTGCCGCCGTCGACCCGGCGGCGGAAGCGAAACGCCTGGGCTGTCAGCATTTGTGGAACGGACGCGAGGTGCAGGCGCTCTGATCCGCGAGGATCGGCGCGACTGTCATCGCGACTTGAGTGAGGATCATCATGGCGAATGTAGCTGTCATCGGATCGCAATGGGGCGATGAGGGTAAGGGCAAGATTGTCGACTGGCTGTCGGAACGCGCCGATGTGGTGGTGCGTTTCCAAGGCGGTCACAATGCCGGCCATACACTGGTGATCGGTGAGAATACCTATAAGCTCAGCCTGCTGCCATCGGGTGTCGTGCGTCCGGGCAAGCTCGGCATCATCGGCAATGGCGTCGTGGTCGATCCCTGGCATCTGCTGCAGGAGATCGAAAAGCTGCGCAAGCAGGGCGTCGTCATCACACCGGACAATCTGGCGATCGCCGAGAATGCCGCGCTGATCCTGCCGCTGCACAGCCAGCTTGACGTTTTGCGCGAGGAAGCGCGCGGCACCGCCAAGATCGGCACCACCGGGCGCGGCATCGGCCCGGCCTATGAAGACAAGGTGGCGCGTCGCGCCATTCGTGTCTGCGATCTTGCCGATCTCGACAGCCTGCCGGCCAAGGTCGAGAATCTGCTGCTGCATCACAATGCGCTGCTGCGCGGCATGTCCGCGGCTGAAGTCGACGGCGCCGAGCTGATCGCCAAGCTGCGTGAGATCGCACCAAAGATCACGCCCTTCATGCAATCGGTCTGGCAGCGCCTGGATGCCTCGCGCAAGCGTGGCGACCGCATTCTATTCGAAGGCGCCCAGGGCATCATGCTCGATGTCGATCACGGCACCTATCCCTATGTCACCTCGTCGAACACGGTGGCGGGGCAGGCGGCATCGGGTTCGGGCCTCGGGCTTAGCGCGATCGGCTATGTGCTGGGCATCACCAAGGCCTATACGACGCGGGTCGGCAGCGGACCATTCCCCAGCGAGCTCACCGATGAGATCGGCGAGTTGCTCGGCCAGCGCGGCAAGGAATTCGGCGTCGTCACCGGACGCAAGCGGCGCTGCGGCTGGTTCGATGCGGCGCTTGTGCGCCAGTCAATCAAGGTCTCCGGCATTCACGGCATCGCCTTGACCAAGCTCGACGTGCTCGACGGACTGAAGGAGCTGAAGATCTGCACCGGTTATCACATTGATGGCAAGGTCTACGACCATCTGCCGGCCGGCAGCCATCTTCAGGCGAAGGCTGAGCCCGTCTATGAAACCGTCGAAGGCTGGTCGGAATCAACCTTCGGCGCGCGCTCTTGGGCGCAGTTGCCGGCGACTGCAATCAAGTATATCCGCCGCATCGAGGAGCTGATCGAAGCGCCCGTCGCCCTGTTATCCACGAGTCCCGAGCGGGACGACACCATTCTCGTGACGGATCCCTTCGCGGATTAGCGCTGACCAAGAACAACCTGGCAGCTTCGCGTCTGGAGCCGAAACTTGCGCTCGATAGAGATCTAGGCCACGTCCCACCAAATCCGTGCCGGCCGACTTTGCGCCTGAGCTTGAAGCCGGGTGTCGCACTCCGCGACTATGTGGCCATTTTGGCGCCGGATAATCCCCTTCGCGTATCCTGGCGGGTGCAGCTTGGCCGAGGTTGGAACGCAGCCGCGATACCGAAATTTCGCGTTGCTGGGCTTGTATTCACATGTATATACATTTGGGACTTTGAACAAATTTTGGGGGAGAGCCATGTCTGAAGGTTCCAGTGACTCGATCGTTGAATACCGCACGATCGAAATGATTTCGGAGGCGGAGCGGCACGGCTCTCCATCCAATCAGTTTACACTTTGGTTCGGCGCCAATTTGCAGATTACAGCGGTCGTGGACGGCGCACTGGCCGTCGTCTTCGGCTCCGAAGCGTTGACGGCCATCATCGGCCTGCTGATCGGCAATATCCTTGGTGGCGCAATCATGGCGCTCCATGCCGCACAGGGCCCTCGGCTGGGCCTGCCGCAGATGATTTCTAGCCGAGCCCAGTTCGGCGTAAAGGGGGCAACGCTACCTCTGGTCCTCGTCGTTCTCATGTATCTCGGATTTGCCGCCACCGGCACAGTTCTTTCGGGACAGGCGATCAATTTAATGTTCGGCGTCGCGAATCCCGAATTCGGCATCATGGCTTTTGGTATGCTGACAGCCGTGGTCGCGATTGTCGGCTACCGCCTCATTCACATCCTCGGCCGCATCGCCACGATCGTCAGCATCCTCGGTTTCGGCTATCTCGCGATCCGGCTCTTCGGTCATTATGAGATCCCACAGGTATTCGGTCAGAAGCCCTTTTCGCTCGCTTCCCTCCTTTTGACGATCTCGCTCTCGGCCGGTTGGCAGATGACCTTCGCCCCATATGTGGCAGATTATTCCCGCTATCTGCCGTCGAATACGAGCAATGCCGCCACCTTCTGGAACAGTCTGCTCGGTAGCGCCATCGGCGCGCAATTGGCGATGACGTTCGGTGTTCTGGTGGCCGCGGTCGGCGCGGGCTTCCTGAAAAATCAAGTGGGCTTCATGGGCGAGCTCGCCGGCGCCAGCGTGGCGATCGTTGTCTACTTCGTTATTGTCATGGGCAAGTTGACCATCAACTGCCTGAATGCATATGGCGGCTTCATGACCATGTTGACGACAGTCAGCTCCTTCAGCAACGAGAGGCGGATTTCGCAAGCCGCTCGCATCACCTATATTGTGGGCTTTGTCGCGGTATCTGTCGTCGTGGCACTTTTTGCCAGCGCCGACTTCTTGCAGAACTTCAAGAACTTTGTGTTGCTGCTGCTCGCCGTTTTCGTGCCATGGAGCGCGATCAACCTTGTCGATTACTACCTGATTTCGAAGGAGCAGGTCGACATTCCGGCTCTATACAATCCCAATGGCCGCTACGGCGCCTATAATTGGGGCACCCTTGGCTGTTATATCCTAGGCATTCTGGTGCAGATACCGTTCGTCAACCAGGCGATGTACCAAGGCGTCCTATCCCGCATGCTCGGCGATGCTGATATCTCCTGGATCGTCAGCCTGATCGTAACGTCGGTTCTGTATTATGCGTGGGCTCGGAAGACGCAGAGGGTACCCGATCGAATGATCCTGCCGGCAGATCGCGCTGATACGGTCTCAGGCCGTGGGGTGATAGATACCGTCCGCTCATAGTCAACTCGATCGTTCGCCAGTACATAGAATCGCTGTGGATTCAGATCACGAGAGGAATTGCTCCGGCAATTCCTCTTGTTCTCACCTCCTTTAGGTGCTTATTCACAGATATGTGCGGCGGGAAGGGGGAATTCTTCCCTTCGCTTAAGCCCCGGTTAACGGTTTCCCGGTGAAATGCCATGGGTAGCAAATCATGGCAGACAACACCGATTCCATCCTGCTGGCCGGGCGATATGAAATTCTACCGGACGAGCCCTTGCCGCACCTGGATTCGCCGGGCGCGATGGCCTTTGCCGTGCGCGACCATCAGGAAGCGGGCAAGCAGCTTTTCGCGCTAATCGCACCGGGTCATTTGCCCTGCCGTGCGTTCCAGTTCGCGACCCAGACGATGAATCCGCTCACTGTGCTCTGGCCCGTCAGCACCGGTATCGTCGATTGGCGCCTCAGCGCGAGCGGCGATGGCGAAGAAGATGGCGAAGCCGTCTGGGGCCGGCGGCCGGCTTTGGTCTTTCGCCCGCCCACCGGCGAACGTGTCATCCCGATGACAAGCAATGGTGGCCTCAACACCGCCTTGCCGCAATGGACCGAGAGCCAGATCACCAAGCAGTTGCTGCAGCCGATCGTAAGAGCCTTGCGCGATCTGTCGGTATCCAGCTTAACCCATCGGGCGATCAGGCCGGACAATCTGTTCTATCAGCTCGGCGATTCCGGTGCTGTCATGCTGGGTGAGTGTTTCAGCATGCCGCCCGGCTATGCGCAGCCAGCGATTTTCGAAACCATCGAAAGCGGCAGCGCTCATCCCTATGGCCGCCCGACCGGCAGCCAGTCGGACGATCTCTATGCGCTTGGCGTACTCTGTATAATGTTCTATCTCGGCCGCAATCCACTGGCCGGAATGAGCGATGAGCAGATCATCCTCGCCAAGATTAATTACGGCTCCTTCGCTGCACTCGCCGGACGCGAGAAGCTGCCCCCCTCCTTGACTGAAGCCTTGCGCGGCCTGCTCAACGACAAGGTGACGGAACGCTGGAACCTGCGCACGCTGGAATCCTGGCTTGACGGCCAGCATTTCAATCCGGTGCTGCCATATCTGCCGCAGCGCGCCACCCGGCCGATCAATTTCGCCGGTATCGATCATTTCAATAGACCGTCGATCGGCCATGCCATGGCCTGGAATTGGAGCGAGGCGACGACGCTGGTCGAAAAGCCGGATTTTGAAAACTGGATGCGGCGCAGCTTCAATGACGAGAAGATCAATGAAGCGCTGACCAAGATCCGGGCCATGGCGCAAGGCTATGGCCCCAATGCCACGATGCGCGACCGGCTGGTGGGCCGGCTCGTCGTCTTCCTTGGTCAGCCGGTGCCGATCTGCTATCGCGATATCCGTGTCTGCCTGACCGGCATGCCAACGCTGTTGGCGGAAATCCTCGACAAGCGGGATCTGTTAAACCAGTTTGCCGAAATGATGCGCGCCAAACTGCCTCAAGCCTGGATTCAGGAACAGGCCAGCTTACGGCCGGAACAGATCCAAGCGCTGAAGCCACTGGACGAAGCTGAGAAGTATCTCGACAGGGCCGGCTATGGCTACGGCATCGAGCGCGCGCTTTATGAGCTCGATTCCAATATGCCGTGCCGTAGCGCGCTGATCGGCGATTTCTATGTGACGCATCTGCGCGATCTGCTGCCGGCCCTGGACGCCGCTCTGCCCGGTCTCGAAAACGGGACCAAGCCGATGGACCGGCATATTGCGGCTTTCATCGCCGCCGGCCTCAAGCGCTCGATCGACCGCGAGATGGCGGCGCTCAACAATGCGACCACGGATGCCACCCAGGCGATTGCCATCCTCAACCTGCTGGCCATCGTGCAGGGCGTTCATCCCAACACCAAGCTGCCTTACCTGGCGCAGGCGATGAAGGAATTGCTGCAGCCGGTCATCGCCAGTTTCCATCTGGTTGGCACCCGCGAGCATTTGCAGAAGCAGTTGGACCGTCATGTCAATGCTTGCGATTTTGGCGCCATGCTGGTGCTGTTCGATCCGGAGGGACCGCTCCGCCGCGGCGACGAGATCGGCTTCACCGCGGCGAAGCATGCCTATCGCAGTAAGCTGAAGGAGATCGACTGGATCGAGGATGGCGGTTTAACGGAGCCGGATCGCGTGCGGCTCATCGCCCATCGTACCGCGGCGGTGACATCCGCTTTCGCCGCCAGCGTCGGGTTGGCGATTTTCGCCATGTTGATGGTGCTATAGGAGGAGGCCGTAATGGCAGCCATGGAACAGACTCAATTTAGCCTCCGTCCGAAAATTCTGCTCATCCTGTTGGTGCCGCTCGCGCTGGTTTTCCTGCCGACCACCGCGGTCTTGACCGTCGGCATGATCCCGACCCTGGTTGCCTTCGTGGTCGACGGCTCCAGGCGGCGCTATCTCACCGTCACCGTCGGCGGTCTCAACCTGGTGGGCTCGCTTTATTTCCTACATCAGCTCTGGACACTTGGTCAGGGGCTGGGGGATATCCGCATCGTTCTCGGCAACAGCTATGGATGGCTGGCTTCGTTGAGCGGTGCGGCCTGTGGCTGGATGCTTTTCCTCGGCATGCCTTTCATCATCCGCCATATCGCGGCGGCCGAAGCGCGCATCCGCCTCTATACGCTCCGACGCGAACAGGAAAAGCTGGTCCAGGATTGGGGCCAGCAAGTCACCGGCGCGAGCGATGAGGTGCCGGCTGAGACGTGAGACGGTCCGAAGGAAAGAGCGGGGGCGGAGCGAAACCGACAATGGAAGGAACCATCGGCGAGGCCTCTCCCGGGAAGCCAACGCGCTCTGAAAGGCACAAAAAGCCGCTCATCACGGGTAAATGACACGGAAGGCGCAAAGCCCAATTGTGTCACGGTGACGAGAGGTTTATCCTGCTCACCAGAATAGCGGCGGTTTAAACGCGCCGCCGCGTGGGTGATCTGCCTGCAGACCTTAGGACGCGATAAAAACCAACATCAGGGGAGAATGTCATGAAGCGACAGCTATTGCTGTTGGCCATCGGCTTCCTGATTGGAAGTACACCGGCCTTGGCTCAAGACGGCAAAAAATATGTCGTGCTGTTCCCGCTGGGAAAAGCGACTCTCAATTCGGAGGCACATGCAACCATTGCCTCCGCAAAGCAGGAATATGATCGTACCGGTTCGGCCAATATCACGGTCGTGGGGCATACCGACACATCCGGAACGGCATCTTTGAACCAGCGACTTTCCGAACGCCGCGCGAAGGTGGTCACCGATGAGCTGGTCCGGCTGGGCGTTCCGGCATCGGCCATTTCGGAATCCGGAGTTGGTGAAAGCGACCTTGCCGTCCAGACCGGTCCCGGCGTCCGAGAAGCGCAAAACCGGCGGACTGAGATCAATATCGTAGCGCCGCCGCCGCCGCCACCCGCGCCGGCCCCCGAGCAACCGGTCGCGGCAGCACCGCCACCGCCACCGCCGCCACCGGAAGAAAAGCGTTGGATGGCCAGCGCCGGAGGTTTTTACGGCTACAACTTCAGGGATTCGAAAGACGAACACAGCCAAATGGCCGGCGTCAATTTCGGGCTCGATTACAAGGTGATTAATTGGATGACCGTCGGTGTCGAGCAAGCTGTCTTCTATAATTTTGAGACCGACAATAACGGCTTTGGCGGGCGTTCAGTTTTCGGACCGGACTTCTATTTCGGCGACCTATTGAACATGGACTTGCCGGTTGCGCCCTATATCGGTGGCAATGTCGGCTATCTTTATGGCTCCGGTATCGACGATGCCGGCATCGCCGGGCCTGAGATTGGTATCACTGCGGGCATGTTCAATTTCAAGGTGGCATACGACATGCCATTCAACCAGAGTGCGGATCACGGCATCATCAACACGACAGTCGGCGCCGTCTTCCACTTCTAGTCGACACGTTGCCGATCGGCGGAAGGGACAACAAGGATGACGGTGCGGCCTGAGTTGATCGTCGTCGCATCAGGTTCTCCTTTCCCTCCGTCCTCGCCTTCGAAGGGACCGTGCGTCCGATAGCAAAAAGCCCGGCTAACAAGCCGGGCTTTTTCATTCTTATTCCAACCGCATCAAGCGTGGGTCAGGCTTTCTTCCATCGCCGATTTCTTGATCGCGCGCTGGATCTTTTCGAAAGCGCGGACCTCGATCTGGCGCACGCGTTCGCGGCTGATGTTGAATTCGCGGCTGAGGTCGTCCAGCGTGGCCGGATCTTCCTTCAGCCGCCGCTCCACGAGGATGCGACGCTCGCGCGGATTGAGCGCCTGCATCGCCTTGGCCAGCATCTTCTGCCGCTTGCCAAGCTCCTGGCTTTCGCCCAGGCGGATTTCCTGGCTTTCGGTTTCATCCATCAGCCATTCCTGCCATTCGCCGCCTTCGCCGTCATTACGCATCGGCGCATTCAGCGAGTGATCCGGGGCGGCGAGGCGGCGGTTCATATCGACGACATCGTTTTCCGACACGTCGAGGCGGGTGGCAATTTCCTTCACATTCTCGGGGCTCAGGTCGCCGTCTTCGATCGCCTTCAGCTGACCCTTGATGCGCCGCAGATTGAAGAACAGCTTTTTCTGCGCCGCCGTGGTGCCAATCTTCACCAGCGACCAGGAATGCAGGATGTATTCTTGAATCGCCGCACGGATCCACCACATCGCATAGGTCGCGAGGCGAAAACCTTTGTCCGGATCGAAGCGCTTCACCGCCTGCATCATGCCGACATTGCCTTCGGAGATGAGTTCGGAAAGCGGCAGACCATAGCCGCGATAGCCCATGGCGATCTTCGCCACCAGACGCAGATGGCTCGTCACCAGCCGATGCGCGGCTTCCGGATCTTCATGTTCGCGCCAACGCTTTGCCAGCATGAATTCTTCGCTCACTTCCAACATAGGAAACTTGCGAATCTCGGCCAGATAGCGGGCCAGATTGCTGTCGCTGACAAGGCTCGGCAGATTTCTCGTCGCTGTCGTCATCGCTTGCTTACGTCGCTCCGTCCTATTCTCCCCGTCACCGCTAACCCCATGAGGAGAAGACGGTTCCGCAGGAGACACCTGACACCAGTAAACGCAGGGTCACTCAGTTCAACACAGTATATTTTCTTATTACGGATGGACCGGCCATTTCCCCCGGCCTCGCTCGTGAATTCTCCTCCAAGCTCGGCGGACAATCCAGGATGATTAATAATATAGCGCATTAGTCAACTTCTTCAAGGCAAGGCTGGAACGATTATAATCTACTGGTTAAATGCCCTTAAGTTCTTGAATTAACTCAACCATATCAAGGGGAAGCGGACTATCCCAACGCATCCTCTGACCGGTACCAGGATGGGTGAGACCCAGTGTCGCGGCATGTAATGCTTGGCGGGGAAAGATTAACGCGGCGGCCCTGGCATCGGGGGAGAGCCGGCTGCGCCGGGCCGGTGTGGCGCGGCCATAGGTCTGGTCGCCGATCAGGGGATGGCCCAGCGCGGAAATGTGAACCCGGATCTGATGGGTGCGACCGGTCTCCAGGCGGCACTCTATCAAAGCGGCGCCATCGCCGAGGGCCTGGAGGACGCGGTAATGGGTGACCGCGGGCTTGCCGCCTTTCCTGACCACCGCCATCTTCTTCCGGTCCGCCGTGTTGCGGCCAATATTGCCTTCGATCCGGCCTTCGCGCGGCTGCGGCACGCCCCAGACCACGCATTGATAGCTGCGATCGATATCGTGCCGGGCGAAGGCGGCGGAGAGCGCTTGATGCGTCGCATCATTCTTCGCGGCGACCAGCAAGCCGCTGGTATCCTTGTCGATCCGATGCACGATGCCGGGGCGCTTCACCCCGCCGATGCCCGACAGGCTGTCGCCGCAATGAGCAATCAGGGCGTTCACCAAAGTCTGGTCGGGATTGCCGGGCGCGGGATGCACCACCATGCCGGCCGGCTTGTCGATGACGATCAGGTCGGCGTCTTCGTAAATCACCGTCAGGGGAATTTCCTGGCCGGTCGGCACCGCTTCCTCAGCCGGCGGCACGGCCACATGAATCCGCTGACCCGGTTTGACCCGATAGGACGGGTCGTCTATGGTCGCGGCGGTGCCGTCGGTACCGGCGAGAGCGACATGTCCTTGCTCGATCAATGCCTTGGCCCGGCTGCGCGACAGTTCGGGCAGTCCCGCCGCAATGACCCTGTCCAGCCTTTCGCCGGCTTGTTCGGCCTCGGTGGTCAATGTCAACAGGGTGGCGGAACTGGTCATGATTGAAATCGGCTGTCGAAAAAGTTTGAATTGTCCAAAGGCACGAAGGGGAATCCGGTCGTAACGATGAGCGAGACAGATCAACTACCGCGCCAATTGCGGCTGCTCAAGGGCTTGGTGATCGGGCTCGGCATTCTGCTGGGCGTTGCTGCCATCGTGGTGGTCTTCGCCGCCATATGGAAATTCTCCGAACAGCAGAAGCCCGTCGCGGCGACCACGCCTAATACGCCAGCAACCAGTGCATCGGCGACGGATAGCCTGCCGGCTTTCGGCACGGCTCAACTGGCGCTGCCGGTTGGCTGCGAGGTGGAGAGCGCGACGGCCTCGGGCGATCGCCTGGTCCTGCTTGTCGGCGGGCCGGACGAATGCCGCCGCGTCGTGATCGCAGATCTCAAGAGCGGTAAGAAGCTGGGCGAATTTCAGTTTCCGACGGCCGGCCAATAAGCGGCGGCTGCTGGGATTCTTGCATAAGAGGAAAAAATGAATTTCTGCAGCGACAATGTGGCCGGCGTGACGCCGGAAATCCTGGCCGCGATCGAGACCGCCAATCGCGACGCCGCCGCCCGGCCCTATGGCAACGATGCCTGGACCAAGCGGGTGGAGCAGCATCTGACGGCGATCTTCGAGCGCCCGGTGGTGGCCTTCCCGGTGATCAGCGGCACCGCCGCCAATGCCTTGTCGCTTTCGGTCATGACGCCGCCTTACGGCGTTGTCTATTGTCATGACGAAGCGCATATCGCAGTCGATGAATGCGGCGCGCCGGAAATGTATACGGGCGGCGCCAAGCTACGGCCGATCTCCGGCGCCGATGGCAAGATCCCGGTGGATGCACTTGCCAAGGTCCTTGCCAATAGCTGCGCCGGCGATGTGCATCGCGTGCAGCCGGCGGCGCTGAGCCTCACCCAGGCGACCGAGGCCGGGACCGTTTACAAGCCGGCGGAAGTGGCCGCCCTCTGCGCCCTGGCGAAACAGCATGGCCTCAAGACCCATATGGATGGGTCGCGCTTCGCCAATGCGGTGGCGCATCTCAACATCTCGCCGGCCGAGCTCACCTGGAAAGCCGGCATCGACGTTCTCTCCTTCGGCGCCAGCAAGAACGGCGCGCTGGCCGCCGAGGCTGTGGTGTTCTTCGATGAAAAGCTGGCCGAGACTTTCGGTTTCCGCCGCAAGCGCGCCGGCCATCTCATTTCCAAGATGCGTTTCCTGTCGGCGCAGCTCGATGCCTATCTCACCGACGGCCTGTGGCTGAAACTGGCGCGCCACGCCAACAGCATGGCCCAGCGCCTGGTCCAGGGCTTGACCGCCTTACCGGGCGTGAAGCTGCTCTATCCGGTCGAAGCCAACGAGATCTTCATCCAGCTGCCAGTGCCGACCGTGGCGGCCCTGCGAGAAGCCGGTTTCGAATTCTACGACTGGCCCGACAGCGAACCCGGCACGATCCGTCTGGTAACAGCCTTCAACACGCAGCAGACCGCCGTCGATCATTTTATCGACACAGCGCGGCGCCTCAGCAACGTCGCGGCGTAAGTAAGAACCATCCCCAAATTGGGGGAAGCTCTCCAGAACCCTCCCCAAACTGGGGGAGGGCAGGGGGCAACGCAGGCCGCACCCGCAAAAAACCCGCAATTCCAGCGAGATCACCGCTCGAAACATGAGCGCGCCGGAAAAGGGACTTGATCCCGGCCGCGCCATCCACTATCAGAAGGCCCATCGCACCAGCGGCCACGTCCCCATCGTCTAGTGGCCTAGGACACCGCCCTCTCACGGCGGTAACAGGGGTTCAAATCCCCTTGGGGACGCCATAAATCGACATTATGGATTTATGAGTGCGAATAAAAGGTTGGACGCTTCCAATTTCGTTATCCGACAGACGCTTTCCACACTCACCCGCTCAGGGTAAGACGCGCTCTTTCGGCTGGAGGCTGCCGATGGCGCTTAGCTTACTGGCGTTGCACTCGCCCCACGCCTCCAAGCGCAAAGCCACCTCTAGCAGAGCAACGTCAGTCTCCACCTTAGCGGGAAGATCAGGCGTATCACATGGTGTCGTTAGCGAGGTAGGAAGCGGCGTGAGCACCGGGACCTTGACGACAGGTGAAGCCGAAATGGCAGGGATTTCCCGGTTGGTCTTCAAATAAGCGGCCAACTTTGGGGACACATGTTCGGAGATGAGACCAGCGTCCATGAGGAATTGCAGGTTGGCAGTCGCAGCTTTGGCGTCGCCCGTTTGGATGACCTGAAGGATTCTCGCGCTCTCGGTCCTCTCAGCTTCAGCTTGGCGCTGATAATCCGCGTTCAGCGATGCCACCACAGCATTCGCTACACCGGCTACCGTCGCGGCCACAATGGCGAGCACAAGCGGACTAGCCCAGCGTGCCCTACGAGTTTCGACTTCATGGGCCGTGACTTCGTGCTCCTTCAGCGCCATTTCTCGTTCAAACTTCTCGCAGTCAAATGCAAGCACTGGTGATAAGTCAGCCATGGCCTCGACTCGTCGTTGATGCACTCCTTCCAAATATCTACAGCACAATTTCTGTTTGCGTATATACGATGCACCGTTAGCCGATTTCCCCCGTCGAGGTGCCGGGTGCCTGCTAGCGAAAGGCATGTGGGCAGCGGTAGGAGGGCAGCCAGCGGCCTGCTATGGCTGTGTCTCAAAAAGTATACTTTCCACCGACTGTGTGATGTTTAGAAATGTTCGAATGTGTGTATCATGCTGAACTAAATTGAAGAGTAGCCGTTCCCTCTTCTCCACAACGATTCTGGAGGAGCTCCCCATGACCACGCCCAAAGCTATTCTTGCCGGCTTCGCTCTGATTGCCGTGTCGATCCTGGTGGTGGGGTTGGCGGATCGGCCTTTTGCGGCATCGTCCGGCGGGTATCAGATCACCACGGCAGCGCCGGGTGAGGCCTGGAAGGTCAATACGCAGACCGGGAGGCTCTATCATTGTCCGGTGAATGAGAAGGCGACCTGCACGGAATTCCGCGAGCAGTGATCGCGACGCAGTTTTAACGCGCTGGGCAAAAAGAAAACGCCGGCATTGAGCCGGCGCTTTCCTGTTCTCATATCATCGCCTGCTTACACCTGCGGGCGCATTTCGATAATGGTGGGGACCTTGCGCTTGGTGGCTTCGGTGAGCTGCTGCGGCAACTGGTCGAGGCTTTCGACATGCACGGCGGCGCAGCCGAAGCCTTTGGCGATCACCTGGAAATCCGGTGTGAAGATATCGACGCCGATCGGCTTGATCTGGCGGTTCTGCATATAGGTCTTGATCTCACCATAGCCGTTATTGTTCCAGAGGAAGACGATGACCGGCACTTCCGCTTCCACCGCGGCGGCGAGTTCGCTGATGGTGAATTGCAACCCGCCGTCGCCGGCCAGCACGACGACGGGACGGTCGGGTGCGGCGAGCTTCGCGCCGATCCCGGCGGGCAGGCCGTAGCCCAAGGTGCCGTAGCCGGTGCTGGAATTGAAATAAGCGCGCGGCGTCGGCGCCTGGTAGCTCTGGTTGAGCGCATAAACCGGCTCGGTCGAATCCCCAACCATGATAACATCGGGCAGGGTCTTCAGGATGACATCGGCAATACGCTGATGCACGCCGACCGCCGGCCACCAATGTGTCGCCGCGGCTTTCAGCGTCTCGGCGGC
Source organism: Dongia soli (assembly GCF_034044715.1). Taxonomy (NCBI): domain Bacteria; kingdom Pseudomonadati; phylum Pseudomonadota; class Alphaproteobacteria; order Rhodospirillales; family Dongiaceae; genus Dongia; species Dongia soli. The sequence goes on along the minus strand of NZ_JAXCLW010000002.1, from coordinate 948,687 downwards.
GCGCGCAGCACCATTGCGGTCGGCAGGCTTGTGGCTGGCGAGCTGGCGGTTGAGTTCCGCCAGAGCGAGTTTCGCATCGGCGACGATGGGGCGATCGGCCGGTAGGCCGCGCATCAATTGCTCGGGATCGAGATCGATGCGGATCAGCTTACCCTGAAGCTGCAACGTCCGGGCATCGGGATACATCTCCGTCTCGCCGAATTCGGTGCCGACGGCCAGCACCACATCGGCGCTTTCCAGCAGCTTGCGGACCGGCGGCAGCGCCATGTTCTCGCCGGCGCGCAGCTTGTGGCCGGGCGGCAGGATGCCCTTGGCATTAACCGTATGCACGACCGGCGCATCGAGATGCTCGGCCAAAGCAAGCGCTTCCGCCGCGCCATCGACCGCACCGCCGCCCAAGACGATGGCCGGCGCCTTGGCAGCCGCGAGCCAGTCGGCGGCCTGTTTGATTGCATCGGCAGCCGGCGCTGGGCGGCTGGGCAGTGGCCAGGCCTTGGCAGAGAGCGAGGCATCGACCGGCATGGAGATGACGTCGATCGGAATCTCGATATGAACCGGGCGCGGCCGGGCGCTATTAAAGACCGCGAAGGCGCGCGCCATCACCTGGGGCAATTGCGCCGGCGTCAGCACGGTATGGCTGAAGGCGGCGACACCGGCCGTCATGTTGCGCTGGGAGGGCAGTTCATGCAGGCGGCCGTCGCCCATGGCGAGCTGATCGGCCTGGTTGACGCTGGAGATGACCAGCATGGGGATGGAATCGGCATAGGCCTGGCCCATGGCGGTGAGGATATTGGTCATGCCGGGGCCGGTGATGATGAAGCACACACCCGGCTTGCCGGTGACGCGGGCATAGCCGTCGGCCATGAAGCCGGCGCCTTGCTCATGGCGCGGCGTCACATGGCGGATTGGGCTGTCGGCGAGGCCGCGATAAAGCTCCACCGTATGCACGCCGGGAATCCCGAAAATGGTGTCGACGCCATAAGATTCCAGCAGGCGGACGATGAATTCGCCACAGGTCGTCATAAGTGCAGCCCCTCTAAATCAGCATAAGAAACGCACCGATCCTGCCTTGCCGGACAGATCGATACGATACAGAATAATTAAAAGTTACATCGAGACAGGTCAATGTAAGCCGGATCAGATGTAGGCCGGGCTGGCCGGCCGGTACAGGGGAGAGAGGCGGCATGCTGTCCAATCTGAGCGATGGCGATATCCGCCTGTTGCGGATCTTTGTGAAAGTGGTGGAAGCGGGCGGCTTTTCCGCCGCGCAGATCGACCTCAATATCAGCCAATCGACCATCAGCACCCATATGACGGCGCTGGAGCAGCGGCTCGGCGTACGGCTGTGCCGGCGCGGCCGCTCGGGATTCAGCCTGACGGAAAAAGGCCAGCGCATCCATCAAGCGGCGCTGCAGCTCTTTGCCTCGATGGACGCCTTCCGCACCGAGGCCGGGGCGGTGCGCGACCGTCTGGTCGGGCGGCTGGCGATCGGCCTGGTCGACAACATCGTCACCAATCCCGCCTCCCATCTGGAGGAGGCGATCGAGGCCTTGAACCGGCAAGCGCCGGAAGTCGAAATCGCCGTGCATGTGGTGGCGCCGACCGATCTGGAGCGTGGCGTGCTCGACGGCAAATTCGATCTCGGCCTTGGCGCCTGCGGTCGCCATTCACCCAATTTGACCTATGAAGATGTGTTCGATGAACAGCAGATCTTGTATTGCGGCCGCGGCCATCCGCTGTTCGAGCGCAACAGCGAGATCGCCCTGAAGGATCTCAAGAGCCAGCAGTTGGTGCGCCGCGCCTATGCGGCGCCGGATCTTTTCCCAGCCAATATGCGGCCGCCGGCCCGCGCGGTTGCCGATCTCATGGAAAGTGTCGCGCTGCTCATTCTCTCGGGCCGCTATATCGGCTTCCTGCCGCAGCATTTCGCGCAGCACTGGGTCGATCAGGGCCGTATGCGGCCGCTTCTGGCCGGCAGGCTCGGCTATCGCAATCCGATCTATCTGACGATGCGCAAGAGCGACAGGCCATCGCCGGTCATCGGTGCATTCCTGAAGGAGTTTCACCGGGTGCACGGGCTTTCGGCCGGAACCGACAAGAGCGGGCAGCGTTTACGCCGTACCGGATAAGCTGCACGGGAGGATCCCCGGGGAGGGAAGCGTGCCGCATCTGCTGACAAAAGTGATGCCGGGTCTAGGGCATCTGGCCAGCTACGATCGCCGCTTGGCCTTTCGCGATGCCATGGCCGGGATCAGCGTCGCCGCCGTCGCCATCCCCGTTGGCTTGGCTTATGCCGCCCTGATGGGATTGCCGCCGATCATCGGGCTCTATGCCAGCATCCTGCCGACGGCGGTCTATGCCCTGTTTGGCCCCTCGCGGCTTTTAATCGTCGGGCCCGATGCCGCGACCTGCACTGTCGTGGCTGCCGTCTTGGGCCAGCTCGCCTTGAGCGGCGTCGAAGGCCGCATTCTCGCGGCCTCGGCCATTGCGGTGCTGGTCGGCGTCATCTGTCTGATCGCCAGCTTTCTGCGCTTCGGCTTCATCGCCAATTTCCTCTCGCGGCCCATCCTGACCGGCTATCTGGCCGGCGTTTCCATCACCCTGGCGGTCGGGCAATTGACGCGGCTGACGGGGATTCCCATCGACAGCAAGGGCATCCTGCGGCCGCTGCTGGACGTCATCCGCGATATTGGCCAAATCCATGGGCTGACCGTCGCGCTCGGGCTCGGTCTCTTCCTCGCCTTGCGCCTGATCAAGTGGTTATCGCCAGCCATCCCCGGGCCGATCCTGGGAGTGATCGTCGCCATCGCTTTGTCTTGGCTGTTCGACTTGCCGGGACGTGGCGTCGCCGTGCTGGGTGCCATTCCCAGCGGGTTGCCATCTTTCGTACCGCCCGTGAGTTCGGGCGAAATCGGCCTCATGGTGCTGGGTGCATTGGGTGTTTTCGTGGTCAGCTTTTCCAGCGGCATCATCACCGCCGAGAGCTTCGCGGCGCGGCGCGGCGACAAGGTCGATTCCAACCGCGAACTGATCGGCTTCGGCGCGGCCAATATCACCGCGGGCTTTTTCCAGGGCTTCTGTGTGACCGGCGCGGATTCACGAACCGCCGTCAGCCTCTCCCTCGGCGGGTCATCACCGCTGGTGGCGATCGTTGCTGCCGTGGCGATCGCGCTGGTGGTTTCCTTCTTCACTGAGCCCTTGGCCTTGCTGCCCCAGGCGGCGTTGGGTGCCATCCTGGTTTCGGCGGCGGTCGATCTGATCGATATCGCCAGCTTCCGCCGTTTGGGGAAAATCAATCGTCCGGAATTGTTCCTCGCCTTGATCGCCACCGGCGGCGTCATCTGGTTCGGTGTCTTGCAAGGGGTGATCGTGGCGATGGGTGCGACTTTCCTGGGGTTGCTGCGCCAGGCGGCGAAGCCGCGCGATGGTATGCTGGGACGGCGTCCCGAGGGATTTGAATTCGTCAAGCTGCATCACGATCCCAAGGCCGAGCCAGTGCCGGGCATTCTCGTCTATCTCTTCGAAGGATCAATCCTGTTCTTCAACACGAATTACTTCGCCCGCCGGGTCCGGCGCGCCTTGCGGGCGATGCCGGATGCACGCTGGCTGGTGCTGGATGCCGAGGCGATGACCCACGCCGATATCGGCGCGGTCGATACACTATTCGAATTGAAGGCAGAATTGGACCAGCAGCATATCCGCCTGGTGCTGGCGAGTGGTCACGGCCAGTTCCGGGAGATCCTCGAGCGCTCAGGCTTGAGGGATGCTATCGGAACCGAGTGGCTGTTCGATACCGTGCGCAAAGCGGTGGAAGCCATCGAGCAATATGAGGCTGTCGCCGAAGTGCCGGCGAGGCCGGGTTATGGCGAAGGTGTGATCGGCAAGACTTCGGCATAGGTCAGCACCATATTGACGGTCTCGCCATCGTCGGATAGCGGCAACAGGATCGATTCCTGGCCGCGCAGAAAACCGGAGGCGCTGACATAATCGGCATGGTCATAGACGAAGCTGCGTTGCGTGATGACGATGTCGTAGTTTGCCAGCGCCTCCTGAAGGCTGGCGCCGACCGCACATTCCTCGACCGTGCGGCCGGTTGGATTGAAGCCGCGAAACTCGACATCTACCTGTCCGACCAGCCGATAAATCATGCGCCGCGGATTATGGAAGATGTCGATCAACTGGATCGCCGACAGCCATGGCTTCATTTCGATCGGATCGATGTCGCGGCGTGCCGGCATCAGACGCGCGCCCCGCTTGGCATCCCAGTACTGGTAGATGCCTCGAATGCGCGGTTTGCAGCGACGCAGCATTTCCTGTGGATCGGTCGTACGTGGATACATGTAATTCGAAGCGGTATCGGTATAGCGGAATGCCGCGATATGCTGTCAATTGCGGTATTGCCGGGCGCTGAGATAACGCACTTTTACATTAGAGTGTAAAAAATTAAAAAAGCCGTAATAGCGGACGGAGATATTCGTCAGGTAGTCCATTCAAGCTTCAACATGCCGGGCATTTCCGCTAATGCGCGGATGGCCGGTGGCATATCGTGATTAGTCGGCAGCGTGCGCCAGTTCAGCCGGCAGTCAAGCTCGCCGATCTGATCGATGCTGTCATAGGTCGTTGTCACGCGGCTGATATGCAGGCCGGCATCGGATAAGGCCTTGCGCACGATCTCTTCGCTCAAATGTTCGACGCGCCAGCGCAGGCGCAAGATAACTTCCCGCTCGCGGCGAAGGCGACGTTCCACCGATTTCAAGCCGGAGAGGATGACGAGGCCGAGAAAGGTCGCGCTCCAGCCGAGGACATATTGGCCACTCCCAAAACACAATCCAACCGCGGTGACATACCAAAGCGAGGCGGCAGTGGTGAGGCCGACCACCAGATTGTCGCGGCGCAGGATGGCGCCGGCACCAATGAAGCCGACACCGGAAAGGGTCCCCAGCGGCAGGCGCAGGGTATCCATCTGTGCGAAGGACTCCGGGGTCTTGCCCACGGTCGCGAGCAGCCAATTGGCGAGGAGCATCGAGAGGCAGGCAGCGAGGCCGACCAGCATCGTGGTGCGCATGCCAGCTGCCCGTTCGACCTCGCCACGCTCAAAGCCGACGATCCCGCAAGCAACCAATGTGCAAAGCAGCCGGATTCCCATCTCCTGCCATTCGAGATGCAACGTCACTGGCACCTCCTCGCATCATGGCGTGGCCGGCAGGATAGCATGAGGCTACGAGTCTCCTTCAGTAGGCCTCGTTTAGAATGGCAGGACGGCGAGATATTTGAGTAGCGAGAGAATACCGATGATGATGACGATGATGCGGATGATTTGTTTCGCGCGGCCCTCGATTGGCAGCAAGCCGACAAGATAGAGGACAAGGAAGACGACTACGAATGTGATCAGGATTCCAATCAGGATATTCATACGTGCTCCTTTAGCCGGTCAAATCGTGAAGCGGACCGGAATGCTGCAAAAACAGATAACTGGATCAGTTCGCACAGAAATGACGATAAAACGTCGCGAAGAAGATCTTCATCCCTCTTTGAGCGCTGCAGTTGTATAGATGCCACCGCAGGAGAACTGGTGATACCAACAGCCGGCGCGCCAGACGAAGGTGCTGAGAATAAACAGGCAGAAGATCAGAAAGGCGGCACGCCGCACGCGCCAGGAGCCAAAAAGCAATATCGTCAGCATGCAAACCGACAAACCTGCGCCGGCTACAATATCCCAAAAAGAGGGTCCCATCATGTCGAACCTCCCCGATACATTTACGCGTCCCTCATCCGCATCGTGACCTGGCGGATCATGGAAGCAACGCTCGTCTGGCTCTGAGGTTCCACTTCCGCGTGCAACGGAGAGCGGGGTCTAGCGAGCAAGGGGCGCGCGGCAGAATTCCCGCATGGAAAAATGTCGATATGCCAATTGTTTAGGCGCGGTTATTTGCGGCGATCTTTAAATTTGCACATTTGCTTGAGCAAATGTCAGTCCGCGCCTCGATCCCGTATGGCAATGAATCAATCCTCAACGGCTGTCAGTGGCCGCGCCACGGCTTCCAGGGATTTGCGTTCGGCGGCAACGCCCCAGATAGCTTGAATAAGGCCGGCGCCCACCATCAGGACAGCGCCGGCGATATAGCCGAGGAAGACGTCCCGCCGCGATCCGGTCTCGATCAGATAGCCGAAGAAGGACGGCGCAACGACACCGCCGAGGCCGGTGCCGATGGCGAAGAAGATGGCGATGGCCAGGGCCCGCATCTCCAGGGGAAAGGTCTCGCTGACCGTCAGGTAAGCGGAACTGGCGGCGGCGGATGCAAAGAAGAAAATCGCCATCCAGCAGAGGGTCTGCGTTTGCGCCGTCAACAGGCCCTGTTCAAACAGAAAGCCACTGATGATTAGCAGGATGCCCGAGAGGCCATAGGTGATGGGGATCATGACGCGGCGGCCGAGCGTATCGAACATTCGGCCTAGCAGCACGGGCCCGAGGAAATTCCCCGCGGCGAAAGGCAGGATATACCAGCCGACGCGATCCGCAGCGACGCCGTAGAAATCCGTCAGGACCAAGGCATAGGTGAAGAAGATGGCATTATAAAAAAATGCCTGCGCCGCCATCAGGCTGAGCCCGACCAAAGCGCGACGGCGGTGAAGCCGGAACAGCACGTGAAAGACCTCGCCGAGTTTTGTGTGCGTTCTCGGCTGCAGGCGCAGCACCACCAGCTTTTCCGTCGATGTCAGATGATGCGGCGGAAAGCGTTGCTCGATCTCTGCCACAACACGGTCGGCTTCGTCGATATGCCCATGGGTGATGAGCCAGCGCGGGCTTTCCGGAATCCAATAACGCATCACCAGGATGATGATGCCCAGCGCTGCGCCGATCAAAAAGCAAAGCCGCCAGCCGAGATCGCCGCTGAAAATCACCGGATTGAGCAGCAGCAGCGATCCGGCACCGCCGAGGGCGGCACCAAGCCAGAAGCTGCCGTTGATGACGAGATCGGTCCAGCCGCGATAACGCGCCGGCACCAGTTCCTGGATGGTGGAATTGATCGCCGTATATTCCCCGCCGATCCCCGCACCAGTCAGGAAACGAAATAGCATGAAGCTTTCCAGATTCCAGGCGAGCCCCGTTAGCAGGGTCGCGGCGATATAGAGGAAGAGGGTGATGAAGAACAGCTTCCGCCGCCCCAGCCGATCGGTGAGCCAGCCGAAAAGCACGGCGCCGAAGACGGCACCCGCCAGATAGGCGCTGCTCGCCAGGCCGACATCGGTGTTGTCAAAACGCAGGACCGGGCTTTCCTTCAATGCCCCGGCAACTGCGCCGGCCAGGGTGACCTCCAATCCGTCCAGCACCCAGGTCACGCCGAGAGCGATCACCACCAAGGTATGGAACCGGCCCCAAAGCAGGCGATCGAGGCGCGCCGGGATGATGGTTTCGATGACGGAAAGGCCAGTCCCCTGATTTGCCATATCTCCCCCGCTGTTCCCCTTGCTCTGGCGCAGTTCAAAGCATGAACAATCAGCGCAGCTATCGGTTCATTGGGAACCGCAGCCTTTACAGATGAGAGAGGATGTTGACCAGCTTGCCGAAGGGGTCCCGCACATAAAAGCGCCGGACGCCCCAGACCTCGTTGACCGGCCCGTACTCAATCTGGAAGCCTGCCGCTTTCATGCGCTCGAGAGCCACGTCGACATCATCGACTTCGATGGACAGATCGGGCGTCGCTGTGTCGTTGCCGCCTTGTTCCGCGAAATTGATCTGGACCGTCATCGTGTCGAACGAGCCGTAAGTGGCGATCCAGCCATGATCCATCAAGATATCCAGGCCGAGTGCCTCTCCATAGAATCGTTGGGCAGCGGCCACATCGCGGGTGGAGATGTTGGTGGTGATCCGTTTAACCTTCATGGCTTATTTCCGATCAACCGGCGAATTGCTGCGTCGGCAATCCGGTGACACCGGGATCGATTTCGAACAAAGCACCGGCGAGCGGTTCCTTTTCCAACTGTTCGGCGGTCAGGCCGATACGGGCCGAGGTGACAAAGAGCCGGTCAAGCTTGTCACCCGCGAAGGTGCAACTGGTGACCTGGGAAACGGGCAGGGGAATCGTGCGATCCTTGCTGCCATCGGGCCGCAGCCGGACAATGCTCCAGCCCTGCCATAGGCAAACCCAAAGGCAACCCTCGGCATCAGTCGTCATGCCGTCAGGCGAGCCTTCGGCCCGGGTGAAACTGGCAAAGACGCGCTTATTGGTGATACGGCCGTCGCTCTCAACGTCGAATTGATAGATCTCATAGGCTTCGCTGTCGGTGTGATACAGGATGCGGCCATCGAGACTGAAGGTCGGGCCATTGGAACAGATGTAACCCTGGTCGACTTCATGGCGTGAAAAATCGGGATCGAGGCGGTAGAACCTGCCGACGGGCCCACGTTCGCCATCGTCCATCGTGCCGAACCAGATGCGGCCGAGGCGATCGACCTTGGCATCGTTGAGCCGATTATCGGGCAAAGCCTGCTCGATCTTCTCGGCTTCGGTGATGCTGAACGGCGATAAGGTCAGTTCGGCAATTGCTTTGCGGAAGCCGGCGACAAAGCCCGGCTTCTCGCGACGCTCCACCACCCAGCCGATATAATCAGGCATGGTCCAGCTCTGCTGGCTGCCATCGAGGCCATAGCGATGTAGCAACTGGCCTTTGATATCAGTCCAATAGATCGCCTGTTCACGCTGCGACCAGAGCGGGCCTTCGCCGATTTTGGCCTTGGCATCCCAGATCAGTTTCGCGTCGCTCATACCACCCCATCCCCCGTCATGCGACTGATGGGCGGTATTTGTGCATCTTTCACCGGCGCGAACAACCCCGCTTATGCCGCCGGCCGGATGCCGAGGACCGACTCGATATCCGGTTCGTCAATTTGCTGGCCATCGAGGAAACGATGGGCATAGTCGCGCCAGACGCCGGAAGTCAGGAAAAGGTCCAGCAGATCCGGGTCCAGGTGATGGTCACGCTTCATATTGCCCATGATCCTGATGGCCTCGCTAAGTTTCTTCGCCTTCTTATAGGGCCGGTCGGTTGCCGTGAGGGCTTCGAAGACATCGGCAATCGCCATCATGCGGGCGACGGGTGACATCTCCTCGCCGCGCAGCCGCTTGGATAGCCCTTCCCATCCATTTTCTCGTGATGGCCGCCAGCCAGTTCCGGCACACTCTTGAGATGCGCCGGAAAGGGCAGACTTTCCAGCATGACAATGGTTTGCACGATGTGATCATTGATGCGGTAGCGCTCCTCGGCGGTCAGCGTGCCGCGCGAGATGCAAAGGTTATAGACTTCGCCGCGATTATATTTGTAAGTCGGCTCGTTCAACTGGAAGCCCCAGGGATTGGTCTTGCCGATCAGATCGCGCTCGCTGTGATAAATGAGATGATCGTCCCGGTCCGCCAGCAGCGGCTCATCGACCGGCAGCATCGGCTCAGCTACGCGGTCCATCCGCGCCTTTTCTTCATAGGAGACACCGAGACGATTGCTGATCGTCCGCCGCCACGTCCGTTTGGCGATCCGCTTGATGCGCTCGATCTTCGTGGGTTCCATGAATTCGCCGCCTTCATTGCAGTGGGCGACGAAGGCGAAGTCATCATCCAGTTGCCGCTGGGCCGATGTCATTTTTGACCGCAGTTCGACCGGATCACCGCCTTCAGCAACGCCTCGCCAATAGTCGATTTCGGCATCGCGTTTCAGGATCTCGAAGCGATTGCGGATCTCATGAATGCGATCATAGATGGTTTCCAGCTTGGTGGCCTTGTCGACCACATATTCCGGTGTCGTGACCTTGCCGCAATCATGCAGCCAGGCGGCGATATCCAACGCTTCCCATTCTTCTTCACTGAGATTGAAGTCGCGGTAGGGACCGGTTTTGGCGCCACAGGCTGCCTCGGCCAGCAGGCGGGTCAGCACTGGCACGCGTTGGCAATGGCCGCCGGTATAGGCGGATTTGGCATCGATGGCGCCGGCAACCAGCTTGATCAGCGCATCGATCAGCTTGCGTTGCGCTTCCAGCAGCAACTTGTTTTGAATCGCGACGCTGGCACTGCCGCTGACGGCATGCACCAATTTGAGCAGCCGTTCACCGGCGTCGAATTGCTCATTCTCATGCGAGATCGCCTTTATGAGCATCAGAGCGCCCAAGGGCGCCTGATTGCGGTCGAGCAGGGGAACGATGATCAGGAGGACGCGGAGCGCCTGCAGGCGATGGACGAATCCATGCAGGCCCAAGGCCGTCAGTTCGTCCTCGTTCAAGGGGCGTTCTACCGTACGGATATCCTTGGTTTCCAGCGCCTCGGCCAGGTTGATGCAGATAGCCGGGCCGTCGAGCGGCAAAGGCTGCGAAAGCTGCTCGGCCGAGAAAAGTTCGCGGTCGTGCCAGCGAATGACCTCCGGTATCAGCATCTGACGGTCTTCGCTGATCATATAAATGGCGCCGCCGTCGCTGCGAACGAGGTCCACCGCTTCTTGCAACACGCGGTCCAGCAACGGCTTGAACTTGGGCTCGGCCGCCAGCGCCGTGCCGATCTTAAGGAATTTACGGATCGTGCGCTTCATGCGGTCGAGCGAGCGGCCGAGATCATCGATCTCACCGATATGGCTGCGGATTTTGATGTCGCTGCTGAAGTCGAAACTCTCGATCTTCATCGTCTCGCGGGCGAGAATGCGCAGCGGCTTGACCATGCGCTTGGTGATGAACCAGGCGGCGGGGATGGCGAGGAGTATCAGGACCCCGGCGATGATCGTCTGCCGCCACACGACATGCCGGGCGGCGGCGAAGAATTCATCGTCGGGAATGCCGATCAGCAAGGACAATGTCCGGCCTGGCCGGACCTCCAGCGGCGATTTGATGATCTGCCAGGTGCGTCCGTTGGATACGACGGTAGCACGGCTTTTCTGGTTGTCACGGAGGCTGAGCTTATTGGCCTGCTGCAGAGCCGGGACATTCAGCTCATCAATCCGCGCCAAGCGGATTTCCGAATGGGCGGGCCGGATGATCATCTGCAGCATGTCGCGATAGGCCACAACCTGCCCCTGCTGATCGACAAGCGCCAGCTCGGTCGATGGCGTGATCCGCATTCGGCTAAGTTCGGTGGCGATGGAAATCAACTTGATATCCAGGCCGAGAACGGCGCCGCCCGTCAGCGACCGGCGCGCGAGGGTCATGCCGATCGCTTCATTGGTGAAGAAGACATAAGGCGGCGTAGTGATGACCCCGTCTTGCGTCGCCGCTTCCTGATACCAAGGCCGCATGCGCGGATCGAACACGTATTCAGGTCGGCTTTCCGTTTTCAGCAAGCGGTTCTGGCGATCATAGAGCCGGTATTCGCCGATCATCTGGCCGGTGCCATCATCGGTGATGGATTGGGCGAGAATCGTTGCATCGCCAGTTATCGAAAAACGCCGCCGCTCGGTTTCATTTCGCAAGGGACGGAACAGGATGAATTCGCCGTTCGGATAACCGACGAAGAGGGCATCGATCAGCGTGCTGCGCGATAAGAGGTCACTTACCAGCGGCAACGGTGCCAAGCGCTGCTCCAGCGTATCCGCCTCGCCGAAGGAGCTGTGCACCAGGGCGGCCAGTTGTTCTTCCGCCGGCTCGATATTCCGGCGGGCTTTTTCGGCGATGGCTTCGCTGATATAGCCGATCGCATCATTCGATGCGCTGATCAACACTTCCTGGGTGCCGCGATAAGCCTGCCAGCTCAACAGGGAAACGACGACGGCAAGCAACCCGATGACGCTGAAGGCGGCAACGACCTGCAAGGGCAGGCGGATGCGTCTTTTGGCAGGCAATGGTGCGATGGCGTCGGTCAGATTGGCCTTCTTTCTACAGACCGAGATCAAAATTCCAGCAACCGATCCGACATCGGCTGCGGCAATCGGGTGCGATAAATTGTCTGGAGCGTTCCATCGAGCCGCATTTCCTCGATCAATCGCAGCCAGGCATTCGCCATGGCCGGCGCAAAGCTCCTGCGGCTGAAGACGAGGGCATGAATAACAGGTGGCGCCGGTGACAGGTCAAGCAAGCTGAAATCCGTGAGCGCGGATTTGTCGGTGAGATAGAAAGCGAGGTTGATTTCGGGCGACAGAATAAGCTGCACCTGGCCATGGACCAGCCCATTGTAAAGCGATTGCTGATCCGGATAGGCGACGACCCGGCGGCGGTCCTTGATCGCCTTCAGATGGAAGTCGTAATAGGGGCCGTGGCGAAATCCCTGGACGATGCCCAGGCGCCAGTCCCGGTGCCTGATTATGTCGTCAAATTCGTGAATATCTTCCGCCAAGGAAGCACGCATCACCACCATATTCTCAAACGCGAGATAGGGTGCGAACATGGCGATCTTTTCGCGCGCGGGCGTAAGGATGCCACTGGTGGTCATGTCGAGCTCGCCGTTTTCGATTTCCTGCCAGATCTCGGATGTGGTCACGACGCTTTCTTCGAAGACGCAGCCGGTCCGGCGGGCGATCTCGTGGATGATGTCGGCGTCAATACCCTGACCTTTGTGATAGAGAGTGCCAAATTCGTAGAAGGCGACGCGGATCGGGCGGTTGCAGCCCAATTCATTCCGCACCGACGCGGGTTCTGCAGCGGACTGACCGGCCGGCATCCCCATCAAGACAAGCATAAGCGCGCGAAACCATCGCAGCCTCACGTCGTACCCCCGTCATCAGCCTTCGTTGTCAGCCCGCGGGGCGCCTTCCTGGCTGTAGAACCTGTCCCCCACGCTTAAAATGTTAACATAAAATTGGAGAAAGTCAGCGGGGGACAATAGGCGGTAAGCACTTCTTGCGGTGGTATTGCAAGTCTCGAAAAAGGCGACGTTCCGTCAATTCGATGAACGGCTTACCGGTTGAGTGGTCGCGTGCAGGTTGTCATTGGACCACGATATCAGGAAAAGCAGGACGGTTTTGCTATGTTCCGATCCACCGAATTGGGGAGAGGTGGAGTTCTCCAATGTACCCTTCTTGGCGTCGTAGCTGGTGGCGGCAAACTTCGCCACGCCGAGCTGTTCCTCGCGCTTGAACAGCGCGATTTCGGGAAAGGTGAATTGGCCGGCCAGCGGAATAGGAATATCGAAATTGGGAATGCCGACCAGAACCTCCTGCTTGTCGATCGACAGGGCGCCCGCGCGAATCTCGACGATCGTGTCGGCGTCATTCTTGTTGTCGGTAATGGCGAAGCCCTGGCGCAGGACGTGATCACGGATCGAGCCGATGGCGTATTTGCCGTCTAAGCCTTCGAAATTGTCGGCGTTGATAAACACCTTCGAATTCTGGGGGATGTTGAAGACAAGCTTTTCGGCGGCGCGATCCGCTGCGGCCGATATCAGTAGTTGCTCCGTGGCCGTTCTCGCCGGATCGGTTTCACGGACCGTGGTGCAGCCCGTCAAGGCAATGACCGACAACACGCTGACAACGAAACTGGCGCGCTTGAACTCAAATCGCAAACCGCTCCTCCTGCCGATAAGCCGCATGAGTGTGAGACGATGGCTATGATTGCTGGATGACGGCGCGGGGAACTCTGCACCGACGAGAAAACGAGTGTTCTGACCGGGCCATGGCCCGGGCGGATTGATGCCAGAACTGCGTTGCGCGAGGCAATGCCACAAAGGGCGCCTCACACATTCTTGATATGTGATTGCGGAAGGTTAGGGGCGAGACCGAGCGATGCCGGCGCAACAGGCGATTACGATCAGGCCGGCGGCGACCAGGCTAAGAGCGATGGGGAGGCTGGTGACTTGCGCCAGTGGTCCAATCAGCGGCGGACCGGCGAGAACGCCGGCGTAAGCGAAGATTGCAACGGCCGAAATCGCGATGCCGGGAGACACGCCCGGCAGACGGCCGGCGATGCCGAAGAGCTGAGGCACCGAATTCGCAAGCCCGATGCCCGTCAAAGCAAAGCCAATGAGACCGATCGTACCGGAGCTGCTCATCATCGCGATGAAGATGCCGGCCGCGGCGAGGGCACTGCCATAGCGAATCGTGGCGCCCGGACCGATCTTCGTCACAATCCAATCGCCGGTGAGGCGTCCCAACGCCATGGTAAGTGAGAAGGCCGCGAAACCGAGGCCTGCCGCGGATTCCGTGAAACCGCGTTCGAAGCGCAGAAAGACGGCGCTCCAATCCATCATCGCGCCTTCGGCCATCATCGCCACCAGGGCCAGTAGGCCGAGCAGCACGACCAGGCGGGACGGCCAGGCATAATGCTTGCCGCCTTGGCCGCTGCGGCTTGGCAGCATGAATCTGAACTGGCTGGCGATCATCGTTGCCATGGCGCCGGCGATCACCGCGGCGGCCACGATCGGCCCAAGGCCAAGATGCATCAAGCCGCCGAACAGGCTGGCGCCGGCCATGCCGCCGATACTGAACATGCCGTGCAGCGATGAGAAGATCGGCCGGCTGCCGAGATGTTCGACAGCAACACCCTGGGCATTCATTGAGATATCCATTGCGCCATTGCTGGCGCCGAAGATGAAGAGGCAGGTCGCCAGGATGGCGATGGTGGGCGCCCAGGCCAAAAGCGGCAGCATCAGGAAGAAAATGGCGGACGATCCCAGAATTACATTGCGCGAGCCGAACCGGGCGGCAAGGAGGCCGGAAATCGGCATGATGAGCAGTGCGCCGGCGCCGAGCGACAGGAGGACAAAGCCAAGCTCGGCTTCACTGAGTGCCAGACGCTCCTTCGCCAAGGGGATCAATGGCACCCAGCTCGACAGGATCATGCCATTCGACAAAAACACGGACCGCGATGCCCGGCGGGCAGCCGCCGGATTGTAATGCCGCGACATATCGGCCTGATCAGCCGTGATTTTGCGAGAGACGCTCATACTTGCTCTGTTCGTTTTGAATTTCTGGTCAGCCGGCGATCCGCACATCAATGCCGGCGTCGCGATAGGGCGTGAGCCGGTCGGCCGGCAGTTCGCCCTCGGTAATCAGATGAGTCAAACCGCTGATCGGGCCGATGGGGAAGGGCGCGCGGGTGCCAAGCTTATTGCCTGTCACGGCCGTTGCGACGCGGCTGGCGCAGGACATCATGCAGCGCTTCAGGCGCGCATCATCCAACGTCATCTCGCTCATCCCCGCATCGGCGTCGATGGCACAGACACCAAGCAGGCATAGGTCTACTGACAACCCCTTGAGGGCTTCCCAGGCGGTGATGCCGCTGCTGACGCGCTCAGTCTTATCGACCCGGCCGCCCAGCATGACGATTTCAATGCCGGGATGATCGATCAGTGCCATGGCTGCGGGCAAGTTTGGCGTGATAATGGTCGCCTGGAGATCCGGCGCGAGATGCCGGGCGACGGCAAGCATCGTCGTCCCACCATCCAGCAGCACCGTTTCACCCGGGCGGATGAGCGCCGCTACCGTCTTGCCGAGCCGATCGCGCGCGGCGACATCCTCGGTCAGGCGGACGGCAAAAGGGGCCGCGGCGGGCGTCAGGGGGAGGACCGGCAAGGCGCCCCCATGGACCCGCCGAAGCAAACCGGCAGCGGCAAGCTCATTCAGATCTCGTCTGACTGTATCCTCGGATACCGCCAGGAGCTGGCTGACCTCAGTCGCGACGATCTTGCCGTTGCGCCGCAATAATTCCAGCAATCGATGTCGACGCTCCTCAGGGAGGACAGGTTCCTGCGCCTGCGTGTTCATGCGGTATTTCTCCGGAATATGCGGTTATATCTGCACGAATGTGCTTCTTATACAAGCCAAATAAAAGACGGTCAGGCCTCTGTAAGATGCCTGCAGTGTAGCAGTGGACCTGCTCTTTGATACGGCTCGTTGCCTGCGCAGTTTGGTCGCGCCACTTCAATAAGTCGTTGCAAATAAATCGCTTAGCGATAATGCTAAGATTTGCGGTGTATGCTTGACCGCTCCGCTTTCTGCATGCATCGATACGCTGTTAGAATCGTCGAAGTCCGCGTCGGGGGGATGGCGATGATCTGAACGGATGATCGGTCTCACTTCTGAACGGGATGAGTATTGTGGCTTCTGCGATTGCAAAGGTCTGGTGTACCGGTGTCGCAATTTTGTTGCTCGCCGGCTGTGGGGAGCAGAAACCTGCCCAGCAGGCCCAGGCCGCGCCGCCAGCCGCGGTTGGTGTTCAAACCATCATTGAAAGGCCGGTTGCCCAGGGGCAGGAATTTATTGGCCGTGTGGAATCGATCAGCCGGGTCGATATCCTGGCTCGGGTGGAAGGCTTCCTCGAAGCGCAGCATTTCCGCGAAGGACAAGAGGTTAAGAAGGGCGACCTGCTCTTCACCATTGAAAAAGATATGTTCAAGGCCCAGGTCGACCAATTCGAGGCGCAGGTCGCCGCCGCACAAGCCAATCTCGCCAATGCCGAAATCCAGTATCAGCGCGACCTTGCCTTGGTGAAGAACCAGAACGTCCCGCAATCCACCGTCGATAAGGACAAGGCGGCGCGCGATGCCGGCAAGGCCCAGGTGCTGCTGACCCAGGCGCAGCTCGAACAGGCGCAGATCAACCTCGGCTATACCGATATCTATGCCCCGGTCGATGGCAAGATCGGCGCCACGAATTACGATGTCGGCAATCTGGTCAGCCCAGCCTCAAAACCGCTGGTGACGGTCGTTACGCAGGATCCGATGTATGTGACTTTTCCGGTCGCCCAGACTGAGTTGATGAAAATCCGTGAAGACCGGCAACAAGAGGATGGTACGCTCACCAAGATCGAATTCGTCATCCGCTTTCCGGATGGCAGCACCTATCCGCATGCGGGACGCTGGGATTTTACCAGCCCGCAGGTCGACCAGCAGACCGATACCGTTGAAATGCGTGCTACCTTGCCCAATCCGGAGCGCAAGCTGATCGATGGCCAGTATGTGAAGGTCATTCTGCGGGAGCGTAAGCCGCAGTCCCGCGTGGTCGTGCCGCAGGCGGCGGTACAGACGGCGCAGGGTGGCAGCCAGGTGCTGATCGTCGACAAGGATAACAAGGTCGCGGCCAGGGTCGTCGAGCTTGGCCAGACCGCCGGTTCGGACTATATCATTGTGAAAGGGTTGAAGCCGGGTGAGCGGGTCATCGTCGATGGCATCCAGAAAGCGAAACCCGGCCAGATCGTTCAGCCGACCGAAGTGAAGCCACAGCCTGACTTCAAGGAGCAGGAACAGGGCGGCGAACCGGAAAATAAAACGCCGGAGGATAAGAGTCAGGCGGATAAGACTCAGGGCGATAAAGCCAAAGGAGTCGGCCAATGATTTCTGCGGTCTTCGTCGACCGCCCGCGTCTGGCTTTCGTCATCTCGATCGTTATCACGATCGCGGGTCTGATCGCGCTGACGCAGATTCCGGTCGCTCAGTTTCCCAATATCGTGCCGCCGCAGGTGACAGTGGCGGCCACCTATCCAGGCGCCGATGCCGGCGTCGTTGAAACCACCGTGGCGCAGCCGATCGAACAGCAAGTGGTCGGCGTCGACAATGCGCTCTATATGCAGTCGATCTCCGGCGCCGACGGCAGTTACAGCCTGACCGTCACCTTCGCTTTGGGCACCGATCCGGACATCAATACCGTCAACGTGCAGAACCGGGCGGCGCTGGCCGAGCCCAACCTGCCGCAGGAAGTGACGCGTCAGGGCCTGACCATCAAAAAGAAAAGCTCGGCACTGCTCTACGGTATCACGCTGTTCTCGCCCGAAGGGACCAATAGCCCGCTCTTCCTCAACAACTATGCCACTATCTACATTCTCGACCAGTTGAAGCGATTGCCTGGCGTCGGTGATGCCAGCCTGTTCGGTCCGCTCAATTACTCGATGCGTCTGTGGCTCAATCCCGATCGCTTGACCAGTTTCAACCTGACGGCGAACGATGTCATCAACGCCCTCAACGCGCAAAACATCCAGGCGGCGGTCGGCCGGATCGGCGCGCAGCCGATTTCCAACGATCAGCAATTGCAGATCAACCTGACCACCAAGGGCCGCCTGACCACGGTCGATGAGTTCAAGAACATCGTTCTGCGCGCCAATCCCGACGGTTCGGTGGTCCGTATGTCGGATGTCGCCCGCGTCGAATTGGGGGCGCAATCGGCGGACCGCCATACCCGCTTCAACGGCGTGCCCAGCGCGGCCATCGGCATCTATCAGTCGCCGGGTGCCAACGCGGTGGCGGTGGCCAAGGAAGTGCGGGATAAGATGGATGAGCTTTCCAAGTCCTTCCCGCAGGATGTGCAGTACAAGGTCTTCTACGACTCCACAGTCTTCATCAACTCGACCATCGAGGAAGTGATTAAGACACTGCTGGAAGCCTTCGTTCTCGTTGCCATCGTCGTCTATCTGTTCCTCGGCAAGCTGCGGACCACGCTCATCCCGCTGATCGCCGTGCCGGTGTCAATCATCGGTACTTTCGCGGTCATGCTGATGATCGGCTTCTCGGCCAATACCGTCTCGCTCCTCGCCTTGGTGCTGGCGATCGGCATCGTCGTCGATGACGCCATTGTCGTTATCGAAAACGTCGAGCGCGTCCTGGAAGAGGAGCCATTGCTCAGCGTTGCCGAGGCGACCAAGAAGGCCATGGCCGAAATTACCGGCCCAATCATCGCCATCACGCTCGTATTGCTATCGGTCTTCATTCCGGTGGCTTTCATTCCAGGCCTCAGCGGTGAGCTGTTCCGGCAATTCGCCATCGCCGTCTCGGTGTCGATGCTGATTTCGGCGATCAATGCCTTGACCCTCAGCCCCGCGCTGTGCTCCGTCCTGCTGAAAAGAAGCCACGGCCCGAGCCGGGGGCCGATTAAATATGTCCTGCGCGGCATCGACAAGGTGCGTGACGGTTATGCCGCGATCGTGGCCCGGTTGATCCGCGTCTCGGTGATCAGCATCGTGGTGATTGCCGGTCTCGGCATCCTTTCCTTCTTCCTCATGGGGCGGACGCCGCAAGGCTTCCTGCCGGATGAGGATCAAGGCTATTTCTTCGCCTCGATGCAGTTACCTGACGCTGCGGCTGTGGGGCGGAATGAGGCCATCACCAAGCAAGTCGAAGACATCATCAAGCACGAGCCCGGGGTCCGTGACGTGCTCTCGGTGGTGGGTTTCAACTTCCTGGACGGTATCGCGCAGTCGAATTCCAGCTTCTTCGTGGTGGCGTTGAAGCCCTATGAAGAACGCACCGATCCGTCCCTGCGGGTACAGGCGATCCTGCAAAAACTGCGCGGCAAGCTCTTTGCCATTCCCGGCGCCGTCATCGTGCCATTCAACCTGCCGCCGATCATCGGTCTCGGCAGTACCGGCGGCTTTCAGTACATGATGGAAGATCGCGGCGGCAACGGCACGACGCAGCAGATGCAGCAACTGATGCAAGCGTTGATCGTCGCATCCTCCCAGAACAAGGATCTGGCAGCCGTCTTCAGCACCTATTCATCCAGCACGCCATCGCTCTATCTGAATATCGACCGTGACAAGGCCCAGACCATGGGAGTGCTGGTCTCGGATATCTTCACCGCCTTGCAGGGCACGCTGGGCGGCATCTATGTCAACGACTTCAATCTCTATGGCCGCACCTGGCAGGTGCAGATCCAGGCGGAACAGGATTATCGCCGGCGGATCGACGACATCTACGACATCTATGTCCGCAACCGGAACGGCGGCATGGTCCCATTGCGCGCCTTGATGAAGATCGAAGACCGATTGGTCCCCCAGGGCATCACTCGGTATAACGGCTTCCGCGCGGTGTCGATCAATGGCTCCGCCGCGCCGGGCGCCAGTACCGGCACTGCCTTGGCGGCCATGGATCAGTTGTCGCAAAAGGTGTTGCCGCAGGGCTTCAGCTACGAATGGACCGGCACTGCCTTGCAGGAAATTGCGGCGGCCGGCAAGACACCCATCGTGCTCGGCATGGCGGTGCTGTTCGCCTATCTGTTCTTGGTCGCGCTCTATGAAAGTTGGACGATCCCAGTGCCGGTGTTGCTGTCCGTGATCACCGGTATGCTGGGGGCAATCGTCGCCATCTCTCTTGCGGGACTGAGCTTCGACGTCTACGCGCAGATCGGCCTTGTGGTGCTGATCGCTTTGGCGGCGAAGAACGGCATTCTGATCATCGAATTCGCCAAACTGCAGCGTGAAAGCGGCAAGACTATCTTGGATGCCGCCTTGGAAGGGGCACGACTGCGTTTCCGACCCGTGATGATGACCAGCTTCGCCTTCATTCTCGGCCTGCTGCCGCTCGTCACGGCTCTGGGCGCCGGCGCGGCGACGCGCCGGGCGGTCGGCACGCCGGTTTTCGGTGGCATGATCGCCGCCTCGGCTGTCGGCATCTTCCTCATTCCCATGCTCTATGTCGTCTTCCAGCGGATGCGCGAATGGGTCAAGGCGAAGCTTGGCCGAGGCCATGAAACGCATCGCCCGGTCGGCGATGAGGACGAGGAAGAGGAAGCCGGGGTTTAACCGCTGCCTACCAAAAGGAACACTGCCGATTGCAAAATCGGCGGTGTTCCTTTTCAGCCTATCTCGCCCGCTGAGGACGTGCCGGTGGATCGAAAGGCAGGATATCGGCGGAAGATGACGGCGGTGGCGCTTGCGTTGCGGGCAGTATGAGCAGACGAGCAGCAAGCTCTTCGCAAGCTAGGCGGATATCCGGCACGGCGGTGATTTCCCAGGAGGCACCCTTGGTCATCGGGCCGATGGCGAAAAGATCGGCATGGCGTTCACCTGCGGTATTGATCGCGGCGCCACCATCCGCGATATCGATGCCGAGGCGCAATGCATCGGCGCGGATATGACCGGCATCGAGCAATTGCCGGATCAAAGGTCCGTCGATCTTGGCAAGATCGCTTTGCAGGCCCGAGCAATCGATGACGCGGTTGACATTCAGCACTGATCGATCGCCATGCCGTGCTGTCAACGTCACCTGAACCGTTTCGATGCAATGTTCAATTCTGCCGATGCGCGCGGCAGCGATCCTGAGTTGGCCGCGTTCCCGCGCCTCCTGGATACGTGAATCGATTCTCGGCGCGGCGCGATGGCGATGCACATCCCACCACGGGCGCAGATGGCGGAGGAAACGCTGGCGTTCGCCTATCGGCATCTCGCGCCAGAGGCGCTGGGTATAAGGACGCAGGCCGTCGATCACCGCCCGCCAGTTGATATTTTCCGATGCCGCTTCGCGGATAGCTGCACGGACATCTCGCAAGAGCCGGCACAGGGAGGCCCCCTGCGGCAGCTTGGCGAAGCGCCAGGCCTGGGCGACCGCGCCATGGCGCTGCGGCAGCAAGCCGCGTCGCGACACTGCGTGAATGGGTCCGCGATGGCCTTGGTCGAGCAGCGAGATCACGGTATCGATCATGGTTAGGCCGGTGCCGATCAGGAGAACTGGCGCATCCGAATTGAGATTGGCCAGCGCGCGCTCGGCCCAGGGATCGCCGAAATAACCCGGCTGCGATCTGCGCGGCGGAAAATTGCCGATGGCCAGCACCGCCTGATCGACTGGTAACTTGCGGCCGACGGCCAGTTCGACCGACCATCCATCCTGTTGCCGATGCATGGCGACTGCTTCATCGTTCACGAGGAACAGGTTGCGGTCATTGCCTTGCCGCCAGATGCGATCGCCCAGCAATTGCTGCACATAGCGGCCGAAGAGACCACGCGGCACAAAGCTGTTCGGTCCCGGATCGTCCGGCAGCGTCGCCCGCATTTCCGCCGGCAGGCTGCGTAGCCATTGAACAAAATGGTCCGGCTGGTCGGAGAACGCGCTCATATTGCCGGCCCGTACATTGAGGAGATGATTGGGGTTGCCGGTTGAATAGGCAAGACCCAGGCCGAAGCGCTGGTTCCGTTCGATCAGAAGAATGCGATCATCCGGCGCACATCGCCGCAGTAAATGCAACGCAAGTAAAGAGCCGCTGAAGCCGGCACCGACGATGGCAATGGCACGACCTTGTGTGGGCAACATGTCGACCTCCTTTGACGGCGCGGCTTCACTGGCGGTGTCGCCTCATGGCATCAGACCGGACGATCACCAATGATCGTGGCGCGGTGCATGATCCGGCGATGGGGCAGATAATCAGCGAGGGCGTAATGCTGGGTGCAGCGATTGTCCGAGAAAGCGATGGCATTCTGCTTCCAGTGCCAGCGGATGGTGAATTCCGGTTTTGCGATATGGGCGAAAAGCAGCCGTAGGACCGCATCGCTTTCGGTCTTGCTGAGATCCTTGATGCGCGTGGTAAAGCCTTCGTTGACGAACAGGCCCTTCTTGCCGGTCACGGGATGCGTACGCACCACCGGATGGGTCATCGGCTTATGGGTTTCACGGGTCTTCAGCCAGCGTTTCTCGTCCTCTGGCGTGGTGCCATAGCGTTCGCGCGGGAAGGACTTTTCGAAATCATGTTCGGCATAGAGCCCATCGAGGAAAGCGCGGAAGGCGGGTGACAGCGATTCATATGCAGCCGTCATGCTCGACCAGGTCGTATCGCCGCCGACCGGCGGCAGCTCCCGGGCATAGAGAATGGCGCCCATCGGCGGCGTTTCGATGAAGGTCACATCGGTATGCCAGTTATCATTATCCGGCGGATTGTCGTTATGGGTGTCGAGAATGATGATCTCTTCGGCCCCTTGCACATTCGGGTAAAGCGGGTGGATATGCAGCTTGCCGAAACGCTTGGCGAAGTCGCGCTGCTGTTGGGATGTGAGATGCTGGTCTTCGAAGAAGATCACCTGATGCGTCAGCAGCGCGTGCGTCAGACGTTCGATGGCGCGCTCGTCAAGCTCGGCCGCGAGATCGACATTGCCGATCAACGCACCGATCGTCGGACTCAGCGGTGTCACGGTTATGCGATCGGCGATTGTCCGATTGCTCATGATCAGTTCTCCAGATGTGTCAGATATGGCCCTTCCAGGGCGTCAGGAAACGTTCGATGCCGCGCACGACCAGCTCCAGGGCAAAAGCGATGATGGCGATGACGAGAATGCCCATTACTACGATATCGGTAACGAGGAACTGCGATGCCGACTGGATCATGAAGCCGAGGCCACGCGTCGCCGCCACCAGTTCCGCTGCGACCAGGGTCGACCAGCCGGCGCCGAGGCCGATCCGCAGCCCGGTGAGGATCTCCGGCAAGGCATTGGGCAGGACGACCAGGCGAAGGATCTGCGATCGGGTCGCGCCCATGCTTTGCGCTGCACGCAGACGGTCGCGGGGCACGGCCCGAACACCCGATGCGGTGGCAATGGCGATCGGTCCGAACATGGCGGCGGAGATCAGCAGGACTTTGGAGAATTCGCCAATACCGAACCAGATGACCACCAGCGGCAGATAGGCCAAAGGCGGAATCGGCCGGTAGAACTCGATGATCGGATCAAAGATACCGCGCAGCACCGGGCTGAGGCCAAGCCCGAAGCCGACCGGCACCGCTGTCAGCGAGGCGGCCAGCAGCGCCAGGCCGATGCGCATCAGGCTGGCGCCGGCATGCTGTGCCAGGGTCGCATCGACGAAGCCGTCACGGGCGACGGCGGTAAACTGGTGCAGCACATCGGCCGGGGCCGGCAGGAAAAGCGGCGGCACCAGTGTGAGTTCGGCGGCGAGCCACCAGAGGACAATCCAGCCGAGGCTGGTCGTGCCGGCCACCCACAGCGTCAAGTAACGCGAGTTGCGGCGTTTCTTCACTGGATGCGCCACCGCTTGGGGCAGCGCCTGCGTCGTGACATCGACCATGGCTTGCTCCTCAGCGGTGTGCGGCATGGAGCCGCTCGATCTTGGGCCGTGTGATGTAGGTAGCGCTTTTCTCGCCTTCCGCCCTATCGCTGTCAAGCTGGCTATCGAGAATCAGGCTCAGTACCTCCTCGCGCGTGGCGACGAAGGCGGGGTCCGATTTAATCCGCCGGGCCGGTTCGCCGCTCAGATAGCGGCGGCTGAAATCCAAGTTCTTGCGAGCGACGATGCGGCCGGGTCGCGGCGACATGACGATCAGTTGCGTTGCCATGAAAACCGCCTCTTCGATTTCGTGGGTGATCAGGAAGATGCCCTTACGCGTCCGGCCCCAGAGATCGAGGATCAGGGTCTGCATGGTCTGGCGCGTGATCGCATCGAGCGCGCCCAGGGGTTCATCCATCAGCAACACTTCCGGATCGTTGGCGAGCGCCCGCGCCAAACCGACCCGCTGCTGCATGCCGCCAGAGAGCGACCAGATCGCCTGGTTCGCGACTTTCGACAAGCCCACCATACGAAGGAGATAGTCGACCCGGTCCGCACGCTCCCGTTTCGGCCAGTCTTTCACGCGCAGCGGAAATTCCACATTGCTGCGGACATCCAGCCAGGGGAACAAGGCATCGTTCTGAAACACGACACCGCGATCGGCATCCGGCCCTGTGATGGCTTCGCCGCGAAACCGCGCCTGACCGGCATCGGGCGACAGGAAGCCCGCCATGACATTCAGCAAGGTCGTCTTGCCGCAACCGGAGGCACCGAGGGCCACGACCAGTTCGCCCGCATCGATATCGAGCGAGACATCCTGCAGCGCCTGAACCGGCTGCTTGGCACTGTCTTCATACGCAACGGAGAGGCGATCGATGGAAAGGAGCGACATGGCGGCTACCTGATCAAATGCGGTCATGGAGGGGCTGGCCGGATGCGAGCGGTCCCGCATCCGGCCGGCGTTCAGGGATTGGATCAGTTGGTGGCGATGGCCGATTTCGCGAACCGGTCGGTGACATAAGGATGGTAATCGGACAGGGCAGCCGGGACCTTCTTCTGCTGCACCAGGAAATCCGATGTCTTGGCGAGCGCATCGACGGTATTGTTGCCCAGCAATTTCACCTGTTCCGGCAAAGCGGGGAAGTGATTGCCGGCGAGCAAAGCGGGGATTTCTTCGACCTTGGCGCCGCTCAATTGCGATACCTTCTTCAGGTTGTCGTTATTCGCCGTCCAGGCCTTAGGATCCTTGTTGTAATCGGCATAGATGTCGCCGGTGACCTTGACGAAGGCGGTGACGACATCGGGATGAGCTTTGGAGAAATCGGCGCTGGCGATGTAGGCATCGAAAGTCGGGGCGCCCCATTTGCCGACTTCCGTCGAGCTCACCAGGACCTTGCCGCTTTCCTTGACCCTGCCCAAAGCAGGGTCCCAGACATAAGCGGCATCGATGTCACCGCGCGCCCAGGCGGCGGCGATCTCCGGCGGGCGAGAATTCAGGATCTGCACCTGGGTGGCATCGATCTGCCAGTGCTTCAGCGCCGCCAGCAGGCTGTAATGGGTGGTGGAGACGAAGGGAACGGCGATCTTCTTGCCGATCAGGTCTTCCGGCTTGTCGATGCCGGCGCCGTTGCGCACCACCAAGGCTTCGGATTCACCGATCTGCGAGGCGATGAGGATGGTCTCGACCGGCAGCTTGCGGGTCGCGGCAGCGGCGAGGGGACTGGAGCCGACGTAACCGATATCGACATCGGCCGAGGCAATGGCGGCGATCACGTCGGCGCCGGAATCGAATTTCCGCCAGTTGATCTTCCAGCCGGTGGCCTTTTCATAAAGGCCGTCCGCTTGCGCCACTTTGGCTGGATCCACGGTGGTCTGGTAGGCGATGGTGACCTCGTTATCGGCTGCCTGCGCTGAGGCAGTGACGGCGGTCAGCAGGGCCGCGCCCGCCAGAATGCCGGAAAGTGACTTCAACATTTCAAGCTCCCAAAGAAGGTTCGATCTCTGAGGGAGTGGTAATCCCTACCAAATTAGTAGACAAACGAGTGTTTCTCGTGCCGCCGCAAGTTTTTCTTGTGGCGCGCCACGATTTTTACTTAGCCGCAATGTTGCAGCCGGCGGTGCGGCGATAACCGGGTATTCCACTGTCGATGCCGGCCGCATTGCCGTAACCGGGAAAGGATGCCGCGGGTCTTCACGGGCGCGCTTTCAGGCTCGATAGGTTGCGGAAACTGCTCGTCGAGGCTGGGACGAGGCGGACGCCGGGCAGAAACGAAACCTCGGCTAAGGCCGAAGATCAGGCAATCCAATACATCACGGTCATTCATGAGTTCCTCCTAGGGGCTCGGCGATCGGCATTTGCGTGAACGCCGCTACCTATGCCCTTTATTTGACGCTAATTGACGGAGGGAACAAACGAGAACATATTGGAATTTGGTTGTTATTCATTAGATATATTCATAATTTGGCGAAGACTATGGCCGAACGATTGCCGTCATTGCCGGCCTTGCGGGTCTTTGAAGCGGCAGGGCGCCTACTGAGCTTCACCCGCGCGGCAATGGAGTTGAATGTCACCCAGGCGGCGGTCAGTCACCAGATCCGCAGTCTCGAGGATCAACTGGGCCAGCCGCTCTTCGAACGCACCACCCGTCGCCTTGCCTTGACGGCGGCGGGCGAGCGCCTGCTGCCGGCGGCGAGTGCCGCCTTCGGCACGTTGGAACGGGCGATCGCCGATCTGCGGCGCGCCAAGGCGCAACTGAGCATCACGACCACCCCGTTCTTTGGTGCACGTTGGCTGGCGCCCCGCCTTGGCCGCTTTGCCGCGCGCCATCCGGAAATCGAGATCTCCGTGCGGCATACGACGATGATGCTCGATCTCGGCGCGGAGCGGATCGACCTCGCCATCCGTACCGGCCGGGGCCAGTGGCCGGGCCTCGAAGCAACCCTGATCGCGCCACTGACCATGGTGCCGGTGGCAGCACCGTCTTACATCGAAGGTCTGGCGTTGCGGAAATTCGCAGACATGTCCCGCGCAATCTTGCTGCATGACGAAACGCGGGAGGAATGGGCCGAATGGCTGTCGATCGCGGGACTGGATCCGGCCTGGGCGCAGCAGGGCCCGGTTTTCGATGACGAGCATGTGCTGATTGCGGCGGTGATCAGCGGGCAGGGCGTTGCCTTGGTTCTACGCAATCTCGTGGAAAAGGAGATCGCCGCCGGTCAGTTGGTGCCGGTTTTCGACCTGACGATCGGCGAAGGGTGGGGCTATTACCTGGTACACCAATTTGGCATGGCGAAACTGGCTAAGGTTGCCGCTTTCCGCGACTTCGTGCTGCGCGAGGCGGTCGCCGAGAAATAAGCGAAAGGCGTCAGATCTGCTTGGGCTTATACAGTGGAACGCCCAGTGCCGAGAGCGCGACGAGGATCACACTCGCACCACCGTGATAGACGACGTTTATTAGGGATGTCTCGACCGGATGGAACAAGGACAGGCCACTGGCGACCAAAGCGGAGGTGGAGAGCATGCCGAGAATCAGGGTTAGGCCGGGCCGGATCCACGCGCCGTGACGCAGTATGAAATAGAGCCCGAGACTGAGCGGCAGGCTGAGCCCGACGATCCAGGTAAAACAGTCGAAACTGGAAGTGAGCGAAAGACTAGCTCGCCCCATCCGCACCCAGTCGCTGAAACAGCCATAGCCGGCCGAAGCGAACCATAGAAGCAGCCCCGGCACCGGGAGGAGCGCCCAACGCGCCGACCAGCCGGGCACGCTTACCAGGAAGACGGCGACGCCGGCAAGCAGGCCGGTCAGGAATGTCGTGATCAGCAGCAGCGTATAACCGGTGTGATGCAACATTTCGGCGATGTCTGGCCGCAGTCCATGGATGAGCGCCGCCGCAACGTTAATGACTAGAGCTGTCACCAGCCACAACGCGGCTCGGCGGAATGGTGAGGCGAGGCGCTGGACTGGCGTCAGATCCGCCGCCAGATCGGCAATCAGCTTGTCCGTCTGATCGGTCATTTTTTATCGCTCACCCGTTTCTGCCGCCCCCAAAGCGCGGCGCAAGGCTTTCATCGCTCGATGTACCGCCAATTTGACGGCACCCTCGCTTTGCCCGGTCACGGCCGCCGCCTCGCGTAACGACATGCCCTTGATCTTGACCAGGGAGATCGCTTGCCGCTGCCCCGGCGGCAATTGTTCCAAGGCCCGGTACACAGCGCGCATATCGAGACTGGCCTCGGTTACCATATTCGCGTCATCGGCAACAAAGGTTTCATCTTCATGTTCGGGTAATTCGGTTTCGCGCGCCCGTTCCCGATACAGGCGCCGCAACCGATCAGCAATGCGCCGTTCGGCGATGACATTGATCCAAGGCTGCAAGGGCCGGTCGGGATCAAAAGTATGTCGGATGGCGTGGATCGAGAGGAAAATCTCCTGTACCGTATCATCGATGTCCTGAGGCCGGGACAGGCGGCGGGCTGCGAGCGCGCGCAAATATGGGCGCAAGGCCTGCAACAATGCTTCATACGCCGATTTGTCGCCATTTTGTGCGAGCACGAATAAGGCAGCCATATCCGTCCATGCTTCGGCGTTACCCGCCGCCGATCGCGTCTTGGCATTGCCGGTCCGCTGCCTGTTATCCTGCGCCAAAGTACCGCCCTTGGTCATCCTGTCCGGGTGAGCCTAGGCGGTGTCACGCAAATCGCAACAAAAAACTTGTCACATAATGTAACCCGATGCGCGCAGTCGGCGAATAAGTTCTCGTCAGGTGATGATGCCGGCGATCAAACAGAGGAGAAAAACATGAATAAATCAGCAGTGGCGGCGTCGATCCTCGGCGCGGCGCTCAGTCTCTCGGCCGCTGGTCTTGCGACCTCCAGTTCGGCGCGCGCGGATGACCAGGAAAAGTGCTTTGGCGTGGCCAAGGCTGGCGAGAATGCCTGCTCCGGCTCCAGCAATGCCGGCATGCATTCCTGCGCTGGCCATTCCACTGTCGATTATTCGGGCAAGGATTGGAAACTGGTCCCGGCCGGCACCTGCGAGAAGATGGGCGGCAAGAAGGAAGCCTTCGATGGCATAGGCAAGCCGATGTAATGGCACCCGAACGCCATAGTATTATATAGTATTATACAGCCATGTCATCTTCCCCGGACATGCCTGTAATGGGAACCGCGGCCCGATCTTTTCCACGCGCAGCGATCGGGCTGCGGAACCCGCATCTGGCGCAGGTCCAAGAGAGGCGGCCGGATCTCTCCTGGCTGGAGATTCACAGCGAGAATTATCTGCTGCCGCCTCTGGCGCCGCGCTTCAAGGCCATCGAAAAGGTTCGCGAGCGCTATGATCTCAGTTGTCACGGGGTCGGCCTGTCAATCGGTTCCGCGAGCGGTCTGGACAGGAACCATCTGGCCGGGCTGAAAGAGCTGTATGACCGGCTCGAACCCTGCATGATATCGGAGCATCTCGCCTGGAGCGTTCTCGATGACCATTACTTCAACGATCTCTTGCCGCTGCCATATAGTTCCGAATCTCTGAAAGTGGTTTGCGACAACATCGACCTCGCGCAAGAGATGCTGGGTCGCCGTCTCCTGATCGAAAATCCCGCACGTTATCTCATCTTGCCGGACAGTGATTTTTCCGAGCCCGCATTCCTGCGCGAGATGGTCGCCCGGACCGGCTGTGGCCTGCTGTTCGACGTTAATAATCTCTTTGTCAGCGCCCATAACCTGCATCTCGATACGGCGGTCTATCTCTGGGATCTGCCGATCGAAGCGATCGGTGAAATTCACGTCGCCGGGCATAGCCACCAGGATCTGGCGGAAGACGGCAAAGTGGTGGATAGCGTGCTGATCGACGATCACGGCAGCGCGGTGACGCAAGAAGTTTGGACCCTGCTCGATGTGCTGTTGTCGATCGCCGGACCGCAACCTGTTCTGGTCGAATGGGACAACAACGTACCGCCGCTCGAAATCTTATTGGCAGAAGCTGAAAAGGCGCAGCGGCTGATTGATGGCTGCCGGTTGAGGGACGAGGTCTCCCATGTTGCATGAATGGCAACAGGATTTCTCCCGCTGCCTGCGCGATCCACGCGCGGTGCCGGCGGCCTTGCAGGATAGCAAGCGGCGGTTTGCCATTTATCGCGACAGCGTCACCGCTTCGCTCGTCACTGCTTTGGGCGATGCTTTTCCAGTGACCCGGCTGCTGGTGGGTGAGCGCTTCTTCAGCGCGTTCACCGTTGACTATGTGCAGCAGGAGCCGCCGCGTGTTCCGCGTCTTTCCGCCTATGGCGGCAGCTATCCGGATTATCTGCGGCGCCTGCCGGTACTTAACGACCTGCATTACATTGCCGAAGTGGCCCAATTGGAATGGGCGAGGATCGAAGCCTATTTCACCGGGCCCCCGGTGCAGGTGGTGCAGGTGGACCGGTTGCTGGGATACGCTCCCGATATCTTGCCTTCGCTGCGACTTCAACCGGAACCCAGCCTACGGGTGATAACTGGCGAGAGTCCGATCTGGTCGATCTGGACCGCCCATCAGGTCGACCGCCCCGATCTGGAAAATATCGATATCGGGCAATCCCAAGCGGTACGCGTGTCCTGCGCAAGCGACAGCGTCGTGATGTCGCAAATCGCTTTGGGCCATGCTGTCTTTCTCCTGGCACTGATCGACGGACATTCCATTTTCGCGGCGACCGAAACGGCCCTGAGGGCGGATCGCGGTTTCGATCTGCAAGCAAGTCTTGCGGCGGAATTGCGGCTCGGCAGCTTCACCGATATTTCAGAACCGTAAGAGATGAGTTGATGGCGTTTCGAGGAAAATTAGCGAATTGGCTACGATCGCTCGAGCAGGTCGGCGGACCAATCGTGGATCTTCTGATCCGGATCGCCGTGTTTCGCGTCTTCTTCTGGTCCGGCCTGGTTAAAATTCATGACTGGGAAGGAACCGTGCAATTATTCCAATACGAATACATGGTACCTTTCCTGTCGCCATCCATAGCGGCGCTTTTGGCGACCTCTTTCGAATTGGGTGCTTCAAGCCTGGTCCTGCTCGGTTTTCTCACACGTCTCGCCGCCTTGCCCTTACTGGGCATGGCGATGGTTATTCAATTCGTGCTGGGTGCTGCCAATCCTGATTATAGCCAGTTGGAGCATTATCTGTGGATGGTGCTTCTGCTGAGCATTATCGTGCGCGGTCCGGGGTTGTTTTCGATCGATTATTTGTTTCATAGACCGGGTGGCGAAGCGCGGTCGGATATTGCGGTGCACTCGGTCAAACTTGACTAATGTGCGGATTTCTCTCTTGCGCCGGCTGCCTGGGGCTGAAATGATTTTCTATCTGAAGCAACCAGGCTGCGCGGACGGGTACCTCCCGGAACCAGCCGGCGCGGCCGCATCAGAGGGAGGATCGCATGCCTGGCAGAGATCCGACGGCGCCGCGTTGCGCCGCTCTTATCGGACCTTATCTCAGCGGAAAAACAGCCTTATTCGAAAGCCTCCTGTACGTCACCAATGCGTTGCATCGCAAGGGGACGGCGAAGGAGGGCAACACGCTGGGCGATGCATCGCCGGAAGCGCGACAACGCAAGATGTCCGTCGAACCCACCGCGGCGGTCACGCAATATCTGAACGAGGATTGGTGCTTCATCGACTGCCCCGGCTCGGTTGAATTCAATCAGGATACCCGCAATGTCCTGATGATCGCCGATGTGGCGGTGGTCGTGATCGAACCAGTGGTCGAACGTGCCCTCGCTTTGACGGGGCTTTTTAAATATCTCGACGATCACGACATCCCGCATCTCATTTTTATTAATAAGATGGATGTCTCCGCCCAGCCGGTGCGGGAGGTGCTGTCCGCCCTGCAATCGGTCTCCGCGCGGCCGCTCCTGCTGCGCCAGGTGCCGATCCGCGAAGCCGGAAAAAACGGCGATGTCATCACCGGCTATGTCGATCTCGTCAGCGAGCGGGCCTATCATTATCAACCGGGTCGGGAATCGGCGCTGATCCAATTGCCGAATACCATTCTCGCCCGGGAGCAGGAGGCGCGCGGCGATCTGCTGGAGCATCTTGCGGATTTCGATGACGACTTGCTGGAACAGTTATTAAGCGACGCCCAGCCCAGCAATGACGCTATCTATCACCAAATTGCCAAGGATCTTGCCGCCGATCTCATCGTGCCGGTATTGCTCGGCGCGGCAGAAAAGGATCACGGGGTTCGGCGCCTGCTGAAAGCCTTGCGTCATGACGTGCCAGGTCCCGATCTGACGGTGCAGCGGCTGCATCTGCAGGATAAATCAACAGCCGCTTTGATTTACAAAACTGTGCATCAGCCCCATGCCGGGAAATTGTCCTTTGCCCGCATCCTCGCCGGTAAGCTGACTGACGGCATGACGTTGAATGGACAGCGTGTCGCCGGCCTGATGCGCCCCAAGGGCAATGTGCTGGAAAAGACGCCGCAGGCCGGCTTCGGTGAGGTCGTCGCGCTCGGCCGTTTGGATCAGGCAAAGACCGGCGATCTGCTGCAGGCGGAAGGAACTGCCGCGCGGCATGCAGAGTGGCCGGAGCCGCTCGCGCCGCTTTTCGCCTTGGCGATGGGTGTCGAGAACCGCAACGATGAAGTGAAGTTGACGGCGGCGTTGGCCAAGTTAACGGAAGAAGATACATCGCTGACCTTCGGTCACGATCCGGATACCCACGAGCTGTTGCTCCATGGACAGGGTGAGATCCATCTGCAGGTGGCAATCGAGCGGTTGAAAAGCCGGTATAATCTGCCGGTCCGGGTGCAGCGGCCGCAGGTCAGCTATCGCGAGACCATTCGCCACAAGACGGCGCAGCATGCCCGCTTCAAACGGCAAAGCGGCGGCCATGGGCAATTCGGCGATGTGCATATCGAGGTCTGGCCGCTGGAGCGCGGCCAGGGATTCCTATTCGAGGACCGCATCGTCGGCGGCGCCATCCCGCGCCAGTTCATCGGCTCGGTCCAGGACGGCGTGAAGGATTACCTCGGTCGCGGTCCTTTGGGATTCCCGGTCGTTGATGTCGCCGTGGCTTTATGCGATGGCCAATATCATTCGGTCGACAGCTCGGACCAAGCCTTCAAGACGGCGGGCCGCATGGCGATGCAGGAGGCCTTGCCGAAATGCGATCCGGTCCTGCTGGAGCCGATTTATCAAGTGGAGATTTCGGCGCCCAACGAATTCACCTCCCGGGTTCATGGTTTGATCAGTTCGCGGCGCGGACAGATCCTGCAATTCGCGGCGAAGCCCGACTGGCCCGGCTGGGAATCGATTGAAGCGCTGATGCCGCAATCGGAAATTCTCGATCTCGTGATCGAGCTGCGCTCCCTGACGCAGGGCGTCGGCAATTTCACGGCTCATTTCGATCATTTGCAGGAGCTGACCGGACGCCTTGCGGAAAAGGTCATCGAGCAACGCCGGGCGGCGCAGTAATAGGATCGATCGCCGATCGCGGAGATCAGGACCGCACCCTCACATAGCTGCCGGGCGCATCCTCGATCGGCTTCATCTTGTTGTTGCCTGGCTTGCGGGCCGGCACTGTGCCGCCGCTGTGGGTGGTCACCCATTTCTGCCATTCCGGCCACCAGGAGGCGGGGCGGATCTCGGCACCGGCCAGCCAGTCATCCGGTTTTTTCGGCAGCGTCTTCGCCTCATTGACCCAGTGATTGTATTTGTTTGCCGCTGGCGGATTGACCACGCCGGCGATATGGCCCGATGAGGCCAGCACGAACTTGACGGGCCCGCGATAAAGCTGTGTCGCGGCATAGGTCGATTTCCACGGCGCGATATGATCTTCCTTGGTCGAGAGAATGAAGGCCGGCGTCTTGATCTTGGTGAGATCGATCGGCACGCCTTTCAGCGTCAGCCCGCCCGGTTTGCTGAGCCGGTTCTCCTGATACATATTGCGGAGATAGAAGCTGTGCATCGCCGCCGGCATGCGCGTGGCGTCGGAATTCCAGTAAAGCAGGTCGAACGGGAAGGGCTCCTTGCCCAGCAGGTAATTGTTGATGACGAATGACCAGATCAAGTC
Organism: Dongia soli; assembly: GCF_034044715.1. Lineage (NCBI taxonomy): Bacteria > Pseudomonadati > Pseudomonadota > Alphaproteobacteria > Rhodospirillales > Dongiaceae > Dongia > Dongia soli. The sequence goes on along the minus strand of NZ_JAXCLW010000002.1, from coordinate 915,000 downwards.
ATTGGCCCGCAGCATATTGAAGGTATTCGCCATCGCCGTACCTTCGAGATAACCCTGCTGGCTCATGCGCGCTTCCAGCGAGGCGAGCTGTTCCTCATCGACGAAGACGGCAAGCTCGCCGGCCTCGGCGAAATCCACCATCGTGGTCATGAAGGTGGCGCTGGCGATGCGGTCCTGTTTCTTACTCGCGGTCAGATAAGCGAGGGTACAAGCAAGCAGGGTGCCGCCCAGGCAGTAGCCGATGACATTGGCGCTGCTTTCGCCGGTGATCGCCTCCATGGCGTCGATCGCCGCGAGGGGGCCTTCGTTCATATAGTCTTCGAAACTCTTGGCGGCCAGTTTCTCATCGGGGTTGACCCACGAGATGACGAAGACGGTGTGACCCTGTTCCACCAGCCATTTGATTAGGGAATTCGCCGGCTTCAGGTCCAGGATATAATATTTGTTGATCCAGGGCGGTATGACCAGCAGCGGCCGCTTCGCCACTTTCTCGGTCACCGGCTCGTATTGCAGCAACTGCATCAGGCCGTTCTGGAACACGACCTTGCCCGGCGTGACGGCGATGTTTCGGCCGATCTCGAAGGCTTCCAGATCCGTCATGCGGATCGCCAGCTTACCCTTGCCGCGCTCCAGGTCTTCCAGCAGATTCTGCAGGCCCTTCACCAAGTTTTCACCGCCGCTTTCCGCCGTTGCGCGCAAGACCTCCGGATTGGTCATGGCAAAATTGTTAGGCGCCATGGCATCGACAAATTGGCGCGTATAGAAGTCGACTTTCTGGGCGGTCCTGCGGTCCAGCCCCTCGACATTATGAACGGTCGATTGCAGCCAGCGGGCGGTCAGCAAATAAGACTGTTTGATGTAGTCGAAGACCTGGTTGTCCTGCCACGCAGCATCCTTGAAGCGGCGGTCATCAGCTGCCGGCTTGATTACAGGCTCGGCTTCGCCGCCCATCATCCGGCGCGCGGTGTTCTGCCAGAGATTCATGTAATCCTGCCAGAGCGAGATCTGTGCCTCGACCAGCTTTTGCGGATCGGCCATCAAGCGCGAGGTCATTTCCAGGAAGGCACGACCGATATTCAGGGGATCCGCCTGAGCGCCGATATCATCGGCATTTCGGCTGAGAAAATCGCTTACCAGACGTTGTGATTGCTCGGCAATTTTCGCCATTGCTTCCGACCAGGCCGCCGGATCTGTGCCCTTGTTTTCCAGGTCGGGTTGTTCAGCCATGAAATCTCCTGAAAGTGGCCTTTATTCAAGATGTTGCATACGGCGGAAAATACCAATCGACGGCAAGGTTTCTCTGCTATAGTTAGGAACCGAGACGGGATTCGAACGCCATATTGCCAGCCCTTGGTAAATATATTAGGTCGCTTGGCGGTGACTGTCATCTGCTCCGCCCAGGATTTTGTTTGGTCGGAAAGGATGCGAGGGCTCAGAACATGTCCGCACGGCGCGGATGGGGAGTTAGAGGCAGGATGATCGACTATAGTAACGACGGCAATCGTCAGCTGGATTGCGGTCGAGCCGTGCGCCCATGCGAAGCGCAAGCGGGGGACAAAAGCCCATTTGGACAGGACATGAATCGCATGCCGGCGTTACGACGCCATATATGCCGTTGGGGTTTCATCGCGGCCGCGGTATTTGCAGTCAGTGCCTGTAGCAGCGACGAGCCGCCATTCCCACCGACCGCTAGCGGGCCGGATCTGACGACCGTCCCGCAAGGATTGGGCAGCGACAGCGCCAATGCCCAATATACCGACCAGACCTTGGAACCGCAGTCCGAAAGCGTGCCACGGCCGGAACCGGCACCGCCTCCGACGCCCAAGGCCGCGGAAGGGGAGGCGCCGGAAGCCGCGCCGCCCGGCGAAGCCCAACCGTCGACTGAGCCCGGCACGCCTGCCGCCCCGCCGACACCGTCCGAACAGGCAGCTCCCACGCCGACCCCAGCCCCGGCTGCCAAAAACAGTTCGGGCTATCCCGATATCAACACAGTGCCAATGGAAAGGCCGACGCCGGAACCGAATATGGAACCTGATCAGCCGCCGGCGGATGATCAGTCGAACGGCTCGCCGCAATCGCTCAACGCGGTGCCGAATGCCATGGATCGACTTGCCGGGGCAGCTGACGAAGAGCTGACTATTATTACTGCTGCAGGCGATGTCGATACGAGCGACACGCAGGCCGATACCGGCCAGATCGCTCAAGCCGACAATCAGCCGGATCCCCTGTTCGGCCAGACGACCTTGCCGCCTTACATCGGCTATGATGATGCACAGAAGCAGGCCCGGTCGCAGCAGCTTTATCATTCGCCTTACACCGGCGCAGTGCCTGGGATCCGCGGTACTGCCATAGGCGGCCCGGTCGTACTGAGCGGCACCTCGAATGGCGGTTCGGCTGCCTATGGCAATCAGCCAGGGATATATGTCAATTATGCTGGAACGGGTCCGCAGGTTTCCGGCCCACAGGGCTTCGGCCAGCCGGTTGCCGGCTTTGCCGACCAGCCGGGAGGAGAGCCGGTCGGCCTGATTTATTTCGGGAACGGTTCGGCCCAACTCTCCGCAGATGACCGCCGCATCCTCAAGCAGGTTGCTCGCATGCAGAAGACTTATGGCGGCGTCGTTCGCGTCGTCGGCCATGCCAGCTCGCGCACCGAGGACATGCCGCTCGATCGGCATTACAAAGCCAATGCAGATATGTCCCAGCAGCGGGCGCAAGCCGTGGCGGCCTATCTGGTGCGCCTGGGCGTCGATGCCAGCCTCGTCCAGGTGGCGGGCGTCAGCGACAGCCGGCCGGTCTATCCGGAAATCATGCCGTCGGGCGAAGCGGCAAATCGGCGTGCAGAAATTTATCTCAGCAGCAACTGAAAGTTTATGATGAACGTGTTACCGCATCGGCGGTCGATCGGAGACGGTCATGGCCGCTGAAAGTGCAACGTCTCGCAAAACGAAAGCGGGGGCGGACCGGCCTTTGCGTGTCGGTATCGCCGGCCTTGGCACAGTGGGCGGCGGCGTGGTCAAGCTCCTGACGGAGAATCGCGACGTCCTCCTCCAGCATTGCCCGCGAGCCATCGAGGTGGTTGCCGTTTCGGCACGGGATCGCAAGAAGGATCGCGGCCTCGATCTCAGCCAGTTGGATTGGTGTGACGATGCCTTGGCGCTGGCCAGCCATCCGAAGGTCGATGTCGTCGTCGAATTGATCGGCGGTTCCGACGGTCCGGCCAAGGCTCTGGTCGAAGCGGCCATCGCCAACGGGAAACATGTCGTTACCGCCAACAAAGCCTTGCTTGCCCATCACGGCACGGCGCTGGCCTTGGCGGCGGAACGGGCCAGCCTGGGACTTGCCTATGAAGCGGCGGTCGCTGGCGGCATACCCGTCATCAAGGCAATGCGCGAGGGCCTAGCGGCAAATCGCATCGAGCACGTCTACGGCATCCTCAACGGTACCTGCAATTACATCCTGACGCAGATGCGCGAGACGGGCCGCGAATTCGCCGATGTCCTGGCCGAAGCGCAGGCTCTCGGTTATGCCGAGGCTGATCCCAGTTTCGACGTCGACGGCATCGATGCCGCGCATAAGCTGTCGATCCTGACCAGCGTTGCCTTCGGCTGCGCAGTGGATTTCGACGGTATCCGGGTCAGCGGCATCCGCAATGTCTCGGCAATGGATATCGTCTATGCCGAGGAACTCGGCTATCGCATCAAACTGCTGGGCTTGAGCCGCCTGACCGAGCACGGTGTTGAGCAACGCGTGCATGCCTGCATGGTGCCGCAATCCAGCGTCATCGCCAAAGTCGACGGCGTCTTCAATGCCGTGGTGACCAACGGCAATTTCGTCGGCCAGAATGTTGCTATCGGCCGGGGCGCCGGGGCAGGGCCGACGGCTTCCGCCGTGGTCAGCGACCTGATGGATATCGCCCGCGACCGCATCTTGCCGGCTTTCTCGGCGCCGGCCGAGACCCTGCGTAAGCTACCCTCGGCCCCGGTCGGCCGGCGGATCGGCGCGTTTTACCTGCGGCTGATGGTGGTGGATAAGCCCGGCGTGGTGGCCGACATTGCTGCTATCATGCGTGACGAACATGTGTCGATGGAGGCCATGATCCAGCGTGCGCGCCAGCCCGGCGGCCCGGTGCCGATCGTCCTCACCACCCATGAAACCACGGAGGCGGCCATTGCCCGCGTCGTGGTCAAATTGGATCAGGTCGAGGCGATTCTGGAACCTGCGCATGTAATGCCGATCGAGATGTTGGCCTGATAGACTCGTGCCCAAAGACGCTGCAACATGCACGTGCAGCGGCAATAGGCCGGCAACGAAAACGTGACGTGCAACGCGGCCTCGGCGGCGATAAGCCTTGAGACCCATTGCGGGGAGTAGAGAGAATGGATCGTAATCTGGCTTTGGAAGCAGTGCGCGTAACGGAAGCGGCGGCCTTGTCGGCGTCGCGGCTGATGGGGCGTGGCGATGAGAAGGCCGCCGATCAGGCGGCAGTCGATGCCATGCGTCGTGCCTTGAATGACCTTCCCATCGAGGGCACGGTGGTCATCGGCGAGGGCGAGCGCGATGAAGCGCCGATGCTCTATATCGGCGAGAAAGTGGGCTCCGGCGGCCCGAAGATCGACATCGCTTTGGACCCGCTCGAGGGCACCACGATCTGCGCCAAGGGCGCATCCAATGCCCTGGCCGTGGTAGCGATGGCGGAGGCCGGCAACTTCCTCAATGCGCCGGACGTTTACATGGATAAGATCGCCGTCGGCCCCGGCCTGCCGGAAGGCGTCGTCGATCTCGATAATTCGCCGGAACAGAATCTCAAGAATCTCGCCCAGGCGAAAAAGATGGAATTGAGCGATCTGGTCGCTTGCATCCTCGATCGCCCGCGCCATGCCGAATTGATCGCCAAGGTGCGCGCCGCGGGTGCGCGGATCATGCTGATCTCCGATGGCGATGTCAGCGGCGTCATCGCGACGGCAACGCCCACCAGCGGTGTCGATATCTATCTCGGCAGCGGCGGTGCGCCGGAAGGTGTCTTGGCGGCGGCGGCTTTACGTTGCATCGGCGGCCAGATGCAGGGCCGGCTGTTGTTCCGCAACGACGATGAGCGCGGTCGCGCCCATCGCTGGGGCATCACAGACCTCAACCGCAAATACAATCTGATGGATCTCGCCAAGGGCGATGTGATGTTCGCCGCGACCGGCGTCACCGACGGCGCCATGCTGCGCGGCGTCCGCCGGTCCGCCGGCATGGCCTCGACCCATTCGCTTGTCATGCGGTCGAAGAGCGGCACCGTCCGTTATGTCGAGGCGCAGCACAACTGGAAAATCAAGCGTCCGATCGACGTCTGAGCATGGCGGTGGTTTGAATATGGGGCCTGTCGACGCATTTCTCGGCGTCGCTCGCTCGGCTTGCGGCCGCCTCTGGCGGTTGCGGGTTCCTGATGGCGGTGGCGAGGTCGACCGACAGGGTCTCGCCATTTCCCAGCGCCTGCAATTGCCTGAACTGGTCGGCCGGCTGCTTGCCGCGCGCGGCCAGACGGTGGAAACCGCCGAAGCCTTCCTGGCGCCGCGCCTGCGTGATCTGCTGCCCGATCCGTCGCAATTCCGCGACATGGAAAAGGCTGTGGATCGCCTCGTCACGGCCATCGAAAAGAACGAACGCATCGCCATCTTCGGCGATTACGACGTTGATGGCGCAACCTCGGCGGCCCTGCTGATGCGCTTCCTGAAAGCGGTCGGCGCGGCGCCGATCCGCCTCTATGTGCCCGACCGGATGAATGAAGGCTATGGCCCCAATGCGCCGGCCATGCATCGTCTGCGATCGGAAGGCATCGACATCGTCATCACGGTCGATTGCGGCATCACCGCTTTCGCCGCTTTGGAAGAGGCGGCGAAGATCGGCCTCTCTGTCGTGGTCGTCGATCACCACGTAGCCGAGCCGGCGCTGCCTATCGCGGCCGCCATCGTCAATCCCAACCGCCTGGACGAAACGCCGGGCCATGGCCATCTGGCGGCGGTCGGCGTCGCCTTCCTGCTGGTGGTGGCACTCAACCGCGCGCTGCGGCAACGCGGCTGGTACAATACGACAAGGCCTGAGCCGGATCTCTTGCAGTGGCTCGATCTCGTGGCTTTGGGCACCGTCTGCGACGTCGTGCCACTGACCGGTCTTAACCGTGCCTTGGTTGCCCAAGGCCTCAAGGTGATGGCCCAGCGCCGCAATATCGGCATCAGCGCGCTCAGCGACGTGGCCGGTGTTGCCGAACGGCCGGGCACCTATCATGCCGGCTTCCTGCTCGGTCCCCGCGTCAATGCCGGTGGCCGGGTCGGCGCCTCCGATCTCGGTGCCACCTTGCTGTCCGGTGAAGATGCGATCCTGGCGGGAACGCTGGCGCGCCGGCTCGATGAGCTGAATGCCGAGCGCCGTGCCATCGAGGCTGACGTATTGGCTGCCGCCATCGAAGCGGCGGAGCGTCAGGCGGCGGAGAATCCGCATCTGATCCTGGTCGGTGCCGAAGGCTGGCATGCCGGGGTGATCGGCATCGTCGCCGGCCGTCTCAAGGAACGCTATCAACGCCCGGTCTGCGTCGTCGCCTTGGATAGCAACGGGATGGGGAAGGGGTCGGGCCGCTCGGTCGCCGGCCTGCATCTCGGCAATGCCGTCATCGCCGCTCGCGAGGCCGGCATCATCGCCAAAGGCGGCGGCCATGCCATGGCGGCAGGTTTCGAAGTCGGCGCCGAGCGCATGCCGGAACTCGCGGATTTCATCTCCCGTCGTTTCGTTACCGATCTCGACGGTAGTCCCCTGGTGCCGGTGATGCCGCTTGACGGCGCCCTTCAGCCGCGCGCCGTCACACCGGATTTCGTCACCATGCTGGAGCAGATCGGCCCCTTCGGCAGCGGCAATCCCGAACCGCGTTTCGCCATTCCCGATGCCCGGATCGCCTTTGCCGATGTGGTCGGCACCGGCCATGTCCGCTGTCAGATCCAGGGCAGCGACGGGACAAGGATGAAGGCCATCGCCTTCCGGGTGGCGGACGAGCCGCTCGGCAAGCTGCTGCTGCAATCGCGCGGCGCGACCTTGCATCTCGCCGGCAGCCTGCGCCTCGACCGCTGGCAGGGGCGGGAGGAAGTCCAGCTCCTGATCGACGATGCCGCCCCAGCCGGGCTGAGTACCGGGCTTTGAGCCTGCGGAAACAACCGAAAATTCAGCGATTTACCCGCCGCTTCTGTCAAGCGGGACGATCCGGACAGGAATGCGCAAGAAAGCGAACCGACTCGGCGTTTCAGGGTTGCATTTAGCCCGGCCACCGGTTAAACAAGCGCCGTTCCGTGGCGAGCCGCTCAGCCGCCACCGGTCTTTAGTCCCCATCGTCTAGAGGCCTAGGACATCGCCCTTTCACGGCGGTAACAGGGGTTCGAATCCCCTTGGGGACGCCATCGCGCTGCGATGACATTGCCGGAAACGGCTATTTGCCAAAATCTGTAGAGAGAGATGCGCCCGCTGACCGCAGGCTCGGCTCGTTATGCGCGTCTGGATTGTCTGGCACCTTGCCGTTGCCTTCCGGCCAAAACGGGATGACGATGATCAACTGTCATTGAGCACATTCTAGCGGCGCGCGATGCGACAAAGGCACCGCAGGGGAGATCGACAATCTCCAGAAGCACGGGCTGAGCGATGACCAATAGGCTGCCTGCAATCTTCTTCGGTCATGGCAATCCGATGAACGCCGTCACCAGCAACGGCTTTTCGGACGCATGGCGGCGCATCGGGCAGGAAATTCCGAGGCCGACGGCCATCCTGTCGATCTCCGCACATTGGTTCGTGCCCAAGACGGGTGTGACGATCGCCACGGCGCCAAAGACGATCCACGACTTCGGCGGATTCCCCCCGGAACTTTATCAGGTCCAATATCCCGCACCGGGCGATCCTGTGTTGGCGCGCCGGGTGCAACAACTCTTGTCGCCTTTGGACGTGCAACTCGACAATTCCTGGGGACTGGATCATGGCACATGGTCCGTGCTCCGGCATGTTTATCCCCGGGCCGAAATTCCCGTCGTGCAGCTCAGCATCGACGAGACTGAACCAGCCTCGTTCCACTTTGAGATCGGCAAGAAGCTCGCGCCGTTGCGGGATGAAGGCGTGCTGATCTTCGGCAGCGGCAATCTCGTGCACAATCTCCATACCTATGCCTGGGGACGGCATTCGCGCGACCCCTATGATTGGGCGGTTCGCTTCGAAGATGAGGCGAAGCAAATGATCCTTGCCGGCGATTTCGATCCGCTCATCCACTATGAAAACCTCGGCCCCGATGCGGCGCTTTCAATTCCGACCCCTGATCACTATCTGCCGCTGCTCTATGTCCTTGGCGCCGGGCAACACGAGGAACAAATCGGCTTTCCTGTCGAAGGTGTCGATGGCGGCTCGATCTCCATGCTGACGGTTCAGGTGGGGTGACCGGGCGCCGCACGTGCCGGTCTGCAACCATGCTGATGAGAAACGGCGGGACCCTCATCGCTGCTCTCCGCCGTCTCTGAAAAAAGCTCGGATATGCCTGTAGGCCGGGGTGGCATGAATGCACGGCGAACGGCCACGATTATGACAAGGAGAGGGTTCTCATCATGAACAAGGTCCAAGGCAATTCGACTGACACGATATTGGATAATGTCGACGGTCTGCTCGCGGATTTGGAAGCCTTCTACAAGGATCTGCATGCTCATCCGGAACTCTCGATGCAGGAGACGCGTACGGCAGGATTGGCCGCCGATCGCCTTCGCGCCGCCGGTTATGAAGTGGCGACTGGCATCGGGCAGACCGGCCTCGTCGGCCTGCTGCGGAACGGGAATGGACCGACGGTCATGCTGCGGGCCGACATGGATGCGCTGCCGGTGGCGGAGGCGACGGGTTTACCCTATGCCAGCAAGGTAACCGCCGCCGATCGAGATGGTAAGACCGTGGCGGTCTCGCATATGTGCGGGCATGATATGCATGTGACATGGCTGGCGGGCGCCGCGAAACTGCTCGCCGAGGAACGCACGGCGTGGCATGGAACCTTGATGGCGGTCTTCCAGCCTGGAGAAGAAACGGCCGAAGGTGCCCAAGCCATGATCGACGATGGCCTTTTCAGTCGCTTTCCCAAACCGGATGTGGTCCTTGGCCAGCATGTCATGGTGGGACCGGCCGGCACCGTTGCCGGGCGCGCGGCTGCGATCACTTCGGCGGCGGACAGTTTGCAGATCCGCCTGTTCGGCCGCGGCGCGCATGGGTCGATGCCACAGGCCAGTATTGATCCCGTCATCATGGCGGCGGCGATTGTGATACGGCTTCAAACCATTGTTTCGCGCGAGGTGGCGGCCGCCGAGGCTGCCGTCATCACCGTAGGTTCATTGCAGGCGGGCACCAAAGAGAATGTCATTCCCGACGAAGCCATCATTAAACTGAATGTCCGGACATTCGATGCCGGGGTGCGAAAGCGCGTGCTCGCGGCGATTGAGCGCATCGTCAATGCCGAGGCGGAAGCGTCAGGCGCTCAGCGCAAACCCGAAATCACGATCTTGGATCATTATCCCCTTAACATGAACGATCGCGATGCAAGCAAGCGGGTGGTCGACGCATTCCGCGCGCATTTCGGTGCGGGGCGGGTTCGTGAAACGGGGCCGGCCCCGGCAAGCGAGGATTTCGGGTCATTTGGATCCCAGTGGCAGTCACCGTCGGTTTTCTGGTTCGTGGGCGGCACCGATCCCGATATCTATGAGAAAGCCAAGGCGGCTAATCGGCTGAACGAGCTTCCGGTCAATCACAGCCCGAAGTTTGCGCCGGTCATCCATCCTACGTTGCGGACCGGCATCGAGACACTGGTCGCCGCGACGCAGGCATGGCTCTCACCCTAAGCAATGCTGAAAACACCATGTAACGGTGTCAGGGGAAAAGGCATTCATGGAGTTGCTCCCATATATACTCGACCTTGCCGGCACCTTTGTCTTCGCCCTCAGCGGTGCGATGGCCGGTGTTAAGCATCGGCTCGATGTGTTTGGCATTCTGGTGCTGTCCTTTGCCGCGGCCAATACCGGCGGAATCACACGGGACGTTTTGATTGGCGCCGTTCCGCCCGGGGCTATCAACGACTGGCACTATTTAGGCGTCTCGCTCCTCGCCGGCCTCATTACATTTTACTTTCCAGCCGCGATTACGCAGCGATGGAGTCCGGTACTGGTGTTCGACGCTGCGGGATTGGCTCTTTTTGCGGTTTCCGGGGCGCAGAAGGCTCTTGTCTATGGGCTGAACCCGGTCATGGCAACCTTGCTCGGCATGCTGACCGGTATCGGCGGCGGCATGGCGCGCGATGTCCTGTTGGCGAAAATCCCAACCGTGTTGCGGGCGGAGCTTTATGCGGTAGCCGCCCTGGCTGGTGCGGCGATCGTGGTGATCGCCAACATGCTGCAACTGCCGTCCCCTGCAGCGGCGCTTGTGGGGGCGGCTCTCTGTTTCGGACTTCGGGTCATGGCAATCAAATACGGCTGGCGATTGCCGGTCGCCGCAACTCGCAGGCGGCGTGGCCGCGATCCAGGGTCCAATCCGCAACCGCCGCCGGAAGATGCCGGTTAGTGGTTCTTGTCGTGATGCTGGTGCCGGAGCCTATAGCCATCGCCAGATCCCAGGGACCGAAGACGGTTACGATCCTTGTCCAGGTTCGAGCCGCCAATGCGCGAGCTTATAACCGGGATGCTGTTCCAGCCATTGCGCGAGAATGCCTTGTGCTTCCACAAAGGCCATAATGGGCATGGCCGAACCGTGTTCCATTGGCTGCTCGTAAACTTGGCAACGGTCTGGGGCATTGATGGCGCAGATCGTAATAATCAATGAATAAAGCATGACAACGAATCTCCATGAAGTTGACCGGCATTTCGAAAGGTCACTTTGCGAATTGCCGCGGGCTTCGTTTGGCTCTTCAAGTCCGCCCCGGTCCGCGCTGCGACGGCTTTCAGTCTTTACCAGAGACGAGTCCAAAGGTGCTGCGATGCCGCCGATTTGACTGCTGCGGGTCGCGTTTGGTGCTCTTTTATCGGGCCAAGCTTACCGTTACGTTCCGGCAAAGGTGCGAAGCCCCCTAATTTTTCGTCATTTCCGAAAGATTCTTCTTGGATAAGATTGCGGAAAAGCAACTTATTCGCGCCTAGGAAGCTCCTGCATAATCGGCAACATCGCGAGACGAGGGATGACACAGAAAGATCTGAAGACAGTAGCCGTTATCGGCGGTGGCCTGATCGGGGCCAGTTGGGCGGCGCTGTTTGCGCGGGCCGGTGGCTATCTGGTTCGGGCCTGGGATCCGTCGGAGGCGGCACGGGAGAGCTTTGCTGATCGGGCGGACAAGGCGGCCAAGCAGCTGGTTCAGCTGGGCTATCGCGCCGAGGGCAGCGTTACCGTGGTCGAGACCCTGGCCGGGGCGGTGCATGGGGTCGATTGGGTTCAGGAGAATGCACCTGAATCCGTCGAGCTCAAGACCAAGCTCTACCGCGAAATCGAGCCTGCCGCGCCGCAAGGTGCCGTCATCGCCAGCAGCACATCGTCACTGCGCTGGTCGGATCTGTCGCAAGGACTGGCGCATCCGAAGCGCTTCATCCTGGCGCATCCCTTCAATCCGCCGCATCTCATGCCGCTTGTTGAGCTATATGGCCAGGATGATGAGGTGCTCGCCCGGGCGGAGATATTTTATCGTGGTCTCGATCGCGAGACCGTTCGTCTCAAGCGCGAGGTTGCCGGCCATCTCGCCAACCGGCTGGCCTCGGCGCTGTGGCGCGAAGCGGTCAGTCTGGTCGAGGAAGGTGTCGCCGACGTGGCGGATATCGACCGGGCCCTGGTGAATGGGCCGGGGCTGCGCTGGTCCATCATCGGCGCGCATATGGCCTATCATCTGGGCGGCGGGGCAGGCGGCATCGAACATTACCTCCAGCATCTCGGTCCTAGCCAGGAACGCCGCTGGAAAACCCTTGGTAATCCGCAGCTGACCCCAGAGCTATGCGCCAAGCTGGTCGCCGGGATCGCCGAGGAAGCCGCGGGTCGGTCCATCGACGATCTGGAAAAGGAGCGTGATGCAAAGCTGATGGCGACGCTGCGGCTGAGGACCAAGCAATGAGCCCTTCGCGCATCATGCTGGTTCATGCCTTGACGGAATCCGTGGCGCCGATCCACCGTGCCTTCACCGCCCATTGGCCCGAGGCGACTTGTTTCGATCTCATGGATAACTCGCTCTCCAGCGACCTTGCCGCTGCCGGCGAGCTCACGCAGAGCATCCGAGAACGCTTTCTCACATTGGGGCGTTACGCGGCCAATCTCTCTGGCGATGGCGGCAAGACCGCGGGAATTCTGTTCACCTGTTCGGCCTTCCAGCCGGCCATCGATGCAGTGAAAGCCGATTTGTCCCTGCCGGTTCTGCGCCCCAATGAAGCGGCTTTCGAGGCGGCGCTCGATACCGGCCGGTGCATAGGCCTACTGGTGACCTTTCCGCCATCCTTAACTGCTTTGACAACCGAGTTGCGCGGCATGGCCGCGGCGCGGGGTATCGAGATCAATCTCATGGCGCGGAACGTCGATGGCGCGCTCGCAGCCCTGAAAGCAGGTGACGGCGCGCGGCATGATGCATTGGTTGCGGAGGCAGCGGCGGAGATGCACGTTGATGTGCTGGTGCTCGGCCAGTTCTCTCTTGCCCGGGCCGCGGCGGCGATTGCGCCGGTAGCGGGCCGCACGGTTCTCACCACACCGGACAGCGCCGTCCGGAAAATGCGTCAGCTGGTGGCAGCTCAACGACCAAGCTGAGCGCGTCACGCGAGGGCTTTTTCGACGCGCTTGATCAGGGAGGCCGCATCGCGTGGGGCACGCACCTTCATGTCATTGTCGAAATAGACATAGACATCGCGCGTCGCCCGTTTCGGCGCGGGTTCATCAAGGACGCGTTTGGCATCCTTGGGCTCCTCGCCTTTAGCCCAGGCCGTTACGCGCTTGCACCATTGTGACAGGGCACGGCTGTCATAGCCGCTGGCATATAACACTTCGGAGCCGTGCAGGCGGCAATAGATGAAATCGCTGGTGAGGTCCATCAGGCAGGGCCATTCCACCGTATCGGCGACGACCAGGCCCACTTTGTATTTCCGCAACAGCTTGATGAAGTCGGGCGAGCGGAAGCTATCGTGACGGATTTCCATCGCATGACGGAGGGGAATTTTCTTTGGTGGCTTCAAGGATGTCCGGCCTTTCACCTTGTCATCGTGCCGGCGGGCGAGGCGCGCCGCTGCTTCGGTATCTTGCGGCAATAACTTGAAAAAGGCTTCGAGGCGGTCGGAATCGAATTTGAAATTCGGCGGAAATTGCCAAAGAATCGGACCAAGCTTGGCGCCGAGTTCAAAGATGCCGCTGGCAAAGAAATTGGCGAGCGGCTTTTCGACATTCTTCAGGCGCAGGAGATGGGTGATGTAGCGTGGGCCTTTAACCGCGAAGACAAAATCTGCCGGCGTCTCGGCGGCCCACTGCGCGAAGCTTTCCGGGCGTTGCAGCGAATAGAACGTGCCGTTGATCTCGATTGTCGGGAAACAATCTGCGGCGAAGGGTAATTCATCCTTTTGCTTCAGATCTTCCGGATAGAACACACCGCGCCATGGCTTGTATCGCCAGCCTGATATGCCGATGCGAACCTTCCCCGATCTGCTCATCCCGCACCTCCATTAAAATGGAGAAACAGACAGTAGGGGGAAAGGTTCGATGCCGAGGATATATCGCGGCTTCGTGATGAGCCGCAGTCTTGCCTGTGGCTCGGTGGCGCCTATATAGCGCGAACCGAATATGCGATGAGTGGAACCAGCAGATGATTTATTACGTTGCAGTGATCCGTGGCGATCAGCTGGGGGGATACGAAATCGGTTTTCCGGATTTCCCCGGCCTGTCCGTCCGCCATCCGCAACTCAAGAAGGCTCTGTCGCAGGCCGAGATTCTTCTCTTTCGTCATGTGTCGGCGATGCGTGCGAAGAATCGTAAGGTGCCGCTGCCGCGCCGGGTCGACGAAATTCTTGCCGAGCCAGCCGCTGCTGATAAACTCCGGGAGGGCGCCATCACCGTGGTTCCCCTTCTGCCGTCGCATATACACGGGAAGGAGGAAGCGGAAGTCAATCCGCTATGCGGCCCCCTGTCGGGTAATCCCTTGTTGCGCTATCTGGACCGCCCGCTTTTTCGCTATGAGACCTTTTGCCGATTACGCGCGTTTACGGCTGGCGTAGAGCACGAGCCACTCATGGGCGATATGTGAAGCGGCAAGCGCGGTGATTTCACCCACGTCATAAGCCGGCGCCACCTCGACGATATCCATGCCGACAAAATTGATGCCGGCGAAACCGCGGAGGATCGCCAGTGCCTGGGCCGAGGTGAGGCCGCCCGAGACTGGTGTGCCTGTTCCCGGCGCGAAAGCGGGGTCGAGGCAATCGATATCGAAGGTAAGATAGGCCTTGTTGTCACCAACGATCCGCCGTGTCTGCTCGATGACTGCCTTGACGCCGTGCTCATGTACCCAGGGCGCATCGAAGACGTTAAAGCCCAGAAGATCGTCGTTATGCGTCCGCAAGCCGATCTGTACCGAGCGCTTGGGGTCGACCAGCCCTTCCTTGGCGGCATGATAGAACATGGTGCCGTGATCGACCCGGCCATCGCCGCCTTCGTCATTCCAGGTATCGGAATGGGCATCGAAATGGACCAGGGAAAGGGGGCCGTGCTTCTTCACATGGGCTTTCAAGAGCGGATAGCTGATGAAGTGATCGCCGCCCAATGAAAGCAGCGCGACGCCTTTCGAGATGATCTCATCGGCATGGGCTTCGATCGCGCCGGGAATCTGCTCCGGGCGTCCGTGATCCCAGCGGCAATCGCCATAATCGACGACCGCAAGCCGATCCAGCGGATCGAAGGGGCTGCCATAGGGCCGCGTCCAGGCCATATGGCTGGAGGCGGCGCGAATAGCGCGTGGGCCGAAACGCGTACCCGGTCGATTGGTGACCGCTGTATCCAGGGGAAAGCCGGTCACAGCGACGTCGACGCCGCTCAGATCGCGGCTGTATTTGCGGCGTAGGAAGCTCAGCGCGCCGGCAAAAGTCGGCTCCATCTGGGTTCCCTTCAGATCGGTAGCGGTGAAAGCCCGATCATTGCCGTAAGCTGCACTCATATTCGACCCCCAGCAATTTGATTATGCGTTCAATTATTGCCGCACTTTTCCCCGGCCAATGCGGGAAGTCAATGCACAAAGCATTCGGCACTCCCGCGTTTAGTGCCGTTTATTTTCCTTCCCGGGCCAGTGCGCTATTACGAATGCCGTAAAGGAAATAGATGACGAGGCCGATGACCAGCCAGATGACGAAACGCTCATAAGTCGGCACCGGCAGACCGGCGATCAAGGCGATGCACGCGCAGATACCAACGAGCGCGACGACATAAACGAAGGGTACGCGGAATTGCCGCTGCAGGCCGGGCTGCTTCCAACGCAATAGCACCACTGAAGCGCAGATGACGATGAAGGCCGAGAGCGTGCCGATATTGACCAGTTCGGCGACCTCGCTGATGGGAAAGATACCGGCGGCGAGCGCGGTGCCGATCCCCAGGATGATCGTCGGCCGATAGGGTGTGCCGAAGGTCGGGTGCGGTTTCGCAAACCATCGCGGCAGCAGCCCATCGCGCCCCAGGGCAAACCAGATGCGTGCCGCGGCCAGCATGAAGGCGAAGAGCACGCTGGTAATGCCGGCGATGGCGGCAATGGAAATGATGATCATCACCAGGTTCAGGTTGAGATCTTTGAAGGCATTGGCAACGGGGGCTGTATTATTCAGCGACTGGTAAGGCACCATACCGGTTAGGACCAGGGACATGCCGATATAGAGGACCATGGCGATGGCGAGAGATAGCAGCACCGCACGCGGCAGATCGCGCTGTGGATCGCGCGCCTCCTCGGCCGCGGTCGTCAGTGTGTCATAGCCGAAAACGGCGAAGAAGACGATGGCAGCACCGGTCAGCACCCCGTGAAAACCAAAGGGCAGGAAGGGGTGCCAGTTCTCCGGCTTGATGAAGAAGGCACCGACGATGATGACCAGCAGGACACCGGCAAGCTTGATGCCGACGATGAAGCTGTTGAAGCGAGCGCCGGTTTCCATGCGGATCGTCAACAAGGCCGCGATGAACAGGGAGACCAAGGCGGCAATGACGTCGAAACGGTGGCCTACCTGGCCAACCTCGACCTCGGCCGCCCAATCGGGCAGGTGGATGCCGGCGGCATCCAGCAAAGCACGTACGTAGCCCGACCAACCGATCGCCACCACCGCGACAACCAGCGCATATTCCAGCAGCAAGTCCCAGCCGATGATCCAGGCCGCCAGCTCGCCGAGCACCGCATAGCCATAAGTATAGGCGCTGCCGGTCACCGGAATCATGCTGGAGAATTCGGCATAGCACAAAGCGGCGGCCGCGCTGGCAATGCCGGCGGCGATGAAGGAGAGCACGACGCCTGGTCCGGCATGGGTCGCAGCGACCACGCCGGTCAGGACGAAAACGCCAACGCCGATAATGCCGCCGATGCCGATCGCCGTCAGTTGCCAGAGGGTAAGCACTCGGTGGAAATCCTTGCGCTTCAGGCTTTCGGCTTGCAGCCGTTCGACCGACATGCGGCGCGTCAGTTTTTCAAGCATGCGCTTCTCCTTGGGGATTTGTCGTAGGGATTTGCCGATCCGGGACACGGATCAAGAGAATATGATCAGGTTTAGGCGTCGAAGGATGGAATTGCTAGCCCCATCGTTTTCGAAAATCATGCCTTCGTTACCTGTAGGGCAAGGGGAAGTGGAGATGGCAGATCGATGACAGCTTCCAGAAGTATATTGCAGCGCACAAAAAACCGCTGCATGCTGTGACCTCAATTCGGCCGGCATCCCAGCCGACCAGCGCGTCATCCAGCTACCAAAACGACGGAGATTAGGCATGTTGAAGGGTAAAACCGCTGTCGTCACCGGCTCGACCAGTGGGATCGGTCTCGCCATCGCCCAGGCAATGGCGAAAGAGGGCGCCAATGTCTTGATCAACGGTTTCGGTGATGCGGCGGCGATCGAAAAAGAGCGGAAGTCGATCGAAACCACCTTCGGCGTCAAGGCGATCTATTCACCCGCCGATATGTCGAAAGGCAGTGAGATTGCCGAGATGATCAAAACCGCCGAAAAGACCTTCGGCAGCGTCGACATCCTGGTCAACAATGCCGGCATCCAGCATGTCGCGCCGATCGAGGAATTCCCCGTGGAGAAGTGGGATGCGATCATCGCCATCAATCTCAGCTCAGCCTTCCATGCCATCCGCACCGCCATTCCCGGCATGAAACAGCGCAAATGGGGCCGCATCATCAACACCGCCTCAGCCCATGCCCTGGTGGCTTCGCCTTTCAAGGCGGCTTACGTCGCAGCCAAACATGGCATCGCTGGCCTGACCAAGACCGCCGCTTTGGAACTGGCCACCTTCGGCATCACCGTGAATGCCATTTGTCCGGGCTATGTCTGGACGCCGTTGGTGGAAAAGCAGATCGCTGATACCGCCAAAGCCCGCGGCATCACGGAAGATGAGGTGAAGAAGAATGTGATGCTGCTGGCCCAGCCGACGAAGGAATTCGTCACGGTCGAGGATGTTGCCGCCCTGGCAGTTTTTTTGGCTTCGGATGCAGGTAAATCGATTAACGGTTCCATGCAGTCGATCGATGGTGGCTGGACCGCGGCGTAAGCCGGAAATTCAACCATGGCTGGCAGGCAGCCCAGTTGCCGGCGGCATAGCCGTGTCGGCAACTGGGGCTGTGCTTTTGATTGCACGCCGTTTCATCAAAGGTGAAATGATGCGAACGATTACTGCAACGAATTGATAAAAAGGGCGAGCAGGATAACGGGGACCGGAACTTCTAGAATCCAAAGCAGAACTGAGCGCATGACTGAAGCCTCCCGAAGGCAGTCCCGACCGGCTCTTATCGTCTTGTGATCGGCCGGGCGACGCTGGAATGGAGCGACAACCCGACACCGGAGCGATAGTTCGCCCTTCACGCGCAATTGATGTATTTGCTTTTTCCCAGCGTGGCAGCCGACGCTCCTCACACGACGTCGTGCAGATGCAGAGGGCCAGGGTTCGGGCAGATGCAGCCAGAAATGGGTTGAGGTATCGCCGGTCCGGATATCGAAATTCGCCAGAATCCGGCTGACCAAAGCTTGGCGTCGGCGCAGGTCCTCCTTCTGGCGCATCACGAGGTCGTTGATAACGCCGTCCTCCAGCATCGCTGTGGCAATCAAGGCGGTGAGGGGGCTGATGCTCCAGTAGTTGATCCGGACGGCGGCGGCAATATCGCCCACCAAAGCGCGAGGCGCCACGACGAAGCCCAGGCGCAAGCCGGGGGCGACAAATTTCGAGAAGCCGCTGACATACACCATCAGATCGGGTGCCATGCTGGCAAAGCTTTGCTGCGGTGCATCCAGAAAGGGGCAGTAGACATCATCCTCGATCAGAAGGACATTGTAGCGCTGCGCAATCGCCAAAAGCGCCCGGCGACGTTCCAGGGGCAAGGTGATGGCCGTGGGGTTCTGATAACTCGGAACCACACCCCCCCAGAGGCCACCATTGCCGACAGGCCGTTTCAAGCTGATCCGGCATCATGCCCTGGCGGCGAGGCTTACACGAAAAGCCAGGATGTGACCTATTTCGAACCTTTCGCGAAAAAGACTGGCACGAAAATCCTGCAGGATGAATGGGACGGCTCGACCGCCAAGCTCAAAAGCATGGTGGAGCTGAAGCAGATGAGTGGGATGTGGTCGATGTCGAACCCGGCCACGCACTGCAAGGTTGCGACGAAGGCTGGCTGGAACCGATCGACTATGGCGCGCTTGGCGGGCGCGACCAGTTTGTCGAAGGCGCGGCAATGGATTGCGCCCTCGCTACCATCGTCTTCGACACGATCTACGCTTATGACGCCGGCAAATTCCCGAATGGCGGGCCGAAGACTGTCGCCGATTTCTGGGATGTGAAGAAGTTTCCCGGACCGCGCGCCTTGCGCAAATCGCCGAGACCACATTCGAGATGGCCTTGATCGCCGACGGCGAAGCCCCGCAGGACGTCTATAAGGTACTTGGCACCAGCGAAGGCGTTGATCGCGCCTTCAAGAAACTCGACCAGATCAAACCCGACTGCGCGTGTGGTGGACCGCCGGCGCGCAACCGCCGCAATTACTGGCGGATGGAGAGGTCGTCATGAGCACCGCCTGGAATGGGCACTTCAATAGCTGGCTCGCGCAGTAGACCGTGCGCGGTCAGCCGGGGCACACTCTTAGAAGAAGCTTTTGTTATTGCTGATCAGGGAGCGGGAGGCTGACCTGATCCGGATCCCGAGCCGCCGGGTATAGCGGAACAATGAGTGGCGCAAGCATAGTCGTTCTGGACGATATTGCCTTTGCGCGGGCCGGTCACGGTCACCATGCCTTCATCGCCGGCCACGACGACGATGATCTGGTTGAATAGAACCTTCTGGGCTGCATCCATGGCGATGACGCGGGTGCGGCCCGCCTGCTTGCCGATAACGACAAGGTGGTCGGGCGCTTGCAGGGACACATCCGCCACAGCGGGATTGCCGACAATCACATCATTGGCGGCGGCGTTCAGGCCGATACTCCGGGCGCCGTTCAAGTCGACGGCGAGGACGGAATCGGCTTTCGCTTGACTGGCGAGAAATAATCCCCAAACCAACAAAGCGGGCAGAAAGCCCATAAAGGATTTCTTCATCATAAAAGGCCCAGAATGTCCCAGCGCGGCTGCCGGATGCGGCGGCGTTGCAACAACGTTAAGCGGGCTTGGTGAAGACCAGGTTAATTCCCGTCGGTACGGCACAGGATAAAGAGGTTGACGATGCTCCGTGCATGGCAAAGCAGCTGCATGATTCTATCGATCTCGATCCTCCTTGCGGGCTGCAGCACGGTGAAGAGCTTTACTTCCCAGGACATCGCCGACAGCGCTCCCATAGCAGATGCCGCGAAAGAGCCGGCCGTTCCCAATCTGGACGTCACGCTCCGCCAGGCGGCCGCAGACGCCGAGGCGGGATACAAATACAGCGAGGCCGCCAATCATTATACGACGCTGTTGCAGCGTTATCCCGATGACGAGACCATCCTGCTGGCCCTGGCGCGGAATTTCCGTTTTGCCGGGTCGCCGCAACAGGCGATCCAGGTCGTCAATGCGCGCATTACTAAAGTTGGCGTGAAGCCGCCGTTGCTCGTCGAGCTCGGCAAGGATTATCTCGCGGCCGATCAATTGAATTTGGCGATCCCAGCGCTGAATCAGGCCAAGGGACTGACGCGCGATGATTGGGGAATCTATTCGGCTCTAGGGGTCGCTTACGACTATCAAGGCCAATATGCCCTGGCGCAGGAGGCCTATCAGGCGGGTCTGAAGCTGGCGCCCGCCAATTCCGATCTGCTGAACAACTACGCTTTGTCGCTTGCGCAATCCGGCCAATTGGATATGGCGATCTCGACCCTGCAGCAGGCCGTCAATCAGCCGAGTGCCAGCCCCCAGATGCGCCAGAACCTGGCGTTGTTGCTCGCTTTCAAAGGCGACAAGGACGGTGCAACGCGCCTGATCCGGATGGACCTGCCCGATGACATGGCGCGGAACAATATCAATTATTATCAGGGGCTGGGTAGCAATTGAAGTTGGCCGGCCGGCGATTACCGGTGGGCCATCATATCCAAGACTTGGATGACTGCCGGGCCGCCGATCACGATAAAAAGCACCGGCAGAAAAAACATAATCATCGGCACGGTCAGTTTCGGCGGTAGGGCCGCCGCTTTCTTTTCCGCCGCCGCCATACGGCTATCGCGGCTTTCCTTTGCTAAAACTCTCAGGCCGACAGCGACCGGCGTGCCGTATTTTTCGGACTGTTGCAAAGTGGTGCTCAGCGACTTGAATGCAGGCAGGCCGGTGCGATCCGCCAAATTATCGAAAGCTTGGCGGCGGTCGTTTAGGAAAGCGAGTTCAGCTGTCGTCAGTCCGAACTCCTCCGCCAGTTCCGGCGCACCCTCCATCATCTGCTCGGTGACCTTGGCAAAAGCCGCTTCGATCGACATGCCGGATTCGACGCAGATGACGATGAGATCGAGTGCATCCGGATAAGCACGCTGCAATTTTTGCTGCCGCTTGGTGACGGCATTCTTGAGCAGGATGATCGGCAGGTAATTGCCGATTGTCGTCGCCAGTAGAACGGCAAATATGCGAAAGACGAGGGGTTTTTCCGCGAATACCGTGAAGGCGTAGAAGAGCGAAAAGATCAGTAAGCCGAGCGGTGCCGCGACGCGGGCGAAAAGAAAGTTGACGACAGCTTGCTGGCCCCGGCGCCCGGCACGGGCCAATTGCAGCCGCAATTCCTTGGCCTCCAGCAGGTCCTGCAGCTTGAATCTGCGGATCGCCAGCTGCTTCAATTTCCAGCCGCTGCCAACCTGCAACCGGCCGCGCACGTGGAAGGATTCGCGCTGCTGCTTGGCCAGTTCGCGCCGACGATCCGAGATGGATTTTAACCGGGATTCGAAGCGCTCTCCCCGGAAGAAGGGTAGGCCCACTGCAAGGATGGAGGCGAAAGCCGCCAGAGCCGCGCAGATGAGGATGAGAAATTCGATATCGAACCGCATCATTTTCCTCAGTGGTCGAAACTGATGATTTTCGCCATGACGAACACACCGATGCTCATCCAGACGAGACCGCCCGCAATGAGCCATTTGCCAAGATCGGCGGTCACCAAAATCTTGATGTAATCCGGGGCGACTCCTACCAGAGCGAGCGACACCAGCACCGGCAATGCCCCAACAATGGCGGCGGACGTCTTGGCTTCGCTGGACAAGGCCTGGATCTTGTCGCGCATGCGTTTACGAGACCGGATAATATCAGACAGCTTCTCCAGGGTTTCCGCCAGATTGCCGCCGGTCGATTGCTGCATGACAAGGACGATATTGAAGAAACGCACCTCAGTTGTCGGGACGCGGCCATGCATCTTGTTCAGGCATTCTTCCAGGCTGAGGCCAAGATGAATACCTTCCGTCACCTGCCGGAATTCGCTGCCGACCGGGTCGCGCATTTCTCGCCCGACAATGGCAAGGCATTCGCCCACTGTCAGGCCGGTGCGCACACCGCGCACGACGATATCGATTCCATCGGCAAAAAGAGCGGTGAATTGCTTCAACCGTCGCTTGATCCGGAATCGCAGATAGAATTTAGGCAGGCCAAGCATGCCGATAATGGCGATCAGCGGCAGACCGATCCGCGGCAAGCCGGAAACCAGATATAATGCCGCCAGCAGCAGACCGACCATGCATGCGATTACGACGAATTGACGCGGCGAGACGCGCAGGCCCGCCTGGACCAGCTCTTCGTTCAAGCGATATCCGCGCTTGCTTTTCTTTAAACGCTCCAGTTCCCGAAGCTTCGCTTCTACGCCCCGTCGGCGATCCGGCCCGCCTTTATCGGTCTTGCTCGACTTGACCGAACCCACCGGCTTGCCGACTACATTGGTGATCCGTTTCTGCAATTTTGCCTTTGGCCCGTAGAGGGAGCCGAAAAGCAGAGCCGCGACGCAGATCAGTAAGAGGATCAACCCGGCGAGAATGCCGAGGATCAAGGGTGGCATCTGCAGGACGAGGTCAAGCATCGTCGCTTTCCAGAATCTCGGCCAGTTCGCGCTCCCGGCCGAAATACCGCGCTCGATCCCAGAACGAGGGGCGCAACCCGGTAAAACGATGCCGGCCGATCAGTTTGCCAGCGCCATCCTCCCCGGCAATTTCATGCACGAACAGATCCTGCAGGGTGACGACTTCGCCTTCCATGCCGATCACTTCGGTGACATGCGTGATACGGCGCGAACCATCACGCAATCGCGCGGCCTGGATGATGACCTGTACCGCGCCGGCAATGTGTTCGCGCACGGTTTTGGCGGGCAGGTTATAGCCGCCCATGGCGATCATGTTTTCCATACGGGAAATGCATTCCCGGGGATTGTTGGCGTGGATCGTTCCCATCGACCCGTCATGGCCGGTATTCATCGCCTGCAACAGGTCGAAAGCCTCGGGACCGCGCACCTCGCCCACGATAATGCGCTCCGGCCGCATACGCAGGCAGTTCTTGACCAGGTCGCGCATCGTGACCTGACCGACGCCTTCCAAATTCGGCGGCCGGGTTTCGAGGCGGACGACATGGGGCTGTTGCAACTGCAATTCGGCTGCATCTTCGCAGGTAACGATACGCTCGTCGCTATCGATATATTGCGTCAGGCAGTTCAACAGGGTGGTCTTGCCCGAGCCGGTACCGCCCGAGACGATCACGTTCAAGCGGCAATGACCGATGATCTGCAGCAGCTTCGCCCCGGCCGGTGAGATCGAACCGAACTGGATCAGCTTATCGAGTGTCAGGCGATCGCGCTTGAATTTCCGTATCGTCAATGTCGGCCCGTCGATGGCCAAAGGCGGCACGATCACATTGACGCGCGACCCGTCGAGCAGACGGGCGTCGCAGACCGGGCTCGATTCATCGACCCGGCGCCCCACAGCCGAGACGATCCGCTGGCAGATATTCATCAATTGCTGATTGTCGCGGAACCGGACATCGGTCAATTCGATCTTGCCGTTGACTTCGATATAGACCTTGTTGGGGCCATTCACCATGATATCGGCGATATCGTCGCGCGCGATCAAGGGCTCCAAGGGTCCAAGCCCCAGCACGTCATTGCAGATATCGGTGATCAGAAGCTGCTGTTCGGCGGCGCTGATGGTCAGATTGCGAACGCCGATAATGTCCGAAACGACATCATTGATCGCCTCGCGCATCGACGTTGAATCGAGCCTGGCCAGTTCGGAGAGATCGACCGTAGCGATCAGGTCGTTGAAGACATTGGCCTTGATTTCTGCCAGACGGCCGTCCAATTCAGCCGGGCGGACATTCGTAATTTTGACAACGGCCGATGCGGGAGGTGCCGGCGTCGCCACAAAGACCGGTGCCGCCGCGACGGCGCCAGAGGGCGCTTCCTGGCCAATCGGATGGTTGCGTTTGCCAAACATCGTTCTAGGTCCTGGCGGGCTTGGCAACCTGCCGCTTCAGGGCGGGCCGCCACGACATAAGGCGGCGCGCTGGCTGCGGTCGCCCCGATACGGCATCGGCGATCCTTTGGAAGGCGAGGGCGGCTTTATGCTTGCGGTTCTTTTCGCTGATCACCTTGCCATCATTGACGGATTCGATGAAGGATGTGGGATCGAAGGGAATCTGCGCGAGCGGCTGCACGGATAATGTCGAGGTGAAATCCTTGACAGTCAGGCGGCTGCGCTTACCCATATCAGCCTTACTGATGACAAGCCGCGCCTCACGCTCTTCACCCCGTTTAGCACGCAGCAAGTCTACAAGATTGCGCGCATCGCGAAGATTGGCGAGGTCGAGCGATGCCACCAGGATGGTTTCGTCGGCGAGAAGCAATAGATCCTCGACCCAGTTCGCCCAGTAATGCGGCAGGTCAAGGACGACGATATCCGCCATCTGCCGGGAGAGATCGACCAGCTTCTCGATGGCGAGCTGGCTCAGTATCATCGAACTACGCGGCATGCCGTGAGTCGACAGGATTTGCAGATCATCGCTCTCCCCAACCATAAACCGCTGCAGCAAAATCGGGTCAAGGCGTTCAGGATCCAACAATGCGTCGATTAGCGGCTGGCGCGGTTCCTCGTTGAAGGCGAGGGCGGCCGTGCCGAAGGCGAGGTCGAGATCGACCAGGATCGTCCGCATCTTCATCTGCGTCGACAGAAGCCAAGCCACATTATGCGCTACGGTACTGCTGCCGACGCCGCCACGAATGCCGTAGAAGCTGATAACCTTGCCTTTGGGTTGGGCTGCCGGGTCATGGGTCGCGCGTTCGATCGCCGCACTCAGATCTCCGATCGAAGCTGGGCTTAGCAGATAATCTGCGACGCCCATTGAAATGATCTGCCGATAAATCGTGATATCGTTGACGGCACCGATCACGATCAATTTGCGGCCGGGCTCCACCACGCCGGCCAGGCCTTCCAACCGTTTGATTAATGCCGCGGTATCGCCATCATCCTCGACGATGATGAGCTGGGATGCAGCATTTGTTGCGTAATGCTTCACGGCACCTGCCAAACCACCGGAATGAGGGTTCACCGTCGCACGCAGGAAGGCGGGAAGATTCTTGAGGCCAAGCGCCGATTCCGCCGTTTCAGGCGCCAGGGCGAAAACGTCGATGTTCAGTCGATGGTTCACGGCTGCTTCCCCGATTTACTGGCCGCCGCCGCTCGATTGCGTCGTGCCAAGCGAGTAATTGACGTCCTGTTTGATGTCATTCGCGCCTGGAATCGGCTTGCCCTGCTGATAATTGTCGACGATCTTCCAGGCCCGCGCACCGTCACGGCCGGTTGCGGTCGACGGCATGAGGAGATCGCGGGGATTGGCGGTCATCGCATCGACGTTCTTCTGGGTCGCGCAGCCGAAATTGTCGGTATTGGCGCTGTCATGATCATTCGTGATCGCAGAATTCCAATAGCCGCATTCGCGTTGGGCGACTGTGTACATTGGAAAAGTCAGTTGCGGTCCAGCGGCAACTGGCGATTCCATCACATAGAGACGAATGTCCCCAGCGGGAACACCTTGGGATTGTAGCCAGATGGCGATGTCGCGCGCTTCGCGTTGCGCCATTGGATCGGAGACGTGCGGCGCAGTGGAGGTCACGGCGATTGGGGCTTCTCCATTCTGGCGATAAGCTGCCAGGAACTCCTGAAGCCTCCCGCTGTCGGTCGCTGCCGGGATCTGTTGCTGGAATGGCGCAACATCCAGATAAGCCGTTCGCCGTGTCGCCGTTGTCGGAAAGGCCGCATGTGGATCATAAAGCGAGTAGGGCTCGGTTCCGCATGCCGATATCATCAGCAAACCGCCCAACATCATGACGTTTCTGATCGGATGTCGCATCTCTCCGCTCACTTCACGATATAGCCGATCGGCCCTTGCAGGGTTTGCGGCGCATTGGGATCCGGATTGGGGCGCTTCACATAGATGTTCTGCAAATTGCCCATGAAATAGCGGTCGAGATCGGTGGCCGGCGCGAAACCGTCAGTCGGCAAGGCCAGTTGCCGCGGATCGGTCGGCTTGGCGAGCACCACCGAAACCAAGATGACGAGTTCCGTCTCGTTCCGCTGGAACGATGTCGATGAAAAGAGTGTACCGAGGATCGGTATATCCATCAGGCCCGGAATACCGTTCAGGCTGCTGATGATATCGTTCTGCATCAGGCCCGCGATCATCAGACTGCCGCCGCTGGGGAGTTCCACCGTGCTGTTGGCGCGCCTGGTGGTGAAGCCCTGCACCTGAATGTCGCCGGAGAAAGTCGGAATCGAAACCGCATTGGCCTGAGACAGCGAACTGACTTCGGTGGAAATCTTCAAGCTGATCCGGCCGCTATCCAGCACCACCGGCAGGAAGGCCAGGCTGACGCCGAATGGCTTGTACTGGATGGTGATGGTGTCTACATCCTGCGGCGCCGGGATCGGATATTCCCCGCCCGCCAGCATGCTGGCCGTCTCGCCCGAAACCGCCAGCAGATTGGGCTCTGCCAAGGTGCGGATGAAACCATGCTGTTCCAGCAATCGGACCGTCGAATCGAAATTACCCGAGGAAATGCCAAGTGTTCCGGCGATATTCGGACCCAGGCCGAGGGCCGAGGTTGCCGCATCGATGGTGAGCGGCCCCAAGGTGGTCGGGCTCAGCAGGTTGTCGATACCCAGTTCCTTCAACACCGTTTTCTGCGCCTCAGCGACACGCACCCGCAGCAAGACCTGCTGTTCGCTGGTGACGCGGATCATATTGACGACATTCTCATCCTTGGCGACAAAGCGCCGGGCGATGTTACGTGCCTGGGCGGCTGCGCGGTCGGAACTGGCGCTGCCGGAGAGGACGATCGAGTCACTCATGCCCTTTGCTTGGATATGCTCACCGGGGAGCAAGGTATCGATATTATTTTGTACAGTTTCGGCGTCCGGTTGGACGACGATATCCACCTTGTGGATCAGTTCGCCATGAGCATCGACGAAAAACGCATTGGTGTCGCCGATGGCCTTGCCGATCAGGTAGACCTGCTTGGGAGAGCGAACGACGATATCGGCGATATCCGGATTGCCAATGATGATATCCCGGACAGCGTCACCCAGGGCCAGCCCCTTGGTCTTATTCAGCGGCAGGACGAGCCGGTCGGCCGGGGCCGCAGCGATACCTGATAGCGGCGCAGGTGTGGGGGCTACAGGCACTGGTATTTCGACTTTCTTCGGCGCTATCGAGTTGGGCGCTGGCGCGGTAGCAGCAGTTTGTTCCTGCGTCATACTTGCCAAAGCAGGAGCGGCCGTTCCCGCGGTTCCAAGCGGCGCCACAGCGACGGGAGGAACGGGAGCTGCCATCACCGGCGGCTCATCCGATTGCGCAGCCGGCGGTGTTGCATCATTAATCTGTAGTACCGGCTTTATCTGCGGCGCCGTGACGGCCGACATTTTCTTGGCATGCTGTTCCGGTGTTTGATCAACCATCTTCGCCCAGTCGGCGCGCCGCGCCGTATTAGGGGAAGCGACATTCGGCGATGTAACAACGGGGCCAGGCTGCCAGTCGGTTAAGGTGGGCGCCTGCTGCGCATGGGCCGGGAGAATCACTCCCAGGACGAGTGCGACGGGGCCCGATAAGCAGAGAAGGCGGGGAAATAAACGCATATTTAGAAGCTCTGTTCCGAAAGGGCGCCACCGCGGTTGACGCGGACCTTGTCGCTATTGCCGACAATACCCTTCTTCCCACCGGACAACGCCGCCAAGCCTTTGCTGACGTCTTTATCCGAGGTGTAAAGGATCGGATCGTCGTAGTCGTCGTCGAGTGGTTCGGCTTCCGGCTTAGCGTCGGCGACCATGCTCCGCAGCACCAGGCTCAGCGAACCCAGTTGCTGGGCGGCCAGCAGGCGTTCGGCATCAGCGGGGGAAACTTCCAGCGTGGCCGTCTTGCCGATGATGGCCGGTCCATCATCCTTGGTCTTCCCCAATTGCTGATCAATCGCCAGAACCGCGACATCATGCAGAATAGTTTCCGTCGACCAGTTGATGATGACATCTTCTTTCTTGTTGTCACTATCGCCGACGGCCGAGCGGACATTCGATGCAAGCAACACATCGACATGATCACCCGGTGCGATGAACCCGGCTGCCGCGCTTTCCGTGGAAATGGGGATGCTGATCGCCCGCATGCCGGGTGGCAGGATGGCGGCGACAATGCTTTTATCACCGGGCTGGATGATGGATTCCAACCCGATCGGCTCGCCATTCAGAATACGCCGCTTGGCAACGGCGCCAATCACCACGGTGCCGGTATGGGTTGCCTGGTCCGTTTCCTTTTTGACGACCGGCATCATGGAAGAGCCGGACGGTTCGGTGGTTGCCTTTTCCGCCGCCTTGTCGATCTCATCTTCCTTGATGAAGCGATCCTCGACCGCCGCTTTCGGCCAATCGGCCCAGCGGATATCCTCGGACGTCAAGCGTGTGCCCGCCTCGATCTGACGAGCCGCGACCAGCACTTGGATCATGCCGGCAGGCTTGGCCGGCGCTTGCGCCGTCGTGCTATGCACCGCTATTGGCTTGCGTGCATCCAGCCAGGTCTTGGCGAGAAAAGCTGCGAGGCCGGCCATGATGACCGCAAACAGAACGAAGACGATGACGATCGGTCGCATATGGCGTCTCGAAGCAGCGTGATTTCAGGCAGCGCACCGGACAGCGCGCATATTTACTATGATTTTGGGGCTGTATAGTGAAAAAAGGGTAAAGAGGGGCAGGGCGGAAATATCTATTCTACTTAGGGAATATTTCCAGCTGGCGAATACAGAAATCGATTCCGCCGGCGGCGATGGCGATCCCATAAGGCAGGCGCTGATCGATGACGCCGCCCGAGGCAAGGCGCAACCGTCGCCATATCAGGATGCCGAGCGCAAGCAGGCCGCCCGCCAGTGTCGTTACCAATAACAGCCGAGGGAGATCCGCAAAACCGGTCCAAAGCGCCAAAGCAGTCAGCAGTTTCACATCGCCGCCGCCGAACAGGTCCTGGGCAAAGAGCGCGAAGCCGACGGCGAGGATCAGAAGCGCGGCGCCAAGATGTAACGCAAGGAACGTGAGGTCAAACGGCAGGCGCAAGAAACTGACGGCGGCCGTCAGAGCGACGCCCGCCGTCAACCAGTTCGGAATTAGATAACTCCGGCTATCCGATAGCGCGGCAAGGATCATCAGAACGATGCCTGCGATTGCTGTCGCGCTACTAACCATGTCTGCGGTCAAAGTAAAATCCGCGCAGTTGAACCTGTTCAGTTCATCGCGCTATTAAACTTAACCAGTCGTACCACCACCAGCCGCTGCATCGTGGAGGGCGTTCTGAATCTTTGTGAAGATGCTTTCCATACTGCTGCTCGATGCCGTCAGCGCTCCAATAATGACGACCGAGATGAAACCAGCGATCAGACCGTATTCGATGGCGGTGACGCCAGACTTGCTACCTTTAAACTTGCGAACCAATTTCAACATATTTGTCTCCTGACGAAGTGGTGACCCGGAAGGCTGTCCCTTGAACCGACACATCATGATTTCCGCGGGGCTCTGGAAATCCGTCTTGCGATGACGATACTCTATTCAACATAGTGGTCAAATAAAAATACGCATCTGTTCTTTATTATCGTTTAGATATTCAGTAAAACATCTCAAAAACGATGCAAAATCACATGGAAATATTTATTTTTATACTTACATCTGCGTGTGCATGTCGTGATTTTTGGCGGGAATTAGAGCCCCGCCAAATGTTCCGTTTTGTAGATCAGAAAGGTTGCGAAAAGGTGAATGTCGCCGCTTCAATGGGATTTTCGCTACCTGCGGGCGTCAATACTTTATTAACCGTAAATAATCGCCCGTTTTTGCACTGTCTATGCTTTGATAAGAAGCGCCGTGCAAACTCGGCAGATACTCTAGGCGCAATCGACATTTCTCATATCAAACGTGCCGTCATGTTGTTGAGCTCAAGCCGGTTCTCAAAACGAATATCTTGCTTCGTTCGTCGCAGCGATGGCGTGACCGCGATCGAATTCGCTTTCGTCGCGCCGCTGCTCTTTTTGCTCAGCATGGGTACCATCGAAGTCGGTCTGATGATGTTCAACATGTCGACCATCGAAGGGGGATTGCGCGAGGCGGCGCGTTATGGTGTGACGGGACAGGAAGCCACCTCTGGCGAGCGGAAAGCAGAAATCGTCGCGGTCCTGAAACGATATGCGATCGGCCCGGTCGAAATCGACCCGTCGCGGATCAGCACCAAGGTCTATACCAGTTTTGGCAATATCGGCCAGCCCGAACCCTATACCGATACCAACGGCAATGGCCAATATGACCAGGGCGAGCCCTATACCGACGTCAATGTGAATCATCAATGGGATGCGGATCAAGGTGCGGACAGTCCGGGCTCGGGGAATGAGATCGTTCAATATAAGGTCGATTACGACTGGGATGTGCTGACGCCAATCATGCGTCAATTTCTCGGCAAGGATGGCAAGATGCCCATGACGGCTACGGTCGTCGTCCAGAACGAACCTTGCCCGGTCGGATCGACTTGCAAATCCGGTGAAGGCGGTTGGCAGAATTGACGGTAGCTCTTATGCGGTCTTGCCGTGCGGGTTTCCATCGGCTCCGTCGCAATCGGCGCGGCGTCGCGGCGATGGAATTCGCTGCCGCGTTGCCATTCCTTGTAATATTGGCCCTCGGCGCCTTCGAGGTACCGCGTGGCCTGATCATCTATCAAAAGATCACCCGCGTCACTGTCGAGATCGGCGACCTCGTCGCGCGCCAGCCGGTCGGCATCACCGGCGATCAATTGCAGGATCTGTTTTCTGGTGCAGACGAGATCATGCGGCCCTTCAGTTTCGAGCCGGGCGCCGTGGTGATCAGCTCGATTACGCGGGCAAAGAATGAGCAGGCGAAAATAGCCTGGCAGTGTTCCAGCAAGGCTGGTGTCGGCAGCAAAATCGGTGGATCGGGCGATACGCCAAGCCTGCCGGCGAACTTCACTGTCGATACCGGTGCGAACGTCATTGTGGCCGAAACGCGCTACAACTTCGCCCCGGTTTTCGGCAATATCATCTGGAGCGGTATGGAATATTACGACGTCGCCTATTTCCGACCACGCGGGAACAACCTGTCGGGAATCAGTGGCGGCTGCGACGGTGACGGCAGCACTTCGTAAGGCTTACTGTGTCAGGCGGAGGGTCGAGAGATCCGCTGCGATCTGCCTGAAAGCATTCCGCAACTCATCCGGATCTGCCGCATTAAAGAAGTAAGGTGCGTCCTTGCCTGAGGCTACGCTTTGCAGCAGGGCTGTATTGGCGGTACTCCGAAACTGGATCACATAGATACGGGCAGCCGAGGGCCCTTTGATCTTGGCCGCCAGCTTCAACAACCGATTATTGAGGCTATTCTGCTTGTTGGCCGGCCAGTAATCGCCTTCCGCTGACAACATCCCATGGCTGGTGTTAGTGCCAGCCTGGGTCCCTGATCCGAAATAACCTTTATAGGCATCACCGTTGCCGCCGACGGTTTCGCCGTCCGTCAGCAGCACAATGGCACGGTTGCGGGGAAATTTATTGGCAACCTCTTCATCGGTCAGCGCATCGTTGAATGGCGCGCCTGGCATGACGGTCTGGTAAGCCCAAAACAGACCCTGGGTAATATTGGTGGAGCCCTTCGGACCGTCCAGTCCGCCGATGGCATCGCGGATGGCGAGTCTATTTGTTTGCAGCCGGGTGATGCCGCGCTCGTAGCAAGCGTCACAATCATTATGGCTCTTGCCGAAGTTCGGCTTTGCGACTTTCCAGTTATTCGGCGTTCCATTGGTCGCCGGGTAACTGCTGGGATAGCGCACAAGCAAGTCGTGCGGAACGGAATTGGCGATACTGTCATTCCAATAAGATTGGTCGCAGACCTTTGTTGTATTAGTCCAATCGGTCCCGTTCATATACCCGCCGCTTTTGTTGTCCCATTTCGTAGGTTCGCCTTTTTTGAACTCCCTTGGCTCGCCCTCGAGTGTTGGAATCGGCTGCCAGCCTGGCCAGGTTGCCGTATAGCCGAGCGTCAGGTCGGCATTGTCATAACCCTGGTCATCATCCCCGAGATAACGGGCATAGACGCAGCCCTTCCAATTGTCATCCGGTTGAGTCAAGAGCTTGATGCGATGTTCTTTGCCGCCGACCCCGTCATCGGGATAGATCATGTCCCAACTCTGGCTTTGCTTGCCTGTCACCGGATTGCTTATGGTCGAGCTAGCCTCCAACTTCACTCCTGAGCTGCCCTTGATGTTCACTTTCGAATTCCAGGGCACAAGACCGATATGTAGCAACTGATAGGTTACGCCGTCGATCGTAACCTCCGGCGGGTCATCTTTATTATCGAACAGGATGTCGACCAGATCATTGGCGGCATCGCGCACATCATCGTCATAGGTCTTCATCGATCCGGACACGTCGATGGAAAGAACGACATCCAGAGCCTTCAAGGCACGCGTCACTTCGGTTGAGGCAGCGACGGTCATCGTATCGACGCCTAAAAAGCTGCCAAAGATTGTCTTGATATCTGCCGTCGCCGATAAAGTCAGCGTGCTGCTTGAGGATCCATTGGGCTCTTCAATATGCGGCCCATTCACCGTGGCGCCCATGTAATTCGCCGGAAAATTGGCATTGAAGAACATCTCGATGTCACTGTCGCGATTGCTCGACATCATGACTTTGCCGCCGGCCAAGGCAGCAGCATCGAGCGCTTGCGACAGTTTCGATTTCAACAGAAACGCCCGCGCCGTATCGATGCCGATGCCAACGGCGGCAATCATGACGGTCATGGTGACGGCGACATAAAGAGCAACCGAGCCGCTGGTATCGCGCCAGAGGCGGCGCTTGGCGCGCAGCGCGAGATCGCATTGTTTAGGCAGGAACGAGCGCAGCCGCATCGGCATCCTCATAGGATGGCACGCATCAGCGCGCCGTATCTTGAGACTGGTCCTTTTAGGTCAGATTGCTAAAGAAACGATTAATGCCCTGAAATCATTGGATATTTCGTCGATATTTATGCAAAAGCGCACATTGAAATGTGCGCTTCGCTTATTCTCAATACTGTATTCCTAAAATTGAATACTTACGCCTTCACCCGTTCGTTCTTCGGATCGTAGAGCGGTTGCAGGCTGACCTTGGCGGGATAGCGCTGGCAGGCGATTTCCAACTCGTAGCTGCCGCTCAGTACATCTTCCGGTGAAACGCCGTCTTGCGGGTTGCGGACATAGCCAATGCCGATATTGGTTTGCAGGGTATAACCATAGCCGCCCGAAGCCAGCCAGCCGACCTGCTTGCCGTTGCGGAAGATCGTTTCGCGTCCGAGCAGCACGATCGACGGATCATCGACGGTGAAGCAAGCAAGAAGCTTCGGCAGCTTCTTCGCGGCGAGGGTCGAGAGGGCATCGCGGCCGAGGAAAGGAATATTCTTCTTCAGCTTCACGACCCAGCCCATCCCGGCTTCCAGCGGCGAATGATCGGGCGAGATATCGCTCGACCAGGCACGATAGAACTTCTCCAGGCGCAGGCTCTCGATCGCGCGATAGCCGGCATTGGCGATGCCATGCGGCACGCCGGCCTGCATCAGCGCGTCATAGACGACAGCAAGCCCATCCATCGACACATGCAGCTCCCAGCCGAGCTCGCCGACATAGGTCACGCGCAAAGCACGCACCGGCACACCGGCGATCATGACTTCCTGCATCGTGCCGAAGGGGAAGGCGGTATTGGAGATGTTGCTGAGCGTCACTTCATGCAGCACATCGCGCGCCTTCGGCCCCATCAGCGACAAGACGCCATAGGCCGAGGTGACATCGATGAGACGGGCATCGAGCCCCTCCGGAATATGCCGGCTGATCCAGTTGAAGTCATGGGTCGCATAGCCGGTGCCGGTGACAATGTAATAGGCATCCTCGGCAAGACGCGTGACCGTCAGATCGCATTCGATGCCGCCGCGCTGGTTGAGCATCTGCGTATAGATGATGCTGCTCGGCTTCTTCGTCACGTCATTGGCGGCGATCCAGCTCAGCGCCGCTTCGGCATCCTTGCCGACCATCATGAACTTCGCGAAAGACGTCTGGTCGATCAGCACGACACGCTCGCGCGCCGCCTTGTGTTCGGCGCCGACATGATCGAACCAGTTCTGCCGTCCGTAGCTATAAATATCTTTCGGATCGACGCCCTTGGGGGCAAACCAGTTCGGTCTTTCCCAGCCGAGCTTCCAGCCGAAGACGGCACCTTGCTCCTTCAGCCGGCCGTAAAGCGGCGAGGTGCGGACAGGACGGCCGCTTTCCAGTTCCTCATGCGGCCAGGCCATCGAATAGTGATGGGCATAGGCCTCCAGCGTGCGCGTCAGCACCCAGTTCTTATCGCGATGCACCGTGCCGAAGCGCCGGATATCGACCGGCCAGAGATCCATCGGCTGTTCGCCGGCAGCGACCCATTCCGCCAATGCCCGGCCGGCGCCACCGCCAGAGGCGATGCCGAAGGCGTTGAAGCCGGCGCCGATATAGAAGTTCTTCAGCTCCGGCGCTTCGCCGAGGATGAAATTTCCATCCGGTGTGAAGCTCTCCGGCCCATTGATCATCTGCTTGATGCCCGCCTGCTGCAGGCCGGGGACGCGGGCCATGGCCTGTTCCATCAGCGGCTCGAAATGATCCCAGTCATTCTCCAGAAGCTGGAAGGCGAAATTCTCCGGCAGCTTGCCGCGCTCGCCATTCGGCTTCCACGGAATCGGATTATGCTCGTATCCGCCCATGACCAGGCCGCCAACCTCTTCCTTGAAATAGATCAGACGATCCGGATCGCGCAGGGTCGGCAGGTTCTTCGGCACGCCGCCCATCGGCTCGGTGACGATATATTGATGCTGGACGGAGGTGAGGGGCACGCTGACGCCGGCAAGCTGACCGATCTCACGCGCCCATTGGCCGCCGCAATTGATCACCACATCGCAGCGGATCGTCCCCTTGTCGGTCACGACGCCAACCGCGCGGCCTTTTTCGATGACGATGCCGGTGACCGCCGTTTCCTCGTAGATCTTCACGCCGTTCTGCCGCGCGCCCTTGGCCAGCGACTGGGCGATATCGGCGGGATTGACCTGGCCGTCGGTGGGCAGGAAGGCGGCGCCGACCACATCGGAGATATCCATCACCGGCCAAAGCTTCTGCGCCTCCTGGGCGGTGAGGATTTCCATCTCCAAACCGAAGGAATGCGCCGTGGTCGCCTGGCGCTTGATTTCCGTCAGGCGTTCCCGGTTGCAGGCGAGACGCAACCCGCCATTCATCTTCCAACCGGTTGCCAGGCCGGTTTCCTCTTCCAGCTTGTTGTAGAGCTCGACCGAATATTTCAGGAGCTGGGTGATATTGGCCGAGGTGCGGAGCTGGCCCACAAGGCCCGCCGCATGCCAGGTCGAGCCGCTGGTCAGCTTATGCCGCTCGACGATGATCGTGCCTTTCCAGCCGAGCTTGGCGAGATGATAGGCGGTTGAGCAGCCGATGATGCCGCCGCCGATGACGACAGCGCGGGCCTGGCTCGGGAATTCGGACATCGTCATACCTCAGCGATGGGTGAGTTCGTCATAGGCGCGTTCGAACCGCGCCAGGTTTTCTGCCGTATAGGCGGCGTAATCGAAATCGAGCGTCGAATGAATCTCGGAAATCATGCTCCACAGCGTCTCGCGCAACAGCGAGGCGCATTTCATCGCATGATAGCGGAGCAGCAGATCGTCATCTGCGCGCTTTTCGAAATAGGCTTCCAGCAGCCAGACCTCGTCCGCCGCAGGCACCTCGTTGTTGGAGCAAAGATTGGCGAGATCGAAAAGGGGCGAATTGAAGCCGGCATAGTCCCAATCAATCAGCCAAAGCCGCTTGCCATCGTCGAGGAAATTGGACGGCAGCAGATCGTTATGGCCATAGACGATCTCGACCGCGCCCACCATGCGCTCCAGCTCCCCGGCAATGCCCATCAGGCGCGGCAGCGCATCGAGATGACGGCTTTTGCCGTCCTTGAGGCTATGGCCGTAATCGCGCAGCACTTGGAAGACCCAGAAGATCAAAGCTGGACCACGTACATGCTTCGGCATCTCGCGATGACAACGGCGGACGAGATCCAGGATACGCGTCAGATTAGGCCGCTGCCTGACATCCTCCGCCGCGAAGGTATGGGCATCGATGAAATCGAAGATCAGCGTGCCCGGCGCGCTATGCCGGACTGCCGGCGACAGACCACAAGACGCAGCAGCACGGCTGGCGGCCAGTTCATTGAAGCGCATGACGCCGTGAACGGGGATATCGTCGCCAATGCGGACGAAGTATTTGTGGCCTGCATCCTCGACCATGAAATTCGCATTGGTGATGCCGCCTTTGATCTGGATCGGGCTGACCGGCCCGGTCCAGAAATCCAAAGCCGCAGCTTGCTCCAGCGCCGTTGTCACGACCGCGAAACCCTCATGCGTCATCGCCTCCTTGCTGCCGGAAAAGTGCCATGCTTCCGGGCGTACATCAATCCAAAAGCAACAAATAATGACTGTTTTATGTTGTTTTAAGTGGCAATCTGCACTTGAACATCCGCTGCTTCCAACTTTTCCGCCACATTCGGCGGCGGCGGCCCGTCGGTGATCAGCAGATCGATATCCTCAAAACCACAGGCGACGATCAGGCCCTTGGCGCTGAACTTGCTGCTATCGGCGGCGACGATGACGCGTTCAGCCCGCTTGACCAGCGCCCGGCAGACCTCCGCTTCGCAAAGGTGGTTATCCATCAACCCCTGATCGGCGCTGAGCGCGGCGGCGGAAACGATCGCCGTGTGGACGCTGAATTGCTCGATGAAGGCGAGGGCGGCCGGACCGAAAACCGCGCTGTCATCCGCCCGCATCTCGCCGCCGGCGAGGAAGACCCGGTTGCCGCTGCCCTGGCTGAGATGCTGGGCGATCGGGGCGGAGATGGTGATGGCGGTGAGATTACGATGCCCGCGCAAGGCCTCGGCAACGAAGATCGTCGTGCTGCCACTATCGATCAGCAGGGATTCGCCGTCGGTGATCTCCCGGGCAACGGCGGCGGCGATCAGGCTCTTGCCGGCCATGTTCTCCGACATGCGCCGCTGCAACGGCTGATCGTCGCGCCGGTCTGGCCAGTGCACATTGCCATGGCTTTTGACCACCAGGCCCTTGGCGGCCAGCAGCCGGATATCGCGCCGGACGGTTTCGGTGGAAACTTCCAATGCCTCGGCAAGACCGCTGATGCTGCAGATCTGTTCGCGCCGGAGCATCTCCAGCAAGGCGCCTTGCCGGTCGTTCAGGCGCAGGGCCGGTAAATCCAATGCGACATCACTCATAGCGGGCCTCCCCGGCTCGTAACTCCAGCGTGTAACTTGGGCACGTAACCCTGGCCCTTAACTCTGCAAGCAGTCCTGTTCTCGTGCGTAGCTGTGTCTGCCCACACATGCCCAAGTCAATGATTCGCTGCTCCGCCTTCCACGGTTGCCAGCCCCATGCCCTGGCGCAATCGCCTGGCCCAGGCCGACATCAGCCGGTCCGCCGTGATACCGATGAAGGCGATGGCCAGGCCGGCAACGATGCCACGGCCGGGATCGGCCTTGGTCAAGGCGATGTAAACTTCCTGACCGAGATCGCGGGTGCCCACGAGAGCAGTGATCACCAGCATGCTGAGGGCGAGCAGGATCGTCTGGTTGATGCCGAGGAGGATTTCCGGCAGCGCCAAAGGCAGTTGCACGCGCCAGAGAAGCTGGCGGCGCGTACAGCCCATGGCGGTCGCCGCCTCGATCAACTGTGACGGCACCTGCCGGATCCCATGGCTCGTATAGCGGATGGCCGGCGCCACGGCGAAGAACACGATGGCGATCATCGCGGTGACATCGCCCACCCGGAACAGCATGACGACGGGGATCAGATAGACGAAGCTGGGGAGGGTTTGCAGCGTATCGACCACGACGCCGAGAATGCGGTTCGCCAAAGCGCGCCGGCCGCCGAGAATGCCAAGGGGAATGCCGATCAGGCAGGCGAAGGCGGCAGAGATGCCGCAGAGATAGACGGTGATCATGGCCTTCTCCCACAGGCCGACCACGGCGCTGAAGGCGAAAAGCAGCATGGCCAAGCTCGCCAGGTGCCAACCTTGCTTCCGGCGTATACCGCCGAGATAAAGCCCGAGCAGGCCAAGCGCCGCGACCAGCACGATCCATGGTGTCTTCAGCAGAAACTGCTTCACGGGATTAAGCAGGTGAAGCAGCAGCCAGGTTCGGGTCGCATCGATCGCATCGAAGAAGTTCACGTTGATCCAGGCGATCATCTCGCTCCAGATCGGTCCCGTCGTCAGCGTCATATCCTTCGGCAGACCAGCCAGCCAGGGCCAGAACAGGCCGCCCAGGGTGGTGAGGAAAAGGACGGCGAGGGCGATCATCGCATATCGACGACGGCGCGAAGGTGCCGTCGGGTCGAGCGGTCCCTGGTCGGCGGCGGCTTGGCTCAGCCGGTCCAGGGCGATCGCAAGCGCGACGATAGCGAGGCCGGCCTCCAAGGCCTTACCGATATCCAGGGATCGCAAAGCCAGCAGCACATCGTAGCCGAGCCCACCTGCGCCGATCATCGAGGCGATGATCACCATATTGAGAGTCATCATGATGACCTGGTTCACGCCGACCATGAGCAACGGGCGGGCCGTGGGGATCATCACGCGCCACAGCCGCTGGCCCCGCGTGCAGCCGGCCATGCTGGCAAAGTCCTGGATGTCTTCCGGTACCTGCTGCAAAGCGAGCGCCGTCGCCCGCACCATCGGCGGCATGGCGAAGATGATCGTGGCGATCATCGCCGAGACCGGACCGAAACCGAAGAGCAGCAGGACCGGCACCAGATAGGCGAAGGCCGGCACGGTCTGCATCAGGTCCAGCATCGGCCGGATGGCATAGGTATCGAGTTTCGGGCTACGATGCGCGAGGATGCCAAAGCCGAGGCCCAGCAGAACGGCAAAGGGAACGCAAATGGCAATCGAGGCCAGGCTCAACATGGCGCTGTCCCACTGGCCGAATAAAGCGATATAGCTGAAGCAGATAAAGGCGATCAGGGCGATGCCGCCACCGCCGAGCATGCGGCCCAGCAAGGTGAAAGCGATGATGATGCCTAGCCAGGACATGCGCGGCAAATGCAAGGCCCCGGCGCCATTGCCGAATGTGAATCCCTTGGCCAGCAGACCGAGCGCCAGGTCAAGCGGCACCTGTAGGATCGAGGCGATGGCGCGGGTGATGATGAAGAAATTCTTCACCACCCATTTCATCAGCACCGTCAGCTCGGCGGCGAGAGGGATGATCCATTGCTTCGGGTAATCGATGGCCCAGGGTGCGAGACCGGGCAGGCTGATCAACCCGATCGCGATCAGCAGCAACGCCATCCAGGCAAGGGGCCAGCGCCAGTTCCGCCAGCGCAGGGCTGATCCCGGCGCAGTTTGATCAAGCACGGCCATGACGGAGCCAGCTCATCTATGCGCCTCGCGGCCAATTAACGTCGTGAGCACCGCATCCGGCGTTAGCTCGCCGATGACGCTACCATCGGCGGCGGTGACGGCGACCGGCTTGCCGCCGCCGATGACCTGGGCGGCGACCGCCTGGATCTTCAGATCGGCGGCGACGGCGCTGTCGAAATGGCCGGTACTGGGGGGCTGCATGGCGCTGGCTGCGGAAACCACTTTGGCACGTTGCACATCGCGCGTGAATTCCGCCACGTAATCGGTCGCCGGATTGGTCACCAGTTCCTCCGGCGTACCGGTCTGGATCACCGCGCCATCCTTCATGATGGCGATCCGGTCGGCGAGGCGAATGGCTTCATCGAAATCATGGGTGACAAAGACCATGGTCTTCTTCAGCACATTCTGCAGCCGCAGCAATTCGCTTTGCATCTCGCGCCGGATCAGGGGATCGAGAGCCGAGAACGGCTCGTCGAGGAACCAGAGTTCTGGATTGACCGCCAGGCTGCGGGCAATCCCGACGCGCTGCTGCTGGCCGCCCGAAAGCTGGCGGGGATAGGATTGCTCACGGCCTTTCAATCCCACCAATTCGATGACTTCCATCGCCCGCCGCAAACGCTCCACCTTGCCGACATTCTGGACCGACAAGGGAAAGGCCACGTTCTCGAGAACGGAGAGATGCGGCAGCAGCGCAAAATTCTGGAACACCATGCCCATCTTGTGGCGGCGGATATCGATCAACCGAGCTTCGTCAGCCTTCAGCAGATCGTCGCCATCAAGCAGGATCGACCCGGCGCTGGGCTCGATCAGACGCGAGAGACAGCGCAGCAGCGTCGATTTGCCCGAACCGGAGAGGCCCATCACGATGAAGATCTCGCCGTCATGAATGTCCAGGCTGACATCGCGCACCGCCGCCAGCAACCCTGCATCGGCGATCTGATCGGCAGTGGGCGTTGAGTGATTTTGCAGGAAGCGTTCGGCCTCTCGACCGAAAACCTTCCAGACATTGCGGCAGGAGAGTTTGACGGGCCGGTCGGTCATGGGCATTCGCGTCATTGTCTCCGTCATTGGGCCCTAATCATTCGCCTCTAAAAGCAAGGCCGCGCTATCGGGAGAAGCGGCATGACGGTGGCAACTCAGGCTGGCGAGTTGCCGCCGTGAACATGGTCAGGTTGCGGCACCTCTCATCTCGGGCACGGGCCAGTCTCGGACGATACCGCGACTGGCCAGTCGACAGCGCGG
The DNA here is from genome assembly GCF_034044715.1 of Dongia soli. NCBI lineage: Bacteria > Pseudomonadati > Pseudomonadota > Alphaproteobacteria > Rhodospirillales > Dongiaceae > Dongia > Dongia soli. The sequence goes on along the minus strand of NZ_JAXCLW010000002.1, from coordinate 874,099 downwards.
CCGGCGGCCTATTCAGCCCACTTCTTGATCTCGGCCTGATGCTTGGCCACCCAGGCATCGGCAACCTCATCGATCGACTTCTTGTCGAGATCGATCTCACCGATCATCTTGTTCAGCTCATCGGTATCGATGGTATAGTTCTTGGTGATCTTATAGGCGACGGGCCATTTGTCCTTCATACCCGCCCAGCCATATTTCCAGATCTCGCCATGAGGCTTGCCGCAATCATATGTGGCATTTGGATTGGTGCCCCATTTCGGATCTTCGTAGCATTCTTTGGTCCATTCGGGGAACTGCACCCATTCGCCCTTGTATTTCGCCGGCGCCCAATGCGGCGAATAGATCCACAGGATGATCGGCGCCTTGCGCTGATAAGCGGATTCCAATTCAGCGAACATCGCGGCATCGGTCCCGGCATGCACGACTTCGAAGGGCAAGCCCAGGGCCTCGACGCGTTCGTCATCGAAACCGCCCCAGGTCACCGGGCCCCCAAGATAACGTCCCTTGGGTGCTGTCTCCGGCGTCGAGAAAGCCTCGGCGCATTTCGGATCCTTCAGCGCTTCCCAATTCGGCAGGCCGGGGCATTTTTCTTTCATATATTCCGGGAACCACCATTCTTCCTTGGCCTTGGGGCCGAGCTTGCCGAGATTTTCCGTCTGTCCGCTGGCATCCGCATCGGCCATCGCTTCCCTGGCGGTGGTGTCCCAATATTCCATGCCCACGGTGAGATCGCCGGTGCGCAGGCCGGTATTGATGCTGGCGAGATAATCCGCCGTCACCAGATCCACATTGTAGCCCTGCGCTTTCAGGATCTTCGAGAGAATGGTCGCGTTCAGGTTGACGCCGGTCCAGTCGAACAGAGCGATCTTGATCGGATCGGTGCTTTCCGGCACGGCTGCCGCCATGGCCCGTTGCGACAAACCCGCAGATGATAGGACAGCGAGGGACAAAACGGACGCAACGATGCCGGCCGCACCGGCCAACCTGAGCTTGGACATCTCCGCCTCCATGCAAATTTGTTGCTTATTATTGGCGCTTTGCGCCTCATTGCACGCCTGACTTCTCAATTGAACGCCAAGAAGCCACATAAGAGCAAGATTTATTTTTGTATTCATGTGGTTTTGTGTCATCAATAATCGTGCTCTGCATCTCGGCCGAGCTCCGCCGAGATGGCTTGAAGGCTTTCGGGGAGAATTGGAATGACGGGCGCCGCGGCTTCCGGCCGGCAAGATGCCATTCAACGGCATGCGGAAATCATCATCATCGGCGGCGGCATTCTCGGTTGCTCCATCGCCTATCACCTAACGCGGCTCGGCAAGAGGGATGTCGTCATTCTGGAAAAGAGCGGCCTGACGCATGGCGCCACTTGGCATGCGGCCGGGTTGGTGGGCCAGCTGCGCACTTCGCGCAACACCACGCGGATGCTGAAATATTCCGTCGAGCTCTACGACCGCCTTGAAGCCGAAACCGGCCAGCCGCTGGACTGGAAAAAATATGGCAGCTTGCGTCTCGCATGCTCCGCCGAGCGCGAGATGGAGAACAAACGCTCGCTTACCATGGCGAAGAGCTTCGATCTGGAAATGCACTGGCTGTCGCCAAAAGAGGCGCAGGAGCTTTTCCCGATCATGAGCCTCGATGACGTGCGCTCCGCCGTCTACATTCCCAGCGACGGCTATATCGATCCCTCCAGCGTCTGCCAGGCCTTGGCCAAGGGCGCCAAGGACCGGGGCGCGAAAATCGTCATCGGCGAGCGTGTGATCGATTACACCATCACCAATCGCCGGGTGACGGAAGTCCATACCGATAAAGGCAAATGGAGCTGCGATCTCGTCGTTAATGCTTGCGGTATGTGGGGTCATGAAGTCGCGAAACTGGCCGGCGTGCGCGCGCCGTCATTTGCGGTTGAACATCAATATCTCATCACCGATCCGATCCCGGATATCCCGGTCCGCATGCCGACCATGCGCGATCCGGATCATCTCGTTTATTACAAGCCGGAAGTGCGCGGCATCGTCGTCGGCGGTTATGAGGACAATACCTTGGCCTTCGCGCCGAACGGCATCCCGCGTGATTTCGGCCAGGAATTGCTGAAGGATAATTTCGAGCGTTTCGAGCCTCTGGCCCGCTATGCCACGAAACGGACGCCGATAATCGAGACGGTGGGCGTGCGGCAATTACTCAACGGGCCGATTCCCTATTCGCCGGACGGCGATTTTGTCATGGGCAAGGCGCCGGAACTCAACAACTACTTCGTCTCGACCGGCTTCCTCTACGGCATCGCCGCCGGCGGTGGTGCCGGCCGGATGATGGCTGAATGGATCACCGAAGGGTCGCCCAGCCTCAATCTCTGGCCACTCGATGTGCGGCGGTTCAGCTTCCATCATAGCACCCGCTGGTTCATGTATCGCCGCGCCGTCGAGCTCTATGGCCATCATTACAAGCTGCATCGCCCAGGTGATGAGCATGAGACACAGCGCAATATCCGTCGCTCGCCGCTTTTCGAGACGCTGAAGGCGAGGGGCGCCGTCTTTGGTTCGCGCGCCGGCTGGGAAAGGCCCAACTGGTTTGCACCGGTGGGTGTCGAAGCGGTGGATAAGCCGGCCTATGACCGGCGCCAGACCAACTGGTTTGAACATGTCGGCGCGGAGCATCGGGCGATCCGGGAGAATGTCGCGCTGATCGACCAGACCTCTTTCGCGAAATTCGAGATCATCGGCCCAGGCGCCGTGCCCGCCTTGCAACGCCTCGCCGTCTCCGATATCGCCAAACCCGTCGGTACCGCCATCTATACCCAGCTTTGCAACGAGAAGGGCGGCATCGAATGCGACCTAACTTTCACCCGCTTGGGACAGGACCGCTTCTATTTCGTCACCGGCAGCGCCTTTGGCGGCCATGACCGGCAATGGATCGAAAGCCATCTGCGCAATGACGGCTCGGTGCATATCATCGACGTCACCTCGGCAAAAGCGGTGATCAATCTCTGCGGCCCGAAGGCACGCGATGTGCTGTCCCAAGTGGCGGAAGAGGACGTCTCCAACGCCGCCTTTCCCTATGGCACCTGCCGCCAGATCACCATCGGCGCTGCGCCCGTCCTGGCGATCCGCATCGGCTATGTCGGCGAACTGGGCTGGGAACTGCATATCCCGACGGAATATACGGGCCATGTCTACGAGCTGCTGCGCGCGGCCGGCGAGGCTTACGGCATTCGCGATGCCGGCTACCGCGCCATCGATTCCTTGCGCATGGAAAAGAACTATCTCTATTGGAGTAGCGACATCACGCCGGATTATACGCCGCTGGAAGCCGGCCTTGGCTTCCGGGTCAATTTCAAGAAAGGCGACTTCATCGGCCGCGACGCTTTGCTGCGGCAGCGCGAGACAGGCATCCGGCAGAAACTCTGCACTTTTACGCTGGAGCATCCCTTGGCAGTTTATGGCGGCGAGGCGATCCTGAAGAATGGTAAGGTGGTCGGCGTTACCAGCAGCGGCAATTTCGGCTACACGATCGGCAAGAGCATTGCCTATGGCTATCTGCCGGTCGATCTGGCGCAGCAAACCGGCTTCGAAATCGAAGCTTTCGGCGAGGTCAGCGCCGCGACGCGCCATGACGGCGCACTTTACGATGCAAAAAACGAAAGGCTGAAAGCCTGATGACAAAAAACCTGATGATGCTGGGAGGAAAACTTGAGCGAGGAGCGGAAAGGCGCCGCGGCGCAACATGACGCAAGACATGATGTGATGGCGGCCCTGGCGCGCATGCCGGCCATGCGCGATCTGCCGCCAATGGAAATCACCATCGAGCGGTTGGGTGGCTTGACCAATCGGAACTATCGTTTGGAAACGCCGAGCGGCCGTTTCGTTCTACGCATTCCCGGCGCCGGTACCAGCGAATATATCAACCGGGTGAACGAGGCCCAGGCCGCCCGCATCGCCGCCGAGATCGGTGTCAATGCCGAGCTCCTGTGGTTCGATGAAAGAGACGGGGTCATGCTGTGCCGTTTCATCGATGGCGCTATCACGATGAATGCTGAGCGCTTCAAGGATCTCGGCGCCGTGGCACGATCTGCTCAAAGTCTGCGCCGGATACATGATTGCGGTAAACCTTTCCGCAATCGGTTTGAACTGTTCCAGATGATCGATGAGTATCTGGATTTTCTCGGCAAGAAAAACGCGCCACTGCCCGATGGCTATCATGACGTCAAGCGCGATGCGGGAAAGGTGCGCGAGGCGCTGGCCGTGCGCGAGCTACCGGTAGTGCCTTGCCATTGCGATCCGCTGTCCGAGAATTTCCTTGATACCGGGCGCCGCGTCTATGTCATCGATTGGGAATATGCCGGCAATAACGATCCGATGTGGGATCTTGGCGATCTCTCGGTCGAAGCCAGTTTCGGCCCTGATCAGGACGAAGCCCTGTTGCGCGCCTATTTCGAAAACCGCATTCCGCCGGCGGAACGCGGCCGGATGGTGGCCTATAAGGCGATGTGTGACCTTCTTTGGACGCTTTGGGGCATCATCCAGCATTTCAACGAGAACCCCGCGGATGATTTCTGGGCCTATGCGGTCAACCGCTTCGAACGCTGCAAGAAGCTGATGGGGCAGGCGGATTTCGGTCGCCATCTGCAGGCGATCGTCGACGGGTAATTCGATCGGGCCGTCCGGGCATTCTGGACCTCTCGGGCGACCCGTGACAGGCAGGAAAGGGTCCGTCGGAAATTCGCATCTAAAATAAGGATATTGAAGCGCCGGGATTACGTTCATGGCCATTGATTTGCAATGCAAGTTAGCGCTAACAATGAGCGATGACAAACTATCTCGGATCGGTCAGCCTTAGCCGCTTTCATTCTCAAGTCGGGACCGGTTAGTCTGAGGGCATCGGACCGATTTCAGCGATAGAGGTATAGGGCGAATGCCAAGACCAACCCTTATCACCCATCCCTTTGACGTTGTTGTATTCGGCGGCCGGGGCGATCTGGCGAAGCGCAAGCTGTTGCCGGCTTTGTTCCAGCTCGACCGTGACAATCGGCTGTCGGAGGACGGTCGCATCATCGGCGCGTCGCGTGGCAATTTGGATGACAATGCTTTCCGCGCGCTGGTCGAGCAGGCCTGTCACGACTTCCTGCCGGAAAAGGCGTTCGATACCAAGACTTGGGAACGTTTTTCCCGGCGCCTCTCCTTTGTCGGCATGGATGCGACACAGCATGACGATTATGGCGCCTTGAAGAAAGTCTTCGAGGGGCGGGAGGAGGTGCCGCGCGTCTTCTATCTCGCCACGGCACCTGACCTCTTCGGGCCGATCACACGGTCTCTGGGCGAAGCCGGGCTGATCACGCCGGAGACGCGGCTGGTCTTGGAGAAGCCGCTCGGTCACGACCTTGAGTCCTCGCATGAGATCAATGCAGAGGTAGGCCAAGTCGTGGCCGAGCACCAGATTTACCGCATCGATCACTATCTCGGTAAAGAGACGGTGCAGAACCTCATGGTGCTGCGCTTTGCCAATTCCCTGTTCGAACCGCTCTGGAACCGTACCTATATCGATCATGTCCAGGTGACCGTGGCGGAAACCGTCGGCGTCTCCGGCCGCTGGAGCTATTACAATGGCGCCGGCGCGTTGCGCGACATGATCCAGAACCATCTGCTGCAGCTTCTCTGTCTGACCGCGATGGAACCGCCGATCTCGCTGGAAGCCAATGCCATTCGCGATGAGAAGGTGAAGGTGCTGAAGTCCCTGGTGCGGATCGCGCCGAACGAGGTCGCGCATTTGACGGTACGCGGTCAATACCGGGCCGGCGCTATCGACGGCAAAGCGGTGCCTGGTTATCTCGAGGAACAGGACGCCAAAGGTGGCAGCGACACCGAAACCTACGTGGCGATCAAAGCACATATCGATAATTGGCGCTGGGCCGGCGTGCCCTTTTATCTGCGCACCGGCAAGCGTCTGCCGCAGCGCTGCTCCGAGATCGTCGTGCAGTTCCGCTCGCCGCCGCATTTCATTTATCCGGATACGGCCGGACCTTTCCCGCCCAACCGGCTGATCATGCGCATTCAGCCGGATGAAGGAATTCGCTTCCAGATGCTGAACAAGCAACCGGGCCCGGGCGAATTGAATCTGCGGCAGACCGCCTTGGATCTCAGTTTTGCCGATACCTTCGGAACGGTCATCCCTGACGCTTATGAACGCCTGCTGTTGGATGTTATTCGCGGCCGCCCCACTTTGTTCATGCGCGTGGACGAGGTCGAAGCCGCCTGGCAGTGGACCGACACGATTCTCAATGCCTGGCAGCAACAAAACGTGCCCGTGAAGCATTATACAGCAGGGGCCTGGGGCCCCTCAGCAGCCATCGCCCTGATCGAACGCGATGGTCGTACCTGGCATGAAGAGGATTGACGCGCGATACGGATGATTGTCCCCGATATTACAAATCATCGCCATGCAACTGCCGAAGTCTTTGCACAGGCGGTCGCGGACCGTATCGCCAAGCAACTCCGGCTGGGAGTGGAAGATCATGGAGCGGCCTCTCTCGCTGTGCCGGGTGGAACAACGCCCGGACCGATCTTCGATGCGCTGGCGAAGATGCAGCTTTGCTGGGCTCGGGTGGCTGTCACCCTAACGGATGAACGTTGGGTGCCGGTCTCCGATCGATCCAGCAACGAGGCTTTGGTTCGCCACCGCCTTTTGCAGGGACCGGCGGCCGAGGCACATATGATCGGTCTCTACGACGCATCACCGAAACCAAGCCTTGGGATTCCAGGCGCTGAAACTGCATTGCGGCAATTATCTCGGCCCCTCGATGCTGTTTTGCTCGGTATGGGTGGAGACGGGCATTTCGCATCGCTATTTCCGGGCCTGCCGGATCTGGCCGAAGGGTTGAACCCCGAGAGTGCTACTATCTGCATTGCCAGCGATGCGCCGATCAATGGCCAGCCCCGCCTCTCGCTCAGCTTGGGTTTTCTGCTGCGCAGCCGCCTTATCCTGCTCGCCATACGCGGCGCCGACAAACTGGCCGTCATCGAGCGTGCCAAGACAGCGGCAGCATCGGAGCTGCCGATCGCCGCAATCCTTCGGCAAGGTCGTGTGCCGGTGGAAATTCATTTCACGGAAGAATGAGAACCGAAGATGAACCCGACTCTTCGCGACGTTACCGAACGGATCGTCAAGCGCAGTGCGGAAAGCCGCAAAGTCTATCTTGAGAAGGTGGCCCGTGCCCAGACGGGTAAGCGCCGGCGGAATCTCTCTTGTGGCAATCTCGCCCATGGCATCGCTGCCTGCGATGCCGAAGGCAAGCATAAGCTCAGCGATGAAGCCGGCATCGATGTGGCGATTGTCAGCGCCTATAACGACATGCTTTCCGCCCATCACCCGTACAAGGATTACCCGGATATCATCAAAGCGGCGGCGAGCGAAAAGGGCGCGATCGCGCAATTTGCCGGTGGCGTGCCGGCCATGTGTGACGGCGTAACCCAAGGCCAGCCTGGGATGGAACTGTCACTGTTCAGCCGCGATGTGATCGCCATGGCGACGGCCGTGGCGCTCAGCCACGACATGTTCAATGCTGTTTTGTGCCTGGGCATCTGCGACAAGATCGTGCCGGGATTACTAACCGGTGCCTTATGCTTCGGTCATCTGCCAACCATCTTCGTTCCCGGTGGACCGATGACCTCCGGCATTCCGAATGACGAAAAAAGCCGGATACGGCAGCTTTTCGCACAAGGACAAGTGGACCGTCAGGAACTGCTGAAGGCCGAAATGGCCAGCTATCATGCGGCTGGGACCTGCACCTTCTATGGTACCGCCAACAGCAATCAGATGTTCATGGAAATCATGGGCCTGCATATGCCGGGTGCCGCCTTTGTCAATCCAGAGATGCCGCTGCGCCATGCTTTGACCGTAGCAGCCGCACAGCATGCGGTGGATATCGCCATCGGCGGCAAAACGCCGCGACCGATCGCCGATGTGATCGACGAACGTTCTTTCGTCAATGCGGTCGTCGGCTTGATGGCGACGGGCGGTTCAACCAATCACACGATACATCTCATCGCCTGCGCGCGGGCGGCGGGGATTATTCTCAATTGGCAGGACTTCGCGGATATCTCCCGGATCACTCCCTTGCTGGCCCGGATCTATCCCAATGGCAGTGCTGACGTGAACCAGTTCCAAGCCGCCGGGGGCGTCGGTTTCGTTATCGCGCAGCTTCTGAAGGCCGGCCTACTGCATGAAGATGTGCAGACGATCATGGGGCAGGGACTCTCGCGTTACACGGAAGAACCTTTTCTTGATGGCGGCCGCCTGATCTGGCGCCCGGGCACGGTCGAATCTCTCGACACTTCCATCTTGCGGCCGATCGATAATCCCTTCGCTGACGAGGGCGGCATTCGCCTCATGACAGGCAATCTCGGCCGCTCGGTCATGAAGATATCGGCCGTCAAACCGCAGCATCGCCGTGTCATTGCGCCGGCCGCCGTCTTCGACGATCAGGACGATGTGATCCAGGCTTTCAAGGACGGCAAGTTGAATCGCGATGTTGTGGTCGTTCTGCGGGGCCAGGGTCCGTCCGGCAATGGCATGCCGGAGCTGCACAAGCTGACACCATCGCTGGGCGTTCTGTTGGATCTGGGCTACAAGGTCGCCTTGGTGACGGATGGCCGCATGTCCGGCGCCTCCGGCAAGGTACCGGCAGCCATCCATCTGACGCCGGAAGCTAGCCATGGCGGGCCGCTGGCCAGGTTGCAGGATGGCGACATCGTCGAGCTCGATGCGGAGACCGGTAGATTGGACGTTCAGGTGGAGGATGCAAAATTGGCCGCGCGTGAGTTGTGGCATAGCCATGCGATGCAGGATGGCATTGGCCGTGAGCTCTTCGCCGGCATGCGGCAACTGGCGACCACGGCGGAGCAGGGGGCAATGACCTTCGGTGCCTGGATCGATAGCCAGGGAACAAAATTGGGCGGCGCGCAGCGCGTCGGAGCGGAGGTGGCGTGATGGCCGAGTTCGATATGCGGAATACCTTGCGCGAGACTGGCGTGGTGCCGGTCGTGGTGATGGATTCCGAAGAGCCCGCAGTGCCGCTAGCGAAATGCCTGGTTGCTGCCGGCGTCAAGATGATCGAAGTTACCCTCCGCCGTCCGGCGGCCTGGAAGGTCATGGAACGGGTGATCGCGGAGGTGCCGGAGATCATCGTCGGTGCCGGCAGTGTCACGAACACGTCGCAATTGGAACGCCTGGCGAAGATGGGCGTGCGTTTCGCCGTCAGCCCGGGCTTGACCGTCAACCTGATCCGCGCCGCCCGTAACCTCAATGTGCCCTATTTGCCTGGGGCGGTAACGGCTTCGGAAATCCTCACGGGATTGGAAGAGGGGCTGACGACCTTGAAATTCTTCCCAGCCGAATTGTCCGGCGGGGTCGCGATGTTGAACGCCTTGCGCGGGCCATTGCCGGATGTGATGTTCTGTCCGACCGGCGGCATCGATGTCGACAACGCGGCGACTTACGCGTCCTGTCCCAATGTAATCGCCGTCGGCAGTTCCTGGGTGGTGCCTGAAGGCGCGATCATGGCCGGGCAATGGCAGGAGATCGCCGACCGTGTTGAGCGTTTCCGCGCCATCATGCGACAAGAAATTGCGGTCTGAAGCCAAAAAGGGGAGAGCGCCCGGCTGGGATGAGTAGCACGGGCGCTCGGTCTGCAGGACTGGCTATGCTGGGGACGGTGAGGTGACGGCCGGCCCTACGTTTCTAACGCTAAACCTGAACCGTCTTTTCGTCTGTGATCCGGGTCACAAAGGCTGTGGCTTCGGAAGCTTCTATCAGCAAGACTTCGGGGGCGCTGCATCTCAAGGTCGCTGACCACCTGGCCGATGGTGCGCTGCGCTGGCTCCCAACATCTGATGTTTGCCGGTTTGGGCCCGGATCGGGTCCCTGGTCCCCGAATGTCAAACTCACAAGGAGCGCGGGCTGCAAGCAGGGCTGGTCAGCACAAGTATTCTGCCGATCGGCGATCTGGAAATCGCCTTCCCGATAAGAAAACGGGGAGCATTCGCTCCCCGTTTCATTGACATCCCCTTGATATGAGGTGTCAAGCCATCTGGCTTGCGGCACGAATGGCCATCTGTTCGTCGCGCTGACGTTGATGTTCCTTGTGACGCATATAGAAGCTGGAAATGATGACGCCGGTCGCAACGATGCTGATGATGATCGTCGCCAGGGCATTGACCTTAGGGTCGAGGCCAAGCCGCACCTTGGAGAAGATCACCTGCGGCAGGGTCGTGGTGCCGGGGCCGTTGGTGAAGGAGGTGATCACCAGATCGTCCAGCGAGATCGTGAAGCACAGCAGCCAGGAGCTGATCACCGCCGGTGCAACGATCGGCAGGGTGATGACGAAGAAGACCTTCGATGGCTTGGCCCCCAGATCCATCGCCGCTTCCTCCAGCGAGATATCCAGGGAAAGGAAGCGTGAGCGCATCACCACGGCCGAATAGGACATGGTGAAGGTCGTATGGGCGATGATAATGGTGGTCAGGCCCCGGCCCTGTGGCCAGCCGATCAACTGTTCCATGGAAATGAACAGCAGCAGCAGCGAAATGCCGGTGATGACCTCTGGCATGACCAGAGGTGCCGTCACCATACCGCTAAAGGCAGCGCGGCCACGGAACTTGTGGAAGCGCACCAGGACATATCCCGCCATGACACCGAGGATTGTCGCCAAAGTCGCGCTGATGGCGGCAATGCGAAGGCTGAACATGGCGGCATCGAGGATCTGCTGATCCTGGACCAGGGCGCCGTACCACTTGGTTGAAAAACCGCCCCAGACCGTCACTAGCTTGCTGGCATTGAAGGAGAAGATCACCAGCGAGACGATCGGCGCATAAAGGAAGATGAAGCCAAGGGTCAGGACCAGGAGGATGAACCAGGATTGTCGATGCATGATTACTCCGCAGCCTCCATCTGCTTGTCCTGGTAGCGCTGGAAGATCGCCAATGGGACGACGAGCAGAATGAGGATGGCAATGGCCACTGCCGAGGCCGTCGGCCAGTCACGGTTGGAGAAGAATTCGTTGTAGAGCGTGCGGCCGATCATCTGCGTGCTGGGACCGCCCAGCAATTCGGGAATGACATATTCGCCGACCGCCGGGATGAAGACCAGCATGGCCCCTGCGACGATGCCCGGCAAAGAGAGCCGCACGGTGATGACGAAGAAAGCCTTCAACGGCCGGCAGCCAAGATCCGCTGCCGCTTCCAGCAGGGACAAATCCATCTTCTCGAGATTGGCGTAGAGCGGCAGGATCATGAAGGGCAGGTAGGAATAGAGAATACCGATATAGACCGCGAAATTGGTATTCATCATATGGAGCGGCTCGTTGATGATGCCGAGCGCCATCAGCATATTGTTGATGACGCCGTTATTCTTCAGGAGGCCGATCCAGGCATAGACGCGGATCAGGAACGAGGTCCAGAACGGCAGGATGACCAGCATCAGCAGGATGTTGCGGGTCGATGGTTTTGCCCGCGCCATGCCGTAGGCCATGGGATAACCCAGCAACAGGCAGAGCACGGTCGAAATCGCCGCCATTTTGATGGCATTGAGATATGAGTCGATATAGAGGCGATCGCTGATCAGCCGGCCGTAGCTGTCGCTGATATTGAGGCTGAGATGCCCTGTCTCCGAGAAATGGGTGAAGGGCGGCTGCGCGATCGTCATATAGGCAAAGCTGATCTTCAAGACGATGAAGAACGGCACCAGGAAGAACAGCGTGAGCCAGATATAAGGCACCAGGATGACGCAGTTCCGCGGCGAGAGGCCGATTTTCAGCAGGAACGCATGCAGGCCTCCCGAAAAAGGCATGAGGCGGGCGATCCCGGTCTTGCCGACATCGCCGGCTGGCAGGGAAGATGTGCTATCGCTTGTCATGGTCTCAGCTCAGCAGCGCGACGGGACTGTTGGGATGGAAGGTCAGGCTTACGCGATCATCCCAATCGATCGCTTGCTCCGCCGAACGAAGCTGGTTCTGCTGCGTCACCTTGATCTGTTTGCCGCTATCGAGCTGGATCAGATAGATCGACAGATTGCCCATATAGGCAATGCCCTTGACCACGCCCTTGAGGCAGTTGTTTGGCTGCTGGACATTCTCTTTGGAGAGGTGGATCTTTTCCGGCCGCAGCGCGACCCAGACCTTGGCCCCCGGTGCGCTGGAAATACCGTGATCGATATAAATATCGCCGCCGGCTTCGGGTGAATTGATCAGGACGTGACCGGGTTCGTCCTCGACGATTCGCCCCTCGAACAGGTTGACCGAGCCGATGAAGTCCGCGACCATCTTGTTATTCGGGTATTCGTAAATCTCCTGCGGCGTGCCGACCTGGACGATCTCGCCGGCATTCATGACGCCGATCCGGGTGGAGAGCGTCATGGCTTCTTCCTGATCGTGGGTCACGACGATGAAGGTGATGCCCAGGCGATCCTGAATATTCATCAATTCGAACTGCGTCGCTTCGCGCAGCTTCTTGTCGAGCGCGCCCAGCGGCTCATCGAGCAGCAGCAACTTCGGCTGCTTGACCAGCGAGCGGGCGAGGGCGACACGCTGCCGTTGACCGCCGGAAAGTTGGTGCGGCTTACGCTTGGCGAACTGGGTCAGCTTGACCAGTTCGAGAATTGCGGCGACGCGCTGTTTGATCTCCGCGTCCTTGACGCCATCCTGCTTCAGGCCGAAAGCAACATTGTGCTCTACGGTCATATGCGGAAACAGGGCATATGACTGGAACATCATATTGGTTGGCCGCTCGTAGGGCGGGATGCCGGCCATATCGACCCCGTCGATGAAGATCTTGCCAGTGGTCGGCGTTTCGAAACCGGCCAGCATCCGCAGCAAAGTGGTCTTGCCGCAGCCCGAGCCGCCGAGCAGGGAAAACAGCTCGCCGCGATAGATGTTCAACGAGACATTATCGACGGCGGTAAAGTCGCCGAACCTCTTGGTGACGTTCTCAATCCGGATATAGGGTACCGCTTGCGGATCGTTCCAAAGGGTGTGTGTCGATTGCGGCTTCTGTTTCTCTGCAGCCATGATCCTACCTGATTAACAAACATAGAATTCCGTCAGGACACCTGATCTTAGGCGTCCTGACGGAGACGTCGACCAAAAATCTTACTGCCCGGCCTTAAAACGGGTCCATTCCCGAGTGAGGATGCGCTGGATGTCATTTTTGCGCTCCACGGCGGGATACAGCCGTTTCATGGTTTCGGCATCGGGGTAAATCGCCGGATTGCTGGTGATCTCCTTATTGACCAAGGGCGTCGCCTTGGCATTGGCATTGGCGTAGTTGATGTAATTGGTGGTGTCGGCGATCACCTCCGGCCGCATCATGTAATTCAGGAAAAGAAGCGCATTCTTAGGATGTGGCGCGTCCTTCGGGATCAGCATGCCGTCGAACCAAACATTGGCGCCTTCCTTCGGCACCGTGTAGGCCAGATGGATGTCCTTACCGGCTTCATCGGCGCGAGTCTGGGCAGTTGCATAGTCGCCCGACCAGCTCATCGCGATGCAGCGGTCGCCATTCGGCAGGGCGTTCAGATAGCCCTGGGAGTCGAACATCGTGATATAGGGCCGGACCTTAGCAAGCATCTTGAAAGCTGCCTTGATGTCATCCGGATTCTGCGAGACTGGGCTCTTGCCGATATAGAGCAGGGCGAGCTGCACGACGTCTTCCGGGGAGTCCAGGAAGCTGACGCCGCAATCCGTGAACTTCGACAGAATCGCCGGATCGAAGATCATCTTCAGGCTGTCGAGCGGCGCATCCGGCATGCGCTTCTTGATCATATCGACATTGTAGCTGAAGCCGTTGGTGCCCCACATATACGTGACGGCATATTTGTTGCCGGGATCCGCCGAGTCAGACACGATCTTCGCGATGGTGGGATCCATGTTCGAAAGATTGGTCAGCTTCGACTTATCCAGGGGTAAAAAAATACCCGCCTTGATCATGCGGGCGAAATTATTGGCGGAAGGGAACACTAGGTCATAGCCAGTATGGCCGGCCATGAGCTTGGCTTCCAAGGTCTCATTACTGTCATAGGTGTCGTAATGAACTTTGATGCCATATTCCTTGGTGAAATTCTCGACCGTGTGTTCGCCGATATAATCCGACCAGTTGTAGATATTAAGTTCTTTCTCCGCATCCGTATCGACATCGCCAGCAGCGGTGACGATGCTTTGTAAACCGATATCGCCAGCAGCCTTCGTTGCGGCCTTGGTTGCGGCCGTGACGGCCTGCGTGGCGAGGGGTGTGGATGTGGCAGTTTCTTGCGCGCTTGCCTGAGACCCATAGGCAGCGAGCAGGAGGACGCAGGACATCGCTGCGCCACGCAGTGCTACTTTCATCTTAAATGACCTCCCAGTATGCGGCATTGCAGCAAGCGTGTACCTTTGTTTTCATTGTTTGCCACGCTGGCTTGCCCATCTATCTGAGCCTTCCCGCCGGCACATTGTCAACCACTCGTGACGGTAATGTGGGTAAAATTTGATTCTTCGTTCAAAAAATCCTGGTCCTAACGAAAAAGCGCCCCGCCGGGGCGGGGCGCTTTAACTTAGGATATCACCGGCACCTTACTGGCCGGTCTTAATCGTCGTCCAGGTCCGGGTCCGGAGCCGCTCGGTATCGGCATCGGCGATCACATCCGAGAAGAGCTTCTTCTTGACCTCGGGGGTCGGGTAGATGCCGGGGTTACCGGAAATCTCCTTATCGACGCCGGGCATCAAATCGATCTTCACGGAGCTCGAATAGGTCACATAATTGACGCCATCCGTCGCCACCTTGGGATCGAGCAGATAGTCGATGAACTTGAGTGCATTATCAGGGTGCTTGGCATCCTTCGGCACCGCCAGCGAGTCCACCCAGAGCAACGAACCCTGCACCGGAATATGATATTCGATGTGGTTGTTGTTCTTGGCTTCGTCGGCGCGCGAGGCGGCAATGAAGACGTCACCGCTCCAACCCAGCACGGCGCAGAGCTCGCCATTGGCGAGATCGTTGATGTAGCTGGAGGAGTGGAAATACTTGATATAGGGACGGATGCTCTGGAACAGCTTCTCGGCTGCCGCGTAATCCTCGGCCGATTTGGTATGCGGATCCTTACCCATATAGGCAAAAACCATCGGCATGACATCCGACGGCGAATCCAGCATGGCGATCCCGCAATCCTTCAACTTGGCGGCAAATTCCGGCTTGAACAGCAGATCGAGATTGTCGATCGGCGCGTTGTCGCCCAAACGCTCCTTCACCTTGTCGACATTCACGCCGATGCCGACCGTTCCCCAGAAATAGGGGACCGCGTATTCGTTATTCGGGTCGAAAGCCTTCAGCGCTTCGAGGATCTGCGGGTCGATATTGCCGTAATTCTTTAGCTTCGACTTGTCGATCTTCTGATAGATGCCGGCTTTGATCTGGCGGCCGAGGAAGGCGCCGCTGGGCACCACGACGTCATAGCCGGTATTGCCGGCCATCAGCTTGGCCTCAAGCGTCTCGTTGGAATCGTAGACGTCGTACTGAACCTTGATGCCGGTTTCTTTTTGGAAATTCTCGACGGTGTGCTCGCCGATATAATCGGACCAGTTATAGACGTTGACTTGCTTTTCGCTGTCACCGCCACTCGGGGTCGCCGCGGCCTGCTGCTCAGCGGCAGGCTGCTGCTGCGACTGTTGCTCGGTCGCACTGCTCTGTTCGCCCTGCGACTGCTCTTTCTTTTCACCGCAAGCTGCGAGCAGCAAAACCGAGACGAAAGCCACGGCACCTAATTTGAATTTGCTCAAGATCGTATCCCTCCAAGGCACTTTTGATCGTGGTTTTATTTCTTATCACGCCGAACTTGATCCGGCAGCCAGCCGGCCCACGAACCTCATTCTGCGTGTTTTAGCATCCGGTGGTCATTTTCGCTCTGCTCGACAAAAACTGTCAATTAGCTGTGCTCGCCGACAGCTTGAGCCACCAGAGTATTTACCACTTTATACAGTAAAATAAGCAGGTTAACTGGTTTTTTCTTGTCAAAATCTGAGTTTGTCTCCGAAGCGGAAAGAGAACAGCCACGAGTCTCCTTTACGCGCCGAGGTCGTGCTTATTCGGTCCAGTTCTGTCCGTCCAATGTCATCAGAGTTGTATAAAGTTCGGGACGGCGGTCACGGAAAAGCCCCCAACCCGCGCGCTGAGTTCTAATCACGTCGAGATCGAATTTGGCCAGCAGGATGGCCTCCTCGTCACCGGCTTCGGCGACGATCGCGCCCAGCTGATCGGCGATAAAGGATCGGCCATAGAAGGTGAGGGAGCAGCTTTCGCCGATTTCACTGCCGATGCGGTTGCTGGCGACCAGGGGCACCATATTGGCGCCCGCATGGCCCTGCATGACACGCTGCCAATGTTCAGCACTGGAATATTTCGGATCCAGCGGTTCGCTTCCGATGGCGGTCGGGTAGATGAGAATCTCTGCGCCTTGCAGGACCATTGACCTTGCACATTCGGGAAACCACTGGTCCCAGCAGATGCCGGCGCCGATCCGGCCATACATGGTATCCCAGACCCGGAAACCGGTATCGCCAGGATTGAAGTAGAACTTCTCCTCATAGCCTACCCCATCGGGGATATGTGACTTGCGATAAAGCCCCATGATCTCGCCGTCGGCGTCAATCATGACCAGCGAGTTGTAATAGGCATTGTTGGCCCGCTCGAAAAAGCTGACCGGCAGGACGACCTTCAGGCTTTGGGCCAGTTCCTGCATGCGGGCGATGGTGGGATGATCATCGACCGGCCGCGCCAGGGCGAACATCGCCTTGCGTTCATCCTTGCAAAAATAGTGGGTTTCGAAGAGCTCCTGCAGGACAATGATCTGCGCGCCCCGGGACGCCGCCCGACGCACGATTTCCTCCGCCTTGGCAACGTTACGCTCGATCGACGTCTCGCACGCGAATTGCGTGGCGGCTACCGTCACTTCGGTCATTCTGTTTGCTCCCTCAAACCCACTCCCTGATTCATAGCGGCATCGGCAGGTGGATCAAGCATCTATTCGCGCCAGGGACAGGGCTTAGCGCCGATAAAAAAAGCCGGGTTCTGGACCCGGCTTTTGCGAATGGCCATACCGCCACCATGGCGCTCAGCCCTGCGGATAGCGGAAATTCAGGTCGCGGGACGTGGCATAGGCGATTTCAGTGATCTTGGTGTAATTTTTAGCCTCCCGGCGGAACTTGAAATAGGACTTGGCGATCCGCTGGGTGATCTCGTCGCCCTTGTCGATCAGTTCCTGCATGACTTCGCCAGAAGCCGTACCGAGGGCCAAAAGGACACTCTTGGGGAATTGTTTCAACTCGACCTTGTGTTCATTCACCAAGGTTGAGAGGGCCGCCGGGCTGCGGCCGTTGAACTCCGCCAGCATGATGTCGTTCTCGGCCGCGCAGGCCGCTGCCACGATCTGCTTCAATTCTTCCGGCAGGGCATCGTATTTGCCCTTGTTGACCATGCATTGCAGGGCCGAGCCGGGCTCTTGGAAACCCGGCCAGTAATAGAGCTTGGTGATCTTATAGAAGCCGAGCGACAGGTCGTTATACGGCCCGACCCATTCGGCGCCGTCGATGGCGCCCGACTGCAGGTTGCCGAAGATCTCGGCGCCGGGCAGTTGCACCACAGTGGCGCCGAGCTTGGCCAGGGCCTCTCCGCCATGGCCAGGCATCCGGAATTTCAGGCCCTGAAAATCTTTCGGAGATTTGATCTCCTTGCGGAACCAGCCGCCCATCTGCACCCCGGTATTGCCGGCCAGGAACGACTTAACGCCGAAGGCGGCGAACAGCTCATCCCACAATTCCTGACCGCCGCCAAAATAGATCCAACCGTTCAGCTCATTCGCCGTCATGCCGAAGGGAACAGAGGTGAAGAACCCGGCGGCCGAGATCTTGTTGATATGGTAATACGCGGCGTCATGGGCCATCTCAGCGGTTCCCTGGGACACCGCATCGAAACAGCCGAAAGCCGGCACCAGTTCACCGCCGGCATAGACCTTGACGGTGAGCCTGCCGCCGCTCAGCTTCCCGATCCGGTCGGCCAGGCGTTCAGCGCCGGTCGCAAGGCCCGGCAGGCCCTTCGGCCAGCTCGTGACCATCTTCCATTCCATCTTGTCCTGCGCGATGGTCGGCTTGGGAAAGGACGTCGCCAAGGCAGCGCCGGCGGCCACCCCGGCACCTGTCAGGAAATTGCGGCGCTTCATAAACTCATGACCTCCGTCAAGTCGGAATGGCAGGCCGTTCCACATGCCTCAATGTTTCGGCCGCCATTATTGTTCCTGCGCAGGGTCATACCCTAACAAGCTCGACCAAGCAATGAAACAGCCGAGCAACCGCCGCGGGCAATTAGGATGGTCCGTGGAAAATGGGAACGAATGGATGGATCAAACACCGCCGGGTCCGGTTTCGGGCAGGCGTTGCCAGCCGTCCGGACCATAAGCTTCCATAGGCTGGAAACGTGCCTTGTAAGCCATCTTCCGGCTGCCGGCGACCCAATAGCCCAAATAGATATAGGCTAGGTCCTGCCGGCTGGCTTCGCTGACCAACCACAGGATGATGAAACTCCCGAGGCTGTCTTCAGCGCGGGTCGGATCGAAGAAGCTGTACACTGCGGAAATCCCGTCGGCGCCCCAATCCGTCAGGCAGCAGGCGATCAGCCGGTCGGCTGGATCGCGGAATTCGACCAGACGCGTGTCGACCGGGCTGTCGGCTACCATGCTGCCGTAATCCTGGGGGCCCATGCCGACCATCTCGCCGTCATTATGCCGGGCTTCGAGATAGCGCGAGAAGAGATCGTATTGTTCCTGGGTCGGAATGTTCTCGGAGACTGTCGCTGTCAGGTCCGCTGTTCGCTTCCAGATCCGGCGCAGCGACCGCGTCCAGACAAAATCCCGCACCGGAATACGGACCGGCACGCAAGCCTGGCAGCCGGGGCAGGCGGGACGATACGCGATGCCGTGGCTGCGGCGGAACCCGGCATGGGAGAGCAATTCGAATAATTCCGGCGCCTGCCCACCGCCCAATTCAGTAATGATCTTCCGCTCCTGCCGATCGGGCAGATATGGGCAAGGCACCTCAGTGGTGACCAGGAAAGGGATCGGGAAGCCGCGGCTATAAACGCTCATAGGGCAATTCTATGAGAATTAAATGTTTCCTGCCAGCCCATGTCGCAGCCGTTGTCTCATCCCTGTCTCGGCAAGTGCCGTTCGAGCAAGCTTTGGAGCCTGGCAGGAAGTCAGACCGCGCCGATGACACTGCGCCGGACCATCACCAGGCCTGACAGATGATCGTGGAGGCATCGCAGCCGCCGGTCGAACAGGGCGATCAACAGGACCAGGCCTCCGGTCGGCACGGTGGTCGCATAAAACAGGATCGTCATCAGCAGGGCCTGAATAAGACCCGGGCGCCGCCCGTCCCAAGTCCGGACTGTGAGATCCATCGCCCGCATGCCGGGTGTGGCATGCGATGATCCGCCGACCGTACAGGTGCCGTAAATGATCGGCAGCAAGCTGACGGCGAGGACCATCATCGGCGTCAGCGTGCCGAAAGTGATGACGGCGGTGGTGCAGGTCGCCAGGTGGCCCAGCGCGAACAGACAGAACAGCACCACCCAGTCGATGAAGAAGGCCATGCAGCGCCGAAACAAGATGCCCTCGAACAATTCGGGCCGCTGCAATGCCTCGGTCGTCGGGGCATCGGATGAACCGGGCCGCAGGATGATGGAAGAGTATGGTCGCTCGCTCACGTCGATCTGCCGTCAACTGGATCGGATGAGCTTCATATTGGCAAGATCGGACCTGATCGCAAGTAGGGGCATTTTCAGCGCGAAGCCAAGCCAGGCGACCGTTCCGCAAACACCCTTATTCTTTCTGCAATGTTGCCGGCGGAACGATCTTGGGCACATTGGCGCGGGCGGCAGGGTCGCCGATGGCGGCCGCTCGTTGCGCCGCCTCGCGCTGTTTGCGGTCGTTCTGGAGCTGGCCTTGCGTCTGGGGAACCGGCGGCACGGTGTGCAGCAGGATGATGCTGATGCGTCGATTGGAGGGCGCCAGCGGATCTTTCGGATCGAGCGGCTCGGTGGCCGCCTTGCCATTGACTGCCTGCACCCGGTTCGGATCGATGCCGTCCTCCACCAGACCGCGACGCGAGGCGTTCGCCCGGTCGCTGGAGAGCTCCCAGTTGGTATAGCCGTTCACGCCGGCATAGGGCGCTGCATCGGTATGGCCGGAGATCGACAATTTGTTCGGCAAGCTGCGAATGGTTTGTGCCACCTTCTGCAGCAAGTCGCGGCTGCGCTGGTTCATCACCGCGCTGCCTGAGGCGAACATGGAAACCTTGTCGCGATCGATCAGCTGAATGCGCAGGCCTTCCGGTGTCTGGTCGATCAGCAGGTTGTTCTGCAGGTCGCGCAGTTCAGGCGACTGCTTGATCGCTTCCTGGATCTGCAGCTTCACCTGTTCAAATTGCTTCTGCTCAGCCTTGGCGACAACGTCGCGGGCCTCTTCTTCGCTGACCGGCTTTTCGGTATTCTTCGCCGGCTCGGCATTGTTTGCGGCGCCGTCGCTTGTATTGGCGCCCTCGCTGTCGGCATCGACATCCGATTCAGCACCAGTGGAGCCCTGGGTCGCCTGCATGATGGCCGGCTGGCCCTCCAGGATGATGGTCTGGCCCTGGTTTTCCTGCGGCGCCAGAGTCGGCCGAAAATAATCGGCAATGCCGCGCTTCTGTTCCTCGGTGACCGCACTCAACAACCACAGCAGCAGGAAGAATGCCATCATCGCGGTCACGAAATCGGCATAGGCGACTTTCCACGAGCCGCCATGATGGCCGGGTGCGGATTTCTTGATCCGCTTGATGATGATTGGACGTTCGTCGGCCACGGCGATCGCTCAGCCCGGTCAGATCGGCGGGAGGGTGCTGACGGCCTGTTCGACCTCGTAGAATGTCGGGCGTTCCGTCGAGTTGATCACCTTGCGTGCGAATTCCACCGAGACGGCCGGCGGATAGCCCTGCATATGGGCTAGCATGCCGTTCTTCATGCACTGGTAATACTTGGCATCGACCTCATCGACACCTTTGACTGCGTTTGACAGAGGAGCCACGAAGCCATAGGAGCACAACACGCCGAAGAAAGTACCGACGAGCGCCGCGCCGATCAGGTGGCCGAGCACTTCCGGCGGCTCGGTGATCGAGCCCATGGTGTGAATAACGCCGAGCACGGCGGCGACGATACCGAGCGCGGGCATGCCGTCCGCCATGGTCTGCAGCGCATGCGTTGCGCCGTGCAGTTCCTCATGATGGGTTTCAAGCTCGGCATCCATGAGGGTTTCCACCTCATTGGGATTTTCCGTGCCGAGGGTCATCAAGCGCAAATAGTCGCACAGAAATTCCATGGCATGGTGATCGCCCTGGAATTTGGGGAACTGGCCGAAAAGCTGGCTCTCATCCGGTTTTTCGACATGTTGTTCCAGCGCCAGCATGCCTTTGGTCTTGGCGACCTTGAAAACCTGATAAAGGACGCTGAGCAGCTCAACGTAATCTGATTTCTTATATGAAGGCCCCTTGAGGGCGCGTTTCAGGCCCTTAAGCGTCTGTTTGATATTGGCTTTTGTATTTGAGGTGATAAAGGCACCGGTGGCCGCCCCAAGAATGATGAGGAACTCGTTCCATTGCAGCAGGACGATGAAATGGCCGCCGGCCATAAGATAACCGCCGGCAACACAGCCCAGAACGACAACGGCGCCAATGATAATCAGCATGAATCTGCTTCCGGCAACCCAAGGATTGAAAGACTAGGCCAAGATTAACCAAGTTAGTTAAAAACTGGTTAGGCTGCGGAACCAGAAATTGCGAAAATTAACCTGCCGGACTCACCCTTCGGTGGAATGGCTGGAGAGGCGACGCGTGAGGAATCCGGCTTCCTTCAGCCGGGCGATGATATCGTCGACATGGGCCGGATTGCGAGTTTCCAAGGAAACATCGATATCCGCGCGCTTGACCGGCAGGTCGAAGAACATGCGCTGATGATGCACCTCGA
Organism: Dongia soli; assembly: GCF_034044715.1. Classification (NCBI taxonomy): domain Bacteria; kingdom Pseudomonadati; phylum Pseudomonadota; class Alphaproteobacteria; order Rhodospirillales; family Dongiaceae; genus Dongia; species Dongia soli. The sequence continues at coordinate 852,041 of NZ_JAXCLW010000002.1, read as the reverse complement.
TGATGTTCGCACCGGTCGATCCGATCAGCTTGGCAACGCTTGCCAGCACGCCCGGCTGATCGGCAATTTCGATCCGAAGGGTCGCGATGCGGCCTTCCCGCACCAGGCCGCGCATCATGACCTGAGCCAAGACGCGCGCATCGATATTGCCGCCGCAGATCACCAAGCCGACCTTGCGGCCCTGGAACAGTTCGGGATAAGCGATCAGCGCTGCCAGGCCGGCAGCGCCGGCGCCTTCGGCAACGATGCGCTGGGTTTCGACCAGCATATGTACCGCCCGTTCGAGGGCGATTTCATCGACCAGCAGCACATCCTTCACCAGACGCTCGACGATGCTGCGGGTGAGGGCGCCCGGTGATTTGACGGCGATGCCTTCGGCGATGGTCTGACCGCCATTGGCCGGGGCGAGGCCGTTCACCGCATGATGCATCGAGGGATAAAGTGCCGATTCGACGCCGTAGATTTCAATCTCCGGCTTCAATGCCTTCACCGCCGTGGCGATGCCGCTGATCAAGCCGCCCCCGCCGATCGGAATGATCAGGCAATCGAGATCGCCTGCTTGCTCCAGGATCTCCAATCCCGCCGTGCCTTGTCCAGCAACGATATAGGGGTCGTCGTAGGGATGGACGAAAACAAGATTCTCCTGGGCCGCAACCTCCCGCGCATAGGTCGCGGCAGCATCGATGCCTTCGCCTTGCAGGATGACCCGCGGTCCGAAACTGGCGGTGCGCTCGATTTTCGTGAAAGGTGTGCCTTCCGGCATGACGATGGTGGCCGGAATGCCGAGCCGTTGGGCATGATAGGCGACACCCTGTGCATGATTGCCGGCCGACATGGCAATGACGCCGCGCTTGGCTTCCTCGGGAGTCAGGCTTTTAAGCTTGTTGAGCGCGCCGCGATCCTTGAACGAGCCGGTAAACTGCTGGTTTTCCAACTTGAGGTACAGATCAGCGACACTGAGCTGGGCGGCCAGGCGGGGGGCCTGGACGCAAGGCGTCAACACGACTTCGCCGGCGATGGTCTTGGCAGCCTCGCGGATATCGGCAAGGTCCGGAACGTGTTGAGCCGGAGTTTGCGAGGTCGCGGCGGAGGTCGCAGAGGCAGGGTCGGTCGACGGCACGGTCATCATTGCACGCTGGTTGCTGGTTTGAGGGTTATCTGGTGTGTCACTGATTGCAGGATAGGCCGGACATCGCCGTCCCGCCATGCCGTCAGCAGATCGTCGTAATGGGAAGAAAGCGGGTTACCTGATTGACCGCCGGCCAAGGCGAAAAGCGGCTGATCAGGTTTGCCCAGGTCGATCGCGAAGCGTAACGTCGCGCCGTGGATATGGGGATAGAGCCCGTCACCTTGCGAGGGTAGCGGCGAGCCGCGCGAAACCGTAGCATTGTCGCCGTCGGTCGGCAGCTTGGCATCGAGCCAGTCCCGCAGCAGGGGTACATTTCGCCAGATCGGATGGGCGAAGCTGACGCGGTGCGCATCACCCCATTGCCACTTCCGCCAATTCGCGCCGTAATGTTGAGTGAGCTCCTCCAAGGCATCGTTCAATGCCAAGTCGACCTGCTGCCGGCAGGTCTCGACCGGGGACGTCCTGCTATCGTCGCACCAGGCTTGCTCCGACATCACGTGCCGCAGACTGTCGATCTGCCAGAACCACCAATCGTCAAAAAGCGGGCCAAGATCATCGGCCAAGATACGACGCGCCAGATGATCCAGCCATGCGGTCGCGATCAGCGGTTCCGGCCGCTGGCGATCCATCCGGCCGTCCCAGGCGCCAAGTGCAGCGACGATATCGGCATGTGCGCCGCCAGTCGTTTGCGGCAGCCAGGAGCGTACGGCATCTCTCAATGGGGTCGATTCGATATCGCTCTGCAGCTTCACGGTCTGAAGCAAATCGAGCGGATTCGACGACTGGGTCAGAACGTTGGCAATCCGCCGATAGCGGGCATCGCTGTCCCAGCCGATACCAAAGAAACCACCTTTGGCATAGGCGGAGACATCGTTATTGGCCGTCGCGATCCAACCCGCTTGCGGGTCGTGCAGTTGCGGCAAGGCATCGAAATCGATCATACCGGTCCAATCCGTCGCGCCGGTCCAACCGGGAACTGGCAGCAGGGATTTGTCATAAAGCTGCCGCCGGATCGGAACCCTGCCGGCCGCGACAAAGCCGATTTCGCCCGCGACATCGGCGAAGACAATATTCTGCTGCGGCGCAGCAAAATCGCGTAACGCTTTTTCGAAATCGGCCGCATTCGCCGCACGGTTCATGGCTAAGAGCGCATCCGGCGTCCGGTCACCCGGTTGCAAGGCGGCCCAGCCCAAGGCCAGGACATGGCCGGGCTCGGGTGAGACGTCGCCGGCATCGCTGATGACCGGCCCATGCCGCGTGTGACGAACCGTCAGCACGACATCCGATTCGCCTTTGACCTTGATCCGTTCATCCCGTGTTTCGAAAGCTTTGGGGCCGTCCGGCGTGTCGTATCGCGTCGGATCATCGGCGCTTAAACGTTCGTCGAAGACGTCTTCGGTGTCGCTGGTCGTGGTGGTGAAGCCCCAGGCGACTTTGCCGTTGGTGCCGATGACCAGCAACGGGAGACCCGGCGCCGTTGCCCCGGTCAAAACGCGGCCCGGGGTGACGATGCGGGCAAGATACCAGGGGGATGGTGCAGTCAGGCCAAGGTGTGGATCATTGGCGAGGATCGGTTTGCCTGACGCCGTCAGCTTGCCGGAGATCACCCAGTTGTTCGATGCAGCCCGGCTGCGTCCGAGCCAGTCGATCGATGCGGATTGCGAAGTACGATCGGTCAACAGATCGAATAGCGCGGGCGGTACCTTTTGCTCCAGCCGCGCATTGAATAATTCGTCGCGCCAATTGCCACTGAGCTGCAACGCCATCAAGCGTCCCCAGATCAGACTGTCGACCGGCGACCAGGGTTCCGGCCGATAGCGCAACAGCAGGAATTCCGGTGGCAATGCGCCGCGTTGCTGCGTCACGAAACTATTGACCCCGGCAGCATAGGCATCGAGCAGATGGCGCAGATTGGCGCTTGCCGATTGATACTGCGCCTCCGCCTGATGTTGCAGGCCAAGGATGCGCATCCTGCGGTCAGTGGCGAGCATGGCCGGGCCAATGATCTCCGAAAGGCGGCCACTGCCATATCGCCGCATCGAATCCATCTGAAACAGCCGGTCCTGGGCATGAGCGAAGCCTAGGGCGAAAGCAGCGTCCTGGTCGGTCTCGGCTCTGATCTCCACCATGCCGTAACGGTCCCGGCCGATGGTCACGCTGTGCTGTAAATTTTTATCGGCAACCGTGATGTCACCGTCGATCTGCGGCAGGGAACTGCGCAGCCAGAGATAGCCACCGCCGATCGCAATCGCGACGATCAGCACCAGGCCAAGTGCCAGGCTCAGGATCCAATGACGTAAGGTCATCGAATCCGGTCTGGGTCGTTCTCGATAAGGATCGGCTGGCCATGCTGCGTCGCCCGGGCAGCGCGGTCCCAGGCCGTTTTGGTCAAGTCCAATTGCTGCCTGCTGGCGATGTTCTTCTCGACGACCAGCCGCTCGAGCGCTGCCAGCCAATGCCGATAATAGCTGTCGCCCAGATCAGGATCGCCTGCAGCTTGCGCTGCCTTGATTTCCTTCGCCAACGCAGCCGCCCATTCGCTCCAGGAGAAAAGCCCGCCTTCATGCAAGGCAACCGCCATGGCGAAGGCTTCCGCCTGCCACGGTTCCTGGAAAACTGGCGTATCACCTTGGCGCGGTATTGTCGGCAAGGCGGCAAGAATCGAAGGATCAGCGGGAGCAGATTGCTTAGAGACGCTCAAGATAGGATTCCCAGCAATCAAGAGCGACCGTCAAGCCGGCATCCGCGCCGTCGCCCCAGAGCTCTGGTCCCGTGAAGACCACGGAATAAACCCATTGCGGATTTTCACCGGCGCGATGCGCATTGGTATCGGGAAAAACGAAGCCGCCATGCACGCGCTCGATAATGCCGGTTTTGCCGCGGGCATAACGCGGCAGCCGCGTATGACCGACGGGGTTCATATTACGGGTACGCACCTTCTCGCCGACGGAGAACAGGGCGGGCCGTTCGACCGGACGATCGCAAGGCCCACCTGTGGTCAGGGCCGCAGGTACATGAGCCGCAGCGAGGGCCGGACGTTTGGTCGCGGCCGGGGCCTGCAAACTGTGGCCGGCCTCCAATTCGGCCGGCGTCAGCATCCCGCGCTCGGCCAGCAGCTTTATCAAGCCTTTGAACCAGATCTCGTAATAGCTCGAGGACAGATAGTCTGCCGGATGCAGGCTCTCGCGCGCATGGCGGCCAATATCGATATTCCATTCGCCCAGCGCACTGGCGGCCAGTGTGAGGCCCAGCGTGTGCTTTTCCCAATCGGCGTGGAAAACCGGCTCATTCGGTTCGGGCAGAACGGGCCCGAAACCCATCATGCCGCCGAGATCTTGCGCCCCGTTCATGCACCTTCTCCCGCCGGCAACGCCAGGCCGGCGCCGATCATGGAATCCCGGGTGACCAGGGAGGCCAGCCTTTCTTCGCTCCAACCATCGGTGCCGGCCGGCCGCATCGGGATGACCAGATAGCGGAGCTCCGCCGTTGAATCCCAAACCCGGATCTTGGTTTCCGCCGGCAGGGTCACACCGAAATCGGCCAGGACGCCGCGCGGATCGATGACCGCTTTGGCCCGATAGGGTGCCGATTTGTACCAAACCGGCGGCAGGCCAAGAACCGGCCACGGATAGCAGGAGCATAAGGTGCACACGACAAGGTTATGCTGCGTCGGCGTATTCTCAACCGCCACCATATGCTCGCCCTGCCGGCCCACGAAACCAAGCTCGGCGATCGCGGTGGTGGCGTCTTGCCGCAGGCGTTCCAGGTATTCGGGATCGCTCCAGGCCCTGGCAACGACCTGCGCGCCGTTGCGCGGCCCGATCTTCGTCTCGTAGGTTTCGGCGATGGCGTCGATCACGCCAGGCTGGACATAGCCTTTTTCCGACAGGACCGTTTCCAGCGCCCGAACCCGCAAGGCGATGTCCGAGAGAGCCGAGCCAGCTTCGTCATGCGTATGATCGTGATGGTGATGATCGTCATGCTGTGTCATGGAACGAGCTTAATCCCGTCCGGCCGGTCTGACAATCTGGACTGCGCCGATTGTCATATAATCGTCCATCCGAAGCTGCAAAGGGCGGCTACGCCTATCCAGTAGGATGACAAGTCCAAATCGATGGGTTAAAAGCCGATTCAGAAGGTGCAGCTTTTCCGCCGTTTATGGTGCAATTCAGGGTCAGGCCGGTCGCATCGTCCCAGCTTGGCAGCGGAGGTTTAAAGCTAAGGATGGCCAAGGAATTTCCCACAGTGCGCGCCATGGTGGAGGCACTGACCCCGAGTTACCCGGTCTATTGTCTGCGTCCGAAGGTTATCGCCGATACGGTGAAGCGTTTTCTCGAACTGTTTCCCGGCCGCGTGCTCTATGCGGTGAAATGCAATCCCCATCCGGAAGTGTTGAAGGCGCTGTACCGCGCCGGCATCCGTCATTTCGACACGGCCTCGTTGCCGGAAATCGCCCAGGTGCGCGAAGGCTTTCCCGATGCAGCCTGCTATTTCATGCATCCGGTGAAGGGGCGCGCCGTCATCGGCACGGCTTCACGAGTCTACAACGTCGATACCTATGTAATCGATCACCCGCGCGAGCTGGATAAGATTCTAGATGAAACCGATGGCGGCGAAGGCGTCACGATCTTCGTCCGGGTTAAGACACCACCTGTCGAAGGTGCTTTCTATCATCTCTCTGCAAAATTCGGCGCCGAGCCCGACGAAGCGGCGGCAATGTTGCGGGAAGCGAAGTCACGCGGCTGCCAGGTCGGCATCGCATTTCATGTGGGATCGCAATGCGTGGTTCCCGGCGCCTATGGCGTCGCACTGAGGCTGGTTGGCGAGGTGATGGAAAAAGCCAAGGTCGATCTCGCCGGTCTCGATATCGGCGGGGGATTCCCAGCGGAATATATCGGCACCAATATGCCGCCACTGGAGGACTTTATCCACGAGATCGAGGAAGGGGTGAAGGCTTTGCGCCTGCGCCGCGACTGCGTGCTGATGTGCGAGCCCGGCCGGGCATTGGTTGCACATGGCATTTCGCTGGTCGTGCAGGTGCAGTTGCGCAAGGATGATCAGCTCTACATCAATGATGGCATTTACGGCTCGTTGTCGGAAATGGTGGATGCGGGCATCCGTCTGCCGGCCCGGCTGTTGCGGTTGAAGGGCGAGCCTTCAACCGAGATGCGGGAGTTCACCATGAACGGGCCGACTTGTGACTCGCTTGATGTTCTGCCATCGACTTTCAGCCTGCCGGCGGATGTGGAGGAGGGGGATTGGATCGAGATCGATCGCGTCGGCGCGTATTCCCATGCGCTAGCCACCCGTTTCAATGGCTTCTATCCCGAAACGCTGGTGACAGTGCATGACGAGCCCTTGTCGCAACAGCGCTGATGCACCTTGATTGATGACGCCGCGCCCGGTGACAGCACGACAAGATCGGTTTCTCGGCCTCAGTTCGGCCGGTTTTCATCATGTCGCTTTTCTCGACTGGGGCGATCCGTCATCCGCCGGACCCGTCACCATCTGCGTGCACGGGCTGACGCGCAACAGCCATGACTTCGATCGGCTGGCCGCCGCTTTAGCCGATCACGGCCGGGTAATCTGCCCGGATGTCGTCGGCCGCGGTGCCAGCGACTGGCTCGCCAATTCGGCCGATTACGGCTATCCGCAATATTTGTCGGACATGACCGCCCTGATCGCACGGTTGCAGGTGGATGCCATCGATTGGATCGGCACGTCGATGGGCGGGTTGATCGGCATGCTGCTGGCAGCACAACCCAACACGCCAATCAAGCGGTTGGTGTTGAACGATATCGGTCCTTTCATCGGCAAGGCCGCGCTGCAGCGCATCTCGGATTATGTCGGGCTGGATTATCGTTTTTCCTCGGTCGAAGCGCTGGAGCGGCATTTGCGTAAGATCCATGCACCCTTCGGTCCGCTGACGGATCAGCAATGGGCACATATGGCGCTCTACGGCAGCCGGAAATTGACCGATGGTAATTTCGGCCTGGCTTACGATCCGCGCATTGCCGACAATGTGAAGCTCGGCATTGCCGACGTCGATCTCTGGTCGATTTGGGACCGCATTGCCTGTCCGGTTCTTGTTCTCCGCGGCGCTGACTCCGACATTCTCTCGGCCGAAACGGCGCAGGCGATGACTGAGCGTGGCCCGCGAGCGAGTTTCGTGGCATTCCCGGATATCGGTCACGCTCCGGCCCTGATGAGCGACGATCAAATCGATATCGTCCGCAGCTGGTTGGCCGACCATCGCTGAAGGAGCGTCCGATGGCGGAATCCTTCGATATCCCCGCGCATGACTACTACCGGCGGTCTTCGGCAAAGCCTTTGCTGGGCGGGATTCACCGGCCGACCCTGCTCATTCACGCTGCCAATGATCCATGGATCCCGGCATCGATCTTTCGCGATATCGATTGGTCGAAATACCGGCGGCTGCGTCTCCTGATGCCGCGCGTGGCTATTCGTCAGTTCCTGACCGCAGCAGCGGCGGCGTAGATGATCACGGCTGCTTAAACGCCGCCCATATAGATATCCATGATCTGGCGGTCGTCGCGCACGTCGCTTGGCGTGCCCTCAAAGCGTTTCTCGCCCGCGGCGAGAATATAGATTTTGTCGGCAATGGGCATGGCCTCGCGGATGTTCTGTTCGACCATCAATATGCCAATGCCTTGGGCGATCAGCCCGGTGATGCGCTCCAGCGTCTCGATCACCATGGCTGGCGACAAGCCGGCCGACGGCTCGTCCAGCAAGATGAAGCGCGGCTCGGAGACCAATGCTCGTGCGAGCGAGAGCATCGCCTGCTCGCCACCCGAAAGCGATCCCGCCGCCGTGCGCCGCCGCCGCGCCAGCGACGGATACTGATCGATCAGCGCCTCGATGCGCCGTTCCACTACGCGCTTATCGGCAATGGCATAGCCGCCCATGCGCAGGTTCTCCATCACCGTCAGGCGCGGGAACACGCCGCCGCCCTGCGGCATCAGCACGAGGCCTCGCCGAACGATCTCATGCACGGCCAGGTTCGAAAGCGTTGTGCCCTCCAGGCTGGCCGTGCCGCTCCACACGGGCAATGCCCCGGCAATCGCCTTGAGCAGGGTGGATTTCCCGCATCCGTTCGGCCCGAAGATGCAGGTGATCTTGCCGGCCTCGGCAGTCAACGACACGCCGTGGACGATCTCCTGCTTGCCGTAGCCGGTGACGATGTTTTCGGCGGCGAGCGTACTCATTGCGGCCGTCCCAGATAGGTCTGCATAACTTCGGAATCGCGCACGATGTCCTCGAAGGCGCCGCTTGTCACGACGCGGCCGGCATCCATCACGATGATGCGGTCGCATACGTTGCGCACCATTTCCATGTCATGTTCAATGATGAAGAAGGAGATGCCGCGCTCGCGCAGCCGCGCGATGGCGTCGAGGATGATCTTGCGGATATTGGGATGCACGCCCGCGGTTACCTCGTCGAGCAGGATCAGCGAGGCCTGTCGCATGACGACGCGGCCAAACTCCAGCAGCTTCTGCTGGCCGCCGGAAAGATCGGAAGCGCGGTTCTGGGCGACCTGATCAAGTTTGAGCAGGGAGAGCGTCTCGGCCGCTCGGTCTTTCGCGCCGTGCCAGTGGCCTTGCGCCGCCGCCGCCAGCAGGTTTTCCGTTACGGTCATGTTGTCGAACATGGCGGGAATCTGAAAGGTGCGAGCCAGTCCCAGCCGGGCGATCCGATGTGCGTTCATGCCGGCGATCTCACGCCCGTCAAAGCGGATCTGGCCGCTATCGGGCTTTACCGTGCCGGCAACGAGGCTGAACAGGGTCGATTTGCCCGAACCGTTCGGGCCGATGAGGCCGGCGATCTCGCACCGGCCAACCTCCAGATTGACGCCATCGGCAGCCTTGATGCCGCCGAATTGGCGAAAGAGGTCGCGCACCGTCAGGATCGGGTCCGACGATTGGCTCGGCGGGGAGGAAGTCGTCGCCGTGTTCAATTGCGGCCTCCCTCGCCAGTGCCGGCAAGCTTGCCGGCAGCCTTATCCAGGACCGTGACCGACTTGGCCGGCCGCCGGGCAAAAAGACCGGCAATGCCATTGGGCAGGAACAGCACGACCAGCACGATCGCCGCGCCCAGGATGGCGATATAGAACGCCGTGTCGCCCCAGCGCATCCAGATCAGACGACTGACGACGAACAGGCCGATACCGCCAATGGCTGGCCCCCTCAGACTGCCCAGGCCGCCCAGCAGCACCATCACCACCATCTGGTCTGTGATGTCCCCGCCGAAGACGCTCTTGGGATTTATGAAGGTGACCCAGTAGGCGAAGATCGCGCCAAATACCGCAGCCGTCACGGCGCTCAACACGAAGGTCTGCAGCTTCACCAGCGACGTGTTGATCCCCATCGCCTCGGCTGCCGGTTCATGGTCGCGCAGCGCCTTGACTTTCAGTCCGAAGCGGGAATGCTCGAACAGCGCCCAGGTGACGAGATAGGTCAGCACCGCCGCACCGGACATCGTGAAATAGAAGAAGCGCTCGTTCAGAAAGGGAGGCAGGTTGAGGCCGCCGATCCCCCCGGTGAAGTCCATGACATTGGCGAACTGGGTCAGTGCCTCGGCGAAAGCCCAGGTGGCGATGGCGAAATAGGCGCCGCGCAGGCGCAGTGTCGGGGCGCCGATGATGATGGCGCAGATCGCAGTCACCGCGATGCCGGCGGGTATGGTGGCGAAGAAAGGCAGGTTTATCGGATCGCCCATCAACAGCGCCGTGGTATAGGCGCCCAAGCCAAAGAATGCGGACTGGCCAAAATTTATGTAGCCTGCATAGCCGCCCAGCATGTTCCACGAACAGGCCAATCCCGCCCACATCAGCGCGCCGGTGGCGATGCGCAGCCAGTAGTTATTGACCAGTACGGGCAGCAGTGCCAGCACGACGACCACCACGACTAGGATTATGAGGTCGGCCCAGTGTGATTTCATATCTTGCCGCCTCACAAACCACGCCTGAGTATCCCGCGCGGGGACACCAGCAGCACCAGGAATAGCGTGGCGAAGATCGCCAGCAGCGAATAGCTCGACCCGACATAGGTCGACACGAAGGCTTCGATGACGCCGAGCATCAGCGCCGCCACCAAAGCGCCGCCGACCGATCCTAAGCCCGCCAGCACGGCGACGAAGAAGGCGAACAGCGTGTAGCGGAGGCCGATCTCGGGATTGACGGAGAAGATCGCGGCCATCAGCACGCCGGCCATTGCGGTAATGCCGGCATAGAGACCGTAGACGTTGGCGCTGAGGCGCCGGATGTTCACGCCCATCAGCGCTGCGTTCTGGCGGTTCTCTGCCGTCGCACGGATCGCCAGCCCATAGCGGGTGCGGTAAAGAAACAGGAAAAGCCCGCCGGCAATGACAATGGCAAAGACAGCTGCGGCAACGCGGATCATGGGCACGGTTACTGGCCCGACCGCCAGGCTTTCGCCGCTTAATGCCGTCGGTACGGTATGGGTGTTGAAGCCCCAGACAGTCAGCATGCCACCGCGCAGCAGGGTAAATAGGCCGAAGGTCAACGCCAGCGCCATCAGTTCGGGACGGGCCGTCCGACTGTTGCGGACATTGTAGAGGATTGGCCCGATGAGATAACCGATGGCGCCGAATAGCAGAAACGCCACCGGTATGGCGAAGAAGCCGTCGAGTTTCAGCAGGGCGGTCATGTAGTAAGCGAGATAGCCACCCAGCACCACCCAGCCACCCACGGCAAAATCAATGACGTGCAACACGCCGAAGGTGAGCTGAAACCCGATCGTGAAGGTGGCGATGACGCCGCCAATCAAGAGCCCGTTGAGCAAGGTCTGCAGTAAGAGATCCAACTGTCCCCGTTCCTCGGTTTAGATTGCTTACTGGACAGGATGACGCAAAGCCTGATTCGGGCAAATACCCTTCATGCGAACAACCGCCTGGTCCGATCCGCAGGCTGCATAGAATCCCCGATGACGCTAAAGGTTCCGGAAATTCCTGAAGCCGCAGGATACGAAGCCGGGAGGGCAGGGCTCTGCCTCCCGGCCATCCTCGTCACTTGTGTGCCGATATCACTTCCATGCCGGCAGCGGGTAGGTCAGCGCTGCACCTGCGCCTGCTTCGTGTCCCACCGCGACGGTCTTGCCACCCTGGATCTGGACCAGCACCGGCACGGGTTGAATGTTGTCGTGAAAATGATCGCCGTCCTTCTCGAACTTGATCGGCCCATAGAAGGTATGAAGATCCGTTTCGGTGATGGCATCCTTGAGCGCCACGCGGTCCTCCGGCTTGAGGCCCGGCTTCTTGCCCAGCCGTTTGACGGCATCGCCAAAAACGAGGCCGCTGGCCGCGCAGCCGGCTTCTGTATAATCGGGCTCGTGGCCGGACTTTTTCTGTGCCATCTCAGCGAAGTCCTTGGCTGTGCCGAAAAGGTCGTCCTTGTAGGGCACGCTCGGCAGCCAGACGACGACACCACAGGTGCCGTCCGCATCTGCGGCCAAAGCCTGGGCGAAGGCAGGATCGGTGACGCCGTAATGCATGATCAGCGATTTCGGCCGGAAATTCAGCGACTTCGAGGTCTTGACCACGTTGATCAGGGGTTCCTCGTGTCCGCCCACCGCGACCATGTCGGGCTTGAGTGCCGAGATTTTGGAGATGACCGGAGTGAGATCGCCTTCGGCGGGCACAAGCTCATAGGCCACGAGTTCGAGCCCCGCTTCCTTGGCGCCGTCCCGGAAGCCTTCGCCGGTTTCCTTGGAGAAAGGTTCGTTGACGCCAATCACGGCGATGGTCTTGGGCGTCGGATTCGCCGTCTTGGCCAGCACACCCAGTGATTTGCCGGCCGTGATATCAACCGCAGGAATAATGCCGAAGTTGAATTCGGGCTTTGCCTTCCACACATTCGGCGATTCTGCCGAGCCGGAGATCATCGGCACCTGGTACTTCTGGCAGATCGGCTGCACGGCAATGGTCGAGCCGCTGGTATATGGGCCGAACAGGACATCGACCTCATTCTGCACGATAAGTCGCTCAGCCGCATCGGCGCCCGTCGCGGGATTGCTCTGGTCGTCGCCATAGAACATTTCCACCTTGAAGCGCTCACCGGCGACCTCAACGCCACCCTTGGCATTGATAGCGTCGGCCCATAGGTCATAGCCGCGCTTGGTCAGATTGCCGCCGAGAATATTCTCACCTGACAGTGAGGTGATGACGCCTGCCTTGAAGGTTGGTGCATCGGCGCGCGCCGTTCGAATGAAAGGCATCCCCAATGTACTGGTTGCTATTGCAGCGCCTTCAAGGAAACGGCGACGTGAAAAACCCCTGGTGCTGGTGGACATCATGCGAACTCCCTTATCCGGTTATCAGATTGGAAACTGCATTTTCCTTAATACCAGCACATGTCCTGAGGCCCGACAAGAATTACTTGTGGGGGGTGTCAATTGTTAGTGGTAGTTCACTAAGCGAAAAAATCCAGTCTCGAGAGAGTTGTTTCTCATCCGCGGCCGCGCGCAGGTTTCGCAATGTCCGTTCGGCTCAAATGCAAGAGCGAAAGCGAGACCCACCGATGCGGATGTCGATGTGTCGGCGGATATTTATTCAGTCAGGCTCGCTTCCCTCTCAACCGCGGACTTCAGGAAGGCTCTGGAAGCAGACCTGACAGGCCTTCTTCAGCACCCGGGGCAACTAGCTGCGCAGCAACTGCGCAGCCTCGATGGCGGAATAGGTCAGCACGCCATCAGCGCCAGCGCGCTTGAAGCACATCAGGCTTTCCAGCACCACGCGGTCATTATCCAGCCAGCCATTAGCCGCAGCCGCCTTCATCATCGCGTATTCGCCACTGACCTGATAGGCGAAGACCGGCATTTTGAATTCCTGCTTCACGCGGTGGACGATGTCGAGATAGGGCAGGCCGGGTTTTACCATCAGCATATCGGCCCCTTCGGCGACATCGAGCGCGCATTCGCGCAGGGCTTCATCGCCATTGGCCGGATCCATCTGATAAGTACGCTTGTCGCCGCGGCCCAGCGCTGATTTCGAGCCAACGGCTTCGCGGAACGGGCCATAGAAGCCAGAGGCATATTTCGCGGCATAAGACATGATGCGCACATGCTGGAAACCGGCGGCATCGAGCGCGTCCCGAATACGGCCGATGCGGCCGTCCATCATATCCGACGGTGCAACCACATCGACGCCGGCCGCCGCTTGGCCTAGCGCCTGGCGGATCAGCACATCGATCGTCTCGTCATTGAGGATGACGCCATCTTCCATCACGCCATCATGGCCATGATCGGTGTAAGGATCCAGCGCCACATCGCAGATGAGGCCGATCTCCGGCACCGCTTTCTTCAATGCGGCGACCGCGCGGTTGCACAGATTGTCTTCACGATAAGCTTCTTCCGCTTGGCCGCTTTTCAGCTCACGCGGCACCACGGGAAACAAGGCAAGGGCAGGGATGCCAAGTTCAGCGGCTTGCTCCGCCAGCTCAATCAGCGATGGAATGGTGTGGCGACTGACACCGGGCATGGCATCGATCGCCTCGCGCTTGGCTCCACCTTCCTTCACGAAGACCGGCAGGATGAAATCCTGCGGGCCCAGGCGCCGCTCCGCCACCATCCGCCGTGACCAGTCATCGGCCCGGTTCCGGCGCATTCTGATCCGCGGAAACTGGCCGACCGGCTGGGGCTGTGCGGGAAGGGAGGACAGACGCTCGACCTGCTGCTTGTCCGCGGCTTCCGATTTCAGATTGGCTGTCTTGGCCTTTTTTCCGGCGCTCATGGAAAGGTCCCGATCAGGAATGCTGTCTCTGAATGGCAATGTATCGGGGCAGGGCGTAAACTTCCATATGCAAGAACGGCCCGCCTGCTATGTCCAGGCGGGCCGATTGTCGCAGCGTGGATCTGGAACGGTCGCTGAAACCGACCTATTGCGCGGCCTTGGCGGAGGTCGCCGCAGCCAGGGCTTGTTCCAGATCAGCGAGGATATCGTCGATATGCTCCAGTCCGACCGACAGGCGGACATAGCCCTCGGTTACGCCGGTTGCGGCTTGCTCCTCAGACGTCAATTGGGAATGGGTCGTGCTGGCCGGGTGGATCGCCAGGCTGCGGGCATCGCCGATATTCGCGACGTGATAGAAAAGCTGCAGCGCATCGATGAACCGGCGGCCGGCCTCACGGCCGCCGGTCAGTTCGAAGCCGAGCAGGCCGCCGAAGCCGCCGGACAGATAGGTCTCCGCTCGCCGTAAATCCTCGCCCGATTGTAGTCCTGGATAGATCACCTGCGTCACCGCCGGATGGTCTTTCAGGAAATTGGCCACCGCCTGGGTATTGCGGCAATGTTCGCGCATCCGCAGGGGCAGGGTCTCCAATCCCTGCAGGAACATGAAGGCGTTGAAGGGGCTCATGGCGTTGCCGAGGTCGCGCAGCAAAGTGACACGCGCCTTGATAATATAGGCGACTGGGCCGATCGGTTTCACCGCTTCGGTCCAGATGGCGCCATGATAGCTGGGATCTGGCTGCGTGAGACCGGGGAAGCGCGCGGCATTGGCCGCCCAATCGAAATTGCCGCCATCGATGATTGCGCCACCGATCGATGTGCCATGGCCACCGATGTATTTGGTGGTCGAATAGACAACGATGGCGGCACCATGATCCAGAGGACGCGCGATGATCGGCGCTGAGGTATTATCCATGATCAAAGGAACACCGAACTTCCGGCCGATCTCCGCTGCTTCGCGGATCGGGAAAGCCTTCAGCTTCGGATTGGGCAAAGTCTCCGCATAATAGGCGCGGGTCTTGTCATCGGTCGCTCGGGCAAAGGCCTGCGGATCGGCCGGATCGACGAAACGTACCTCTATACCCTGATCCTTGAGCGTATTGGCGAACAGGTTCCAGGTGCCGCCATAGAGATCGGTCGAACTCACCACATTGTCACCGGTCCGCGCGATGTTTTGGATCGACATCGCCGAGGCCGCCTGGCCGGAACTGACGGCCAGGGCCGCCGCACCGCCCTCCAATGCCGCCAGACGTTTCTCCAGCACGTCGGTCGTCGGATTCATGATGCGGGTGTAAATATTGCCGAACTCCTTCAAGGCGAACAGGTTGGCGGCATGGGCCGTGTCATCGAACTGGTAGGAGGTTGTCTGGTAAATCGGCACGGCTACGGCGTTGGTCGCCGTGTCGCGGCGATGGCCGGCATGCAGCACGATGGTTTCGGGATTCTTGCTATTGGCCGTCATAATCGATCTCCAGCGGTCTTTGAGGGGTCAATCGGTGCAGGCGCCGACTTACCTGTCAAGCTGGCAAAACTCGCGCGGGTCTCTCTAAGGCGGGCCTGGGAGAAAATGCCGGAGGTAACGCTTGACGGATCGGAACGGCTGGTCGAAAAGACCGTCGGCGATGCGTCATGGCGAACGTGGCGCAATGAACTCACTGCCATTTCCGCGATGGAGCCTGCCGATCTTGAGCGACGCAATCCAGATTTCCGAGGCCGAGGGCCTTGGCACCATCACCATCAGCCGGCCATTCGCGCTGAACGCCTTCGATCTGGACATGATCCAGGCCGCGGATACGCAGCTCCGGCGCTGGCGGCAGGACGACCGCATCAAGGCGGTGATGCTTCGCGGGGATGGCTTCCGATCATTTTCTACCGGCGCCGATCTGAAGGTGATCCATCAGGCAGGGGCTGCCGGCGATCAGGCTGCCCTGGCAGCGTTCCTGCGTGCCGAATATCGCCTAGTGCACCTGTTTGCGACCTATCCCAAGAAAACCATCGCTTTGATCAACGGCATTGTGATGGGGTTTGGCTCCGGTCTCGCCATGGCCGCGAATATCCGGGTGGTGTCGGAGCTTTCTGTGTTCTCCTCCCCGGAATGCCGGATCGGCCTGATGCCCGATCTGGGGGCCGGGCTTTACCTCAATCGGTGCCCCGGCAAGATTGGATTCTTCCTGGGGCTGACCGGCATGGAAATCCGCGCTCCAGGTATGCTGCATGCCGGTTTAGGCACGCATTTGGTGCCGCCCGAACGGATCGATTTGCTGGGCGCCGGTAATGTGGACGAACTTGCCATCCAGCCGTCACAAATTCCCCTGGCCGCGATTCAACCTGAGATCGACCGCTGCTTCGGCCAGCGATCCCTCTCGGAAATCCTGACCGTCTTGTCTTCCCGCTCGGAACAGGGCTTCCGGGACATCTTAGGCCAGATCATGCGTGGCTCACCTTTGTCGCTGCTCCTGACCTTTGCCCATTTGACCCGCGCCGAGGGAAAGCCGCTGGAAGAGGTTCTAAAGACCGAATACCGCATCACTCGCCGCCTGCTGCGTCGACCCGAACCATTCGAAGGCATCCGGGCCCAGTTCCTCGAGAAAGACGGTGCGCCGCGCTGGCAAGAAACGCAGATCGGGAAGATTGCCAATTCGGTCATTGAGGAATACTTCGCTCCGTTATCGGATGAACCGGAGCTGTATTTCGACGGAAATTGATCTAAACTTCGAGCCGAATCCGCTAGCTGCCCATTTAGGCTAGCTTTTCCGGACACGTCGAAGACGAGTGAAATTAACCACTTTTTTACGGCAAAAGCCTAGCGTAGCGGGCTGAATCGCGGGGACGGTCGCGAGTCGATTGCGCGGCTGTAGAGCAGGGAATTGGCCATGGGGGCCGACCTCCTTTCAAGTCGGAGTACGATAGGGTGAAACAGGCTTATCTCGAGACGATCTCGCTGATTGAGCGACTACATCGGGAATGCCTTGAAGTGATCAAGGCGGATCTGGATCGCCAGGGAGTTCGCGATCTGAATAACGTTCAGGCCATGATCTTGTTCAATATCGGCAAGGACACCTTGTCGGTGGGCGAATTGACCAATCGGGGTTACTACCTCGGCTCCAATGTTTCCTATAATGTCAAGAAGATGGTCGAGAATGGTTATCTTCTACAGGAACGTTCAGCGCATGATCGCCGGGCCGTTCATGTGAAGCTTTCGCCAAAGGCGCTCGTCGTCTGCGACCGCATGCATGACATGTATGATCGGCATCTGAAGGCGATGTCGAATGAGGTCGCCAGCCAGAGCGATTTGGAACATGTGAACACGACCCTGCGCAAGCTGGAACGCTTCTGGGGCCATGGGCTGAACTACGCCATGCGCACGGCTTAACGCTTTACGTCTGAAACGAGGAAGGGCCGCTGCGAAGCGGCCCTTCCTATTTGCCTCGTCTTGATGCTTACCCGATCCGGGTCTTTTTCAGCATCTCTTCATCGAGCTCATAGCCCAGGCCAGGCATGTCGCTCAGCTGGATCCAGCCGTCGCTGCTGACCTTGAAGGTCTCGGCCATCATGAAATCGCGTCGCTCCAGGCTCCATTCCGGCGGATCGAACGGGAATTCCAGAAACAATCCGTCGGTCAGCCCGGCCGTTAAATGGGCATTGGCGACGACACCCATGCCGTTGGTCCAGGTATGCGGGGTAAAGGTGGTGTTATGTTCCGCTGCCAGCATGGCGACTCGCCGCAGACCCGTGATGCCGCCGACCAGCGCGGCATCTGGCTGCAGAATATCCAGGGCCCGGTTCTCGATCAGCATCCGGAATTCGTAAAGCTCGCGGGTCATCTCGCCGCCGGCGATCCGCACATCGACCATCTGGCGTAATTCCGCCATCCCCTTGTGGTCGCCGCGATGCAGCGGCTCTTCCATCCAGTAGACATTGAGACGCTCAAGCTCACGTGCCACCTGGACCGCGTCTTTAAGCGTCCAGGGTGTCGCGGTGTCCCAGGACATGCGCCAGCCCTGATTGCAATCGACCATCAGGGTGAGCTGGTCGCCCACCGCTTTGCGGACGGCCTCGAGCGCCTTGATATCATCCTTCCAGTCGCCTCGATGGAAGCGGACTTTCATCGCCTGGAACCCCTGGGCAAGGAAACGCTGGGCAAGCTCGGCCATTTCTGTCGGATTGCGCAAGGTGCCTGAAGAGGCATAGGCGCGGACCTTGCTGTTAAGCCCACCGATCAGGCGCCAGACCGGCTGTCCAGTGATCTTGCCGGCGAGATCCCACAAAGCGAGATCAAGCGGCCAGCAGCGGCCATAATGGAAGTTGATATTATTGATCACTCGGTAATGCCGCTCGATCGCCATCGGATCCTGGCCGATGAAAAGATGCTCATGTCCGGCAAATCCAACCATCATATCGCCGGAGGCAATCCCGACGAGTCCTTCATCAGTTTCCACCCGCGTAATGACCGCATCAAACTGCGTCCGCGGTCGGGTATCCCAGCTCGCCCGGAACGGCGGGTCCAACGGCAAGCGATGATGGCTGATCTCGATCTTGGTGATTTTCATGCTGATGCCCGACTGACAGACTTATGTAGATTCGGCTGATACTGTGCCGCCCGCATTAGATCTTTTCCACGCCGTTTTTCTCATTTTCTCATGAGTTCGCGGTCTCTGATGACGGAGTTTTTGGTCCAGTATAAAGGAAACTAGGGATAGAAAATATTTACAATATTTCCCGTTATAGATTAGGTTAGGCAAATAATATGTCATGGCGGCTGCATGACTTGGGGGCTTATTGACCTCTTTGAACCGCACCGCTAGAGATCGACGCATATTTTCCATATGAACAGCGGCATCATGCTAGACGTCTATTACACTCTTCGCGGCGCTATCGACTCACTTACTGGCGGTGTGGAAAGATCCGCCAAACGCTTGGCCGACAGGATCGACTGGACGACTTGGCGGGCAGGCCGGCCCACCATCCTCTGTCTGGATCGTGCCTTGTTCAAAAAAGATCTTGCTGAAATGCGGCGCTGGACCGACCTCAATCTGGTGACGGTCCGTGCCACCCGAGTCAAGAAGTTCCAGAATGCCTGGGTCAAGCCGCAATGGCGGCGGCAAACCTTCTTGGCCTATGACCTGACGCAAGACGCTCGCAAATTAGCGCCCCTCTTAGAACGGTTTGGCTGCGCGTTTTTGGCGGCAGCCGCCGATCACCACAAGATCGATGGCGTCATGGCGGCAAACACCGATTATTGGCAGGATGAAGCCCTGAAACTGGCCTGCCGGAAGATGGGCATTCCTTTTCTGGTCTTATCGCGGGAAAGCTATGGCATTGGACGTGGCCGCGAATACGTCACGGATGTCTATCGCCGCGCAAAGTTCGACTTCATCGGTGCCGGTTGTGCTGTTGCGTCACAACGCTGCGAAGACTTCCTGAGTGCCTGCGGCTCCCTCGACAAGGCGCAGGTGCGCGCGACGGGCTGGCCTCGCTACGATGCCTGGCTCGAGCAGCCATTGAAACCTGCCGCAGAGCGTAAATCACTGACTTTGATGTCCTATGCCGATCCCCAGGCGGTGCAATATGCGGCGCAAAATTTTGCCGATGTGTTCCGAGAATTTGTAGGTCTGGCAAGGGCCTATCGGACGCAACACCCGAACGGCGATCTGCAATTCGTCGTCAAGCTAAAAAAGAAGCGCGATGAGGTCTGGCTTGGGGAGATTGATCCTAATTATGCCTCCTCCGGGCTTGTCGTCAGCGCCGATTTGCCATTGCCCCAGCTGCTGGCCGATTCCCGTATCGTCATCGGTTACAACACATTGGCAGTTCTCGAAGCTTTGCTTGCGGAAACGGCAGTCGTTGTTCCTTGCTGGGCAGATTCGAAACGCGATCAGCATCGCAGCCTGATGCATTTCGAGAATCCGCTCGACCAACAGGTCTGCTATTTCCCGCAATCACCGACGGAGCTGCACCAACTGCTCGAACAGGCGATCAACGGCACGCTGGCGCCGAAGGGGTCGCGCGAAAAGCAGCTCGAGCGTTTTTCCCTGCACTCCAAGGTCGATCCGGCGAAAAAGGCATCCCACGAAGTCGAACACTTCATTCGCTCGCTACTGCCGCAGTAAAGATCGAAAAGCGATTGAGCCGCAGCGCCTAATCGCGCCACTGTGCCGGATCCAGCACCCATTCCGGAATCATCGGACGGTCCTGGATAATCTGCTGCAATTGCTCGGCCGTCAGCTCAGGCTTGCCAAAGAATTGCAGATTGTCCTGAAGCTGGGATGCGCTCTCCAAACCGACTACCAGGCCGTCGATCCAGGGCTGGCTTCTGACAAAAGCCATGCAAAGATCCGCGACGCATTGCTGTCCCAGCGATTTCGCGGTTTGCGCCAACCAAGTGATACTTTCCCTGGGGCCAAAATCGCGCGCGCACGGCCAGTGGTCAGCATCCGTTTGCAGCAGCGTTCCTTGCAGAAAGCAACTGCGCGCATGCACAATGATGTCCGATCGATCGGACAAGATGGCCGGTATGTTCGCTTGATGCCATCGGTAATCCAGAATGTTGAAGGGGATCTGGACATATTCGACGTCCGGATCACGGATGAGCGTCAGCAGCTCGCCAGGGTTTTGAACGGAAGCTCCCAATTTCCCGATGACGCCCTGGTTTCGCAGATCAAGCAAGGCGCGCCAGGCGCCGTCCCGCCACGCGGAACGATGCGATGCCCGGTGCAACAGCACGACCGGAAGGGCTTTTATCCGAAGTGACCGGCACGAGGCGTATATGCTGGCCTGAACGGCCGCACGAACCGCCCATTCGGGCGCATCTGCAGGAACGAATGACAAGGGGTCGAGTTTTGTGATGATGATGGCACATTCCGACCATTCACCCGCCAGAGCATTCCCGATACGGTCCTCGCTTAATTCATAAGCCCGGGCCGTATCGATGTAGACAATGCCCTTCCGTATTGCTTCCCGCACCAAGGTGATCGCTTCGTCCTGCTCCGGCATCGTCGTTCGGCGCAGCGTTCCGTAAGCCATGCCAAGTTGGGCGGTACCAAGAACGAAATTGGGCTTTGCATTCCCGCCGATTGACCGGCGCGTCACGATAACCGGCGTGACGTCGTGGTTCAGCTTCACCCGATCCAGCAATTGCAGCCAACTGATCTGCACGGCATCGGTCTTCGTGAACAGTTCCTGGATTCGCTGGTAATCGCCGAAATTGTCGATCGCACACCGGGTTTGCATCAGGGCACGGTCGACATGCGGATGCTGATACAGGGCGGATTTGCAATGACGCCAGAGCCAAGGCGTGACATGCGTCGTCTCGTAGGTCGTCAGTTGCGCCTTGGCTGCCTTACGCAGGGCACTTACGCGAAAGGCTTCGCCGAAGATGCCATAAGGGAGGCCACTTTCCGGCCACCGGGTGCCGAAGATTTCCAACTCCGGATCCTCATGCAGCCTAGCTGCCAGCAAATGTGCGAAGTCCGCATCCGGAATGACATTGTTGGCCGTAAACCTGACCACAATCGCGCTATCGTCCAGATCTGCGGTCGCCTCCAGGAACCGAGCAAAAACGTTATCGAGGGGACCGCGAATAACATGCAGACCCAATGAATAAATGAAATTCGCGAGCGCGTCGTCGGTCGGGTCGCTCGAGGTAGCAACGACTACATCTGCGCCATTCCGGGCCGCTCGATGAGCCGCGAGCGCCACAATGGGACTGCCCTGTATCGGCAGCATCGACTTGCCGGGAAGCCTACCGGAAGACGTTCTTGCTTGGATAATAATTCGCATAATCCAGGTATCGCCCCTTATGCCAGACCCGAGAAAGTCGCGTTATGGCGGTCTTACGCCTCCCATTACTCTCTCTCTCGGAGACACCAAGGCATACTTTAGTTTAACAAAGCTTGTAGATATAGTGGATAAACATCTGTCTTGACTGAGTTACCACGCAAAAGATCTGCGAGTTCGCATATGTTGAAACTCGGTATCATTGGCTCCAGCCCCGGCAATGGTCACCCTTACTCCTGGTCGGCGATCTTCAATGGATACGAACCGGACGCCATGGCCGAATGCCCGTACCCAGTCATTCCAGCATATCTCGCAAAACAAAGATTCCCGGAGGATCGCCTAGCGAATGGGCAGGTAACCCATATCTGGACTCAGGATCCGGAGAATTCGCGGCATATTGCCCAAGCCAGCCGGATCGCCCATGTCGTGGACAACTTTTCGGACTTAATCGGCAAGGTAGATGGCGTCCTGCTCGCCCGGGATGATGCCGAACACCACGAAGAAATGGCGGTGCCCTTCCTGCGCGCCGGCATGCCGGTTTATATAGACAAGCCTCTCGCTCTCGATCGACAAACGGAACGGCGGATTTTCGCTGAGGAGCGCTTCCCCGGTCAGATCTATACTGGAACCCCGCTTACCCATGCGGTGGAACTCATGCTGGATTCAGCGACGCAGGAGCAACTGGGTGAGATTCGTCACGTTCACGCGGTCACACCGAAATACTGGAACACGTACGCGGTGCACATCATCGAACCGGTGCTCGCTTATCTCGATCTCAATTCCTCACCCGTCCAGACGGAAGTAATGAGAAGCGGCGAAGCGGTCATCCTGGTGGCACGATGGGAAAACGGAAAATCCGCAACCTTCACGGTGACTGGTTCTTTGCCGGCGAAAATAACCTTCGATATCTTCGGTACCGACGGTCATGAGCAGCGTGTATTTGCCGATAGCTTCAATGCTTTTAAGACCAGCTTGCAGCGTTTCTGCACGGGCGTTCAGAACCGGCAGCGCATGTTCGATTTGAAGCGCCAGTCATTGGTCACCGAATTGATCGAATGCGGTTCACAAGAAATGGATAAGGCAGTACGGCAGTGACGATGCGCACGATCCTCCTCACCGGCGGCAGCGGCAAGATCGGCCGCAAATTGATCGAAGGTTTTCTTGAAAATGGTGACCGGGTCATCTTTACCACCCGATCGCGCAACTCGGCAGACGAGGTCCTACGGCATTTTGAGCCGCTAAAGGCGGGCGATCGTTTGCACCCAATCGGCGTCGATCTCTGTGTGCCGGACGCAGCTAGCAAACTCGTCCAGAGTCTTGGCGATAAGGCGGCCGAAATCCACGGCGTGATCAACAATGCGCGCGATCAAGCCAATCTGGCATTAAAGGGCAGGGACACGCCGACCCAAGACCAGTGGCTGAACGAGTTCAACCTGGCGGTTGTCGCAGCCCATGACCTCGGCTGGCGATTAGCAAACCTGCCCAATGGCAAGCTGCGCCGGATTGTCAATATCAGTTCGATCTATGGGATTGTTGCGACGAATGAGGCCCTTTACGAAAAGGAAGAGCAGCGTGCGCCGATACATTACGGCGTTGCTAAGGCCGCGTTGTTGCATTTGACCAAGGAGATGGCCGTGCGACTTGCCAAGCGGCAAATCGCTGTCAACGCCGTTTCCTATGGCGGCGTGGAAGGGCGGGTCGATGCAGGTTTCCAGGCCCGCTATGGCGTCTTATGTCCGACGGGCCGAATGCTGCGGGACGATGAAGTGATGGGCAGTGTCCTATTCCTGATGTCAGAAAGCGCCGAGAGCATTACCGGCCAGAATATCGTCGTCGATGGCGGATGGTCCGTATGGTAGCGTCAGGAATGATCGCCGTCATTCCGGCACGAGGCGGATCTAAACGCATCCCCCGGAAAAACATTGTCGATTTCTGTGGCAAGCCGCTCATAGCCTGGACCATCGAAGCTGCGCTGCAATCTGACATTTTTGACATGGTCCTAGTCAGCACGGATGACGAGGACATTGCCGATATATCCCGGCACTACGGGGCGCAGGTTCCGTTCCTGCGCCGGGCGTCGGCCGACGATATATCGCCAGTTTCCCTGGCAACGCTCGATGCGCTCGACCAGCTCGCGGAGAGGTGCAGAGCAAGCTACGACATCGTCATGCAGCTGATGCCGAACTGCCCGCTTCGCACGGCGTCAGACATCCTGGCCGCCAAGAATCACTTCGACGCCCGCCAGGCCGATTTCCAGCTTAGTTGCTTCCAATACAGTTTGGCCAATCCGTTCTGGGCCGTAACACTCGATAGCGAAGGCAATCCCTCGGCCCTATTCCCCGAAGCTTTCAAAAGCCGCTCCCAAGATCTGCCGAAGTTGTATTGCCCAACGGGCGCAATCTGGATTGCTCGGTCGGAACCTCTGAAGAAGGCAGCCACCTTTTACGGCCCAGGCCATCGCTTCTTCGAACTGTCGTGGCGGGCGGCGATCGATATCGACACGGAAGACGATCTCACCTTGGCGAGAGCTGTCGCCCAAACGTCATTCGCCAAATGAAAAGGGCCGCCTTGCGGGCGGCCCTCATTCTCCAGGTGCTTTTCTCAGGCCCCGGTGAAGGCCTGCAAGCCGGTCTGGGCACGGCCCAGAATCAAGGCGTGAATGTCGTGGGTGCCTTCATAGGTGTTCACCGCTTCCAAATTCATGACATGGCGGATCACGTGATATTCGTCGGAGACGCCATTGCCGCCATGCATGTCGCGGGCGGTCCGGGCGATGTCCAGCGCCTTGCCGCAGGAATTGCGTTTCAGCATGGAGATCGCTTCCGGCGCAGCGCGGCCCTCATCCTTCAGCCGGCCCAGCCGCAGGCAGGCCTGGAGGCCGAGCGTGATTTCGGTCTGCATATCGGCAAGCTTCTTCTGGATGAGCTGATTGGCGGCGAGGGGGCGGCCGAACTGCTTGCGATCGAGCGTATATTGCCGCGCTGCATGCCAGCAGAATTCGGCGGCGCCGAGCGCGCCCCAGGAAATGCCGTAACGCGCATTGTTGAGACAGCCGAACGGGCCGGCCAGCCCGCGGGCATTCGGCAGATAGTTTTCATCCGGCACGAACACATCTTCCAGCACGATTTCGCCGGTGATCGAGGCGCGCAGGCTGAACTTGCCTTCGATCTTCGGGGTGGAGAAACCTTTCATGCCACGCTCGACGATGAAGCCGCGGATCACATCGTCTTCCGTCTTCGCCCAGACCACCGCGACATCGGCGATCGGCGAATTGGTAATCCACATCTTGGCGCCCTTGAGGATATAGCCGCCATCGACCTTCTTCGCGCGGGTCTTCATGCCGCCGGGATCGGAACCATGATCGGGCTCGGTCAGGCCGAAGCAGCCGACGATCTCGCCGGTGGCCAGACGCGGTAGGAATTTCTGGCGCTGTTCTTCGGTGCCGTAGGCATGGATCGGATGCATGACCAGGCTGGACTGCACCGACATGGCGGAGCGGTAGCCTGAATCGACCCGTTCGACCTCACGGGCGATCAGGCCATAGGCGACATAATTGGTGCCGGCGCAGCCATAGCCGTCGATGGTCGAGCCGAGCAGGCCCAATTCGCCCAGTTCATTCATGATTTCGCGGTCGAACCGCTCATGCCGGTTGGCTTCCTTGACCCGCGGCATCAGCTTGTCCTGGCAGTAATTCCGCGCCGTATCGCGCACCAGGCGCTCTTCCTCGCTCAATTGATCTTCGAGCAGAAGGGCGTCTTCCCACTGAAATTCGGGCTTGGCGGAACTACTCATTATCTCTTCCTTTGCCTTGAATTGTGCTGTAGCTGCGTTCATTCACTGTAAACACAGCTCGTTACCTAATAATGCCGCTTGGCATATATCATGCCATTTCCGACCTTGGCAGTGGCCCGGAGACATAGCCCTATGACGCAGCCGGATGGCTATATCATCGAATTTTACCAAATTGGAAACAGTATCAAGGTCACCGCGATGGACCCGAAAACCTTAACGGAGGTGGCTATTATCGGAGCTCCGGCCTTGACGCGCCAGCATCTTGCGCAGGCCGCGATCCGTAAACTGGAATATGTTCTGGCGAAAAAGGCAGGCGGGAAAGGCGGTCCCTCAAGTTCCCGTGGCGGATGGTAATCTCGGTTTCGGCACTCGAATCCCGTCCAGGAAACGCTCGCATCACTGGTAGAAAACGAAATTACAGGTTCGGCTGCGCAAAATCTCTTGTCGACTCTTCCGCCTTTGCGCTACGGTCCACGCAATAAAATGACAAAATCTGTTCGGAGGCCGGCATGAAGACCGGTTCAGCCAAACAGGGGGCTTATTACGTGTAAGATCTGCCACAGACGCAGGAAGACGATCGCTCGCTTGACGAGCGGCGAAGATTTTTTGCGTCCAAATGCGCCGGTAAATGATGCTCGGCGCCGGGCCGGCACGAGGGAGTCTGGAGACCAATGGAATATTTGCTACAGCAATTGATCAACGGGCTGACGCTCGGCGCCATCTATGGGCTGATCGCGATCGGGTATACGATGGTCTATGGCATCATCGGCATGATCAATTTTGCGCATGGCGACATCTATATGGTCGGCGCCTTTCAGGCCATGATCGCTTTGATGATCGTCGGCGCCCTCGGCATCAGTTGGGTCCCGCTTCAGCTTGCGCTCATGTTGATTGTCGCTTTGGTACTCACCGCCGCCTATGGCTGGACAGTGGAGCGTATCGCCTATCGCCCGTTACGCGGATCGACCCGCCTGGCGCCGTTGATTTCCGCGATCGGCATGTCAATCGTTTTGCAGAATTACGTGCAACTGCTCCAGGGCCCGCGGCCGAAACCCGTCGCGCCAGTCATCCGTGGTGGCTTTGCACTTACCGGCAACGACACCGGTTTCGTGGTGCAGTTGGGATATCTGCAGATCATCATCATCCTGCTCACCGTCGCCCTGATGGCCGTCTTTGCCTATGTCATCGCGAAAACATCGCTCGGCCGGGCGCAGCGGGCTTGCGAACAGGATCGCAAGATGGCGTCGCTCCTGGGTGTCAACGTTGATCTGACGATCTCGCAGACGTTCATCATGGGTGCCGCCCTGGCCGCCGTCGCCGGTATGATGGTGACGCTCTATTACGGCGTGAATGATTTCTTCATGGGTTTCGTTGCCGGGATCAAGGCTTTCACCGCCGCCGTCCTTGGCGGCATCGGCTCGCTGCCGGGCGCTATGCTGGGCGGCATCCTGATCGGCCTCATCGAGGCCATCTGGTCGGCTTATTTCTCCGCCGAGTATAAAGACGTCGCCGCCTTCGGTGTCCTGGTCCTGGTTCTCATCTTCCGTCCGACCGGTCTGCTTGGACGGCCGGAAGTGGAGAAGGTGTGATTATGACTGATACAACTATGGAAAAACGGCTGCCCGGCGAAGCTGTCACCAGCAACGCACCATCGCCACTGCTCGTCGCCATCAAGGAAACCATTTTCACAGCCGTGCTGGTCTTCCTGCTCGGTATTCTGATGGTGGGGTTCCAGACGCAAGCGATACAAGGGCAGTATCTTTCCTTCGTTACCCGCTTCAGCGATGTCATTTGGGCCGTGGCCATCGTGCCGATCGGACGGTTCCTCCTGGCGCTCGACCGGCAGGGGATATCCTGGCCGGCCCTGATTGTCGGCGGATTGGCTTTCCTATATTTCTTCGGCGCTGGATCGACCGGCGTCATGGAGCTGGACGTCTACAAGACGCTGCCGCTGCCCTTTGAAGAACCGATGGTTAATGTGATCTTCGGCCTCGGTGCGCTGCTGGTCTGCGGCACGGCTATCAAATCGATCCGGACAGCCGGGGAGGGCAGACAGACCCTGCCGGCGCGCGAGGCTGCCGAAGCACGTCGCGCCAATTTCGCGAAAAGATTGTCCGGCGTGCTTGGTCCCGCTTTGGTCGCCATCGCGATCGTTCTGCCCTGGACGCCTTGGGGCGACCGGCAATTGGTCGACAGCCTCATTCTGGTTCTGACCTATGTCATGCTGGGATGGGGGCTCAATATCGTCGTGGGTCTGGCCGGTCTGCTAGATCTTGGCTATGTCGCCTTCTATGCGGTCGGCGCCTATACCTACGCCAAGCTGTCGACGGAACTCGGCCTCAGCTTCTGGGAAAGCCTGCCGATCGCCGGAGCCCTCGCTGCTGCCTTCGGCGTCACCTTGGGTTTTCCGGTGCTGCGTCTACGTGGTGATTATCTGGCCATCGTGACGCTGGGCTTCGGCGAGATGATCCGCATCGTGCTGATCAATTGGCAGGTCTTTACCGGCGGTCCGAATGGCATTGGCAGCATCGGCAAGATCACCTTCTTCGGCTTTCCCTTCGAACGCAAAGTTCCCGAAGGCGTGACCGCTTTTCACGATCTTTTTGGCCTGCAATTCAGCGGCGCACACCGGGTCTATTTCCTTTATTACGTCATTCTCGTCCTGGCCTTGATCACCAACTTCGTCACGATCCGGCTGCGCAAGCTGCCGATCGGCCGCGCCTGGGAGGCGTTACGCGAGGATGAAACGGCCTGCCGGGCTTTAGGCATCAATCCGACCAATACGAAACTGACCGCCTTCGCCCTTGGTGCGATGTTTGCCGGTTTCGCTGGATCCTTCTTCGCCACGCGCCAGGGCTTCGTGAGCCCGGAAAGTTTCACCTTCATTGAATCGGCCGTCATTCTGGCGATCGTCGTGCTGGGTGGGATGGGCAGCCAGGTCGGCGTCGCGTTGGCGGCCATCCTGCTGATCGGCTTGCCGGAGGCGCTGCGCGAATTGGCGCTGTACCGCATGCTGGCTTTCGGCGCCAGCATGGTGCTGATCATGCTTTGGCGTCCCAAAGGGCTGCTGTCTTATCGTGAACCGACGATATTGCTGCATGCGAAGAACAAGAAGGCGATGGTTTCGGGGACAGTAAAATGAACGCAGCCCTGCAGCAAATGACTGATCCGGCCACGCCGCTTCTCACGGTTGAACACCTGACCATGCGTTTCGGCGGCCTGGTCGCCATCGATGACGTGTCTTTCGCAGCCGCGCATCGGGGAATCACCGGCGTGATCGGGCCGAACGGCGCCGGTAAGACAACCCTCTTCAACTGCATCACCGGTTTCTACAAACCGACCGTCGGCCGCCTGACGCTTGCCGCCGCGGATCGCCCGACGATGCTGCTCGAACAAATGGAAGGCTTCAGGATCGGGCAGCAGGCAAGGGTGGCGAGGACTTTCCAGAATATCCGCCTTTTCACCGGCATGTCCGTGCTGGAGAACCTGATGGTGGCGCAGCACAACAAGCTGATGCGTGCTTCAGGCTATACCTTCCTTGGCCTGTTCGGCTTACCGAGCTTCAACCGGGCAGAAAAAGCAGCACGGGATCTGGCCGTGCATTGGCTGGACCGGGTCGGCCTCACGCATCTCGCCGATGAACCCGCCGGCAGCCTTCCTTATGGCGCCCAGCGGCGTTTGGAGATCGCCCGCGCCATGTGCACGGAGCCGGTCCTGCTCTGCCTCGACGAGCCGGCGGCCGGTCTCAACCCGCGTGAATCAGCTGAGCTCAATACATTGCTGCGATCGATCCGCGACGAGTTCGGTATCGGCATCCTGCTGATCGAACATGATATGAGCGTGGTGATGGGAATCTGCGATCACATCGTCGTCCTGGATTACGGCCGTAAGATCGCCGACGGAACGCCGGCCGAGATCCGAGCCGATCCGGCGGTGATCCGCGCCTATCTCGGCGAAGAAGAAAAGGAATAGGGATCAGATCGCCATGCTCAAGATTTCCGGCGTTCGGACATTCTATGGCCATATCGAAGCTCTCAAAGGCGTCGACATCGATGTCGAGGAGGGTGAGATCGTCACGTTGATCGGCGCCAACGGGGCGGGCAAATCAACCTTGTTGATGAGCATCTGCGGCACGCCCCAGGCGCGTCACGGCAGCATCGTCTTCGAAGGCAAGGACATCACCCGCAAGCCGACCTACGAGATCATGCGTCTCGGCATCGCGCAATCGCCCGAAGGCCGGCGAATTTTTCCGCGCATGAGCGTGCTGGAAAATCTGCGGATGGGCGGCATCACCACCGACCCGAAACATTTCGATGAGGATCTGGAGCGGGTCTTCCAGATATTTCCCCGGCTGCGCGAACGGCAGCAGCAGAGGGGCGGTACACTTTCCGGCGGCGAACAGCAGATGCTGGCCATCGCTCGCGCCTTGATGAGCCGGCCACGCCTCCTGCTACTCGATGAGCCGTCCTTGGGTCTGGCGCCGCTGATCGTCAAACAGATCTTTCAGATCATTCGGGAGATCAACCAGCAGCAGCGCGTCACGGTTTTTCTGGTCGAACAGAATGCCAATCACGCTCTGAAGCTGGCCCATCGCGGCTATGTCATGGTGAACGGCAAGATCACGCTGTCCGGCACCGGGCGGGAACTGCTGAGCAATGCCGAGGTGCGCAGCGCGTATCTCGAGGGACATTAATGGGCGGGCGCGATCATGGCTGAGTTCAATATCTACGTTTTTATCGGTCTGACCGTCATTCTGTTCGGCGGCGCATCCTTCATGATGGGACAGGCGATTGCCGAGACCTGGCGCCCAATGTGGCAGAATGTGCCCTACGGGTTGCTGCTGGCGGCCGCCAACCGATTTTTCGACGGTGCGCTGTTTGGCGGCTCCTGGAGCGATTGGAAGCAATATGTGCTCGATGCCGTCGTCATCGTCGGCATCGCGCTCTTCGCCTATCGCATAACCCAAGCGCGCAAAATGGTCTGGCAGTATCCCTGGCTTTATGAGCGATCCGGGCTGATATCCTGGCGGGAAAAGGCTACCACTGGCAGTTGAGCTGGTTAACGGGAGGAAAAGCGGCCGGCGCCCCGAAAACGGCGTCGTCCTGGTGGAAAACGCAGCCGGTATCGGTTGACCCGGTTGCAGATCAGCGAGAAGATGCTGGTCAGCTTGACCGTGCGGTCAAGTGTCAACCCAGTTTGACGTGAGGGAGACATGTTGAAAAAATTCGCAACCACGACGGCGCTCGCTGCGGCTCTTGCCGTAGGGGCGTTTGCCTTTGGCCCTTCGGCCAAGGCGGATGACATCACCATCGCCGTTGCTGGTCCGATGACGGGTGACCTTGCAGCTTTCGGCGAACAGTTGCGCCGCGGCTCTGAGATGGCGGTGAAGGACATCAATGCCAAGGGTGGGGTGCTCGGCAAGCAGTTGAAGCTGGAAATCGGCGACGATCAATGCGATCCGAAGCAGGCCGTCCAGGTGGCCAATGATCTCGTGAAGAAGGGCGCGGTCTTCGTGGCTGGCCATTTCTGCTCGGGTTCGTCTATCCCCGCCTCGGATGTCTATGCGGAGGAAGGCATCGTTCAGATCACGCCGGCTTCGACCAATCCGGACTTCACGGAAGCCCCGGCGAAGAAGGGTGTGACCACGATTTTCCGCACCTGCGGCCGTGACGATGCCCAGGGCAAGTTCGCTGGCCCCTGGCTGGCCAAGACCTATACCGGCAAGAATGTCGCCATCCTCGACGACAAGTCGGCTTATGGGCAGGGTCTCGCCAACGAAACCCAAAAGAACATGGAAAGCTCCGGTCACAAGACTGCCCTGCGTGAAACCTACACGCAGAAGGAAAAGGATTTCTCGGCCCTCATCTCCAAGATGAAGGAAGCCAAGATCGATGCCGTCTATATCGGCGGTTATCACAATGACGTGGGCCTCATGGTCCGCCAGGCCCGGGAACAGGGTTTCAAGGCTGACTTCATCTCGGCCGACGCCCTCAACACCCAGGAATTCTGGTCGATCTCCGGCCCGGCGGGCGAAGGCCTGCGCTACAGCGATGGCGCCTCGGCGGTCAATCTGGCGTCTGCCAAGGACGCCGTCGCCGAATTCCGCGCGGCGAACTACGAGCCGGAAGGTTACACCCTGAACAGCTATGCGGCGGTTCAGGCCTGGGCGGCGGCCGCCACCAAGGCCGGCACCACCGATGGCGAGAAGGTGGCCGCCGCGCTGCGCAGCGGTCCGATTCCGACCGTGATCGGCGAGCTGTCCTGGGACGAGAAGGGTGACCTGACCAAGGTCAACTATGCCTGGTATGTCTATCACAATGGCAAGGCAGCCCAGGAACCAACGATGTAAGCCAGTTTCCCATCGGGAATGGCCGAAGCCCGGGAGCAATCCCGGGCTTCTTTTTTCGATAGATTGTGGTTGGCGGCGAGGGTGCGGGGGAGATATGGTAGCGGCCGTTCTTATCAATCTATTGCCGGATTTCGTTAAAGGACCATGCCAGACCGTTCGGAAGCCATTGCCATCGCCAGCGATCACGGCGGTTTCACCCTCAAGGAGGTGTTGAAGCCGGAGCTTGAGAGCCTCGGCTGCGCAGTGCTCGATCTCGGCCCCGCCAGCAATGCGCCGGTCGATTATCCGGATTTCGCCAATGCGCTGGCAGCGGCTTTGGGCGAGGGACGGGCGCAACGCGGCGTGCTGATCTGCGGTTCAGGCATTGGGATTTCGATCGCGGCAAACCGGCACAAGCATATCCGCGCTGCTCTGGTGCATGACGCTCTCGGTGCGCGGCTGTGCCGTCTGCATAACGATGCCAATGTACTTTGCCTGGGCGAGCGGCTTATCGGAGTGGATGTCGCTAAGGATTGTCTGAAGGTGTTTTTGACGACAGATTTTGAGGGAGGTCGGCACCAAAATCGCGTCGCCAAATTGGGCTAATCCCCAAAAAAGGCGCAGGCCCAACAGGTTAGAACGCGACAAGGACGTCACAACATGGCCAATTCTTCCTATACCCCCATGCCCGGCTTTTTTACCGGTTCTTTGGCTGAGCGCGATCCCGAGCTGAATGCCGCGATCGGCAAAGAACTGTTCCGGCAGCAGGATCAGATTGAGCTGATCGCCTCGGAGAACATCGTCTCGAAGGCTGTGCTGGAGGCTCAAGGTTCTGTCCTCACCAACAAATATGCCGAAGGCTATCCCGGCAAGCGCTATTACGGTGGCTGCGAATTCGTCGATATCGCCGAGCAATTGGCGATCGACCGCGCCAAGAAGCTGTTCAACTGCGCCTATGCCAATGTGCAGCCGCATTCCGGCGCCCAGGCCAACCAGGCGGCTTTCTTCGCGCTGCTGCAGCCGGGCGACACGTTCATGGGCCTCAATCTGGCCGCTGGCGGTCACCTGACCCATGGTTCGCCGGTCAACCAGTCGGGCAAGTGGTTCAAGGTCGCGCCCTATACGGTGCGCGAGGATACCCAGCGAATTGACATGGATGAGGTCGAGAAGCTGGCCAAGGAACACAAGCCCAAGCTGATCCTGGCCGGCGGTTCCGCCTATCCCCGCATCTGGGACTTCGAGCGCTTCCGCAAGATCGCGGATTCGATCGGCGCCTATTTCATGGTCGACATGGCCCATTTCGCCGGTCTTGTCGCGACCGGTGCGCATCCGAGCCCGTTGCCATACGCGCATGTCGTGACCACGACGACGCACAAAACCCTGCGCGGCCCGCGCGGCGGCATGCTCCTTACCAATGACGAGGATTTGGGCAAGAAGTTCAACTCCGCCGTCTTCCCTGGCCTGCAAGGCGGCCCGCTGATGCATGTCATCGCTGGCAAGGCGGTGGCTTTCGGCGAAGCGCTGAAGCCGGAATTCAAGGACTACATCGCGACCGTGGTCGAGAACGCCAAGGTTCTCGCGCAGACGCTGGTCGAAGGCGGTCTCGCCATCACCACCGGCGGTACCGACAACCATCTGATGCTGGTTGATCTCCGGCCGAAGAAGCTGACCGGCAAGGCGTCGGAACACAGCCTCGAGGAAGCGGGTATCACCTGCAACAAGAACGGCATCCCGTACGATCCGGAAAAGCCGGCCATCACCTCCGGCATCCGTCTCGGCACGCCGGCGGCCACGTCGCGCGGCTTCGGTCCGGCGGAGTTCAAGCAGGTCGGCCAGATGATCGTTCGGGTGCTCGACGGTCTGGTGGCCAATCCAAGCGACAACAGCGCGGTCGAAAAGGCCGTGCGTGAAGAGGTTCGTGCGCTCTGCAAGCGGTTCCCGGTTTACCGGTAATCGCACTGCGGGCGCAGTGTAAGAGGGGGTAATGCATGCGCTGTCCGTTCTGCGGAAACGAAGATACGCAGGTCAAGGATTCCAGACCGACCGACGATAATTCGGCGATCCGCAGACGGCGGCAATGCACCAATTGCGGTGCCCGTTTCACCACCTTCGAGCGCGTGCAGCTGCGCGAGCTGATCGTGGTGAAGACCAATGGGCAGCGCGAGCCCTTCGACCGCGAAAAACTGCTGCGCTCCATGCAAATCAGCCTGCGCAAACGCCCGGTCGATGCCGAAAGGCTGGAGCGGGTGGTGAACGGCATAGTGCGCCGGCTGGAAAGCTCGGGCGAAACTGAAATTCCCACCGGCATGATCGGCGAGGCGGTGATGGATGCCTTGGCGAGCCTGGATAAGGTCGCCTATGTCCGTTTCGCCTCGGTCTATCGTAATTTCCGCGAGGCCAAGGATTTCGAAACCTTCGTCGGCAAAATTGGCGGCGGTGACCACGACTGAAACCGACCTGGGCCATATGCGCGCCGCCCTCAGTCTGGCGGCTCGTGGCCTGGGACGTGTCTGGCCCAATCCAGCGGTCGGCTGTGTCATTACCGATCCGACAGGTCATGTCGTCGGCCGGGGGCATACCCAGCCGGGCGGGCGCCCGCATGCCGAAACCGAGGCCCTGCGCCAGGCCGGTATGGCAGCGCGCGGCGGCACCGCCTATGTCACCCTGGAACCTTGTTCGCATTACGGCAAGACACCGCCTTGCGCTGAGGCCCTGATTGCCGCAGGCATCAAGCGCTGTGTCGTCGCCTTGGGCGATCCTGATCCACGCGTCTCGGGGCGCGGCCTCGCGCTATTGCGGGAAGCTGGCATCGACGTCACCGAGGGGGTCCTTCAGGCTGAGGCAGACCGGCTGAATGCCGGATTTCTGAAACGCATCCGCCAGGGCCAGCCACTGGCCGCGCTGAAACTGGCCACTACGTTGGATGGCCGCATCGCCACGCGGTCAGGCGAAAGCCAATGGATCACCGGAACGGCATCTCGGCAGCGCGGCCATCTGTTGCGGGCCAGCTACGACGCCATCCTGGTTGGGTCGGGCTCAGCCCTGGCCGACAACCCGACGCTCACCTGCCGCCTGCCCGGACTGGCTCACAGATCGCCCGTCCGGGTCGTGTTGGACCGCCGCCTGCGCCTATCCCTGGACAGCATCCTGGTCCAGACTGCCCACCAGACGCCGACTTGGCTGGTGACCGGCTCGGCTCATGGCGACGGGCAACTCGCGGCCTTTCGCTCTGCCGGCGTCGAGGTGATCGAGCTTCCTGGTCAGGCCGGGCCGCAAGAAATCCTCGCGGCTTTGGGCGGGCGGGGATTGACCCGGCTGCTGATCGAGGGCGGCGCCCAAGTGGCATCAGCTTTCCTGGCAGCGGACGCCATCGACAGGCTCATCTGGATGCGCGCGCCAGGCATCCTCGGCGGCGATGCTTTGGCCGCCATCGGCGAGTTGGGCCTCGACCAGCTCGCAGCTATGCGCCGTTTCGACCTCCGGGCTGCGCAAATCATCCAAGGCGAGTGTCTGGAAACCTACGACCGTTTGTCGTAAGACAGGCTCAACTGGTTCATATTCGCCCGGTTCGCAGCCGTGCGGTTCACATCTGCTAGCGTTCGAGTTTTTTGGCATGTTCACTGGAATCATCACTGATCTCGGCAAGGTGCTGGAGATCACCCCGGGTGCCGTCACCCGATTGAAGATCGGCACCGCCTTCGACACCGCCGGCATCGATCTTGGCGCCTCCATCGCCTGCAACGGCATCTGCCTCAGCGTGGTGGAAAAAGCCCCCGGCTGGGTGGCTTTCGAGGCCAGCAACGAGACCATCGACAAGACGACCTTGGGCGACTGGAAGGCCGGCACCCCCGTCAATTTGGAGCGGGCGCTCAAACTGGGCGACGAACTCGGCGGCCATATGGTCAGCGGCCATGTCGATGGCGTCGGCCGGATCACCGATATTCGCCAGGATGGCGGCAGCACCCGCATCGATATCGAAGCACCGGCCAATCTGGCGCGCTCCATCGCTGCCAAGGGCTCGATCACGGTCGACGGCGTTTCGCTGACGGTGAATGAGGTAAACGGCCCGGTCTTCGGTGTGAATATCATCCCGATCACCCAGACCGCCACCAATCTCGGCGTCGCCAAATCCGGCATCCGGGTCAACCTGGAAATCGACCTCATCGCGCGATACGTTGCCCGCCTTCTCGGCAAGGAGGCGTTGTGAGTTTCGAAGAGGTCATGTCGCCGACATCCGAAATCATTGCGGATGCCAAGGCCGGGCGCATGTTTATTCTGGTCGATGACGAGGACCGGGAGAATGAAGGCGACCTCGTCATCCCGGCGCAGATGGCCAGCGCCGAAGCGATCAACTTCATGGCCAAGCATGGCCGGGGCCTGATCTGCCTAGCGATGGACCGGTCGCGGGTCGAACAGCTTGGTCTGCCGCTCATGGCGCAGCGCAACGGCACACGCCACCAGACCGCCTTCACCGTATCGATCGAGGCGCGGGAAGGGATCTCGACCGGCATTTCGGCTTTCGATCGCGCTCGTACAGTGGCGGTCGCCATTGATCCTGCGAAGGGTCCGCATGACATCATCTCGCCAGGCCATATCTTTCCGCTGATGGCGCGTGATGGTGGCGTGCTGGTACGCACCGGCCATACCGAAGCCGCCGTCGATATTGCGCGTCTGGCCGGCCTCATTCCCGCCGGTGTCATTTGCGAAGTCATGAATGACGATGGCACCATGGCGCGGCGCGACGACTTGATGCAATTCGCGCAGCTGCATGGGCTCAAGATCGGCACGATCCGCGATCTCATTGCCTATCGCCGCCGGCATGATCGCATCATCGAACGGACGTTGGAAACGACCTTCAACAGCCGCCATGGCGGCGAGTTCAAGATGTATGTCTACACCAACAAAATCGCGCATTCCGAACATGTCGCTTTGGTCAAAGGCGATCTCGGCGGTGACGAGCCGGTCCTGGTCCGCATGCATGCGATGAGCGTTCTCGATGACGTGCTCGGCGATGCCGATAGCGGCCGCGCCGGTGAATTGGCCACCGCCATGCGCATCATTGCGGAGAAGGGACGTGGTGTCGCCGTACTGATCCGGGAACCACTGCCGACCAGTCTCTCCGATGCAGTGCGCGCCCGGCATGATGCAGCGACCAATAGCGGTTCCGGCCGCGCGGAATTGCGCGATTATGGTATTGGCGCACAGATCCTGCTGGATCTTGGCATTCACAAGATGACCTTGCTCAGCAATCGCAAGAAAACCATTATCGGCCTGGACGGTTATGAACTCACAGTGGTCGGTGAGCATCCCGTTCCGCTCGATCAGGCATAGGATAAGGACCGACCATGAACGACAAGCCGCATGTTCTGATCGTCGAAGCGCGCTTTTACGAAGACATTCTCGATGCGCTGATCGAGGGCGCCGAGAAGACGCTGAAAAAAGCCGGTGCGACTTTCGATCGCATCACGGTTCCCGGCGCGCTGGAAATTCCGGCGGCAATCCGCTTCGCGGTGAAGGCGCAATCCGAAGGCAAACTGGCACGCAGCTATGACGGTTTTGTCGCTTTGGGTTGCGTGATCCGAGGCGAAACCACGCATTACGAGACGGTCTGCAACGAAAGTGCACGAGGCTTGATGGACCTGTCTTTGCAGCACTATCTGGCGATCGGTAATGGTATCCTGACGGTGGAGAACGATGATCAGGCCTGGGCGCGCGCCCGCGTGACGGATAAGGATAAAGGCGGTGGCGCGGCACAGGCATGTCTCGATATGATTGCACTGCAGCGGCATTTCGGTCTGGTGGGTTGAGATGTCGGACCCAAAGCGCAACGCTGTGAGATGGAACTGACCAGATGAGCAGTTCGGATAAAAAGGAAGCCTTCATGCAGCGCGGCAAGCAGCTTGCCTTGACGCGCAGCGCCGCACGCTTGGCGGCGGTGCAGGCTTTATACCAGTGGGAAGTCGCCGGCGGCCGGCCCGAGGCGATCGTGCGGGAATTCGCCGATCACCGG
This sequence comes from Dongia soli, assembly GCF_034044715.1. Lineage (NCBI taxonomy): Bacteria > Pseudomonadati > Pseudomonadota > Alphaproteobacteria > Rhodospirillales > Dongiaceae > Dongia > Dongia soli. The sequence goes on along the minus strand of NZ_JAXCLW010000002.1, from coordinate 814,244 downwards.
AATCACAATATGAGTGACGGCGAGGAATTGCCTCCCGCCGATGCCAAGCTCTTCACCAATATAGTGATCGGCGCTGCCACCCATGTGCGCGAACTGGACGATATGATCGCTGCCGTGCTGACCGAGGATTGGACGGTGGAGCGGCTGGAAGCGATTTTGCGGGCAATCCTGCGCTGCGGCGCCTATGAGCTGGCACACCGGCCCGATGTGCCGCCCAAGGTCACCATCGCGGAATATGTCGCCGTCACCGACGCCTTCTTTGGGGCGCGGGAAACCGGCCTCACCAATGGCATCCTTGATCAATTGGCCCGCGGCCTGCGTCCGACAGAGATGGGACAGCGCGGCGGCTCTGCCTCTTAAGCATGGCCGGCTCTTCCCAGGCTGAGACCAGCGAAGACGCCCTGCCAGGCGAGTTCGAGACCATCCGCCGCTATTTCGCACCGCTTGCCGCGGGGATGCCCGGCGCGTTGGATCTCACCGACGATGCCTGCACCTATCTGCCGCCGGCCGGCGAGGAATTGGTGCTGACTGCCGATGCGCTGGTGGCCGACGTGCATTTCCTGCGCAACGACCCGGCCGATCTCGTCGCCCGGAAGATGCTGCGTGTCAATCTGTCGGATCTCGCGGCCAAGGGCGCGAAGCCGGTCGGCTATCTCATGACAATCGCCGTCGATAACACCATCACATCCTCCTGGCTGGCGAATTTTGCCCGCGGCCTGGCCGAGGACCAGCGTCGATTCGACGTTCATCTGATGGGCGGCGACACCATCCGCACCCCCGGTCCGCTCAGCCTGTCGCTGACCGCAATCGGCACGGTGCCAGCGGGACGCGCCTTGCGCCGCCGGGGAGCGCAGCCGGGTGACCTGATTTTCGTGACCGGGACGATCGGCGATGGCTATCTCGGCCTCCGCGTCCTGCGAGCGGATTGGCCTGATCTCTCCTTCGGCCACCGCCAGTTCCTGACCGACCGCTACCAATTGCCGGAGCCGCGCTTGGCCCTGGGCAGGGAAATCATGGCGGCCGGTATCGCAACCGCCGCAATGGACGTTTCCGACGGATTGGTTGCCGATCTGGGGCATATTGCCGAAACCTCGGGCTGCGGCGCCGTCATTCACGCCGAACGAACACCATTATCGGGGGCGGCCGCCGATCTTCTGTCGCACGAGCCCGATTTGCTCGTGAAGCTGATCACCGGCGGCGACGACTACGAACTCCTGTTGACCATCCGGCGTGAAAATGCGGCACGCTTGCGTGAAATTGCCGGAAAAGCAGGTATCCCCGTGACCGAACTGGGAGAAATGACCGATAGCGGCAGCGTCCGCATTCTCGACCGGGACGGAGCTCCCCTGGATATCTCGCAGCGCGGCTACCAGCATTTCTGAGCTTCGGGGACCCGGACCGGCGGAATCTAGTCAGCCTCCGTTAACCATTTTAAGCTAAATTGGCCCGACTGCGCGGATGTCGGCGCGCCCGATTGAACCATTAGGTCGACCAGCGGATGAAAAAATTCTTGCTCATCCTGATCTTGCTGCTCCTGCTCGGTGCAGGCGGCGGGGCTGGCTATTGGCTCTATTTGCATAAATCGGCGCCTCAGACCGCCGAGGCGGAACCGCCGCCGCCCGCACCGATCACATCGGTTACGATGGACATCCTGCCGGTGTCGGTGGTGAAGAATAACCGGGTCGCCCGGGTTTTCTTTTTCCGCTTCACCCTGCTATTCGATGCGCCGGAACGCCAAGCCCGCGCACAAATGCTGATGCCGCGCCTGATCGACGGCTTCAACACGGAACTGCACCAGTTGCTGGCCCGCAAGCTGATGGAACAAACCAATTACGATCCCGATCTGATCATCGCCCGATTGCAAGAAGTCGCGGACCGTGTGACCGGCGACGGCACAGTGCATCAGGTCACCATCGCCAATGTCGACCGCAAGGACTTCAAATAGCACGCAATTGGAGCATTTCGAGCGAAGTGGACGCCGGTCCCCGTGAAGAAAATGCGACCGCATCAAGAGATAGGTCTTCTCCGATTCAAGTAAACGCGCTTGCCCATTGCGGATCACCTGACGCATCCTGAAGATCAAGCACGCAGCGGCGACAGGCTCTCGCCGGATAAGAAGCGCGGCAAACTTCGGGAGGCGTGGATGTCGATTTACGACGTCGGGCTGGATCGCAACACCAGCAATTACGTGCCGCTGACGCCGATTAGTTTTCTTGACCGTTCCGCTGCCGTTCACCCGGATGATCCCGCCATCATCGATGGGGACCGGTGCATCACCTATCGGCAGATGTTCCAGCGATGCCGGCAATTCGCCGATCGCCTCCGTCGCTTGGGCATCGCCCGCGACGATACCGTGTCGGTGCTCTCACCTAATTGCACGGCCTTGCTGGAGGCGCATTATGCCGTGCCGATGGCCGGCGCCGTGCTCAACGCCATCAATTACCGCCTGGATGCGCCCAGCATTGCCTTCATCCTCAATCACGGCAACAGCAAGGCTTTACTGGTCGACAGCGAATTAGTGCCGCAGGCTAAGGCTGCATTGTCATATCTCGGCCGCGATATATCGGTCATCGAGATCGAGGCCCCCGGATGGCCACGCAGCAGCGACTGGATAACCTATCAAGATTTCATCGCTGATGGCGATCCGGAGGCTGCGATCGATTGGCCGACGGATGAATGGCAGGCGATCTCTCTCAATTATACCTCTGGCACGACAGGCAATCCTAAAGGGATCGTCTATCACCACCGGGGCGCCTATCTGAATGCGCTCGGTAATGCCCTGGCCGTGCAGCTCACGGCCGACAGCGTCTATCTCTGGACCTTGCCGATGTTCCATTGCAATGGCTGGAGCTATAGCTGGGCGATAACGGCGGTCGGCGGCACGCATATCTGCCAGCGCGCCATCATCCCCGCACAGATCTTCGACAGGATCGCCGCGCATCGCGTCACGCATATGTGCGGCGCACCCGTTGTGCTGTCGATGCTGGCCTTCGCGCCGGAAGCGGAGGAATTTCGATTGGCGCATCCGGTGAAGATCATCACCGGCGGTGCCGCGCCGACCAGCACAATCATCTCCCGGATGGAGGCGATGGGCTTCGTCGTCATGCATGCCTATGGTCTGACGGAGACCTATGGTCCGGCGACATCCTGCGAATGGCAGCCCGATTGGAATGACAAGCCCTTGGCCGAGCGCGCCCGCCTCCTGGCACGCCAGGGCGTTCGTTCGATAACCTCCGCCGGTGCCTCGGTGATCGATCCGCAAAGCGGCGAGGAAGTACCGATGGATGGCCAGACCATGGGTGAGATCGTGTTGCGCGGCAATACGGTGATGAAGGGCTATCTGCTTAATCCGGCAGCGAGCGATGCGGTCTTTCGTGATGGTTGGTTCAGGTCCGGCGATCTCGGCGTTCGTCATCCCGACGGCTATATCGAGGTCAAGGACAGGCTGAAGGACATCATCATCTCGGGCGGCGAGAACATTTCCTCGCTGGAAGTCGAGGAGATATTGGCGCGACATCCGGCGGTGCGCGAGGTCGCCGTCGTCGCTAAGCCGGATCCTCATTGGGGAGAGGTTCCCTGTGCTTTCATCGCCTTGAAGGAGGGAGCGGGGGAGGTCTCAGCCGAGTCGGTACTCTCCTGGTGCGATAGCCAGATGGCCCATTTCAAGCGGCCACGCCACGTGATCTTCGGCGAACTGCCGAAAACCGTGACCGGGAAGGTCCAGAAATATCTGTTGCGCCAGGGGGCACGCGATATCTGACGGGACTTTTGCGAAAGAGAGGTTCTGAAACTCGGCGCCGTCCGCGAAGTCTTGCGAGAAAGCCGTCAGCACCCTTGCCTGCGACAATTTGCCATGGCCTGCCGATTGCTTTACCGTTCACGCGCTCAGCCGGCTCGGGGGAAGGGTTCGGCGAGTCTACATATCAGTTGCGTCTAGTTCCAAAACAAACCTCAACGAGATGAAGGGGTAAGAATGATGGGCTCGATGTATTACTGGCTGGCGATTGTGTCGGGTGCGCTAGCCCTGATTTACAGTATATGGGCATCAAGATCAGTTTTGGCGGCGCCGACCGGCACCGACCGCATGCGCGAAATTGCAAGTGCAGTCCAAGAAGGCGCGCAGGCTTATCTGAACAAACAATACACCACGATCGGTATCGTCGGCGTCATCGTCGCCGTCATTCTCTTCATCGCTCTCAGCAAACTTTCAGCTCTTGGGTTCATTATTGGCGCCGTGCTTTCGGGCGCGACCGGTTATATCGGCATGCATGTTTCGGTCCGGGCCAATGTCCGCACCGCGGAAGCCGCCCGCAGCGGTCTCGCCCCGGCCTTGGCGATTGCCGCCAAATCCGGGGCCATTACCGGCCTGCTGGTGGTCGGCCTCGGCTTGATCGGCGTCGCGGGCTATTACCTCGTTCTGCGCAACGCCCAGGTCGAAATGCGGCCCATGCTGGAAGCCCTTGTAGGCCTCAGCTTCGGCGCCTCGCTGATTTCGATCTTCGCGCGTCTCGGCGGCGGCATCTTCACCAAGGGTGCGGACGTTGGTGCCGATCTGGTCGGCAAGATCGAAGCCGGCATTCCCGAAGACGACCCGCGCAACCCGGCGGTGATCGCCGATAATGTCGGCGACAATGTCGGCGATTGCGCCGGGATGGCAGCCGACTTGTTCGAAACCTTCGCCGTCACCGTCGTGGCGACGATGCTGCTCGGCAGCATCTTCTTTACCGGCGCGGATCAGGAAAGGATGATGTTGCTGCCGCTGGTCATTTGCGCAGTCAGCATCATCGGTTCGATCATCGGCTCGTTCTTCATCAAGCTCGGCAGCAGCCAGAATATCATGGGGGCTCTCTATAAGGGCCTGATTGTCAGTGCGGTGATTTCGGCCATTCTGATTGCCCTCTGCATCAATCAGATCATCGGCTTCGGCACGGCTTTCACCATGGGCAATCTGACCTTCACCGGCGGCAGCCTGTTCGGCTGTGCCGTCGTCGGGTTGGTGCTGACTGGCCTGCTGGTCTGGATCACCGAATATTATACCTCGACCGCTTTTCGACCGGTGCGCAGCGTGGCTCTGGCTTCGACCACCGGCCATGCAACCAACATCATCCAGGGCATTGCCGTGGCGATGGAGGCTTGCGCTCTGCCGGTGATCGCCATCAGTGCGGCGATCATCGCCTCCTACAGCCTGGCAGGCCTTTACGGCATCGCCGTCGCGGCGACGACCATGCTGTCTTTGGCCGGTATCGTCGTGGCCTTGGACGCCTATGGTCCGGTGACCGATAATGCGGGCGGCATCGCCGAAATGTCGGATCTGCCGAAGGATGTCCGCAAGGTGACCGACGCGCTGGACGCTGTCGGCAACACCACCAAGGCGGTGACCAAGGGTTATGCGATCGGTTCCGCCGGTCTCGCAGCTCTCGTGCTCTTCGCTGCCTATACCGAAGACCTCAAGCACTATTTCCCCGATCTCCAAGGGCAGATCACCTTTCAGCTCAACAATCCCTACGTGGTGATCGGATTGTTCCTGGGAGGTGCCTTGCCGTTCCTGTTCGGCGCCATGGGCATGATGGCGGTCGGCCGCGCGGCCAGTGCCGTCGTGGTCGAAGTGCGCCGGCAGTTCAAGGAAATACCGGGGATCATGGAAGGGCGCGCCAAGCCGGAATACGGCAAGGCGGTCGCCATGCTGACCACGGCCGCGATCAAGGAAATGATCCTGCCGTCCTTGCTACCGGTCCTGGCGCCGATTGTCCTCTATGTCGTGATCCGGGTGGTCGCCGGTCAGGCTGAGGCCTTCGTCTCGCTGGGTGCCATGCTGCTTGGCACCATCGTCACCGGCCTCTTCGTCGCCATTCAGATGACATCGGGTGGCGGCGCCTGGGACAATGCCAAGAAATATATCGAGGACGATCATCACGGCGGCAAAGGCTCCGATGCCCATAAGGCGGCGGTGACCGGCGACACGGTCGGCGATCCCTATAAGGACACGGCCGGCCCCGCGATCAATCCGATGATCAAGATCACCAATATCGTCGCCTTGCTGCTGCTCGCGGCACTCGCGAGCTGACAGGGCAAGGAAAGACCCAAGAAAAAACCCCGGCAGACCGATCTGCCGGGGTTTCGTTTCTGGCCGGTATGAATCTATCAGGGCCCGCCGCCGGGTGCGCCGGCACCCTTATTCAGCTTGTCAGTATTGAATTTGCCGAGATTGCCGAAGAGCTGCTGCAGGATCGTCAGCTCGTTCCCGGGTGTCGGCGTCTTGCGGTCGACATAAGCGATCGTCTCGCCGTCCTGTTGGCCGTAAATCTTCATGTCCTGCACGATGCCCGAATTATCGAAGCTGATCTGCAGGACTTCCTGATCCAGCACGTCCGGATCCCAAAAGGCGATCGTCTTGGTCCGCTTGGAAATGTAGTACCAAGTGTTGTCGTTGAAGGTCGACACGGATGAGGGGTAACCCAGCAATTCGGCGACCCGATTCTTGTCATCCACACCCGGATTGATCTGGACGACCTGATCCTCATCCGGCTTGTTGCCGCGCTGGTCGATCCGCGCGGTGCAGGCGCCAGCCATCAAGACAGCACCCAAGGCCATGCCCAGCGCCAAGGTCGGAAACCGATAGCTGCGCCGACTTCCCCCAAGCCCGCCTGACCAACGCATCATAACGATCATACCCCTTAGCAGAAGCTGCCTTGAAAAGCTGGCTTTAGCCAGCTAAGCCACCAGCATCGCGCCACTCTGAAATTCACGGCGCAAGATTGCACTGTGCCGGGGACCTGTCAAGGTATGCCCGGCTTGGATCAGGATAGATATCATGTTGTTTCTGCGGCGTTTTCTCAAAGACGAGAAGCTCGAATCGGCAGCGGCGGCGGTATATACCGTGGTCGCGCAACAGGCGCGGCATCCGGCGTTTTATCTGTCTTATGAGGTTCCCGACACGGTCGACGGCCGTTTCGAGATGGTGGTGCTGCAAGCCTATATCCTGTTTCGCCGGTTGAAGGGGCAGGGCGAAGCGATCGATCGGCTGACGCAGGCCATCTATGACGTAATGTTCAAGGAGCTGGACCTGGCTTTGCGAGAAATGGGCGCGGCGGATCTTGGCGTGGGCCGGCGCATTAAGCATATGGCTGAGTCGATGAATGGCCGCATCCAGTTTTATGATCAGGGCTTGGCCGCCAATGATGACGATGCGTCGCTGACCGCTGCTTTGCAACGGAACCTCTACGGTACTGTCGACCCCTCGGCGACCAGTCTCGAACGCATGATCCGTTATCTGAAACTGGCCATTTCTACCCTGGAGAGTCAGCAGACCGACCGGATCGTCGCGGCAGATTTTCATTTTGTGGATCCCGCCGCAATCTAATCCAGATTGTGAGAGCCGCCATGCAATCAAATGATAATGTGGAATTTTCTCGTCTTATTACCCTCGATAAGATCAGTATGACCGAAACCGGCCGGCATGTTGCTGCCGATGCCGCGGAGCGAGCAGCTTTGGCAACCCGGTTCGACCTCTTGGGCCTTGATCGCCTGGAAGCGGATCTGCGTTTGCGGCGGACCGGCGCGAAAGTGATTCGTTTGGACGGCCATCTTTCCGCCGATGTCGTGCAGTCTTGCGTGGTTTCCCTCAAGCCGGTGCCGGCCAAGCTGGAGGTCGATTTCGAAATGTTCTTCAGCGAGGATGTCGGCGCGACGGAAGCCGACCTGACGGTCGAATACGATCACGACGACCCACCCGAACCGGTCCAGGGCGGACAGATCGACCTGGGCGAAGTGGTGGCGGAACAGCTCGGCCTTAATCTCGATCCCTATCCGCGCGCGGCCGGCGCTGCTTTGCCGGGCGGCTGGCAGACGACCACCGAGGCGGAATTGGAGGCCGTTCGAAAGGAAGAAAAGCCCAATCCCTTCGAAGTCTTGAAACAGATCAAGACACCCAAACGGGAAGATTGAGCGGTTGCATCCGACGCTTTCCGGCGGTAAATGACCGTTGTGCGTCCCTGTCCGCCGACCGGGCGATAGAAGTTAACCTGCTTGCTTTAAGCGGCAATTTTAGATAAGAAGCGCTCGAACGGCGGCATTAGTGGCTGCCTTTATTTTTTGTGAGTGAGTGATCATGGCAGTTCCCAAGAAAAAGGTCTCCAGTTCCCGTCGCGACATGCGCCGCGCCCATCACGCGCTGGATGTGCAGAAGTCGACGGAATGCCCGAATTGCGGCGAAATGAAGCGTCCGCATCACGTTTGCGGTTCCTGCGGTCATTACGACGGCCGGGAAGTTACCGGGACGCAAGCAGCCTAACAACCGATCTCGAGCATAGCCAGGAAGGGAGTGTTTGAGGTTGAGCGCCGGCCTGGCTATTTCGCTGGATGCGATGGGCGGAGATCACGCGCCAGACATGGTGGTCCGTGGCGCCGATATCGCACGCCAGCGCTTTCCCCAGGTGCGCTTTCTCTTCTTCGGGGATGAGGCGCGGCTGAAACCGCTGCTCAAGGATTTTCCGGCGCTCGCCGCGACCAGCGAAATTCACCACGCCGATACCGTCATCAAGATGGAAGACAAGCCGAGCCAGGCCCTGCGGGGCGGGCGCGGCAGCTCCATGCGTCTGGCGATCGATGCCGTGCAAAGCGGCAGCGCCCATGCGGTGGTTTCCGCCGGCAATACCGGCGCCCTCATGGCGATGGCGAAGTTCGTGCTGAAGACCATGCCGGGTATCGACCGACCGGCCATTGCTTCCTTCTTCCCGACGATGCGCAGCGAAAGCGTCATGCTGGATCTCGGCGCCAATATCGTTTGCGACGCCAGCAATCTGGTGCAATTCGCCGTCATGGGAAACGTCTTTGCCCGCACCGTGCTCGGCGTGCGCGAACCCAGCACCGGGCTCCTCAATGTCGGTTCCGAGGAATTGAAGGGTCACGATGCCGTCCGCGAAGCAGCCGCCATCCTGCGCCAGGCCAATCTGCCGGGACGTTTCCATGGCTTCGTCGAAGGCGACGATCTGGCCAAGGGAACCGTCGATGTCTTTGTCACCGACGGCTTCACCGGCAATGTCGCGCTGAAATCGATCGAGGGAACCGTGAAGCTCTACGGGTATTTTCTGCGCCAGAGCTTCGGGTCGGCTTTGCTCGCGAAGCTCGGCTATCTGCTGGCGCGCCCCGCCTTGAATGCTTTGCGTGCACGGGTCGACCCGCGGCGTTATAATGGCGCAATTTTCATGGGCTTGAATGGCATCTGCATCAAGAGCCATGGCGGTACGGACGCTTTCGGTTTTGCCAATGCGATCGGGGTGGCCGTCGATATGGTGCAGAATGGCGCGATCGAAAATATGAAGCGGGATTTTGATCAGATGATGACGATTCCTGGAGCCGTCACCGGAACCGCGGCTGTCTGAGATGGTAAGCCGCTCCCGTCTTCTCAGTGCCGGCTCATATCTTCCCAACCGTATCGTCACCAATGACGACCTCGCGCGGGAGGTCGATACCAGTGACGAATGGATCCGGCAGCGGACCGGCATTCGACAGCGCCATCTTGCCGCGGAAGGTGAGCTGACGTCCGATCTCGCCGTCAAGGCGGCCGAACAGGCATTGCATCATGCCGGCATTCGCGGTGCCGATCTCGATTGCATCGTGCTCGCCACCACAACGCCGGATCACACCTTTCCGGCAACCGCCACCAAAGTGCAGCATCGCCTCGGCATGAATCACGGCTTTGCGCTCGATGTTCAGGCGGTCTGCTCGGGCTTCGTCTATGCGCTGGCGGTGGCAGATAATTTCCTGCGTCTCGGCCAGGCCCGCCGGGCTTTGGTGATCGGTGCGGAGACCTTCTCCCGTATCCTCGACTGGAAGGATCGTAATACCTGCGTCCTGTTCGGCGACGGGGCGGGAGCAGTCATCCTGGAGGCTGCCAAAGGCAAGGGGGACAACACCGACCAGGGCGTCCTCTGCACCCATCTCTTTTCCGACGGGCGCTATTACGACAAGCTCTATGTCGATGGTGGCCCATCGGCCACCCAGACGACCGGCGCGGTGAAAATGGAAGGCAAGGACGTCTTTCGCCATGCCGTCGTCAATCTCGCCGCGGCCATCGATGCGGCTATCGCCAGTGCCGGCATTGCCCCGGAGGATGTCGACTGGCTGGTGCCGCATCAGGCAAACCAGCGAATCATCACGAGCATGGGCCAGAAGCTGAAGCTGCCCCAAGAGAAGGTCGTCGTCACGGTCGACCGCCATGCCAACACGTCGGCGGCATCGATTCCTTTAGCTCTGGCGGAAGCGGTCAATGATGGCCGGATCAAACGCGGCGACCTCGTGCTGATGGAAGCCATGGGCGGCGGATTTACCTGGGGTTCAGCACTGGTCCGCTGGTAATCCTCGATATCCGATTGTAAGCCCTTTAAGGCACCATCCCGACCGTATTCCTGCATCAGCCACGGCGTTCCGGCTGTGATCTGTCTGTCATCTGAACAAGTCTCTGTAATTGACTGATTTATGAGGAATCGTTACGCTTCGTGACAGTAACGGAAACCCCAGTGCGCAACAGCTTTGCGCGCCAGCTTCATAACAGGGGGACGGAATGAAGGGTAAGACAGTGACACGGGCCGATCTCAGCGAGGCCGTCTATCAGGAAGTTGGCCTGTCGCGGAACGAATCGGCCGAACTGGTCGACAGCGTTCTCGAAGAAATTTCCACGGCTCTGACCAAAGGCGAGAGCGTCAAAATTTCCTCCTTCGGCAGTTTCCTTGTCCGGATGAAGGGCGAGCGCGTCGGGCGCAATCCCAAGACCGGGGAGGAAGTTCCCATCAAGCCGCGCCGGGTACTGGTATTCCGTGCCTCGCATGTCCTGAAGGACCGCGTGAATAAGGGCCCATCATCATGAGCAGCGCAGGACGAGTTCTCGATCAACGTAATACTCCGGGCGACAGCGATGCCGGCAAACGGTCGGTCGCCCGAAGCAGCAAACGGTTGGAGAAGTCCGCCGACGCCTTCCGCACCATCAGCGAAGTCGCGGATGAATTGGAAGTCCCGCAGCATGTTCTGCGGTTCTGGGAAACCAAGTTCACCCAGATCCGGCCGATGAAGCGGGGCGGGGGACGGCGTTATTACCGGCCGGAAGATGTCGAGTTGCTGCGGAGCATCCGCGGCCTGCTTTACGACCAGGGCTATACGATTAAGGGCGTGCAGAAGCTGATCCGCGAGGGCGGCTTGCGCCTCTCCGGCGACAGTCTCGCCGTGGCTCCCGGCGCCGTGGAATTTCGCGCCGAGTCGCCGGAAGGCGACCAGCCGACGGCCGAAGCTGCGGAAAGCACCGGCCGCGGTTCCGGGCAGGGCGGCAAGGGAACCTCGGGAGAGATGATGGATTTGCCCCTGTTCCGCTCAGCGCTGGATGACAGCCAGATCAAGGAAGTGAAGTCCGTAATCGAGGAGCTTAGGGAATTGCGCGACCGTCTCCGGCGCGCAGCCGACGCCTGAGGGCTGGCCTTCAACAGCAGAAGCAGGCGCAATCGCAAGATTGCGCCTTTTCTTCTGCCGTTTTTCGTTGGGTTGCGTATCTCAGCGGCAAGTCCCGGAAAGATCGTCGAAAACTCTCGGCCTCGCGGCGGCAATATCCTTGCCACATCCCTCTCAGGCGATTATATAGGCCGCCATCACCCGTCCACCCCCATTTACCGGATCGGTGATTTAATGCGGTCGGAGCGTAGCGCAGCCTGGTAGCGCATCAGACTGGGGGTCTGGGGGTCGCTGGTTCGAATCCAGTCGCTCCGACCATTCTCGCCCTTCCATCTTCGAATCATTCCAACCTGTCACAGAATCCAGTCATAAGCTGGCGCGAGTGGGTTGGTCTTTAGTACGACATCACCTGATGCTTGTTGAACTGTCCGGCTTGATTGCCTTACAGATGAATGAGACTGTCGATGACGTACAAACCAAAACCAATGACCATCACCTACATGGCGCGAAGGGGAGGAAAAGATGGCGATTTCGATTCATCCGTCAGTAGATAACGGCGTCAAACAAGGCAAAGGCGATTTTACCGGCGGCACCTTGACCTGCAAATGCTCGTCTAATCCGGTGGTCGTCACGCTCAAGGGGCAGACGGCGCATAATCACGTCTGCGGCTGCACCAAATGCTGGAAACCATCCGGTGCGCTTTTCTCCATGGTCGCCGTCATTCCGCGCGACCAGGTCAGCGTCACGCAAAACGAACAAAAGCTGAAGGTCGTTGACTCCAACGCCGCCATTCAGCGTTACGCCTGCCAGGAGTGTGGCGTACATATGTATGGCCGCATCGAGAACAAGAACCATCCATTCTACGGATTGGATTTCGTACATACGGAACTATCGAAGGATGACGGCTGGTCGGCACCCGAATTCGCCGCCTTCGTTTCTTCCATCATCGAATCCGGTGCCGATCCGAAGGAGATGGGTGCGGTCCGCTCGCGCCTGAAGGAGCTGGGCCTGGAGCCCTATGACTGCCTGTCGCCGGCTTTAATGGACGCGATCGCCACGCATATCGCCAAGCAATCGGGTGTGCTGAGAGCGTAATCGTTTCACAACAAGTTACATCACAGCGGCCCCGCCTATTGGACGGGGCCGTTTTGCCGTCCGCATCTTCAACTCCTATGCCTGACCTTTACCGCCATTGGTCAGGCGAGATATCGAGCCGTTGGAGACATGACGCTCCATCAGGACGGCTTTCCCTAGCGATGGCCAATCGGCGATTTCCGCACGCCGCCGCGGCAATGCCGCCGGGTGGTTCTTTTGCAGCCACGAAATCATTTCTTCTCGTACCACGCAGCGGAGGTCGAAGGTGCGTCCCGCCGTGCTCGCGCTCACTAACATACGGATCTCCATCGTATCCTGCTTAAAATCCGTGACCTGCATATTAACCACCTGTCGGTCCCAGAGCGGTGACGCTTCGGCGATCTCCTTCAACTGTTCACGCATCGCATCCACCGGTGCGCTATAATCGACGTAAAGCATGACCGTGCCGATCAGCGAGGAGCCCTCACGCGTCCAGTTCTGGAAGGGCTTCTCAATGAAATAAGCGAGCGGCAGCACCATGCGCCGCCAATCCCAAAGACGCACGACAACATAGGTCGACGAAATCTCTTCGACATTGCCCCATTCGCCTTCGACGATGACCGCGTCGTCCAATCGGATCGGCTGGGTGATCGCAAGTTGAATGCCAGCGGCGAGATTTTTCAGCATCGGCTGAAGCGCAAGACCGATGACCAGGCCCGCGGCGCCCGCAGAAGCCAGCAGGCTCACGCCATATTGCCGGACCTGATCGAAGCTCATCAAAGCCGCGGCAATGGTGAGGACGCCGATAATCGTCACGGCCACGCGCTGCAGAATACGCAATTGGGTTGTATGCTTCCGAGCCAGCAAATTATCCGCCGCATCCAGTTTGAAGCGCCGCAGATAGACCGTGGTCCAGATATGCAGTGCGGTTACCGCGAGCCAGCCGATCAGGATGATGAAGCTGACCAAGAGGAGATGCTGAATCAGCGTCGCCTGCCGATCGCTGAGCGGTGCGATCTTGGTTGCAACCGAAAGATTGAAGATGATGACGGCCAATCTGCCCGGCCCCTCAGTCCGGGAAACCAGGGAGCGCCAGGACAGATCCCGGTTGCTCACCAATCCGGTCAGCAGCCGGAAGCCGGTCCGATGGATGATGAGCGCGATGATGAAGGCGAGGCTCAGAAGGATGAGGCTGGCCGCCCAATCCGGCATCCAGGTGAGCGAGGCAATAAACTGCCGACCATAAGCATCGAGTTCATCCGTCAACAACATCCTCCACGGGGTGGATTGGCGCTCTTTGCTTCGCGCTCTTGTTAACGGCGAATGCGGCTGGTCGTTTCTCGAATTGAGGTGCTAGAGGGTATTTCCCGGTACGGTTATCGCTGCAGCAGGCAAACCGGATCCGGCGCAATACAAGATATTGTGTGCGGCGCAGCTAAAAATTGTCTGCCGAGCCGAAGCGGACCTGCGATACCATCAGCGGGACAAGTTAACCGATATTGTGAGGGAAAGACCTTATGCGTCAGCATTTGTTGCTTCTTATCGGTATCGCTGCCCTGACTGCCTGCAGTTCGACCGAGCCGACAGAAAAATCCAACCCCAATACGATGACCGTGGATTTCGCATGGAAGCCTTCGCATCTCTGCTCGGGCATATCACCGAAAGTCGAGATTGGAAATTTCCCTGCGGGCACGTCCTATTTCGCCGTGCGTCTGCGCGATCGTGATAATCCGAGCTCCGCTTTGGGTGGTGGCGAGGTTGCCAATACCGGCTCGGGTGTTCTCCCCGAAGGATCACTGAAAAGCTATACCGGCCCCTGCACCCAGGGAAGCGAACCGCATTATTACTATTTCGAAGCCGCCGCCATTGACCATGACGGTAAGTCAATCGCCTATGGCAAATCGCAGCCGCAACCGCTGCCCTGATAACGGTCGATTCTTGATTCGGCGTCGGCCTAGAAAAGACTTTGCCGCCCCGATCCTTCCGCGTATTCTTTGACCAGATGATCAAGTTTCGGGTCAACCGAACGGCCGATACCAGTTGAGGGAGGAGCGCATGTCGCTATTGATCAGGGGCGGCACTGTCGTCACCGCCGAGGAGATGAAGCGGGCGGATGTTTATGTCGCCGATGGTCTTATCAAGGCTGTGGGGCAAAATCTCGACGCGCCGGCGGGCGCTAAGGTCGTGGATGCCGGTGGCCAATATGTGATGCCGGGCGGCATCGACCCCCATACCCATATGCAATTGCCCTTCATGGGCACGGTGGCGAGCGAAGATTTTTATACCGGTACCGCGGCTGGACTTGCCGGCGGCACGACGATGATTATCGATTTCGTCATCCCGGCGCCGAACACCTCGCTGCTCACAGCTTATGATGAATGGCGCGGCTGGGCCGAGAAGGCCTGCGCAGATTATTCCTTCCATGTCGCCGTCACCTGGTGGAGCGATCAGGTCTATGAGGATATGGGGGTGCTGGCCCGCGAACGCGGCGTCAACAGCTTCAAGCACTTCATGGCCTATAAGAATGCCATCATGGTGCCGGACGAGGATCTGGTGAAGAGCTTCGCCCGCTGCCTGGAACTGGGCGCGATCCCGACCGTACATGCCGAGAATGGCGAGCTTGTCTATCACCTGCAGCAGGAAATCCTGAAGAAGGGCATCACCGGCCCCGAAGGCCATCCACTGTCGCGGCCGCCGGAAGTAGAGGGCGAGGCCGCCAATCGCGCGATCCGCGTAGCCCAGGTAATCGGCAACCCGCTCTATATCGTCCACAATTCTTGCAAGGAAGCGATCGAAGCCATCGCCCGCGCCCGTGGCGAGGGACAGAGGGTCTATGGCGAAGTTCTGGCCGGCCATCTGCTGATCGACGATTCAGTCTACCGGCATCCGGATTGGAACGTGGCTGCGGCCCATGTCATGAGCCCGCCCTTCCGCCCGAAGGAAAACCAGGAAATCCTCTGGCGCGCCTTGCAATCGGGGACACTGCATACAACGGCAACCGATCATTGCTGCTTCTGTGCCGATCAGAAGGCGATGGGGCGGGACGATTTCACCAAGATCCCCAACGGCACCGGCGGTGTCGAAGACCGCATGGCGGTGCTGTGGCATCATGGTGTCGGCACTGGCCGTCTGACACCGATGGAATTCGTGCGCGTCACCTCGACCGCGGCCGCGCAGATCTTCAACATCTATCCGCGCAAGGGCTCGGTCAGTGTCGGCGCAGATGCCGATCTCGTCGTCTGGGATCCCAAGGGCACGCGGACCATCTCGGCGAAGACCCATCACCAGAAGGTGGATTACAACATCTTCGAAGGCATGACGGTACAGGGCGTTCCCAGCCACACGATCAGCCAGGGCAAGGTGGTTTGGGAAAACGGCCAGTTGAACGTCACGCGCGGCGCCGGACGTTATATCAACCGGCCGACTTTCGCGCCGGTCTTCGACGCCGTTAAGAAGATCAACGAACGCCGCAAGCCGGCGCCGGTCCAGCGCACCAGCAAGGCGGCGCAATAACTCGTCATCGCCTGTTCGCTTCATGAGGCCCTCGGCACTCTGTCGAGGGCTCCTTTATTGAGAAGTGCGGTCGCTTATTCGGCCGGCGGCCATTGCGCCGGCATGGTCAGGCCGCAACCTTGCAGGATGATCTCGGCAAGCTGTCGCCCCGCCTTGTCGTAATCTTCCGGCAGCAATTGCGTGCGCCCAAGCACCGCGGCGATCTGCACGGCGAAATCGGCATAAGTCTGGGTATTGGCCCAGATCATGAAAAACAAATGCCGCGGATCGATTGGCTTCAATTTGCCGGCAGCGATCCAGCCGTCGATCACCTCAGCCTTGCGGTCGACCCAGTCGCGTAATTCATCCTGCAGGAAGTCGCTGATCTGCGGTGCACCATGAATGATCTCATTGGCGAAAACCCGCGAGGCGAGGGGGCGTTGTCGAGCGAGGTCGATCTTCGCGGCGATGTAGTGGCTGAGCGCCTGGGCCGGGTCGAATTCCGGCAATATCTGATCGCCGGTGCCGAGCCAGAGTTCCAGAATGCCCTGCAAGACCTGCCGATACAGATCTTCCTTGGTCTTGAAGTAGTAATGCAGATTGGCCTTCGGCACCCCGGCGCGCTTGGCAATTTCCGCCGTCGTCGCACCGGAAAATCCGCTTTCAGCGAAGACGGATTCCGCGGCGGCCAGAATGCGCGCCTCGATGCTGGCGCGGGAAATTTGGCGAACGCCTTTGGCAATGGCGGAACGGCCGGTTTTATGTTGCGTGATCGCCACTGACATATTCCTCCCCACAACGATCCGGCTCGGCCCGCCGGTTAGCGATATTATTCCAGTAAAGCCTAGCATGGGAAAGTTGATCAAGCGGTCAGAAAAAACTTGATCAAATGGTCAAGCTTCGTCATGCTCGAAAATAACAGACGGGAAACGTCAGGGGCACACCGCGCCGGTCGAGATCAAACGCGCGGATGATGCCGTCACATGGGAGGGAGAGATGGCGCAATCCGCGACGCCAGATATCGCTGCTGCCAGATTGCAGTCGCAGGATATCGACCGCAATTTCGAAGACGTGAAGCCCGTGCTGGATCGCAAGAAAGCGATTGTCGAAAGCAGCCGCTGTTACTTCTGCTATGACGCGCCCTGCACCGAAGCTTGTCCGACCAGCATCGACATCCCGAACTTCATCCGCATGATTTCGACCGACAATGTGCGCGGCGCAGCGGAGAAGATTTTTGAACAGAATATTCTCGGTGGCATGTGCGCCCGGGTCTGCCCGACAGAAATTCTTTGCGAAGACGCCTGCGTCCGCAATACCTCGGAAGACAAGCCGGTCAATATCGGTGCGCTGCAACGTTATGCCACCGACCGGCTGATAGAGCAGGGTATTCATCCGTTTCAGCGCCAGGCGCCGAGCGGCCAGAAGGTGGCGGTGATCGGTGGCGGTCCGGCCGGTCTTTCCTGTGCGCACCGCCTCGCCATGCTAGGCCATGACGTGACGATCTTCGAGGCACGCGACAAACTGGGCGGCCTTAACGAATATGGTATTGCCGCCTATAAAACCGTCGAGGATTTTGCCCAGCGTGAAATCCGCTGGCTGATGCAGATCGGCGGCATCGCGGTCAATACCGGCAAAGCGCTCGGCCGCGATCTGGCACTGGAACAGCTTCGGCATGATTATGAAGCGGTTTTCGTGGGTCTTGGCCTTGCCGGCGTCAATGCGCTCGGCCTCGATGGCGAAGAGGTCGCCAATGTCCAGGACGCGGTGGATTACATCGCGAAGCTGCGTCAGGCGGCGGACAAATCCAAATTGCCGGTCGGCCGGAAGGTCCTGGTGATTGGCGGCGGCAATACGGCGATCGATATCGCCATTCAGTCGAAGCGCCTCGGCGCCGAAGATGTGACACTGGTCTATCGCCGCGGTCCCGATCAGATGACCGCCACCTGGCACGAACAGGAATTCGCCCAGGTCAACGGCGTCAAGATCAAGCATTGGGCAAAGCCGGTGCGGCTGATCTCGCACCAAGGCGCGGCCCGCGAAGTCGAGTTCGAATATACCCAGCTCGATGATCAGGGCCGTCTGATCGGCACCGGCGAGACCTTCAGCCTCCTTTGCGATGTCGTCTTCAAGGCGATCGGCCAGAAACTGGTCAAGGATCCGGTCAATGGTCAAGCACATGAATCGCTCGATCTCGCCAATGGCAAGATCGTCGTCAATGAGGATATGCAGACCTCCTTGCCCAATGTCTGGGCTGGCGGCGACTGTGTCGCCAGCGGGACCGATTTAACAGTGCAAGGTGTCGAGGACGGCAAGATCGCCGCCATCGCCATCGACCGCTATTTGCGCCGCAAAAACAGCAAATAAGAAAAGTTTTTAGACTCGCGCCTGCAGGTTCATAGGTCCTGGGGCGCCGATCGGGAGAAACGATCATGGCTGACATCCGTTCGAATTTCGTCGGCATCAAGTCACCGAATCCCTTCTGGCTTGCTTCCGCCCCGCCGACCGACAAGGAAGTCAATGTCGTGCGCGCATTCAAGGCGGGCTGGGGCGGTGTCGTCTGGAAGACGCTTGGCGAGAATCCGCCGGTGGTGAATGTCAGCTCGCGCTACGGCGCGCTGCATCTCAACGATAGCCGCATGGTGGGCTTCAACAATATCGAGCTGATTTCCGACCGGCCGCTGGAAATCAACCTGCAGGAAATCAAGAAGGTGAAGCGGGACTGGCCGGACCGGGCCATGGTGGTCTCGCTGATGGTCCCCTGCGAGGAGGAAAGCTGGAAGCGCATCCTGCCCCTGGTCGAGGAAACCGGGGCCGATGGGATCGAGCTCAATTTCGGCTGTCCCCACGGTATGTCGGAACGCGGCATGGGGTCGGCGGTGGGGCAGGTGCCGGAATATGTCGAAATGGTCGCCCGGTGGTGCAAGCAATATACCCGCATGCCAGTGATCGTGAAGCTGACGCCCAATGTCACCGATATCCGTCACCCGGCGCGGGCGGCCAAAAAGGGCGGCGCCGATGCCGTTTCACTGATCAATACGATCAATTCCATTTGCTCGGTCGATCTCGACCTCATGGCACCGACACCGGTGGTGGACGGCAAGGGAACCCATGGCGGCTATTGCGGTCCCGCGGTGAAACCGGTCGCGCTTAATATGACGGCTGAGATCGCCCGGGATCCGGAAACCCAGGGCCTGCCGATTTCAGCTATCGGCGGCATCAGTAACTGGCGGGATGCGGCGGAATTCATGGCTCTTGGCGCCGGCACAGCCCAAGTCTGTACGGCGGCCATGCATCATGGCTTCAAGATCGTCGACGATATGATCAGCGGCCTGAAGAACTGGATGGATGAAAAGGGCCACGCGACCATTGAGGATTTCCGCGGCCGTGCCGTGCCCAATGTCACCGATTGGAAGTTCCTCAATATCAACTTCAAATCCATCGCCGAAATTGATCAGGATAAATGCATCAAATGCGGCCTGTGCCATATCGCCTGCGAGGATACCTCGCATCAGGCCATTGCCGCCCAACGGCTGGAGGGTAAACGCCGCTACGAGGTGATCGAGGAGGAATGCGTGGGCTGCAATCTCTGCTTCCATGTCTGCCCGGTACCTGACTGTATCACTATGGTATCGGTGAAGACCGGCAAGCCCTATCTGAACTGGACCCAGGACCCGCGAAATCCGATGCGGAAGGCGGCGGAATAGACTAGCGTAACGACGTGCGAGGCACTAAAAAAACGCACGCAAACAGGGAGGGGTATATGAGCGTTTCACGTCGTCGCGTTCTGCAGGCCGGCGGTGGGCTGGCCTTGGCCATGGGGACCGGCCCTTTGATCGCCGGCTGGCCGCGCGGAGCATCTGCCGCCGATAAGATCAAGGTCGCCTCGGTCTATACCGTGCCGGTCGAACAGCAATGGGTCAGCCGTGTTCATGCCGCCCTCCAGGGGGCCCAGAAGCGCGGCGACATCGACTATGTCTGGTCGGAAAATACGGCCAATACCGATTACGAGCGCGTCATGCGCGAATATGCCGAAGCGGGCCATCAATTGATCGTCGGCGAAGCTTTCGCCGTCGAGGAGGCCGCCCGCGCCGTGGCCAATGATTATCCGAAGACCGCCTTCCTGCTGGGCTCCAGCTTCAAGCCCCAGGGCGAAAATTTCTCGGTCTTCGACAATTACATCCAGGAAGCTTCCTACCTGACCGGCATGATCGCCGGAGGCATGACCAAGTCGAACAATATCGGCATGGTCGGCGGCTATCCGATTCCCGAAGTCAACCGCCTGATGAACGCTTTCATGGATGGTGTTCAGGAGATCAATCCGAACGTCAAGTTCCAGGTCAGCTTCATCGGCAGCTGGTTCGATCCGCCCAAGGCCAAGGAAACCGCCTTTGCCCAGATCGATGCCGGCGCCGATATCATGTATGCCGAGCGTTTCGGCGTGTCTGATGCCGCAAAGGAACGCAAGGTCCTGGCGATCGGCAATGTGATCAACACGCAGCCGGATTATCCGGAAACCGTTGTGGCTTCGGCGCTCTGGCATATGGAACCGACCATCGATCATGCAATCAAGGCGGTGCAGAGCGGCAGCTTCAAGGCCGAGGATTACGGCAGGTTCTCCTTCATGAAGTATGGCGGCTGCAGCCTTGCACCTCTGGGCACCTTCGAAGGCAAGGTACCGGCCGAGCTGATGACGAAGGTCAAGGAACGCGAACAGGCGATCAAGGACGGCAAGTTCGAGGTCAAGGTCGTCGATACCGAACCGAAGGCGACGGCGTAACCGATCGGCATGACAGATATCCGTTCAACGCAGCCGGAGGTCGTCCTCCGGCTGCGTCATATTTCCAAAAGCTTCGGCAATCTCACCGCCAATGACGATATCAGCTTCGATCTGCGGCGCGGGGAGGTGATTGCCTTGCTCGGCGAGAACGGCGCCGGCAAGACCACCCTCATGAATATCCTGTTCGGCCATTACATCGCCGATAGCGGCGATATCGAGGCTTTTGGCCGGACTTTGCCACCGGGAAAGCCCCGCGCGGCGATTGAGGCAGGGATCGGCATGGTGCATCAGCACTTCACCTTGGCCGACAATCTCAGCGTCCTCGACAATATCTCCCTGGGCACCGAAAGCCTCTGGCGCCTCAAATCCGACCGCAGCGCCATCCGCAAGCGCATCCTGGATCTCGCCCAGACCTTTGGACTGGCGGTCAATCCCGATGCCCGGATCGCCGATCTGTCGGTTGGCGAAAGGCAGCGTGTGGAAATCTTGAAGGCGCTTTATCGCGAGGCCAAGATTTTGATCCTCGATGAACCGACGGCGGTGCTGACGCCGCAGGAAACCAATGCGCTCTTCGATACCCTCAGGCGCCTGGTGGCCGAGGGCCTGTCGGTCATCTTCATTTCCCATAAGCTCTATGAAGTCCTGGCGGTAAGCCACCGGGTCCTGGTGCTGCGTTCCGGCAAGCTTGCCGCCGAGCGTGAGACCGGCGCCACCAGCCGGGAGGAATTGGCGGAATTGATGGTCGGCCGGCCGGTCACGCCGCCGCGCGTCGTGCCGCAACAGGCGGGAGAGCCGGTCTGGGAGATGACGGGGGTGACAATCCGCGGCAAGCTTGGCCAGAAGCTGCTCGAAGACGCCAGTCTGACGCTGCGCGCCGGTGAGATCATCGGCATCGCCGGTGTTTCCGGCAACGGGCAATCCACCCTGGCCGATCTCATCAGCGGCCTGGTGAAACCGGAAAGCGGGCAGGTGCGTTACCGCGGCCAGGCAATCGCCAATTGGCATCCCGCCGCCATGGTATCCGAAGGCATTGCCCGCATTCCGGAGGATCGCCATGCAGTCGGCCTGGTCGGCGATATGTCGGTGGCGGAAAACGTCATCGCCGAATGCTATCGCCAGCCGCCTTTCTCGAAACGTGGCCTGATCGATTGGTCGGCGGCGCGCGATTTCGCCCAGCGGATCATCCGCGATTACGAGGTCAAATGCCCATCGCCGCAGGCGATCACCCGGCTGCTCTCTGGCGGCAATATGCAGAAACTCATTCTCGGCCGCGTTCTGTCGCCGGAGCCGGTCCTGGTGCTCGCCAATCAGCCGACCCGCGGACTCGATATCGGTGCGGTGACTTATGTGCATCAACAGCTTCTGGCGGTGCGCCAACGGGGCGGGGCCGTGCTGCTGATTTCCGAGGACCTCGACGAAGTCCTCACTTTGTCCGACCGCGTGGTGGTCATGTATCACGGTCGCCTATCGTCGGCGATGCCGCGCGATGCAGTCTCCATCCAACAACTCGGCCTGATGATGGCAGGGCAAGATATGCGGGGTGAAGGTTATGCGGCTTGAACCGCGTGCCGAAACCTCGCTGGCGCTCAACCTCCTGGCGCCGGTCAGCGCCCTACTGGTCAGCCTGCTGATCTGCGGCTTATTGGTTGCGATTGCCGGCGCCTCGATCCTGCCGACTTTCGGCCTGGTGGTGAAAGGCGCATTCGGATCGCAATTCGCCTTCCTGGAAACGCTGACGCGCTCCACGCCGCTGATCTTCACCGGCTTGGCCGCCGCCGTCGCTTTCCGCGCGAAGCTCTGGAATATCGGCGCCGAGGCACAGCTCTATATGGGGGCCATTGTCTGTGTCGTTCTCGGCACTGGCCTCGTCCCGCTGCCATCCGTTGTGCTGATCCCGCTGATTCTGATCGCCGGGGCTCTGGCCGGCGCGGTGACCTTGCTGGGGCCTGCCTTGCTGAAAACGCGCTTCGGCGTTGATGAGGTCGTGACAACGCTGTTGCTCAACTTCATCGTCCTGCTTTTCGTCAGCCTGCTGCTGGAAGGTCCGCTGAAAGATCCGATGGGGATGGGCTGGCCGCAATCCTCGCGCGTTATCGCCGATGCGGCCCTGCCGAAACTCATTCACGGAAAGCGCCTCCATTTCGGTTTCGTCCTGGCCGTGCTTTCGGCTGTCGCTGTCTGGTTCATCAATGTCCGAACCACTTTCGGTTATGAGATGCGGGCCGTCGGTCATAATTCCCGGGCAGCGGCCTTCGCCGGTATTCCGGTCAACGCCGTGGTGATGAAGACGGCGCTGCTTTCGGGCGGCCTTGCCGGCCTCGCGGGCGTGAGCGAAGTGGCCGGTCTCAAAGGCAATCTCACGCTCGATCTGTCACCGGGTTTCGGTTACACCGGCATCGTCGTCGCCATGCTGGCATTGCTGCATCCTTTGGGCGTCGTCGTCACCGCGATCTTTGTCGCGGCGGTTTTTGTCGGCGCCGATGCCATGAGCCGCTCTGCCGGCGTGCCGAGCTATATCGCCAATGTGATGGTGGCCGTCTCGCTTCTCAGCATGGTCGTGGCGGTGATGTTCACGCGCTTCAAAGTCTCCTGGAAATAGGCGAGGGAAGACGGCGATGGACGCTTTCGAAATCATCTTCACCACCACGCTCTGGGTGGCCGCCATCCGGATCGCCTCGCCGCTCATCTTCGCGACTTTGGGCGAGCTGATCTGCGAGCGAGCGGGGGTCCTCAATCTCGGCATCGAAGGAATTATGGTGGCGGGCTCCTTCGCCGGCTGGGTGACAGTCTATGCCGGCGGCGACCTCTGGCTCGGCGTGCTGGTGGCGGCCTTGGTGGGCGCGATCTTTGGCCTGCTTCATGGCGTGCTGGTGGTGCCGCTCGGTCTGTCGCAGCATGTCACCGGCATCGGCATCACCCTGCTCGCCAGCAGTCTCACGTATTTTGTCTATCGCCTGCTGTTTCCCAGCCTGACCTCGCCACCGCGTATCACGCCATTCAAGCCTTTGCCGCTGCCGGGCCTGTCGCAAATTCCTTTTCTCGGCGAAGCGCTGTTCTCGCAGACCGCCTTGACCTATCTCGCTTTCATCGCCGTCGGTGTGGTCGCCTATATCCTCTATCGCACGCCAATCGGTCTGGCGGTGCGGACCGTCGGCGAAAATCCGGCGGCGGTCGAAGCCCAGGGTATCGATGTCACTTGGATCCGCATCGGTGCGGTGATGTGCGGCAGTGCGCTGATGGCAGTCGGCGGCGCCTTCCTCACCATGTCGGCGGTCGATGCCTTCTACATCAATATGGTGAATGGACGCGGCTGGATCTGCATCGCTTTGGTCGTCTTCGGTTCCTGGCGGCCGGGCAAGGCCTTGCTCGGTGCGGTTCTGTTTGCGGCCTTTGATGCCTATCAGATCCGGTTGCAGCAGAAATACGGCGCCGCTATTCCCTATCAGGTCTTCCTGATGTTGCCTTATATCTTGTCTATCCTGGCGCTGGTCGTCATGTCACGACGGGCCGGTTATCCCCGCGCGCTGATGGTCCCCTACAGAAAGGGCGAGCGCTGATCGCGATTATACTGAGGACGTGCCATGCTTGATCTCATCCTGCGCAATGCCACCCTGCCGGACGGGCGCAAAAATATCGATATCGGCATCCAGGGCGACAAGATTGTCGCCGTCGAACCCGGCCTGAAAGCCGAAGCGGGGCAGGAGATCGATGCCGGCGGATTGCTGGTGACCCCGCCTTTCGTCGATGCGCATTTCCATATGGATGCCACCCTCAGCCTCGGTTTGCCGCGCATCAATCAATCTGGCACCTTGCTGGAAGGCATTTCGCTCTGGGGCGAGTTGAAGCCTTATCTGACCCAGGAGGCGATTGCCGGACGGGCCCTGGCCTATTGCGACTGGGCGGTCGGGCGCGGCCTGCTGGCGATCCGCAGCCATGTCGATATCTGCGATCCGCGCTTGCTAGCGGTCGATGCCCTGCTTGAAGTGAAGAAGCGGGTCAAACCCTATCTCGACCTGCAACTCGTCGCCTTCCCACAGGATGGCTATTACCGCTCGCCCAAGGCCGTTGCGCTGCTGAACGAGGCGCTGGATCGCGGCATCGATGTGGTCGGTGGCATTCCCCATTTCGAACGCACCATGGACGATGGCACGGCTTCTGTCCGCGCCTTATGCGAACTCGCCGCCGAACGCGGCCTGATGGTCGATATGCATTGCGACGAGACGGATGATTCACTGTCTCGCCATATCGAGACCCTGGCCGCCGAAACCCATCGTCTCGGGCTGAGCGGCCGGGTGACGGGCTCGCATCTCACTTCGATGCATTCGATGGATAACTACTATGTCAGCAAGCTGATCCCGCTGATGGCGGAAGCCGGCGTCAATGCCATCGCCAATCCGCTCATCAACATCACGATCCAGGGCCGGCACGACACCTATCCCAAGCGCCGGGGCATGACCCGCGTGCCGGAGTTGATGAAGGCTGGCATCGCCGTCGCCTTCGGCCATGATTGCGTCATGGATCCCTGGTACAGCATGGGATCCGGCGACATGCTGGAAGTCGCCAGCATGGGGCTGCACGTCGCCCAGATGACGGGGCAGGCGGCGATGCGCAACTGCTTCGCGGCGGTGACCAGCAATCCCGCTGAGATTCTCGGCCTGCACGGCTATGGCATCGCGCCGGGCTGCTTTGCCGACATGGTTTTGTTGCAGGCCGCCGATCCGGTGGAGGCGATCCGGCTTCGCGCGACCCGGCTCAAGGTCATCCGGCGCGGCAAGGTCGTGGCGGAAAGCCCGGCGCAAACGGCGCGCCTGAACCTGCCCGGAAGGCCGGAAAGCGTGGATTTCCTGTTCAAGCTACAGTGAGTGGGGGTCGCGTTGACCGTCTGGTCAAATCTCACCTAAGATCGTGAAAATTAATCGGCTGCCCCGAGTCAGGGTGCCGCGCTAAAACCACCGGTAACGGTGAAAGATTTGGGAGGAGATTAATGGCGGCGACCAATCTGCGCGTCAATGCGGACCGGCTGTGGGACAGCCTCATGGAAATGGCGAAGATCGGGGCGACGGAGAAGGGCGGCGTCTGCCGTCTCGCCTTGACCGATCTCGACAAGCAGGCACGCGATCTTTTCGTCAAATGGTGCAAGGAAGCGGGCTGCACCGTCAAAATCGACAAAATGGGCAATGTCTTCGCCCGGCGGCCCGGCAAGGATGACAGCCTGGCGCCGGTCATGACCGGCAGTCATATCGACTCCCAGCCGACCGGCGGCAAATTCGACGGCGTCTATGGCGTGCTCGCCGGCCTCGAAGTGATCCGCACCCTCAACGATTTCAATTACGAAACCAACCGGCCGGTCGAGGTTGCGATCTGGACCAATGAGGAGGGCTCCCGCTTCGCCCCGGCCATGGTCGCGTCCGGCGTCTTTGCCGGCGTCTTCGATCTCGATTATGGCCTCAGCCGCGCCGATGTCGACGGCAAGACCATGGGCGAGGAGTTGAAGCGCATCGGCTATGACGGGCCGGAAGAGGTCGGCGGCCGCAAGATCCACGCCTTCTTCGAGACGCATATCGAGCAGGGCCCGATCCTGGAGCATGAGAAGAAAACCATCGGCGTGGTGCAGGGCGCCCAGGGCCAGCGCTGGTTCGAAGTCGTCATGACCGGGCAGGAGGCTCATGCCGGTCCGACGCCGATGAAGGTGCGTAAGGATGCCATGGTCGGGGCGGCTCATGTGATCAGCGCGGTGAACCGCATCGGTCACGAGAACCAGCCTTTCGCCTGCGCCACGGTCGGCATGGTGCAATGCAGCCCCAATTCGCGCAACACCATCCCCGGCAAGGTTTTCTTCACCATCGACCTGCGCCATCCGGAGGACAAGATCCTGAGCAAGATGGCCGCAGAAGCGAAAGCGGCGGCCGAGGAAGCAGCGAAGAAGAACGGCCTGGAACTGGATTTCAAGGAAATCTGGTATTCGCCGCCGGTCAAATTCGATGCCGATTGTGTTGCCGCAGTGAAGCAGGGCGCTGAACAGCTCGGCTTCGACAGCATGCCGATCATCTCCGGCGCCGGGCATGACGCGTGCTACATGAACCGGGTCGCACCGACCGCCATGGTCTTTATCCCCTGCGAGGATGGCATCAGCCATAACGAGATCGAGAACGCGACCAAGAGCGATTGTGCCGCCGGCGTCGATGTTCTGCTGCGGGCGATGGTCGAACGTGCGAATGCCGTCTGAGGGCGGCATGCAGTCCGAGCGATTGGAATCGACACGCCGGGATCACGGAGGCCTCTTAGTGCCTGGCGACGATAGCATCATCGACATCCGCAATCTTGGCCTGACCTTTCAGACGGCGGATGCGCCGGTCTGCGCGCTGAGTGATATCAATCTGCAGATCGGGGCCGGTGAATTTGTCTCCTTCATCGGCCCGTCGGGTTGCGGCAAAACCACTTTGATGCGGATCATCGCCGATCTTGAGCAGCCGACCGCCGGCTCGATCAAGGTTAATGGCTTGAGTCCGCGTGAGGCGCGGCTGCAGCGAAGCTATGGTTATGTATTCCAGGCGCCCGCACTTTATGCCTGGCGTAACATCCTGCGGAACGTAACCTTGCCCCATGAGATCATGGGGACGGGGCGCAGCGAGGCCGAACGCAAGGCGCGGAAATATCTGGATCTCGTCGGTTTGACCGGTTTCGAGAAGAAATATCCCTGGCAGCTTTCCGGCGGTATGCAGCAGCGCGTCTCTATCGCCCGCGCCCTCAGCTTCGATCCGCAATTGCTGCTGATGGACGAACCCTTCGGCGCCTTGGACGAGATCACCCGCGATCGCATGAACGAGGAATTGCTTCGGATCTGGGCGCAGACCCGCAAAACGGTCATCTTCGTCACCCATTCGATCGACGAAGCGGTTCTGCTTTCCACCCGCATCGTGGTGATGAGCGCACGTCCCGGTCGCATCATCGATGTCATCGACAGTCCGCTGCCGGCAGATCGCAGTTTGGACACCCGCGAAACGGCAGCCGCACATGAACTGGCGCATCGCGTCCGACAGGGATTGCGCGCGGGGCATTCCTACGATGGCCACTAAGCGGCCCGGCTTTCTCTCGCCACGGGGCCGGTTGCTGCCGGTCCTGACCGTCGTCGCCTTGATCATCGTCCTCTGGTACGGTCTTGCTATCTGTCTCAACCGCCAGCAGGTGGCGGAAAGGCTGGACGGTCTCGGCCAACCCTGGGGCATCAGCGATCTCATCGCCGGCACTTGGTCGATGGACCGACCGGTTTTGCCGGCGCCGCATCAGGTGGCGGCGGAATTCTGGAAAACCACGGCGGAGGTCGCGCCGAGCAGCAAGCGTTCCTTGATCTACCATGCCGGCGTCACCGCTTCGGCGACTCTCGTCGGCTTCGTCTTTGGCGCCTTGCTCGGTATTATCCTCTCCGCCGGGATCGTGCACGTGCGGACCCTCGATCGCAGCCTAATGCCCTGGATCATCGCCTCGCAAACGGTACCGATCTTGGCGATCGCGCCGATGATCGTGGTCGTGCTCGGCAATATCGGCATTACCGGCCTGATCCCCAAGGCGATCATCTCCATGTATCTCTGCTTCTTCCCGGTCGCCATCGGCATGGTGAAGGGGCTGCGCTCGCCGGATCTGCTGCAGCTCGATTTGATGCGCACCTATAATGCCAGCGCGTGGCAGGTATTCTGGAAGCTCCGCGTACCGGCCTCGTTGCCCTTCTTGTTCTCCAGCCTCAAAGTCGCCATCGCCATCAGCCTGGTCGGCACCATCGTCGGCGAGCTGCCGACCGGAGCCTCCGCCGGAATCGGCGCGCGGCTGCTTAGCGGTTCTTATTATGGCCAAACGGTGCAGATCTGGTCGGCGCTGTTCATGGCGGCCTTCCTGGGCATGGCGATGGTTTATGCGATTGCCGGGATCGAGCGGCTGGCCCTGCGTCGCATGGGAGCGCAGTGATGGCGTCGCCCGTGCTCAAACGATGGCTCCTACCTGGCCTGACGATTGCCATCCTGATCACCGCCTTGCTGCTGCCCGTCGGCTATTACGAAGACGATTATGCTTTCTGGTGGCAGTTTCCGCTCAGCGCGCTTTTTATCGTGATCGGCATTCTCGGCGCCGTCCTCGGCGCGGTCTGGGGTCCGAAACCCGGTCCCGGTGGCATATGGGCCTTTCTCGGCCCGCTGATATTGCTGCTCGCCAGTTTCGGGCCAGTCCTGCTGCCGATGGCGGAACTGGATATTCATCTTGCCGGCAGTGGCATTTGGCTCGCCATTCTCGGCCTGCTGCTCTTTGCCTGGCAGATCATGCAGCATCTGACCCGCCAGCCGAGATCGTTGCTCTGGGCGATCCTCGTCCCGCTGATATTCGGTCTTTGCCTGATCTATCTGTGGCAGGCGATCGTGGTCGGGTTCGAGGTGCCACAGGTGCTGCTGCCATCGCCGACCCAGATCGTGCAGGCGATCATCCGCAATTGGCCGGTCCTGATGGATGACTTCCGGCAGACCTTCCTGAAGGCTGTCATCGCCGGCTTCATCCTTGGCAATGCACTCGCTTTCATCACCGCTTTGCTGGTCGATCGCATTCCTTTCCTGCAGCGCGGCCTGCTGCCGCTCGGCAATCTGGTCAGCGCGGTGCCGATCGTCGGCATCGCCCCGATCATGGTGATGTGGTTCGGGTTCGGCTGGGAATCCAAAACTGCCGTCATCGTCTTCATGATTTTCTTCCCGATGCTGATCAATGCCTTGACCGGCCTTGCCGCCGCCGATGCGATGCTGAAGGACCTGATGCGCTCCTACGGCGCCGGCTACTGGCAGACCCTGTTGTCGTTGCGCCTGCCGGTCGCCATGCCCTTCATCTTCAATGCGCTGAAGATCAATTCGACCCTGGCGCTGATCGGTGCCATTGTGGCGGAGTTTTTCGGCTCGCCGATTGCCGGCATGGGCTTTCGCATCAGCGTCGAGGTGGCGCGCATGAATGTGGATGTCGTCTGGGCGACCATCGCGATCGCCGCCCTGGCAGGCTCCATCTTTTATGGGTTGCTGGCCGTTCTCGAACGGGCGGTGACGTTCTGGCATCCATCCTATCGCAGTCAGTGACGAACGGGAGATGACGATGACAACAAGAAGAAAGTTTCTGGGCGTTGCGGCGGTCGGCGTCGCCATGATGCTGGGGGCAGCTTCGGCCGAGGCAAAGGATGCGCTGACCCTGCAATTGAAATGGGTGACGCAGGCGCAATTCGCCGGCTATTACGTCGCCAAGGACAAGGGGTTTTATGACGATGTCGGCCTCGACGTCACCATCAAGGCCGGCGGCCCCGATATCAATCCCAGCCAGGTGATCGCCGGCGGTGGCGCCGATGTCGTCGTCGACTGGATGCCCTCGGCTATGGCGACCCGCGAAAAGGGCGTGCCGCTGGTCAATATCGCGCAAGTGTTCCAGACTTCGGGCATGATGCTGACCTGCCGCAAGGATAGCGGCATCAAGACGGCCAAGGACTTTCCCGGCCGGACGCTGGGCGTCTGGTTCGGCGGCAACGAATATCCCTTCCTGAACTGGATGAACAAGCTCGGCTACAAGACGGATGGTTCAGCCGGCGGTGTCAAGGTGCTGAAGCAGGGCTTCAATGTCGATCCCCTGTTGCAGAAGCAGGCCGATTGCATCTCTACCATGACCTATAACGAATACTGGCAGTTGATCGAAGCCGGCATGAAGCCGGACCAGCTTCTGACCTTCAAATATGAAGATGAAAAGGTCGCAACCCTGGAAGATGGCCTCTACACGCTGGAAGGCACGTTGAAAGATCCGGCGATGGTCGAGAAGCTGGCAAAATTCGTCAAAGCCTCAATGAAGGGCTGGGAGTATGCCCGCGATCATCAGGATGAAGCGGTGAAGATCGTGCTCGAAAACGATGAGACTGGCGCGCAGACCGAAGTGCATCAGAAAACCATGATGCAGGAAGTCGCGAAGCTGCTCGGCAACAACCCTAAAGGCACCGGCTGGCTGGATGAAACTGCTTACGAGCACACGATCGACACGCTGATGAGCGGCGGCTCAGATCCGGTGATCACCAAGAAACCGGAAAATGCCTGGACCCATGACGTGATCGAGAAGTCGCAAAAACTGTAAGCGTAACTTACCTCTTGCTTTGTAAAACCCCGGCCCGATGGTCGGGGTTTTTTCTTTACATCAGGCAGTAATCCACCGGCTGCAAGGGCGGCGGCACGTCCTTTTCGCCTAAGGCCTGACGTAGATTGATCTCGATGGTACGCGACATGGCGCTCAAGGGCAGGTCATTGGGCAGATCACCGAACGGCTCCTCGATCTCGTCACCCAAAGCATCGAGACCGAAGAAGGTGTAGGATATGATTGCGACCACCAGCGGCGTCATGGCACCGATCGTATCGACCAAGCCAAATGGCAGCAGAAAACAATAGAGATAAGCTGTCCGATGCAGCAACAGGGTATAGGCGAAGGGCAGGGGTGTGTTGCGGATGCGCTCGCAACCGGCCAGGACGGCCGCCATCGATGTCAGCCGCTCGTCGATTGCCAAGGCAAGCTGATCGCTGATCCAGCCGCGCTGCAAACACAGGCGCAAATCACGGCCGAGCAAAGCAAGGACGCCGTCCGGCACATTGCTGCGCGCCAATGCAGCCGCCATGTCCCCCTGGGGCAGATAGCCAGCAAGATCGTCGTCCGGCTTGGTGCCCCGCAGATGATGACGTAATGCATGGGCATAACCGATCGCCGTATAGACCATCCGGCCGCTGACCTCCCGTGCTTCCGCCGCCTCTCCGGGCTGTCCATCGGCCATCCTCGGTCCAATCAGCATGGTGCATTGGCGGGCAAGACTGCGGGTATCGATCAGGAGCTGGCCCCATAATTTCCGGCCTTCCCAGTAACGGTCATAGGCGGCGTTGTTGCGAAAACCGAGGAAGATGGCGAAGGCCAAGCCGATCAAGGTGAAGGGAACGACGGTCAGTACGGGAAACTGCTCCGGCGCACGTTCATGGAGGAACGTGACGACACCGCCCAGTATGGCCGCCAGCAGAATTTGCGGCGCGATCCGTGGGACAATCGATCCACGGGTAATGAAGAAGAGCCGAAAAGCTGATGGCCTATCGCGGACGATCACTGCGTGTCTCCTTTGCCGCCGTCGTCAGGTGAAGATGGCC
Organism: Dongia soli; assembly: GCF_034044715.1. NCBI lineage: Bacteria > Pseudomonadati > Pseudomonadota > Alphaproteobacteria > Rhodospirillales > Dongiaceae > Dongia > Dongia soli. Next base: position 782,291 of record NZ_JAXCLW010000002.1, on the reverse strand, counting down.
GATAATACCCTTTGCCTATTGTCCCTCGGCGACATGAGAGGAAATTCCGCGCCTCGGCAGCCCGACGGAATACTGTTTTAGCGAGTGCATTACTGGAGATTCGGAGACGCATACAGTCTTTCATCAAAGATTAACGTCTCCTTTGCACTATGGAGGATGGCATTCCGCCTGCTGCATCCTGGCGGAGCGGAGGGGATATTGCTGCAACGTCTAAAGATTGCCCACAAACTAGGGCTGGCATCCTTATTGTTTCTGGTGCCGGTCGGCTATCTCCTGTGGGCGCTGATTGCACAGCAGAACCTCGCCATCGATTTCTCCAATAAGGAACGCATCGGCACGCTCTATCTTCACGGCCTGGCTAAATTGCACTACAGCCTGACCGCTGCCGCCGTCGCTGGAGGCAAGGTGCAGCTGTCGGAAGTGAGTGCCAGCATCGCGCCGCTGGAAAACGCCTATGGCGCCAATATGGAAAGTGCCGACCTTGCCATTGCGGCAAGCCAGGCCGTCGCCTCGTCCGACCTGCAGAAGCTCGATACCTCGGCGCTGCGGGCCTTGATCGGGCGGGTTGGCGACAAATCCAATCTCATCCTCGATCCCGATCTCGACAGCTATTACGCCATGGATCTTGTCCTGGTGAAACTGCCGGATTTGATTGATCGGCTGCGGGACATGACCTTGATCAGCCGCAAGACTTGGAACGACGGCAAGCTGGATGCTTCGGAACAAGTGGACTTTTTCGTTGCCCTAGGCGGCTTGACCTCGCTCCTGAGCGGGATCGATTCATCTGTCGCCTCCGGTTACGGCGGTAATCCGGATGGCAGTCTGAAAGCCAATCTCGATCCTTCTTATCGCGCCGCCAAACAGGCAATGGCGGAGTTCGTGGCCTCCGTAAACAAAACCGTGGTCGACGAAGCCTCGGCGGCCGAGGTCCTAAAGACGGTGCAGGCGTTCAACGATGCGGCGTCGAGCGAGCTTCAGCGTCTGATCGTCAAGCGCATCACCGGCTTCCAACATGGCCAGATCCAAACGCTCATCGTTACGGCGCTGCTTTTCCTATTAGCCATCGGCCTGATCCTGATGGCGGTGCGGACGGCTGTCATCAAGCCCGTCAACCGGATGACAGGATCGATGACGCAGCTAGCCGAAGGCGATCTGGATCTCCGTATCGACCTCGAGAACCGGTCCGATGAGGTCGGCAATATGGCGCGGGCACTGGTCGTGTTTCGCGAGAATGCCATTAAAGCCCGCAATCTGGAGGCGGATCAGCGCGCGGAGTGGGAGCGTCGTCGGCAACGCCAGGAAATCTTCGAGCAATTGGCCCGGGAATTCGACGGGCAGATCGGTAATCATCTCCAATCGCTCGCCAGTTCGGCAGCCCAACTCGATGCGACGGCGCGCAGCCTGTCGGAACATGCTGAAGAAACCAACGGCAATGCCCGCATTGCTGCGAGCAACGCATCGACCGCAACGGAAAACTCCCAGACGGTCGCGTCAGCCGCGGTCGAGCTTGCGGCCTCCAGCGATGAAATCGCGTCTCAAGTCAATCAGACGACGGGTACCGCAGCCAAGGCAGTCGAGGAAGCGACCAGGGGCCAGGAAATCATGTCCGGACTGGCCCGTGTATCCCGCGATGTCGGTAGTGTCATCAGCTTCATCACCGAGATCGCCAATCAGACCAATCTGCTCGCCCTGAACGCGACAATCGAGGCCGCGCGTGCCGGTGATGCCGGGAAAGGCTTCGCCGTAGTGGCTCATGAGGTCAAGCAATTGGCCGGTGAAACCTCGAAGGCAACCGATGAAATCGGCTCCAAACTGGCCGCGGTGGAATCGGCCACCCGGGACGCTGCCTCCGTCATGGAACGGCTGTCATCGATCATCCAGGACATCAATATGAGTTCGTCGGTGATCGCTTCGGCGGTGACGGAGCAGGGGGCTGCCACGGCGGAAATCAGCCGCAACGTCAATGAAGCAGCTGACCGGACCAATGATGTTTCCGCGAAGATGGGCGACGTCACGCAAAGCGCCGCTTATACCAAGGAAGCCTCTCAGGAACTGCTCTCCGCGTCGGCCGACCTCAGCAGCCGGACCACGACCTTGAGGCAGGTTGTCGAACGCTTCCTCGCCGATATCAAGGCCGCCTAGGCTAGACGTCCAGATCGCGGGCGAACCGGGCGTTTTCCTGAATGAATTGGAAGCGCAGCTCCGGCTTACGGCCCATCAGCCGCTCGACCAGATCCGCCGTTTCGCGGGCTTCCGCACGGTCTTCGTCGTTATAGCGCTGCGGCACACGGACCTTGAGCAAGGTCCGCTTGCGCCGGTCCATCGTCGTTTCCTTCAGCTGTTGGGCTGGCATTTCGCCTAGACCCTTGAACCGGCTGATCTCCACTTTTCCGCGGCCATTGAATTCCTTCTTCAGCAGGTCTTCCTTATGCGCGTCATCCCGTGCATAGGCGGATTTCCCGCCTTGGCTCAGGCGATAAAGCGGCGGCTGGGCCAGGAATAGATGACCGTTTTCGATCAGCTGTGGCATTTCGCGGTAGAAGAACGTCATCAACAGCGAAGCAATATGCGCGCCGTCGACATCGGCGTCGGTCATGATGATGACCTTCTCGTAGCGCAGCTTGTCGTTGTTGTACTTGTCACGCGTACCGCAACCCAGCGCCTGGATCAGGTCGATCAGTTCCTGATTGGCGCCGAGCTTGTCGGCGGAGGCAGACGCGACGTTGAGGATCTTACCGCGCAACGGCAGTACCGCCTGGGTTTCCCGGTCGCGTGCCTGCTTTGCCGATCCGCCGGCGGAATCGCCTTCCACCAGGAACAGCTCGGTGCCATTGGCGGTATCGCGCGTGCAATCGGCTAGCTTGCCCGGCAAACGCAACCGCCGAGTAGCCGTCTTGCGGGTCAGTTCCTTGTCCTGGCGCTTGCGCAGCCGTTCCTCGGCCTTTTCGATAACCCGCTCAAGCAGATCCTTGGCGCGGCCCGGATCGCCCGAGAGCCAGTGGTCGAAATGGTCCTTGATCGAAGCTTCGACCAGGCGCGCGGCTTCCGCTGTCGCGAGCTTTTCCTTGGTTTGGCCCTGGAATTGCGGATCACGGATGAAGACCGAGAGCAGCATCATGGCGCCGCCGGTAATGTCGTCGGAGGTGATCTGCGCCGCCTTGCGGTTGCCGATCAAATCGCCATAGGCCTTCAACGACCGCAGCAAGCCGGTGCGCAATCCCGTTTCGTGAGTGCCGCCCTCCGGCGTTGGCACAGTATTGCAATAGGAGCTGCACATCGAATCGTCATCGACCGGCCAGGCGATCGCCCATTCGACCCGGCCCTGTTCGTCCGGGAACTCGGCCTGTCCTGCAAAAGGCGTCGAGGTGATGGTCTTGCGGCTTTCCAGCGTCGCATTCAGGAAGTCCAGCAACCCACCGGGGAAATGCAGCGTGTCATTCGCCGGCGTCGTTTCGCCTTCGCCGATCAGGCTGGGATCACAGGACCAGCGGATTTCCACGCCGCGGAACAGATAGGCTTTCGACCGACACATCCGGTAGAGCCGTGCCGGCTTGAAATGCGCCTGCTTGCCGAAGATGTCCGGATCCGGATGGAACCGGACGGTGGTCCCGCGTCGATTGACCGGCCCCTGCGGGGTCAGCTTGGTAACGGCCAGGCCGCGGCTGAAGCTTTGCGAATAAAGCTGCTTGTCCCGCGCAACTTCAACGATCAGGGAATCGCTGAGCGCGTTGACGACGGACGAGCCGACGCCGTGCAAGCCGCCCGATGTCTGGTAGACCTTGCCGCTGAATTTACCGCCGGAATGCAACGTGGTCAGAATGACTTCGAGGGCGGACTTGCCCTTGTATTTCGGATGGGGATCGATCGGAATGCCGCGGCCGTTATCCCGTACGGTGAAAAATCCCTGGGCATCCAACTCGACCTCGATCCGGGTCGCATAGCCGGCCACCGCCTCATCCATGGAATTGTCGAGAATTTCCGCCGCTAGATGGTGAAAAGCCCGCTCGTCCGTGCCGCCGATATACATGCCCGGACGGCGCCGGACCGGTTCCAGCCCTTCAAGGACCTCGATATCTTTGGCCGAATAATCGGTACCTTTCTTGCCGGAATTCCCGAACAGGTCATTCATGTGGTCGATCGTCCCTGAAGCGTTCGTAAGTCGTGAGTCGTCGCAAGCTATTGATTTCGCTGGCCACTCATTATCGCCCAGGACGCCGGCTCGCAAGCACGTTTGGTGCAATTCCTACACAATGGGCAAAAATATGTTGTACGGTCAACGGGCCATGGCCGGACTCTTGGCGATATTGCGCCATGGCGAACGCACTGATAAAAAGCCGCCAACTTCAATATGTTGTGTCATAAACGATGGTCGCGCCTCAGCCTATCCTCTACATGCCGATGGAAATCGCCTCGCGCGAATTGGATTCGCGGCTGCTGCTGGCGACCTTAGCCGTTGCCCGGGGATATGAGGTGGTGCTGGGGCAGAAATGGCTGATCGAGCGCAATATCGAACGGATGCCACCGGGCCTTTATCTTTCCAAGACGCTGACGCAGCGCGATGGGCTGACCATGGCCAAGGCAAAATCATTGGGATATCTGGTTGCGGCGATTGATGAGGAATTGCCTGGCCTCTTCATGTCCTCATCGCAATTGCGATGGATGTCACAGGAAGCGGTCGATGCCACTGATCTGCTTTTCGTTGCCGGTGATGGTAATTCGGCGGCAGTTGCGGAACGGTTTCCGACAGCTACCAGTCGTATCGTACAGGCAGCCAATCCCCGCTGGGACCTGCTGCGGGCCGATTTGCGGGACATCTATGCCGACGAGGTCAGCGAGCTCCGCCGGCGATACGGCCGTTTCATTTTGATCAATACCAATCTCGGCTTTACGAATTGCGAAAAAGGTGACGTGGCAACCATCATTCGCGATCAGGAGCGCCTCGGTAAGCTTGATCTCAAGAACCCTGACCACGCGGCTTATGTGCAATCGATCATTTCGATGGAAGAAGCTAATCGAGCCGCGATCGAAGCTTTGTTGAAGGAATTGCCGTCGCGCTTTCCCAATCACCGGATAATCCTGCGACCGCATCCATCTGAAGCATTGGAAGTTTGGAAAAAAATCGGCGCCGAGCACCCGCAGATTGAGGTAATCAGAGAAGGACCAGCTGTAGTCTGGATTATGGCGGCCGATCTCCTGATTCATACGAATTGTACGACCGGCGTCGAAGCACTGGCATTGGATAAACCGGCTATCTGCCTCATGCCATCGGATTCGCCGGCTAATGAAAGATATCTTTCCAATCGCGTGAATCCCATCGGCCGGAATGTTCGCGAGGCACTGGATCTGGCGGCCAAGGTCCTGCAGCCCAACGGACACAAATTCTATACTGATGACATGCTGTCTCTTTTCCGCCAAGCGATGTCTTACGATCAGAGCAAGCTCGGCGCCGAAACGATCTTGAACTCGATCTCCAGTCGATTGGCGCCGATATCGAAACCATCGGTAATGACCTTATGGCGACCGAAAACCCGGTATCGCTGGTGCATCCGCGACAAGAATGTGCGTGGAATTTTGATGCCGCAGCTTGACGAGGTCGCGATCCGCAACAAACTCGCCACCTTTGCCCGGCTGCTTCATGTAAAGCCACCGGCTTATGTGTCAGAAGCCGGATCCAAAGTTCTATTGGTCAGCAACTCTCAGCTACCGCTCGGCACCAGATGCCGGCGGGCTCTGGGATGGCTTATCTAGGCCATCGACGTGACAACGCAAGATACCCGTTTGCGCACCGCAGTTATCATTCAGGCACGCAACGGATCGACCCGGCTGCCCGGCAAAGTGTTGGGTGCCCTTGGCGGCAGGACCGTGCTTGAACATGTCCTAACGCGCTGTCGGGCGATCCATGGCGTGGACACTGTCGTTTGTGCAACGACTGACAAGGCTAGCGATGATCCGGTTGCGGCTGAAGCCACCCGTCTGGGATTCGAGGTTTTTCGCGGTGACGAGAGCGATGTGCTCAGCCGTTATCTCGGTGCCGCCCGGCATGTCGACGCGGACATCATCATGCGGGTCACGGCGGATTGTCCGCTGATCGATCCGGCCATTTGCGCAGCCGTTTTGCGTCTGCGCCACGAAACTGATGCGGATTATGCATCCAACAACATGCCACGCTCTTTCCCGCATGGTCTCGATTGCGAAGCCTTCACGCGGGTTGCACTTGAGGAAGCGGCTCGGGTAACGACCGATGTCTATGACCGGGAGCATGTGACGCCTTGGTTGCGGCGGCATCCGAGTCTAACTCGGGCCAACCTCACCGGACCTGGCTGGCCCGCCACCAGCTATCGTTGGACGCTCGACTATCCGGACGACCAGGCGTTTCTGAGTGCTGTCTTCAATCAGGCTACAGAGGCGCAACTGGCCGACATGCAATCGGTTCTTTCGCTGCTATCGGAACATCCGGATTTCAGTCGGCTTAATACCAAACGCACCGTCACATCTCCGGTTGGGGATCGGCCTGTCGCCATTTTCCGCTTCGATGCTGACCGACGCATCGGCATCGGCCATGCTATGCGTTGCGCAACCCTCTCATCCCGACTCGAAGAATTCGGTTGGCGCAGCTACTGGGCGATCCAACCTGAAACCGCGACTTTTCTCGGCAGCCGTCTTCCAGAGGGAATGGGAATCGTTGTGCCGGCGGCGGGGCCCGCTGAACAGATTGCGGCGATAGAAGCAGCCGCTGGTCACGCTGAATTATTGGTTCTCGACCACTACGATCTAACCGCGGCTTTCGCGACCGCTGCGCGGCAGATTGTGAGCCGTATCGTCACGATAGACGATTTTGCGGACCGGCCGCTAGATGCCGATTTGGTAGTTAATTCAACGCCCGGTATTACAGCCGATCGCTATGACACCTTATTGCGCCGTCCCGCGCCGGTGCTGATCGGCGGAATGGCAGCACCGCTTCGCGAGCAATTCGCCCTTGCTAGAAGCACTATCCTGCAACAACGGCCAACCGGTTCCATCCACCGTGTCCTCATTTCCTTTGGTGGCGTCGATTCGCTCAACGCAACGCCATTGGCATTGAACATCGTGGCGAAATGCTTGCCAGACGCGATCATCGATGTCGTCCTGGGCGGCAACGCACCGCATATCGAGGAAGTCGCCTTGCAGGTGCAGTGCCTTGCAAAGACAGGCCGGCAGATTCAGCTGTTGCGGGATGTTGCCGACATGGCCGGATTGATGGTGCAGGCCGATCTCTGTATCGGTGCGCCCGGCACGACGACCTGGGAACGTGGCTGCCTCGCCAAGCCCAGCATCCTGATCGGTATCGCCGAGAACCAGCGCCGCAATGCGGAGATTGTCGCTCAGTCAGGGGCAGGGATCATCTGCGGATTTTTGACGACGAACGGCAGGGAAGAGGTTTCCCAACGTATCCAGGACGCGCTCTCTGGCATCATAGCCGAGCCGAACCGGCTTTTTGCGATGTCGGAACAAGCCAGGACGCTTTGCGATGGCCGTGGTGTCGACCGCATTCTGCTGGGATCGCTTGCCGCTGAGACGCTGTCTGACGAAGCACATTTATCCTTGCGCCTTGCCGAAGCGACAGACGAGGAGATGTTGCTCGAGTGGCAAGCGGCACCCGAAACCAGGCGCTATGCCCTTAATCCGGCTGTGCCCAGCGCCGCGGAACATCACGCTTGGTTCAGTGCCAAACGCGCGGCGGCGAAGGATCTGCTGGTGGTCGCCTGCATTGGTGGCGATGCGGTCGGGTTCATCCGTTTGGATTGGCGCGGCGATAATCGCGGCTCGGCGATTTACCTGATCTCTATCGCCGCGGCACCCGGTCAGTACCGGCGGGGGATTGGTCGAGGCATGCTGCAAATGATACGCCGCTTGATGCCGGGCGCTACGTTCATGGCGCAAGTCGCCCGAGGTAACACCGCTTCCATCGCGCTGTTCACCGGGTTAGGCTATCGCTTACAGTCGGACGGCTATTACTGGTCCGTCCCGGAGTGACGAGAACGAAGATGCAGATAAGCCGCGTTACCATCAATGGCCGGGAGATTGGTTCCGATCGGCCGCCTTATATCATCGCTGAGATGTCGGCCAACCATAACGGCAGCCTGGAACGGGCCCTCCGCATTGTCGAAGCCGCCAAGCAGGCCGGCGCCGACGCGGTGAAGCTGCAAAGCTACCGCGCCGATACCATTACCATCGATCACGACGGCCCAGAATTTCGTATCTCCGGCGGATTGTGGGACGGCCAACGGCTGTTCGATCTTTATGCCTCGGCCGCCATGCCCTGGGAATGGCATGAGCCATTGTTCAAGCGCGCCCGCGAGATCGGTATAGCGATCTTCAGTTCGCCCTTCGACCACAGCGCCGTCGACCTGCTGCAGTCGCTCGACGCACCGGCATATAAGATCGCTTCATTGGAGCTGTGCGATCTTCCGCTGATCGAACGCGTCGCCGCCATCGGCAAGCCGATGATCATGTCGACCGGCGCTTCTGAGTTGGGCGAGATTGCCGAGGCCGTCGCGGCTGCTAGGCAGGCCGGGTGCAAGGAATTGATCCTCCTGCAATGCACAAGCGGCTATCCGACACCACCCGCCGAGAGCAATCTGCGCACCATCCCGCACCTCGCTGAGATGTTCGATGCGGTGATCGGCCTCTCAGATCACACCATGGGAACTGCGGTGCCGGTAGCGGCCGTCGCCCTTGGTGCCGCGGTGATTGAAAAACACGTAACCCTCGGGCGGGCGGATGGTGGCGTCGATTCCGCGTTCAGCCTGGAACCCCCAGAACTGGCTGCCCTGGTCGCCGATTGCCGCACCGGCTGGGAAGCGCTGGGACAGGTCTGTTACGGCCTTGCCCCCAGCGAAGCGGGCGTTCGGCCGCTTCGACGCTCGCTCTATGTGGTCCAAGATATTGCCGCCGGCCAAATCATCGGTCCCGCCCATATCCGCTCGATTCGGCCCGGCTTAGGGCTGGCGCCGAAGCATTTGCCAGCCGTCCTCGGCCGGAAGGCAGCTCGAGCTGTCAAACGGGGAACGCCGCTGGATTGGACAATGGTGGCACCGCAGTGAAGAAAAAGGCCAATTAATGACAAGTTGTGGAAATTGACGGGGCCTTAACCCCCTGCTATGGACCTGTTCTCATAAGTTCCAATGGGTTTGTCCCTAGGGCTAAGCCGGCCGATATATTTACGAGTAAAGCCTTGCAGCAGTTTCTCAACCCCGCCGTTGATCTCAATGGCCATTCCATTCTGATTACCGGTGGAACCGGTTCGTTCGGCAAAAAATTCATCAGAACGGTGCTGGAGCGCTACAAGCCGGCCCGGCTAATCGTTTATTCACGTGACGAGTTGAAGCAGTTCGAGATGGCGCAGGAGCTTTCTCCGGCAACCCATAAATGCCTGCGCTATTTCATCGGTGATGTCCGGGATATAGCCAGGCTGGAAATGGCAATGCGGGGCATCGATACGGTCGTGCATGCCGCCGCGCTGAAACATGTGCCGATCGCGGAGTACAACCCCTTTGAATGTATCGCCACCAATGTCCACGGGGCCGAGAATGTGGTCAACGCCGCGATCCGGGCCGGCGTGAAGCAGGTGGTCGCCCTCTCGACCGACAAGGCGGCCAATCCGATCAACCTCTACGGCGCGAGCAAGCTTGCGTCCGACAAAATCTTCATCGCCGCCAACCATCTCGCCGGCGCTGGCGGCTGTCGCTTCGGTGTCGTTCGCTATGGCAATGTGATCGGTTCCCGGGGCAGTGTCCTACCGTTCTTCCGCAAGCTTATCGCGTTGGGCGCTTCCGAACTGCCTATTACCGACGAGCGGATGACCCGCTTCCTGATTACGCTTCAGCAGGGCGTCAATTTCGTCCTCTCATCGATGGCAATGATGCGAGGTGGCGAGATTTTCGTGCCGAAAATCCCCAGCATGAAGATCGTCGATATGGCGAGCGCCATCGGCCCAGGCCTCAAGCAAAAGGTCGTCGGCATACGGCCGGGTGAAAAACTCCATGAAGTGATGATCACGGAAGAAGATTCCTGGTCCACCGTGGAACTGGCCGACCGCTACGTGATCGAACCCTCGCATATTCAATGGGACGCGCATCGCGAGGGCCTGCCGGGCGCCAAGGCGGTCGCTGAGGGCTTTTACTATAACAGCCGCAACAATGACGATTGGATGAGCGCTGAAACGCTTCTCGATCTGCTGGCTCAGGAGCAGCTTTGAGCACGGCTTCGCCATTCCTGCCTTATGGTAAGCAATGCATCGATGATGAGGACGTGGCTGCTGTTGCGGCGGCCTTGCGCGGCGATTATCTGACCACGGGGCCGACCGTCGGGCAGTTCGAACGGGCCTTCGCGGATTATGTTGGCGCCCGGTTTGCGGTCGCCAGCAATAGCGGCACGGCGGCGCTGCATCTTGCCTGCATGGCTTTGGGCCTCGGTCCTGGCGATCATGTCGTGGTCCCCAGCGTGACCTTTTTGGCGACCGCGAATGCGGCTCGTTTCTGCGGTGCTGAAGTCATCTTTGCCGATGTCGACCCGCACAGTGGCCGCATGACAGCCGCGACCCTGGAAGAGGCTTTGGCGCGCCAGCCTGGGTTTCGGCCGCGCGCCGTCCTGCCGGTGCATCTCAACGGCCATTGCGTCGATGTGGCAGCGATCCAGGCACTGGCCGATAGAAGCGGTATGGCCGTCATCGAGGATGCCTGTCATGCTCTCGGTGGCCTGCATGCGGCCGGCAATGATACGCGCGCCTCGGTTGGCGCCTGCGCGCTCAGCCAGTTGAGCTGCTTCTCCTTGCATCCCGTCAAGACCATGACAACGGGTGAGGGGGGTGTCACGACCACCAATGATGAACAGCTCTATCGCCGCATGCAGCTCTTCCGCAATCACGGTATGACCCGCGACGCGGGCGAGTTCACGGCGGCGGAGCAGGCCTTCGATACTGCTGGCGCTGCCCTGCCCTGGTATTACGAGATGCAGGAGTTGGGGCCGAATTACCGCATCACCGACATCGCCTGCGCGCTGGGCCTGTCGCAACTGCGGAAACTGCCATCATTTGTCGACCGCCGCCGCAAGCTCGCCGCCTATTACGACCGCGCGCTGGCTGATCTCGCGCCGCGACTGACCTTGATTCCCCGCCAGCCTGACGACGATCCGGCCCTGCATCTCTATGTCGTGCTCGTGGATTTCGCTGCCATCGGCTGCAGCCGTTCAGAGGCCATGGCTATCCTGAAGGCACGCGGAATCGGCACCCAGGTGCATTACCTGCCGGTCCACCGCCAGCCTTACTATGTCCGTCGCTACGGCACAGAATCCTTGCCTGGGGCCGATGCCTATTATGAGCGGGCCCTATCGATTCCGCTCTATCCCGATATGACCGAGGCGGACGCCGCCCGCGTTGTCACGGCCTTGCATGATCTCGTTTCTTGACTTTTGATTGATTTTCCTCTGCGCTAGAGGCAATCGGTCCAAATCGGGGCCGGCTTCCGATTGGTACCAATCGAGCTTTAGCCTGTTGTAAGAGACTGATCTGGAGAAGGGGTAAGCGCATGCTCAAGGAATTCCGCGACTTCGCTATGCGGGGGAACGTGATCGACCTGGCAGTCGGTATCATCATCGGCGCGGCTTTCACCGGCATCGTCAATTCGCTGGTGAACGATATCATCATGCCGGTGATCGGCGCGATCATGAAGGGTGTCGATTTTTCCAACTACTTCGTTGTCCTGCGGGGCGATCATTATGATTCCCTAAAAGCCGCCAAGGATGCCGGCGCTGCGACACTGAATTACGGTGTCTTCATCAATACGGTCATCAATTTCCTGATCGTCGCCTTCGCCATCTTCATCCTCGTGAAGCAGATCAACCGCTTCCGCCACGAAGCACCGCCCCCGGCTCCGACCAAGACAGAAGAACTCCTTACAGAAATCCGCGACACGCTGAAGAGCAAATAAGTCACCTCGCGTCAAACAGGAACATCATGGCCAAGTATACGTTCAGCTGCATCGACGCCCATACCTGCGGCAATCCGGTACGCGTGGTATCGGGCGGGGGCCCCTTGCTGAAGGGCGCCAGCATGAGCGACCGCCGGCAGCATTTTCTGGCAGAATTCGACTGGATCCGCACCGGCCTGATGTTCGAACCGCGCGGCCATGACATGATGTCCGGCAGCATCCTCTATCCGCCGACCCGGGAGGATTGCGATATCGGCATCCTCTTCATCGAGACCTCCGGCTGTCTGCCGATGTGCGGTCACGGCACCATCGGCACGGTGACCGTCGCGATCGAGGAAGGCCTGGTTCGTCCGCGCGAGCCGGGCGTGCTGCGGCTTGAGACGCCGGCCGGCTTGGTGATCGCTGAATATGGCCAAGTCGGGCAATATGTGGAATGGGTGCGGCTCACCAACGTGCCGGGCTTCCTGCATTCCACTGGCTTGGAAGTCGAATGCCCGGAAATCGGCCCGCTCAAGGTCGATGTCGCTTATGGCGGCAATTTCTACGCGATCGTCGAGCCGCAGCCGGGCTATCGCGACATGTCCGATTTCAGCGCCGGGCAATTGGTGCAGATGAGCCCCATTTTGCGGCGCCGGCTCAATGAGAAATACACATTCCAGCATCCCGAAAACCCGACCATCAAGGGATTGTCGCATATCCTTTGGACCGGCACGCCGCGCGCCGACGAAGCCGATGCCCGCAATGCCGTCTTCTACGGCGACAAGGCGATCGACCGGTCACCTTGCGGCACCGGCACCTCAGCCCGCATGGCGCAACTGGCCGGCAAGGGCAAGCTGAAGGCAGGCGACAGCTTCGTGCATGAAAGCATCATCGGCAGCATGTTCAAGGGCAGGGTGGTTGGCCCAGCGAAAGTCGGCAATTACGACGCCATCATTCCCTCGATCGAAGGTTGGGCGCGCGTCACCGGCTATAACACGATCTTCATCGACGACCGCGATCCCTATAAGCACGGCTTCGTCGTCACTTAAGACGGATTGCTGCTCAGCCAGGAACGGACGCCATCGGCGGCGATGACGGCGGTGGAGAGACAGCCCTGCAACAGATAGCCGCCGGTAGGCGCTTCCCAATCAAGCATCTCGCCGCAAACAAAGATGCCCGGCTTGGCGCGCAGCATCAAATCCTCAGTCAGCGATGCGAAATCGATGCCGCCGGCACTGGAGATTGCCTGTTCGATCGGCCGAGTCCGGTAAATCCGGATCGGTAGCGCTTTCAGCAAAGCTGCGATTTCATGTGGCTCGCTCGGTACTGGTGCAGACACCTCGCGCAGCAGGCTATAGGTCACTTCAGCGAGACCAAGATCCTTCTTCAGGAATTGCGACAGGCTTTGCCCGTGCCGCCTTGCGGCCAGACGCTGCGCCAATACTCCGACGGCCATGTCCGGCTTCAGATCGCAGCTAACCGCAACGGGCTCGCGGTCTGCCAGGCTGTCGCGGATCGCGGCGCTCAAGGCATAGACCGGCCCGCCCTCTATGCCATAGCCGGTGATCATGACTTCGCCGCGCGCGTGATGATGGCCCAAGGATAGCATGAGATTCTTCAACGGCCGGCCCGCGGCCTTGTCGCGAAAATGCGCCGACCAGTCGGTCTCGAAGCCGCAATTGCTGGGACGCATCGGTCGGACGGTGATGTCCTGGTCCTCAAGCAGAGATATCCAGCCGCCATCAGCGCCTAGCTTCGGCCAGCTAGCTCCGCCTAAAGCTAACACAATCGCTTCCGGCGCGACCCGCATCTCGTCACCATCGGCCAGGCGAAAGAGCAGATGCTCGCCGGACCACCCCTGCCAATGATGGCATAGCCGGAGATCGACACCTTGGGCGACCAGCCGCGCGAGCCAGGCGCGCAACAGGCCGCTGGCCTTCATCGCTTTGGGAAAGACACGGCCCGACGAGCCGATAAAGGTCTCGGCTCCTAACCCATCCGCCCAGCTACGCAAATCTTGCGGTGAGAAGCGGCTCAAATACCGACGGAACCGAGTGGCCTGGAGGCCATATCGCTCAACGAATTGTTCGATCCTTTCGCTATGGGTGAGATTGAGCCCGCCGCGCCCCGCCATGAGGAACTTGCGCCCCGGGGTCGCCATGCCATCAAAAACCGTCACGCCGAGACCGGCGGCGCTCAGGCATTCCGCCGCCATCAACCCGGCCGGCCCGGCACCAATCACAGCAATTGTCGGACGAAGCATTTCCGTCGGCATCTGTTTCCCAACCGCCAATTTCCTGGCGCCGGAGATTAAAGCCGTCGCCCGCCCGGCTCAACCAATACGGTGCAGATCCGTTTCCGGTCGGTCGGCGCTTGTCGATGGGGGGCCGAGTTCGTAAGGTAGGTCATGAACACATCAAAAGAACGAACGAAGGTTCCGTCAATGCCGATCATCAATCCGGATTTTCCGCAGCTGCATGTCCTCCATCATCCGCTGATCCAGCACAAGCTCAGCATGATGCGGGACAAGGCGACGCCGACCATCCTGTTTCGCCAGCTCCTGAAGGAAATTTCCTTGCTGATGGGCTACGAAATCACCCGTCGTCTGCCGATGACGACAATGCGGATCGAGACGCCTCTGACCACGATGGATGCGCCGGTCATCGCCGGCAAAAAGGTGGCGGTGGTGCCGATCCTACGGGCCGGCCTGGGCATGGCCGATGGCCTGCTCGAGCTGATCCCTTCCGCCCGCGTCGGGCATGTCGGCCTCTACCGCGATCACGAAACCAAAAGGCCGATCGAATATTTCGTCAAACTGCCGGAGCCGGAAGGCCGCACTTTCATCCTGGTCGATCCGATGCTGGCGACGGGTCATTCCGCGGCAGCGGCGGCCGATGTCTTGAATAAGTACGGCGTTGCCGATGAGAACATTTTGATGATGGTGCTGGTGGCCGCGCCGGAAGGTGTGGGCGTTTTCACCCGCGCCCATCCGAAGATTCAAATCTATTCTGCCTCGCTCGATTCCCATCTGAACGAGAACGCCTATATCATTCCCGGCCTCGGCGATGCCGGCGACCGCATCTTCGGGACCAAATAAGAGCGCGCATATGGCAGCCATCCTCACTATTGACCAAGGCACGACCTCGACCCGGGCTATCCTGTTCGATCGTCAGGGCACCATCCAGGCAGTAGCGCAACGCGAATTGCCGCAGATCTTCCCCAATGACGGCTGGGTGGAACACGATCCCCAGGATATCTGGTCGCATACCGCCGATTTGTGCCGCGAGGTGACGGCGAAAGCGAAGGAAACGGTCGCCGCAATCGGCATTACCAATCAACGTGAAACCGCTGTCGTTTGGGATCGGCGCACCGGCAAGCCGATCCACAATGCCATCGTCTGGCAGGACCGGCGCGGAGCACCTTTGTGCCGTCAATTGATTGACCGCGGCCTCGAACCGAAGATCCAAGCGAAAACCGGCCTTCTGATCGATTCCTATTTCTCCGCGACCAAGATCGCCTGGATCCTGGAAAACGTGCCGGGTGCACGCGAGGCCGCCGATGCCGGCGACCTGATGTTCGGAACTATTGATTGTTTCCTACTTTATCGCCTGACCGGGGGCAAGGTGCATGCGACCGACATTACCAATGCCTCACGCACTATGCTCTACAATATCCACGATCTCCGCTGGGATGAAGAGTTGCTGGATCTCTTCCGGATTCCAGCCTCAATGCTGCCGGAGGTCCGCGACAATGCAGGGTTGTTCGGCCAGAGCGAGATCAGCGCGATTGGCATTAGCCTGCCGATCAGTGGCATGGCGGGCGATCAGCAGGCGGCCGTGATCGGTCAGGCCTGCTTCAAACCCGGCATGATCAAAAGCACCTATGGAACGGGATGTTTCGCCTTGTTGAACACTGGCTCCAAAGCGGTGACATCGCGCAACCGCCTGCTCACGACCATCGGCTATCGCCTAAAAGGCGAGCTTGCCTATGCTATCGAAGGCAGCATTTTCGTCGCCGGCGCCGCTGTGCAATGGCTGCGCGACGGATTGAAATTGATACATCAAGCCGGCGAAACAGAAGCCTTGGCACGGTCGATTGCCGGCAATAATGGTGTCTATCTGGTGCCAGCCTTCACCGGTCTTGGCGCGCCTTATTGGGACCCTTCGGCACGCGGTGCGCTGTTCGGCCTCACCCGCGATACCGGTATTGCCGAAGTGGTTCGTTCCGCCCTGGAAGCCGTCTGCTATCAGACCCGAGATCTGATGGAAGCCATGGCGAACGATGCCGGGGCGAGCGATACCGGCAGCGGCGGCGGCAATGCCGATCTCAGCACCCGAAAGCTCCGGGTCGATGGTGGCATGGTGAAGAATGATTGGGTCATGCAGTTTCTTGCCGACATTCTGAATATGCCGGTGGAACGCCCGGTGGTGGCGGAAACCACGGCATTGGGTGCTGCGATCTGCGCCGGCCTTGGTAGCGGTCTTTTCGCCTCACTGGACGAGGTCGCCGGAACATGGCAGCGGGATCGCTTGTTCCAACCGAGGATGCCCGAGGTCGACCGGGAGCATCTCTATAAGGGATGGCGGGCCGCCGTTAAACGCGTGCAGAACAGCCCGACCTGACGACGGAACCTGTTATAAGAGGAGGTGAGGGCAAATGAACAGAGCTGCCGGCATCCTTCTCGTGACGCTGCTGGCCCTTCTCCTGATCCTGCCCCTTGCAGCCTGCCAATCGGGCTCACCCGAGGCTGATACGGCGGCGCAGCAATCGGAAACTAGCCATGATGCTCGTTACTTCGCCGCCGAATATGATGCGGTGACGCGCGTGATCGGAGAGGAACTTGCGGAGAACTGCCAGCAAAGCGGTGCGGTGCCGGCCATGCAGAAATGCTTTCGCGTGAAACTAGTCCAAGCTTTCGCCACCCCGGCGGAAGGTCAGCGGGCCTGCGCGCCGCTGATGGCGATCGATCCGTATGTCGAATGCATCAGCATGGGCAGTCTCGCCGCCGATATGCGCAGCAAAATTCCGCCTTCCAATCGCCCGGAGATGCAATCGGCCGATTGGCGCAAGCCGCAACCGTTTTTAAAGAAGCTGGTGAAAGGCTTCGCCATCGGTGTGATCAATGTATGCGTCGACCGCAAGACGGAAACGCGATCCTGCATTCGCCAGGAAATGCCGCGTCAGTTGGAGATCGTCCAACCGCTGCGGCAGCGCTGCGAGAAACTCAGCGATGATGGCGATTACAGTGAATGCATCGGCGAGGCCATGGGATTGCAGTTCTTTCATCGCGCCGCTGTACGTCTGAGCATGCGCGATGCCTAGCTGCAGTCAGGCCGTGAGCCAGCCGCTCAGGTCCTGCAGCGCCCGTTCGGACAAACGCGGTTTACGGCCGGCTTTCCACTCGCGCAACTGGGCCTTGGTTAGGCCTCCAGGCGAGGCAATCTCCGGGAACAGGCCGAAATTGACGTTCATCGGCTGGAACGTCTTTGCATCCGCATTGACCGTGATATGGCTTAGAAGCGCGCCCATGGCCGTGGTCGGCGGCGGTGTGACGATCACGCGGCCTAGCCGTTCGGCGGCGGCGAAGCGTCCCGCCAGCAGGCCGATCGCCGCACTTTCTACATAGCCTTCGACGCCGGTGACCTGGCCAGCGAAACGCAAGCTGGGCCGCGCTTTCAGCCGCAGGCTGCGATCCAGCAATTTGGGGCTGTTGAGAAAGGTGTTGCGATGCAGCCCGCCCAGACGGGCAAATTCTGCATTTTCCAACCCGGGGATCATGCGGAAGACACGTACCTGTTCGGCATGCTTCAGCTTTGTCTGGAAACCGACGATATTGTAGAGCGTGCCGAGCGCATTGTCCTGGCGCAATTGCACGACGGCATAAGGCCGCCGCTGGTCATGCGGGTTGAATAAGCCGACCGGCTTCATCGGCCCGAAGCGCAAGGTCTGCGGACCGCGCGCTGCCATGACTTCGATCGGCAGGCAGCCTTCAAAATAAGGCGTCGATTGCTCCCATTCCTTGAAGTCGGTCTTTTCGCCGGTCAGCAGCGCCTCGATGAAATCGTTATAAACCGGCTTATCGAGCGAGCAATTGATGTAATCGGCGCCGTCGCCGCCGGCCCCGGTACCGCCGGCGCCTTTCTCGTCATAGCGCGATTGGAACCAGGCCTTTTCCATATCGATGCTGTCACGGTGCACGATCGGCGCGATTGCATCGAAGAAGCTCAGCGCCGCTTCACCTGTCACATCAAGCACCGCCTGCGACAAGGCCGGCGAGGTGAGGGGGCCGGTCGCGACGATGACGCTGTCCCACTCCTCCGGCGGCAGGCCGGTGATTTCCTCACGGGTCATGGTGACCAGGGGATGTTGTGCCAATGCTTGGGTCACACCTTCGGCAAATGCCTCGCGGTCGACCGCCAAAGCACCCCCGGCCGGCAACTTGTGGCGGTCGGCACTTTGCAGGATCAGCGAATTGGCGCGCCGCATTTCCTCATGCAGCAGCCCGACGGCATTGTTAACGGCATCATCCGAGCGCAGCGAATTGGAGCAGACCAGTTCGGCGCAACGATCGGTCTGATGCGCTTCTGTGCCACGCAGCGGCCGCATTTCATGGAGGATGACCGGCACACCCGCTTGGGCAAGTTGCCAGGCGGCTTCGCTGCCGGCGAGACCGGCGCCGATCACATGAACGGTTTTAGGTGCATTGTTCGTCATGGGCGAGAGATAGCCCTGCAATGCCCCGGAAACAAGCCACAAATGCCGCAACCTGTCTG
Organism: Dongia soli; assembly: GCF_034044715.1. Classification (NCBI taxonomy): domain Bacteria; kingdom Pseudomonadati; phylum Pseudomonadota; class Alphaproteobacteria; order Rhodospirillales; family Dongiaceae; genus Dongia; species Dongia soli. The sequence continues at coordinate 763,573 of NZ_JAXCLW010000002.1, read as the reverse complement.
ACTTTGACACCGCGCCGCTTACAACCGAATATAGCCGCCTTCTTTCGGGGGGGGACGGACATGATCGCCACACGCTATGCCAAGATCGTCATGACCTTCGGTTTGGCGCTGTTTGGATTACTCGTCGCTTTCGACAATATCATCGATTACGGCTCGAACTTCGCCTTCGTCCAACATGTCCTGACGATGGATACGACCTTTCCCGGCAATGTCCTGATGTGGCGTGCGATATCTTCGCCCATTTTGCACCATGCCGGCTACTGGCTCATCATCGTAGCGGAGGGCCTGACCGGTCTGGGCTTCCTGATCTGTAGCTACCGGCTTCTGCGGAGGCTGCATGCCCCGGCGCGCGATTTTCACCGTGTCAAATCGCTCGGCGTCATTGCCGCCGCGATCGGCTTCGTCAACTGGTTCATCGGCTTCATGGTAATCGGCGGCGAATGGTTTGCGATGTGGCAATCACAGATCTGGAACGGCCAAGAAGGCGCTTTCCGCTTCTACATGACCATGATGGTTGTCTTGATCTTCCTGCTGCAGAAAGATGATGAATTAACGCCGTCCTGAGGAGAAGCTCATGTTGGAACGTCTCAATCCGGCAAGTGCCCCGGCACCCTTCAGCCGATATTCCCAAGCAGTCCTGGTACCCGAAAATTATCGCTGGCTGCATATTTCCGGCCAGGTAGGGTGCGACCTCAACCAGAAACTGGCGACCGGCTTCGAGGCGCAGGCGGAACTGGCCTGGTCCAATCTCGTCGCACTGCTCACCGCTGGCGGGATGAGCGTGCATGATCTCGTTAAGGTTAATATCCTGCTGACCCGGGCCAGCGATGTGGCGGCAAGCCGCATCATTCGCGACCGGGCCTTGCACGGTGCACAACCGGCCTCGACCTTGATGGTGATTGCCGGTTTGGCCCATCCGGACATGCTGATCGAGGTTGAAGCCATCGCCGCGAAAGCTGCCGTTTAAGGTAACCGTTTAACCACCGGTTCGGTCAATTTCGACTAAAATATCTCCTAGGAATTCGGCCTCAGTCAGGTTATTGTCTGGGACCCTTTGGACAGTGCGCAGGATATCGTCATGCAAGCCGATGTCACATTGCATCAGGAATCGCGGCCTCAAGATCGTCGCCTTGCGCCGCGCCGCCGCGCGCTCAAAGGGGGCAAGATTCTCATCAATGGCGGGCAAAGCGTGTTCGATTGCACGGTGCAGGATATTTCCGCCTCCGGCGCGCGCTTGTCGCTCGGTCTGTTTCAGCCTTTGCCGCGGCGTTTCGAACTGACCATCAACGGCATAGGCACGCAGCTTTGCGAATGGGTCCGCTCCACCGGGAGCGAATTCGGTGTGCGCTTCCTTACCAACCAGGATATCGCGGCCTAACCGGCATTGAGGGTTCCGGGTCTCGCGGGCTAGGCTTATCGCCAACATCGATGGAGCCGGAGGAAACACTTATGGCCGCCTTGCTGCCCATCCTGAGCATCGCCGGCGCCGTAATGATCGGTGCCATAAGTCCCGGACCCAGCTTCGTTCTCGTGGTTCGAACCTCTGTCGCGCTCTCACGTCGCGCCGGCCTCGCAACAGCGCTCGGCATGGGCATCGGCGGAATGTCCTTTGCCGCCTTGGCGCTGCTAGGCCTGCAGGTTGTCATTGCCCAGGTCGGCTGGCTTTATCTGGGTTTGAAGGTCGCCGGCGGTGCTTATCTCGTTTATCTGGCGTTCCGCATCTGGCGTGGTGCCAAGCAGCCGCTATCCCTTGAGATGCCGACCATCGCAGCCTCAATCGGATTTCGCCGCTCCTTCCTGATCGGCCTCGCGACGCAGCTTAGCAATCCCAAGACCGCAATTGCCTATGGCAGTATCTTCGCCGCCTTGCTGCCGGCGAATATGCCAGGCTGGACATTTGCCGTATTGCTGCCGCTGATTTTTGCCATCGAGACGGGCTGGTACACGATCGTCGCCGTGCTCTTTTCTTCGGCACCGCCGCGTGCAGCCTATTTGCGCTCAAAGGTCTGGATCGACCGGATTGCCAGCGGCATCATCGGCGCCCTCGGCATCAAATTGATCAGTGACGCTATCCGCTCTCGCTGACGCGAATAGCCGGCTCCTCACGCCAGGGCCTCGCGTCTGTCCAGCAGGAGCACATAAAAGGCGGCTATCAGCCCAATAACGGCGGCAAGCAACATCATGCAAAGCGTGGCATAAGCTGCGTTAGCCTCCGTCAGCACCGCGCCGGTCATTGAGGACAGCGCCGCACCGCCCAAGATCATCATCGAGCCGGCCAGGCCGGAAGCGCTTCCCGCCAGATTCGGCCGCACCGAGAGTGCCCCAGCGAAAGCGCTTGGATTTGTCAGGCCGTTGCCCAGGCCGATCAGTATGCAAGGACCGAAGAACGCGACCGGATGCCTGGCGCCGGTGAAAAGGATCACCAAGCCGATCAGAGGACCGGCGCAGGCGACGATGCGCCCGGCAATCATGGTCACCGTCAAAGGATACCCGCGAGCATAGCGGCCGGATACGAAACTGCCGACCACGAAACCTGCCGTAACGGTGCCCATATAAAAACCGAGCATGGCCGGCGGTATGTCGAACACCACTTTTGCCGCCAAGGGCGCACCCGCCAGAAAGGCGTAAAATGTGCCCGTCGAGAATGCCATGCAAAGCCCATAAGCCCAGAAACGCGGTGCGCGAAGCAGCGTTGGATAAGCCTCAAGCTGCTGCCGGATGGTGCTCGACCGGTTCTTGTTGGTCTCATCAAGCGTGAACCAGCACAGAGCAAACAGAGCTGTCCCGGCAAGACCAAGGCTCCAAAAAATGGCCCGCCACCCCCATGCTTCATCGATGACACCGCCTAAAGTCGGACCAAGCATCGGTGCGAGAGCCGCTGCCATCGCCGCATAGCCGATCCGGCTCGCGGCCTGATCCTTGCCGGCTGTATCCTTGATCATTGCCATCGACACCGGATAGCAGGATGTAATGGTCGCCTGCAGCACCCGGAAGGCCAGAAAGACCTGGATATTCGTTGCCAATGCGCAGCCGATCGATCCGGCCACGAATACCACCAAACATGTCAGCGCGATCGGCCGTCGCCCGAAGCGGTCCGACAATGGTCCCATGGTTAGTTCCAGTATGGCGGAAACGGCCGCATATCCCGCGATTGACAGGCTGATGAGCCCGTAATCGGCGTGAAAATCCGCGGCGATGCTCGGCAATGTCGGCAAAAATATGTTCAACGGCAGCACCGAGAAAGCGCATAGCAGACTAAGCATGAAAAATCTGGGAGGCGAGGGAGCGAAAATCATCTGCATGTCCAATCGGAATCGATCTCGTTCAGGCATAAAAAAAGCCCCCGAACTTGTCGGGGGCGCATGCGGTGCCGGCTTGGTGCCGTCACCGGACCACGCGCCAACTTCCTACGACGATGATGAATGCTGTGTTCATATGGTATTGCTCCTGATTGTTCCAGGTTGATGCTAGGCGAGACACTTTTAAATTGTCAACCAATCAGCCACGCAGCTATGCCGTGGCCGTCACACCGGCTGATCGATGCCTTCTTCTTCCAGCATCCGCCTGTAGGCGGGACGGTCGAGCGCCGCGCGGATCAGCTTATTTAGATGCGGCCATTGATGCAGCGGATTGGCCATCAAACGTGTCCAGCGCGCCAGCATGGCGAGGAAGTAATCGCAGGCATAGAATTTACCGCCGCACAGATACGGCCCCTTGGCCGCGAGATGATCGTCGAGGAATTGCGCGATCTTGGCAATGCGCTGCTGCGAATGTGCCTTCAATTTGGCCTGTTCGTCGGCGCCATCGATGAAGTTGTCATTGTGCCAGTAATGCATCGTGGCTTCTTGCAGGGTGTTGGTCAGATAGACCATCCATTGCAGATAGGCGCCGCGATCCGGATGGCCGGGCAGGGGGGCGAGACCACTTTCCGGATGCCGCTCCGCCAAGAACTGGGTGATGGCGGCGCTCTCATAGATGACCTTGTCGCCGTCATAAACCAAAGTGGGGACACGTGCATGAGGATTGAGCTTGAGATACGCCGCTGAACGCTGATCGCCTTTATGGATGTCGATATTGATCATCTCGACATCGGCGCCGATCTCACGCAACAACGCATGCACCACCATATTGGCGCCGCCCGCACTCCAGTACAGCTTATACATCCCTTTAACCCCTATATCCGCGCGACACGCGTTGTCAGCAGGTCGAAGAACCCGCTTGCTTTGCAATCCACCAATACACGGTTCGTCGCTCCAGGCACATCGAAAGTCATTCTGGTCTGGCCGGCCGTTTCCTTATCCCCGATATCGACTTCTATCTGCGCCATGCGGCTGGTGAATAGATCCGGCTGCAACAGCCAGGCGATCGTCAGCGGATCGTACATTGGCTCATTGCCTTTGCCCCGGCCGGTATAGAAGCCGAGCATATCCGCCAAGGCGACAGAGGCAGCATTTCCGTTATGCCGCAGCCGGTCGAGCCGCTCCACCGTGCCAACGACCTTGCGCGCTACATCCAGCGAGACCAGCGTGACGGGCAATTTGGCATCGAAGACCTCCGCCGCCGCCTCTGGATCGACGTAAATATTGAACTCGGCATAGGGCGTGATATTGCCGCCTTCCTGTTCCGATGCGCCGCCCATGATCACGACCTCGCGCAAGGCTTCGCGAATCCGCGGTGCGCGCCGCAAGGCAAGGGCGATATTGGTCTGCGGCCCCAGCACGATCAGGGTGATGCTTTTCGGTTCCGCCGCCAGCAGGGTTGCCACCAGCCAGTCGATGCCATGCTGCGTCTCGGCGCGTTTCTTCGGCTCCGGCAGAACAGCGCCATCCATCCCCGTCATACCATGCACATGTTCGGCCGTGGCGGCTTCACGCTTCAGCGGACGATCGGCACCCGGATAAACCTTGATATCGGTCCTGTTGCCCAGCTCGCAAAGTTTCAGCGCATTGGTTGTTGTCAGCGCCAGCGGTACATTGCCGGCCACGGTGCTCATGCCGAGGATCTCAATCTCCGGCGAGCTCATCGCCAGGAGGATCGCCGCCGCGTCGTCAATGCCCGGATCGGTATCGAAAATGATGCGATGCGTTGCCATTACTTGGTCGCTCAACCCTTGCTGCCGGTACGCTTCACCTTGCGGGGCGTCAGATAGGGCGCGAGATACTGTCCGGTATAGCTGGCAGCGGTATCGGCGACGGTTTCCGGCGTACCGGTGGCGACGATACTCCCGCCCTTGTCGCCGCCTTCGGGGCCGAGATCAATGATCCAATCGGCGGTCTTGATGACCTCCAGATTATGCTCGATCACGACAACGGTATTGCCTTGATCCACCAGTTGATGCAGCACCTCCAGCAGCTTGCGCACATCTTCGAAATGCAGGCCGGTGGTCGGTTCATCAAGGATATAGAGCGTGCGGCCGGTGGCGCGGCGCGACAATTCCTTGGCCAGTTTGACACGCTGTGCTTCACCGCCGGACAAGGTGGTCGCCGCTTGACCAATGTGAATGTAGCTCAGGCCGACCTGCTGCAGCATCGCCAGCTTGTCGCGGATCGCCGGCACCGCTTTGAAGAACTCGACGCCTTCCTCGACCGTCATCTCCAAAACGTCCGCGATGGACTTGCCTTTAAAAGTAATATCCAGGGTTTCGCGGTTGTAGCGCTTGCCCTTGCATTGGTCGCATTGCACATAGACATCGGGCAGGAAGTGCATTTCGATCTTGATAACGCCATCGCCTTCGCAGGCTTCGCAACGGCCGCCTTTGACATTGAAGGAGAAACGGCCGGCCTTGTAGCCGCGGGCCTGGGCTTCCGGCAAACCGGCGAACCAGTCCCGGATCGGCGTGAAGGCGCCGGTATAGGTCGCCGGATTGGAGCGCGGCGTGCGGCCGATCGGCGATTGATCGATATCGATGATCTTGTCGAGGAATTCGATGCCCTCGATCTTGTCGTGCTCGGCCGGATGGGTCCGCGCGTCATGCAGCCGGCGGGCGAGGGCGTTATACAGCGTCTCGATCACCAGGGTCGATTTTCCGCCCCCCGAAACGCCCGTCACGCACGTAAAGGTGCCGAGCGGAATATCGACGCTGACATTCTTCAGATTGTTGCCGCGAGCTCCGACGATGCGCAGCTGCGCTTCCTTGCCGGCCCCTTTTCGCCGCTCGCTCGGCACCGCGATCTGTTTCCGGCCGCTGAGATACTGCGCCGTCAGGCTGTTGCTTTTCATGACTTCGGCCGGGGTGCCTTCCGACACCACTTCACCGCCATGGATGCCGGCTGCCGGTCCCATATCGATCAGGTAATCGGCGCTGCGGATGGCATCTTCATCATGCTCGACTACCAGCACGGTATTGCCGAGATCGCGCAATCGCTTGAGGGTTGCCAGCAGCCGGTCATTGTCGCGCTGGTGCAGGCCGATCGAGGGTTCATCGAGCACATAGAGCACGCCGGTCAGGCCTGAACCGATCTGTGAGGCGAGCCGGATACGCTGGCTCTCACCGCCCGAGAGCGTGGCCGAGGCACGGCTCAGCGTCAGGTAATCGAGACCCACGCTGTTGAGGAAACCAAGCCGTTCATTGATTTCCTTGAGAATGCGATAGGCAATGTCACGCTGCTTCGTCGTCAGTTTCTTGTTGAGCCCGCCAAACCATTCGCCCGCCTGGGCGATCGACATATCGGTCACCTGGGCAATGTTCAGCTTGTCAATCTTCACCGCCAGCGCTTCCGGCTTCAGGCGCTGGCCGCCGCAAGCCTCGCAGGGACTGGTCGACTGGAAGCGGCCCAGTTCCTCCCGCACCCAGGACGAATCCGTTTCCCGGAAGCGCCGATCCATGTTCGTTATCACGCCCTCGAACGGCTTGGTGGTCTTGTAGCTGCGCACACCGTCATCGAAGGTCATGGTGACGGCTTCCTCGCCCGAACCGAAGAGGATGATGTCGCGGATCTTCTTCGGCAGCTCTTCCCAGGGTTTTGTAACGCTGAACTTGTAATGCCGCGCCAGGCTGTCGAGCGCCTGCATGTAATATTGCGATGAGGAATTAGCCCAGGGCGCGATGGCACCTTGGCGCAGGCTCTTACCCTCATCCGGCACCACCATGTCGGGATCGAAATAGAGCTTGTTGCCGAGGCCATCGCAGACCGGGCAGGCGCCGAAGGGATTGTTGAATGAGAAAAGACGCGGCTCGATTTCATCGATCGTGAAGCCGGAAACCGGGCAGGCGAAGCGGGCCGAGAACATAATGCGCTCGCCGCCTTTATCGGCCGGATCGGCGTAGAGCAATCCATCCGAAAGCCCGAGCGCCGTTTCCACACTGTCCGCAAGGCGCGTTTGGATACCGTCGCGCACGACCACGCGGTCGACCACGACTTCGATATCATGCTTCAGCTTTTTGTTGAGCGTCGGCACCTCATTGATCTCATAGATCGTGCCGTCGACCCGCACGCGCTGGAAACCGCGCTTCTGCAGATCCTGGAACTCCTTTTTGTATTCGCCCTTGCGGCCGCGTGCGATCGGCGCCAGCAGATAGAGCCTGGTTCCTTCCGGCAGCGCCATGATGCGGTCGACCATCTGACTGACCGTCTGGCTTTCGATCGGCAGGCCGGTCGCGGGCGAATAGGGGATACCGACCCGGGCATAGAGCAGGCGCAGATAATCATAGATCTCCGTCACCGTGCCCACGGTCGAGCGCGGATTTTTGGACGTCGTCTTCTGCTCAATCGAGATGGCCGGCGAAAGGCCCTCAATGGAATCGACATCCGGCTTCTGCATCAGTTCCAGGAACTGCCGGGCATAGGCGGAAAGCGATTCGACGTAGCGCCGCTGGCCTTCGGCATAAATCGTGTCGAAGGCGAGGGAGGATTTGCCCGAACCGCTGAGACCGGTAATCACCACCAGCGAATCACGCGGGATATCGACATCGACATTCTTCAGATTGTGTTCGCGGGCGCCCCGTACCGAGATTTTCGCGCCGTCTACTGCCTTCGCCATGCCTGATCCGATCCTTCAAACCCGCTGGTCATACCGGCTTCCGGGAGGGTTCCGGCCGCCGGTCGGCGACTATCGCCGAAAAAGAACAAAAGTGGAAGATGGCCTGATGAGATTCGGGCCGCACTGAGGTAATGTGAGGCATGCAGAATTAGGCTAAGGCCCGGAAATTCACGGCTTTTCCGCCTAAATACCGGTAATCGGCCTGTACGTATCTTTGCTGCTGACTTTCACCGGCCATCAGTGTTAAGTCAGCCTCATAAATGGAAACCATGACAACGCAATTCCAGACAGGGCAAATCAAATGGCAGGCAGCGTCAATAAAGTCATCCTGATCGGCAATCTGGGGCGGGACCCGGAAATCCGCACCACCCAGGACGGAACGCGGGTCGCCAACCTGTCGATCGCGACCTCGGAAACCTGGCGAGACAAGGGTTCGGGCGAACGGCGCGAGAAGACCGAATGGCACCGGGTGGTGGTGTTCAACGATCGCATCGTCGATGTGGCCGAACGCTATCTGAAGAAGGGCGCCACGGTCTATATCGAAGGCCAGTTGCAGACCCGCAAGTGGACCGACCAGAGCGGCGTCGAGAAGTACACGACCGAAGTCGTGCTGCAGAAATATCGCGGCGAACTGACCATGCTCGGTGGCCGCGGCGAAGGCGGCGGCATGGGCGGCGAGCCTGATTCCGGTTACGGCAATGGCGGCAGTGGCTATGGCGGCGGTAGCGGGGGCGGTGGGTTCGGCGGCGGCTCGGGCGGTGGTGGCCGTTCCGGCGGCGGCGATCTCGACGACGATATTCCGTTCTGAGCTTCGGCAAATCCATGAAAAAGGCCGGAAGGCAATCGCTTCCGGCTTTTTCTTTGCCCGGAGGTTCTACGAGTTCACGGATGCGTGCGCCATAAGGCGACGAAATTCTGCAATTCCGCCGTATTAAGATCCGAGATGGCCCAGAGGGTCATATCCTTTTCCTGCCAGTGAATAATGTTATAGCCCGCTCGCTCCAGGAGTTGTGGGGGCTCGGAAGCTCCGTCAGCCGGCCAGACCAGGACATTGATCAGATGCTGCCCGCCGCGATAGACGAGGGCCGCAATCTCGCGGTTCTTGAGATAATCCAGCCGGCCGCCTTCCAGCGGGAAACCTTGATCGGCGAGGTTCTTAATTGGCGGCGCGAAATCGATTTTGCCGTCGAACCAAGGCTTCACATTGTGCTGATTGTTGGAGGCGATATCGACCAGATGGCCGGGCTGAAGCGAGCGGATATGGTTTTCCATGACCAGATCGGCAATATCGCCGGAGGGGACCGGCTGGATCAGCATGAGCACCGCAACGGTCGCGACCGCCGCACCGAGGCCGAATCCGACCAAGGACCGCCACCAAGCCAAAAGGCCGCCAGTCCCCGTCGCACTGGGCCGCGGATGTGTGACGACCGGGACCATGCCGGCGACGGCCAATTGCCGGTCGAGGCGGCGACGCAAGGCGTCCGAAGCAGAATGATAAGTCGCTCCCCTGCGCAGGGCATTACGAGTGTCCGACAATTGTGCCCAGGCTTCTCGGCAATAGGGACAGGTTTCGCGATGCGTGACGAGTGCGGCGGATTGCTGAGCATCAAGCTCCCCGTCGAAATCGGCTTGAACGAGCAAGACCTTGTCGCAATTTTCCCTGGTACTCATGATACAGACGCTCCGGCCGAAGCCTTGCTCAACAATCTCCGGGCTCGCCATAACCGCGACATGACTGTGCCAATCGGTGCTTCGATGATCTCGGCGATTTCCTTGTAACTCAGTTCCTCCAACTCCCGCAGGATCACGCATTCCCGTAATTCCAAGGGCAGTTGTTGTAGCAGCGCGTCGATCTGGCGCTGCGCTTCGCTACGGATCAAGTGGACTTCCGGATCGTCCGCCGGATCGGCGAGCTCGGCATTCTCACCTGCTTCCTCGGCATTCTCGCCCAGTCTCACCAGATGAATGCCCCGTTTCTTCTTCAGGGCGCCATAGGCGGCATTGCGGACAATCTGCAAAAGCCAGGCGCGGGCATTTGTGCCCCGGAAGGATGGGAAATAGGAAAAGGCACGCAACAAGGCCTCCTGCACCACATCTTCCGCATCGGTCGGATCGCGCAAAATCCAGCGCGCTAAATTATGCGCCGCGTCGAGATGCACCAGGACTTCAGCCTGAAAACGCTGAGAGTCTGGACGGCCGGCCACGTTCAGGACCCGGCCGTGAGATAACAGTTACCGATCGGTGTCGGCAGTGATCTGCATATGAACATGTCTGACCCAGTTCACTTGGTCCTGGACGATTAGATCATGCGGCGCCTCGATTTATTCTCGATCGAGAGTCAAAAAATGCAAAAAAAACAAGAATAAAATTCTCTCCCGTTTTGCAGAATAACGCCGGTACCCGGGTGATCTCCGTCTTTAGCAGATCCAACAGTGGATCGGATGCGGGAGGCTGGAGATGAACGAATCTGTAACATTTGATGCACCGCGGAGCTCGGACGAACGGCAAGGCACAAACCGGCGTGGCTTTCTGAAGTGCGGCCTTTGGGCGGGGACCGGTGTTGTCTGGATGATGAGCGGGGGCATTCTGAGATCGGTGAGCCTTGATCTCGTGGATACCGCCATGGCAGATGCCGCGAGCTTCAGCTTCGTGCAGATCAGCGACAGCCATATCGGCTTCAACAAGGCCCCCAACCCCGATCCGGCGTCAACTTTCCAACAAGCTCTCCAGCGGATCAAATCACTTCCGGCTCAGCCGGCTTTCATGATTCATACCGGTGACGTCAGTCACCTGTCCAAGCCCGATCAGTTCGACACAGCCGAGCAAATCATCAAGGAAACCGGCTTGGAGACACATTACGTTCCCGGTGAGCATGACATCCTGATTGACGATGGCAGACCGTTCTTCGAGCGTTTTTCCAAGAGTAGCGATGGCTGGTACAGCTTCGATCAAGGCGGGGTACATTTCATCGCATTGGTGAATGTTCTTGGCTTCAAATCAGGCGGCTTCGGCCATCTCGGCGAGGAACAATTGGCTTGGTTGCAAAGCGACCTCAAGGCGCGGTCCGCGAGCACACCGATCGTTGTTTTCACCCATATTCCGCTCTGGATGGTCTATGACAAATGGGGCTGGGGCACCGATGATGCCGCGCAAGCGATGAGTTATCTGAAGCCGTTCGGCTCGGTGACCGTGCTCAATGGGCATATCCACCAGGTGATGCAAAAAATCGAAGGCACGGTCAGTTTCCACACGGCCTATTCGACGGCCTATCCACAGCCCGCTCCCGGCTCGGCCCCCAATCCAGGGCCGATGAAGGTCGATGCCGGCCGTCTCAAGTCGCTACTTGGGATTCGCAACGTCAACTTGCTATCGAGCACGCAGCCCCTGGCAATCATCGACACGCCGTTAAGCGCCTGAAGGAGAGCCTCATGCCGATCAATAGAGCATACCGGCTGGGAAACAGCGCTATCATCGCCTGTCTTTTGCTGACGTCGCATCTCGCTTATGCCGTGATGCCGGACGGCATGGAGATGCCGCCTTTGGCGCCGGGTGGCGTCCCCGCCGCCGCGTCATCCAATCAGGTCGAGATCGGTAATTTTAGTTTTTCGCCGGTCAACCTGACGGTGGTGGCGGGAACCAAGGTCACCTGGACCAATCACGACGATATCCCGCACACGGTGGTCAGCGACGACGATCCGCGCCTTTTCAAATCGCCGCCCCTCGATACCGATGATGCCTACTCCTTCACCTTTCAGAAACCCGGCACCTATCGGTATTTCTGTTCGGTCCATCCAAAAATGGTCGGTACCATTATCGTCAAGGCCCCTTGATTCTTAACGGGGTGTATCGGTGGTGAGGCGCGCGTCGATTTCGTCGTAGCGCTTCACCCGGTAGATCACCGCAGAGACGATCCAGCTGACAACGAAAATCCCGATAATGAGATAGCCGACGGTACCCAAGCTATCATTCAGACTGCCAACCAGATCCCAGACCGGGCCGGTGAGATTGAATTTGTCGCTGAGCAGGCCCAGCGCTTCGATGCCGCCGATCACCACCGCGACGATGACCGAGACCGCTGTGATGGTCATGTTGTAAAAGAGTTTCCGGATCGGCTTCACGAAAGCCCAGCCATAGGCACCCAGCATGAGGATGCTGTTGATCGTGTCGACCAGCGACATGCCGGCGGTGAAGAGGGCAGGGAAGACCAGGATCGACCAGATCGGCAGGCCTTGCGAGCCTTGCACCGCCGAAATACCAAGCAGTCCGACTTCAGTCGCCGTATCGAAACCGAGGCCGAAGAGGAAGCCCAGCGGATACATATGCCAGCTCCGGCGGATCAGCCCGAAGACCGGACGAAAGAGTCGCGCCAGCAATCCGCCACGCGCCAGCAGCATGTCGAGATCCTCATCGACATAGCGCCCGCCAGCCTTGACATGCCGGAAGGTGCGGTAGACACCAACCAGGATCATCAGGTTGATGACGGCAATCGCCAGCAGGAAGCTCGCCGAAACGGCAGTGCCGATCAAGCCACCGATGGCGTGAAACGCCTCGATCTGATCCTTGAAGGCGGCAGCGGTGGCGGCAACGCCAACCGAGGCCAGGACCACGATGCTGGAATGACCGAGCGAAAAGAAAAAGCCGACACCGATGGGCCGCTTGCCCTCCTGCATCAGCTTGCGGGTGACGTTGTCGATGGCGGCGATGTGATCGGCATCGACCGCATGCCGCAGGCCGAAACTATAGGCCAGGAAAGCCGTACCCATTAGGAGGGGATGGTCACGGAAGGCCATGAAAGCCCAGCACCAGACCCCGATATTCGCGACGATCAGCAAGATAAGGAGTGCAATCACCTTGTCGCGCAGATTGTCGCCTCCATCGCTGAAGATGCGCCGCAGGACAGTGCCCATGAAATCCCCCGTTTAAGGCCTAGCCCATGAAACAGTTTGAATGAGTATGATGTTTTTATATATTGATCATAACCCTGCGTAAACCTGTTACACAAGCGGCCAGCTTTATTCAGTTTGCGTCCAATCAATCGGCGAAATCCGGCTCCACGCGGGCCAGGATGCGCTTAACGCTCTCGAGATGCAGCCGCGCGCCGGCGGCATCGCCATCATTCATCTGCTGCGCGGTTCGACGGGCGATCTCCGCCGGCACCGGTTTCAGGTGGCGGCCCGAGCTCATCGCCCGCAGTTGCACGTCGGCCGCACGTTCCAAGTAATAGAGATCGTCCCAGGCCTGGGCGATGGTCGGGGCGATCACCATCACCCCGTGATTCTTCATAAAAACGATATCGGCATCGCCCATCGAAGCGGCGATGCGGTCTCCTTCGGCATTATCCAGCGCAAGGCCCTGGTAATTCTCATCCACCACCGTGCGGCCATAAAATTTCAGCGCCGTCTGGCCGGCCCAGACCAGCGGTTCGCCTTCGAGCATGCTGAGGGCGGTGGCATTTGGCATATGGGTGTGAAAGGCGACGCGGGCACGGGGCTTTTGCAGATGCAGGCGCGCATGGATATAGAAAGCCGTCGCCTCGACCTCGCCATTGCCCGCGACCGTATTGCCATGAAAATCGCAGATCAACAGCTTGGAAGCGGTGATCTCTTCGAAAGCGAGGCCCAGCGGATTGACCAGGAAGAGATCGTCATGGCCGGGCACGACAGCGGAAAAGTGATTGCAAATTCCTTCCTGCAAACCGAGCCGCGCCGCCATGCGGAAACAGGCCGCGAGATCGACCCGCGCGGCGCGTATCTCGGCGCCGTACAGATCGCTGTTGCGCAAAATAGCCGGTGCAGCATGACGTGCCGCCGCGGTGATTTCATGTGCCATTCTTCGCCCCTGAAAATATGAGAGGCGGGCATTGGATCACAGCGAGGCGGGATCTGTCATCTGCGGTGGTTGCACGCTAGCATAGCTTTTAACGATCGGCGTCTCGGGTGGCAAAAGCTGCAGGCGTGTATCGCCTGATCGCAGTGCACAGCCGGCCAATAACCCGCTGACAGCAAGCACGGCTAAGCCGGCCTTCAAACTCTTTCGCATCTTATGACGACTCCCTGTTCATAACGGCGACCCAAGCGAGCCGATATTTCCGTCGGTGCACATCAAGGCAGAAGAGGAATTCCACCATGACCTCGTAAATTCACCGTTAAGGCGCGGCCTTGGTATTGACAGGCCGCTTAGCCCGTCGCAGGGTCGGGCAAGGGTCTTTCAAGGCGGAGCTCGACCGATGGCAAGCAATGTGAAGGCGATCCCCGACGGTTACCGCTCGATCACGCCTTATCTCGTCGTCGATGGCGGTATGGCAGCAGTCGAGTTCTATAAGAAGGTGTTCGGCGCCGTCGAACGTCTACGGGTGGATCGTCCCGGCGGCAAGATTGGCCATACCGAATTGATGATCGGTGACAGCGTCATCATGATGGCCGATGAATATCCGGAGATGAATGCGCGTGGCCCCAAGTCGATCGGTGGTTCCCCGGTCAGCCTGGTGCTCTATGTGCCTGATGTCGATGCGGTGGCGAAGAAGGCAGTCGAAGCCGGCGGCACGCTCGAACGTCCCGTCGAGACCAAGTTTTACGGCGACCGCATGGGCACGATCAAAGATCCTTTCGGCCACATCTGGCACATCGCGACTCATGTCGAAGATGTTTCGCCGGAGGAGTTGCAGAGACGCGCCAAAGAAATGGCAAGCTGCGGCTAAGCGAATGCCATTTAATCTGCCGCGAGTTCAACCGGCAGTCTGTCGTGCTTCCTCAAGGATCCAGTCGATGAAATCCTGCGCCTCGGGCCTTTCGCGTACCGATGGCGCATAGACCAGATAATAGGCAAAGGGCGTGAAGATACGCTTGGCGAAGGGCGCGATCAGTGTCCCTGCGGCAAGGTGGTCCGCGACCACCGGCCGAGTGCCGAGCGCGACCCCCTGGCCGCCGACAGCCGATTGCAGACAGAGCGCATAATCGTTGAAGCGGGGGCCGCGGCTGGCATCGATCTGAGTGACGCCGGCCGCCTTCAGCCATGCCGGCCAATCCGGCCAAGGAAGGTTGTGCGACGATGACCAGTCGAGGTGCAGCAGGGTGCAATTGGCGAGATCCGCCGGCTCGACTAAGGGTGTGCGGGCCAGCAAGGCGGGACTGCAGACCGGAAAGACCTCATCGCTGAACAGACGGTGTGATTCCAGCCCCGGAAAATCGCCGAGTGCGAAGCGCAAAGCCATGTCGTAGCTATCGTCATCCTCGTCCCAATCGGACAGGGCGGTCGTGGTTTCCAGCACGATATCGACACTGTTCGGCCGCGCGCGGTAATGCTGCAGCCGGGCGATCAGCCAATTGACGGCAATCGCTGGATCATCGAGGCGCAGGCGCAAAGCGAGGCCGCGCTTGCCCTTGCGCATTTTCGCCGTAGCCCGGCCCAACAGGCGGAAGCCCTCGGTCAGGTCGCCCGCCGCCTCTTCGCCGATCTGGGTGAGGGCCAGGCCGGTACCGTGTCGGCGCACCAGCGTCACTCCCAGTTCCGCTTCCAGCGCCTTAACTTGCTGGCTCACCGCGCCGGGCGTGACATGGAGTTCTTCTGCAGCGGCGCGGATGCTTCCCAGGCGAGCGACCGCTTCGAATGCACGCAGCGCTGGCAAGGCGGCAAGGGGGCGGGCCATCGCGTTCCTAACATTAGCCGAGGGTTTAGTCCGGCTAAACACTAGCTTTACTCGAAATCGCCTGCAAACAGGAAGTTGCCGTACTATATCCTTCCTCGAACCGGCAGCCAGCCTGAAGCCTCCCAGCAGGCGCTGCCGCGTTCTACCCAGGAGCTACGATCATGCGTTTCCCTCGTTTGGTGCTTCATGCCAGGGCGTTTGCTTTGCCAGGTGCCCTGAACGGCTTGCGGCCCTCAGCCAATGATGAGCGGTTGCTCGCCGATTTAGGGCTGGTCCGGACGGCCGACGGTCGTATCGTGCCCGCCCCGAAGGACGAGCCCAGCCCGCAGCGGGCCGCCTGAGGCGTAGCGCAAGAACCGGATGGCGGTTCATCCCGCCATTGGCCATAAAGGCAGCAATCCCCTCCGGCTAGGGTTGCTGCCTTGTCTTTTAACGCCGTATCGCCGCTGCCTTCGGCGCCACATTTAAGCGGGCGCGATTGGGCCCTGTTGATCGCTCTGTCGATCATCTGGGGCGGTTCCTTCTTTTTCGCCAAGATCGCCATTCAAGAGTTGCCGCCGCTGACCGTCGCACTGGGGCGGGTGGGGATCGGCGCCATCGCCTTGATCCTGATTCTGCTCGCCAGCGGTCAGGCTTTCCCGCGCGATCTTCGCCTCTGGCGCGATTTCCTGATCATGGGCCTGTTGAACAATATGATCCCCTTTAGCCTGATCTTTTGGGGGCAGCAGCATATCGCCAGCGGGCTGGCCTCAATCCTCAATGCGACCACGCCGCTATTCACCCTTATCCTGGCGCAGATCCTGACGCACGACGACCGTATCACCGCGCCGCGCCTCGGCGGCATCGCGCTGGGCTTTCTCGGCGTGGCGGTAATGATCGGCCCCGATGCGCTACAGGGTTTCAGCCTGAATCTGGGCAGTGAATTGGCGATCCTGGGCGCCGCCTTGTCCTATGGCTTTGCCGGTATCTTTGGCCGCCGTTTCCGGGGCCTGTCCCCGTTGCTGCCGGCAACAGGCCAGGTCACCTGCAGCGCGCTGCTGCTGTTGCCCATCGTCTGCGTGGTCGACCGTCCCTGGGCTCTGCCGATGCCCGGCACGGTGACCTGCATCGCCGTCTTCGGCCTGGGCCTGCTCTGCACCGCCTTGGCCTATGTGATCTTCTTTCGCATCCTACGCTCGGCCGGCCCCACCAATCTGGCGCTGGTCACGTTCCTTATCCCGGTTTCGGCCTTGCTGCTCGGCATTTCGATCCTGGGCGAGGATGTCGCACCCCGCCATTTCGGCGGCATGGCCCTGATCTTCGCGGGCCTGGCCGTGATCGATGGCAGGCTCTTCGCCCGCCTCAAGCCAGCCTGAACTCAGCCCGGCGTCGCGACGCGCCGGCTCCAGTCTTCGACTTCCATAGTGTCCAACCGGCGGCGCGCGACCTTGCGCCAGGACTCGGCCAGTGGCTCTAGCCTAGCCATCTCCTGCAGCGACGCCGCGTCCAGCTTGTTGTGATAAAGCACGTCCAGGAGGCGGGAGAGCGGCCAATCGCCATGCGGGCGGTCCTGAAGCTCGATCCGGTCGCCGGCCGCCACGTCGCCCGGTTCCAGCACGCGGTAGTACCAGCCGGTCCGGCCGGTGTTTTGCACCCGTAGAGCCATATCCGGCACGTCAAACCGTACGTTCAGCTTCCAACAGGGCTGGCGCCCCTGGCTCACTTGGACGAGAGCGCTGCCGAGGCGATAAACATCGCCGATACAGACTTCGGCTTCGGTCATGCCGGTCGTCGAGACGTTCTCGCCGAAGGCGCCGGGCTGCTTCAGAAGCGGCCCCAGCAGGGGAAGATCCGCCAGCCAGGCCGCATAATGATCCCTTGGATAATGATGGACCGCTTTCTCTGGTCCGCCATGAAACCGGAGATCCGCCTGCTGATCGCCGGCCAATTTCCTCTCGGTTACGGCGCAACGCGCCAGCACCGGTTTTTTGTCGATCGCCGAAGTCCGGCCGGGCGGTCCGAAAGGCTTTGGCCGACCCACCAGGACGGCATCAATGGGCAGGCTTAAATGTGCAGAAAGCGACATGCTGAGTCGGGCTCCCGAAGCGCTATTTCCACCTTAATAGGCCCAAAACCAGCCAAGCCCTCAACCTGCCTTTTGTCGCGCCATTTTTTTCAAATAAAATCAAATAGATAATCGCCGAAAAACCAGCGTTACAAAAGTTGTTTACGGCAGACGAATCTGCTAGCTTCCAGCAGCATTCAGGGCCACCAGCGACCCTTTCATAAACATCCGAAAAATAAGCAGATTTCCAGTGACCGATACACCCGCCGCACCGACATTCGACATATCCCCGATCACCATCGAAGAGGAGATGAAGCGCTCCTATCTCGATTACGCCATGAGCGTCATCGTGAGCCGTGCGCTCCCCGATGTGCGCGACGGGCTGAAACCGGTGCACCGACGCATCCTTTACGGCATGCGGGAGGCCGGGTTCGACTCCACCAAGAGCTATAAGAAATCGGCCCGCGCGGTCGGTGAAGTGATGGGTAACTATCACCCGCATGGCGACCAGTCGATCTACGATGCCTTGGTCCGCATGGCGCAGAATTTCTCCATGCGCCTGATGCTGGTGGACGGGCAGGGCAATTTCGGCTCGATGGACGGCGATCCGCCGGCGGCGATGCGTTACACCGAAGCCCGCTTGACCAAATCGGCCGAGGCGCTGCTCGACGATATCGACAAGGACACGGTCGATTTCCAGCCGACCTATGACGAAAGCCGCGAAGAACCGACCGTCCTGCCGGCGCGCTTCCCCAATCTGCTGGTCAATGGCGCGGGCGGCATCGCGGTCGGCATGGCGACCAATATCCCGACTCATAACCTGTCGGAAGTGATCGACGCCTGCTGCGCCTATATCGACAACCCGTCGATCACCATCGATCAGATCATGCAGCACGTGCCGGGGCCCGATTTCCCGACCGGTGGCCTGATCCTGGGCCGCAACGGCATTCGCGAGGCCTTCCATACCGGTCGCGGCTCCGTCGTGATGCGCGGACGCACCCATGTTGAGGAAATCCGCAAGGACCGCGACGCCATCGTCATCACCGAAATTCCCTATCAGGTGAACAAAGCCCGCATGATCGAGCGCATGGCAGAAGTCGTGCGCGAGAAGTTGATCGAGGGTATCGCCGATCTTCGCGATGAATCCGATCGCGACGGCGTGCGCGTCGTCGTCGAGCTGAAGCGTGATGCTATGGCGGAGGTTGTGCTGAACCAGCTCTTCCGCTTCACGCCGCTTCAGACCAGTTTCGGTGTCAATATGCTGGCTCTTAACGGCGGCCGGCCGCAATTGATGAATATCAAGGACATCATCGCTGCTTTCATCGATTTCCGTGAGGAGGTGATTACTCGGCGCACCGTCTTTGAACTCAACCAGACCCGCGAACGCGCCCATGTTTTGGTCGGTCTCGCCATCGCCGTCGCCAATATCGATGAGGTCATCAGCCTGATCCGCAATGCGCCGGACCCGGTCGTTGCCCGCGAACAATTGATGGCACGCGACTGGCCCGCGCAGGATGTCGCGCCGCTCATCCACCTGATTGACGACCCGACCCATACGATTTCTGAACAGGGCACCTATCGCCTGTCGGAAACCCAGGCCCGCGCGATCCTGGAATTGCGCCTGCAGCGTTTGACCGGCTTGGAGCGCGATAAGATCGCCGATGAATTGAAAGAATTATCCGCCAAGATCGTCGATTATCTGGAAACACTGGAAAGCCGCGAGAAACGCTTCCGCATCCTGCGCGAGGAAATCGTCGCGATGAAGGAGCAATTCGGCACGCCACGCCGGACCAGCATCGAAGATAACGAATTCGAACACGATATCGAAGACCTCATTCAGCGCGAAGACATGGTCGTCACCGTCAGCCATGGCGGTTATATCAAGCGCGTGCCGCTCTCGACTTATCGGGCGCAGCGTCGCGGCGGCAAGGGCCGTTCCGGCATGTCGACCAAGGATGAGGATTTCGTCAGCCAGGTCTTCGTCGCCAACACCCATACGCCGATGCTGTTCTTCTCGACACGCGGCATGGTCTACAAGATGAAGGTCTATAAACTGCCGCTGGGCAATCCCCAGGCGCGCGGCAAGGCGCTGGTAAATTTGCTGCCCCTGGATGAAGGCGAAAAAATTTCGACCGTCATGCCCTTGCCGGAAGACGAGGCAAGCTGGGCGCAAAGCCATGTGATGTTCGCCACCTTGAGCGGCTATGTCCGGCGCAACGAGCTCAGCGATTTCGTCGATGTGAAGGCCAATGGCAAGATCGCCATGAAGCTGGATCAGGGCGATCGCCTGATCGGCGTTGCGGTCTGTACCGAGGCGAACGACATCCTGCTTGCCGCCGAAAGCGGCAAGGCCATCCGCTTCCCGGTGACCGATGTCCGCGTCTTCGCCGGCCGTGATTCCATGGGTGTGCGGGGCATCCGGCTGGAAGAAGGCGACAGTGTCGTCTCCATGTCGGTCCTGTACCATATCGATGTCGAGATCGAGGAGCGCGATACCTATCTGCGTTATGCCGTGGCCAAGCGCCGGAGCGCTGGTGAGGAGGAGGATGGCGGCGTTGAGGAAGGTACGACCGAGATCGCGCTCTCCGCGGAACGCCTAGCCGAGCTGGAAGCGGCCGAAGAGTTCATCCTCACAGTCACCCGCAACGGCTATGGCAAACGGACCTCCGCCTATGAATACCGGCTGACCGGTCGCGGCGGGCAGGGCGTTGCCAATATTGAAGTCTCCGCCCGCAACGGCAAGGTTGCGGCTTCCTTCCCCGTGGCCGAAAGCGACCAGATCATGCTGGTGACCGATGGTGGCCAGCTCATCCGCTGCCCGGTCCACGATATACGCATCGCCCGCCGCCAGACCCAGGGCGTGATGATCTTCCGAGTCGCGGATGATGAGCATGTCGTTGCCGTGGCACATTTAAGTGACCTTGGCGAAGAAGACGGTGCAGAGGAGGGCGAGGGCTCTGTCGAGGCCGCGGTCCCTGCCGAGGGCGTGGTCCCCGCCGCGATGCCGGCCGGTGAGCAGACGGCAAACGACGCTGCGGAGAACGAACCCGCAGAAAACAATGATGCCGAGGGCACGAATGGGGAAGAAAATGCCTGATAAGGCGCCGCGGATCGGGATTTACCCGGGGACTTTCGACCCGATCACCAATGGCCATATGGATATCATCCGCCGGGCAGTGTCGCTGGTCGATCAATTGATCATCGCCGTCTCGGTCAATGCAGGGAAGGGACCGCTGTTCAGCGTCGAAGAGCGTCTTGCTTTGGTTCAGGATGAAGTTGCCGATCCTAAGAATGGCTTGCCGGCCGACCGGGTCAAAACCCTCAGCTTCGACAATCTGCTGATGCACTTTGCCGAGAAGCAGGGGGCCCGCGTCATTGTCCGCGGACTGCGTGCCGTCTCGGATTTCGAATATGAATTCCAGATGGCCGGCATGAATTCGCGGCTCAATCCTCGCATCGAAACCGTTTTCCTCATGGCGTCGGAAGGCTCCCAGTTCATTTCATCACGTTTCGTCAAGGAAATCGGCCGGCTCGGTGGCAGGATCGATCAATTCGCTTCGCCACGGGTGGTCGAGCGCCTGATGCAAAAATTTGCGACCGAGTGATGTTAACCGAGGTAATGGTCACCGGCCAGTAAGGCACGAAAGACAGCTAGAAGACGGGCGGAGCAAAGGAGTGAACAGCCTGCTTATCTGACAATTTGAATTTGCGATCATTGGGAGAAAGGAAAAGCGCATGAGCCGGATTCCCCCATTCCACTCCAGTAAAACGAATACGCGCCGCGTCTATCACGACAATGCCTTTTGTGGTGAAGGTCAGAATATCGATCCATCCTTCCGCATACCCGGTACCGGGGGGCTGCCGAGATGCATCCGCTGTGCCGAACTGCCTTCGGACAACCGGTCGGTAACGACCAAAGGGACCACTCCTCAAAAGAAATAGCGGCGCTCGGTGTTATCTTGCCGATCCTGCGTCTCGGATCGCATCGGAGAGGATATGAAGCTTTATTCCCTGCCGCTCTCGCCTTCGAAGCGCCGCTGAAAACCTTCATGGCGGCCCGCGCCGAAGCCGCTAAAGCCGTACAGACAGCGTAGAAAGCGGTCACTTTTTCATCTTGGCGAGATTGGGAAATTTCTGCCCGAAACAGACATCGCCCATGGATGATTGTCGAGAGGGATCGCCAAGCGCCTGCAAACGCCGATAGGCCTCGGCCTGCAGATCGCGCCGTTCCGCAGGATCGGGCATGCCGTCGATAACGGCAAGCGAGATCAAAATCGGCATAAGCTGCGACCGCTTTTGCGCCAGGCAAGGATCGGACGCCATATCATCCGACGAGATGGCGTTGATATCGCCGGCTAGCCGTTTGATATCAATCTTGCCACCACTGGATTGTTTGCTCAGCACCTCCGCCGCATCGAGATACAAGCGATCAATTCTCGCATGGGCGCGTCCAAGAGAGCTCGCCGGTTGCTCCGTCCGGACCCCGGCATCTTGGTCGGAATTATGCGCGGGAGTGCAAGCTGTTGCGGCGATCAAAAACCCGAAACAGATCAGGAAGCTCAATCGTCGATGCGATCCGGCTGACACAACACTGATCCACCGCGCCATCTGTCCTTGGTATCAGAAGATATAGCCGATATCCGTGGATGCGCCTAGACCCTGCGGCTCGGATCTCTCTTCGCCTCGTGATGCCCTCTGACTTACCGCCGGCCAAGTCCAAATACGACTAACCGGCGAAATGCAGCGCATGGAGATGCCAAGTCACAACCCGAAGGACAAGTTGAGACCGGCAAATTTCGCATTCCGCTCCTGGCCGTCGAATTCGTCGGTGCGATAGGTCACGGTCATATCGAGCTTAACGGCATTGGACCAGAACAATGCAAGCCCGCCGGTCAAGTCGCCGACAAAGACCTTCTTGTTGACACTGTGACTGTCTTCGAAGGTATTGCCGTCCAGAAAAATATTGCGCGCGACGGCACGCCCTTGGGCGCCGACATAGAAGTAAAAGCCGAAAGGACCGTCGAGATAATCGCGATTGAAATAACTGGTACCGGATAAAGCAGGGCGCATGCGCTGCGGACCGTAATCGGCTTCCAGGTTGCGGCCGATACGGAACATCGTCCCGATCTCGCCATAGGTCATGACGTTACCTGCAGTCGCGCCGACTTCCGGAATTGCATCGACAGCAAAGCCATCGCCCAAAGACTGCAGGAAGCGCCACTTATGCTCGTAGCTCAGCATCACGCCGGGCTCGTTATGCAACTGCGAATCCCAGCCTTGCGCCTTTTCCACGCCGATGAATTGATGCCAGTCATTCTGCGCCTGACGCCCCAGAGCGGCAGGTCCCACGACACCGATCAACAGCTCGAGATGATCGAGCTGGCGTCTATCCGTATCCTGGATCAGGCCGACACCAGTATAGAGCCAACCAGCATAAGGTCGGTCGTCAGGATCCGGCGGTTCGTTCTGGGTATTTCGCGGGGTGAAGATTTGTTGACCTAACAGGATCTCATAGCGGCGCGAGCTTTGCGCCGCGTCGGTTGGAAACACCGGCAGATTGTCGCCAAGCAGGTTGAAAGGCGAAACCCAGTCGCTGCTTGCGGCGATATCGGGGGTTAGATACGAGAATTGCAGACCCTGCGTGTAGTACCGGTCGCTGTCGAAAACAATGGAGTCATTCTCCTCCACGATCGATAAGCGCCC
The DNA here is from genome assembly GCF_034044715.1 of Dongia soli. Classification (NCBI taxonomy): domain Bacteria; kingdom Pseudomonadati; phylum Pseudomonadota; class Alphaproteobacteria; order Rhodospirillales; family Dongiaceae; genus Dongia; species Dongia soli. The sequence goes on along the minus strand of NZ_JAXCLW010000002.1, from coordinate 740,201 downwards.
GGCATCGTCTGCTGTTGCCCGATCCGGTGAGACCGACAGCAACAGCAGACTGAAGCCAAGAATGGAGATTTTTAGAGACGTAACGTGCAAATCTGACCGCGTTATTTTCGGCATCACGATCCGCTTGTCTCGTAACGGAAGCCGATGCGCAAGGTCACCTGATAATGGGCGACTTTCCCGTCGCTCAAATGACCACGGACATTGCTGACTTCAAACCAGTCGAGATTGCGTAATGACTTGGATGCCGTGGCGATGCCGCTTTCGATCGCGTCTTCGACGCTTTTCTCCGAGGTCCCGACGATCTCGGAAATCGCGTAGGTATTGCCCATCTGATCCCTCCTTAAACGATAGTTTTGTAAACGTAAGCCTGACAGGACGGTTCCCGGCGGGGAACCGCGCCGGCATCCTCAGGCTTTCACGCTTCCGTGAAATGAGCAAGGATAAGCAGGGGAGTTCCCTGCGATAGGAGCTGACAGGCCACGTCATGCGCGAGGCGCCGTGCCGGCTGGTCAGTGCTTAGGAACTCGGGAGCTGAAAACCATCCGATGTCCCAACAAGCCAAAATGCATCGACACGGGTTTCTGCCGCTCGGTTGCCTGGTGACCGTGGGCAGCCTGCTCGGTGTCACAGCTAACCTTGTGAAAGTGGCCCATCGCTTCGACCTGCCTCTGCTCGGCTTCGTCTTCTGGTCCGTGCTGTTTGCCGGTTTGATCTTGGTGCTGATTTCGGCCCTTGCGCGACAAGCGCCGCGTCTGAGCTGTCACCATATCGAATACTATCTCTTCTCCGGCCTGGTCAGCATTGGCCTGCCGAATGCGTTGAGCTTTTCCGCCGTACCCCATGTCGGGGTTAGTTTCATCTCTCTCGCCACGGCTTTTCCGCCACTCGTCACCTATCTGCTGGCTTTGGGAATGCACATGGAACGCTATCAATGGCAGCGAGCTCTCGGCGTTTTCTGCGGCCTGGCAGGTGCATTGGCTCTGGCCCTATCTCAGTCGTGGCGCGAGCCCGCCAGCTGGATCTGGGTCTTGGCTGCGTTTGCCGCGCCGATATTGCTGTCGATCGGCAATATCTATCGCACGCGGCGTTGGCCAGCGGGCGCGACGTCTCTATCGCTGGCGCCCGGCATGTTATTGGGCGGCGCCCTTGTCCTCTTCGGCGCCGCTTGGCTCAGCTCGACATCACTTGGTTTCCAGGCCTATGACCGAGCGGCCCTCCTGTTGCTCGCATGCCAAAGCCTGATCATTGCCATTACCTATATCCTCTTTTTCTTCCTGCAATATGTCGCCGGCCCGGTCTATCTCAGCCAGATCGGCTCCGTCGCTGCAATTGTCGGGTCATTGATCGCCATCCTGGTCCTGGGCGAATCGGCATCCTACGTTTTGCTGATCGCGGCGATTTTTATCCTCGTCGGGGTTTTTCTGGTGAATCGAGCGCGGCCGGCCGGTAAATAGGGGATAAGAGGCAGTTTTGGCTTGCTTTTTACCCCGGATTTTGGGAAGTGAGGGCGCCCGCCCCCAATTGGTCCGGCGGCGAGATCGCGACCCCAGCCCGGCGCTGGCGATGTCGCCAGTGGGCCGGTAGCTCAGTGGTAGAGCAACTGACTTTTAATCAGTAGGTCGCGGGTTCGAACCCCGCCCGGCTCACCAACAAACTCAATACCTTACGGGTACTTCTCAACACAGAAATAAGCTGCTGTATGCGGATATTTTGTCCGCTTGCGGTGTTATGACGAGAATGGCGATGACAGCGGAGCAACGGGCATGAGCGTCGCACGGATTGCGTCATTTCTGGTTCCCATCATCCTCCTGGCAGTAGGCTGTGCGACCAGGCCCGCACCTCACTATACCCAGTCGCGAAACGACGGCCGCACTATCGAGACAGCCATTCCGATTCGTGCCAATACTGCGCTCGATGCCGTCAATTGGGAGGATCGCCATATCCTTGAGCGGCAGCCCGATATCAAGCAGCGCCTCAGCTCCCTGACGATTGTTAATCACCGCGTCTATGACCAGGTGGACGTGAACGGCTCGGACGGGCAGGGGCGGCGCTATTATTTTGACGTCGATAAGATCTATGGCATTCACGAATATTGACGGCACCCGCGGTTACGTGGACGCGGTCAGCGTCCAAAGGCTCTCGAGAAACCCGCCCACCAGCGGGCTGGGCGCCAAGCGACGGGTCGCTACCGCCAGCGCCAGATAGGCCCCGTCATCGGCCAAAGGCACATAGCGAACACCATCGATCTTGATGCATTCGAAGGGAGCCGGCAGGACGGCGATGCCAAGGCCGGCAGCCGCTAATCCGATCTGCGTGGTGATTTCGCGTGCCTCCTGGACCACGCGCGGCGCAAAGCCGGCGGCGAGGCATAGCCGATGCAATTGAAGCGTAAAGCCGCTGCCGGTGCCCGGCGGGTATCCGATAAATCCCTCATCCCGCAGATCGCTCATCTGCAATATCGCGCGGCTCGCCAAGGGATGGCCGGCATTGATTGCGACGCGCAGGGGATCCTGGCGGATCTCGTGGAATTCCAGATCCGCCGGATGCTCCAAGCCGCTATGGCGTACCAGGCCGATATCCAGCTTATCCGCCCGCAAGGCTTCCATCTGTTCGACGGCGAACATTTCCCGCAGGGTCAGCGTCACCTGCGGGTGGGCCTGCCGGTAGTCGTGCAGCAGGCGCGGCAGCATGCTGGTGAAGGGGACCGAAGAGGAAAAGCCAATGCGCAACTCGCCCAATTCGCCGCGTGCGGCCCGCCGGGCATCGTCGGCGGCCTGATCCGCCTCGGCCAAGATGCGCCGGGCACTGACCAGGAAACGCTTGCCGGCCTCGGTGAGGCTGACGCGGCGCTTGCTACGGGCCAGCAGCTCGACGCCCAGTTCCTGTTCCAGCGCCTGGATCTGCTGGCTAAGGGGCGGCTGGCCGATATGCAGGCGCTCCGCCGCCCGGGTGAAATGCAGCTCCTCAGCGACCGCGACGAAATAACGGAGATGGCGCAATTCCATTTATATTTTCCGCATATAAATAGGCTATGAAATATATATTGGACAATCTGTTGGACCAAGCCCCAGATAATTTGTAACGGCATCTCTTCCTTGATGCTTTTGCGATATACGAGCCGATGATGGCCTTGGACCACGGATTATCCGAACATCCGCAACCCGTTTCTGCCGAAGCCGCTGCGAGCAACGACAATGTCGTGCGGAATGAGCCGCCGCCGATCGAGGTGGTGCTTGCGACAGCGGACCAAACAGGTGGCGGGCTGTTGGCTGGAACGCCGGCCTACCGCCGGACGGCACGGGCAATGTTTGTGGGCGGTTTCGCGACCTTCGCGCTGCTTTACGGCCTGCAGCCTTTGATGCCGATGTTCTCCGACGAGTTCCACTTAATCCCCGCCGCTGCCAGCGGCGTGGTCTCGGCGGCGACCGGAGCCCTGGCGGTGGCGCTCATTCCGGCCAGCCTGCTCGCCGACCGGTTCGGTCGTAAGCCGATCATGAATGCTTCTTTGGCATTGGCCGCGATCTTTACGCTTGCAGCCACTTTCGCCGGCAATTTCCAGCAGCTCGTCATTCTACGCGGCTTGATGGGACTCGCTTTGGCTGGGCTGCCGGCCGTCGCCATGGCTTATCTCAGCGAGGAAATCGACGCCCAGTCGCTCGGTCGGTCGATGGGTCTCTATATCGCCGGCAATGGCCTTGGCGGCATGAGCGGCCGATTCCTGATGTCCACTCTGACGGAATGGATCTCCTGGCGCTATGCCGTGGCGGTACTTGGCGTACTTGGCATCCTGGCTGCGCTGGAATTCTGGCGCAGCCTGCCGCCGTCTAGGCATTTCCGCCCGACCGGCCTGAAGCCGAAGGATCTGCTGGCTGACGCAAGGGCGCATTTCGGCGATGCCGGCCTGCCTTGGCTTTTCGTGACCGGCTTCTTGCTGATGGGCTGCTTTGTCAGCGTCTATAACTATCTCGGCTACCGCCTGGAAGCGGCACCTTTCAATCTGCGGCCAAGCCAGATCGGCCTCGTCTTCACGCTCTATCTGGTTGGCATTGTCGGTTCGGCCTGGGCAGGGAAGCTCGCCGACCGATTTGGCCGTCGCAACGTGCTGTGGATCATGATCGCCGTGATGGCTGCCGGCCTGGCGATGACCGCAGCCAATTCGCTGATCCTCGTGGTGCTGGGCGTTGCCGGCTTGACCTTCGGCTTCTTTGGCGGCCATTCGGTCGCCAGCAGCTGGATCGGCCGGCGTGCCTTGCGGGCGAGGGCGCTCGCCTCGGCGATCTATCTCTGCTGCTATTATCTCGGCAGCAGCGGCGTTGGCTCGGCTTCCGGCCTAATGTGGGGCGTTAATGGGTGGCATGGAGTCGTCGCCTTGCTCGGCATCGCCATGCTGCTCCTGCTCGGTGTCGCGTTGCGTCTCCGCTGGCTCGCGCCGCTGCCGGTTAATATCGGCAAGCCTTAACGATCTCACGCCGTCTTGTCGCAGTTCTGTACCGTCCGCTCAACGCGGTGCCAGTTGTCGCGCGCGATATCCGGATAGACACCACTGACCTCATGGTTCGGCCAATAGAGATCGCCGTTATGGAAGCTGACGACGGAGCCCTGATAGACATCCGGCTCCACAGTGACGAAAGCCAGCACTCCGCCGCGGGGTGCATTGATGGTGATTTCTGCTACACCGCGATAAAAATCCAGTCGCGGATGTTTATCGCGAAATTCGATGCCGAGGCCGGTGGAAATGCATTGCGCTGCAGGCTCTACAGCGGCGCCGACTTTCATCACCAGTGTCGGCTCCGCCACCCGCTCTTGTGGCATGCAGGCGGAAAGAAATGCCGCCGATGCGAAGATTAGAGATAGCCTTAAAGAAGATAAGGCACCGACGTTGTGTGGCTGGTGCATGCGGGCCCTGAACATCACGGACATTGACTCCTTCAATACCGGCTGTACCCGGTCCATGTTGCGAGGTTCCATGCATAAGACATGCCGCCTTCTGCCAATCGTGCCGGGAAGGTCGTTGATTCTCCGTTAAAAAGGACTAGACCCGCGCCGGCCGATTTCCCTAGCCGACTGGTCTACTTCTCTCTACACTCGCTCCATGAGTATCAGCGCTGCAACGCCAAATGCCCGCCGCAATATCCTCGAGACCGCCCAGCGAATTATGGCCAGTAAGGGCTTTTCCGCTGTCGGCCTGAACGAGATCTTGATCGCGGCCTCTGTTCCGAAGGGGTCGTTCTACCACTATTTCAGCTCGAAAGACGCGTTCGGGGAGGCGCTCCTCAGGCATTATTTCGAAGATTATCTCGCCGAGCTCGACGAAACACTCAGCCAACCAGGCCTGGATATGGCCCAGCGCCTGATGGTCTATTGGCAGCATTGGCAAGACACCCAGGAGCGTTTCGATTTCCAGGGTAAATGCCTGGCCGTCAAATTAGGCGCCGAAGTCGCCGATCTGTCAGACGCGATGCGTCTCGCGCTGAAGAGCGGCACGGTGGCGATTATCGACCGCTTGACCAGTGCTATCGAAGCAGGGATCGCTGAACGATCGCTCGCGGTCGAGGATAATCCCCATCAAATTGCCCAGACGCTTTACCATATCTGGCTCGGTGCCAGCTTGATGGCGAAGATCACACGGAGCGCCGGGCCGTTCCAGACGGCGAGGGCCGCAACTCGGCAACTTCTGCATCTACCGGAACGTTGAAGTTCAACGATCGCCGTCCGAGTACCTGGATAGCACCGTCTCGATTTGCCTCACACTCGCCGGCCGGCCTAGTAGGAATTCCGGCCGGATTTCCGCCAAACGAGCTTCGCAAGGAGACCCGACATGAAAATCCTCATGGTCCTGACATCGCACGATCAGCTCGGTAATACCGGCCGAAAGACCGGCTTCTGGCTGGAAGAACTGGCCGCTCCCTATTATGCCTTTAAGGACGCCGGCGCCGAGATCGTGCTGGCCTCACCGAAAGGTGGCCAGCCGCCGCTCGACCCGAAAAGCAATGAGCCCGATTTCCAGACCGAAGCGACACGGCGTTTCGAAGCGGATAATGCAGCCAAGTCGGCGCTTGCTGCCACCGTTCCCCTCAAGAGTGTTTCCCATGACGGCTTCGATGCGGTCTTCTATCCCGGTGGACACGGACCCCTCTGGGATCTCGCCGAAGATCGGGATTCGGTCAAACTGATCGAAGCGACCCTTGCGGCCGGCAAGCCCGTCACGCTTGTCTGCCACGCCCCCGGCGTGCTTCGTCACGTGAAAACCGCCGATGGCAAACCCCTGGTCCAGGGCAAGAACGTCACCGGCTTCACCAATACTGAAGAGGAAGCGGTCGGCCTGACCAAGGTGGTGCCTTTCCTCGTCGAAGACGAATTGAAGCGGAACGGCGGGCGCTTCTCAAAGGCCGGTGACTGGCAGCCCTATATCGTCGGCGATGGCCTGCTGATCACCGGACAAAATCCAGCCTCATCGGCTCCGGCAGCCAAGGCGCTTCTCGATCAGCTTGGCAAAAGCGGTCGATGACATTCTCCCTGCGAGCAGCTCTCGAACCGTGGAAGGTTGCTCGCGAAGCCAAAGAAAAAGGGGTTCCGACCGACGGTCGGAACCCCTTTAAACTGGCTCCGGAGGAGGGATTCGAACCCCCGGCCAAGCGGTTAACAGCCGCTTGCTCTACCACTGAGCTACTCCGGATCAGGGCTTCGCTCCACGTCCATGCAAACTTCGCCGAAGCGAAAAGCAGAGCAGGGCGCCGCCTGACGGACGCGCTTATAGCAAACACTTTCGCGCGCTGCAAACAACTTTAACATCTTATTTTCGCGCTTGCGACGGATTGGTGCACTTTTCCCCTAAAGGGTTGACAGAACTGCCTCTATTCACGATCTTCGCGGCCATTATCCGACATAATCCATTCGGTGTTCCATGAAAGCCATCATCCTAAGTGCCGGGCAGGGATCGCGTCTGCTGCCGCTGACCGAAGGCCGTCCGAAATGCCTGTTGCCCCTTGGCGAAAAAACGCTGATCGAGTGGCAGATCTGGGCGCTGACCCAGGGAGGGGTGGACGATATCGCGGTCGTGGTCGGCTATCATGCGACCGATGTGCAGGCTTTGCTGAAAAAGCTGGAAAGCCCCAAGCTCAAGATCCGCACGATTTTCAATCCGTTCTACAAACTGGCGGACAACCTGGCGAGCTGCTGGCTGGCCCGCCACGAGATGGACCGCGACTTCGTGATCCTGAACGGCGATACGGTGATCGAGCCGGCGATTTTCCAGCGCCTGCTGGCGAGTCCGGCGGCGCCGATCACCGTGACGATCGACAAGAAGGAAGATTACGACGCCGACGATATGAAGGTGCATCTCAAGGGAACGCGCCTGCTCGATATCGGCAAGACGCTGACGCAGGATCGCACCAATGGCGAATCGATCGGCATGCTGCTTTTCCGTAATGACGGGCCAAAGCTGTTCACCGATACGCTCGACCGCATCATGCACACACCCGAAGGATTGAAGTGGTGGTATCTGCGTGCCATCGGCCAGATCGCCGAACATCACCAGGTCGAGACCTGCAGCATCGAAGGGCTGAGTTGGGGCGAGGTTGATTTTCCCGCCGATCTCGACAGCGTCACGACGCTCGTCTCGGAGTGGAATTCCTAAGGCCTTCGAAATCCCGAACTTCGTTTGCGCCGCTTGAGACCTGATGGTTTCAGGCGGCGTTTTCGCGTCGCCGTAGGATTGCGGTGACCAGGTCGTAATCGGCCGGCTTGTCGACATCGATCGCCGCCTCGGCGAAAGGCATTTCGACGGCGCGAATACGGGCACCGGTGCGCCGCGACAAATGGTTCAGCGCGGCAGGCAGATCCAGCCAGCCGAGCACAAGCCGCAGCAAGGCGACGGGGCCGACCTCGAGCACCAGACGCCAGGGCTTCTTGCGGAATTTTTCCATCCGCTGCCAGAACATCGCCACCTTGGCTGCCGCTGGTCGCCGGGCGAGGAAGAGGTTGCAGCCGCTATAGCCCTGGCCGGCCAACCGGTAGCCGGTCCGGATCGATTCCGGATAGGCGGCCATGATCACATCGATGCGCGCCACGGCAACGGTGAGATCGCCGTCCTCCGGCGCTTGGGCGAGGAAATGCGCTACCATCTGCGGTGTCAGCAAGGGGTGATCCGCCGTGGTGATGAGCAATGGCTCATCGAGACCGATCTGCTGCAAGGCCGCGGCGACACTCGCGGCGGGACTTGCCGCAGGCACGACGATTTTCAAGATGCCGCCATGCAGGGCGGCCGCAAGCTCCGGCACATCTCCCAGCAATGCCACATCGTCGATGCAGACATAAATCTGTGCAATGTCGGGACAGCCGGTCAGGCAGCGCAAGAGGCGCAGCAACATCGGCACGCCATTGATCGGCGCCAGGGCCTTATGGCTGCTGCCAGCCAAGGCCGCGATGGAATCCGTGCCACCCCGATTGCCGGCAAGGATCAGCGCATTGACCCTCATGCCCTGAACCTCATAGCCAGATCACGGCTCACATTCACCCCAGTCTCTTTTCATAGAGACGATAGGTTTTATAAGCCTTCGCCCCCACGCCTTCGCATACCCGGCGCATAGGGAGATTGTCTTCGAGAATCCAGGAAAGCTCGACCCGCTCCAGACCGCGCGAGAGGAAGTGATCCTTGATCGCCGCGAACATCAGAGGCAGCAAAGTGGCGCCCAGCAGAGTTCCGTGATGCTTCCTGCGGATTCCCATCAATGGGACACGCGCGGTTTTCAACCGGCCAACTTTCAATCGCCAGATCAGTTTGATCCAGCCGAGGGGCAGGAGCGACCCGTCCAGATCAGCAATCGCTTCCATCAGATTCGGCACACAAACCAGCATGCCGGCGGCTTCGCCATCCACTTCTGCAATCGCGACCAGCTTGGGATCGATCAGCGGCTTCAGCCCGGCAGCAGCAGCTTCAATCTCCGCCTGGGTGAAGGGGATCATGCCCCAGTTTTCCGACCATGCATCGTTGAAGATATCGAGCGCCAAAGCCAAATCGCGATGGTAATGCTTCATATTAAGCGGCCGGACGCGGACCCGACCCTCAGCCTTGACCTTGTCCAGCAGCCGATTGGAACCGACCGCCTGATAGGTCGTCTTGTCGACATCATAGGCGATCAGATCCTTCGCCTTGCCATAGCCGCATTCTTCCAGCCGAAAACCGGCATAGGGTGCGTGATAGGGCATCATCAGCATCGGCAGGGCATTGAACCCATCGATCAGCAGGCCGCTTTCCTCATTCGTGGAAAAGCTGAGCGGTCCTAGAATCCGCAGCATGCCCCGCTGACTCAGCCAGTCTTCGGCAGCGGCCATGAGCGCTGCATAAACCTCCAGGTCGTCAATCGCGTCGATGAAACCGAAATGGCCGGTGCGATCGCCATAGCGCTCCTGGTAGAGCTTGCAGATCTGCACGGAAATCCGGCCAACCGGCTTGTCGCCCCGCCAAGCCAGGAACAACTGCACCTCGGCATGGCGAAAATAGGGGTTCTTGCCCGGATCTAATGTCTCGGCCCGCTCGATATCCAGCGGCGCCACATAACCGGGCTGCTCGCGATAGAGCCGCTTCGGCAACTCTATGAAATGTTTGAGGTCGGACTTGCCGCTGACAGGACTGACGACAACTGATCCGCTGTCTTTAGCAACAGCGGGCATTTGATTAGCGAGCACTGGTCACCTCTATGCGAAACACGTCACTCGGCGACGTCGGGAGCTGGTCGGGCTTTTTCAACGAAGATGATCCAGGCGGTACGGATGCCGTGGTACAGACAGGTGACTGCCTGCCAGATAAGGATCAGATAGATCGTCTGCACGCCAAGGCCGATTGCATAACCGACTGTAAAGAGCGGCAAATTGATGTTTCGGCGGGAAATGAAGGTCCGGATGAAGCCGTCGATCGGCGCATGCGTGTGTAGGCCGCGATGGAAGATATTCGGGTAAATCTTCAGGATGACGCGGTCGAGGACGTAGAGACCGAGGATCCACAGCGAAGCAACGAAGACCGGCGACTGCCAAATCGTTGCCGCTGGTTGATGATAATCGCTATTGGCGAGTCCCCAGGCCCAGGCACAGTACCAGAAGGGCGGGTGCACCAGATCAAGACCATGATCCAGCACATTGCCGATTGCGGAATCAGTGAAAGTCAGCCGCGCCAATTTTCCATCGACCGAATCCAGCACGCTCATCGTATAGGCGCAGACAAAGCCCCAGAAGAAGTGGCCTGTGGCACAGAGCGGCACGACAGCGATGGTCAGCAGGATGCTGATGATCGTCACGACATTTGGATGTACGCGCGCCCGTGCAAGCGGCCGCACCATCAGCCAGACCAGCGGCGGATAGACATACTTGGTGAAGAAATCAGTCGAGCCTTTATAGTTCGACCAGAAAAGGAAGCGCTCGATCTTGCGGCGATGCTCCCTGGTCGTAACCGAGAAAAGATAATAGGGCGTGCTGCGCCGCAGCTTCCGCACGAAAGATGGGAACTCCGATTGCGACAGCCACCGGATATTGCTGCCGACCGCCCGCAGGAGATCATTGGCGCCGGTTTCCAGCCGCTCCGTATTGGTCACACGAACCAGGATGGCGCCATCATCTGCGACAGCCACATTCTCGTTCTGTTTGGCAAGAAAGCCGTAAAGGCGCGCATCGATCAGGCTTGTGGCCGTGCTCGCCAGCACATCTTCGCCGCCGGACGACCGGGCAATACGTGTCGCCACGTCGCCACCGCCGGATACCACACGGATCGGACAGGCGATCCCGGTATCCTGCGGCACATCTACACTCGACGCCGGTTGATCGCCGGTATCGATCACCACCTCGGATAGGTCCACTTTTTGATGTCGCAGCGCTTTCAGTTGCCGTTCGATCAACGTCATGCCGAAGACCCGCTCCGGCGACAAATTGGCAGCGTCAATCCAAAACTTCATGTGCGTTAGTAACCTTCGAGACGAATCAGCATGACGCCGCCGATGCTGGCGAAGAGGAGAGGCGGCAGCCATGCGGCAAAGAATGGAGGTACGGCACCGGTTTCACCCAGGGACATAACCAATCCATCCGTAATGAAATAGAGGAAACCCAGCAGGAAGCCAATGGCGATGCCGGCGGCCATACTGCGGTCGCGCCGTTGCAGGCTTTGCGCGACAGGTGCGGCCAGCAGGATCATCAAAATCGATGCGACCGGCAAAGCGATGCGCTTCTGTAGCCAAGTTTCATAAAAATAAGTGGGCCGGACACCGATCTGGTCGGTACTTACGAACCGCCAGATTTTGCTGAGCTGCATCGCCTGCGGTTGCTCGACGAGATTGGAGAATTCAGCAGGCGTCAGGCGCGATTGCCAGGTCGCCTTATCGAAATGCGTCGTCTGTGCGGCTTGGTCCGGAAATACCTTAGTCCGCCAGACGTTATTCAGATCCCAGATCTTCTGCTTCACGTCAAAAACGGCGGTCGCAGCCTTGTCGAGCAACTGCAAATTACCATCATTGCCGCGTTGGTACAGCATGACGCCATGCAGAATGCTGCCTTTGTGCGAAACGGATTCCACTTCAACGACCGTCATGCCGTCCTGAATCCAGATGTTGTTGTTCGCGCCATCGGTCGATTTGCTGTTCTTATCCGGATACAGATTGGCCGAGATCAGTTTCGCAACACTATAGGGAACGATCTGATCGGCGATGGCGAAATGCAATAACCCGGCTAGACCGACTGCCGGCAGGAACGACGCCAGAACGAGATAGTAAGGTGCGCCGGCGGCCTTGAAAGCGAGGATTTCATTATTGCGCTCCAGCTTGCCGAGGCTGAGCAAGGCGCCAAGCAGCACGGAAAAGGGGATCAGGAATGCCGCCAGTTCCGGCACCCGCCAGAAGGCATATTCCATCAACTCGCGCAGGCCGCCACCGGACTGCTTCAATACGTCGTCGCCGTTATTCAGCAGGTCGAAAAGCTGCAACAGCGCCGTGAAACTCATCCACAGTAAAAAGAAGTGCCAGAAGAATGTCCGCAGCGCATATTTGGCGAAGGTAGAAATCATGCGTCACTCCGCGCGCCACGGCGGAAGATGTGCCGAAAGCGCGTCGATACAAAACGCGAGGCTTCGCCCAAGGCTTCGAACAGCATGGCCAAAGGATCCTGACCGACCCGTTTATTGGCCGCATAGAACAACCATGTACTAGGTATGGCGAAGACCAGGAAAGGCAGCCACAAAGCCACCAGTGCAGACAGCTTGCCGTGTTGCACCAGGTTGTTGCCGAATTCCAGAACCTGATAGTAGCAGATGAGAAAAATGATACCCGCCACCAAGCGGAAATTCTTCGGCGATCGCCGCGATGACAACCCCAGCGGCAGCGCAAGAAACGGCAGGAATAGCACTGAAATGGACCGGACCAGCCGATAATTGACCTCCGCCGAGAGATCGGAGGCATCGATATGCGGGTTGTTCAGCCACCAGTTTTGAATCAGTTCGAAGAACGTCATTTCGGATTCCCGGTCGCCGCGCTGTCGGAAGGGCTGAGGCGACACAGCTTCCAAAGGTAGCTGCAATTCCTGGAATTTGATCGATCTGGCGGTTGACCCGTCGGCATTCAGTTCGACCCGGTAGCCGTCATACATTTTGAGGACGACGGAAAAGTCGAACGGGTCATTGGTCAGATCGCCGGTCGGAGCGGTAATGACCGTGTGGGTTTTGTTCGTACCATTGCCTTCGTCGGCTTCCTTGATGAAGATCTGCGACAATTTATGCCCGCCATCGGCGATGTCGCCGATCAGAATTGTCTTACCGCCGAACCCGGAAAAAAAGGCGCCGCGCTCGATTGCCGAATTCCAGGACGTTTCGGTGACGAGATAGACCAGCGCACGATAGGCATAGCGGGTATAAGGCTGCAGGAAGCCGATGATAATCACGCAAATGACGGTGAGGACGCAAGCGAGGCTGGCGATCGGCGCCAAAATCCGCCCCAGCGATAGGCCGGTCGCGCGCAAGGCATCAAGCTCGCTGTCACTCGATAAGCGGAGACTTGCATAAAGGATGCCGACAAAGAAGGCTGCTGGAATAGCTACCGCTAGATAATGCGGCACGAGGTAAGCCAGCATCTTCATGATGAGCGTCAGGGGCCCGCCCCGATTCGCGAACAGATCGAGCAATCGAATCAGGCGTTCCATGAGCAGGCCCGACAGCGCGATCAGCATCGAAGCGATCAGCGGCCAGGACACTCTCTTGAGAATGTAGAGATCGATCAGGCGCATCTGCTGTTGTCCGCGCCTCAGCCGCCGCGCCGCGGCCAATGGCGCCGAAGATCCTCGCGGATTTCCACCAGCATCGCCGGCTCATTCATGGCAGGCTGCGTCAGATCGACCGGTTTCGGCCAGAAACTGTCACCGAAATCGCAGCCATTGAACTGACGCGGCTGCTCATATCGAGGCAGGACGTGAAAATGCACATCCGGGTCCACCATCATGAGCATCAGATAGTTCAGCTTGTCCGGCTGGAACGCCGCTTTCAACGCGGCCTCGATATCCGCTGTGACCTGCTCAAGCTCGGCAAAAGCCGCTGGAGAGATTTGCGAGAAGGAGCGGGCGGGATCAGTGCATAGAAGGACCAGTGAGCCGAGCGTAGGCTGCTGCGGCCGCGCCAATACGAGCCAATGCCGGTAACCGGCCACCAGGCTTTCCGGATAGCCGAACTTCACCGCCGTTGCGTTGGGCGCTGCTGGGGTCATGGGGAACTACTCTTCAATCGGCCGCTAGATTTATCGCTCGGGGCCGTTCTCTATCACATTGCCCGGCAATAAACGACCATTTACGGGATTCGTTAACGAATTCAAGGGACGGTGAGCAGCATTTGTCCGGCGGGAACCACCGCTTTGGCATCTTTTGCCAAAGTTTTCAGCTCCACCTTGATGTTCCAGGAATCGCCGGCACGCTCGATCCTGTACAGATTATAGCCGGCGGAATCCTTTCGATGCCATGGCAAAGCGGAAGCGGAGGGAACACCAAAGACCGGCGCGATGCCATCAGGCGTCGCGACGCGATCCAAACAGGCGACATGGGTATGGCCGTGCAGGATCAGCTCGACCCCCTTTTGCCGCAAAACCTCACGTAAGGCGTTGTGATCCCTCAAGGATTTACGGCGGCCACCGCCTTCAACAAAGGGAGGATGGTGAATCAGGAGGACCCGGCACAAACTGGCCGCCCCGAGGCGCTCTAGGATATCGGCCAAGCGCTGCAACTGCTTCTGCCCAAGCTCTCCCGCCGCCGAGAAGGGCAAGGTGGGAACGGCGGTCGAGGTGCCGATGAGGGCAATCGGCCCCCGTTGCCGGACGAACGGGAAATCGTCCGCGCCGGTAACGGCACGTTCCGGGGTCCCCGGGCTTAACGCCTCGCCGGGCATCAACCCGGTCATATTGTCCCGCCATAAACCGGTCGACTTCTCCCAAGGCAGGCCGACATAGGCATCATGGTTCCCCGGAACGACCGTGACGGTCTGCGGGGGCCCGAGGCGTCGCAACCAGGTTGCGGCCGCAGCAAATTCGCCGAACAGCGAGATATTCGTCAGGTCGCCGGTGACGGCGATATGATCCGGCTTGGCCGCCTGGACATCCGCAACGACGAGGTCCAGGACCTCAGGACGGTGCACCTTGACGCGTTTAAGCCGCCAGGAGAGAAATCCGGTGATCCGCTTGCTGACCAGAGCCAAGGGATTATCAACCGCCCAGCCGGCAAGATGGGGGTCGGAGATATGGGCAAGCGTGAACATTTATCGAACCTTTGCGCTAACCTTCGTTCTGTCGCCAAATCCGCACGACGTCAAGCTCCGGGATCTGGGACCGGTGCGAGACAACGTTAGATTGTGACGCCGAGCACAGGGTCCAGCAAGGTCACATGATCGGCCGCTTATCTGCATTCAAGGTGACGTCGATACCGGTTTTAGCGATTTCTCGTAGACGGCCCGGTTTACCGCCGCTATTCCTCCGATGCCACGCGATATCGACAGAAGATTCTGCCCGTGACCTCCGTTACACCAAATATCGTCCTGATTCGTAGCAGCCCCATAGCGCTATGGGGGATCGACAGCCAAGAGCGGCTGCGTCGCGCCTTCAAACGAGCCGGTATTGCCGTCACAGGGCAGTCCGCCGGCGGCGGCGTGGCCGGTACGGAACAGCCAACGCTGTTGATCCGGGCAGACCATGTCTACGAGGAAAGCGTCATTCGCGCCTTGATTCGCAACCCGTCTCATCTGCTGGTGACCGATGCCGGCGTGCCGGTCGCGGCTCATATTGCGCCGGGTGGCGATATCGATGCGGCTGCGGCGCTCCTTCAATCGGAGGCAACCGTGGCCAGTGGCGCCTTACCGGCTGGCCTATCCACCGTGGTTGATCCGGCCGCACTCGCGAGCACGTATAACCATGCTTTGCGCAAGCGTGCGCGTCCCTATGTGCTGCCGCTGACGCCAGAAACCGTACCGGCTATCGAACACCGCATGTTTCACGGCGCGTATAAGGGCGTCACCGATTTCGTCACAAAATATGTATGGCCGGTTCCGGCAATGGCAGTAACGCGCTGGTGCGCCCGCCTCAGCATCTCGCCAAATATGGTGACGACAGTCAGTTTTCTTTGCGTACTGGCGGCCATGTCGCTCTTCTGGCACGGCCAGTTCCTGGCCGGTCTGGCCGCTGCCTGGATGATGTGCTTCCTCGATACCGTCGACGGAAAGCTGGCGCGCGTGACGCTGACCTCGACCAAGTTCGGCGATGTTTTCGATCACGGCATCGATCTTCTCCATCCGCCTTTTTGGTATTATGCCTGGTTCGTGGGACAAGGCGCTGTCATCGGCGGTTCCGGACAGGATGCACTTCAAACGGCCGCTCTCTGGATCATTATTGCCGGCTACGTCCTCGGTCGCGGACAGGAAGGTCTTTTCATCTGGCTCTATCGGATTGAGATCCACACGTGGCGTCCGATCGATTCCTGGTTCCGGCTGATCACGGCGCGCCGCAACCCCAATCTCTTCATCCTGACGATTGCCGCCCTCATCGACCGTCCGGCCGAAGGTTTTCTTGCAGTCGCCGCCTGGACCATTGTTTCCTTCCTCTTCCATTGCTGGCGCATCGCCCAGGCCGGTTGGCAACGGATGATGGGCCATCGTCCTTGCTCCTGGCTGACCGAACCGCTGGTGACGCCCGAAGCTTGGCGGACGGAACGCCGCGGCGGATCCGGCCTGCGGGGATCTGGCGTGCCATGACCCGCATTGGCCTCATCAGCAATGCCAGAAGCACGCGGAACTTGGAGTCCATAGCGGATGTCCACGATCTGCTCGAAGCGCATCCTGATGTGATGCACCTGGTCTTCCATAACATCCACGAACTCTCCGACGCGCTGGATGAAATGGCGGCACAATCGGTGACGCATTTGGCGATCAGCGGTGGCGATGGCACGGTTCAGGCCGCCGTCAATCATTTGATCAAGGACAAGCCTTTCGCGCAGATGCCGAAAATCAGCCTGATTTCCGGTGGGATGACAAATGTCATCGCCATCGATGTCGGGATGCCAGGCAAGCCGGCAAGAGCGTTGAAGCAGCTGATCGAACGGGTGAAGGCGGGCGATGCCGGCACCAGCCTGGATCGTAGCCTGATCGCCCTCAGCCTCGATGGCGGTACGACGCAAACCTATGGTTTCTTCGGCGGCGCCGTCAGTTTCTATCAGGGCACCATGCTTAGCCAAAAGGGTCGGCAAAACGGTGAAGAGCACCGCAGCTTGGCGGCCAATGCGACGATCCTGCTCTCGCTTTTGCGCGTCTTATGGTATGGACCGGGACCGCGGTCCGGCTTCCATGGTGAGCGCATAACCATTGCCAAGGATGATGGCGAGCGGCGCGAACAAGATGTCTTTCTGCTGCTTTTGACGACCCTGCACCGCCTGTTGCCGGGCGTAATGCCGTTCTGGGGCGATGCCAGCAAAACTATCCGCTACACCTTGATGGATCATCCGCCGCAACGTTTTCTCTGTGCCGTCTGGCCGATGCTGCGCGGCAGGGCTCGTCCCTGGTTCGAAGATGCCGGCTATCACAGCGGATCCTTGAATCACCTGGCTTTGATGCTCAGCACGCCCTTTGTCATGGATGGCGAATTGTTCACGCCGAACCCGGGGAATGGGTTGCAGATCTCCGCCGGACCGGCGATCCGCTTTCATCGTTTCTGAGGTCCCGGATGTCGGCATCAGTCGGTATGTCAGCGCAACCAGATCCGAAGCAGGCGCTAACCGGGCTGATTGCCGCCGAGCTGGCGCAACCCGTGGCCCAGGCGGCCCGTGACATGGCCGAAGCGGTCCGTCGCCGCCACGGCTCTGCGATCGCAGTGCTGTTCTACGGGTCCTGCCTGCGCCAGCCGGAAACGCAACTGGCGGATTCGCTGCTCGATTTCTATCTTCTCGTCGACGATTATAAGGCGGCTTATAACAGCGCCTGGCTGGCGCTCGCCAACCGACTCCTGCCACCGAACGTCTTTTATCTCGAGATCCCCTTCGGCACGGGCAAGCTGCGGACCAAATATGCGGTCATCAGCCTGGCACAGTTCCGTCGCGGCACCAGCTCGGCGGCCGCAAATGTCTCTCTCTGGGCGCGGTTTTCGCAGCCGGCCCGGTTGATCTGGCACCGCGATCAAACCACCGCCGCGGCCGTTGCCGATGCCTGTGCAGAAGCGGTGCTGACGATGCTGGGCGCGATCCGGCCGCAACTACCGGAGACGGAAAATCCCGAAAGACTTTGGGTGGCGGCATTTCAAGCTACCTACCGGGCGGAGCTCCGCCCCGAGGGCAGCGATCGTGCGCACCATATCTATGAGAGCGACCGGACGAGGTATGACCGCATCACCGCCGCAGCCTTGCAGGTCCTGAGGCGGCGTAATGGGGAAGGGAAGGGTAAGGAAGCCGGCTATTCCTGGGAAAGCCGCCGGCGGATCGGCAAGCTGCTGAATATCGCCCGGTTGCTGAAGGCCGCCTTCACTTTCGACGGCGGTCTCGACTACATCCTCTGGAAGGTAAAGCGCCACAGTGGCGTCAGTATTCCTGTGACGCATTGGCAGCGGCGCCATCCGGTTTTAGCAGCACCTCTCCTGGCTTGGCGGCTCTATCGCCGCGGCGCCTTCCGCTGAACTTTCCACCTGCCTGCTGCAAGCTCGATTGGCACCGGCCGCGAATGAAAAAGGGCCGGTCCGAAGACCAGCCCTTTCATCCCCCAAAGTCGTAACGCTTATTCGGCGGCGGCGATACGCAGTGCCGGCTGTGGCAACAGGCCAAACTCTTCGCCGACCTCAGTCAGAACCGACACGACATGTTGTAGCTGCTCAGTGCTATGCGCCGCGCAGACGGAGCAGCGGAGCAGAGCGGTGCCGCTGGGGGTGGCCGGCGGCAGGGCCAGGTTCACATAAACGCCGCGCTTCAGCAGCGCGTTCCAAGCGACGCCGGCCAGCACCGGATCGGTGAGGTGTACGGCGACGACGGGACCCTTCTGAGTACCCAGCTTGAAGCCGGCGGCCTGCAGGCCGTTGTACAGCGTGTCAACATTCTGCCACAGCTTGCGCATCAGCTCCGGCTTCGCCCGCAATACCGCCAGCGATTGGCGCACCGAGGCGATGATCGAAGGCGGCAGCGAGGCGGTGAACATATAGGGCCGACAAGCAACGCGGAGGATGTCGAATTCCGGATGGTCCGAGATCAGGAAACCGCCGATGGCGCCCATGCTCTTCGAGAAGGTGCCGGTGACGAAATCGACATCGTGATCCACGCCTTCGGCTTCCAGCAGACCGCGGCCCGTCGCCCCCATGACACCCATCGAATGGGCTTCGTCGACCAGCAGATAGGCTCCGTGCTTCTTCTTGACCGCGACGAATTCCTTCAGCGGGGCATGGTCACCCAGCATCGAATAAATACCTTCGACGACGATGATCTTGTTGCCCGGCTCGTTGGCGATCCGGGCGAGCCGGCGGTCGAGATCAACCGGGTCGTTGTGCTTGAAACGGATCACCGTGGCGCTGCCCAAGCGGCAGGCGTCGTAGATGCTGGCATGGCTGTCCGCATCGATGATCAGGAAATCGTTCGGGCCGGCCAAAGTTGAGATGGCGCCCAAATTGGCCTGATAGCCGGTGGTGAAGACCATGCAGTGCTTCTTGCCGTAGAAATCGGCCAGATCCTGCTCCAGCGCCTGATGGCCGCTATAGGAGCCATTCGCGATCCGCGAGCCGGTCGTACCGGTGCCGAAATCGGCGATTGCCTGCTGGGCCGCCGCGACGCTGTCGGGATCGAAAGTCAGGCCAAGATAGTTGTTGGTGCCGCACAGGATCGTCCGCCGGCCCTCGATCATCGCTTCGGTGGTCGAGAGAACCCGTTCCATTTTGACGCCGAACGGATCGCCGCCACAGGCTTTCAGTGCGCCATGCGCGTCGCGCACCGATTTGAAGCGATCGAACAAACCCATGATCAAGCCCCCTTCTTGCTGTCGAGGATGGTCTGGGCAAGTTGTCCCACAGTCACGATCTCCGGCACCATATTGAGCGGGATCGAGACGTCGAACTTGTCTTCCAGTTCCATCATGAGATCCATGACAGCCAGCGAATCCATGTTCAAATCCTGGGCAATATCGGTGTCCATGGTGATCGGCGCGTCACCTTTCCGGAAGCGATCCATCAACTGGGCCACTTCCCCGAATACATTCTCCAGCGATAAAGGCTGAGACGCTTGCAACATTCCGATTTCCACTCGATCTACCCAGGGCAGGGATTTGCTTGCTCCCTGCCGACACGTTAACCGTGAATCGGCAACCCCGATTCAGCTAAGAACCTTTTCGTAGATTTCGATCCCAGCGTTAAATGACAAATTGTTTCGAAATGTAACAAGTGCATTGTTTCAAGGTCTTGGCTGCAAGAACTTATCTGACCCATGAGTTCAGCCGGTACCACCGCAACGTGTCCTGAAAGCCATCTGTAAGATCGAATTCAGGTCGCCAACGGACGTCGGCAGGCAGGGCGCCATCCTCGGCAACCCAGTTGCCATGGTATAATTCGGCGACTTTATGGGGCATGAGCACTTCTGCGCGGCCGGTTAGGTGGACCTTGACGCCATTAAGCTGCGCGACCGTCGACATTAACCAGCGCGGCAACCGGTAGCTACGGACCTGACGTCCCGTCGCCGCCCGCAAGGCGGCAATGAGATGTGGCCACTGGTAACCGCCCGGATAGCCGTCATCGACTTCAAAACATTTACCCGAAAGCCCTGACCCCGACAGCAATGTCTCGGTCAGCCGGGTGATGGCCTCGGCGAGATCGGCGACATGAATGAGTGAGAACCGTGCCAGGGGAGCTGCGGGATAAGGGACGAATCCAAGGGTGGCCGCCTGGAAGAGCGGCAACGTGGCCGGATCGCCCGGTCCATAAACCGCTGGCGGCCTTAGGATCAGCCATGGCCGGCCGCCCGCTGCCTTGCCGACCTTCTCTTCACCGGCACGCTTGCTCGCCGCATAAGGCGAAAGCGAAGGCTCCCGTGCCGCGAGGGAGGAAACATGTAGGAATGCGGCCTTGGGATTGATCTTGCCGGCTATAGTTAAGAGCCGCTCGGTCCCCTGGGCATTGGCGGCGAAGAACGCTGCGGCATTGGACGCTTTTATCAATCCGGCCAGATGAATGACGGCATCTGCCCCGTTCAATAGCTTTTCCAGGCTTGCTGGCTCGTCCAGATCGCCAAGGACGATTTCTACCGGCTGGCCCGCCCGCAGCGCACCCCGAGGAAACCGCCGGACCAGCAGTCGCGGCTGCAACCCCGCTCTAACCAAAGAGTGGATCAGCGCCTGGCCGATAAAGCCGGTCGCCCCGGTCACCGCGACGACCTTGCGATCAGACACTATTTATTAGTCCCAATATCGGCGTCGTAGACGCCGTTGAGATAATTCGCCTTGGCTTTCGCTCGGCTTAGTTTTCCCGATGAAGTTTGCGGCAGGCCATGGGGTGGGATGAACACGATCCGCGCTTCGACACCGGCCGATTTCTGCAGCACCGCGCCAATATCCTTGGCCAGTTTGGTCTTCGCCTCCGGATCGGTCACGCGACACTGCACTAAAACGACAATTGCCTCGCTTTCGCCATCCTCAATGGAAAAGGCCGCCGCATCGCCTCGGCGCAGCTCCGGCAACTCCTCCGCAGCCCATTCCAGATCCTGCGGCCAGATATTGCGGCCAGCGATAATGATCAGGTCTTTTGCTCGCCCCGTGATGACGATTTGGCCGTCCAGCATGTAGCCGAGATCGCCGGTATCGAGCCAACCATCGGGCGACAAGGCCTCGCGGGTGAGTTCCGGTTCTTGAAAATATCCCCTCATGACGCTCGGGCCTTTGAAGAAAATCCTGCCCACTTGCCGTTCCGGACAGGATTTGCCATTGGCGTCGCGAATTTCGAAAGCATGACCGATGAGCGCGCGACCGCAGGCGACAAATCCCCGCGCAGCCGGCCCGCGCGCCGCCGGTACAGCGCGGTTGTGATGGGCCAGCTCTTCCCGGTCCACATAGTCCACCTGGTACTCCTGATCGAGCGGCGCAAAACTCATTGCCAAGGTGGTTTCCGCCATGCCGTAGCTTGGCACGAAGGCGGTCTTGCTAAAACCATGCGGACCGAACATCGCCGAGAAACGCTGCAAAGTTTCATGCTGCACCATGTCGCCACCGATGCCAGCCGCGCGCCAGGAACTCAGGTCGAGCTTGTCGGCATCGTCACGCATACGGCGCGTGCAGAGATCGTAACCGAAGCTTGGAGAATAGGAGAGGGTGCCCGCATGGTCCGAGATCAGCTTCAGCCAGGTTAAGGACCGCCGCGCGAAATCGCGCGTCGCGATATAATCCACGGACATCTGGGTCGTAAGAGGCACCAGCATAAAGCCGACCAGCCCCATATCGTGATAGAGCGGCAGCCAGGAGGTGCAGCGATCACCAGCCCGGACACGCAAGCCATCCCGGGCGATCGCGTAGGCATTCGCCATGAAAACCCGGTGCGTAATCTGGATTCCCTTGGGGAAACGCGTGCTGCCCGAGGAATACTGAAGATAACTCAAGGCATCCGCGTTTGCGGGGCGGGGATCGTGAGAGGTAGTGGGGGCAGCCCAAAAATCTTTCGGAGCTCCTGCCAGTTTGATCGGCAGACCGGCTGCCGCCTGCTGCAGAATGGCGCCCAGCGAGTCCGGGGCCATCACGGCCTTGGCGCCACACCCCTCGATCTGATGACGCAATTGCGCCACATAGGCATCTTTCCCGCCCAAACTGGTGGGAATGGCAACCGGTACGGGCAGGATGGCCGCATACTGACAGCCCATGAAGCCGATCATGAAATCGGCATCGGTATCGGCGACCAGCACCATGCGGTCGCCCGGTTCAAGGCCAAGACCCAGCAAATGCCGCGCGAATGAGCGCGCCTGGTCGCGCAACTCGCGATAGGTCAAGCTGCGCTGCAATTCGCCTTTTGCGTCAAAAAAATTGTATCCCGTCTCGCCCTGCGCCGCATAATCGAGCGCCTGCCACATTGTCTCGAAGTCGGCGCAACGAAAAGGGAGCCCTGGGTTCGTTGTCGATGTAACACGTTCAGTCATCAGCCCCTGGGTCGCGTAAAAGATTGATTGCGGAGGGCAAAGGCTGCCCCTAGGATTGCCGGTCATTAGCAAAAGTCCGGCGAATCAGCAAGTTCGACGGTAGTTTCTAGAAACGGCAATTTTTCGCAAATAATTCGAGCAGCCCAGTATGAGACGGCAAATGTCGAGTTTGGCGGGTTACAGGATAGGCCCGGCCGATGCCGACGTATGGCACATGTGCTCGCTCTTTTGCCGCGAGGCGACATTGGCTTGCAGCATCTTTGGGATTATTGACAGCAGGTGACGGTAACCATAATCGGATCAGGTATGCCGCAATTCCTTGCTGTGCCGGGCCGCCGACAAATCGAACAGAACGTCTAGTTTCATGCTTAGTATTTTCCGCATCTTTTTCTATACCGGCTATCAGCGGCAGCTTCTTATGGTCGGCGCGCTGCTCTTCGGCAGTCTTGCTGAAAACCTCAGCATCGCTACGCTTTGGCCGATCATCTCGATGGCAACCAACAATGTCCAGAAATCGGATAGATTAGTCGAGCGGATCGTCACCGATATCCTCACCTACCTCAACCTGCCGATCACGCTGGGCATCCTTCTGGCTTTCATGATCGTCATGATGTTCGCGAAATTCGTGCTCAGCATGGCTGGCATGGTTTTTGTGGGACAAGAGGTGGCAAATCTCAGCACGCGTTTGCGGCTTCGGCTCATCGACGGGATCATGAAGGCGCGCTGGGGCTTCTTCACGTCACAACCGACCGGCCGCTTCACGGCTGCCGTCAGCACGGATTCGGATCGCGCCGCCACAGCCTTCAAGCAAGCCGGCCTTATCTTCGCGAAGTTTGTCGAAATTCTCGTTTATTTCGTCGGCGCGCTTTTCATTTCCTGGCAGTTCTCCGTCGCAGCCGTTGTCCTCTGCGTGCTGCTATGGATTGCCGTCTCGCGATACATGCGAATGGCGAAACGGGCAGGCCGCGGAAAAACCAAATACAATCAGCGGCTGGCTGGCGCTGTCACCGAGGTCCTCACGAATATCAAGGCATTGAAGGCGATGAACCGTCACGGTCACATTGCCGCAGTGTTTGATACTGATATCGATAAGCTAAGCCGTGCGTTGAGACGCGAAAACGACAGCAATGCCGCCGTCGTCGCGCTGCAGGACCCGTTGCTTGCGGGGTTCCTCGTGACCGGCATTTACTTTGGCTACAATTACTTCGGTATGCCTTTCGAGGCATTGGTTGCAACGATCTGGCTGCTACGTCGGATTGCCGCGAAAATCGGCGAGATCCGCGCCGGCATGCAGGGGATGTTTATCGACTCTTCTGCTTTCTGGTCGACGGTCGCCCTGATCGAGGAAACCGAGATCGAAGCCGAGCAAATGCAAAAAGGAAGCTCGATGATTCTGCAAAACGAAGCCCGTTTTGCGGATGTCAGCTTTGCCTATCCTAGTCGCGACGTGATGAAAGATATCAATATCGCGATCGAAGCCGGAAAGGTCACGACCATCATCGGTCCGTCGGGTTCCGGCAAGACGACGATTGCGGATCTCCTGGTCGGGCTGCATCAGCCGCGTAGCGGGCAGGTGCTGATCGACGGCATGTCGCTAAAAGACGGCGATCTGCGGCAATGGAGAAACCGCATCGGCTACATCCCTCAGGACAACATTCTATTCAACGATACCGTGGCCCAGAATGTTACGCTTGGCGATGCGACGATCGACAATTCACGCATTGAAGCCGCACTCAAACTGGCGGGTGCGTGGCAATTCGTTTCGAGGTTGCCGGCAGGCCTTGATGAGATGGTAGGCGTCCGCGGAAATCTTCTTTCCGGAGGGCAACGACAGAGGCTTTCCATCGCCCGTGCGCTGATCAATGATCCTAATCTGCTCATTCTTGATGAAGCGACCAGCGCATTGGACCACGATACCGCCCTTGAAATCTGCGACAGCGTCCGAAGCTTGGCCGGTCAGCGGACAATCCTCGCCATCACGCATCAATCCTTGTGGATCGATGCTGCTGACCGCATTTACGAGATGGAGAACGGCTCAGTTACGCTGGCCGAGAAACATTCGTCTTAAGGCGTTCGTCAGCGTCACTGCCGGGTCGCCGATCGCGGAGATGGGCCCGGCCTTTTTCGATCACATAGATCCGGTCTGCCGCATCGACCCAGGAGGGTTGATGCGTGATCGCCAGGACGGTGATTTTTCCCGCCTGCCGCCGCACGGCAGCACAAATCTCGGCCTCGGTTTGGGGATCAAGCGCACTTGTCGCCTCATCCAAAATCAGCAATTGGGGTCGATGCGCCAGCGCGCGGGCCAGGGCGATGCGTTGGCGTTGGCCGCCTGAAATCATCATGCCGCGTTCGCCCACGCGGGTCTGCAGCCCGTCCGGCAAACTCATGATGAAGTCATATATGCCGGCGATCCTTAATGCTTCAACCACCTCAATTTCGGTGATGGATGGATCGCCGAGCACGATATTAGCCATGATCGTGTCATTGAACATCAATACTTCCTGCGGCACGTAGCCGATCATCGACCGCCATCGGCGTATATCGATCTCTTTCAGATCCACCCCATCGATCAGGATGCGGCCCGAATCCGGTAGGAACAGGCCGAGCAGCAAATCAGCGACCGTCGTCTTGCCGGAGCCTGACTCGCCAATCAGCGTGGTGATGCCACCTGCCGGAATGTCGATCGAGACATCGTCCAAGACGGCGCCGCGCCCATAGGAGAAGGACACATTCTCCAATCGGCAGCCTTTGGCGAGAGAGGGTTCGGCCGTGCCGCGATGCGGTTCGCTGGCTTCTTCCACTTCTGCAATCGTTGCTTGGACCGCCCAGTACATATTGTCTGACTGCGCCAATTCCTGCATCGCCTTCTGGATCTTCGAAACCGAGTTCATCAGACCATATGTAGCGATGCCGAAAGCCAAAAGGGGTTCGATCGTAATGCCGAAGAACAGATTTACGATATAGATGCCGAAAGCCAGGGTGCAGCCAATAAGGAAGTCGGGGAGAGCACCCGACAATTGCTGCATCATGACCAGATCATACATCGACCGGCGGATCGCCTTCGCCTCCGAGCGCAATCTGGCAATCAGAATGCCTTCCCGTCCCATGGCTTTCAGCGGCTTGTAGCCAATGATCAGATCAGTGAGATCGGCAACCAGGCCGGACAACGAGGTCCGAAATTGCCTTGCCGCCGTGCGTGACGTACGGATCAGGAAGCGCAGCGCCAGTCCCATGAGGAGGCCGAGCGCCACCGCCACGGCAGCCGTACGCCAGCCGAAAATCAGTGCAACCAGCGCCAGAATAATGGCTCTGACGACTTGCATTGATACATTGAGCGCCGCCCGGTACGCATAACCCGCCCAGTTCGCTTCGGGTATCATCGTCACCACGAAGCGTCCCACGGGATTGACGGTGAAATAGGACCACTGTGCTTCCAGGAGGCGGCTGATCAGAGTCTGGCGCAGCTCGCGGCAGATTTCAGCCACGACGACATTGACATATCTATTGATCTGCAACGTGATGACGGCCTTGACGACAAGGCATCCGAGCACGACAACGCAGAGAAAACCAAGGTTGAGCGGCAAGTGCAGTGCTTGGAAAATCTCTTGTATATAGCGCTGCAACGGACCGGTCTTGCCATCCACA
Source organism: Dongia soli (assembly GCF_034044715.1). NCBI lineage: Bacteria > Pseudomonadati > Pseudomonadota > Alphaproteobacteria > Rhodospirillales > Dongiaceae > Dongia > Dongia soli. Next base: position 713,927 of record NZ_JAXCLW010000002.1, on the reverse strand, counting down.
TTGCCGGTTAGCATGCTGATCATCGGCAATAGGGTCGTCAGGCTGACGCCGTCGAGGACACCTGTCACCAGAAGCCCGATGACAATCGGAATCTGCCGCCAAATGCCATGTTTACGCAGGACGCGATAAACATTGCCAAGGGAGGAGTCGCTAGGCGTATTGGTCGGCTGCATAAGCTTTCTGTCGGTATCGCCGGCCACCGGCCGTTGACGGAATCGAAGGGCCGAATCCGTAGCAAAAGGGCGTGAGGTAGTTCAATCGGAACATTTCCGCCTTGATAGCATCGCGTAAGCAATTGTCAATTTGGCAATCCTGGGACGCCCGCGAAGAGGCCGCTTCGGGGATCTTGAACAGCCCGGCGGCGGAACTCTTGGCATGATTATCAGATGCCTCAAATTTGCGGCAAAGTTGCACTTTGTCAGATAGTTAGTTGCCGAAATGCCCAACAATAACTATCATTACGACAGTTTTGTTAAGGCTGTGGATAAAATGGCAAGTCTGCCGAAGGGGGCCGATTGACCGATGGCTGGGCCTGAGCAATTGTGTGGTCGAGACAAAACGGAAACAGTCGGTAGTTGGGTATGAAGGAGCGGTCGGTGGAATACAAGGTCTTCATTCAGACCAATGACGAGCAATATCTGGGAGCCTTGGTTGCCGCTCATGCGCTGAAGCGGAACAGCAAGCATGCCGACAAGTTCGATGTCGAAATCATGCATTACAAGGACTTTCCCTGGTTGGAAGCCAAGGTCGGCCAAAAATTCCTCCGTGGGCGGGAACGTCGGGTTTGGAAGCACGATGATTTGCAATCCTTTACGCCCTTGCGGTTCGCACCACCTAAGCTGATGAACTACCAGGGTCGTGCGGTTGTTATCGATCCGGATTGCTTTGCCGTCGCAGACATTTGGGACCTGCTGACCCGCGACATGCAGGGCAAGGCCTTGATGTGCCGCATCAGGCCAGCTCTCAAAGATCTCGCGGAATATCGGGCCTCATCGGTCATGTTGCTGGACAATACGAAACTGCATCATTGGGATGCCGAAAAGACTTTCAATGAGCTTTTCGAGTTCAAAAAAGATTATATGAAATGGGTAAAGCTGGAATATGAACCCGATGACACCGTGGGGACCCTTGAAGACGAGTGGAATGATTTCGATCGACTGACCCCGCAGACAAAGATCTTGCATAATACCTATCGCCGCACGCAACCCTGGAAGACCGGCCTGCCGATCGATTTTACGGTTCGTGCTAAGGCGAAAAGCTTCCCGGCCTCCGTCGTCAAGTCGGTCAAGCGGTGGTTCAATGGCGGCAAGCCCAAGATCTATCGACCGCATCCGGACCCGAAGCAGGAGCAGCTGTTTTTCGATTTTCTATCCGAATGCCTGGAGCAGGGCATTGTCACGGAAGAAATGCTGCAGCGAGAAATGGCATCGAACCACATTCGGCATGACGCCCTACAGTTATGCCATCGCCAGGCGGCGTAGTCTGCTTAGCCGACTTGATTTGAGTTTATTGATGATGGGTAGGGTGGAGGAGTAAATGGTCGCGGCTACCGCAGCCATGGGAATGTCGGTGCCACAGCTGCTTGCCAACGTGACGCCCGATCAGATCTGCACGTCACCATATCCGCATTTCTCGATGCAAAATGTCTTGCCGCGGGACGTCTACAGCGCATTGGATCGAGAGTTTCCTGACTTGGCGACGGTGCTAAACGGACGCACGAGCTATGGCAACAACGAAGCGGTCCGTATGAGTGCAAAACAGGTGCTCGCCGATCAGCGAATTTCGCCCTTATGGCGCAGCTTTTTTGAATACCATACCTCCGCGGAATATTGGCGCAATGTAATCCGCCTGTTCGGAGATTTTTTTCGCCAGGAATTTCCCGGCCTCGAAACGCGCTTGGGTCGGCGATTTGAAGATTGGCGCGTCATTCCTCGCGGTTTCAGTGGCGAAGCGGAAGTCCGTCTCGATTGCCAGTTCGTCATGAATACACCGGTGACGCAGGTCAGCAGCGTCAAGAGTCCACATGTCGATTTATGCGACAAAATCTTCAGCGGGCTATTTTATTTCCGCGATCCGAACGATACGACCGCCGGCGGCGATCTACAAATGTATGCTTGGCAAAGATCGCCGCGCTTCATCAAACATCGCACGATGAACCGCGACATCAAGCTAGCGAAGACAATTCACTACGCGCCGAATACTTACCTGTGTTTCGTTAATTCGGTGAAAGCCATTCACGGTGTCAGTCCGCGTGGCATCACCGCGATTCCGCGGCGTTATATCAACTTCATCGCCGAGTTGCCGGTCGAAGCTTTTCGACCACAGCAACTCAATCGGTGGCAGCGGATTTTGTATAGATCGGAGCTGAACGCCGATACTGGCGAAGAGCGCTATTGAAGGCGAGACTGGTTTAACTTGCAACTGCCGAGGATGACAGGACGCGCCGTTCCCACAAAACACGAATTCGATCGGTTACGATCCGCCGCTCGATTTCCGTCACGCGTTCCGTTGTCCAAGACCTGAAGGTCTCGCGCCCCAGGGGCCGGGCAATTCCTTGACCATAAAGTGTCGCTTCAAACCAATCGACGTTATTCCGCGGACGAAGAACGCCGTTATGTGTCATCGAATCGAACAAACGATCGATCATGTCGCGCCGGCTACCGATATTTTTGCGTCGCTCTCGACGTAGCCGCAGCCACCGGCCAACGGTATTGAGCCACGTAGTCGATCCCAGCTCGCGCCGCGGCAAGGTATATATATAAGTCGGCTTCGCCCGGTCTGCTGCCTCCGCGATCATCGTGACGCTGTCATTCGTAACGATGAAATTATCAGCCAACGCAAGAAAACCGTAATAGGGATTGGGGACATCCTTGGCCCAGCGGAAGAAGAAATGCGGATTTGGCATCTTCCCTTGCAGGATGTCAGCAACATCCGCAGGTGTCCGCGGACTGGTCGTCACCAATAACGAACCGCCAACCTGTCTCTGATAGTCGGACATCTGATCGACCAGGTTCTGCGCATCATCCTGGTCAAAACTGAGTTGCGCCGTGTCGCCGCCGACCAGAACAGCGGTCCAAGGTTTTGGCAAATGTGCGAAATGCTGCTGCCAAAGTTCCGCTTCTGCAGCGAGTTTTTTTTCATCGTGCAATGTAATCGGCATCGACAATCGAATCACATTGTCGCCGGGCGGCATGCTGAACTGTGGCGTCGTCACCAAAAGATCGAAATGATGATAAGCGGTACGCGGCCGGCCGAGCTGAACACTGATGGCATGATCGCAGGTCTGCTCCTTAATCCACCGCACGACCGACGCTGACGATTTTCCAATCGCGATGACAATGTCAGGCCAGGGTGGGGTAAGCGGCTTGGTACGGTTTTTGTCTACACCGACCAAAGACGCGCCGCGCTCCCGAAACGACACATCGCAGTTCGCGTCGTAAAAAATCTGCTTGATCTCGCTCGGCCACCCGAAGTCTTGGCTGAGCGTTTTACCGAGCGCAAGCACCTGAGCATTGTCGCCGTAACGTTCTCCTAGGAGCAACCAGATACGTGGAACAGGCGGCAAAGAAGAGTAGCCTGCTCGCTCCGACGGCAGTCCAACTCCCTCCGCATCTACAGCCTTACTGCCCTGCATCCTGATCCAATTCATCTTGGCGACACGCGGAGAACATAATGAAAGCGCAATCGCTTCTTAGTATCGTAGTTGGGGTATCAAAGGTAGAAGATCAACCAAGCCGGCCAAGAATAATAACAAAATTGTGACATGCACCACAACTTTCCCGGAATTTGTTGTACTTCTCCACCAACTTGGTGATCTCGCCCATGAGGACCGACTGCCCTTTCTTCACACCGTCCCACAATTAAACCGTCATTATTTCAACTGGCTGGTTTGCTATGATTGTATTCGCCCGAGTTCTATTTTTCCTATGCTGCTGCATCTTTTCCTTCTCTGCTCGCGCGACCGATCTATCTGCCGTCGAAGGCGCGGCCGGCGAGTATCGTGACGCCATTGTCAGCGAACGTTTGCCAGACGGCGAGCGCGACCCGCAGAAATTGTTGGCAAATCTGTCAGCCTCGATGGAGCAGAAGAACTGGGCAGCGGTAACCGAAATCGCCCGACGACTGATCAAGCTGGGTGAATACCGTTACGAGATTTGGGATTCGCTCGCCGTTGCGAATGAGCGTCTAGGGCCGGATCTGGATGCGGTTTATGCCGCCATGATCGCAAGTCAACAGGCCGTCGCGCCGCAACAACGTGGCACTCAGTTGCTCCGGGTCGCGCGTAACCTTGAGAAGGCTGATCGCGATGCCGAGGCTCTGACGGCTTTTGAACAGGCTGCAGCTTTGACCGCCGATCCGGAAGCCAGCGATGGTCTCCATCGGCTCAGCGCACGGCTGGCATTTCATATCGTCGGGAATTCGACGGCGGGAAGTGGTGACCGGGCTCGCGCCTGTGTCGAGTTCGACCGGTCGCTGCGCAGCACGACGCAACTGCGCTATGAAGATTACGTGCGGGTGACACCGGAAGCGCGGCTTTCTTTCCAGACGCAGGGCGACACATTGTGCATCGACGGGCTTGCCTATAGCCAATCCTATGAGATCAGCATGCTTCGCGGCTTGCCCGCCGCCATTAGCGGCCGATTAGAGAGCGATGAAAAGATCGAGGTTTCCATCGGTGACCGCGAGCCTTCGGTCGGCTTCCGCAATCAGGCTTATGTCTTGCCACGCGTCGGTTCAACGGGCGTTCCGCTTTACACGGTCAATGTCGAGCGGGTGAAATTGAAGCTGCTGCGGATCAATGACCGTAACCTGGTCGAGACGCTGAACGAACGGCGCTTTCTGGCCAATCTCTATGAATATGACGGCCGGCGGATCGCCAATGAAAGCGGTGAGGAGGTTTGGCAGGGCTCCATGGATATTGCCATGGAGAAGAATGCCCGTCAGGCAACCTCCATTCCAATCAGCGGGGTAATCTCCAAGCCGGAACCCGGCATCTATGTTCTCATGGCGAGACCGTATCGCAGCGGAGAAGAGGACGGGCAGGATCAGGATAGTCGGTCCTATTGGGATGCCTATGCCACGCAATGGCTGGTCGTATCCGATCTCGGCCTCACAACATTTTCCGGCAGCGACGGCCTCTCCGTCTTCGTGCGCTCTTTGGCCGATGCAACGTCGATCGATAGGGTCGAAGTTCGCCTCCTGGCGCGGAACAACGAAATTCTAGCCAAGGCCGAGACGGATCGCAGCGGCTTTGCGCATTTCGATCCGGGCTTGCTACGCGGTGAGGGCGGGCGGACCGCGACTGCCGTCATGGCGCTGCGTACCAAGGACAGCGATTTCAGTTTCCTCGATCTCACCCGCGCTGCTTATGACCTCAGTGATCGCGGCGTCAGCGGGCGCGCCTCGCCAGGCGAGGCGGATCTCTTCTTCTATACCGATCGTGGTGTTTATCGTCCGGGCGAGACCGTGCATCTCTCCGCGCTGCTGCGCGATTCGACGGCCAAAGCCATCACAGGCTTGCCGATATCCCTTCGGCTACTACGACCGGACGGCATCGAAGCGCAGCGCTACGACAATCTTAAAGACAAAATGGGCGGCTTCCAGCAGGACATGGAAATTGCCGATACGGCGCGCACCGGCTCCTGGACTGTAGAAGCCTATATTGATCCCAAAGGACGGCCGGTCGCCACGACGACTTTCCTGGTCGAGGATGTTGTGCCGGCGCGGATTGAAGTTGCCGGCAAACCCGAGAGCGATACGCTGACGCCAGGCCAGAACAGCGCCATCGATGTAACGGCGAAGTTCCTCTATGGCGCTCCGGCCGCCGGTCTTGTCACCAAGGCTGATATTCTGGTCGGCCGTGATCCCAAACCATTTCCGGCTTATTCCGGCTATCAGTTTGGTCTCGCCGATGAAGACGTCGAGGCAAAGCGGATCGCCTTGGCGGATCAGCAGACCGATGCGGAGGGCCGTGTCCGATTGCCGATCCAATTGGCGGATCTGCCCGATGTGCAATCGCCATTGGCGGCAAATCTGCGCGTGGAAGTCTACGAATTCGGTGGCCGCCCGGTCATCAAGAGCGTGTCTCTGCCGATCCGCCGCGACGGCGTGGCGCTCGGGATCAAGCCTGGTTTTGCGGATAGTGAAGCCGCGGAAGGTAGTACCGCCGGTTTCGAAGTGATCGCGCTGGACAAGGACGGCAAGACCGTCGCCAAGCCTGATCTGCAATACCGCCTCGTCAAGGAGAACTGGGACTACAACTGGTATTTCACCAATGGCAGTTGGGATTATGCCGTGACGGTCAGTGACGGATCGGTCACCACCGGTTCGGTGACCGTACCGGCCGATAAGCCGGGGACGGTCCAGGCAGCTGTCGATTGGGGCAATTACCGGCTTGAAGTCTTCGACCCCGTCAGCGGCAGTGCGGCATCCGTCCGCTTCCATGCCGGCTGGAGCGCGAAACCAGGTACCGCGGAGACACCGGACAAGCTGACGCTGACGGCCGACAAGCCCGTCTATCAGCCGGGCGATACCGCGGATGTCATGATCCGGCCGCCTTTCGACGGCGAGGTGCTGCTCACCATCGCGACCGATCATGTCATCGAAAAACGGATCGTCACGGTGCCCAAGGAGGGCAAGACCGTTCGCCTTTCGGTGAATGGGGAGTGGGGGGCCGGCGCCTATGTTTTGGCCAGCGCCTTTCGGCCCGGTGAAAAAGCCGAACGCGGTCCTGGGCGGGCAATCGGCGTGACCTGGCTCGGCATCGATCCAAAGCCGCGCCAATTGCTGATTTCCATGACCGTGCCGGATAAGGTTTTGCCGCGCCAGCATATCGACCTGCCAGTCACCATCGGCAATATCTCGAGTGGCACCGCCATGCTGACCTTGGCGGCGGTCGATGAAGGCATCCTGCAACTGACCGATTTCGCAACGCCCGATCCCGTGAACTTCTATCTCGGCAAGCGACGGCTCGGCCTGGAGGTCCGCGATCTCTACGGCCAATTGATCGATGGCAAGGTTGGTCGGCGCGGGCAGATTCGCGAAGGCGGCGATGGCGATATGCGCCAGCGCGGTGCGCCGCCGGAAATCAAGCTCGTCGCGCTCTTCTCCGGCCCGGTCACGGTAGACAAGGACGGCAAGGCGATCGTCGGTCTTGACATACCCGACTATAACGGCCGCCTCCGCCTGATGGCGATTGCCTATGACGAGCGGAATATCGGCTCGGCCGAAGCCGGGCTCGTGGTGCGCGATCCGATTGTGGCGGAAATCTCGACGCCGCGCTTCCTGGCGCCCGGTGACCAGAGCGCTTTGTCACTGTCGTTACAGAATCTGGACGGCGTCGCCGGACAATATTCAGTAGCGCTGCACGCGGAGAACGATGTCCAGCTTGCCCCGGACGGCGCGTCCTTCACAACCGATCTGGCGAAAGGCGCAACCACCTCGCGTCGCATTGCCATGCTCGGCAACCGTGTCGGCAGCGGTGAAATCACGCTGACCATCGATGGACCTGGCGGTTATCATCGGGAACGGAAAGTCTCGGTTCCGGTCCGGCCGGCCCAACCGCCGATCACCGAGAGCCGCGTCGCGACATTGAAGCCCGGTGAGAGGCTGGATGTGCCGGCAGCGGCGTTGGACGCCTACCTGCCCGGTACGGGCCTGATCCGCACATCGTTCAGCACGACACCCAATCTGGATGTGCAGACCGTGCTGCAGTCTTTGGAACATTATCCCTATGGCTGCCTGGAACAGACGACCAGCATTGCTTTCCCGCTGCTCTTCACCAGCGAGGTCGCGAAAGCCTGGGACCTGGAAAACCGCTATGAGAAGATCGATGCGGATCAGGTGCAGCGCGCCGTCGCGCGCATCATCGACCGGCAGCGTTTCGACGGGCAGTTTTCACTCTGGAGCAGCAGCGGTCCGGCGGAACCCTGGCTGTCGGCCTATGCTATGGATTTTCTGACCCGCGCCCGGGACAAAGGTTTCAAAGTGCCCGACAGCGCTTATGCCAACGGCCTGAACGGCTTGCGGCAGATCGTGCGCCAGGATATCGGCGATGCCTGGCAGCGTTACACGGTCAGCCTGCCGGCCAAGGCCTATGCGCTGTATGTCTTGACGGCGGCGAGGCAGGCAAACCTCAGCGATCTGCGCTATATTTTCGATACCTACAAGGACAGCGCGCCGACCCTACCGATCGCCCAGCTTTCCGCGGCGCTGGCAGTGAGCGGCGATCAGGGCCGCGCCGCTGAAGGGTTCAAGATCGCCCTGAGTCAAATCGGCAAGCGCAGTGATGTGTGGTGGGATTACGGCTCCCCACTGCGCGACTTGGCGGCGACCATTTCGCTGCTGAGGGAAAGCGGCATGGCCGAGCAGATGCTGTCAGATCAGCAACCGGCTGTCTTGCTTGACCGCCTGGCAGCTTTGCAGAACGGCCGTAAATATCTCAGTACGCAGGAGCAGGCGTGGCTGTTGCTCGCCGCCAGCACCGCCAGCAGTGGTGCGCAGCAGGTCGACCTGAAGATCGGCGGTGCCGAAACCGTGCGGCAGAGCCGCCCGTATACGCGCCTTCTCAATACGGAGAATCTGCGGCAGGGCTTTGCCGTTGCCAATGCAGGACAGGGCGTTATCTATGCCCGCGCCACATCGACCGGCATACTGCAAAAAGATCAGCCGGCCAGCAGCAATGGCTATTCGATCGAGCGCGGCTACTTCCTGCAGGACGGCAAGCCAGCCGATCTTGGCCAGTTGAAGCAGAACGACCTGCTCGTGGTGGTGATCAAAGGCCAAATCACCGACAGGGCCAATCACCAGTCGATGGTGGTGGATCTGTTGCCGGCCGGGCTGGAAATTGAAAATGCGCGGCTCGCCGACCGGCGGCAAACGGCTGAATATGCCTGGCTACCAAGCCTAAGCACCCCGGACTATGAAGAATATCGCGACGACCGATATGTCGCAGCTTTCGACATGGCCGATGCTGATCATTCCAGCTCGAACGACCGTGACTTTACCTTCGCTTATCTCACCCGCGTCGTGTCGCCGGGCAAGTACAAGGTTCCCCCTGTCATCGTTGAGGACATGTACAAACCGGAATTCCGTGCGCGAGGGACGGTCGGTCATATGGAGATCGCAGCGCCGTGACAGACGGCAAAGCAGTTTTGCAGCGGGTAGGGCGGATCCTTGGGGGATCTGCCTGCCTGCTTCTTCTGGCTGCCGTCTTGTTGGATTGGATCTATCCCCCCGATCTGTCCGGCCTGTCCCAACAATCGACCGTGGTGGAAGCGGAGGATGGCAGCGTGCTGCGGGCGTTCACCACGCCCGGCGGTATCTGGCGCTATCCGGTGGACCGGGGCGCAGTCGATCCAAAGTTCGAGCGCTTCCTCATTGCCTATGAAGATCGTCGCTTCGGCCATCATCCAGGTGTCGATCCTTTGGCACTATTCCGGGCGATCGGGCAGGCCCTGCAAGCTGGTCACACAGTCTCCGGCGCCTCGACACTCACCATGCAGGTCGCCCGGCTGCTGGAGCCACGGCTGCGGACGGTGCCGGCAAAACTGATCGAGATGGCCCGTGCCGTGCAACTGCAATGGCATTACAAGTCGGATGAGATTCTTGGCTTCTATATGAGCCTCGCACCTTATGGCGGCAATCTGGAAGGTATCCGCGCGGCGAGCCTCGCTTATTTCGGCAAGGAACCGAAACATCTTACCGATGCCGAAGCGGCATTGCTGGTCGCGCTGCCGCAATCACCGGAACGTCAACGACCCGACCGCAATCTGGCGGCGGCACGACATGGCCGTGACAAGATTTTGCAGCGTCTTTTGTCTGCCGGCGTCATCGACGAACCGGCCTACCGGGCAGCCCTGAGCGAAGCGGTCCCAACGCGGCGCCGGCCGGCACCGATCGATGCGCCCCATCTGGCGCAGCGATTGATCGGGCAGGATCGCCAGCAGACGGGTGGCACGATCGAAACGACGCTTGATGCCGATCTGCAACGTCGCCTGCAATTGCTCGTCGCCCGCCATCAACGCTTGCTGGAGCCCGCAGCCTCGATCGCCGCGCTGGTCGTCGAGAACGATACACGGGACGTGCGTGCCTATATCGGTTCCAGTGACTTTTTTGCCGATCAGCGTTTTGGACAGAATGACATGGTGACGGCCACCCGTTCGCCAGGATCAGCCTTGAAGCCGTTCATTTACGGCATGGGCTTCGATGACCTGCTGATCCATCCGGAAACGGTCATGCAGGACATTCCCATGCGCTTCGGCGATTATGCGCCGCAGAATTTCGACAATTTGTTTCGTGGCGACCTGACCGCTCGTGAGGCATTGCAGAGTTCAAGAAACCTGCCCGCCGTGGCGCTGCTGGACCGTATCGGGCCGGCGCGTTTCGTGCAGCGGCTGCACGATGTCCGAATCACCTTGCAGCTTCCGCCCGAGGCCACGACGCCCGGACTGCCGATTGCCTTGGGCGGGGTCGGCATTTCATTAGAGAATCTTGTTACCCTTTATGCCGGCCTCGCAAATCAGGGACAGGTCAAGCCGCTGCACCTTCAACCGGCAATAACGATGACGACAGATGACGGCGAGACATTGTTCTCGCCGGTGGCAGCTTACTATCTCACGCAAATTTTGAACGACACGCCGCCACCGCCCAGCTGGCTCGCGGGCAGCAACCGCCGCGATGCTACCCGCGTTGCCTATAAGACCGGAACGTCATACGGCTACCGCGATGCTTGGGCCGTTGGCTACAATGAGCGATACACCATCGGTGTCTGGGTTGGCCGGCCCGATGGCAGTTTCTCGCCCGACCGCATGGGGCGCGATACGGCAGCACCTATCCTTTTTGAAGCCTTCGATCAATTGCCGGCGGCACGATGCGCCTTGCCGAATAGAGCACCGTCCGGCGTCATTTTGAGCGACACGCTCGGCTTGCCGGCAAATCTCCGGCGTTACCAAAGCGCGGCGCAATTGGCCGCAGCCGCCCAGGAACATCAGTCGGATCTCAAGCTGCAATTTCCGATCGACGGTGCCACCGTCGAGATGCAGCGGGAGAATGGAAAAACTGAACCGCTTGTCCTGCGCGCCAGCGGTGGCGCCATGCCGTTGCGCTGGCTGGTCAATGGCCATCCGGTGGAGGCCTTGCCTTACCGCCGGCAGACGGAATGGCAACCGGATGGCAATGGCGCTGTGCGGGTTACGGTGATCGACCGGGAAGGGAATAGCGCCAGCGCGTCGGTCTGGCTGCAATAAGAAGCGACAACCGGCAGTAACGTCGTTTGCGCGTTACTGCCGGTCATATAGGTCTAGCCTTGCGTATGGAAGTCGCCGGCCAGTGTTTCAGCTTTGGCAATATCAGCCTTGCTCATTTGGCGGGCGATTTCGCGACGCAACTGCAAAGCATGGCTGGGGGTCACTTGTCCCGGCTGGGCCGCCAAGGACCGGCTGGCCAAGGTAAGCCACTTATAAGCCTCGACCAGATTGGGTTGGACGCCGTCGCCACCGCGGCCGAGCAGCGTGCCGGCAGCATATTGCCCCCGGCCAGAACCTTGCTGGGCCGCCATCAGATACCACTTGAGGGCTTCTTTCTTATCCGTCGTTACGCCCTGGCCGTAGTCGTACATGGAGCCAACCAGGAGCTGGAGATTGGGATCGCCTTTTTCCGCCTGCGGCTCCCAGATGGCGAGCGCCTGCTTGTAATCGCCTTTCTCGAACGCATCCCATCCGGACTTCACATCGGCTGTTTTGGCATCATCGGCTTTGGGTGTGTCGATTTCACCGGCCGCGTTCGCGGACAATGTCGTCGAGGCAGGAACAGACTTCGTCGGGGTAGGAGCAGGCACGGCCTGTGCAGACGGTGTGGCGGCGGGCGGAGCACCGCACCGCTTATACACCGCGCCGATGATCGAGGCCGGCATGATCGGCGGCGCCGATTCGATACTGAAGCTGTCCGCACTGATGAGACGGTAAGTATAACTGCCTTCAGCACCCGGATTGCTGACGATGATCCGGTCGCCTTGCAACACATAGTTCGCCTTCAGCGTGACGGCGATACGTCCATTCAAATAGCTGCGCGTCTCGCCGGCCAGAAACTCCATACCGCCGTCGGGCGGGCAGCCAAGCGAGGGGCCTTGCCATTGCCCGAGCAGCCAATTCCCGGTCTTTGTCTCGGCCGCAACCGACGCCTGCTGCAATGTGGCGACAGCGGGATCGGTTTCCGGGGTGGTAGAATCGGCTCCGCTCGACGAGGCAACCGGCGGGAAAACCAGGGGCTTCGTTCGGTCGGATGATGGCGTCTCGCTGGATGACGTCGCCTCGCTGGCGGCAGACACTGCCGGTTGGCTTTCCGCCGTACTGCTTTGCACTTCCGGAACAGGATCGGCAGCCGGAGCGGGGGCCTCGGAGGCTTCTGCCGGAGCGGAGGCCACTTCGGCTACTGCCATATCCGATGTCGCCGACGAGGCCGCAGCGGATTGGCCTTTTTCTGTGGGTTGATTCGCGGCGGCCGCAGCGGCAGCTGCCTTGCTGTCCAACGCCGACAGCAGATTGGCTGATCCGGCATTCGAACCAAAGCCATCGGCCGTCGTGCTCGGGGCCGCCGTAGGCGCCGCCGCTTGACCTGGGAATAAAGGCTTTTTCACCGGATCGCCCGGCGCATTGGAAACGGGCGGGAGAGCCGACAAGCGCGAGACGGCGATCTGATCGCCGGCCGCAGCTGCTTTACCCAACCATAGCTGCGCCTGTTGCAGGCTATAAGGCACGCCACGGCCGGCGGCATACATGCTGCCCAAATTGCGCATGGCCAAAGGATAATTCTGCTGGGCAGCCATGGAGTACCAGCGGAAAGCTTCCGCCGTATCTTCCAGAACACCAAGACCATGGTCATATAAGGCGCCGATCGCATTTTGCGCCTGGGGATCTCCCGCATTGGCGGCCGTCATCCATTCATTCAGGGCGGTTTGATAGTCGCCCTGATTATAGGCATCAGCACCTTCCTGGAAGCCGGCCCAAGCCGGACTTGCGGCGCAAGCGGTCAAAAATGTGAGCAGCGCTGCCCGAGTAATAATCTTCACTCTCTTCCTCTCAACATGCGATATGGCTCTTATCCCTATTAAGGGAAATAAGTGGCGATTTTGCATCCAACCATGGCGGCCGAGTGCAAGATGGCCTATGGTTAGGGCCCAGAGGCTAGCATGAACCCCAGGCTTTTGCGCCATTTTTGCACTTTTCCGCTTTGGTCCGGGCTTCTTCCCCCGGCCATTTTCATGGCCGCCCTGATTCTGGGCATTCTAACGCCGTTACCGGGGTATGCCGCAAGTAGTGTCAGCCTGGTGGTCGACGCGGATAGCGGACAGGTCCTTGAGGCCGACTCGCCCAATGCGCTCTGGTACCCGGCCTCCTTAACCAAGATGATGACCGTCTATATCGCCTTTTCCGAGATCAAGGCGGGTCAGCATCGGCTCGAGGAGCCGGTAACGATTTCCGCGACGGCGGCCGGCCAGTCGCCGGTCAAGTTCGGCTTTCGGAAGGGCCAGAAGATCACCCTGAGCCAAGCCATTTCCGCCACCATCGTCGCCTCGGCCAATGACGCCGCCGCCGCCATCGCCGAACAGATCGCCGGAACCGAAGCCGCTTTCGCGCAACGTATGACAGAAATGGCGCGAGATTTGGGCATGAGCCGGACCGTCTTCCGCAATGCAACCGGCTTACCCGACAATGAGCAGGTGACGACTGCCGCCGACATGGCGCGACTGGCCTTGGCGCTCATTCATGATTTCCCGGATCAATATCATTTCTTCGGCGATAAAAGCGTCAGCATTGCCGGCCGCACACTGCCGACCGTGAATGGCATCCTGGTCAGTTACCGCGGTGCCGATGGCCTGAAGACCGGCTTCACTTGCGGATCGGGCTACAATTTGGTTGCTTCCGCACGACAGGGAAACCGCCGTCTGGTCGGCGTCCTTCTTGGTGGTGGTAATCGGGGTGAACGGGCGAGCCAGATGGTTGCCTTGCTAAACAAGGGATTCGCTCGGTCCACGAGTGATCTGCCTATGTTGCAGGATATATCCTTAAAGCTCGATGCTTCTGACGCACCACCGCCGATCCGGTTGAAAGGAGGCGATTGCGACCAGGCAGTTATCGCCGGCGGTACATCGACGACAACCGTTCCCCGGGTCAGCGGTTGGGGAATCGTCTTCGGTTCCTTCAACGATCAGAAGAGAGCGCAGGCGGCGGTGAGTGCAGCCCGCAAGAGACTTCCAACCGCTTTGGCGACGAAGGGTAAGCCCGCCATTATTCGCCGCGACTATGAAGGGACATCCCGCTACAGCGCACTCCTCGTCGGTCTGGCGCAAGCCGATGCCGGGAGAGCCTGCAAGGCAATGTGGGAAAATAACGCCTATTGCTTGGCCCTCAGTCCGCAGGTTCTCAAAAACCCACAAGCTGTCTGGCGCTGACAAAAGGCGTCACATGATCTTGATCGGCCGCCGCATTGATGCGTCGTGGCACAACCTAAGCCCTCTTATGATAGAATAACGTCAGCGCTAAACGGCCGCCCAAATGCGAAATAGCCATTGCGACATACCATGACCGGTATCCGTCTTATTGCCACTTTTCTTGTTCTCCTGGCAGCCGGCTGTACCTCGGCTCCGCCCAAGCCGGCAATGGCGCCATTGGGCAGCAATGGCCCCTTTGGTTATAGCGAGCAGCCGATCGTCGAAAACCGTACGACGATCACCTATACCGGCCCGTTCCGCTACGTGAGCGCAAACAACCCGCGCGATGACAGCCGCTTGAAGGGAGAACTCGACAAGACCTACGATCTCGCTCTCTGGCGTGCCGCACAGATTGGCCAGCAGCAGGGTTTTGCGGCTTTCAAGGTGGAGAAGGAGCAACGCGACAGCGACGTCCAGGTCTCGACCAGACCGGTTTATTATCCGGCCCCGATGTATGCTTATCGGCCTTATGGCTATCGCGGCTTCGGTCCACACGGCCCGTGGGGATTTTACGGTGACTATTATGGCACGAGCAGATCGGCACAGGCTCGCGCGGTCGTTCGACTGTACATTCTTTACAGCCGAACCTTCGATGCCGATACCGAAGGCTTGATCTCCATCCCTGACACGCTCAGCCGTATGCAAGCGAAATGGGGCAGTGCGACTTATTAGCAGCTTGTTGCGGCTGCTATTGCGTCTGGCTCCGTCGCGCGTCTTTTCTGGCCAACAGGCGCTTCGCGGCCGCAGTTTCATCCTGAGACATGTCGGCTTCGACCCTGCGCAGGGTTTTGAAGGCTTTCTGCTGTGCCTGGCCGGGCGGCAAATTATCAAGAGCAAGGCTTAGCCAGATATAGGCTTCGATCAGATTCTGCTCGGTGCCAAGTCCATCCGCATAAGCTTGACCAAGCAGAGCCCGCGCCTGAGACACACCAGCCGTTGCGGCATCCAGCAGATAGGGCAGCGACTTCGCCTGGTCCTGCTTCAAACCATCGCCAGTCAGGAGCATACGGCCGACGACATATTTTGCTTCCGGCAGGCCGCTATCGGCCGCGCTGACATACCATTTCAGGGCTGTATTATGGTCCTCTTTCACCCCGTCGCCGTGATCATACATCTGGGCCAGATAATACTGTGCCCGAAGATGCCCGCCGCGCGCCGCGGCCGTATACCAGCGCGCCGCCTCGGTTAGGTCTTCCTTGACGCCCTCGCCGTTGAAATAGAGGTTCGCTAGATTGACCTGAGCATTCGTGAATCCAAGATTTGCCGCACGGAGGTAAAGCATCTGTGCCTTTTCGGCATCCTGTTCGACGCCAAGGCCTTTCTGATAGAGGATGCCGAGATTGTTGATTGCCTCGGGGTCATTGGCCGCTGCCAGTCGTTCCCAGAGCTGGCGCGCGGTTTGGTAATCTCCCAGATTGAAGGCCCGGCTCGCCGCTTCATTTGGCAAAACCTGCGAGGCTGTCGCGCCAGTCGATTGTGCAAAAGCAGGCAAGACAACAGTTTGCGCGCCAAGCAAGCCCAAACCGGCTAAGGCCAGGGCAGCTGAGAGTGCCCACGGATAAACGCGACTCGTCAACTTTGCGGCCTCCACGCCACGGAACTCACATGGCGGCACCTTGCAATAACTGGGTGTTAGCTGCAAGGCACTGGGCGGAAGATCATTGGCTTGACGCCTGATCCGTAAATGCGCCAGCTTCGGTGGCCGCTTATGGCGAACTGGGAGCCAAACGGCATCACGGCGCAGACTGACTGGCGAAAGGGCGGATATGTCTGAGAATACGGGCGAAACACCGACGGAACCGCATCGCCGAGGTATCCACTTTACACTGGGCGCAAGGCTGCGGACGTACTTTCTGGCTGGCATCCTGATAACCGCGCCGATCGGCCTGACGATTTATCTGACCTGGCTGGTCATCACCTTCGTCGATCAGCGCGTCTTCAGCGTGCTCCCGCCGCAATACAATCCCGCAACCTATCTTCCCTTCGGCGTACCGGGGCTTGGCCTGATCGTCGCCGTCATCGCCCTGACCTTTATCGGGGCCATTACCGCCGGGTTCCTGGGACGGTTCTTTCGCCACCTCATTGAAGGTATCCTCAATCGGCTGCCGATCATCCGCAGCATCTACAGCGCCATCAAGCAAATTGTGGAAACGGTCTTCGCCACCAAATCGGCGGCATTCCGCGAGGTGGTTCTGGTCGAATATCCGCGCCGGGATTGCTGGACCATCGGCTTCATCACCGGCACTACGCAAGGCGAGGTCAAAGAGCTTCTGGAGGATGATCTGATCAACATCTTCGTGCCGACGACACCAAATCCCACTTCGGGATTCCTGCTCTTTGTCCCGGTGGCGGAGATCAAACGCCTGAAGATGTCGGTGGAAGACGGCCTCAAGCTGGTCATTTCCGGTGGCATCATTACACCGACAGAGAAAGCAGCGAACGGCGTTTCGATCAAATAGTTCGTGGCGTCAACCCGAGCGCAGGGTTTTTATCATCGCGTCGCGCTGGAAGAGATAAAGCAGGATGCGCAAGGCCTCGCCGCGCGGCGACAGCAGGTTGTGGTCGCGCTCAATAATCAGATGTGCATCGTCACGCGCCATGGTCAAAAGATCGTCGTGAGCTGCGAGATCGGCGAGACGAAATTCCGGCAGACCACTTTGCCGCGTCCCCAGCAATTCGCCGCCGCCACGTAGCCGCAGGTCTTCCTCAGCGATGCGGAAACCGTCTTCGCTCTCGCGCAGGATCGACAGGCGCGCTTTCGCAGTCTCGCCCAGCGGCGTCTGATAGAGCAGCAGGCAACTCGATTTTCCGGAGCCCCGGCCGACCCGGCCACGCAATTGATGCAATTGGGCAAGGCCAAAGCGTTCAGCATGTTCGATCACCATGACCGTGGCTTCGGGAACATTGACCCCAACCTCAATGACCGTGGTCGCGACCAGGATATCCAGATCGCCAGCCGTGAAAGCGGCCATTGTCTGATCCCGTTCGGCGGCTTTCTGCTTGCCATGCACCAGGCCGACGCGATCGCCGAAAATTTGACTTAGGTGACGATGACGCTCGCTCGCCGCGGCGAGATCGATGACCTCGGACTCATCTACCAGCGGACAAACCCAGTAGATGCGGGCACCACCGGCGATGGCACGCCGCAGACCTTCGACCACATCGTCCAGACGCTCGATTGGCAAGGTGCGGGTATCGATGGGTTGTCGCCCCGGTGGTTTTTCCGTCAGACGCGAGACATCGATATCGCCATAGCCGGTCAGCATCAGCGTGCGCGGGATAGGTGTCGCCGTCATCACCAGGAGATCGACGCCACGGCCTTTGCCGGCCAAAGCGACGCGCTGCTGAACACCGAAACGGTGCTGTTCATCAACCACCGCCAGCCGCAGGTCATCGAATACAACGTCTTCTTGCACCAAAGCATGGGTGCCGACGATGAGCTTGATATCGCCGGCTGCGAGTCGCGACAGCAAGGCCTCTCTCGCCTTACCTTTGTCACGCCCGGTGAGCAGGGCAATCTCCACGCCCGCGGCCTGTGCCAAAGGCTGTAAATTGGCGAAATGCTGGCGCGCCAGAATATCAGTAGGCGCGAGCAGGGCTGCCTGCCCCTCAGCTTCCACAGCAATCAGCATGGCCAGCAACGCCACCACCGTTTTGCCGCTGCCGACATCGCCTTGGAGCAAGCGCAGCATCCGGTTGGCCTGGGCCATGTCCTCGGCGATTTCATGCATGGCCTGTTGCTGGCTGCCGGTCAGTTGATAGGGCAGGGACGCCAGAACCTTTTCCCTCAAACGGCCGTCACCCTGGCTTGGGCGCCCGGCGAGGGACCGGTTCTGCTGTCGCACCAAGGCCAGCGCGAGCTGATTGGCGAGCAATTCGTCATAAGCGAGACGTCGGCGCGCTCTTGACTGCAGGGAAAAGCCATCGGCCGCTTCAGGGCGGTGCAGGGAAGACAAAGCCTCCCGCCAGGAAGGCCAATCATCCCGCCGCATCACAGCGGGATCGATCCATTCGGGCAGATCCGGCAAGCGGGTCAGAGCCGCATCGATTGCTTTGCGGAGCGTCTTCGCGGGCAGGCCGGCGGTCAGCGGATAGACGGGTTCCAAGCGCTGCAGGCTCTCCAGTTCCTCGGCCGGCACGATGTGA
Organism: Dongia soli; assembly: GCF_034044715.1. NCBI lineage: Bacteria > Pseudomonadati > Pseudomonadota > Alphaproteobacteria > Rhodospirillales > Dongiaceae > Dongia > Dongia soli. Next base: position 695,293 of record NZ_JAXCLW010000002.1, on the reverse strand, counting down.
TCCGGATGCACCATGTTCAATTCGCCACCGAACCGCTCGACCCGGCCACTGATCGCCCGCCAGGTGCCGATAGGGAGGTTCTTCTCCAGCCACTGGTCGCGCGCGTTGAAGAACACAAGGTCGATGAAGCCACTGCCATCCGAGCAGCGCACGCGATAAGGCTGGCGCTGGTGGCTGGGCTTCTGGTGCCGTTCCACCTTGACCTTCAAGGTGACGATCGCCCCGTTCTCTGCCGAAGCGAGGCTCGGGCTGGCGCGCCGATCGATTACGCTGACAGGCAAATGCCAGAGGAGGTCAACCACATGCTCGCCGCAGAGCTTCGCAGCCAGCTTCGAGAGGCGCGGGCCGAGACCGGGCAACTTGTCGAGGGCTGCAAAAAGCGGGAAGAGGATCTGCGGTCGCACGGGTTTTCTTATGCGTGGTTGTCGACTATTTTGGCTCCGTTTTGTTCTACCCCCAGTGCGGATGGCAGGGAAGGAGTTTTGATGGGCGCAGCCAAGGATGCCCCCGGTGAACGTCCCGGTGAAAATATGGGCCCACCCCCGGTGGATAGCACTACCGGGCTGCGGAAAAGACTGATTTTCCGTAGCTGGCACCGGGGAACCCGTGAGATGGATTTGATCATGGGCCGCTTCGCCGATGCCGCGGTGCCGGATATGAGCGAAAGCGAACTGGCCGACTATGCCAAGTTGCTTGAGGAAAGCGACCCAGATATATACGACTGGCTTTGCGCGCGGGCCGATGTGCCGCCAGCCAGCAACAGCACAATCCTGCAACGCCTTATCCGCCATCATTTTCCCGACCGCGGCTAAAGCCGTTTCTGCCTCATCAATTTGTCTCACTGGCCACGTAACGTGATCGATTTACCTTTTACTCTTCCAGCTCCCGGCCGCCACGATGTCGGCGGTGTTCCCGATGGCAGCGAGGCCCTGCTGATCGCCGCTCTGGCGCGTCATCAACGAGGCGGTGTCATTCACGTGGCGCTCGATGACCTGCGCATGACGCGGCTGGCCGAGACCCTGCGCTTCTTCGCGCCGGATCTCCAGGTCCTGACCTTTCCCGCCTGGGACTGTCTGCCCTATGACCGGGCCTCGCCACATCGCGATATTCTGGCCCGCCGAATCGATACGCTTTCGCAACTGGCCGCCATCCACCGGGACAAGCGGGCCTGGCCAATCGTCATCACCACGATCGCCGCCATTTTGCAACGAGTGCCGGAGCCATTCAGTTTCGCCGAATCCTCGCTGGAGCTGAAACGTGGTCAGATACTTGAATTCGCTGGCAAGCGGGGGCCCGACGGGTTGGTGGAGTTCCTGCTGCGCAAGGGCTATCTGCGCAGCGGTGCCGTGGGCGAGGCGGGCGAGTTCGCCGTGCGTGGCGGCATCGTAGATCTCTTTCCGCCGGGAACCAACCAGCCTTTGCGCGTGGATTTTTTTGGCGACGATATCGAGGATCTGCGCTTCTTCGATCCGATGACCCAGCGCAGCCGCGATCGGCTCGACCGCTTTGCTCTCAATCCGATCAATGAAATCAGCCTGACGGCGGCGGCGATCGAAAGCTTCCGCACCGGCTATCGCACTGAATTCGGCACATCGGGCAGCGACGATCCGCTTTACGAGGCGATCAGCGCCGGCCGGCATTATCCGGGCATGGAACACTGGTTGCCGCTCTTCGGCACCACGCTGGTTCCCTTCGACCACTACATGCCGGAAGCCGTGCTCACTCTCGATCATCAGGCGGAAGAGGCGAAGAAGGCCCGCCTGGATATGATCGCCGATTTTTACCAGGCCCGCACCGATCTGCAGCGCGCCGAAAAAGACAGCGGCGCACCTATCTACCGGCCGCTGCCGCCGAGCCGGCTTTATCTGACCGGCAATGGCTGGGACAAGATGGAGCGCGAGCGGATCACCCTGGCCTGCAACCCATTCCTCGCGCCGCCCGGCTCCAATTGGCTGAAAGGTCCGGCCAAGCCTGGCCGCAATTTCGTCGAGGCGCGCACCAATCCCGACGTCAATCTCTACGAGGCGGTGGTCCGTGCCATCCGGACCGAACATAGCGAAGGCCGCAAGGTCATTTTGACAGCCGCCAGCAATGGCGCCCTGGAACGGCTATCCCATCTGTTGTCCGAACACGGCATCAAGCACCAGGAAGCCACCACCGATTGGCAGCAGGCCCTGGAATCGGCATTGACCGACGGCAAGGAAACGCTCGGCCGAGCTATGCTCGCGCTGGAAAGCGGCTTTGCCACCGATCAACTGCTCTTCCTGACCGAACAGGATATCCTCGGCGACCGCCTGACCCGGCCCATCACCAAGAAGCGCAAGAACGAGACCTTCCTGGCGGAACTCGCGAATTTCCAGGCCGGCGACTATGTGGTTCACGTCGATCACGGTATCGGCCGTTATGACGGATTGGAAACGCTGGATGTCGGCGGCGCTCCCCATGACTGCCTGCGGGTTTTCTATGACGGCGGCGACAAGCTCTACGTGCCGGTCGAAAATATCGACGTCATCAGCCGCTATGGCGGCGAAGACGCCATTGTCCAGCTCGACAAGCTGGGTGGCGCTGCCTGGCAGGCACGAAAGGCGCGCGTCAAGCAGCGCATCCGCGATATTGCCGATCAGTTGATGAAGACCGCCGCCCAGCGCGCGGTGAAACAGGCCGAACCGATGTTGCCACCGGAAGGCTTGTTTGACGAATTTTGCGCCCGTTTCCGCTATGCCGAGACGGAAGACCAGCTGCGCGCCATCGAAGAAGTGCTGGAAGACATGGCCAACGGCAAGCCGATGGATCGTCTGGTCTGCGGCGATGTCGGCTTCGGCAAGACAGAAGTTGCCTTGCGGGCGGCTTTCGTCGCGGCTATGAGCGGCAAGCAGGTGGCGGTGGTGACGCCAACTACCTTGCTGTGCCGGCAGCATGCCCGGACCTTTGCCGAGCGTTTCGCCGGCCTGCCGGTGCGGGTGCGGCAGCTTTCGCGTCTCGTCGGCACCAAGGAAGCGAACGAGATCAAGAAAGAGGTCAAGGAGGGCACCGTCGATATTGTCGTCGGGACCCATGCCCTGCTGGCAAAATCGATCGAATTCGCCAATCTCGGCTTGTTGATCGTCGATGAGGAGCAGCATTTCGGCGTGACGCAGAAGGAGCGCCTGAAAGAATTGCGGGGCGATGTGCATGTCCTGACGCTGACGGCAACGCCCATCCCGCGCACCCTGCAATTGGCGCTGACCGGCATTCGCGAGATGAGCCTGATCACCACGGCGCCAGTCGACCGCCTGGCAGTGCGCAGCTTCGTGCTGCCTTATGATCCTGTCGTAATCCGCGAAGCGATCATGCGCGAACATTTCCGCGGCGGACAAATTTTCTATGTCTGCCCCCGCATTGAGGATATCGACACCCTTGCCGAAAGGCTGCGCAATCTGGTGCCGGAAATCAAATTCGTCATCGCCCATGGCCGCATGACGCCGACGCAGTTGGAGAAGGCGATGAACGCCTTTTATGACGGCAGCTACGAATTGCTGCTGGCGACCAACATCATCGAATCCGGTCTCGATATTCCGACCGCCAATACCATCATTATGCACCGTGCCGACATGTTTGGCTTGGCGCAGCTCTATCAATTGCGCGGCCGGGTCGGTCGGGCGAAGCTGCGCGGCTATGCCTATCTGACGACACCACCGGGGAAAAAACTCACCGATTCAGCGCAGCGCCGCCTGGAGGTGATGCAAAGCCTGGATCAGCTCGGCGCGGGCTTCACACTCGCCAGCCACGATCTCGATATCCGAGGGGCCGGCAATCTGCTGGGCGACGAGCAATCGGGCCATGTCCGCGAAGTCGGCGTCGAGCTCTATCAGCAATTGCTGGAAGAAGCCGTGCGGGAAGCGCGGGGTGACGTGACGGTTGCCAAGGCGCAGGAATGGACGCCGCAGATCAATATCGGCATGTCGGTCCTGATCCCGGAAGATTATGTCACTGACCTCAATATCCGCCTTGGCCTCTACCGCCGCATCGCCGGTCTCGACAATCAGGCTGAGATCGATGCCTTCGCGGCCGAGCTGATCGATCGTTTCGGCAAATTGCCGGAAGAGGTCGAGAATCTCCTGCAGATCGTCGCCATCAAGAAGATGTGCCGTCAGGCCAATGTCGAGAAGGTGGAAGCAGGGCCGAAGGGTGCGGTCTTGACCTTCCATCAGAACCGCTTCGCCGAGCCGGCCAAGCTGATCGAGTTTATCACCAAGCGCTCAACCATCATCGCCATGCGGCCCGACCATCGCCTGGTCTATCGCCAGGAATGGGACGAGCAAAAGGCAAGGGTGGGAGGCGTCAAGAAGCTCTTGCAGAACCTCGTGACGCTGGTGGCGTGACCGCCTTTGCCCTCAAACTGGCTTAGGCCGAACGCTGCAGCGCATCGTCTTCTCGGGCGAGATCTAACATGTGGAACAGCGCTTCGGGCTCCTGTGCACCGGAGAGGCCGAAGCGACCGTTGAAGATGAAATAGGGAACGCCGTTGATCCCCTGGCGGCGCGCCTGGAAATCGCTGGCAAGCGCAGTGTCGATCCGCGCCGTGCCGGCCAGGGCCTCGGCCGCGAGATCCGAGGGCACGTCCACTTCCCGGGCAAGGGAAGCGAGGATCGTGGCATCGCCGATATCCAGACCTTCCTGGAAATAGGCCATATACAGGCGATCAAGCATGGCATCCTGCAGATCCGCCGTTGCTGCGACATAGCAAAGGCGATGCGACATCAAGGTGTTTGGCGTTCGCAAAATCAGATCAAAGCGGAAGGTGATGCCTTCGGCGGCGCCGATGCGGGTGACCGTATCGTATAGCCGGCTGGCGCGCTCCACGCTGCCGAACTTCGCCGTCATATATTGCTGGCGTTCCATACCGGTTGCCGGCATGCCCGGATTGAGCTGGAAGGCTCGCCAGCGGAGTTGCAAATTCGGCTGAGGTCGCGCCTGGAGCGCACGTTCCAAGCGGCGCTTACCGATGTAGCACCAGGGGCAGATCGTGTCGGAAAAAATGTCCAGCTGCATCGCATCCGCCACATTGAGCACCGCGTTCAAGGTAGCGGCGCGTCCAGTTATCATGGGTAAACAGATATAATTTATGACATATTGTGCCCTCTCTGGTCGGCTGGCAAGTCTTCCTCATGACCCATACATCCTACCCGAGATGCGTCTTCGGCAAATTTTAGTAGCTGCCTGCGCTCGATTTGCTAAGATCTGGCAATCTATTCGGGTCCCGTTATTGCATCTGCCTACCTTCGACACTGTCTTCGGGGGAAGATGATCATGGCGACTGAAAATACCGACAACAAAATCGGCCTGTCAGCTGCGACCTTGATGGTTGCCGGCAATATGATGGGCTCTGGCGTCTTCATGCTGCCCGCCAATCTGGCCACGGCTGGTAGCATCTCGCTGATCGGCTGGCTCATCACAATGGTGGGATCGGTTGCATTGGCGCTGATTTTCGCCAAGCTCGCCGCCATCGATCCGGCGGCTGGCGGGCCCTATGCCTATACCCGGAAGGCTTTCGGCAATTACATGGGCTATCAGACCAATCTGGTCTATTGGCTCGCCAATGTGGTCGGCAATGTCGGCTTGGCCGTCGCCGGTCTCGCCTATCTACGGCACTTCTTTCCGATGCTCAATGACGTGCTGGTCTTCGCTCTGGCGCAGATCGCCGTCATCTGGTTCTTCACCTACGCCAATATCCTGGGGCCGAATATTGTCGGCAAGATCCAGTCCTTGACAACCAGCTTCGCCTTGGTGCCGATCATCGGCATGGCGATCTTCGGTTGGTTCTGGTTCAACGCCCAGACTTTTGGCGAGGCCTGGAATGTTTCGGGCAAAAGCAATTTCGACGCCGTCAATTCCACGCTGAATTATACGCTCTGGGCCTTCATCGGTGTGGAGAGCGCCTCCGTCTCGGCGGCTGTGGTCCGCAATCCGTCACGCAATGTACCCATTGCCACCGTCGTCGGGGTACTGCTGGCCGGTGTGTGCTATATCCTTAGCTCTTCGGTCATCATGGGGATGATTCCCAATAAGGAGCTGGTAGTTTCCAACGCGCCTTTCGCCGATGCCGCCCGCGTCGCCCTGGGCGACGTCGCCGCCAATATCGTGGCGGTCTGTGCGGCGGTCGGCTGTCTCGGCTCGCTGGCAGGCTGGACATTGCTGGTCGGCCAGACCGCGAAGGCGGCTGCCGATGACGGTCTGTTCGGCGCCATCTTCGCCCGGGTGAATTCGCGGGGCGTGCCTGCGGCAGGATTGATGATCGTCGCGGTCATCATGACGGTGCAGGTGCTCGCCACCATGTCGCCAACCGCGAGCGAGCAATTCGGCAAGATCGCCTCTATCGCCGTTATCATGACGCTGCTGCCTTATATCTATTCGTCGATTTCGATGAAGGTCATCGGCTACAAGCAGATGGCGCAAAACCAGTACGTCATCTACACGGTGATCGGCGTCATTGCCGCCGTCTATAGCCTATGGGCCATGATCGGATCCGACGGCGCCCAGACCCGCTGGTCGCTGATTTTCGTCATCACCACCATCGTCTTCTATTCGGCCGCGATCAGCCGCCAGCGCCAAATCGAAGAGACCGGCCAGCATCCAGGCGGACGCACGCCGCATTGGATCCGCCACGTTTCCCTGGCGATCACGATCATCGCCCTGATCGCGATGTACTGGGTTTCGGTGGGCCGGAAATCGGCCGAACTGCTGCATGAACGTGCGATCAAACCAAATGTCGAACAGGGCGAGGAGGTGCCGCCGGTCACCGTGCCGCCACCGCCATCGACGCAACCCGCGACGCCGCCGCCTGCAACCGAATAGGCGGGACGGACCTTATCAAGGAGCCGCAGACGGAATGCTGCGGCTCTTTTCGGGCACCGCAGATGTAACGCGCGGTTGCTCGTGGAGAAGAGCGTCACGCCGGAAAAGATCGGGGAAAAGACGCATCCAGGCAACCACCACCAGCAGGGTACCGATGCCGCCGATCACGACCGCCGGCACCGTTCCAAACCAGGCGGCCGTCACGCCGGATTCAAATTCACCCAACTGGTTCGAGGCGCCGATGAAAATCGCGTTCACTGCGCTCACGCGGCCCCGCATCTCATCGGGCGTTTCCAGCTGTACCAATGTCTGCCGGATCACCACGCTCACCATGTCCATTGCGCCCAGAACGATCAATGCCAGCAATGACAGCGGGAACCAGCGCGAAATGCCGAAAACGATGGTCGCCAGGCCGAAGCCAGCGACAGCGGCAAACATCACATGTCCCACCCGGCTGGCCAGCGGCCGCTTGGCGAGATAGACCGACATGGCGAGCGCACCGATTGCCGGCGCGGTCCGCAGCAAACCAAGTCCCCAGGGGCCGGTCTGTAGAATGTCCCGTGCATAGATGGGCAACAACGCGGTCGCACCGCCCAGCAGGACGGAGAACAGATCCATTGAAATAGCGCCCAGCACCACTTTCTTGCTGCGGATGAAATTGACGCCGCCCAGCAAGGATTGCAGCGTCGGTTTTTCCCGACGCTGCGTGTGGAAAGGAAGGCGGATGATGAGGACCAGGAAACCGGCCGCCAGAAACAGCGCGGCGCCGGTCATATAGACGATATCCGATCCCAGGGCATAGATCAGCCCACCCAGTGCAGGGCCGATGATGATCGCGAATTCACGTCCACCGGCGGCGCTCGCCATCGCCCGCGCCAGCATTGACGGCTCGACCAGCTTGGGGAGCAGAGCTTGCATGCTGGGCAGTTCGAAAGCTCGTGCTCCGCCGATCAGACAAGCGCAGATGAAAATGATCTCGACCGTCAACGTCCCCGTCAAACTGCCTATAGCGAGAATGGCTGCCATTGCGGTTTTCAACCACTGGCAAAGCAGGACGATACGCCGACGGTCGTATTGGTCCGCGACATGCCCGACGATAAGCGTGAGCAGAAGCTGCGGCACGAATTGTACCAGCCCGACCATGCCTAGCATGAAGGCACTTTGCGTCAGATCGTAGACCTGCCAGCCGATTGCGACGACGAGCATCTGATAGGCCATGGTAGAGGCCGTCTGGCTCATCCAAAAGCGCAGGAAAGAGGAGCTTTTGGGAAAGGAAATTTTCATCGGAAGCAAGGGCCAAGTCGGAGAAAATAGCAGGAGAGAGCGGGGAAGGGGATGCGCCGTTGCATCTCATAACGCATTTACCGAGCCTCTGAAACGATGTTCTGCGGCAGAGATGTCATCTCCGGGTCGCCGGCTTGGCTACTAAACTTCGCACGTTGGCGGAGAAACATCAGGTCGGCTTTTTCGATGTCAGCGGCGAAGGTGAGATCTGGCTGCTGACCGGTCGAAGACAGGCTTCTCGCCAAAGCGCTTCAATAGGTGCCTGCACGCAACTCGCAATATTACTCACTCCCACCAAACGATGAAATCGACGGCCGAATATGCCCGGCGATAATCGCCGCGGCGCAGGTGTTCAGTGACGGTAGCGGCTTCATCATAGACCACCCGATCCGGTGCGATACCGGCCCCCTTCATATGACTTCCGATCGCCGCCGCCCGCGCATCGACACTGCTGGTCAAGTCTTCTCTCGCGCCGCCCAGGTAAAGCCGCGACCGTACCATCATCAAGGCGGTCGGGTGCCGCTTCATGATAACGGCGGCAGCGTCGAGCAGGCGGATCTCGCCTTCGACCAGATGCGCGTCACCGAAGGTGAAGAAAATACTCCCTGTCACCGTCCGATCGCCCGGCGCATGCAGCGCCTCGTCGAAAGAGACAGGTATCGGCCTTTTGCCGGAGAATGGATCGAGCAGCGATGAATGCTGGCCGAAGGCATATGCAAGCAACACACAGCCGACCAGAAGGATGATGATCGGCGAGGCCGAGATCGTTATCCTTCGGTTGAAAATGCGGCGCGATTTGGACGCGTTGTCGTACTGATCGATGACAAGCAAAGCGATCCCGACCAGCACCACAAGGGCGCCCAACCACATGGTTATTCCGGGTGCCGCCAAGACAACCCTCCGACGCCAATCTGCCGGCGCACGACTTAAAGGATAGATCAGGCCGGCAGGCTTGTGCAGCCCGTCAGGATAGGAAAGGACGATTTCCTTCAAGCGATGCATTGACCATCGGCGGCGCAGCGGATAATCAAAGCGCTGTCCATCGGTGGCGCGCGCTGTCCCCGAACGTTCCGGATGGGTGGCCGAGTGGTTTAAGGCAGCGGTCTTGAAAACCGCCGTAGGGTAACCCCTACCGTGAGTTCGAATCTCACCCCATCCGCCAGCGTTTCTAGGTACTTAGCGCCCGCATTTAAATCTGTCGCATGCGCCCGTGACGAAACCGGCCAATCGCTTGTCGCAGCGTCATGGCCCGGTTCGCGCGTTCTACTCTTCAAAGCGAGTCGTGCCCTCGCGATCATGCTCGTATCGCTTTGCCAGCGGAAACGGCGGCAACCAGGACTCGCGGCGGATGATCCAGCTTTCATAAGTTGGTTTCAATTGGTCGGGGGCATCCAGGGACCCCAGATGCACTTCGATCTCGTCTCCGCTGCGGGAAAAAACCGGCGAGCCGCAACGCGGGCAGAAAAAGCGTCCGGCATAATCGCGCGTCTCCCCTTCAATCGTCACCGCATCCTCAGGGAACACAGCGGCGGCATAAAAAAGGGCGCCATGGTGTTTGCGACAGTCCAGGCAGTGGCAAATGCCAACCCGGTATGGCCGTCCCGACGCTACAACTCGGACGTCGCCGCACAGGCAACCGCCAGTGAACCGGTCCATGCTGTGCCTCCTTTAAATCAAGCAGATGAAATGTTTAAAACGGACGCCTCTGCCATTGCAACTGCGGGCAGGGGCGATCGCTGCTGCGATCACCTGCATCATAAGGTTTCCCGGCCCAGCCCTTGCAAAAAGCGGGCGCTCCGAACAGCGGGGAATAGCCTGCACCAAAACGCCCTGAACATTGTGGATGCCTTACATTGTGGACGCCGTAGTAGATACGCGAATCGGCGCGGGGGAGCCGATTTGCCCTCCAATCAACGTATCGGGCGAAATCGAATTCCTCCTCGCTCATCGCTAGGCTCGAGCGGCTCAGCCCCGAAACCGCTTAATCCGCGTTACGACCCTGAAATAAAGCCGTGACCATCGCAGAGACCGGTCAGGGATTATTGCATCGAGGCGAAGCTCCGTTTACTTTACAACATCCTGATTAACTGGGGCTCCTCGGATACAAAATGATGCGTATGATTCGGCGTTTTCCCCTTGCGGCGGGCGCGCTGGCCATGATTGTGCTGACTGGCTGCGGCGAAACCAAAGTGGCAAGCCCGACAGCGCGTACATTGCCGCAAGGTCAGGTGCAGCCCTATAAGATTGGCAATCCTTACCAGGTCGCCGGCGTCTGGTATTACCCAAAGGTCGATTACAATTACGACGAAACCGGTATTGCATCCTGGTACGGTCCGGGCTTCCACGGCAAATACACCGCCAATGGCGAGATCTATGACCAGAACGGCCTGACGGCAGCCCACAAGACCCTGCCGCTCCCGTCCATGGTCCGCGTCACCAATCTGGAAAACGGCCGTTCAATCGTGGTCCGGGTCAATGACCGCGGGCCTTTTTCCAACGGCCGCATCATCGACATGACCCGCCGCGGCGCCCAGCTGCTGGGCTTCATCGGCCCGGGCACGGCGCGGGTCCGCGTCCAGATATTAGGCGAGGAAAGCCAGGCCTTGGCGGCGGCAGCTTCCGCCAAGGGAGCGGAAGGGTTCGGTCCCAAGCCGACTGCCGCTCCTGCCGGCATAGTCACGGCAACGCCGTTGCCGCCGGTCGGCGCGACATCGACCGCCCAGGCGACGCCACCAGCCACCCCGGCTCCTGCGGCCCAATCCATGCCCGGCAAGACGGTCCTAGGTCAGGCGGCCGAGCCGGAGCCGGATGGACAGGTATCGCTTGAGCCGGTTCGGGCGACGAACATCTTCATCCAGGCCGGCGCCTTCACCCGCCAGGCCAATGCCCAGACCTTGACCGCCAAATTGGCGCGGTTCGGACAAGTGCGGACAACGCCGATCTACGTCAATAACCAGCTCTTCTATCGCGTTCGCCTCGGCCCGATCTCCAATGTGACGCAGGCGGATCAGGTCCTCCAGCAACTGATCCAGTCGGGTCAAACGGAAGCCCGGATTGTCGTCGACTGAGGTGCTAAGCCAGCCTGTTGATGCAATGGGGAAATTTCGTGCAAATACGCGTCGAACCGCTTGACGTACAGCCTGATTTGCAGCAGCTTGCGACACAGATGCCAATCGAAATTTGCCTTACGACTCAGGTGGTTCCATGATTCTCTCCGCGCGACATGCAGCACGACCCGTCACGCTTCTGATGGCTGGCTTGCTGCTGGCGGCCATACCGATCGGCATGGCGGCGGCGGAGCCGATCGAAACGGATGCCCAACGAGCGTATATCGTCGATTACCAGACCGGCGCGGTCCTCCTGGATAAAAAGGGCGACGAACGCCTGCCGCCGGCATCGATGAGCAAGCTGATGACCATCTATCTGCTTTTCGACGCCCTGAAGCGGGGCGACGTTAAGCTGACCGATACATTCCATGTCAGCAAAAAGGCCTGGTCGACCCAAGGGTCGAAGATGTTCGTCGAGCTCGATTCGAATATCGGCGTCGAGGATTTGATCCGCGGCATCATCATCCAGTCGGGCAACGATGCTTGCGTGGTGGTGGCTGAAGGGCTTGCCGGCACGGAAGAGGCTTTCGCCGAGCGGATGACGGCCAAGGCCAAGGAAATCGGCCTTACCGGCAGCCACTTCGTTGACGCTTCCGGCTTGCCCGATCCTGAGCAGTATATGACCGCGCATGACCTTGCCACCCTGGCGAAGCGTCTGATCGAGGATTTCCCCGATTATTACCATTACTTCTCGGAGAAGGAGTTCACCTGGCACGGCATCAAGCAGGGCAACCGCAATCCCTTGCTGTACCGCCAGGGTAGCGGTGTCGACGGCCTGAAGACCGGTCACACCGAGGAAGCAGGTTTTGGCCTGGTCGCCTCCGCCGTGCGCGATAATCGCCGCATCATCGCCGTGATGCAGGGAACCGCCAGCATGCAGCATCGCGCTGATAGTGGCGGCGCGCTCATCGACTGGGCCTTCCGCGAGACCGCGAATTATACCATCGCCAGCAAAGGCGCGGTTCTTGCCGAAGCCCCCGTCTGGATGGGGGGCGCCAAGACCGTGCCGCTCACTGTCGATAAAGACCTGATCGCGACCTTGCCCCGATCGGCGCGCCAGAAAGTGACGGCGAAAGCGGTTTTCAACGGCCCGCTTCCGGCTCCGATCGCCGCCGGTTCGCAGGTCGGCAAACTGGTCATCAGCGTTCCCGGCCAGCCGGACTTCGAAGCGCCGCTGGTGGCCGGCACGGATGTGCCGCGTCAAAGCTTGCCGGGCCGCATGTTCGCGAAGCTGCAGTACCTGGTTTTCGGCGGCAGCTAAAATGGGATCTGCGCCAGTCCAACCGAATGACGGCGGACGGGATCACGGCAGACCAAACCGTTTCATAACTTTCGAAGGCGGTGAGGGGGCGGGGAAATCCACCCAGATCCGCCGTCTGGCTGATGCGCTGCGCGCCGTAGGCCAGCCGGTCGTGGTGACGCGAGAACCCGGCGGATCGACCGGCGCGGAAGAGATCCGCAAGTTGCTCGTTGAAGGGCTACCGGGTCGTTGGACGCCGGAGACCGAGGTCCTGCTGCATTTCGCCGCGCGGGCTGACCATCTCGACAAGCTCATCCGGCCGGCTTTGGCGGAGGGCAGTTGGGTATTGTGCGACCGCTTCGCCGATTCCACGATCGCCTATCAGGGTTATGGCCACGGCCTCGATTTAGCATGGTTGGATTCGCTTCGGCGGCAAATTGTTGGGACGACCGAGCCCGGACTGACAATTATTTTCGATTTGCCGATTGAAATCGGCCTGGCGCGCGCCGCCGCTCGGCTTCCGGTGGGAACCTCTCCGGAAGATCGCTATGAGCGCATGGACAAGGCGTTTCATCAGCGCCTGCGTGATGGCTTTATGGCGATCGCCAAAGCGGGACCGCAGCGCTGTCAAATTCTGCGGGCGGATCGCTCGATCGACGATGTCGCTGACTCTGTGCGCGAAATCGTCTCCCGGCATTTTGGCATGACACTGCCAGTGCCGACTTCAGTAGCGTCCGGCCAAGGCTGATCTTCGATGGCCCGCAAGCCCGCAGCCGCAATGGAGATCGAAGAGCCGACTGGCCCTGTGGTCAGCACGAGCCTGATTGGCCATGAAGCGGCGGAGCAAAGCTTTCTGAAAGCTCTAGGCCGAGGGCGCATGCCCCATGCCTGGCTGATTACCGGACCGCGCGGGGTCGGCAAGGCGACACTTGCCTATCGCATGGCGCGCCGGCTGCTGAGCGAAGCGCCGCCGGTGAGGGCGGAGCCGGAAGCCGATGCGGGGATCGGCCTATTCGGTGATGACCTCCCAGTGGCCGCGCCTGCACAGCAGCCGTTGCCGGCAAACAGTCTCGGCATGCCGCCGGATCACCCAGTGTTCCGCCGGATCGTTGCGCAGTCACATCCGGATATCCGGATCCTGCAGCGCAAGGTCAATGAGAAGACCGGCAAGCTGCGTAGCGAAATCCTTATCGAGGACGTCCGGGAAGTTATCGATTTCCTGCATCTGAAGCCGGCTGAAAGCTATTGGCGCGTGGTGCTTATCGATTCAGCCGACGACCTCAACCGCAATGCTGCCAACGCCATTTTGAAGATGCTGGAAGAACCGGCGGCGCGGACGGTGCTAATTCTCATCAGTCATGCGCCCGGCAGCTTGTTGCCGACCATCCGGTCGCGCTGCCGGCGCTTGGCGTTGGCGCCGCTGCCGGCCGAAGTGCTGAAACGGGCCTTGGCCGACCGCTGCCCCGAAGCTGATCCGGCCGACCGGGACGCCGCCATGGCGATTGCCGCGGGCAGCCTGGGGCAGGGGATCGCCCTGTTGGAACAGAACGGCCTGCCGGTCTTTCGCGCCGTTCTTGCCGGCATGGCAAGCTGGCCCAATCTGAATATGACGGCGCAGCATCAATTGGCCGACCGCCTCGCCAGCCGCGGCAACGAAAGCGAATTCGAAATCGCCGTCGAGGCGCTGGACTGGTGGCTGAAGCGGTTGTGCCGGAAAATGGCGCTGAACCAGCAGGGACCGGACAATGACGTGGAACCGGAATTGTTCGCCGGCGAGAGGGACTTGATCGTCCGTTGCCATCGGGCTGCCGGCCTTGATCGCTGGATCGAGCTGTGGGAAAAACTCAACCGTCTGTTTGAGCGGGTCGCCACCGTCAATCTTGACCGCAAGCAAGCCTGGATCGCCGGTTGCCTGGCCATCCAGTCTCTCAGCCGGTGAGATAGGGGCCACTCCGCCGGCAAGATGGCGCGGTCACCTGCCGGATCGGACCACGATCCCAGCCTTCCGGCTTTTCCCGATCGTTTAATGTCATCCGGCCGCGTCCTGTGCTAAGCAGGCGAAAAGCAGTGACGGGCGGTGCCGATCGCCGCTGTCCAATGAAGGAGTTCGATCAATGGCCGAGGCCAAACGTTATTACGTTACAACGCCAATCTACTACGTCAATGACGCGCCCCATATCGGCCATGCTTATACGACACTGGCCTGTGACGCGCTGGCAAGGTTCATGCGGCTGGACGGCTATGATGTGCATTTCCTGACCGGCACCGACGAACATGGCCAGAAGGTGGAAAAGTCGGCGAAGGCGGCCGGTGTCGACCCGCAAGCTTTCACCGACAAGGTGTCGCAGAATTTCCGCGACCTTGCCAAGGCGATGAATTACAGCAATGACGACTTCATTCGCACCACGGAGGAGCGGCACAAGAAGGCCTGTCAGGAAATCTGGCGCCGCCTGAAGGACCGCGGCGAAATCTATCTCGGCTCCTATGCCGGCTGGTATGCGGTGCGCGACGAGGCCTATTACGGCGAAGACGAATTGACCGTCGGCCCGAACGGCAAGAAGATCGCGCCCAGCGGCGCCGAGGTCGAATGGGTCGAAGAGCCCAGCTATTTCTTCAAGCTCTCGGAATGGGGCGACAAGCTGCTGGCTTTTTATGAAGCCAACCCAGACTTCATTGCACCGGAAAGCCGCCGCAACGAAGTGATCAGCTTCGTCAAATCCGGCCTGAAGGACCTGTCGATCTCACGCACCACTTTCAATTGGGGCGTCCAGGTGCCCGACGATCCGGACCACATCATGTATGTCTGGCTCGATGCTTTGACCAACTATCTCACCGCGGTCGGTTTCCCGGACGATCAATCGGCGATGTACAGGAAATTCTGGCCGGCCGATTTGCATATGGTGGGCAAGGATATTCTGCGCTTCCATGCCATCTACTGGCCGGCCTTCCTGATGGCAGCGGGCCTGGAACCGCCGCGCCGCGTCTTCGCCCATGGCTGGTGGACGAATGAAGGTCAGAAGATCTCGAAGTCGCTGGGCAATGTGATCGCGCCGTTGCACCTGGTCGAAAAATACGGCCTCGACCAGACGCGCTATTTCCTGCTGCGGGAAATTCCGTTCGGCAATGACGGTGACTTCTCTCATCGCGCCATGGTTCAGCGCATGAACAGTGATCTCGCCAATGGCATTGGCAATCTGGCGCAGCGTTCACTGTCGATGATCAACAAGAACTGCAACGCCTCAGTGCCGCAGCCCGGTGCTTTCAGCGAAGCGGATGAGCGCCTTATTGGCACTGCCGAGGAAGCCCTGCCCAAGGTGCGTGGCTTCATCCGCGAACAGGCCTTCCACAAGGCCCTGGAGACGATCTGGCAGGTGATCGGCGAGGCCGACCGCTATGTCGACGAGCAGGCACCTTGGGCTTTGCGCAAGACCGATCCGGACCGCATGAACACGGTGCTGTACGTGCTTGCCGAGACGATCCGCCGGCTTGGCTTGCTGCTTCAGCCGTTCATGCCGCAATCGGCGGAACGGCTGCTCGATCAGCTTGTTCTTCCAGCGGAAGCCCGCGTCTTCGCCGCCTATGGACGCGATCACGCCTTGAAGCCCGGCACCGCCTTGCCGAAGCCTGAGGGCGTCTTCCCGCGCTTTGTGGAACCTGAAGCTGCATCATGAATGTGCCTGTAGAAAGCGTCCGCCTCGTCGACAGCCATTGCCACCTCGATTTCGCGGATTTCTCCGGCGAGATCGACCAGGTGCTGGACCGCGCCCTTGTGCAGGGTGTGCAGCGGATGGTTACCATCTGCACCAAGGTGACGGAATTCGATCGCGTGCTGAAGCTCGCTGAAGCGCATGATGTTCTGAGCTGCTCCGTCGGTATTCATCCCCATGAGGCTGATCATCATCCGGACGTGGATGTCATCCGGTTGGTCGAGCTCTCCAAACATCCGAAGGTGGTTGGCATCGGTGAGGCTGGCCTGGACTACTTCTACGACAAAAGTGACCGCAATCGGCAGCAAGCGGTCTTCGCAACGCATATAGAAGCTTCGCGCCAAAGCGGCCTACCGCTCATCGTGCATTCTCGCGAAGCCGATGAGGATACCGTACGGCTGCTGCAGCAAGGAGCCGGGAAGGGTGGCCTGACCGGTGTCATCCACTGCTTCACCTCGACGCAATATCTCGCCGATGCGGCGCTGGAGATGGGCTTCTATATTTCGCTCTCCGGCATCGTCACCTTCAAGAATGCCGAAGCCCTGCGCCAGGTGGCGCGCACCGTGCCACATGACCGCCTGCTGGTCGAAACGGATTCACCTTATCTGGCGCCCATACCCCAGCGCGGCAAACGCAACGAACCGTCATTTGTCCGGCATACGGCGAGCTTCGTCGCGGATATGCTGGGTCTTCCGCTGGCCGATTTCGCCGCCCAGACGACGGCTAATTTCCATCGGCTCTTTCGCAAGGTTCCGCAGGACGGAGTCATCGCATGACAACAATGGCGAAGGTCACCGTGCTGGGTTGCGGCGGTTCCGGTGGCGTGCCCATGATCGGGCCCAATTGGGGCAAATGCAATCCGGACAATCCCAAGAACCGCCGGCGCCGGGTCTCGGTATTGGTCGAGCATCCGCGTGCCAAGATCCTGCTCGATACATCGCCTGATCTGCGCATGCAGATGCTCGATGCCGGAGTTGGCAAGATCGACGCGATCCTCTATACCCATGACCACGCGGACCATACGCAGGGCATCGACGATGTTCGTTTTCTGAAAGCCTCGTCAGGTGCCACCATCGATGTCTATGCCTCGGAAGAAACGCTGGGCAGCTTGACCGAGCGCTTCAATTATATCTTCCGGCAGGAGACCAAGGGATCGGGGCATCTTTACAAACCCTTTCTGACGCCGCATCCGATCCGCATTCCGTCGCATTTTCGGATCAACGATATCGAGATCGATGCCTTCGAGCAGGAACATGGCTTCGGCAGCATGACCACCGGCTACCGCATCGGCACCATGGCTTATTCGACCGATGCGGTGAACCTGCCCGAATATGCTTTCGATCTGCTGCAGGGGCTCGATCTTTGGATCGTCGATTGCCTGCGCTTCGAGCCGCATGAAACCCATGCCCATTTCGACAAGGCGCTGGAGTGGATTGCCCGTGTGAAGCCGAAACATGCGGTGCTGACGCATCTCAATCATCTGGTCGATTACGATGTGATCCGGGACCGTTGTCCGCCTGGTGTCGAACCGGCCTATGACGGCTTGACGATCGAGATTTCCGCCTAAGGCAGGAGTTATCAATGAAAGCGCAAGGTGAGGGGGCGCGAACCGGATGGCCTTGAATGATCATCATCATGGCCATTCTCATGATGCTCACGGTCACGGGCAGGGTCATGCGCATCATCAGGGCCATCGTCATGCTCACGGAAATCATAGTCACGGAAATCACAGTCACGGGCATCACGGCCATAGCCATGCGCCGGCCAGTTTCGGACGGGCCTTTGCCATCGGCGCGATCCTCAATTTGGCTTTCGTCTTCGTTGAAGCGGCCTATGGCATCATCAGTGATTCCGTGGCACTGCTCGCAGATGCCGGTCACAATCTGAGCGATGTGCTGAGCTTGATCGTCGCCTGGGTCGCGATGTCGTTGTCGCAACGACAGCCGACTGCACGCTTCACCTATGGCCTGCGTAGTTCTTCGATCCTTGCGGCGCTGTTTAACGCCCTGTTTCTGCTGGTGGTCATCGGCGGCATCGCTTGGGAGGCTTTACGCCGTCTGGCCGAACCGCCAGCCGTCGCCGGCGCCACCATGATGGTCGTCGCCGCGATCGGCGTCTTCATCAATGCCGGCACGGCAATGCTTTTCATGCGGGGGCGTAAAGGCGATCTCAATATCCGCGGCGCTTATCTGCATATGATCGCCGATGCGGCGATCTCCGCCGGCGTCGTCTTGTCCGGTGCGGTCATTTATTTCACCGGCTGGAATCTGGTCGATCCGGTGGTCAGCCTCATCGTTTCGGCCCTGATCGTCTATGGAACCTGGGGTCTGTTGCGGGACTCGGTCCGCATGACGTTCGGTGCCGTTCCCGATGCCATCGACCCGACCGAAGTGCGTCAATACCTTGCGGGGCAAGCCGGCGTCGCGGCCGTACATGACCTGCATATCTGGTCGCTGAGCACCACCGAGACGGCTTTGACGGCGCATCTCGTCATGCCATCGGGCCATCCCGGCGACCAGCTGATCGATCGCATGGCCGATGAATTGAACCATAAGTTCGGCATCGGCCATACGACGCTTCAGGTCGAGCTCGATGGCGACAAATGCCGTCTGGCGCCGGATCATATCGTTTAGCGGCATGACGATATCGGTCGCCGAATTGCTGCTGTCGCTGGTGGTGATCCTGATCGCTGCCCAACTCTTCACCAACGGGCTGGAACATCTGGGCGCTCGCCTGACCCTATCGGAAGGCGTCACCGGATCGCTCTTTGCCGCCGTCGGCACGGCCTTGCCGGAAACGACGGTACCCTTTCTGGCTCTTTTTGCCGGAACCACGGACGTCAATGTCAACGAGGAGATCGGCGTCGGCGCGATCCTTGGCGCACCGCTGATGTTATCGACCCTGTCGATTGGACTGATGACCTTTGCGGTGCTGGGGCGGCGCGGGGTGAGGGGCCATCTTCGCCCGGAACATGGTGGGCTGACGCGTGATCTCAATTTCTTTCTCTTCGCCTTCGTCTTGACGACGATTGCGATGTTCGTGCCCCAAGAGCCGCGTTACACCCGCGCCATTCTTAGCGCGGCCCTAGCTTTGACCTATTTCGCTTATCTGCTCTTCACGCTGCGCGCCTCGGACAAGCTGGTCGAGCATGGCCATAAGACGGAGGCGGAAAACAAGCTGTTGATCAGCCGGCTCAGATTGCCGTCAAACTGGGCGACGATCATCCTGCAGCTCATCATCGGCCTAGCTTTGCTGATCGGCGGCGCCAAGGTCTTCATTTTCGGCGTCGAAGGTGTCTCGACTCACCTGGGGCTTTCGGCTTTGCTGCTGTCATTGCTGATCATCCCGGTGGCGACCGAGCTACCGGAAAAAATCAACAGCATTCTCTGGATCCGCCGCGGCAAGGATACGCTGGCCTTCGGCAATATCACCGGCGCTTTGGTGTTCCAAGGAACCGTCCTGCCAGCCATCGGCATTCTGCTGACGCCATGGCAGCCCCGCATCGAAGTCCTGATGGGTGTGCTGGTGACCCTGCTGGCAACCGCCTGGCTCCGGCTCATGGCCTTGCGCCGCGGCGGTCTGCCGGTCTGGGTGCCGCTCGTCAATATTCTGCTGTATGTCGCCTATCTGGCCGTCACGCTGACCAGGTGAGCGTGTGGATCACCGGCGTGCTGAACAGGATTAAAACAAGACGTAGACGCCGACCAGGCCCCCGTTTGCGCCTCTTTCCTGGAGTATGCGTTTATTTTCCATAATATATATTATGCGACATTTCTATATGTAGCTCTATGGCTGATGTTTCTGACGCCAGCGGTATGAAATCTGCGAAATCCGACGCTGCACCGTCGCCGCTTGGGCCCCTTGGAAAGTAGCCGGCAGACCAGATACTGGCCGCAGCGGCTGTTGAACCAGAAAGAACTTGCTGATTGGCGACATGTCTGTGATCAGGAAGGTGAACTTTGCGCTCTCGCCTGGCCGCACGGACTTGCCTGAGAACACCAGACGGTCCTCCGGCTCGTCAAACCTTTGGATATTAGGGAAGCTGCTTGTCGTGAAGGCATTGGTAATTGCCGTATTCTGGGCAAAGCTCAGCCCGTCTTCGTAGGGCGAATGTTGCCCTTCGATCTGCCTAAGCTCCAATTGGAAGCTCTGCCACACATCCGCGGTGCGATTGATCACGACCTTCGTGACGGCAACACCCGCGGTGTGATCCGTTCCGATGCGGTTTCCGACCTCGGTAAAGCCACGAATAACCAGCACGGCCTGTTGCTGTGTGACCTCTTCGACTACAACAAATGGATCGCTGAGCGTGCCCCTGCCGCTCACGGCCTTGAGCGTGAATCCGCCCCCTTCGTCGCTAAAGGAAAGACCCTCCTGCCCCAGCTGCATCGCCATCGCGCGCCAAGCCCAGAATGCCACGACCAACGCGGACACGAGGCTCCGTGCGAATCGCCTGCAAGCGAGATGGTGGCGGTCTCCACGACCGAGACCTGCGCGCCCCTTCCCCGTCACTGAGCGTCCTTTTGCATTCCACCGATCTCCAAGTCAGAGGCCTAGAGAAAGCGCATGCACATGACCGGCCACGACAATTTAACTTGGCAACACATGAAATCGTCTGGCGGACCGCTTACAGGTCATCTGCTCCATATGGAGCTGCTGCGGAGTGCTGGCAGGAAGACGGCGCGCTGATGCCCCCAACATTACGTCTCACATCTGCAGGCCTACCGGGGGTGAACGCAGCAGATGTCGAAGCACCATCGCCTTCCCCCGCTGCTCGATCAGGACGTATACGACACTCGACAGCAAGAGAATCGCAGCAGATACGGCTGCCACCAGGCCAAGCTGCATCCACCATGGGAGGCGCTGTGGTATCAGGGAAATCAATCCCAGTCCGACATTCTGATGCAGAAGATAAACGGAGTAGCTTATCGTTCCCATCCACAGAACTGCCCGAAATCTGAGCGGTGCGAGCCACTCGGGGCGCACGGAAAAAACAACAAACAATAAAAGAATGATCAGCGACATCGTCGCAAGAGGAACGACGGAGATATCCGGATGGAACGTTCTCAGCATATAGACGAGCGGCACAAAGCCAAGGGTGAGTAGCCCGATCGCTTTCTTCAGGCGAATATGGCCTGTCCAGACTTCATAGAAGAGGATACCGGCGGCAAACCAAAGGGTGTGCGCCGGGTAAAAGAGGCCATCGATAATCAGGTACCATCTGTCATCCTGCAGAAGCGCTCGATAGAGGGTGGCGATCGCAACGGCAGTCATCGAAAAGATGATGTAGTTGCGTAGGAATTTGCCCTTGGCGGACCACCGATAAATGATCGCTGCGTAAATATAGAACCGCGCTTCGACAAAAAGCGACCAGTAAGCGCCATCGACATACCTGATATTGTGGTTGAGCCACAGCCATATCTTTGGCGACGTCAGCGTCAAGGAAGGAATCAGATCCAGCATCATGGCGCGCCGCTGCTGGGCGAAGTTAGTATCAATGACGTTTAGGGCGGCGAAAGTGATTATTGCGCATACCAGCAGCGGTGGCCAAAGCCGCGCGAAGCGTCGCAGATAGAATTCGGAGATGGTTGTGCAACGCGCCAGTGTCATCGCGATGACGAAGCCGGACACGACGAAGAATAATTGAACTCCCATGAATCCATATTTAGCTATCGAAACTCCGGCATAAGCGGCCGCATATGGGTATGGGTCAGGACCGCCGGGATCGGCGAATTTGACAAAGTAGTGGTACAGCAACACCGCCATGATGGCGACTGCCCGCAAGCCATCCAAGATGTCGATGCGATGCGATGCGCTCATGCGCCCGCCCAGTCATCTGATTGGGCCGTTTGCCAAAGACTAGTTGGGTTTTATCGATGGAATGAATGTTAGCTCATAACGAGCCCTGATGCCAGAAATGACATTCATCTGCTCACACGCCTGGCAAGGACATTTAATCGCGCAACCGGGACGACAGCGGTCCGGTGATATGCACTGTGATCTCGTTCTGCACCGCATTCCGTTTATCGCTGAGAAAGCGCAGCGCGTCAGCGCTATTTCGGCTAGTTACCTTTCAGGTCGACTATTTTCAGCAACCCTACCTTGCAGACCTTCGATGATCGGTCGGTATTGAGCAAGGAAAACTGGGTTTCTTGAGAACACCGCCTGTCCCCATCGATCGACCGTATCGTTCGGCATCCACCCCGTCCACGCATATCGTGGAACGATTGGTTCAAACCGATGCGATGGTGCGTGCGGTCAAGCTCAAAACCGGCTGGCCGAAAATGGCTCGACCGGCATGGCCGGCGTTCGCTTCAGCACCAGATCCGTCACCAATCTGCCCGTTGCGGCGCTTTGCGTTAGCCCAAGATGCCCATGGCCGAAGGCATAGATGATCTGGCGGCTGGCGGTCGACGGGCCGATTACCGGTAACGAATCTGGCAGCGACGGCCGGTACCCCATCCACTGCGTACCGCCTTCAGTTTTCAGGCCAGGCAGGAATTTGGCCGCCTTTTGCAGCATGGCATCGGATCGGCGGAAATTCGGCGGCAGGTCCAGGCCGCCGAGCTCCACGGCGCCGCCGACGCGGATCCCGGTGCTCAACGGCGTCATCACGAAGCCGTGGCCGCCGAAGATAAGCTGGCGCTTTAAGTCGAAGGCCGAGACCGGCAGTGTCGTGTTGTAGCCGCGTTCCGTCTCAAGCGGCACCGGATCGCCCAGATCCGCGGCGAATGTCTTCGACCAGGCACCGGAGGCAACGATCGCATTTCGCGACCTCAAGCGGCGACCATCATCGAGGATGACCTCAGCGCCCTCACCGGCCGGCTGCAGTTTTCGCACGCCCGCGACGATCAGCTGACCACCATTGTCGAGAACGGATTCACCGAGATGTTTGACCACCAGATAAGGATCGGAAACAGTCTGCCATTTCGGTGTGAAGGTAGCGCAGACGAAGCTTGGACTGAGGCCGGGCTGAAGCTCGGCCAATTCGGCGCCTCGCACATGCCGGAACTCGATCCCCTGCTCTTCCCTCAACTTCCATCCCGGCAGGGCTGCCTTGAATTCGCGCTCGGACTCGTAAAGCTCCAACGCGCCATCGGAGCGTAACATCGACAGAGCGCCTCGCGCTGCCAACAGCCCCTTGGCCTCCTGAGCGGCCAGCTTCATGAGCTGCGCCTGCACCGCCGAATTCTTTCTGAAGATGCTGCTTCGGCTGGCCCAGCCGAAGCGAATGAGCCAGGGCAGGATTTTCGGCAGATACCGGGGCGGAATGGTCAGCGGTCCCAAGGGATCAAACAGCCATTTAGGCGCCTTGAGAATGATCCCAGGTGACGCCAGTGGCATGATATCCGAAAAAGCAAATGCCCCCGCATTGCCTTTGCTGGTTTCCAGGCCGATGCCTTTCTTGTCGATCAGAGCGACCGATTGACCGCTTTGCTGCAGATAGCATGCAATTGCCACACCGATAATGCCCGCGCCAATAATGATGACATCGTAATCGGTACGGTGGTTGGGGACAGAGGCATGGCTAGACACGTCTTCAATCCGTTTTGGTGGGTCGATGACCGTTCTTATGTTGCAGTTTTGCAAGCGGCTCAATGCTCGGGATTCAAGACCGGCATGCGCCGGACATAATCCATGGCAATCAAGATTTTACAAACGATTTTCCTACATCTTGAACAATCTGTAGTCCAGCAGGTGGATCGTTTACGGCCAGCGGGATTTCCCTGGCAAATTGGCCCGTCTCCTGTAAATTGCAGGCGGACCCGTCCAACCGCACGAGTCCGGAATTGTGGGGAATGCGTCGAACCGCGACGCTAGTTGGTTTGAGCGGTAAAACTTCAATGCTTTCTCTCAATCGAATGGATCGGCATTTCGTCCCTCTCCTATTCGGCTTCGTCCTGCTGTTCCTGGTTTCCGGCCTGGCGATCTGGCTGTGGAACCAGCAGCAAAGCGTCACCTTCTGGGTGCAACATGCCCTGGAGGTCGAAAACCATCTAAACCAGGTTCTCGCGCTGGCAACCGATGCCGAAACCGGGCAGCGCGGATATCTGTTGACCGGGCGCGACCGCTATCTCGCGCCCTATGAAACCGCACGACAGCAACTTCTGCCGGAAATCAGCACTCTTGGCGAACTCACAACCGACAATTCCAACCAGCGAAAATCGATCGAACGACTGCGCGCTCTTGCGAGTGGCAAACTCGGTGAACTTGAAGAGATCCTCCGGTTGCATGTGGCAGGGAAACCGAATGAGGCGCTCGCTGAAATAGGTAATGATACCGGCATCCGTCTCATGGACGATTTTCGCAAGACAATCGCCACGATGCGATCAGAAGAAGAACGCTTACTTCATGAGCGGAGCGAAAGCGCGAACCGGCTAAACGTCATTTCACAAACGACCCTGATCATCTGCGCCTTGCTTGTCGTCCTGCTGGCGATTTTATCGTTCATGCAGGCAAGACGGCGCTACCTCGACCTGCAGGCATCGACAAAACGGCTGCGGCGTGAGGTGGCCGAGCGTGCCGCTGCGGAAGAACAAGTCAGGCAACTGCAGAAGATGGAAGCGATCGGGCAATTGACCGGTGGCATCGCCCATGACTTCAACAATATGCTGGCGATCATCATCGGCTCGCTGGAATTAGCCAAACGCCGTCTTGGCGGGATGGACAATGCCCGTCTCGAAAAATATATCGACAATGCCGCCGAAGGCGCACGCCATGCATCGGTCCTGACCGCCCGCCTGCTCGCCTTCTCCCGGCAGCAACCGCTGTCCCCCCAGCCGGTGGACATCAACCGGCTGGTCGGCGGCATCTCCGAATTGTTGCGCCGGACATTGGGAGAACGGGTGCAGATAGAAACAGTCTTGGCTGGCGGCCTTTGGATTACCTTTGCCGATCTCGCCCAGCTTGAAAGCGCCATCGTCAATCTTTCCGTCAACGCCCGGGACGCTATGCCGTCCGGCGGCAAGTTGACGATTGAAACGGCAAACAGTGATCTGGATGAGCGCTATGCACGGGCACATAGCGAAGTGGAGCCAGGCCAGTATGTCATGCTCTCGATCACTGACACTGGTGTCGGCATGACCGAAGAGGTGATGCGTCGCGCCTTCGAGCCTTTCTTCACTACCAAAAGTGCAGGCAAAGGAACCGGCCTCGGACTGAGCCAGGTCTTCGGCTTTGTCAAACAGTCCCATGGCCATATCAAGATTTATTCCGAATGCGAGCACGGCACCACGGTGAAGATCTACCTACCGCGATATAACGGTTCGGACACGCCTGAAGACCAGCCGATATCGGCGCCAGCTAAATTGCCTGGCGGCCGTCCAGGCGAAGTGATTTTGGTCGTGGAAGACGAAAGCCAAGTCAGGCAGATGACGATCGAGTCATTGCGCGAACTCGGTTATTCGGTCATCGAAGCGGCCTTACCGGAACAAGCGTTGCAGCAATTGGAGCAGCATCCCGAAATCGATTTGATATTCACCGATATCGTGATGCCCGGCATGACCGGCCGCCAGCTTGCAGACAAGGTCCACGAAACTCGGCCTGAGATGAAGGTTCTTTACACCACCGGCTATACCCGCAACGCCATCGTCCACAATGGGGTGCTCGACCGCGGCACGGCCTTCCTGCCAAAGCCTTTCACCATCGACCAGCTTGCGACCAAAATCCGTGACGTGCTGGACGGAACGTCCGGTTTCCCTGCTGCCTAATCTACTAACCCGGTGGTGGAACGAGGCGGTATATATGCCCTGGAGCAGTTAGGAACTTTAGTCGTCAGAACGATTTCGAATTGTGATACACTCAGCCGAAGCGATGAATGCCCGATGCGCCCAATTGGGACAGCGGACAGATCAATCAGGCCAAGTGCCCAGGGAGCCACTACACTCTTTATCGATCAATAAGACACGAACATCACGATCGGTATCGGAGGAGCAAATGGTGGATTTCATTGTTGCGACGCTCTTATCGATCGGCGCCACGATCGGCGGCTGGTTTTGGGACCCCAATACCCATAATTTTGCCGTCATCAAGATGGGGATCGCGGTCGTCGTCTTCACCTTGATCGTCATTTTTATAACGTTCTGGCCATTTTTCTGGTGGCTCAAATATTTCCGTCGGCAGCGACCTAAAGACATCAGGCAAGAGCAACCGGATCTGCTCGATCGCGCCTCATCTCGCAAATGACCTGATGCTCCGGATTACCGCGGATCGAGTTCAACCGACAATACGCCCGGATCTCGGCGAGTTGGCGGCGCCTAGATCCTGGAAAAAGCGGAGCAGATAGCCGTCCGGATCCTGGACCAGGAATTGACGATTGCCCTCATAGACATCCCCTGCCCTATACCAGGCCTCCTCCACCGGGCGAAACAAAGTGAGGCCGGCCGCTTCAATGCGGCGCAGTAGACCGTCGAGGTCCGTTACCTCGATTTGCAGGCTGATGCCGCGGCCATAGGGATATTCCCGCTTTCCGGTTTCCCAGAAATCGCTTTCCTGCTCGATCATCAGATGGACGCCGTCCAGTTCGAGATAGGCGAAGCGCTGTGCGGGACGGTCATAGCGGATGTTACAGCCGATAACTTCTACATAGAATTGACGGCTTTTCTCGAAATCCGAGACAAGCAGTTCCGGAACAAGCTTCGGATTACTCATTTGACTTCACTTTCCCCGCGGAATCTTCCACTTAATGGAGGGAGAATAGACGTAAACCGAAGCGGATTGCACCATGCCTGCAAGCGATCAGAAACACGACATTTCCTGGCTCCTGACCCGCCGGTCGGCGGCCGTCAAGCGTCTGGGGGCGCCGGCGCCGACTGAGGCTGAACTTGATCAGATCCTTTCGGCTGGACTGACGGCGCCAGACCATGGCGCCATGCGGCCCTGGCGCGTCGTACAATGTACCGATGATGGCCGCGCACGGCTGGCCGAACTCTTCGTCGCCGCCAAGCGGCGGTCAAAGCCGGATGCAACGGAAGCGGAATTCGCCAGGGAACGGGACAAGGCGCTGCGGCCGCCGGTCCTGCTGGCCATCCTTGCCAAACCGAAAACGAGCAAGCCCGAAGTCACGGAAGCGGAACAGATTGCCTGCGCCGGTGCTGCCATGCAGAGCATGCTGTTGGCAGCCTATGGTCTGGGCTACGGCGCCATCATTCTCAGTGGGTCGCGTTGCGCCGATCCAGAGGTGCGGCGGGCTTTTGGTGCCGAAGGGACCGATCACCTACTCGGCTTCATCAGCATCGGCACCATTGTCGAGACGCCAATCCCGTCGCGCCGGCCGACGCTCGACGAGATGCTGGAAATCTTTGATGCGCAGGGATTGCGAACGCGCAACAATTGAGGAGGCAAGGCTGATACCCTCCCCCTTTTCTTCCCAAACCGGCTGTTATCCCAAGCGACCCGTGATATAGGCCGAGGTACGCTCGTCCTGCGGTCGTTCAAAGATCTGCACTGTGTTTCCGAACTCGACCAATTCGCCCATATACATGAAGGCGATATAGTCTGACACACGCGCCGCCTGCTGCATGCTATGAGTGACAACGACCAGGGTGAACTGGCTTTTCAACTCATAGAAAAGCTGCTCGATCTTGCTGGTTGCGATCGGGTCCAAAGCCGATGTCGGCTCGTCGAACAGGATGACTTCCGGGCGCAAAGCAACCGCCCGTGCAATGCAGAGACGCTGTTGCTGACCGCCGGAAAGGCTGAGACCGCTATCTTTGAGCTTATCCTTGACCTCGTCCCAGAGCGCGGCCTGGCGTAATGCCTCTTCTACCCGGTCATGAAGATCCTGGCGCGACAGCTTCTCGTGGTGCTGCAATGCATAAGCGACATTGTTGTAGATCGACATCGGGAACGGGTTCGGCTTCTGGAACACCATGCCGATCGCGTTGCGCAAGCGGCTCAGCGGGTAATTCGGATCCAGCACATTCTGTCCGTCGAGTAGCAAGGTACCCGTCGCTGTCTGATCCGGGTAGATCGAGTACATGCGGTTGAATATCCGCAGCAGCGTCGATTTACCGCAACCGGATGGACCAATGATCGCCGTCAACCGATCTTGCGGGATCGATAGGCCGACATCGTGCAGCTGTTGGCTTTTTCCATAGAAGAAGTTCAGCCCCCGCGCTTCGATCTTGATAATCTCGTTGTCGCGCGAGGTCGCGGACAGGCTGGCGGCATGGGCTGTCGCCCGCAGGCCGGCCAGCGGATGAAAAGCGGCACTACCGGTTGCTGCACGTTGGTTAATCATTGCCATGCCTCCGCCGTGCCAACAGCGCACGCGATGTAATGCTGATGAAGAGAACGAAGATCGTCACGATGAGCGCGCCCGCCCAGGCCAAGGAATGCCAACTGTCATAGGGGCTCAACGCATACTGGAAGATGACCACGGGGATATTGGCCATGGGATTGGCAGGATTATCCGTCCAGAACTGGTTGTTGAGCGCGGTAAACAGCAAAGGCGCCGTCTCGCCACTGATACGCGCGATGGCCAACAAAACACCGGTCACCATGCCGGCACTCGCCGCACGATAAAGAATTTGGGTCGTCAGCTTCCATTGCGGCAAGCCAAGTGCCAGAGCCGCCTCGCGCATCGAATTGGGCACGAGCTGCAGCATTTCGTCAGTGGTGCGCACAACGACCGGCAACAGAATGAAGGCGAGTGCAATACCTCCGGCCCAACCGGAGAAGTGCCCCGTCTGACGTACGATCAACGTATAGACGAAGAGGCCGATCACGATCGACGGCGCGCTGAGCAGAATGTCGTTCACGAAGCGAATGGTCTCGCCGAGCTTGCTTTTTCGGGCCCGTTCGGCAAGGAACGTGCCGGCGGCGATGCCAATCGGCGTGCCTAGGATAATACCAACACCAACCATCACAAGACTGCCGAAGATGGCATTGAGCAAGCCACCCTCCTCGCCCGGCGGCGGCGTCATCTCCGTGAAGAGTTTGAGATTGATGGCGCTGGCGCCGTTGATGAAGGTCGTTAGCAGGATCCAGGCCAACCAGAACAGGCCGAACAGCGCTGCCAGCGTGGACAGCCCCATAGCGATCCTGTTTTTGGCATGGCGCCAGCGGAAACGGGATTGACTGACAGCTCTCATCTCACGCTCCCTTCTGGCGTTCGAGGCGCCGCAGCATTAGCTTCGCAGCGGCAAGAACAATGAAAGTGACAATGAACAGCAGGAAGCCGAGCGCGATCAGCGACGAGAGATAGATATCCGAATCCGCTTCGGTGAATTCATTCGCGATTGCCGCGGCAATGGAATTGCCGGGTTCCAGCAACGAGACGCTGAGATTATGCGCATTGCCGAGCACGAAGGTCACCGCCATGGTTTCGCCGAGCGCGCGTCCCAAACCCAACATGATGCCGCCGACCACCGCCGTGCGTGTATAAGGCAAGACCACATCCCAAACCACTTCCCACGTCGTGCAGCCGAGCGCATAGGCCGAATGCTTTAGCGTCACGGGAACAAGCGTGAAAACATCGCGCATGACGGAGGAAATGAAGGGAATGATCATGATGCCGAGAATGATGCCGGTGGTCAGCATGCCGATCCCCATAGGCGCCCCCTGGAACAGAGGGCCGATCACCGGCAGCGGGCCAATGTTGCTATCAAGCCAGGGCTCAACATTATCGGACATGAAGGGAACGAAAACGAACAACCCCCACATGCCGTAGATGATGCTGGGAATGCCGGCGAGAAGTTCGATTGCCGACGCAACCGGTCCACGCATCCAGCGTGGTGCGACTTCCGTCAAAAAGAAAGCAATGCCGAAGCTGACCGGGACTGCGATCAGGATGGCGATGATCGATGTCACCAAGGTACCGTAAATCGGGACAAGTGCAGCGAATTTCTTGCCGACGGCATCCCATTCGGTTCCATAGAAGAAGCGCCAACCGAATGTCTCGAAAGCTAGACGCCCACCCCAGAGCATCGACAGCGCCGCGCCGCTAAGCAAGATCAGCACGAAAAAGGCGGCTGCTGCAATCGACCAGTTGAAGGCCTTGTCGGCTGCCACGTCCTTCCAGGAATGCCGGCTTCTCATCCCCGCGGTATTTTTCTGGGAGGAAACCGGAAGGTCGGCGGCAAGATGATTATTGGCCATGAATATTGCTTTCCGACATCATGCAACGAAGCGGGAGCATCGCAATTCTGAAATGCTTCCGCTTCGCCCGTTATGAAGAGGCCTCGTGATGTGACGCTTAGACGCCAGACAGATTCAATTACTTGAAATCTGCCTTCCAGTAGGTCTCGATCTGGCTGACCAGCTCCTTGGGAAGCGGCACGTAATCGAGCGCAGCGGCCTGCTTTTGGCCATTTTCGAGGGCCCACTTGAAGAAGCTGAAAGCCTGCTTCGAACGCTCGGCATCCTTCGGCTGCTTGTACATCAGCACGAAGGTGGTCGCGGTGATCGGATAAGCCGTTTCACCCGGCGCGTCCGTCATAACCAGATAGAAGTCCTTCGCATTGGTCCAGTCTGCAGTCCCCGCAGCAGCCTGGAAGCTCTTCGCACTCGGGGCGATGAACTTGCCCGCCTTGTTCTGCATCAAGGCATAGGTCATCTTGTTCTGCAGGACATAGGCGTATTCGACATAACCGATCGAACCCTTAATGCGGTTCACGTAAGCAGCCACACCTTCATTGCCCTTGCCGCCGACGCCGGTCGGCCACGAGACGGAGGTGCCTTCGCCCACTTTCGACTGCCAGTCGGCGCTTTCCTTCGAGAGATAGTTGACGAAGTTAAAGGTCGTGCCCGATCCATCCGAACGATGAACGACGGTGATCTTGGTATCCGGGAGCTTCACGCCGGAATTGAGCTTGGCGATTTCCGGGTCGTTCCAGGTCTGGACCTTGCCGAGATAGATATCGGCCAGAACCGAGCCCGACAGCTTGAGCTTGCCAGCAGCAACGCCGGGCAGATTGACGACCGGAACGACGCCACCGATAACCGAAGGAAACTGGCCGAGACCGAGTTGGTTCAGATCGTCCGGCTTCATCGGCATATCAGACGCACCGAAATCAACGGTCGCCGCTTTGATCTGCGCGATACCGCCACCGGAGCCAATCGACTGATAGTTCACTTTGTTGCCGGTGGCCGTGCTGTAGTCAGCCGACCACTTGGACAGGATAGGATAAACAAACGTAGAGCCAGCGCCCGTGATTTCGGCAGCGCTGGCAGTTCCAATCAACGCGATCCCGCACAGCGTCGCTGCGACAGTGTGCGTAATCATCTTCGAATACTTCATTTGTAGAGTTCTCCCAATTCGAACGAATGGCTTGCGGTGGGAGCTCTCACATAGTCCAAACCCTGTTACCCTTTTTTGACGATTCCGTCTTAACTTCGGAATCAGTCTCTCAACCGACGAGCTGCGCTATCAGTGGCGGAGAATGCGTCGTTATCAGCAAGATTGCTGACACACGGGATCTATAGATTGTCAGTTAAGAGACAGATTTACGCTGGTTTTGCTGACGGACAAAATCGCGGTGCGAACCGACAGTCGGCCAAATTGATTCGCATTATCAACGATCGCAGATCAGGCGAAGGGACGACTGAGAAACACCGACCCTGCCATGCCGAAACGCCAAGGAGTTTCGGCTGCACGTGTGATGCCGATGCGAGGCCCGATTACAATGTCGTGGCGCCTGGCACGACGCAGAACGGAAAAAGGTGGCTGATCGAGCGGCTGTCCGTCTTGCACCTTGGTGATGTTCAATGCTTGGCAGACGCGTCCCGGTCCTGAACACAATTTGCGCCGGTCGCGTGTCCCTCGGCGTTCCTCAATCAATTCCAAACCGTCCGTTGGCTCGATTGCGCGAATAAGCACGCCGCTCGCCATCTCGCCGTGTTTGGGAAGACGGCCGCAAACGAAATTCAAGCACCAGTGAATACCGTAAGAGCGATAGACATAAGCATGGCCCGGCGGCCCGAACATCGAGGCATTGCGCGGCGTCCGTCCACCATAACAGTGGGAAGCCGGATCCTCGTGATCATAGGCTTCGGTTTCGACGATGATTCCGCCGCAGCCCGCAAAAAGCAATTTGCAGCCGATCAGTTCTTTCGCGACCGTCACCACCGGACGTGCGAAGAAGGCTTGCGTCAGGGGTTGAGCATCCGGCATCAACCGCCTCACCCTTTATTGAGCGAACGGATGATCGGATCCAACGGCAAAGCCTCGATGCGCGATGGTGTGCGGCGACCCGCATCATAACCCTCTGTCGTCTCGGCGATAAAAAGCGAATTGAGGATCGCTTCCTCGGTCGCCTCGATCGCCGCTTGGAACAAGGGCGACATCCGGTCATTCGGCAAGTCGGCAACTTCAGCAGCGGCCCCGCGGCGCGATGGCGTCCGCCGCACGGCCTCGGCCGTGGAGAAAGCGATGGCATAATCGCCCGAGCCGTTGCTGAGAGCCGATCCGGTTCGCGCGAGACCGGCAAAGCTTCGTTCCGCCAGACGGCCCAGGTTGCGATCGGATAGCGGCGCATCCGTCGCCAGCACGATCATGATCGACCCATCCGTATCAGCCTCGATCTTTGTCAGCTCTGCATAGCGGCGGCCATCGATCCGCAGATCGCCACCATAATTCGATTGAACGAGGACGCCGAGCGTATAGCCGCCCTGCGGGCCGGACAGCCGGCGGGACGACGTGCCGATACCACCTTTGAAACCAAAAGCGACTGTCCCCGTCCCCGCCCCGACCCCGCCTTCAGCCACGGGACCATCGGATGCCTTCTCGATCGCCGCCATGATCTGCTCCACGGTCGGGTGACCGCTGCGAATATCATTGAGCCGGCTGTCGTTGGTTTCACCAACGACCGCATTGACCGATGTCACTGATTCATTGCCAGGCTGGGCGAGCGTCCATTGATTGACGGCTTCGATGGCGCGGCCGACGGCGAGTGTATTGGTCAGGACAATCGGCGTCTCCAGCTCCCCCAGTTCCAAGAGCTGCGTCGCCCCGGCGAGCTTGCCGTAGCCATTGAGCACGGCGAGACCGGCCGGCACCTTGTCTTGAAACAGATTGCCGCTATGAGGCCGGATCGCCGTCGCGCCTGTCCGCAAGCGATCGCCGTCGTATAGCGTGACATGGCCGACCAGCAAACCAGCCACGTCGGTAATGGCATTCAATGGGCCAATTGGCAGGTGCCCCGGCGAAATCGATAGATCGCGGGCTCTGAAACGCTTGATCATCGCGCTGACTTCCTGATCGAAGGTATTATCGTTCGTCTTAATAGATTGCGCGCAGCCCGTCACCACCTCCGAACGCGAAGGTCCGTCGGTTTCCCGAGCCCTATCGAACATTTCATCACCGGGACCGGGCGGCTATAGTCAGCCCCTCTGCGACACGCATTCGAAGGCTCACCAGATATGACCACACCCAGCCCTGCCGCTGCCGCCCTGGACCGGTTGCTCGACATCATGGCCCGCTTGCGGGATCCCCAGAATGGCTGTCCCTGGGATCTCGAACAGAGCTTCGCCACCATTGCCCCCCATACGATCGAGGAAGCTTATGAAGTGGCGGATGCGATCTCGCAAAACGATATGCCGGCACTCAAGGGGGAATTGGGCGATCTGTTATTCCAGGTGGTTTTTTATGCCCAGATGGCCGGGGAAGCAGGCGACTTCGCGATGGTTGACGTTATTAAATCTATCAATAATAAGATGATAGAGCGTCATCCTCATGTATTTTCTGATGAAAAAATCGAGACTTCGCACGCCCAGACGGTGGCTTGGGAGCACCGGAAAGCTGAGGAGCGGGCACGCTTGGCTAAAGCCAGCGGTCGCGAGCCCAGCACGCTGGATGGAGTTGCGCTGGGCCTGCCCGCCTTAATGCGGGCCGATAAGCTGCAAAAGCGCGCCGCCCGCGTCGGCTTCGACTGGCCGGAAACGGCGCAGGTTTTGGACAAGGTGCGAGAAGAGTTGGCGGAGGTCGAAACGGAAATAAAAACGGGCGGCGCAGCCGAGCGTTTGGTCGACGAGATCGGGGATCTGCTGTTCGTTTGCGCCAATCTCGCCCGACACTTGAAGGTCGACCCTGAAGCCGCGCTGCGTCAAGCAAATGGCAAGTTCGAGCGCCGCTTCCGCCGCGTCGAAACGATCCTGGCAGCAGAAGGCAGCTCTCCGGATAAGGCCGATCTCGATCGTATGGAAGCGGCCTGGCAACAAGCCAAGGTAGAAGAACGGCGCTGAGTTAGAAAAACTCAACCACCAGGGTTGTGACCTATCGCGCAGACCTATAAGGTTAGGCCCAGACCCGTTTTTATATTTTAAAGACAGCCGATTACATCGATTTGTTAAACCATAGAAGCCCGCAAAGCGCGGGCTGCGTGTTTTCCCGTGCCGTCTATTGATCAGGGTTTCTGGAGCAGATGGATGAGACTGGAGGTATCCCAGTGGCGACCGCCGCGGGCCTGGATCTGTGCATAAAACTGATCCACCAGCGCGGTAACAGGCAGTCGGGCGCCGTTCCGTGTCGCCTCGTTCAGGCAGATGCCCAGATCTTTGCGCATCCAGTCGACGGCAAAGCCGAATTCGAATTTGCCGTCGGCCATGGTCAAGGCGCGATTCTCCATCTGCCATGACTGTGCCGCCCCTTTGGAGATCACCTCAACCACCTTGGCGATATCCAGCCCTGCCTTCTGGCCGAAATTGACCGCCTCGGACAGGCCCTGAACCAGACCGGCAATGCAGATCTGATTCACCATCTTGGTGAGCTGTCCGCTGCCGACGGGCCCCATCAGGACGCAGGATTTCGCATAGCTATCGATCACCGGCTTGGCCCGATCAAAAGCCGGCTGCTCGCCGCCGACCATGACGGTGAGCTTGCCGTTCTCGGCTCCCGCTTGCCCGCCCGACACGGGCGCATCAAGGAAATTCAGTCCTCGGTCGGCGGCGATGCCGCCCAATTCGCGCGCGACATCGGCTGATGCCGTGGTGTGATCGATGAAAAGACTGTCTTTTGCCATGCCGGCGAAGGCACCATCGGCGCCGATGGTGACGCTTCGCAGATCGTCGTCATTCCCGACACAAGCGAAGACAATCTCCGCATCCCCCGCGGCAGCTTTGGGGGTGGGCACGGCCTTTCCGCCGTGCTCCTTGCTCCATTTCTCGGCTTTGCTGCTGGTGCGATTATAGACCGTCACCTGATGGCCTACTTTGGCCAAATGCCCCGCCATCGGATAGCCCATGACGCCCAGTCCAAGAAACGCCACCTTCATCGTCAACCCCTGTTTATCGTTATCCCGTTGCCATTGCAGCACTGCCGCCCGCCAAGGTTGCCGCAACCTGATGCCAGACTGCCGGCTCGGCCGCCGCCAATACACCCTCAGCCGTGAGGGCATTACTCGCAATGTAATCGCCGCCATTACCAAGATAACCCGCCAGCCCGCCGGATTCATGTACGATCAGCGCCCCGGCGGCGTGATCCCAGGGCATCACGCCGGAGAACAACAGGAAATCGAGATCGCCGGCCAGCAGGCGCAGGTAATCGAGGCCGGCGCAACGCAACGACCGGACCTGATCGATCTTTGCACGCACGGCATTTGCCCGGCGGGCCAGATCCTCTTTACCGCGATGGCCGACGGCAACGACACCGCGCAACTTGCCATCGGTTCGATCAGACAAGGTCCTGTCCTGCGGTGAGCCGAGGATTTCAATACCCTGCCGCGCAACCGCCATGGTGGTCCGCCCATTGATCGGCTCGTGTATCCAGCCGGCCAGAAGCCGGTCACCGCTCACTAAAGCCAGCATCGAGCAGAAATCGGGCTTGCCGGCGGCGAAATTGGCCGTTCCGTCGACTGGATCAATGATCCAGACCGGCTGGTGCTTCCGGAGGAGCCCCATCAGCGAAGGGTCGGCCGCCGCCGCTTCTTCGCCCAGCACAACGGAACCCGGCAGCAGCGACTGCAGCCGCGGCGTCAGGGCCGCTTCGGCCTCTTCATCCGCCACGGTGACAATATCGCCAGGGCCTTTTTCCCGCCACTCCCCCTCTTCCAGACAACGGAAGCGCGGCAGGATCTGTGCCTGTGCGATTTCTGCCATCAACTCGGCGATTTTATGCGGATCGGGAATCTCGATATCGTACACTTTCACGGCAGATGTTTCCCGCCACTCTCCGTCATACCGTTTTTTAATTCGCGGCCATGCATCCGTTCGAACCGTTCAATGTCCGTCGGTGATAACCGCACCATTAATTCAGCGCTTTCATCATTATCTGCCCGCTCCAGCACCTCGCCATGCTTATAGAGCCATGCTACGGCGCCGCCTTGATCGTGACCGAGGTGATAGGTCACCACCAGGCGGTTTGCCGCCAGCTGACGCTCGATCTCGGCTAGCAAGGCGTCGCAACCCTCCCCGGTAACCGCTGAAATCGGCACGAGCGGGGGATCACGCCTCGCCTGGTCTAACAGGCTTTGCCGCTGTTCGGGTTCCATCAAATCAATCTTGTTCAAGACTTCCAGAATGCCTTTGCCGGTTGATGGCAAGACGCCGTCATCGCCGGTGGCCATCTCGATACCGAGGCCGCTCAGCACCTGCTCGACATCCGCTTTCTGCGCTTCGCTCTCTGGATGCGACACGTCCCGAACATGCAGCAAA
The DNA here is from genome assembly GCF_034044715.1 of Dongia soli. Lineage (NCBI taxonomy): Bacteria > Pseudomonadati > Pseudomonadota > Alphaproteobacteria > Rhodospirillales > Dongiaceae > Dongia > Dongia soli. The sequence goes on along the minus strand of NZ_JAXCLW010000002.1, from coordinate 658,532 downwards.
AGATCCGCCTCCAGCACCTCTTCCAGCGTGGCGCGGAATGCAGCGACCAGCTCGGTCGGCAGATCAGAGATGAAGCCGACCGTATCCGACAGGATGATGTCGCGGCCTGACGGCAGCTTCACCCGCCGCATGGTCGGGTCTAGCGTGGCGAAGAGCAGATCCTTGGCGAAGACATCCGAGCGGGTCAGGCGATTGAACAACGTCGATTTGCCGGCATTGGTATAGCCGACCAGCGCGACGACGGGATAAGGGACGCGCTGACGTGCCCGGCGATGCAAGCCGCGCGTCCGCCTGACATCATCGAGATCGCGCTTGATCCGCACCATGCGCTCATCGATCAAGCGACGGTCGATTTCCAACTGGGATTCACCGGGACCGCCGAGGAAGCCGAAGCCGCCGCGCTGCCGTTCCAAGTGGGTCCATGACCGCACGAGGCGGCTGCGCTGATAGGACAAAGCTGCCAATTCCACCTGCAACTGGCCCTCCCGCGTGCGCGCCCGCTCGCCGAAGATTTCCAGGATCAGGCCGGTGCGGTCGATGACCTTTGCATTCCAAGCCTTTTCCAGATTGCGCTGCTGAATCGGCGTGACCGCGCCATCGACGATGACGACGGAGATTTCTTCCGCCTCAATCAGGTCGCGCAGACGCTCCACCGCACCGCCACCGATCAAGGTTGCCGGTTTGACCGCATTCAGACGGATGACTTCCGCGGCGACGATATTGAGATCGATGGCGAGCGACAGGCCGCAAGCTTCCGCCAGTCGCGCTTCAGGGGATCGGCCCGGCCCGCTTGCAGGCCGTGCTGCCTGCCGCAAATCCGGATGAATGACCAATGCCCGATCGCCATGGCGTACGCCATCAATATCCAGCTGACCGGTCGCAGTCGCCGGGCGATCGTTCTTACTCACCTATTTCCTATTCTCTGTCCGGCGCGGCTATGGCCGCGCCGGACAGTTTCATAATCTCAACCTTCGTCACTTTCCTTGGCGCCGTCGAACAGCTGCAACGGACCAGCCGGCATGATCGTCGAGATCGCATGCTTGTAAACCAGTTGGGAATGCGCATCGCGCCGCAACAGAACGGAAAAATTATCAAACCAAGTTACGATACCTTGCAGTTTGACACCGTTCACCAGGAAGATCGTGACCGGCATCTTGCTTTTGCGGATGCTGTTCAGAAACACGTCCTGGACGCTTTGAGATTTTTCGTTTGCCATTTTTCTATTCCTTATTTTTGGGGCCGGTTCGGCCCGATGCACCCGGAGAAGGCGACATCATTAGTTGCGGTCGGGTCGATGAACCCACCGAAACTACGAGTAACATAAGTTACCCGGGGAAGAAACCCAAAGGGCAAGTGTTAAAGTTGACTCAGGTATTCCGTTAACGCCTGACAACCGGCTACATGTAGAACGGGAGGATGATCGCCAAATTCCCCCACAGCGGGTGGGGTTGCGCGCGACAGGATCGGCACGCAGCCGGCGAGGCCTGCACACTCCAGATCGATGTCGGTATCACCAACGAACCAGACCTCCGGCCCGGCTTCGATGCCGGAACCCTGCAGTGCGAGATCGACATGTTCCTTAGCCGGCTTGTCGCGCGCCGCATCACCTGCGCCCGCCAGGACAGAGAAGTATCGGTCCCAGCCGAGATGCTGAGCCTCGGTGCGCAAGAAGGCACCCCGCTTATTGCTGACCACAGCCAGATAAATGCCTGCTTCATGGAAAGCTTTCAGCAAGGCTTCGGCTCCCGGCAGCGGATGCAGGTGGCTCAGGTGAACGGCACTGAAATGATCGTAGAAAAGCTTTTCCGCTTTCGGCCAGTCATCACCGAAAAGTTTAGGAAAACTATCTCGAAGCGAGTTGCGGGCGCGCGCCTCCGTCTCCGCCTGGGTCCAAAGCGGATGGCCTAGCGCTTCGAGCGTATGATTCATCGCCGCATGGATTACCGCCCAGCTATCCACCAGCGTATTATCCCAATCGAACAGAACCGCGCGCGGTTTCGACAGAAGCGCCACGGTCATTCGCCCTGCTCCGCGTAACGGCAGTAGATCTCGCGCAACCGCATGGTCATCGGACCGGGCTTGCCATCGCCGATGGCTTTGCCGTCGATTGACGTCACCGGCAAAACGAAAGCGCTGCTGCTGGTCTGAAAGGCCTCGGCGGCCGACAGCGCCTCCTCCAGTGAAAACGGCCGCTGGACCAGATTTAGTCCCTGCTCTTTCGCCAAATCGACGACACCGCGCCGCGTGATGCCGCCCAGGATGTCATGTCCCAGGGGGCGCGTGATCAGTTCGCGTGCCTTGCCGTCGGGGCCGGCTTTGACGATCCAGGCATTGGTCGAACTTCCCTCGGTGATATAGCCGGCATCATCCACCAGCCAGGCTTCGAAAGCACCCTGTTCCGACGCGGCCTGCTTCGCCAGCACATTCGGCAAGAGACCGATCGATTTGATGTCCCGCCGCAGCCAACGAAGATCCCGCTGGGTGATGATGGCGGCGCCTTTCTCCAGCAGCTCCGGCGCCACCGGCTTGGTCTTCTTGGTCGTCATGACCAGCGAACTTTTCGTCTTCTTCGGAAATTTGTGCTCGCGTGGTGCGACGCCACGCGTCACCTGGAGATAGATGAGACCATTGGTGACGCCGTTGCGGGCAATCAGCTCACGCATCACCAGCCGCAGCGCATTTCTCTCCATCGGCGGCGCAATGCGCAGCTCACCCAAGGAATAGGCTAGCCGATCCAGATGTTGCTCCATATCGACGAGCTTGCCGTGATAGATCGGCACAACTTCATAAATACCGTCGGCGAGTTGATAGCCGCGATCCTCGATATGAACCATGCCATTGGCATGCGGCAGATAGCGACCATTAACATAGCAGAAACGAGACATACAGCACCAACCGACACAATCAGTTATCAGAAGAATTCCAAACGTACCGCGAACATGCGCTCAACATGGCGCACTGCCTCCGGCGCGGCGAAGAGAATAACACGGTCATCCGGCTCTATGACCGTATCACCAGACGCGATGATGACGCTCTTGCCGCGAACAAGGGCGCCGATGATCACGCCCTTGGGCAACTTCGCCGCCCGGATCGATGTGCCGGCCAGGCGCGATGCTTCGAGCACCTCAATCTCGATCAGCTCACCGAAATCATCTCCCAGCGAATGCACGCCGCGAATTCGGCCGCGCCGCACATGCTGGAGAATAATCGACACCGTCGTCGCGCGTGGACTGACGACCGCATCGATCCCGAGTGATCCAACGAGAGGCGCATAATTCGAGGTATTGATCAGTGTGACGGAACGCTGGCAGCCGGCGCGCTTAGCAAGAAGTGAGGCGAGGATATTAACCTCATCATCATTACTGACCGCGATGATCGTCTCGCTGCCTTCGATATTGGCTTCCTGCAAAATACGCGGATCGAGCGCGTCCCCTTGGATTACCACCCGGTTCGGCAAACGACCGGCCACTACGGCAGCCCGATCGTTATCCAATTCGATGATCTTGACTTCCGTGCCATGATTGCGCTTCGCTAGCAGCTCCGCCAGACAGAGGCCAATATTGCCGCCGCCGACAATGATTAGGCGCCGCGCCTCCGCTTCTTCATGGCCGAAGGCAGCCAATGCCCGTTTCAGATGGGTTGTGTCGGCAATGAAATAGACGTCATCTCCCGGCAACATCATCTCGTTGTCGCTCGGGATAATTTTAACATCGTTGCGCACAATGCCGATCACCGAGACATGCAGATCAGGAAACAAGGTCGTCAGATGACGCAGCGGCGTATTGATGATCGGGCAGGTTGCCGTGCAGCGGACACCGACCAAGGTGACCAGATTGTCAGCCAGAGGCACGGCATCGAAAGCGCCCGGAACTTCCAGACGACGATGAATGGCCTCGGCAACCTCAATCTCAGGGGAAATGACTGCATCGATTCCCAGATGATCGGGATTGAAGATCGAGGACCACTTCGTTTCCAGGTAACTTTGCTCCCGCACCCGGGCAATCTTGGTGGGGACGTCGAAAATACTATGGGCGATCAGACAAGCCATCATGTTGACCTCATCCGACGCCGTGACGGCAATCAGCAGATCGGCATCACGCAAGCCGGCCTGCTCCAGGACGGTGGGATGCGAGGCATGGCCGACAATGCCCTGGACTTCCAATTGATCGGTGATTTCGCGGATCAGCGCCTGATCGGAATCGACGATGGTGACGTCATTGCGCTCGTGCGCGAGGTATTTCGCGATGCTCGAGCCGACCTGGCCAGCACCGCAGATCACTACTTTCATCCTATTGGCCCTCGGGCTTATCCCCGCGTTCGGATGTCGTTATGCCAAGAGAGCGTAATTTGCGGTGCAAGGCGGAACGCTCCATGCCGACGAAGCTGGCCGTCCGCGAAATATTGCCGCCGAATCGCGTCACCTGAGATTCCAGATAGCGTCGTTCGAAAATCTCGCGCGCTTCGCGTAGCGGCAACGACATGACCTCGCTGCTGTCGTTCAACGCCATCGGCGAAAGCGACATCGCGCCGATATCCGGCGGCAGCATATCGCTGCGAATCTGTTCATTGGATTCACCCGGCGCCATGATCAGCAGCCAGTCGATCACATTGCGCAGCTGCCGCACATTCCCCGGCCAATCGTAAGCTTGCAGGATCGCCCGGGCATCGTCGCCCAAAGTGCGCGGCGGCAAGCCGGAAACCTCAGCAGCCTGCGCCATGAAGTGTTCCAGCAGGCTGCCGATATCGTCACGGCGCTCCTTCAGCGGCGGCAACCGCATTGGCACCACATTCAGACGGTAGAAGAGATCCTGGCGGAAGCGTCCGGCGGCCATTTCCGCTTGGAGATCCTTGCTGGTCGAGGCGATGACGCGGACATCAACTTCGACTTTCGTCTTGCCCCCTACCCGTTCGAAGGTCTGGTCCTGCAATGCCCGGACGATCTTCCCCTGGGTCTCCAGCGGCATATCGGCCACCTCATCCAGGAGCAATGTGCCGCCATGGGCCTGTTCCAGGAAACCGACCTTGCCGGCGCCGTCGGCGCCGTCGCTGCCTTTTTCCACGCCGAACAATTCGATTTCCAGACGATCAGGATGCATCGTCGCGCAATTGACGACAACGAAGGGCGAATTTGCCCGCTTCGATCGCCGATGTAATAATCTCGCCGCGACCTCCTTGCCGCTGCCTGGAGGACCGGAAAACAGCACCCGGCTGCCGGTTGGCGCGACACGTTCGATCGCCTGACGCAATTGCTGCATCGCGGCCGAATTGCCGATCAGTTCGAGATCGCCGCCGGCGCGGACGCGCAATTCCTGATTTTCTCGACGCAGCCGCGCGGCTTCCAAGGCACGTTCGATGATGACCAGAAGCCGGTCCGCCTTGAACGGTTTCTCGATGAAATCATAGGCGCCATGCTTGATCGCGTTAACGGCGGTTTCGATATTGCCGTGACCGCTGATCATGATGACGGGTACGTCGGGCCAATCGGCCTTGACGACGTTCAATAACGCCATGCCGTCCAGGGTGCTGTTTTGCAGCCAAATATCCAGGATGATGAGGCTCGGTTGCCGCTGGCGCAGCAGGTCGAGCGCTGTATCGCTCTCCGCCGCCTCCCTGGTCTGATAGCCTTCGTCACCGAGGATCCCGGCGATCAGCAGGCGAATATCGGCCTCATCATCGACAATCAGTATGTCGCGCGCCATGATCCTGATTTACCCTGTCCGGTCTCTTCTGCCAAACACAAGCTGAATGCTCGGATTGCATAGCATGACCGCTACCATCCGATAGGTGAGGTTCCTGCGATGACAGATGAGACCCGCCACAATAGCTGACATTTTTCTTACTCTTACGCCTGTACCGCACGCACCGACCGGTCGCTCGCGATGGCATCACTCGGGAATAACAATTGTACCGAGGCCCCATTGCCATCCCGATCAGCAAGGATCAGCTTACCGCCGTGATCCTCCATAATTTTCTTTACGATCGCTAAACCCAAACCGGTTCCTTTGGCACGCGTGGTCACATAAGGCTCAGTCAGACGCTCCCGCCCCTGCTTCGGCAGGCCACGCCCATTATCGTCGACACCGACAGCAATACCACTCCCAGTGTCCCGTATCCAGAGATGGATATGGCCCGGTTCCGCGACATCCAACTGGCCATCGGCAATAGCCTGGCGCTGTTCTTCCAGGCGACCTTCAATGGCATCTGCCGCATTCTGCAATAGATTGGTCAACGCACGATTAAACTGGGCACTGTCACAATTCAGAACCACCGAAAGGCTCGGCAAGTCACTCGTATAGCTAATGGCCGGATTGGCATTCTGCTGTAGAAACAATGCCTGGCGTGATAGATCGTTGATATTTTCAGCCCGAAGAACAGGGGCCGGCATACGCGCAAATGCAGAGAATTCATCGACCATTCGGCCGATATCGCCAACTTGCCGGACGATGGTGTCGGTGCAAACCGTAAAGGTTTCCGGGTCTTGCGTGATTTGCTTCAAATATTTGCGCTTCAGGCGTTCAGCCGACAGCTGAATGGGTGTTAACGGATTTTTGATCTCGTGTGCGATACGGCGTGCAATATCCGCCCAAGCAGCCTTGCGCTGGGCCGATAACAATTCCGATACATCGTCGAAGGTAACAACAAGTCGGGTATGTCCGTCTCCGCCCTCTTCCGAAATGACGCGGACATGGAAGGTCCGCGTCATCGTATCGACTGTCAGATTGATTTGGCCTTCAGCCGAACCGCTTTGCCGTAACCGCGCCTGATTGATGATCTCCGCCATTTCCGGAACGACATCACCGAGGTCGCGGCCGCGGTGGTCCAGCAGATTGATGCCGAGCAATTCCGAAGCCGAACGGTTCGGCAAGTCAATTTCGCCCTGCTCATTGAGTCCGATCACGCCGGCTGAAACGCCTGACAAGACCAGTTCGGTAAATTGCCGGCGGTCCTCTGCCTGGCGATTGGCAGCGATAAGCGCCTGCTGCTGGGTCTGTAACTGGATCGCCATGACGTTGAACGTGCGGCTGAGCGAGTTCAACTCATCGTCTCGCTTGCCCACCTTGACGCGGGCACCTAGATCGCCATCACCGATCTTTTGCGCTGCAACGACCAGGCGGGTAATCGGCCGGACGAGCTGGCTGGCGGAGAGGATGGCCACCCAAACCGCGCCGGTCAGCAGCAACAAAGCCATGATGCCGAAAATCAACGGCACGGTGATTTGCCATTGCGACCTAGCACGCTCCAACTGGTTATAGAGCTGCACGGCATCTTCGTTCCGGCGCACACTGGATAGGACGCGATCATCGATCAGCCGGCCGACATAGAGGAAAAGATCCGAGGTCGGATCGATCTGTACCAAGGCGCGAATCCTGTCCCCCTCATCAGCGGGCAGAATAATAGGCTTGCCGTCCCGGGCCCGCATAAAGGCGCCGTCCGGTATACCAAGATCGAATTCCATCATCAGGCTGAGGCTGCTGCGGGCCACGATACGGCGGGAGCTGCTGACAATCACGGCTTCGGAAATATCGCGAAGATCGATCTGGCGGTCGAGAAATGCCTGGCCACGGCCGGGATCAATGATGTTCAGAAAATCCTGCAACCGGATTTCATTGGCCATCGACAAAGCGTCATTGGCAATTCGCTGCTGTTGTTCAAGCAGATAGGACTGGGCAACGTTCTGCGAGCTTTCGACGGCACTGCGCACCCGATCGCCGAACCAGACATTGAGGCCGTAATTCAGAAATGTCGTGGAAAAGACCGAAACGATAATGGTTGGCGTCAGCGCCACCAGACCGAATAGCAGCACCAGACGCGAATGCAGTTTCGCTCCGACCAAGCCGCGCCGATGCGATAGCCAGAGCTGGACCACCCGCCGCGCAATGATCGTGCCGAGAGACAACACGACCACCAAATCGGCCATTAACAAATAGGAAATGGCTTTGGCGGGACTTTGGGTGCGCCAGTAATCCGCCATGATAAGATAGGTCGCGAAACCGCAGGCAAGACCTATCACCATCAAAAGATAGGCGATGTTGCGTTCCAGATTGATCCGGTCGGCCCAGTCAACCAAGCGGTGCAGCAATTTAGGTCGCTGGTGTTTCTTGGGCCCCGCCATGATCGTCGTCATCTGCCTGCCGCCATCATTTGTATCACCGTCATTTACCGCGGGATGGCTGGATATCAAGCTCACGCAGTTTCTTGCGCAAGGTATTGCGGTTCAGACCAAGCAAATCAGCTGCTTTGATTTGATTGCCCCGCGTCGCATCCAAGGACAGGGAGATCAAGGGGCGCTCGACTTCCTGCAATACCCTGTCATAGAGCCCAGCCGCCGGCAAGCGACCTTCATGCGCCAGGAAATAAGCGCGCAAATGCCGCTCAACGGACTGCCCCAATGTCTCTTCGCCGGGCGCAAGCAATTCCGCTGGCCGGTTCGGTTCCGGCAGAGAGACCGCCGTGACACCCAGATCCTGATCCGCCAGTGCCGACGTGATGATGCGGGCGTCGATCAGGGTCTCGCTATAAAGCACGGCAATTCGCCGCATCAAATTTTCCAGTTCTCGCACATTGCCAGGCCAATCGTGCCGTTTCAGCTCGGCAATCGCATTGGTATCCAGATGCTTGGCCGGCATCCCCTCCTGCTCTGTCTGGTGCAGGAAATGACGCGCCAAATCCGCGATATCCTCTAGCCGTTCCCGCAATGGCGGCAATTTCAGCGGCACCACGTTCAGGCGATAGAACAGATCTTCGCGGAAACTCCCCTGCTTGATCATCTGCCGCAGGTCGCGATGGGTCGCAGCAATGATCCGGACATCGGCCTTGATCGTCTGGCGGCCACCGACCGGCGTGAATTCGCCGGTCTGCAAAACCCGCAACAGGCGGGTTTGTGCCTCAAGCGGCATGTCGCCGATCTCGTCCAGAAACAACGTGCCGCCGCTGGCCTGCTCGAACCGTCCGCTGCCGCGGCTCACCGCACCGGTAAAGGCGCCCTTTTCATGGCCGAACAATTCGCTTTCGATGAGGTCACGGGGAATGGCAGCCATATTGATGGCGATAAAGGGCATCTCCTTACGACGGCCGAAATCATGTAGAACTCGTGCGACCAATTCCTTGCCGGTACCGGATTCACCATGAATCAGCGTGGTCATATCTGTGTTCACCAGCCGCGCCAGGACCCGGTAGATCTCCTGCATCGCCGGGGAACGACCGATCAGCGGCAAAACCTCTCCCTCGGCGGTCCCGGTTTCCGGCGCCGGCTGCCCCGCCTGGCTTAATGCCCGTTCGACTGCACCGATCAGCGCCCGCAAATCAAAGGGCTTGGGCAGGTATTCGAAAGCCCCCCTTTCGGTTGCGCGGATCGCCGTCAGCAAGGTGTTCTGCGCGCTCATGACAATGATCGGCAAATCCGGCCGCTGGGTCTTGATCCGCGGAATAAGGTCCAGGCCGTTCTCATCCGGCATGACGACATCGGTGATCACGACATCGCCCTCGCCACGTTCGATCCAATTCCATAATGTCGCCGCATCGCTGGCAGCGCGCACATCATGCCCCAATTGGGAAAGTGCCTGGCTCAAAACCAGGCGAATGGCGCGATCATCATCTGCCACCAGGATGGTCGACGTCATGGTGCGCTCCCGGCTTTTCTCGGCCGCTGCTCTTCATGCAGCGGCAGCATGATGGAAAATTGGGTTTTGCCGAGTTCGCTGGTGAATTCAATGATGCCGGCATGATCCTGCACGATCTTTGCAACAAGCGCGAGGCCGAGCCCCTTGCCGCCGGGCTTTTCACTGACGAAGGGATCGAACAGGCGGGCTTGCAGATGTGTCGGAATTCCGCTGCCATTATCTTCAACGGTCACGGTGACGCATCGGTTATAGCGCCAGGATCCGGCCCGGTTCCCCAGCCGCAAACCGGTCTGATAGCTGGTCGTCAGGGTGATCATGCCACCTTCCGCTGGACAGGCTTCCGCCGCATTGCGCACCAGATTAAAGAAGGCCTGGATCAGCATGTCGCGATTGCCGTTGACCGGCGGCAAGGACGGATCGAAATGCATCTGGAAATCGATCTTCGCCGCCACCCCATGCTGCGCCAATCGCCGCACACGGTCGAGGACCTCGTGAATATTGACCGCCTCCAGACGCGGGGCCCGGTCGTCGGTGAACATTTCCATGCGATTGATCAGAGCAACGATGCGGTCGGTCTCCTCGCGAATCAATTCCGCGAGTTGCAGATCGGCGCCGTTCAACTTGGCTTCCAAAAGCTGCGCAGCACCGCGAATCCCGGAAAGCGGATTTTTGACTTCATGCGCCAGCATCCCAGCCATGGCACGAACCGAGCGCGCCGCATCGCGGCCCATCTGTTGCTGAGAGATCCGATGTTCGATGCCGCGATTGAGCAGCGCCACGACGACATGATCCGGCCGTTCCGCCATAGGGGCGATCTCAACCGCCATATGGGCAGCATCGAAGCGCGGTCCGCCTAATGCGAGATCGTATTCCACAACGGAGATCTGCTGATGGCGGGCTGTGGCAATCAGGCCGAACAACGGATTATCGGCGGCAATGATTTCGCGCAGCGGCGTGACGCGCAGCAAAGCGCGGCTTTGCCCCAGCAGACTTTCAGCGGCCGCATTGGCGTCGACAACAACATCATTCGCATCGAGCGTGATGACGGCAATCGGCAAGGTTTCGAGAATTGTGCCGCGATCGGAAATGTCAGTCGTTGCCGTCGCTTCCATATTTACCGACTCAGATTGACCGGTTAACGGGGCGACACGTATTGCCTGGCCGCCGCGCGACACGGTCACGCCGCCAGTCGATCGATCTGCGGCAGGTAAAAGTCCTTGATGGCGGCTGTAACCTGCTTGGGGTCGTCGATCTGATTGATCCGGGTACGGAATTCAGCCGAGCCGAACAGGCCCTTCGAATACCAGGCAACATGCTTGCGCGCGATCTTCAGCCCGCCGCTGACCCCATAATGCTCCAGCATCGTCTCATAATGCTCCAGGAGGATATCCAGTTGCTGCTGCAGCGGCGGATCCGGCAGACGCTGGCCGGTCTTGAGATAGGCCATGACCTGCGACAGGAACCAGGGCTTGCCATAGGCGCCGCGACCGATCATCACGCCATCGGCGCCGGACAGATCGAGAGCGGTCTTCGCATCTTCGAGGGTGGTGATATCACCATTGACGATGACCGGGATCGAGACGGCCTCTTTGACCCGGCGAACGAACGCCCAGTCAGCGGAGCCGTTATAGAGCTGGCAGCGTGTGCGGCCGTGAATGGTGATCATCCGAATACCGACGGATTCGGCGATACGAGCCAAGGTCGGCGCATTGAGGCTGCTGTGATCCCAGCCCATGCGCATCTTCAACGTTACAGGCAGATCGACCGCCTTAACCGTCGCTTCCAGGATTTTAGCCGCTGTCGGCTCATCGCGCATCAATGCCGAGCCGGCATGGCCGTTGACTACCTTCTTCACCGGGCAGCCGAAATTGATATCGATGATCGCCGCGCCGCGGTCCTGGTTGAGCTTCGCCGCCTCCGCCATCACCTGCGGTTCGCAGCCGGCAAGCTGCACCGACATGGGAAATTCCTCGGCACAATTGGTCGACATTTTCATCGACTGCCGGGTCTGCCGGATCATCGCCTCGCTGGCGATCATCTCGGACACGACGAGCCCTGCCCCGCAACGCTTCACCAGGCGGCGGAAGGGCATGTCGGTCACGCCGGACATTGGCGCGAGAATGACGGGGTCCGCAATTTCGACCGGACCGATCTGGATGCTCATTTTTTCAGCACCAATGTAAGCTGCCTATTTTCTGGGCGATTTCTACGCGCCCGAGGCAAAAATGCAATAGATTTCGGATGCCGGGGCGTCGCTACCCTAGGAGTATATCCCGCACGAACTTCACACCCGGATAGGCCAACGTCAGCAAGAGATAGCCGGCCAACAGCCAACGCGCCGCAAGCCGCCCGCGTAAGCCGGTCGCCTGATGCAAGATCAGGAAAACCACAATCACGGCGAAGGCCAGGCAGGAGAGCAGGATCTTATGCGTCATCAGCAGAAACCGGCCGGTCTCCAGGAACTCATTGGCCGCTCCTGTCGCCAAGGCCGCCCCCATCCATAGGGCCGCGACCCAAAGCAGGTACTGCTGCAACCGCTCAGTCTCCGCAACCGGTGGCAGGGTCGCCGAGGTCCAGCCTTGCCGCCGCCGCTTCATAGCCCGCTCCTGCAGGACGATGGCTAGGGCGGCGACAGCCGTGATGGTAAGCAGCGCATAGCTTCCCACGGCCAAAAGGATATGCACGGCAAACCAGGGAACCGAGGCGAGATTGACCGCCTCCGACCGCGCAAACCAATGCGCCAAGGTCGCCAGGACCGCCAGCAGGAGCAGATACGGCGCCAACAGGGCGCTAAGGCCGATCGCCATGCGGTTGAAGGCCGCGACGATGCCGTAGAGCACCAGAATGGTCGCTATGCTGACCCACAAGGTCGCCGCCAAGCCGGCCTGCCAACCGTTATGCACGGTCTGCCAAACCAGGCTGACCGGCGGAATTGCCGCGATCAACAACAGGAGCCAAAATAACGGCGGCCGCCCGAGCTGTCCCCGCAGACCAGCGATGCTGAGCGGAATGAGGCCGATAACGGCAATGATTTCAGGAAGTCCGATGGTCGACATGGCGCGCATTATGTTTAAACTGCGCCGCCTTGGCAAACGGCGTCCGACGGCCTATCGAGACACCGCCCATAAGACGAATCTGGTGCGAAATGACAAAAGCGATAGCCCTGGTCGTGGCCGCCGGTAGCGGCCTGCGGGTCGGTGGCGAAATACCGAAACAGTTTTTGACCCTCGCCGGCAAACCTCTCCTGCGCTATTGCCTGGAAACCTTCCTGTCGCATCCGCGCGTTGCCGGTGTCAGGGTTGTAATCAATCCCACCTATCAGGCGCTTTATGAGACGGCGACGACCGGGTTGGACCTGCTGCCGCCGGTACATGGCGGCCAAACCCGGCAGGAATCGGTCCGCCTGGGATTGGAAAGTCTGGCCGACTTATCACCTCATCTGGTGCTCATTCACGATGCTGCCCGTCCCTTTCTGGATGCCGCGACAATCGACCGCACATTGGACACTTTGGCCACACATCCGGCCGCCTTGGTCGCGGTGCCGGTAGTGGATACGCTCAAGCGGGCAGCCGGCAGCTTCAGCGGTCTGACCGTCGATCGCAACGGCCTGTGGCGCGCACAGACGCCCCAGGGCTTCCACTACAACACCATTCTGTCAGCCCACCATGCCGTGATGGGTCGCGATGCCGAAATGACGGATGATGCGGGTGTCGCCGAGGCAGCCGGCATTGATGTCGCTCTCGTACTGGGGCATGAAGATAACTTCAAAATCACGACGCCGGCCGACCTGGCGCGCGCGGAAAGGATGTTGAATCCCAAAATGAGTCAGGCTTTCGAATACCGCACCGGCAATGGCTTCGACGTCCATCGATTGATCGAAGGTGACGGCGTGCATATGTGTGGCATCAAAATTCCCTGCGAATGGCGCCTGGAAGGTCATTCCGATGCCGATGTCGCATTGCATGCCCTGACCGATGCCGTCCTGGGCGCGATTTCGGCGAAGGATATCGGCGCTCATTTTCCGCCGAGCGATCCGCAATGGAAGGGCGCCGAATCGTGGAAATTCCTGGCCCATGCCAACAAGCTTGTGCAGCAACGGGGCGGCAGCATCACCCATTGCGACATCACCATCATCTGCGAAAAGCCAAAGATCGGCCCTCATCGCGACGCGATGGTAACGCGTGTTGCGGAGATCCTCGGCATCGAGCGCGACCGGGTTAGCGTGAAGGCGACAACGACAGAAAAGCTCGGCTTCACTGGCCGCGGCGAAGGTGTTGCCGCCCAGGCAACTGCAACGGTTGCCTTGCCTATCGGATAGACCAACAAACACGGAGAGAATGCGATGGATATCCCGGCCCTGTTGGACCTTTACCGCCAGCGTGGCTGGATGATCGCGACGGCGGAATCCTGCACGGGCGGCCTGATTGCCGCCACGCTGACGGAAATCGCCGGCTCTTCCGATGTCGTGGATCGGGGCTTCGTCACCTATTCGAACGAAGCGAAAGCCGATTTGCTGGGCGTACCGGCGGCGCTGATCGAGCAATATGGGGCCGTTAGCGATCCGGTTGCGGCCGCAATGGCCCTGGGCGCCGTTGCGCGTTCCCGCGCACAGGTCGCCGTCGCCGTCACCGGCATTGCCGGTCCCGGCGGCGGATCGGCCGAAAAGCCGGTCGGGCTCGTCTATCTCGGCATTGCGAAACAAGGCGATCCCCATGCCAAGGTCGAACGCCATGTCTTCGAAGGGCGCCGGCACGAGGTTCGGCTGCAAAGCGTCATGCGTGCGCTCGAGCTGTTATCCGACGCCGCCAGATGAAGCGCATCCTCGGCATCGATTTCAGCGGCGCGAGCGATGCCGGCCGCAAGATTTGGATTGCCGAGGCACAGCATGATCCGGCCGCCTATGATGCGCCCCTGGTCATCGATCGCTGTTTTCCCGCGACCGAGCTGCCGAATTCTGGCGTCGCGCCGCAATTGGCCTTGCCGGCCTTGGCACGCCACATTGCCGCCATGCCGCAGACAGTGGCCGGCTGCGATTTCCCGTTCAGCCTGCCGGCCGAACTAGTCGATGCGGCACGCTGGACCGATTTCATTACCGGCTTTCCGGCCCGGTTCCCGGATCACGATGCATATCGCCTGCTCAACCGCACGCGCACCAATCTGATTGAGATCAAGCGCCAGACCGATCGGCTGGCCGGAACACCCTTCAATTCATATAACCTACGGCTCTATCGCCAGGCCTGGTGGGGTATGGCACATCTGCTGCATCCGCTCATCGTCAGCAAGAAGGCCATCGTCATTCCGCAAATGACGAGCCGGCGCGGCATACCGACGATCATGGAAGTCTGCGCCGCCTGCAGCCTCAAACATCTCGATTGCTATCCCTCCTACAAAGGCCGCACCGCACTGCATCGCCGGTCCCGGCAACGCATTCTCGATTGCCTAATCGAGCTCAATCTGCTGGCGGCCCCCAAGCGTGCCTTGCGCCAGCAATTGCTCGACAATATTGGCGGCGACGCGCTGGATGCAGTGATTGGTGCGGTCGCCACCACACGTGCCGATTTCCGGCGCAAAGCCGATCGCTTCGAGCGGCTGGAAGGCCGGGTCTTTTTCGAATTGCGCAGAGACTGCGATCGGCCGGAGCAGGCTATCGGTAAAGCTGCGCCGCCCGCATTTCGAATGCATAAACCATGCGACGCACGGCCTCATGAAATAGGACGCCGATCAGCTTCTGCAAGACGGCCGAGCTGAATTCGAACTCCAAATGGAAATCCACCCGGCAATGCCCGTTGCCGAGATCGGCAAAGGTCCAATGATTCTTCAGATATTTAAACGGACCATCGATATATTCGACATCGATGCGCAAGTCCGGCCGGTCCAGGTGGACGCGGCTGGTGAAGCGCTCGCGCACCATCTTGAAACCGATCATCAGATCGGCGACGACGAGGTCCTCGCGCTTTTCCCGGATGCGGGCACCGAGGCACCAGGGCAGGAATTCGGGATAGCGGCCGACATCGGCCACCAAATCGAACATCTGCTCCGCCCGATAGGGCAGATTACGCTGTTCCGAATGGACCTTCATCACGCCGCCGGAGCCGTTTTCTGCTGAGCGGCGCGCGCAGCCTGCAACCGTTTGAAATCTTCGCCCGCATGATGCGACGAGCGTGTCAGCGGCGACGCGGCAACCAGCAGGAAGCCCCTTCCCTGCCCCTGGCGTTTCAATTGATCGAATTCCTCCGGTGGTACGAAACGATCCACCGGGTGGTGCTTGCGGGTCGGCTGGAGATATTGGCCGATCGTCAGAAAATCGACGTCGGCGGCTCGCATGTCGTCCATCACCTGGCAGACTTCGTCGAAGCTCTCACCCAATCCAACCATCAAGCCGGATTTGGTGAACATCTTGGAA
Organism: Dongia soli; assembly: GCF_034044715.1. Taxonomy (NCBI): domain Bacteria; kingdom Pseudomonadati; phylum Pseudomonadota; class Alphaproteobacteria; order Rhodospirillales; family Dongiaceae; genus Dongia; species Dongia soli. The sequence continues at coordinate 642,509 of NZ_JAXCLW010000002.1, read as the reverse complement.
TCGACTTCCTTCGCCTTCTGCAGCAGGCGCAGCGACGCATAGTAACGCGCACCAGGCCGCACATTGCGATAGAGCCGTGGCACTGTTTCCAGATTGTGATTGAAGACATCCGGCCGGGCTTCGATGACCGTTTCCAACGCCCCCGGCTTCTTCTGGAAATCGGGTGTCAGAACTTCAATCGTCGTTTCGGGTGAGGCATCGCGAATGCGTCGGATGGTTTCGGCAAAGTGCGCCGCACCACCGTCATCGAGATCGTCGCGATCGACTGATGTGATCACGATATGATTGAGGCCGAGCTGCCCGACCGCCTCGGCGACATGCGCCGGCTCATGCGGATCGAGCAGATCCGGCCGGCCGGTCGCCACGTTGCAGAACGCACAGGCCCGGGTGCAAACCGATCCCAGGATCATCACCGTCGCATGCTTCTGTTTCCAGCACTCGCCGATATTCGGGCAGGCCGCTTCCTCGCAAACCGTATTCAGATTGAGCCGCCGCATCAGCGCCTTGGTCTCGGCATATTCAATGCTGACCGGCGCCTTGACGCGAATCCAATCCGGCTTACGCTGGACCGGCGTATCCGGCCGGTGCGCCTTTTCCGGGTGCCGTAAAGCTGCTGCCTTCTCGCTCATCGCGAATTCCTTAGTAATGGATGGCCCGACCATAAGCTGCCAGGACCGCCTCATGCATCATTTCCGATAGGGTCGGATGCGGGAAGACGGTATGCATCAGTTCCGCTTCGGTGGTCTCCAATGTCTTGGCGATTGTATAACCCTGAATGAGTTCCGTCACCTCGGCCCCGATCATATGAGCCCCCAGCAATTCGCCGGTCTTGGCGTCGAACACGGTCTTGACCATGCCCTCCGGCTCGCCCAGGGCGATCGCCTTGCCATTGCCGATAAAGGGAAAACGGCCGACCTTGATCTCATAACCTTTGTCCTTGGCCGCCTGTTCGGTCAGGCCGACACTGGCGATCTGGGGCGAGCAATAGGTGCATCCGGGAATGCTGCGGACATCCAACGGATGAACATCGTTGAGCCCAGCGATCTTCTCCACGCAGATCACGCCCTCATGACTGGCCTTATGCGCCAGCCATGGCGCGCCGACCAAATCGCCGATGGCATAAACGCCGGGCTCGCCGGTACGGCAAAATTCATCCACGACGATATGGGCTTTCTCGACTTTGATCTTGGTCCCCTCGAGACCCAAGTTTTCGACATTACCGACGATCCCCACGGCGAGGACGACCCGGTCGACCGTGATGTCCTGGGACTTGCCGCCGCTTTCGATCGTGGCGGTCACGAAATTATCGGATTTCTTCAGCGCCTTCACCGCCGCACCGGTGATAATCTTCATACCCTGCTTCTCGAAGGATTTGTGGGCGAAGGCAGAGATTTCCGCATCTTCCACCGGCAGGATGCGATCGACCACTTCCACGACAGTTACGTCCACACCGAGGCCGCGATAGAAGCTGGCGAATTCGATACCGATCGCCCCGCTGCCGACCACCAGCAGCTTTTTTGGCATCTCTTTCGGCACCATGGCTTCCTTATAGGTCCAAACCAGCTTGCCATCCGGCTCGAGACCCGGCAGAGCCCGCGCACGGGCGCCGGTCGCCAGGATGATATGCTTCGCGGTCAAGTCCGCTAGTTTCTTGCCGTCTTTTTCGACACTCAGCTTGCCTGCGCCATTCAGCCGGCCATGGCCGTCAAAAACCGTCACCTTGTTCTTCTTGAGGAGATGTTTGACGCCAGCGGAAAGCTGCGCTGCAACCTTGCGCGACCGCTCGACGATTTTTGGCAGATCGATGGTGAAACCGCTGACCGAGAAGCCGTAATCACCGGCATGGCGGATGAGATGGGCAATCTCCGACGAGCGCAGCAGCGCCTTCGTCGGAATACACCCCCAATTGAGGCAGATGCCGCCAAGATGCTCGCGTTCGATCACAGCCGTCTTCAAGCCGAGCTGGGCGCTTCGGATGGCGGCGACATAACCGCCAGGACCACCACCGACGACAATCAGGTCGAAGGCATTATCGCTCATCATCAACTCCTTCCCGTCAAGGATGCGGGTTCTATCGTCGCGCCTTAGGGCGCAGATGGTGTGGTCTGGCAACTATCCAAGGCACGCAGCAATTTCGCCTTCGGACCTTCGACTATCAGCATATGCAAGGTTCCTGCAACGCCGGTCTCAGCAACATCCTGCCGCACATATTCCGCCGCGCAATCGCAAACCGATGCTAGATCGTTACGCTGCTGATCGCTCAGCTCATTGCTGCCGGCTGACCCACTTTCCGACGCGGTCTTTACGCAGCCCTCGGCGAAACGCGCCTTGAAGGCCAGGCTCGGGCGGCTCGCCGGATCGTCCAACTGGCCGATCGTCCAAACGATAGCGCCAACGACGATTGCCGCTGTCACGACGATGACCGCAATGAAGATCAGAAGAAATCTGCGCATCTTTCGCGATCCGTCCAGCCGGTTACGGCGCGGTGCCCGATCCCCGAGACTCCTTGGCGCAGGCCTCGAGGATTGGCTTGATCTTATCGAGCATCGCCGGATCGCTCGGATTGGCGAGGAAAGTGTTGACGTCCGTCGTACTTAAGACGGAGGAACTCCGGGCCGCACCACAGTTACAGACCTGCTGGAGCATCTGCTTTTGCTCTTCATTGAACGGCTTATTCTGCTGCTGGGCCGCGTCATTGGCCTGCTTCAGACAGTTCTCAACGAAGACCTCTTTATAGCGCGCAGAAACAATAGGGGCTTGGCGCTGCATTGACCAAAGATAAATCGCCACGAGGCCGAGGACCACGAGAGCGACGATCAGCAAGGTCCAGCCACGCCGCGTCATCGCCGCCCCCGGGACGATCGGTCCCCAGGACTCTGGCTCTTTACTTGTCTGGCGGCCACGCCCTGCAGCGTCATCTCACACCAGCATGCCGAGTGGCTTTTCGATCAGCCGCTTCAATGCTGCCAGATATTCTGCGCCGAGAGCGCCATCGACGGCCCGATGATCGACCGACAGCGTGATGCTCATGACCGTCGCTATCTCGATCTTGCCGTTGCGAACGACCGGACGTTGCTCGCCAGCGCCCACCGACAGAATGCAAGCCTGCGGCGGGTTGATGATGGCGCTGAATTCCTTGATGCCATACATCCCGAGATTGGACAGTGAGAAACTGCCGCCAGTGTAATCTTCCGGCTTAAGTTTGCCGTCCTTCGCTCGTTTCGCCAGAGATTTCATCTCTGATGAAATCTCTGTCAAACTTTTGCGTTCGGCTTCGCGGATGATCGGCGTCACCAGTCCGCCGGGAATCGCAACCGCGACAGAAATATCAGCCGTCTTATACATCTTGAGGCCGTCATCGCTCCAAGACGCATTCGCAGCGGGTACTTTCTTCAAGGCAACGGCGCAGGCTTTGATCAGGAAATCGTTGACTGATAGCTTATAAGCGCCTTCGCCTTCAGTGGGCGACGCGGCATTGATCTCCTCGCGCAATTCCAACAGGCGGTCGATTTCGCAATCCACCGTCAGATAGAAATGCGGAACGAATTGCTTCGATTCCTGCAGACGCCGCGCGATCGTCTTGCGCATATTGGTGTGGGGAACGAGATCGAATGCGCCTTCGCCGAAACCCTGCGTGCCGGGAATTGCCGGCGCCTTTGCTCCGGCAGCAGCAGCCGCAGCCGGTTTCGCGCCACCGCCTTTGCCAACCGCTTCTTCGACGTCGTGTCGGATGATGCGGCCGTGCGGACCCGATCCATTGATACCGGCGAGATCGATCCCCTTTTCCGTCGCTATACGTCGCGCGAGCGGGCTAGCGAAGATGCGCTCGCTTTTTCCCCCGGCATCAGCTTTTGCCGGTACCCGGGGTGCCGGCGTCGCTGCAGGACCAGCTTGAGGTGTCGGCGCAGCCTGAGGCGCACTTTCGACTTTTGGCTCCGCCTGCTTTGCTTCGGTCTTCGGTTGCTCGGCCGGCTTCGGCGCTGGTGCAGCCTTACCGATGGCGCTGGCATCTTCACCTTCTTCCAGCAGGACCGCGATGACGTCATTCACCTTGACGCCTTCGGAACCAGCCGGCACCAGGATCTTACCGATACGGCCTTCATCGACCGCTTCGACTTCCATCGTCGCCTTGTCGGTCTCGATCTCGGCGATCACGTCACCGGCCTTGACCTCGTCGCCTTCGTTCTTCAGCCACTTTGCCAGATTACCTTCCGTCATCGTCGGTGACAGAGCGGGCATCAGGATATTGATCGGCATGATATCGCCTCCTCCTACCGTCCGCTTGTTCAGCGATAACAGACGCGTTTAGCTGCTTCCGCCACCGTTTGCGGCTGGGGCAGCGCCATTTTTTCCAGATTGGCGGCATAGGGCATGGGCACGTCGACACCGGCGACGCGCACCACCGGCGCATCCAACCAATCAAAAGCCTCTTCCATCATCACCGCCGACAATTCCGACCCGATGCCGGCGAAGGGCCAGCCCTCTTCGACCGATACCAGGCGATTGGTCTTCTGAACTGACGTAACGATGGTTTCGACATCCAATGGCCGGATCGTCCGCAAATCGATGACTTCCGCCTCGATACCTTCTTTCGCCAAATCTTCCGCCGCCGATAATGCGACGCTGACCATCCGGGAGAAAGCGGTGATCGTCACATGCTTGCCAGGACGCACAACCTTCGCCTTGCCGATCGGAACGATCCAGTTGGGATCGCTCGGCACCTCGAAGCTTTGGCCGTACAGGATCTCGTTTTCCAGGAAGATCACTGGATTGGGATCGCGGATCGCCGATTTCAGCAGTCCTTTCGCATCCGCGCCAGACCAGGGCGCCACGACCTTCAAACCTGGGCAATGGGCATACCAACTGGCATAGCATTGGGAATGCTGTGCAGCCACACGCGCCGCGGCACCATTGGGCCCACGGAAGACGATCGGGCAACCAAGCTGGCCACCGGACATGTATAGCGTCTTGGCTGCCGAATTGATGATCTGGTCGATTGCCTGCATCGCGAAGTTGAAGGTCATGAATTCGACGATCGGGCGCAATCCGCTGAAAGCAGCGCCTACGCCGATCCCGGTAAAGCCGTGTTCCGTGATTGGCGTATCGATCACCCGGCGAGCGCCGAATTCCTCCAGCAGGCCCTGACTGACCTTATAAGCCCCTTGATATTCCGCGACCTCCTCGCCCATCAAAAACACGTTCTCGTCACGGCGCATTTCTTCCGCCATGGCGTCGCGTAGAGCTTCGCGAACCGTCTGCGTGACGGTCGGGCCGGCATAATCCGCTTCCATGGGAATCGGCGCTGCCTTTGGCGCAGCAGCCTTCGGTTCGGCAGGTTTGGATTCCGGCGCTTTTGTTTCGGGCGCCTTTGCCTCTTGCGCTTGGGGCTGGGGCACCGGTGCCGTGGCACCATCCATCTTCTTTGCAGGCTCTGTGCCGGCTGCCTCGTCTTCGCCGCGCAAGATAGCAATCACGCTATTGACCGCTACATTATCGGTGCCCGCTTCGACCAGTATGCGGTCGAGGACACCTTCATCCACCGCCTCCACTTCCATCGTGGCCTTATCGGTTTCGATCTCGGCCAGGATATCGCCGGCCTTGACTTGATCGCCTGGCGACTTCAGCCATTTGGCCAATTTGCCTTCGGTCATCGTCGGAGAGAGAGCGGGCATCAGAATATCGATCGCCATGATATGTATCCCTCTCAGGCCTCGATCAGCACATCGGTATAGAGCTCGGCCGGATCTGGCTCCTGGCTGCTCTGGGCGAATTCGGTAGCGGTGGAGACGATCTCCTTGATCTCCTTGTCGATACTCTTCAAGGCCGCTTCATCGGTATGGTTACCTGACAGGAGCCGATCCCTCAGATGATCGATCGGGTCATGTTCCTGGCGCATCTTCGCAACTTCTTCCTTGCTGCGATACTTGGCTGGATCGGACATCGAATGGCCGCGATAGCGGTAGGTCATCATTTCCAGGATGTAGGGCCCATTACCGGCGCGGGCATGAGCGACCGCCATCTCGCCGGCTTCGCGCACCTTAAGCACATCCATCCCGTCCACCTGGATGCCGGGGATGTCATATGCAGTGCCGCGCTTGCACAGTTCGGTTCCCGCAGACGAACGCTGCTGGCTGGTGCCCATGGCGTATTTATTGTTTTCGATGATGTAGACGACGGGCAGCTTCCATAGCGAAGCGATATTGAAAGCCTCATAGACCTGCCCCTGATTGACCGCGCCGTCGCCGAGATAAGTCATGCAGACCTTCCCGTCGCCGCGATAATGGTGGCCGAAAGCCAGGCCGGTTCCGAGCGGCACCTGGGCACCGACGATCCCGTGACCGCCGAAGAAACCCTTTTCGCGGCTGAACATGTGCATCGAGCCGCCCTTGCCCTTGGAATAGCCGCCCCGTCTGCCGGTGAGTTCCGCCATGACTCCTTTTGGGTCCATGCCGCAAGCCAGCATATGGCCGTGATCGCGGTAACTGGTGATGATGCTGTCGCCCTCCTCGGCCACAGCCTGCATACCGACGACGACGGCTTCTTGGCCGATATAGAGATGGCAGAAACCACCAATCAGGCCCATGCCGTAGAGTTGTCCCGCTTTCTCTTCGAAGCGGCGGATCAACAGCATGTCACGATAGTAACCAATGAGCTCTTCCGAGGTGGCCGACGAATCCTTGCCGCGGGCGGCGCGCGCTGCACCGGCCTTAGCTTGAGTTGCCTTTGCCATGAACCTCCCCTTCGAATGGTGATGGTGGTCTGCGAAACGAATTACGGTGATCTTTTGGTGCGGTCTTTTTTAAATGCGTGATCGAAACGGGGACTTTGCATCCCATCGACCTGTTGGACTTGTATTATGGGTAGGTGAACAGCAAAATCAAGGAGGGTTAAAAAACTGAAACAAAAGGATTTTGTTTCGATTAACCAGACACCGGTTAATTCACCGAGTGAGGCGCTGAGGAAGCCTTATTTGCCGCATCATCGAGGAAGATCACAAGGTCGTCGGGGTGGCTGAAATTGAGCATGACGCGGGCCCGCTCTTCAAGCATATCCAGGTCCAGACTGCTGTTGCTCAAGAGAGCGACACGCTGCTCCAACGCACTACGTTCTTCGTTGGTGCGATCAAGATCCGCTTGGGCCTGGGCGAGACGTTGGTTGACCTGAATCCAAGCAATGACCCCGCGGTCGCCTTGTACCGCGTGGTAGACAAAATATCCCGCTATGCATGCGCCAAGCAGCTGACAAAGTACTTGGCGCGAGCGGCGCCTGAATTCGCGACGTAGATCCATGAAAAATACGGAATCACATCTCGATTCCAGGCGTCAACTCAAAAGCGAATCGGACACGTAAAATCGTGTTGATCGAGCGATTATTTAGCGTGCCAGGGCTGCGCGACCACCATAACGCGCCGCCGAGCCGAGTTGCTCTTCGATGCGAATGAGCTGGTTGTACTTGGCGATACGATCGGACCGCGACAGCGAACCTGTCTTGATCTGCCCGCAATTCGTCGCGACCGCGAGATCCGCGATGGTGGCATCTTCGGTTTCACCAGAACGATGCGACATGACTGCGCGATAGCCAGCCTTGTGCGCCATCTCCACCGCTTCCAGGGTTTCCGTCAGCGTACCGATTTGATTGACCTTGACCAGGATGGCATTGGCCACCCCGCGCTTGATGCCGTCAGCCAGCCGTACCGGATTGGTAACGAACAAATCGTCGCCCACCAATTGTACCTTGCCCCCCAGCTTATCGGTCAGCGCCTTCCAGCCCGCCCAATCGTCTTCAGCCATGCCATCTTCAATTGAGACGATAGGATAGGCCGCGACCAGCTTGGCGTAGAAGTCAACCATCCCGCCGGCATCCAGCACCTTGCCTTCGCCCTCCAGATGATATTTGCCGTCTTTGAAGAATTCCGTAGAAGCGGCATCAAGTCCCAGGGCAACATCCTTGCCGGGCTTGAAGCCGGCTTTTTCAATCGCCTGCATAATGAAGTCCAGGGCCTTTTCGGCGCTGGCCAGGTTGGGCGCGAAGCCGCCTTCATCGCCGACATTGGTGTTATGTCCGGCAGCCTTCAACTGCGCTTTCAAGGCATGGAAGATCTCGGCGCCCCAGCGGATCGCCTCACTGCCGCTTGGCGCCGCTACCGGCAGCACCATGAATTCCTGGAAATCAATGGGATTGTCGGCATGGGCGCCGCCATTGATGATGTTCATCATGGGGACCGGCAGGATCCGCGCCTGGGTACCGCCGACATAGCGATAAAGCGGCAGCCCCGCCTCTTCCGCCGCAGCCTTGGCAACGGCGAGGCTGACGCCAAGAATGGCATTGGCGCCAAGGCGCGCCTTGTTCGGCGTCCCATCCAGCTCGATCATCGTCTGGTCAATTTTCACCTGATCGTCGGCTTCCAGCCCGCCGATGGCATCGAAAATCTCGCCATTCGCCGCGGCCACGGCATTGAGGACGCCCTTGCCGAGATAAAGCTTCTTGTCCCCATCACGCAATTCAACGGCTTCATGCGCACCCGTGGAGGCACCGGAGGGCACCGCGGCCCGTCCCGAGGCACCGCTTTCCAACACGACGTCGACTTCCACGGTGGGATTGCCGCGGCTGTCCAGGATTTGACGGGCATTGATGTCGATGATGGCGCTCATGTCTCTAACCTCTTCGGGGAAGGATGCCGATTACAATTAGGTCGACTTTTATAGCGAGGTCGATCCGTCCCTACTAGGGCCGGATGATCACAAGTGGAATCGCTTAAGCGATTCACGTGTGATCTGAAACCGCCTCTATTCAATAAGGTAAAATTTTCTATCGGGATTTGGCGCCAGAACCATGATCGAGCGACGTCAAGCTGTCATCAACCGATTGGCTCAGCATCTCCCGCTCGGCCTCATTCAGATGCTCAACCAAGGGAGCCAGCCTCGTCGGGCTCTCCGAAGGATCGCTAAGCGTCAGGCCGAGATGGCGGCAGAGATCGAACAGGCTGAGACTGCGGAGATCGCGGCTGATGTGCCAGCGGTCGTTTTCACCGCGGGTCAGGATATTGCTATCTTTCAAATTATCGAGAATAGCCAGCAGCCGGTGGGGATCGGCTTGCAAGCCTGACTGCAATTGTATCAGCCGCAGACCTGTTCCGTGTAGCGATGCTCGCCGTAGGGCCCCCAGCACACCAAGGGCTAACGCAAAGGTATCCGACCGCCGGATGCCGCCGCCGACGCTACGGCGGCCGGCGCGCCATTCCGGCAAAGCAGCAGTGATCTCAGCGCCGACCAGGATCATCAGCCAAACCAGATACATCCAAAGAAGAAAGACCGGCAGCGTGGCGATTGCCCCGTAAACAGCCTGATAGGTCGGCACGTAATAGAGATAGAGTGCGAAGCTTTGCTTCAAGAATTCGAAAAGCAGAGCCGTGATGACAGCCCCCGTCACGGCATCGCCAAGCCGGACGTAGCGCGACGGAATAAGCCGGTAAAATACGGCAAATCCGATTGTCTCAAGGAGAAAAGGCATCAGCGTGGTCAAGACGCGCAAGCCGGTGGAGATACCATAAGCACCAACGGATCTGACCGTTGCGAAAACATAGCCGGAAATCGAAAAACTGGCGCCGAACAGAATCGGACCGAGGGTAATCAGAGCCCAATAGATGATCAGCCGGTTGAGATTAGTCCGGCTGACGGTCACGCCCCATATGCGATCGACGGCTGTTTGAATTGTATTGAAAAGCAGGATCGACGTGACGCCGAGGCCGATGACGCCGGCACCGGTGGCCTTGCCGGCATTCTCGACGAACGTCTGGAGATATTGGCTGACGCTATCGCTGATCGAGGGCGCCAGGTTATCGAAGATTGCCTGCAGCATGTTTTCGCGGATCGAGCTGAAGGCGGGGAAGGCTGCGAACATGGCTAGGCCGATCGCCAGCAACGGCACCAAAGCGAGCAATGAGTTATAGCTCAGCGCCGCCGCGATTGACGCACATGAATCCTGGTTGAAACGTTGCCAGACGTAATAGATCAGGCCGGGAGCCTGACGCGCCATGGATATGGCAATCGCAACGATCTCTTGGGCCTTCTTCATCCGCTCCCCTCACTCAACTTCCCGTTAGGGTAGAAGGCGATTGAGAGCGGGTCAATCGCGGGCCTCCGCTTCGGCGAAGCAAGGATTCGTGATATTTAAGCGGTCGCCTTCGCCTGGCGTTTCGGGCGGCGGAGCAATTCGCCACTGCAATTCGGGCAAGCCCCCGACATGTCCTGCGTGCAGTTAGCGCAAAAGCTGCATTCGTAGGAGCAAATATAGGCCTCGCCATCCTGCGGCAGGTTCCGACCGCATTTCTCGCAAACCGGTCGCATCTCGAGAGCCATCGGATACCTCCATCGCTGGTTCATCCCATAACTCTGGATCGCCTGACTGCCAGCGACAATGACGATCAGACAGCATTCACTGCCATCTCGACAGGCTTCTGCGGTCTAGATCAGCCCTGCCCTTTCCCGTCGATATCAAGCGGCGTGAAACCTTTGATCAAGTCGTCCAGGGCTTTCATCTGTTCCAGGAAGGCGGGCAATTTCGCCAGCGGCAAGGCGCATGGCCCGTCGCATTTAGCCTTATCCGGATCGGGGTGGGCTTCGATGAACAGTCCCGCGATGCCGATCGCCAGTCCGGCCCGCGCGAGCTCGGCGATCTGGCCACGCCGGCCGCCAGATTTTTCCGCGGTCGGATCGCGCATCTGCAGGGCATGTGTCGCGTCGAAGATGATCGGCAGATCATTGCTGACGGCTTTCATCGCGCGGAAGCCCAGCATGTCGACCACGAGATTGTCATAGCCGAAGCAGGAACCACGCTCGCACAACAGGATCCGTTCGTTGCCGCCTTCACGGATCTTCTCGACGATATTCTTGATCTGCGGCGGGCTCATGAATTGCGGCTTCTTGACATTAATGGCCGCCTTCGTCGCCGCCATGGCCGCAATGAGATCGGTCTGTCGCGCCAGGAAAGCGGGCACCTGGATGATGTCGCAGACTTCCGCAGCTGGCGCCGCCTGTTCTGGCGTATGCACATCGGTAAGAATTGGAACGCCGAACCGCGACTTGACCTCGCTCAGCAGCTTCAATCCCTCTTCTAGACCGGGACCACGAAATGAGTGGATCGACGAGCGGTTCGCTTTGTCGAAAGAGGCTTTGAAAATATAGGGCATGCCGATGCGCTGTGTGGCCGCGCAAAAAGCCTCCGCGACCTGGAAAATCGTATCGCGTTCTTCCAGGACGTTCATGCCGCCAATCATCACCATGGGTGCATGATTGGCGATATCGATATTTCCAACGCGAATAGTGCTCATCTTATGCCTGATCCCATGGCAGTGCTTGCTTTGGTGTCTGTTACACCAGGCGCGATTGTGTCACCGCCGCTGCGATGAACGACGAAAACAATGGATGCGGCTCGAACAGGCGCGATTTCAGTTCCGGATGGAATTGTACGCCGATGAACCACGGATGGTCGGGGATCTCGACGATTTCCGGCAAGACACCGTCCGGCGACATGCCAGAAAAACGCAAGCCAACCTTCTCCAGCCGATCCTTGTAGTTGATATTGACCTCGTAGCGATGACGATGCCGCTCGCTGATCGCTGGGGTGCCGTAGATCTCTGCAACCTGACTTCCGGCCGCGAGGTTGCAGTCATAGGCGCCGAGCCGCATGGTACCGCCGAGATCGCCACCCGCCGCGCGCTTTTCCAAAGTATTACCGCGTACCCATTCGGTCATCAAACCCACCACCGGCTCTTCGCAGGGCCCGAATTCGGTTGAACCGGCCTTGCTGATCCCCGCCAAGTGGCGCGCCGCTTCGATCACCGCCATCTGCATGCCGAAACAGATGCCGAAATAAGGAATCTTGCGCTCACGGGCGAAACGGGCCGAAGCGATCTTACCCTCCGATCCCCGTTCGCCGAAACCGCCCGGCACCAGAATGCCATGCACATTCTCGAGATGCTGCACGGCATCGTCGCGCTCAAAGACCTCGGAATGGATCCAGTTGAGGTTGACCTTCACATTGTTCGCAATGCCGCCGTGGCGAAGCGACTCCGCCAGCGATTTATAGGCATCGAGCAAGGATGTGTATTTGCCGACCACAGCGATCGTTACCTCGCCTTCCGGCGAGCGGATGCGATCGACCACCTGCTGCCAGCGGCCGAGTTCCGGCTCGCGCGCCTCGATACCGAAATGGCGGCAAACCTCGCGGTCATAGCCTTCGGCGTGATAGGCCAGCGGCACAGCATAGATGGTGTCGACATCCAAGGCCTGGATGACCGCCGATGGGCGGAGATTGCAGAACTGCGCGATCTTCCGCCGGCTATCTGCAGGGATTTCGCGATCGCAGCGGCAGAGCAAGATATCCGGCTGAATACCGACCGATTGCAGCTCCTTGACGGAATGCTGGGTCGGCTTGGTCTTCAACTCACCGGCTGCCGGGATCCAAGGAACCAGGGTCAAATGCACAAACATGGCGCGTTCGCGGCCGACTTCATTGGCGAACTGACGAATCGCTTCCAGGAACGGCAGGCTCTCGATATCGCCGACCGTGCCGCCGATTTCGCACAGCACGAAATCCTCGTCGGTGACGTCGGCCTTGATCCAGTCCTTGATGGCATCGGTCACATGGGGAATGACCTGGATGGTGGCGCCGAGATAGTCGCCCCGCCGTTCCTTGGCGAGGACGTCGGAGTAGATCCGGCCGGTGGTCACGCTGTCGCTGCGCCGGGAGGAAATCCCGGTAAAACGCTCGTAATGGCCGAGATCAAGGTCGGTCTCCGCACCGTCATCCGTCACATAGACCTCGCCGTGCTGATACGGGCTCATGGTGCCCGGATCAACGTTCAAATACGGATCTAATTTTCGGAGACGGACTTTGAAGCCCCGGGCTTGCAACAGCGCGCCGAGAGCCGCCGACGACAGGCCTTTTCCCAAAGAGGAAACCACGCCGCCGGTGATAAATATAAAGCGAGTCATGGAGTGACTTTATGAAACGAAACAGGGTAAGGGGGCAAGCGAACAATCGCTGCCCCGGTTCAACTTACTTCTTGACGAGAATCGCGGACTAAGCCGCGACCCAGGATTGCGGCTTACTGACCCGCCGGTGCGACCGGCTGCGGTGCCCCCGGCTGTGGTGCCCCCGGTTGTGGCGCCGCCGGAGTCGTCGTGGTGCCCTTCTCCAGGTTCAGCGTCCCGGAATCCGCCGGAGCCGCCGGCGCGGGAGCCGCCGGGGCCGTACCAGCCGGCGCGGTCACGTCGGGCACAAGCTGCGTCTGGCCGCCATGGGTCGACATAATCGCCAGAACCAGGCTGGTAACAAAAAACGCCGCTGCCAGACCGCCGGTCATCCGGGTCAACAGATTGGCCTGCGTCCGGCCGGCCAGAAAGCCGCCCATACCGCCACTGCCAGACCCGCTGCCGCCCAGCCCACCTAGGCCGCCTTCATTCTTCTGCACGAGAATCAGACCGACCAGAAAGACGGCGATCACGATATGCAATACCAGTACGATAATCATCGCACCAATCCTTTGAATTCACGTCAATTTGCGGCGTTCTAGCGGTTTTGCAGCCGCTTGGCCAGCGAAAGATATAAGCGCCCTGGACAGCTATTGCGTCAGCGGCAAGCCTCGGCGATTGCCCAGAAGTCCTCGGCCTTTAGACTGGCGCCCCCGACCAGCGCGCCGTTTACGTCGGGAATCGCCATCAGTTCTGCCGCATTGGCTGGCTTGACGGAGCCGCCATAGAGGATGCGTACCTGACCGCCATCAGCCAGATTGGTCCGCAAGAGCTTGCGGATATGACCATGCACGGCAGCCACGTCATCACTTGTCGGCGTACGCCCGGTGCCGATCGCCCAAACCGGTTCATAGGCAATCACCAGATTGCTTGCCGAGCCCGCGGGGGGAAGCGATTCAACGATCTGTTTTTCCACGATTTTCAACGCCTCGCCGCGATCCCGCTCAGCTTCCGTTTCGCCAACGCAGATGATTGCCGTCAGTTTCGCTACGAGCGCCGCTGCCGCCTTCGCCGCGACTTCCGCACTGGATTCGCCATGATCCGTGCGGCGCTCCGAATGCCCCAGAATGACATACCGGCACCCGATATCCGCCAGCATCGCTGCCGCCACGTCGCCAGTATGGGCGCCGGAAGCCTTGGGATGGCAATCCTGTCCGCCGACGGCAATGTCCTTGTCCACCAAAGCGATGGCCGCCGCCAGATAGGGGAATGGCGGACAAACCAGGATTTCCGCCGCCAGACTTCCGCCGGCGGATTTCAGCCGTTCCGTCAGTCCCTTCAATAGGGACAAGGTCATTTCGCTGCTGCCATTCATCTTCCAATTGCCGGCCGCCAGCGGCCGTACATTCGGCGTCGACATGGTTCGATTTATCCTTTTTCCAGTGGCGGCGGCCTTCCTATCACAGGCCGCCCCGATCCGGCCAGCCGGATAGATTACATTTCCAAGTCCGGAACGCTTGCCGCAGCCAGCCGCTATCCCTATGATGCCGGCCGATTTTCAACTGGTAGATCAAGATGCTCAGCACCATCCGGCATAAGACCACCTCGCTCGTGGCAAAAATCCTGTTCGTGATCCTGATCGTTGCTTTTGCCGCTTGGGGCGTGGGCGATATTTTCCGGAACAGCGGCAAAAGCACGCCGGTGGCGACGGTGGGCGATCTGGAATATAGCCAGACCGATCTGCATCGGGATCTGCAACTGCTGATCCAAGGATATCAGCGCCAGGGCGTACAGTTGACACCGGACCAGATCCGGGCTGCAGGTGTCCCGCAAAAGCTGGTAGATCAGCGCATCAACCGCAATCTGATGCAGGTCTATACTCACCAACTGGGGCTGACCGTCCCGGACACATTGGTGGTTCAAACGATCCAGTCGCAGCAAAGCTTCCAGGGCATCGACGGCAAGTTCAATCGCAATCAATTCCTCGCGGCCATCCGCCAGGAAGGATATGACGAAGCGGCCTTCTATCAGCGCGTCCGCGATGATCTCCAGGACCGGCAGCTCTATCGCGCCCTATTCAGTAACATCGTGCTGCCGCAGATCCTGGCGGATGAAATTTACAGCTATCAGGCGGAAACCCGCACCGCCGATGTCCTGATCCTTCCCTCGGCCTCGATCACTGATGTCGGCACGCCCGATGATGCCGCCCTGACGCAATTCCACAAGGATCATGCGCAGCAATATATGCGGCCGGAATATCGTGCCGCCACGGTCCTGCAACTCTCGCCGGCGGATTTCGCGAAAGACATCACTGTGTCGGATGACGATATCCAGCAGGAATACAAGAACCGAGAGGCCGAGTTCCGGACGCCTGAATTGCGCGACGTGGAGCAGGTCGTGGTTCAGGATCAGGCATCGATCGACAAAATCCTCGCGGCCATGAAATCAGGCAAGGCATTTGCCGAAGCCGTCAAGGAAGTCACCGGCAGCGGGCCGGTCGATCTCGGTACGGTGACCAAGGATAAGCTGCAGCCCAAAGAATTGCAGGATCCCATTTTTGCGCTTGCTGCCGACGGCGTCTCGGCGCCCATCAAGAGCCCCTTCGGCTTGCATTTGGCGCATGTGAAGAGCATCACGCCAGCTAGTACCCAGAGTCTGGATCAGGTCAAGAATCAGCTGCGGGATACGATCGCCCTCTCCCGGGCCAGCGATTCGATGGTCTCTATCGTCAATCAGCTGGAAGATGCCCTCGCCGGTGGTGCGAGCGTCTCCGAAGCCGCCGACAAGCTGAAATTGAAGGCGATAAGTCTGCCGGCTGTTGATTCGCTCGGCACCGATCGCGACGGCAAAGAATTGGGTCTGCGGCCGGAAGTGCTGGGCTTGATCCAGCAAACCCAGAGCGGTAGCACCAGCCAGCTCACAGCCATGCCGGATGGCGGCTATGCCGTTGTGCAGGTGACCGGCGTCACCGCGCCTGAATTGAAGCCTCTGGCGGAGATCAAGGATCAGGTCACCCAGGATTGGATCGCTGATAAGCAGCGCAGCGTCGCGACCGAAAGAGCGAAGGCGCTCGTTGAAAAGCTCCGCCAGGGTGGCAACATGGCAACCGAAGCCAAAGCCATGAAGCTGGAGATCAAGTCGAGTGCCTCCTTCACCCGCGATGTCGGCGATACCGATAACGGCATCGACGTAGACCTGGCGCGGAAGTTGTTCGCCGCAAAGATTGGCGATTATGCGCAAGGCCAGGCAGCGGACGGCCCGGTCATCGCAAAATTGACGGCGATCACCCCAGCCGTTGCCGCCGATCACAAGGATGAAGCCAAGATCGTCAGCGACAAGTTGCTGGAAGACATCCGCAACGAATTGAGCGCGCAATTCGCCGCCGCACTCCAGCAGCGGATTCCCGTCAAACGCAACGATCAGCTGATCGACAAAGTCATGGCGGAAGAATGAAGGCGGAGCCGAATTTTAGCGCCTTCGCTGCCGCCTATGACGACGGCAAGCCGCAAGTCGTCTGGACCAAGCTCGTTGCCGACTTGGAGACGCCTGTCTCAGTCATGCTCAAGCTTTCCGATGGACGCGCCAATTCCTTCCTGTTCGAATCCGTCGAAGGCGGTGCCGTCCGGGGGCGCTATTCGCTTATTGGTCTCAAGCCCGACCTGATCTGGCTATGTCGAGGCGAAAAAGCGGAAATCAACCGCCAGGCAAGGTTTCAGCCCGACGAATTCGAGGCGATCGATAAACCTGCTTTAGCCTCGCTGCGGGACCTGATCGCCGAGAGCCGCATCGAACTGCCGGCCGGGCTCCCGCCCATGGCCTCGGGTCTCTTCGGCTATCTCGGCTATGACATGGTCCGGCAGATGGAAGTTCTGCCCGATCTGACGCCGAACAACCTGCCTTTGCCGGACAGCCTTTTCCTGCGGCCAACCGTGGTCGCCATCTTCGACAATGTCGAGGATATGATCACCGTCGTCACGCCGATCTGGCCGCGCGAGGGGG
Organism: Dongia soli; assembly: GCF_034044715.1. Lineage (NCBI taxonomy): Bacteria > Pseudomonadati > Pseudomonadota > Alphaproteobacteria > Rhodospirillales > Dongiaceae > Dongia > Dongia soli. The sequence continues at coordinate 625,536 of NZ_JAXCLW010000002.1, read as the reverse complement.
TTTCCGCCCGGGCGGCCTATAATCAAGCTCTGGAGCGGCTGAACGATATCGTGGCCGATCTTGATCGCAGCCTACCGCAGCAGCGTGGCGGCGGTGAACCGCTTCCCGATCTGCCGGAACCAAGATCTAATCTGACTGATACGCAATTCCATGCCATGGTCCGGAAGGCCAAGGATTACATCCTGGCCGGCGATATCTTTCAGGTGGTGCTGTCACAGCGTTTCAGCCTGCCCTTCACCCTGCCCCCTTTCGCGCTCTATCGATCGTTGCGCCGGGTGAACCCCTCGCCGTTTTTGTTCTTCCTGGATCTAGGCGGATTCTCCATCGTCGGCTCCAGCCCCGAAATCCTGGTGCGGCTGCGCGACGACACGGTCACCATTCGCCCCATCGCCGGGACGCGCAAGCGAGGTGCAACGCCGGAGGAAGACCGGGCGCTGGCCGCGGATTTGCTCGCAGATCAGAAGGAGCTGGCAGAGCATCTCATGCTGCTGGATCTTGGCCGCAACGATGTCGGCCGCGTGGCGCAGATCGGCACCGTAAAGGTGACGGATCAGTTCACGATCGAGAACTACTCCCACGTCATGCATATCGTGTCGAATGTCGAAGGGCGCATCGACAAGAAATACGACGCGATGGATGCGCTCCGGGCCGGCTTCCCGGCCGGTACGGTTTCCGGCGCGCCGAAAGTGCGCGCCATGGAAATCATCGAGGAGCTCGAGCCGGAGAAGCGCGGCATCTATGCCGGGGCGGTCGGATATTTCGCGGCCAATGGCACGATGGATACCTGCATAGCGTTGCGCACCACTGTGGTGAAGGACGGCGTCATGTATGTCCAGGCGGGCGCCGGCATCGTGCATGACAGCGTCCCGGAAAGCGAGAACCAGGAATGCCAGAACAAGGCACGTGCCCTGGTCCGCGCGGCCCAGGAAGCCGTCCGTTTCGCCGCCGGACGCGGCAATCGCTAAGCTCAGGCCGCGTCCGTCGGCTTATCCAGGGTCATGCTGCCGACAAGGTATGCGAGCCGAAGACTTCGTAGTGAATACGATCACTCGACACACCCAGATCATTGAGGGCCGTCAGTTTTGCCTTCATGAACGGCACCGGGCCACAGATATAGTAATCCGCTTCCGGTAGGATGGTTTCGTCCTTGATAGCGGTCAGATCGATCCGGCCTGGCAGGTCGTAATCGACACCCGGTTTATCGTCATTCCCGACCTTCTCGTAGAAGACCTTCACCGAAACCTGCGGATGCCGTTCCGCCAGGTCGCGGACATGGCCGTTCAAGGCATGCACGCCGCGATGCCGCGCCCCGTGGACAAAGACGACACGCCGCTGCGGCTGCTTGCGCACCAGATGATTGAGCATGGCCATCATCGGTGTGAGCCCGACACCGCCGCTGATCAGAACGACCGGTGTCTCGCGATCCGTATGGAGGAAGAAGTCGCCGAAGGGTGGCGATAGTTCGACCACGGAACCTTCCTCGATCTTGTCATGCATCCAATTGGAAATCATCCCATCCGGCCGTTCTTCCAAGCCGGTTTCACGCTTGATCGATAAGCGCAGATATTCGCCGTTCGGTGCATCGGAGAGGCTGTATTGCCGCGGCTGGATCATCTGCCCGCCCGCCGCGCGACCGCGGATGCTGATGAACTGACCTGGTTTGAAAGCCGGCAACGGCGCGTTTTCGACTGGATAGAGATAGAAGGATGTGATCTCGTCGCTTTCGCGGATCTTCTTGCCGACCTTGAAGGGACGCCATCCGGACCAACCACCTGCCACAGTCGCTGCATCGCGATACAAAGCTGATTCAGCCCCAATCAGGATATCCGCGAGCTGGCCATAGGCAGCGGCCCAGGCAGCGATAAGCTCCTCGCTCGCCGCGTCACCGAGCACTTCCTTGATCGAAGCTAGGAGATGCTTGCCAACGATGGGGTAATGTTCGGCGCGAATGCCGAGGCTTGCATGCTTATGCGTGATACGCTGCAGGACCGGCGCGAGAACCGACGGATCATCGATATTCTCTGCATATGCCAGCACCGCCATCGCCAGCGCTTGCTGCTGTTGCCCGTTTACCTGATGCGCCTGATTGAAGACATGCTTCAGTTCCGGATTATGTGCGAACATCCGCGCATAGAAGTGACGGGTGAGCGCCACGCCATGTTCCCTCAGGACCGGAACCGTCGCCTTGACCAAGTCCCGGGTCGCCTTATCCAGCATGTTGAATACCTCCTATTGCTGACCTGCTTCGGCCAGTCGTTGCAATCGCCTTTAAACAGGTACAGACAATACCTCTTTAAGCGAGACGATGCTTGATGACAAATTGTCGCTGCGGTTCGGCTGCGAATTTCGTCGCTTCATGTCCGCAAGCGTCACGTCTGACACGAGCGGCTCTTACGGATGGCGATCGAGCACAGTTCCGGACAGTTCCCGGGGGCCGGCAAACTCTGGTCTTGCATTTACGGTCATTACGAAGTCCGATGAAGACAGGGTAATTACAGGCTCGTCCTCAGGCCGAGCGATAAGAGTTCGCGCTATAATGAAACCTGTGAGGGGAGGAAAAATGAAGAAGTCCTTACTCGGGCTTATTGCCGGCGGATTGATGGTTATTTCGGCAAGCGCCGGCGCGGCTGACTATAAGATCATCGCGCCAGCCGCCCCCGGCGGCGGCTGGGACCAAACAGCCCGAACAATGCAAGCAGCCATGCAGGATGAGGGTATTGCTTCCAGCGTACAGGTCACCAATGTGCCGGGAGCCGGTGGAACGATCGGCCTGGCGCAATTCGTCAATCAATATAAGGGCGACCCGAGCGCCTTGATCGTCGGCGGCTATGTCATGGTCGGCGCTATTTTGACCAATAACTCGCCGGTGACGCTCGATCAGGTAACGCCGATTGCCCGGTTGACCGGCGAACAGGAGGTGATCGTCGTCCCGGCCGCCTCGCCGATCAAATCATTGGCCGATCTGGTCACAGCCCTGAAAGCCGATCCAGGCGCCGTCTCTTGGGCAGGTGGTTCCGCTGGGGGGACCGATCACATCACCACCGGTCTCTTCGCCAAGGCGGCCGGCGTCGATCCAACCAAGATCAACTACATAGCCTATTCGGGTGGTGGGGAAGCACTGGCGGCAATTCTCGGCGGCCAAGTAACCGCCGGGATTTCCGGCTATGGCGAATTCAGCGGCCAGATCAAGGACGGCACCTTGCGTCTTCTTGCGGTTTCCGGCAGCGAGCGGATCGAGGGCGTCGATGCCCCGACCTTCACCGAGGCCGGCGTTAATGTCGCTGTCGAAAACTGGCGCATGGTCGCCACTGCGCCCGGCATCACCGATGACCAGAAGGCTGCCATCACGGCCGATATCGAAAAGATGGTGAAATCGAAAACCTGGCAGGAGGCTTTGAAGGCGAAAGAATGGCAGGACACCTATCTTGCCGGAGATGCCTTCAAGCAGCAGCTCGCCAGCGATATCACCGCGACCAGCGCCATCCTGAAAGAAGTCGGCCTGGTAAAATGAGCCGGGATAACGAGGTCGAGATACGGCGCCGTCCTGATAAGGCGGCGCTGGTCATCGCCGTCATTCTCGCGGGCGTTGCGGCTTTGATCCTTTGGGACACCCGCCATATCGGCGGCGCTGCGAGTTATGCACGCATCGGCCCAGCGGCCTTTCCCTATGCCATTGCCGGCGGATTGCTGGTCCTCGCCGTCGCCACGGCTATTACGGCCTGGCGCGGCGGTTTCCCCAAACGGGAAGCCGACAACATCGCGCCCATCATCTGGATTGTCGGTGGCCTCGCCGCACAGATGCTGCTGCTCAAGATTGCCGGATTCTCGATTGCCACCGGACTGATGTTTGCTGCGATCGCCCGTAGCTTCGGACGCGGGCCGCTGTGGATGACCGTTCCCCTCGGCATTGTTCTGTCTTTCGCCGCCTGGCTGTTCTTCGCCAAGATCCTGCAGCTTTCATTGCCCAGCGGTCCGCCTGAGCGTTTCATCCAACAGCTGTTCTGACAGGGAGCATCTTGTGGATACTTTCAGCCTTCTTTTGCAGGGTCTCGGCGTCGCGGTCGAGCCCAGCAATTTGCTCTTCGCCTTGGTCGGCGTCACGCTTGGCACGGCAGTCGGCGTGCTGCCCGGGATCGGCCCGGCACTCACCGTCGCCCTACTCCTCCCGGTTACCTTCAAGCTCGATCCGGCCGGCTCTCTCATCATGTTCGCAGGCATTTATTACGGCGGCATGTATGGTGGCTCCACGACATCGATCCTGCTCAACACGCCGGGCGAAAGCGCATCGATCGTCACCGCTCTTGAAGGCAATAAGATGGCGCGGGCCGGTCGCGGTGGTCCGGCTTTGGCAACCGCCGCCATCGGCTCCTTCGTCGCCGGATTGATTGCGACCATTGCCCTCGCCTGCATCGCACCCTGGGTCGTGAAATTCGCCCTCTCTTTCGGGCCTGCGGAATATTTCGCATTGATGGTTCTGGCTTTCGTCACCGTCTCGGCCGCTTTCGGCGATTCAACATTGCGAGGGCTGACGGCGCTCTTCATCGGTCTGACTCTTGGGCTGATCGGCATCGACCTGCAAACCGGCCAAGCGCGATTGGCCTTTGGCATACCCGATCTGCTGGACGGCGTCGAAGTGACGACGCTTGCTGTTGCTTTATTCGCTGTCGGAGAAACCTTGTCGGTCGCTGCGGCGAAAGGCGATGGCAACGAAGCGATCGAGCCGGTCAAAGGTTCGGTCTGGATGAACCGCGAGGACTGGAAGCGGTCCTGGATGTCCTGGCTGCGCGGCACCGTCATCGGTTTTCCCATCGGTGCAATGCCGGCGGGCGGCGCTGAAATCGGCACGTTCTTGTCTTACGCCACCGAAAAGCGCTTCTCCAAGCACAAGGAGGAATTCGGTAGCGGTGCGATCGAAGGTGTCGCTGGCCCTGAGGCAGCCAACAATGCCTCGGCCGCGGGGACTCTGGTGCCGCTCCTGACCCTTGGTCTTCCGACCACCGCCACAGCGGCAATCATGCTGGCAGGCTTTCAGCAATACGGGCTGCAACCGGGTCCCCTGCTCTTCACCAGCAACCCGGAACTGGTCTGGGGATTGATCGCCAGTCTTCTGGTCGCCAATTTCATGCTGCTTATTCTCAATCTGCCGATGATTGGCTTGTGGGTGAAATTGCTGTCGATCCCGCGGCATTGGCTTTATGCGGGAATTCTCCTTTTCGCGACGCTGGGGACGATCGGCGCCAATCCATCGGTCGTCGAGCTTGGATTGCTACTCGCCTTCGGCCTGCTCGGCTATGTATTGCGCCGCTTCGGCTATCCGATCGCCCCGGTGGTTGTTGGTCTCATTCTTGGTCCGCTGGCCGAACAGCAATTGCGCCGGGCTCTTGCCATCAGCCAGGGCGATCTCACGGTCCTCGTTCACTCGCCGATCTCGATCACCCTATTGGCGCTGGCCGCCTTGGCGCTCGTCGTACCGCTGATCATGCGGATGCGGGGTAAAGGCGAAGTCCTGTCGCAGGTCGCAGCCAGCGAGGACTGACGGATCAGCGGCTGCTCAGCCGGGCAATCCGTTTTCCCGGCGAGCGATGGTGCTGAGCGGCACCAGAACGAAGCCGCGCTGTTTGGCATCGATGAGCCATTTTTTTAAAACCGCGAGTGTCGCCGGATGCGGATGGCCGATCGCCACCGCATAACCCTGCTTGCGCGCCACGCGTTCGGTGATGGCCAATTGCCTGGCCACCGCGGCCGGCGACATATCGTCATCCAGGAAAACATCGCGCGCGACATGCGCCACGCCCATTTCGCGGGCGAGCTTATCGCCGACGCTATTGGAGATGGTTTTCGAATCCAGGAACAGCAGGCCGCGCGCCCGCAATTCCTGCATGACGACGCGCATGCCGGCGTCGTCTTGGGTGAAACGGCTGCCCATATGATTGTTGATGCCGATGAAGCCACTGAAGCGGTCGAGTCCCCAATCCAGCCGCTGTTTCAATTCGGCCGGCGATAGGCCGACCAACAAGGCATGTGGGCCGGGATTGACGTTCGGATTCACCGGTTGCATCGGCACATGAAGCATCAGTTCATGCCCTTTTGCCCGCGCTTCCGCCGCCATCTCGGCCACGCCATCGGCATAGGTCATCATCGACAAGGTGATCGGCGCCGGCAGATCGATGGCCATTTCGGCATGGGCCTTTGCCACACCGACATCATCCAGCACGATGGCGATCATCGGTCCATTGACCGGCGCGCGCATTGCCACCGAGTTACGCAGCCAGGCCGGCTGGTCATTTGGCTTCGTGCCGGTATCCGTCGATTTTTGCGCGACCTTGGGTCCTGGCGCGGCCGATGGCTGAGCGGTGGGTGGCGGCGGCGCGTTCAAGATCGCCGGCGGCCGGGTCAGCTGCGGCACCAGTTCCTGTTCAGTGATCTCCGACATGTTCTCAGGCGCGGCAGCGGCCTGATTGCCTTGCGCCGCGTCCTTTGGAACCGGAGGATTCGAGGTTGTGGGATTGATGGTTGGCTTCGCCTCAACTGCCGGTGCGGCTTCGGTGACCGGCTTTGGGGTCTCAGGTTCCGGCCTTGCCTTCGGCGTTTCCGATAATCTCGGCGGCACCGGCGAATTGTTGATCAGGCCGGCAATATCATCCGCCGGCTGCCGCTGGATGCCAAGCCAGTGCCCAAAGTGACCGAACAGCACGACCAGAAGCAGGCCAATGGCCAGACCTATACCGATACCGAGGCTAAACCGGGAAGCACTGTGATCCAGCCATCCCCACAGACGGCGCTTGATCGCCGGCCAAGAAAACGGGGTACGACGTGACTTACGACGACTGCCTTTGCGCGCCGTCTTACCCGAACGCCGCGCTTTCGTCTGTCGTTTTGCCTTGGCCACGTCCCAATTGTCCTGATTACGAAACTATGCCGGGCTGCCGACATTAGCCAGATTTTATCGATCGGCCGCCTGATTCCAACCGACCTTCAATCTTCGGCCTCGTCATTAACCAGGGAGCCAAGTAGCCGCAAGAGCAGCGCTTGCAGAATGGCGATCACAATACCGGCACCGATACAAATGGCAATAAATTGCGGCGGCATCCGGATCAAGCCCAGCCCCGTCGCTGCGACCGGCCAGCCAGTCAGCCAGACGACAAGCAAGGCCAAGGGCAGTCGCCGCACCAATGCCTGCGACAAGATGATGAAATCGAGGATGTGGCGCGGATCTTCACGTCGTACACCAAAAGCAATGTCCGCATTCTGCGCAACCGCCGCGTCGCCAAAGGCAATCGATCGTTCAAAACGCGTAAGCAGCTTGCGATCATTACTGCGGCCGATGGCGACGATGCGCTTGGGGTCGAGCTCGGTCATGGCAGCGGATAGATTGACGACCCGATCGATGCCCAGCAGGCCCGAGAGAACCGTCGTCGCCTTTTCTCCGGGGTCAGCGATCAAGATTGTCTCGATGCCCGAGCTTTTGCACAGTCGGAGCAAATCAACTGCGCCGCGTTTCGGCGGGTCCGCGAGAGCGAGAACCCCGAGACACGTCGGTTCGGGCGAGATAACGGCGGCAATCAGCATCTGCCGCCCCAGCCGCGCATGTTCCTGAAGGGCACCGGCCAGCAATGCCGTCTCGATGCCGTGTTGCTCCACCCAATGCTGCCGGCCGACGATAATCCGTTGGCCATCCACTGTCGCCGATAGCCCGGCGCCCGGTTCCACGACAACATCTTCAGAGGGCCTCAGCCGGATGCGGTGAGAGATGCCGAAAGCAAGAATTGCCCGGCCCCAGACATCCTCCACGGTCTGATAGGCAGAGGTGGCGAGCGTCACGAAATCTGCCGGCGCAATGTTGCCCGCAGGCTGCACACTGACGATCCTAAGCTGGCCGTGGCTTAACGTGCCGGAGCGGCCGAAAACAAAGCCGGCGGCATAACGCAATCGCGCCAATTGGGCAGGATCGCGGCAGATCATGCCGTACTGCTTGAGCCATCGGCGAGCGACAAACCATTGGCTAGGCCAGACGAAAAGCAGCCCGGGCGGCAACAGACCGATCAACAGGCAGAAAACACCTGAAGGCGTTACTGATCGGCCCTGCATGATCATCCAGGTCAAGCCCGCAAGAATGCCGGCAACCGCGCAAATGAGGAGCTTACGCATCCAAAAGCGCAGAAAGGGCCCGAAAAATCGCTCCGGCAGACCATCGCCCGGATGGTCCACCGCTAGTATTTGGCCTGGAACAAATACCTGGGCTTGGTCAGTTACCTGAGGCTGGTCAATTTCCGGCGAAATTTCCAGCGGCGCGGCCCCGTTTCGGCTGCCGGCGAGGACCCGGTCTCCCGGCCCCTTCAAGATCGGCAGCACCGAACCGGTAACAGCGTTCTCATCTACCTCCGAGCGTCCCTGCACCACCTGGCCTGATCGGGCAATGACCGATAGCGGCTCGATGCGAAGGGGCGATCCCTGGTTTGAGGCCGTAGCCTGTGTGCTGGCCATCACGTCCGACATGTCACATCCGGTGATAGCTTAGGCAGGGGAACGGCAGGTCCAACTGCGGGACTATCGGTCTCCCTCTCGCGAAAGGCGATTTTTTGCCCGGTTCGGATCACTTTCATTGCCATAAGCGGCCTGTTACACTCCGCCCAACCGGCGGCTTGGGGCCGACGGCATGGAGGACACGGTATTTGACGTCATGTTTATCCTAATCGACAACTACGACAGCTTCACCTACAACCTTTACCACTATCTCGGGGCGTTGGGTGCCACCATCGAGGTGCATCGCAATGACCAGATCAGTGTCGCCGAGGTGTGGCGCAAGCAGCCGCAAGGTATCGTGTTGTCGCCCGGCCCCTGTGACCCGGATCGCGCCGGTATCTGCCTCGATCTCATCGTTTCAGCCAAAGACTTGGGCCCGAAAACCGCGCCGATTCTAGGCGTCTGCCTCGGCCACCAAGCGATCGGGCAAGCCTTCGGCGGTAAAGTGGTCAGGGCACCAAAGCCGATGCACGGCAAGCTCAGCACGGTGCGCCACGGCAATAAAAGTGTGTTCCGCGATCTGCCGAATAACTTCACCGCAACGCGGTATCATTCGCTGCTGGTGGAACGTGACAGCTTTCCGGCAGAGCTTGAAGTAACTGCCGAAACTGAAGACGGCTTGATCATGGGCCTGCAGCATCGCAGCTTGCCGATGGCCGGCGTCCAGTTCCATCCGGAAAGCATCGCTTCGGAACATGGCCACAAATTGCTGGCGAATTTCTTGCAGGATTGCGGCTTGAACATTGATCCCGCCCGGATCCCGACATCGCCGGGCAAGGCCGCGTGATCGCATGACTGGGACCGATTTGAAGGGCGTTATCGGCATTGCCGCGCAAGGCAAGTCACTGAGCCGCGCCCAGGCCGAAGAAGCTTTCAACATCATGATGTCCGGGGAGGCGACGCCGGCACAGATCGGTGCACTGCTGATGGCCCTGCGCGTCCGTGGTGAAACCGTCGATGAGATCACCGGTGCAGTCACGGTGATGCGCGACAAGATGACAAGGATCGAGGCGCCGGCCGGTACCATCGATGTCTGCGGCACCGGCGGCGATGGCGCCGGTACGTTGAACATTTCCACCGCGGCCGCTTTCATCTGCGCTGCTTGCGGCGTGAAGGTCGCCAAGCATGGCAATCGCGCCGCCTCGTCGAAAAGTGGCGCCGCCGACGTCTTGGCCGCGCTGGGCGTCAATATCGATGCCGACATGACGGTCGTGCAACGCGCCCTTTGGGAAGTTGGCACAACCTTTCTCTGGGCACAGCGTCATCACAGCGCCATGCGCCATGTCGGTCCGGCACGGGTCGAACTTGGGACCCGGACCATCTTCAATTTGATGGGGCCCATTTCCAATCCGGCCGGTGTCACCCGGCAATTGATCGGTGTCTTCTCCGCCCAATGGCACGAGCCGCTCGCGCATGTGCTGAAGAATCTCGGCACCGAACATGCCTGGATTGTCACCGGCAGCGACGGATTGGACGAGATCACCGTCACCGGCCCGACCGAAGTCTGCGAATTGAAAGATGGCGTCATCCGCCATTTCCAGGTGTCGCCCCGAGATATTGGTTTACCGCTTGCGAAAGCGGAAGACATCAAGGGCGGCGATCCCAGCGTCAATGCCGCAGCCATCACGGCCTTGTTAGATGGCAAAATCGGCCCATATCGTGATATTGTCCTGATGAACGCAGCAGCAGCTCTCATCGTTGCTGGCGTAGTAACCGACTTGGCTGCCGGTGTCCGTTTGGCGGCCGAGGCCATCGATACCGGCAAAGCACGCAAGGTGCTTGATCATCTCGTCCAAGTGACGAACACCGTCGGAGATAAAGCATGAGTGACGTCTTAGCAAAAATCTGTGCCGATAAACGTGAGCATATTGAAGCTTGCCGGCGGGAACGATCGCTGGCCACGGTGACTGCCGCAGCCGCTGAACGCAACCGACTTGATCCACCGCGGGGTTTTGCCAAGGCCCTGCGCCGCAACGCGCAGGCGGGCGCCTTCGCCTTGATCGCCGAGATCAAGAAAGCATCGCCGTCGAAAGGTCTCATCCGGGCGGATTTCGATCCACCGAAGCTCGCCCTCGCTTATCTCGCTGGCGGCGCTACCTGTCTGTCCATCCTGACCGACAAGCCTTATTTCCAGGGCGACGACAGCTATATAGATGCGGCCCGCAAAGTGGTGCCCCTGCCCGCCTTGCGCAAGGATTTCATGCTCGACCCCTATCAGATCGCCGAAGCCCGGGCGATCGGCGCGGATTGCATCCTGCTGATCATGGCGGCCCTGAGCGATGCCCAGGCGGCGGAACTCGAAACCGCGGCGTTCGATCTGGGGATGGATGTGCTGGTGGAAGTTCATAACGCCGCTGAGATGGAGCGGGCGCTGAAGCTGAAATCGCCTTTGATCGGCGTCAACAATCGCAATCTGAAAACGCTTACTGTCGATCTGGCCACCACCGAGGAACTTGCCCGCATGGTGCCCGGCGATCGCTTGCTGGTGGCGGAAAGCGGCCTTTATGCGACCGCCGATCTCGAACGCATGGCCAAGGTCGGGGCACGCGCCTTCCTGGTCGGCGAATCCCTGATGCGCCAGGCCGACGTGACCGAGGCGACCCGGACATTGCTCGGCACCCATGCGCCGCGTGCAGCCTGAGCCAGGATCTACCGGACTGAAGTGATGAGCGGCTTTACGCATTTCGATGCCGAGGGCAAGGCCCGTATGGTCGATGTCTCCGACAAGGCCGAGACGGAACGAAGCGCCACGGCCAAGGGCCGCATTCTGATGCAGCCCGAAACCGTGGCGCTGATCCGCGCTGGCGGCGTCAAGAAAGGTGATGTGCTCTCGGTCGCACGTCTGGCCGGTATCATGGGTGCTAAAAGAACACCCGATCTTATCCCGCTGTGCCATCCCCTTGCGCTGAGTTCGGTTAAGGTCGATCTGACGCTCGATGAGGGCAACAACGCAGTCGAGATTACTGCTACCTGCAAATTGGTCGGCCGCACGGGCGTCGAAATGGAAGCGCTCACGGCGGTCTCCATCGCTGCGCTGACGGTCTATGACATGTGCAAGGCGGCGGACCGCGGCATGACCATCACCGATATCCGCCTCACGCATAAAAGCGGTGGGAAATCCGGCACCTTCGAGGCCGCGTGATGCTATCGGTCGATGAAGCCAGGGCCCGCATTCTCTCTGCCTTCGAATCACTCGGCACCGAACAGGTCGGGTTGGAAAATGCGCTGGGCCGCGTGCTCGCCGAACCGGTGGCGGCGCGCCTAACCCAGCCAGCCAAGGCCGTTTCGGCAATGGACGGCTATGCCGTGCGCAGCACCGATCTGGGCGCCCAGTCGGTTTCTTTGCGCGTCACCATGGAGATCCCGGCCGGCCATGCGCCACAGCGGCCGATTGAAGCCGGAGAAGCGGCCCGTATCTTTACCGGCGCCATGCTGCCGGAGGGGGCCGATAGCGTCGTCATCCAGGAAAACGCGATACGTGCTGGCGATACCGTTGCACTGACGGATCCGCGTTTTCGCAATGGCCAGCATGTCCGCCAAGGCGGCCTGGATTTTAAATCCGGAGATATCGGCTTGTCGCCGGGACGCTGCCTCACCGCCCGCGACATCGGCTTTGCGGCGGCCATGAATTGGCCGTGGCTCACCGTCACCCGGCGGCCGCGCGTCGCCATTCTTTCGACCGGCGATGAATTGGTGAATCCTGGCGAGGCCTTGTCGCCAGGCAAGATCGTGGCGTCCAACGGCTATACCCTCGCCGCCCTCGCAGCCGCAAGTGGCGCCCAGGTGCTCAATCTCGGCAATGCGCCCGATCAACCGGAGCGTCTCTCGGCCATGATCGATGGCGCGCGTGGCTGCGATCTTCTGGTGACGATCGGCGGTGCGTCGGTTGGCGACTATGATTTGGTCCAACGGATCCTGCAGGAAAAAGGCATTCAGCTCGATTTCTGGAAAATCGCCATGCGGCCGGGCAAGCCGGTGATGTTCGGTCGGCTCGGTGATTTGAAGGTCATCGGCCTGCCCGGCAATCCGACATCGGCTCTGGTGACGGCGCTGCTTTTCGTGCGCCCGGCCATCGCTCGCATGCTGGGTCAGGAGGATCGGATAGCAACCGAATATGCCGCGCTTGGCCGCGACCTGCCGGCGAATGATCTGCGCCAGGATTATCTGCGGGCCAGCCTGACGCGCGATGAGGATGGTCGCCTGATCGCCACGCCTTTCAACCTTCAGGACAGTTCACTGATCAGCCTGCTCGCCAAGGCCGACGCGTTGGTCCTTCGTCCGCCCCATGCTCCCGCCGCAGTTACCGGTAGCGAAGTCGAAATCATCCGCTTGGGCGGGGGTGCCGTCAGCCTTTAGAGGCCTCCAAGGCGGCCTTGACCTTTCCCCGGAACTAAACTAGAACATACCATATGTTGTTGCTTTGTTCTCGGAGTCCAAACGACATCGAAGGACGACGCGCTCAAGAGTTACATGCTAAAGGGCCGACAAAGGAGCTCGAATGCTGACGCGCAAACAGCGGGAACTGCTGCAGTTCATTCAGGAACGGCTGGCCGATACCGGGATCTCCCCTTCCTTCGATGAAATGAAGGAAGCGCTTGGGCTTAAGTCGAAATCCGGGGTGCATCGGCTGATCACCGGACTGGAGGAACGCGGCTTCATCCGGCGCCTGCCACACCGCGCCCGCGCCCTGGAAATCATGCGGCTGGCGGAAGATCAGCGGAAGGCGCCGGTCGCTGCGAAGCCGGCCAAGGAAGAGCGCGTGAAGGACGACCGCCGCGGCTTTGCTCCGAATGTCATCCATGGGGATTTCACGCCGTCGATCTCCGGCGCCGTCGTCGCCTCGGCCAGCCAGACGGTGCAGTTGCCGCTTTATGGCAAGATCGCGGCCGGTACACCGATCGAGGCTTTGCGTGACAATGCCGCCGGCATCGATGTGCCGCCGGCTTTGCTCGGTCGCGGCGAGCATTACGCCCTTACGGTTGAAGGCGATTCAATGGTTGATGCCGGTATCCAAGATGGCGATACGGTGGTGATCGAACGCTGCGAGACGGCCGAGAATGGCACCATCGTGGTGGCCTTGATCGACAATAATGAGGTGACCCTGAAGCGACTGCGCCGCAAAGGCGATTCAATCGCCTTGGAACCGGCCAACCAGGCGCATAAAACCCGCATCTTCGGCCCGGATCGCGTCCGTATCCAAGGTCGCCTGATCGGATTGATGCGCCGTTATTGAGGTAAACGGGGCCGTCGGCAACATCCGACGGCCGGTTTGCGACGGCTCAGGCTTTAGTCGCCGGCATCGTCACCACCGGGCGGGTCTTCGTTCTCCGAAGCCATGCTGCCTGATGCCGACCGTTGGTCTTCATCAATACCGATTAGCTGATAAGCGGACCAAGGGCGCTTGCCAATCGATGCGGCAACACTGTCGATTTGAACTGCGCCGTTTTCAATCCTCAAGGTCATAGCACCGGAGCTTCGAAAGATCCGGCGGTCGATTATTGTTGCTGCATTCCCAGGCGGGCAGCGGACCCAGCGCTGGGGCACGATGATCAGATCCGCCGCGGTACAATCGACTGGACTTGGAACGCGGCCCAGGTCGAAGAAAAAGCGCCGCCCTGCGATCTCACCTTCACACATGTCAGGATAGCTGCAGCTAATCCAGTTCTGTGTCGTTGCCAACTTTTCGAAGGTTGCGCTCTTATCCTGCCCGACACGTCGCAGCCACGTCTCGCGAACCAGCTTTTCGCTGCGATTGCTGGAAACGCCCAATTGTCCATCGGGCCCTCGCATTGCCAGCAACCGGCCCGATGCAGAAATAAACACATCCGGCACTGGTTGGATAAAGATTGAAATCACCATCAAGGCAAAGCCGGCCAAACCCAGTGCGCGTGCTTTTCCTTTGCCCAAGCAGAGCCACAAAAAGCCGGTCGTCGCGGCAATGAGGCCCCATGACGGCATGGTTGGAATCGCCGTGACCGCTTGCGGCCAATCCTGCACCGTATGAGCAACCCATAAGACCGCCGCGCAGCCCCAGCCAAGGACATGGAGGGCCGGTCCATCTAGCCCCAACGGCATGAGCAATAGAGCGATGACCGCCGCCGGCATGATCAGGAAACCGGTGATTGGCACCGCCAGCATATTAGCGGCAATGCCATAGAACTGCAGACGATTGAAATGATAGAGGCCGAAGGGCGCTGTGGCGAGGCTCGCCGCCAGGCTACTCAGCACCATGGTCGCGAGCCAGAATAACCCTTGGCCACCATAAGATAGCACGCGTCCACCAATATCTGCCGGCGGCGCAGTCACGCGGCGGCGCAGTGACAGAAGCGGTTGCCGGAGAGCATCGAAAACAGCGACCAGAGCCAGCACCGCAGCGAAAGACATCTGAAAGCTGGGGCCGATCAGGCTTTCGGGCTGCCAGAGCAACAGCATGATCGCCGACCAGGCAACCAGGCGCAGGGAAATCGGCGAACGGTCCAGCAAGATGGCACCGAAAACGATGCCGGTCATGATGACGGAACGCTGCGTCGGCACGGTTGCCCCGGCAAGGATGGCGTAAAAGAAAGCGCCCGCGAGCGCCATGACCGCCGCCCATTTCTTGATGGGGGCTCGCAAGGCGAGCCAGGGGAAAAGCGCCAGCAGGAACCGTGTGGAGAAGAACATCAATCCGGCCGCCAGGCTGATATGCAGTCCGGAAATGGACAGCAGATGAGCCAAACCGGAATCTCGCATCGCATCGAGATCTGCCTTGCGCAACGCCGTTTGATTACCGACGACCAATGCAATCGCCAATGCACCAGGCGGCCCCGGCAGGACAGCGGAAATACGATCGCCAATCCTCTGGCGCAGCGTATCCGCCCAATCGTCGTAGGTGTCAAAAAAGCTGGTCGCTTGTCGGCCTTCAGCAGATTCCTGCTTGAAGGCGCGGAAGGCAAAGCCGGTTCCATCCAGGCCATCGAAGAATGCCTGGCGGCGGAAATCGTAAGCGCCTGGTGCCGGAGGCGGCGAAGGTGGACGCAAATCAGCCCGCAGCCGGACCCAATCGCCCGGAACGATATCGCCAACGGGACGCAGAACCGTGATCCGCAATGAAAAAGGCTCTGCGCCGTCATCTTCCGCATCGTGCCCGAGAAAAGCCGGCGACAGTGTCAGACGCAATCCGTTCGGCAACGGCTCGGTCCTGGCAACACGGCCGCTGACATAGGCGCCCGGCAGATCTTCGGCGAGCATATGCGGGGTTGCTGATAAAGTGCGATAGGTCATGTCGGCAAAGCCGAGGCAAAGCACGCCAAAAAACAGCGCTGGCCAGAATAGGATGCGGGCATGTGCGGACAGACCGAAAAAGATGGCGCCGCCAAAACCCAAGGCACAGAAGATAGCGGGCAGCCAGAGCGGCGGTTCAACCGGCAAAGAGAAGTAGCAAGCGATCCCACAGCCGAGGACGACGGCCAACCAGCACGGCCAGTTTTCGCGCTGGGCGACGATCTGGCCATGGCCTATCGCCAGCAATGATACCGCGCGCATGATGGCTGAAATCCTCCCGCCAAAGCTGTAGCAAATGCGATCCAGTCGCGCCACAGCCAGTTGCCACGCCCGGGCAAAAATATGCTAAGACCGTCGCAATCCTTCACCTGACAAAGCATGATCCCACCCATGACCGTCGTTACCCGTTTCGCCCCCTCACCCACCGGTTTCCTGCATATCGGCGGTGCCCGCACGGCCCTTTTCAACTGGCTTTATGCCAAGCATCACGGCGGTGTCTTCCGCTTGCGTATCGAAGATACCGACCGTGTGCGATCCACCGAAGCTGCCATCGAAGCGATCATCGATGGTTTGAAATGGCTCGGTCTCGATTGGGACGACGAAACGGTGTTCCAGTTTGCCCGCGCCGGGCGTCACGCAGAGGTCGCCCATCAAATGCTGGCGGCCGGCAAAGCCTATTATTGCTATTGCACGCCCGAGGAACTGGAGCAGATGCGTGAGGCCGCCCGGGCGGCCGGCAAACCCATCCGTTATGACGGTCGGTGGCGAGATCGAGATCCCAAGGACGCGCTGGCCGGCGTCAAACCGGTGGTTCGCCTGAAGGCGCCCACCACGGGGGAAACCGTCCTGACCGATCAGGTGCAAGGCGAGGTACGCGTCGCCAATGAGCAGCTCGACGACATGGTGTTGCTGCGCGGCGACGGAACGCCGACTTACATGCTGTCGGTCGTGGTGGACGATCATGACATGAGCATCACCAATGTGATCCGTGGCGATGACCATCTCACCAACACTTTCAGGCAGATGCAGATCTACCAGTCGATGGGATGGGATTGCCCGAGCTTTGCCCATATCCCACTCATCCACGGTCCCGACGGGGCGAAGTTGTCGAAGCGCCACGGCGCCCTCGGTGTCGATGCTTATCGCGACCTTGGCTATCTGCCCGCGGCACTGCGGAATTATCTGATGCGCCTCGGCTGGTCCCATGGCGATGACGAAATCATTTCGACCCGGCAAGCGATCGAATGGTTCGACCTTCCCGCAGTGGGCCGCTCGGCCTCGCGTTTCGACTATGCAAAACTCGACAATCTCAACGCGCATTACCTGCGTGAAACCGACGATCGGGAGCTTGCCGTCGATATTGCGGCCCGTCTCGGCGTCGCCGGCGACAACGCAGCCACCGAGCGCTTAGTAAAAGGCATGCCCGGGCTCAAAGCTCGCGCGAAGACGTTGAAGGAATTGGCAGAGAATGCCGCCTTCTATATCGCCGAGCGGCCATTGCCGATGGCAGACAAAGCAAAGGCGCTGCTGACGGCGGAAGCTGTCGGCTTACTGACAAAGCTGCATGCTGAACTCACGCACCTCACTGAATGGACCGCTGCGGCAATTGAAGCTGCGGTGCGGCAATTCGTCGACACCAATAGCGTCAAATTGGGACAGGTCGCCCAGCCGTTGCGTGCGGCGCTCACCGGGTCGACAACATCTCCCGGTATGTTCGAGGTGATGGAAGTGCTGGGAAAAGAGGAGTGCCTCGGGCGCCTATCGGATGTTTTTTTGACCGTTCACTGACGATCGACGAGTCTATTGCAGTGCGAAAAATGGGTCATGACGCGTTAACCTTTCCCGTGCTAGCCTAGGGGCGCAGGTAAAAAAACGACTTTATCTCAGGCCCGCTCGGGCCAGTTCACCATAAGTGATGAGGATCTCATGGCGCAGCGTAAATCCGGCACAGGCAAATCTGGTGCGGCTAAATCCGGCAAGACGGCTAAGTTGGCTAAGTCGAAGCAATCTGCGAAAGCATCTGCCACAGCTAAGCCGTTGCGCATTGTTGATTCCGGCATCAAACCGGCTGCACCGAAAACCTATGCTTCTGTCGCCGTGAAGGATAACCAAGGCACCAATTGGGAACTGCCGCTGCTCAAGGGTACGCTGGGTCCTGATGTCATCGATGTTCGCAAGCTCTATACGGAGCATGGCGTCTTTACCTACGATCCGGGCTATGGTTCCACCGGGTCAACCGCCTCGGCCATCACCTATATCGATGGCGAAGAAGGCATACTGATGCATCGCGGGTATCGGATCGAAGAACTGGCGAAGCACAGCGATTTCATGGAAGTCTGCTATCTTCTGCTGGAAGGCGAATTGCCGAATGCGAAGCAAAAGGCCGAGTTCCAGCATCAAATCACCTATCACACGATGCTGCACGAGCAGATAGCATCCTTCTATCGCGGCTTCCGCCGTGATGCGCATCCGATGGCCGTGATGGTCGGTGTGGTCGGTGCTCTCTCCGCGTTCTATCACGACAGCACCGATATCCACGATCCGTATCAGCGGATGATCGCGTCCTATCGCTTGATCGCCAAGGTGCCGACGATCGCTGCGATGGCGTATAAGTATTCAGTCGGTCAGCCTTTCGTTTACCCGCGCAACGACCTCAATTATGCGGAAAACTTCCTGCGCATGACTTTCGCGGTGCCGGCCGAGGAATACAAGATCGATCCGGTGGTCGCGAAGGCGATGGATCGCATCTTCATTCTCCATGCCGATCACGAGCAGAATGCGTCGACCTCGACGGTCCGCATCGCCGGCTCGTCGGGCGCCAATCCCTTCGCCTGTATCGCCGCGGGCATCGCCTGCCTTTGGGGCCCCGCTCATGGGGGTGCCAACGAAGCAGTGCTGTCGATGCTGCATGAAATCGGCTCGGTCGACCGCATTCCCGAATACATCAAGCGCGCGAAATCGAAGGATGATAATTTCCGCCTGATGGGTTTCGGCCATCGCGTTTATAAAAACTATGACCCCCGTGCCACGGTGATGCGCGAATCCTGCCACGAAGTGCTGGACGCGCTCGGCAAGCGTAATGAGCCGCTCCTGGCCCTCGCCATGGAACTCGAGCGGATCGCCTTGGAAGACGACTATTTCGTCTCCCACAAACTGTTCCCGAACGTCGATTTCTATTCGGGGATCATCCTGCAAGCGATCGGTTTCCCCACCTCGATGTTCACCGTGCTGTTCGCCGTGGCCCGCACGGTCGGCTGGGTCGCCCAGTGGAAGGAAATGATCGAAGATCCGACACAGCGGATCGGCCGTCCGCGCCAGCTTTACACCGGCTATGGCGAACGTCCCTTCCTGCCGCTCAACAAGCGTAAATGATACCTAATTCCCAGCGAGCCTATATCGAACACACGGCGCGCTGGGAAACAGACCTGTCATAGAAAAACCCCCGCTGTCATCGGCGGGGGTTTTTACATTCTGCTGTTAATGTGAAGCTTCGATCAGTTCGATCTTGTAGCCATCCGGGTCTTCGATAAACGCAATAACCGAACCGCCATGCTTCATCGGTCCAGGCGGACGCGGTATCTTCACGCCCTCTTTCTCCAACTGATTACACACGCCGTAAATATCGGGCACGTGGATAGCCAGATGGCCAAAGGCCGAACCCAATTGGTATGGTTCCTTCTGGCCCCAGTTGTGAGTGAGTTCGATTACCGCATTGTCGTCTTCATTACCGTAACCGACAAAGGCCAGGGTGAATTCGCCGCTCGGATAATCCTTCCGGCGCATCAGCTTCATGCCGAGCAGGCGCGTGTAAAAATCGATCGATTTCTCGAGATCGAACACCCGGATCATCGTATGAGCCAGGCGGAAATCACCTGTGCTTTTCGACTTTGCTGCTTCTGACATCGGCCTCTCCTCTCCGGATCAGTCCCGGATCATCGCGGCGAAGGTTGCTTCCGCCACAATCTGGTCATTGACTTTCGCCTCGCCAATAAACTTCCACACCGGGCCACGATTGCGGTCTTTGCGAACATGAATGCGGATCTGGTCGCCCGGCACAACGGGACGACGGAACCGCGCATTGTCGACGCTCATGAAATAGACCAGCTTGCCTTCAAAAGCTGCACCCAATGTGTGAACGACGAGAACGGCCGCCGTCTGGGCCATGGCTTCGATGATCAACACGCCCGGCATGACCGGATCCGTGGGGAAATGTCCCTGGAACACGGCTTCGTTCATCGATACGTTTTTGATACCGACGGCACCGACGTCGCTTACCATATCTTCAACGCGATCGATCATCAGGAATGGAAAGCGATGGGGGATCATTCGCATGATCCCCTTGGCATCCACCGATATTCCCTGCTGCACGTCTGTTTCGCTCATCTGCACACCGATCAGGTTATGCTTAGAACTTCACTGACGGCAGCTTTGTATTGAGCTGGGTGACAACATCGTTGGTGATATCCACCGCACCCGGCGCCCAAGCCACCGTATCCCGGTACAATACCAGGGAGATCTTCTTCTGTGCGGCGATCTGCTTCACGATGACAAAGGCGGCGTCCTGAAGTTGGCCAAGGGCCCTTTGCACGGATTCATCGAGGCTGCGACCCTTATTCTGGACTTCCACCCGCAGGGCTTCACCCTGCTTGTTCATAGCCGCAACCTTGCTCTGATAATCCTGCGGTGTGATGGAAGCGCGCTGCTGTTCGAGCTGCTGACGCTGTTTGATCAAGGTTTCTTGCCGCTTCTGGATGTCGCCCTGGACTTGCTGGCGGCGCTGGTCAACGGCTGCACGCAATCCCTTGCCGGCGGTGGATTGCGACATGATCTTCTCGCGGTCGATCACCGCGATGACAACCGGCTCGCCGCCGGCAGCCTGCGCTTGAGCTTGGAGGGGTGCAACGCTCACGCCGATTGCAGCTCCCCCGCAGAGAACCGCCATCAAGGCCAAAGTGTAAAAATATTTACCGAACATACGCACGATAGATACTCCAAATATAGAAGTTAGAACTGGGTGCCGACACTGAAGCTGAACAATTCAGTCTCGTCTTTCGAATCTTTACGCATCGGCACAGCAAGATCCACCGCCAAAGGACCGAAGGGTGATACCCAGGTCAGGCCAAGGCCGGCAGAGACACGGATCATGCCGGAGTCGTCGACATCGACGTTACTATGCGGATCCGTACCCGTCACCGTGCCGAAATCCGAGAAAACGCGACCGCGGATCTGATACTCCTCGGGCAATCCGAGAGGGAAACCAAGGCTGATTGTACCATCGAACAGGAACTGGCCGCCAATGGAACCGTCTTTTTTCTTCGCATCCTCGTCACGCGGGCCGACGCCACGATCAGCAAAACCCCGCAAGGTTTGGCCGCCCAATTGGAACGCATCGGCGAAGTGCAGGTAATCTCCGAAAAGCGGCTGGATATAACCGGTTTCAGCGGAGAGGCCTAATGAGACCGATTTGCTGCGGTTGAAGGGAATGAAGTAACCGCCGCTCAGGACACCTTTCACCGCATATACCGTGCCGCCGACGCCGGTATAATCGGTCTCGAGGTTAACATAATAGCCATCGCGCGGATCAAGCTTGGAATCACGACGGTCGTAGATCACGTTCGACTTCAAGGTCGATCGGAATTCGTACCCCTTGTCGTCTTTGATCACCTGAGATGCTTCGTCGTCGATATGATAGATGTCGTCCGCCGAGAACGTATAGCCGAGCGTATGTCGGGTATATTCCGAAATATCGTAGCCGAGCGCGGTATTGAAACCGGATGACATCTGGCGATAGCGATCATGCCGCGCCCGGTATCGTGTGTGGAAGATGCCGAACGTGGCTGACATTTCCTTGTCAAGAAAATAAGGATCGGTGAAGTTGATCGAACCGGACGACCGCTTGCCGGAGATGCCGATTGTGGCCGAGAGATCCTGTCCCTTGCCAAGCAGATTTCGTTCACGAAGACCGACCGTACCCAAAGGACCATCGGCCGTCGAGAAACCGGCACCGAAGCTCAATTCACCGGTCGACTTCTCCTGCACCTTAACCTTGATAATGGTCTTGTCCGGCGTGCTACCTGCGGCTTGGGAAATATCGACCGATTCAAAGAAGTCGAGATTTTTCAACCGCTGTTCGGTCCGCTTCAATTTTTCCGTACTGAACGCGTCGCCTTCCGCCAGACGGAATTCCCGGCGGATAACCTTATCCTGTGTGCGCACGTTGCCGGAAATGTCGATACGCTCGACGTAAACCTTCGGGCCTTCCTGGATGTCATAAGTCAGGTTGAGAACCCTGTTCTTCGCATCGCGGTCGATACGGGGCCGCACGTCAACGAAGGCGTAACCCAGATTGCCCAGCCGGTCGCTCAGTTTTTGCACCGTATCCTCGACCCGCGATGCGTCATACCAATCGCCTTCGGTGGTATCGAGGTCCCCTCGCAAGGAATTGGGATCGAGACCTTTCAGCGTCGTCTTGACATCGACCTTGCCGAACTTATAGCGCTCCCCCTCCTCCACGGTGAAGGTAATGAAGAAAGCTTCCTGGTCCGGCGACAATTCGGCGACGGCGGAAATCACGCGAAAATCGGCATAACCCTCTGACAGATAGAAACGTCGAAGCTGTTCCTTATCCACGGTCAAACGGTCGGGATCGTAGGTGTCGGCATTGGTAAGGAACAGATACCAATGACTGACCCGGGTCAGGACTTCGTCGCGCAGTTCGCTATCGCTGAACACCTTGTTGCCGATGAAATCGATACGGCGTACTTCGGTGATATCGCCTTCATGAATTTCGAACACCAGATTGACGCGGTTCTGGTCCAATTTGATGATCTTCGGCTCAACGGTGGCAGCGAAGCGGCCGCTGCGGCGGTAAAGATCCAGGATGCGCTTCACATCTTGTTGCACGCGGGTCTGGGTATAGACCACGCGCGGACGCAGCTGGACTTCGGCCTGCAGGGCATCATCTTCAATGCGCTTATTTCCTTCAAAGGCCAGCTTGTTGATGATCGGATTTTCCTTGACCGACACCACCAGCGCATTGCCTTCGCGCCGCAGATTGACGTCGGCGAAGAGACCCGTGGCGAACAGGTTTTTCAATGCTTGGTCGATCTTCTGGGCGTCGAAATTGTCGCCCGGATTGATCTGCATATAAGAGCGAATCGTCTCGGGCTCGATACGCTGATTGCCTTCCACCCGGATCTCCTGGATCGGATCGCCGCTAGAAATATTTTGCGCGTATGCTTTGGAAATACCTGTCAGACCGAAAATGCCTATTGTTATTGCCAGGGTCAGGACAAGCCGCTTTACGATGGCCATTTTACGCATCTTCCGGTCAAGTAAACAGGGATTTGATATAATCGACGACTTTCAGATAAACCAAGTCGTTCCAAGTGGCAAACACCATCAGCGACAGCACAAACGCAACGCCAAGTCGTAGCCCCCATTCATGCGCGCGAGCCCCCAGCGGCCGGCCGCGCAAAGCTTCGGCGGCATAGAACATCAGGTGGCCGCCATCCAGCATCGGGATCGGAAACAGATTGATCAGACCGAGGTTGACGGAAAGCAACACCGCCAGGCTGACCAGCGACGCAAAACCAATCTCTGCCATGTCACCGGACATCTTGGCGATGCGCAGCGCGCCTCCAACCTCGTCGGCTGAACGCTTCCCCGTGATCATCTGGCCAATGCCGGTCAGCATGCCCGTGGTCATTTGATAGACTTGATGGGTCGCTTCGACGACCGACTGACCGACGCCCAGCTTGCGGACGTTGCCGTTACCACTGCTACGGATACCCAGCCGACCGACTCGCTGCTTGTTGCCGAAGGTATCTTCCTCTTCGACGATTCGCGGCTTCAGGGTGAAATCCAGTTTCTGCCCCGCCCGATCAATGCCCAATTGGAGCGGTTCGTCGAGATGCAGGCGGACCTGCATCGCCAGATCTTCGAAACCTTCCAGCGGGCTGCCATTCAGAGTGGCGATTTTATCGCCAGCTTTTAAGCCTGCCTCACTGGCGACCGAATCCGGCATCACTTCGCCGATTTCGGTCGATTGCAGCGTCTTGCCATAGACCAGGAAGAGGCCGGTGAGAACCACAATGGCGAAGACGTAATTGGCAAGCGGGCCCGCTGCGACAATCGCCGCGCGCTGGCCAACGCTTTTCCGGTTGAAAGCAACAGCGGCGTCCTCTTCCGACATAGGCGCCGCCGCTTGTCCCTCGAGGGCATTGCTCTCCTGGCCGAACATGCGGACATAACCGCCAAGGGGGATCGCGCTGAATTTCCAACGGGTGCCTAAACGATCGGTGAAGCCGAACAGCTCCGGACCGAAGCCGATGGAAAAGACTTCCACCCGGACGCCGCACCAGCGCGCAACGAGGAAATGTCCCATCTCGTGAACGAAGACGAGTACCGTCAGGAGAAGCAGGAACCAGAAGCCGTAATGCGGTATCGCCGCCAATATTTCCATCGTCCTAGACCACTTTCCGTGCCGCAGAGCCCCAATTTAGACAAGAGCGGTTCTCACCGTTTTTATACGGAGTTTCTGCCCACTCCCAACCTGGCGCCCTTCTTGTCCCCTGGCGCTGCATGGTGGCCGCAGCCACGTCGGATTGTCTAGCACACTTTATCGTGCCAGCACACCAAAACAGAACGATTTCCTTGGGTTAACCCCAGTTTTGGGATCACGCGTTGGTTAATCTTGCGGCGACCTGACGTTGCGCGACCTGGCGGGCCGACAAATCGGTTTCCAGAACATCGGCAATCGAGCTCAATGCCCGAGTCCCCATCTCGGACAAGACCGATTCCACGACCGAAGCGATGTCGGTGAAGGCGATTTTGCGGTCGAGGAAGGCAGCGACGGCAATCTCATTGGCGGCGTTGAGAACGGTCGGTGCCTGGCCGCCTTCCTGCAACGCCTCGCGCGCCAGGCGCAAAGCTGGGAAACGGACCGCATCGGGGCTTTCAAAGGTCAGATCCCGCATTTTGGCGAAATCGAGTCGGTCGGCTGGCGCGGCGATTCGCTTCGGCCAGCCCAGTGCATAGGCAATCGGTGTCCGCATATCCGGGCTGCCCAATTGGGCCAGCACGGATCCGTCACGATAGGCCACCATGCTGTGGATGATCGATTGAGGGTGCACCAGGATATCGATCTGGGTCTCGGGCAGCCGGAACAGATGATGCGCTTCGATCAGTTCAAGGCCTTTGTTCATCATGCTAGCGGAATCGACCGAGATCTTTGCTCCCATGCTCCAATTGGGATGCGCGACCGCCTGTTCCGGCGTCATCGACCGCATTTCCTCGTAACTGCGTGTCCGGAACGGACCGCCGGAGGCGGTCAAAATGATCTTCTCGACAGCCTCGATCTGCTCCGGATCGAAGACTTGAAAAATCGCGCTGTGCTCGGAATCGACCGGCAGCATCACGGCGCCGTGCCGTGCAACCTCGGCCATCATCAGATCGCCGGCACAAACCAGCGTCTCCTTATTGGCGAGACCGATCATTGCACCGCGGCGCACAGCCGCCAAAGTCGGTTCCAGCCCGGCCGCGCCGACGATCGCCGCCATGACCCAGTCGGCCGGCCGCGCCGCCGCTTCGATCACCGCGGACCGCCCGGCAGCCGCTTCTATACCCGTTCCTGCCAGGGCTTCTTTCAAGCGCCCAAACTTGGCCTCGATCCCGACCACGGCCAGGCGCGGACGCAGGGCCAGCGCCTGCTCAATCAGCAGTTCAACATTGTTATGCGCCGTCAGCGCCTCGACCTGAAAAGCTGAAGGATCGCGGCGGACGATATCCACTGTGTTGCAGCCTACCGAACCGGTCGATCCCAGAATGGTCACCCGGCGCGGTGCGGCCGCTGCCATTTTCTGCTCGATCACAGCCATTCGAGGATTCCTCCACCAATCACATATTCTACAGCGGCGACGGCCAAGACCACCGCCATCAGACCGTCAACCCGGTCGAGGACACCGCCATGACCAGGGATTATACGCCCGCTATCCTTGACCCCGAAATGCCGCTTGAAAAACGACTCAAACAGGTCGCCGGACTGTTCGACCACGGCGAGCAGGCCGCTGGCAAGCACCATCGGCCAAATCGTCGGCCGGCCGGCCAAAGTCGCGGCGATCGCCCCGACCAGCGCTGCCGACAGGATAGCGCCCGCCAAGCCTGCCCAGGTTTTGCTAGGGCTGATACGCGGGGCAAGTTTCGGACCACCGATCGAACGGCCTGCGAAATAGGCGCCCGTATCCGCCACCACGACCAGGGCAACGATCCAAATTTCCGTAGCAAATCCGTCTGACGACCAGGAGCGAATCTTGATCATCGCCAGGGCCGCCGGCACGACATAAAGGATGCCGAGCAGCAGCCACAGGGCGCCGACCCCGCGCTGCGGCCAGGCCAGCACCAATATCGCCAGCGCGCCGGCCAGCGGCACCAGCCATAAGGGTAAGGTGAGCGGCGGGGAGAACACGGCGACCGCCAAGGACAGAATAACGACTGCCACCATGGCAAGATTGACCACGGATAGGCGCCCGACGGGATAGGCAACCTGCACAGGCCGACGCTCGGCGCAAATGGCGCTCCATTCCCAGGCCATGATGCCACCGAAGATGGCGATCAAGATGGCCCAGGCCAAGCCACCCAGCCAGAGCGCGAGCAGCGCCACCGGCAAAAGGACAGCAGAGGACGCAACACGCTGCTGAAAGCTTGTCAGCGGTTTTACCGACGCGGGTTCGGTGCCGTTCGGTACGTTCCCGCTGTTTGGTTCGTTTCCCTGACCCACCCGCTCATGCCGCTGACGTTCGTGCGGAGTTTCAGCCGGCGGCGCCATATCTGCGGTTCCGCCCCTGATACTCGGCTAGGGCAGCAGAAAAATCCGCGGCGCTAAATTCCGGCCAATGTTTGTCGACAAAAATCATTTCCGTATAGGCGAACTGCCAAAGCAGAAAATTGCTGATCCGCATTTCCCCGCTGGTACGGATGACCAGATCCGGGTCCGGCATGTCGGCCGTCGACAAATTGCCGGCGAACATGGCTTCATCGATATCTTCGGCGCGCAGCTCGCCCTGAGCGACGCGCTGCGCCAATTGCCGCGCGGCATTGACGATATCCATCCGGCCGCCATAGCTGAGCGCGATGGTGAGGCGCAGGCGGCTGTTATCACGCGTCTGACGTTCGGCACCCTCAATCAGCTCGACGATGTCGGGCGCCAGGCGATGGCGCTCGCCAATGACTGACAGGCGCACGCCGTTATCGTGCAGCCGGGCGATTTCGCGCCGCAGATAAAGCCGCAGAAGCCCCATCAAATCATTGATTTCGGTTGCCGGTCGCTTCCAGTTTTCCGACGAGAATCCGAACAATGTAAGATGGGTGATGTCGTTGCGGATCGAGGCCTCAACAACCTGGCGGACGGTTTCCGCCCCCTGGTAGTGCCCAGCCGTTCGCGGCAGGCCGCGCGCCTTCGCCCAGCGGCCATTGCCATCCATGATGATCGCCACGTGGCGAGGCGCCACAACACCATCGACGCCGAACGCCTGTATCGCTGGTCGCAATGCCGTCACGCGAGTCTCCTTCGTTCTAGACCTGCATAATTTCTTTTTCTTTGGCGGCCAGAGCCTCGTCGACCCGCTTGATATGGTCGTCGGTCAGTTTTTGCATCTGATCGGACAGCCCGCGGTGTTCATCTTGCGAAATGTCGCCGTCCTTTTCCGACTTCTTCAGCATATCCATTCCGTCACGACGCACATTACGCACCGCGACACGCGCCTGCTCTGCATATTTATGGGCGACCTTCGCCAGCTCGGTACGACGTTCCTGACTCAATTCGGGAACCGGCACGCGTACCAATTGGCCATCGCTGGCGGGATTGAGACCGAGACCAGCATCACGAATTCCCTTCTCGACCGCCGATACCATGCCACGATCCCAAACCTGGACCGTGATCATGCGCGGTTCGGGCACGCTCACCGTACCGACCTGGTTGATCGGCATGTTGCTGCCATAGGCGTTTACCATCACCTGATCGAGAAGATGCGTCGATGCGCGACCGGTACGCAGACCGGCGAATTCCTTGCGCAATGCCTCGACAGCTCCGTCCATGCGGCGGCTGAATTCATCCAATCGAGCATCAGTCATACCTAGTACCCCCAACCTTACTTCGCAGCCTGGACCGGCTCATTGCCGATCACTGTGTATCTGCCGGTCCCCAGCATGACCTGAGCGAAATTACCCGGCGTATGAATGGAAAAGACGATGATGGGAATGCCGTTTTCCCGCGCAAGCGAAATCGCCGCCGCATCCATCACCTTGAGGTCCCGCGACAGCACGTCGTGATGAGTGAGATGCGTATAGCGTTCCGCTTCGGGATGCAGCTTCGGGTCGGCGCTGTAAACACCGTCCACCTTGGTGCCCTTTAACAGAGCTTCGCATTTCATTTCGGAAGCACGCAAAGCAGCCGCCGTATCGGTGGTGAAATACGGGTTGCCGGTACCGGCGGCGAAGATCACCACCCGGCCCTTTTCCAGATGGCGCACGGCGCGCCGGCGGATATAGGGCTCGCAGATCGATTGCATGGGGATAGCCGATTGCACGCGGGTATCGACACCGGCCTGTTCCAAGGCATTCTGCATGGCCAAGGCGTTCATGACGGTGGCCAGCATACCCATGTAATCGGCCGAGGCACGCTGCATGCCCTGGCTCGCGCCAGCGATGCCGCGAAAGATATTCCCGCCGCCGATCACCAGGCAGCATTCGACGCCCAGTTCGTAAACCTGCTTCACTTCCGCAGCGACGCGGGTGACAGTCGTAGGATCGAGACCGAATTCCCGCTGCCCCATGAGGGCTTCGCCGGAAATCTTGAGCAAAACGCGCTTATACAACAGGCCTTGTGTCGCTGCCTTGCTCACTCTGCTGCCTCCTGCGCGTGCGTTCTATATTTTTAATCAGATGGGGCCGACAGCCCCATCCGTTACCCACGATGCCCGGCTATAACGCCGGGCTCGCCATTTAGTTTCCAAGCTGCGCAGCGACTTCCGCTGCGAAGTCTTTCTGTTCCTTCTCGATGCCTTCGCCGAGCGCCATGCGGACGAATCCGGTGAGCTTGACCGGCGCGCCGATCTCTTTGGCAGCTTTTTCAACTACCTGCTTCACCCGGCTCTCGCCATCGATCACATAGAGCTGTTCCAGCAGCACCACATCTTCATAATACTTTCTCAGACGGCCTTCGACC
Source organism: Dongia soli (assembly GCF_034044715.1). Lineage (NCBI taxonomy): Bacteria > Pseudomonadati > Pseudomonadota > Alphaproteobacteria > Rhodospirillales > Dongiaceae > Dongia > Dongia soli. The sequence continues at coordinate 596,528 of NZ_JAXCLW010000002.1, read as the reverse complement.
ATCTTTGCGATAATTTCCTCCGGCTTGCCCGACGCCCGGGCCTGCTCGGCCAGCACGTCACGCTCCCGATCGAGATCGGCCTGATTGACCGAGCTGATATCCAGGGCCTGCGGGTTAGCCGCGGCGATATGCATAGCGATCTGCTTGCCAAGGGCCGCGAGCTTCGAAGCATCGCCAGTCGATTCCAGGCCGACCAGGACACCAATCTTACCGAGGCCGGCTGCCGCCGCATTGTGCATGTAGCTCGCCACCACACCGCTGCTGACACTGACCGTCGCCACGCGGCGCAGGCTCATATTCTCACCGATCGTGGCAACCAATTGTGTCAGCTTTTCGGTGACCGTGATGCCTTCCGGCAGCTTGGCGGTCTTGAGCGCCTCAATGTCGCCGGCCGTCAGGGCCAGCTTGGTCACGGCGGTCACGAAGCTCTGGAAGCTCTCGTTCCGGGCGACGAAATCGGTTTCGGAATTGACTTCGACCAGGGCGCCACTGGTGCCCTCGGCAACCACGCCGACCAGGCCTTCGGAGGCCACGCGGCCCGCTTTCTTGGCGGCCGCGGCAAGACCCTTCTTGCGCAGCCAATCGATCGCCGCCTCAAGGTCGCCGCTGGTTTCGCTCAGCGCCTTCTTGCAATCCATCATGCCGGCGCCCGACTTCTCGCGCAGTTCCTTGACCAGCGCAGCCGTAATCTCCGCCATTTTCAATTCCTTCCTGCAAATATCTTACACGTTCCAGGCAGCCGAACAGCAGCGGGCCGCCAATGTGTCAATGGGGCGCCGGCGCGTTCCCGCCCGGTCACCCCACTGAACCAAACCCAGACTTTTACGCCGAAGCCGACTGATTGGCTTCGCCACCTTCGACCGGCAGAATTTCGGCGGGCAATTCGTCCGACTCGCCGATATCCTTACCGGAGCTGATCGCTTCCTGCTGCAGGCCGTCGAGCACGGCACCGGCGAAGAGATCGCAATAGAGCGAGATCGCGCGCGTTGCGTCATCATTGCCCGGCACCGGATAGGTCACGCCGCTCGGGTTGGAATTGCTGTCCACGATCGCCACCACCGGAATGCCGAGCTTATTGGCTTCCTGGATAGCAATCTGTTCCTTCAGGGTGTCGATGACGACGAGAATATCCGGCTGACCGCCCATATCCTTAATGCCGCCCAGCGCGCGCTCCAACTTATCGCGGTCGCGGGTCATCATCAGGAGTTCTTTCTTAGTCAGGCCGGACGTATTGGTCGACAGACGGTCATCAACCTCGCGCAGGCGCTTGATCGACTGGGAGATGGTCTTCCAGTTCGACAGCATGCCGCCCAGCCAGCGGTGATTGACGTAATACTGGCCGCAGCGCTTGGCGGCATCGGCAACCTTGTCCGATGCAGCGCGCTTGGTGCCCACGAACAGGACGCGACCGCCGGAGGCAGCAACGTCACGAACCGCGCGGATCGCCTGATCCAGCATCGGCACGGTCTGTTCCAGATCGATGATGTGAATGCCGTTGCGAACGCCGAAGAGGTACGAAGCCATCTTCGGATTCCAACGACGGGTATGGTGACCAAAATGCACGCCAGCTTCCAGGAGCTGACGCATGGTGAAGGACGGCATCGCCATGTGTATTATCCTTTTCCGGTTAAGCCTCTGCGGGATGTGACCGGATCAGCGGATCCGGCACCGGAGCGTCCGTTCGGGATTTCTCCCCGAGACAGCGCAAGCCCGCATGCGGTTTCAAGCGCCGCTTACCTACCGTGCCCCCGTCGCTGGCGCAAGGGAAAAGTTACCAGCACGGCCCTAACCCATAACCTAACGAACTGATTCCATTCGTGAAATTACAGCGACAACGACTTAAGGCAATCAATCCTCAGAATATATCTCCACAGTTTCATTTAGAATCAGACAGTTACCCTGCTTACCGAAGCGGCAAGATTAATCAGGTATCAACGATATCGACGATTCCCGGTACAGCCTTGATTGCGCCGCGCACCACCGGCGAAATGGCAAAGCGGCCCGGCAAGGCAATAGCAACTTCACGCTGGTCTTCTGCGAGGTCGAGAAGCAGTTCTACTTTGCCTTTTCCGCGGCCCGCCCGGGTCAGAATTTGCTTGAGGCTCTCGATCGGACTTGGTTCCCGCAAGAAGACCCGCAAGCCGGCACCGGTATTGGACGCCGCCTGATCCAAAGCTTCAACGGAGTGGATAAGCAGGCGAAGCGAATCCTCTTCCATTCGTAAATCGACGGTCAGAAGTAAAGCACGCCCCGGTTCAAGGAGTTCCCGCGCTTCGTTCAGGCGCTCACTGAAGATCGTCGCTTCAAAAAGGCCGCTGGGATCGGTCAATTGCACGAAAGCAAAACGATTGCCCTTGGCCGAGGTGCGCTCCTGCTTGCCGACCAGAAGGCCGGCGACTTTAGCGCGTGCAGTCCCCCTCGCCCGCATATAGGCCGGCAGCTCCGCATAAGGCACAGCCTCCAGGCGCTTCAAACTGGCGCCATAAGAATCCAATGGATGCGCCGACAAATAGAAGCCGATGGCACCGAATTCATGTTGCAGCTTTTCCATCGACGGCCAGTCCGGCGTCGGCGGCAGTGTCAGCGTCACTTTAGCCGCATCCCCAAAGAGGCTGTTTTGATTGCTGGTGCGTGCTTCCTGTGCGGCGCCGGCCTGGCGAAGCATCTGCTCGACGGCCTCATAAACCTGCCGGCGGTTCGCATTGAGGCTTTCGAAGGCGCCGGCAACAACCAGATTTTCCAATTGTCGCTTGTTGATGCTTTTCGGATCGATCCGTTCGCAAAAATCGGCGAGACTCCTAAACGGGCCGTGCTCCTCACGATTGGCGACCATATGTTCCATGGCGCCCATGCCGACATTCTTCACCGCGGCCAGCGCATAGCGTACGGCCAATGAACCGTCATCCTGCTTTTCGACGGCAAAAGTCGGCATCGATTTGTTCACGTCAGGGGGTAGGAGTTTAACGCCGATCCGGTTCAGTTCCTGCCGGAAGACGTTGAGCTTCTCGGTGTTCCCCATATCGTAGGTCATGGAGGCGGCGAAAAATTCGACTGGATAATTCGCCTTCAACCAGGCGGTCTGATAGGAAACCAGTGCATAGGCCGCGGCATGGCTCTTGTTGAAGCCGTAGCCGGCGAATTTGTTTACCTGATCGAAGATCTGCCCGGCCTTCTCCTCGGGGACGCCGCGTTCCACCGCACCATCGACGAACAGCTTTCGCTGTGCCTCCATCTCTTCCTTGATCTTCTTGCCCATGGCGCGACGCAACAGATCGGCCCCGCCGAGGCTATAGCCGGAAAGGACCTGGGCGATCTGCATGACCTGTTCCTGGTAGATCATGATCCCAAAGGTTTCCTTCAGGATTCCTTCCAGGCTCGGATAGAGATAATCCGGCTCCTCCCGCCCGTGTTTGCAATTGATATAGCGCGGGATGTTGTCCATCGGGCCGGGGCGATAGAGCGCCACCACGGCGATGATATCCTCGAACCGGTCGGGCTTCAGCTTTTTCAACACGTCCCGCATGCCCGAACTTTCAAGCTGGAACACGCCGGTTGAATCGCCCTGCCCCAGCATCTCATAGGTTTTTCGATCATCCAGCGGCAGCTGGTTAAGATCGACTTCAATATCGCGCTTGGCGAGCTGCTTTACCGCGGTCACCAGAACCGTCAGCGTCTTCAGACCGAGGAAGTCGAATTTCACCAGGCCGGCCTTTTCGACATCCTTCATATTGAACTGCGTGACCGGCATGTCGGAACGCGGATCGCGATAGAGCGGCACCAGTTCGTTCAGCGGGCGGTCGCCGATCACCACGCCGGCCGCATGGGTCGAGGCATGGCGATATAGGCCCTCGATCTTCTGCGCGATCTCCATCAGGCGCTTGACCATCGGGTCGTCTTCCTGCACCTGGCGCAATTGCGGTTCGCTGGCGATTGCATCCTTCAGCGAGATCGGATTGGCGGGATTGTTCGGGATCAGCTTCGACAGTTTGTCGATCTGGCCATAGGGCATCTGCAGGACGCGCCCCACGTCGCGGACGGCCGCACGCGCCTGCAATTTACCGAAGGTGATGATTTGCGCCACGCGATCGCGTCCATAGCGTTCCTGCACATAGCGGATGACTTCATCGCGCCGGTCCTGGCAGAAATCGACGTCGAAGTCGGGCATGGAAACGCGTTCGGGATTAAGAAAACGTTCGAAAAGCAGACCCCAGCGCAATGGATCGAGGTCGGTGATGGTCAGCGCCCAGGCGACAACGGAACCGGCGCCCGAGCCTCGTCCCGGTCCCACGGGGATGCCATTCTTCTTCGCCCATTGAATGAAGTCGGCAACGATCAGGAAGTAGCCGGGAAAACCCATCTGAATGATGGTATTGAGCTCGAATTCCAGACGCTCGTCATAGGGCTTGCGCGCATCGCCTTCGATATTGGCGGCTTTCATGCGGGCATCGAGCCCTTCCATCGCCTTCTGCTTGAGCACGTCAGCCTCGGCAATTTCCACCGAGAAGGCCGGTAGGATCGGCTTGCGTGCCGGTGGCATGAAGGCGCAACGCTGGGCAACCACCAATGTATTATCGACCGCTTCGGGTAGATCGGCGAAAAGCTCGCGCATCTCCCTGGCCGATTTAAAGCCATGGGCGCGCGTCACGCGACGCCGGTCCTTTTCACCGACATAGGTACTGCCGGCGATGCAGAGCAAGGCATCATGCGCAGCGTACATGCCCTCGTCTGAAAAGAAGACTTCATTCGTCGCAACCAGCGGCAGATCGAGCTCATAGGCCAGCTCGATGAAGGCGTCTTCAGTTTTCTGTTCAGCCGGCATGCCGTGGCGCATGATCTCGACATAGAAGCGGCCCGGGAAAATGGCAGCGAGGCGCTTCAAGGCCTCTTCCGCTGCCGCCTGCTGGCCTTCCAATAACAGCCGGCCCACCTCTCCGGCCGGCCCACCGGTCAAGGCCAGCAGCCCTTCCGAATGTTGGGTGAGCAGGTCGAGGCTGACCTGCGGAGCCAGTCCGGGTTCAGTTTCCAAGAAGGCGTGGCTCACCAGCTTCATCAGATTCTGGTAGCCGACATCATTCTGCACCAGAACCACCAGCGGATCCGGCGGCGGCTGGGTGCCACGCTGCGGTTCGACATCGACCCGCGCGACGCCCAGTTGGCAGCCGATGATCGGCTGGATACCCGCATCTTTCGCGTAGCCAGAGAATTCCATGATGCCGAACAAGGCACCGGTATCGGTGACCGCCACCGCCGGCATGTCATTGCGCTTGGCCAGCTCCACCAACTGCTTGTTCTTCACCGCCCCTTCGGAAAGCGAATAGGCGGAATGGACGCGCAGATGGACAAAATCGGCATAAGGCATTTGGTCTGTGTTCCGGCTTTTGAGGTCGCCGGCAGTTTAGCCGCTCGCCCGGCGAATAAAAACCCCCAGGCCGAGCGTCAGCGGAAGCCAATGCGAGTCGCCTTCCCGACCGCTTTGCCGCTGGGCCGAAATCCTTCTTACCGGCTATGATGCCCGCCGCACCCCCGACCGGAGCCGAAGATGCGCCTGCGAGGCAAGGAGAGGGAATCACCGAGACGCCCCGCCATCGGCGATATGCATGGCGAGATCCGCGCCGGGCCCGGTCTCAAGCCGCTTTGGCAGTGGGGCCTCATGGTGATCGGCTCGTTCGCCCTGACGCTTGGATTACAGGCACTGGACCTCCCGGCGGCATTGTTGCTGGGGCCGATGATTGCCGCGATCGGCATGGGTTTACTCGTATTGCTGCTCGGGCCCATGATCGCCCGCTTCGTCGCGCGAATCGTGGCGCGCCGCCAGGCCAGCTAGAAGTCAGCACCATTTGAGGACGTTGTCGGCACGATGATAGGACAGCGTCGCGCTGGACCGGCACCCGCTCAGTATGGCTCCAGCACGCCTTCGCGGATCGTGACGACACGGTCCATTTTCTTTGCAATCTCAAGGTTATGCGTAGCGATCATTGCGGCAACACCCGTGTCGCGGACCAGTGACAGTAAGAGAGCAAAGACGTCATCCGCCGTATGAATATCGAGATTGCCGGTCGGTTCATCGGCCAGGAGGATCGACGGCTGATTGGCAAGGGCACGGGCAATGGCAACACGCTGCTGTTCACCGCCCGATAGTTTGGCCGGCCGGTGATCGAGGCGTTGGCCCAGCCCTACCCGCGTCAACAGCTCAACGGCTCGCGGCTTGGCGGCCCTGCGGCTTCGTCCGGCAATCATCTGCGGCAATACGACATTCTCCAGAGCGGAGAATTCCGGCAGGAGATGATGATACTGATAGACGAATCCCATCTTGGTGCGCCGCAATCTGGTGCGCTCCCGATCGCTCATCTCACTGGTCGATTGCCCACTGATGATCACATCGCCGCCCAGTGCATGCTCCAACAGGCCAGTAATATGAAGCAAAGTAGATTTGCCGGATCCTGACGGACCAATCAAGGCCACCATCTCTCCGGGATAAACCTGAAGATCCGCAGTAGCGATCACATCCAAGCGGCCGGCAGCCTGCTTGAAGCTTTGCTTCACACCACGCAATTCAAGCACCGCCTGACGACCGCCGTTCATCTTATTCATAGCGCAGCGCCTCCACCGGATCGAGCCGCGCTGCCCGCCAAGCTGGATAGATGGACGCCAGAAGAGTCAGGACCAACGACATGCAGACGATCAACGCCACTTCCCACTTATCCACGATGGCCGGCAGCTTGGAGAGAAAATAGATCGTCTGGTCAAACAGATTGGTGCCGGTAATGCCCTCGAGGAAACGCCGGATGGTTTCGATATTGTAGGCAAAGGCCACGCCAAGCAAACAGCCGGCCGCCGTGCCGACGATGCCGATACTGGCGCCGGATAACAGGAAGATACGCAAGATGGTGCCCCGCGAAGCGCCCATGGTGCGCATGATGGCGATGTTTCGGCCTTTGTCCTTCACCATCATGATCTGGCCGGAAATGATATTGAACGCAGCCACGACGATGATCAGCGTCAGGATGAGGAACATCACATTCCGCTCGACTTCGACAGCGTTGAAGAATTCGGCATGAGCCTGCTGCCAATCGGTCAGGCGGAAACCGGGTCCCAGCGCCTTGTCCAACCCATCTAAAACCGGCGCTATATTGTCGGGGCTCGTGGCCATGACCTCGATCGACGTGGCCGCCTTGGGCACTTTGAAGTAGAGCTGTGCGGCATCCAACGGGACGAAGACATAACCGCTGTCATACTGATACATGCCAATGTCGAAAATGGCGCCGATCGTATAGGTCTTCATCCGTGGGAAGGTGCCGCCGATGGTCACCGTGGTCTGTGGCGAAATCAGGGTGACTTCGCTGCCGATCGTCAGTCCCATCTGCTCCGCCATGCGGGCACCGATCATGACGGTATCTTCCTCGTTCAGCGCATCGATCGAGCCCATGCGGATATTATCGGCAAGCAATTTCCGCTGCTTCAGATCATCGACACGCATGCCCCGCACGATGGCACCGCTGCCGCCATTGGCCGCGGTCACAAAGACCTGGCCCTCGACGATTGGTGTGGCCGACACAACGCCTTTGACTTGGCGCAGCTTGGCTACGAGATCGTCGTAATTCGGAATCGGGCCTTGGATGGAGGTGACCGCGACATGGCCATTGATGCCTAGAATGCGTTTCATTAGTTCGGCACGAAAGCCGTTCATCACCGACATGACGACGATCAATGTCGCGACACCCAGGGCGATCCCCAGGAGCGAGAAGCCGGCGATGACCGAGATGAAACCCTCCTCGCGGCGCGCGCGCAGATAGCGCATCGCCACGAGGCGTTCGAAGGCATTGAAAATCATTTATGGCCGATCCGGTTCAGCGCCGCTTCGATGGTGAGTTCCTGCTTTTCGCCGCTGGCGCGGTTCTTCAATTCAACCTCGCCCTTGGCCGCACCACGCGGTCCGACCGTCAATTGCCACGGTAGGCCGATCAGATCCATCTCGGCAAATTTGGCGCCGGCCCGCTCATCGCGATCGTCGTAAAGGACTTCGACACCGGCCGCCTTCAGCTTGCCATAGATATCTTCAGCAGCCTTGGTGGTGACATCGTCGGTCACCTTCAGATTGATCAGGCCGACTTTGAAAGGCGCCACCGATTCAGGCCAGATGATGCCATTCTCATCGTGGCTGGCTTCGATAATGGCGCCGACCAGGCGCGAGACGCCGATACCATAGGATCCCATATGAAGGGTGACCGGCTTGCCGTCCTTGTCCTGAACCTGGGCCTTTAACGGATCGGAATATTTGGTGCCGAAGTAGAAGATATGGCCGACCTCGATGCCGCGCGCCTCCAAACGACGATCGGATGCGATGGCGTCGAAGGCCGCCTTGTCGTGCTTCTCCTCGGTCGCCGCATAGTCGCTGGTCCAAGCCTGAACAATCGGCTCAAGATCGCCGTCAAAGTCGATATCCATCGACAGCACGTCGCGCTCGACGAAATTCTTATGGCAGAAAACCTGGCTCTCGCCGGTATCCGCGAGAATGATGAATTCGTGGCTGAGATCACCGCCGATCGGCCCCGTATCGGCCGCCATCGGAATGGCTTTCAGCCCCATCCGTGCATAAGTGCGCAGATAAGAGACGAACATTTTGTTATAGGCGCGTTTGGCGCCGGCATAATCGAGATCGAAGGAATAGGCATCCTTCATCAGAAATTCGCGGCCGCGCATCACGCCGAAACGGGGGCGCACTTCGTCGCGGAACTTCCACTGGATATGATAGAGAAGCTTCGGCAGGTCACGATAGCTTTTCGCCGAATTGCGGAAAATATCGGTTATCAGCTCCTCATTGGTCGGGCCAAAAAGCATCTCGCGCTCATGACGGTCGGTGATGCGCAGCATCTCCTTGCCGTAATCGTCATACCGGCCGGATTCGCGCCAGAGATCGGCCGACTGGATGGTCGGCATCAGCAATTCCTGGCAGCCGGCTGCATCCTGTTCCTCGCGCACGATCTGCTCAATGTTCTTCAGGACCTTGAAGCCCAGCGGCAGCCATGAATAGATCCCGGCGCTTGCCTGGCGGATCATGCCGGCGCGCAGCATCAGCCGATGGGAAACGATCTGTGCCTCGGCAGGGTTTTCCCGCAATGTCGGCATGAAGAACTGGGAGGAACGCATAGAGCCTCACTTTGGCGATAAATCGAATTGTTGCGGGACTTTAGGCAAAGCGCGGGGGTCTGTCCACGGCCCAATGCGGCGAACGGCCCGTTTCCGGACCGGACTGGGTCAATTTCAGCGGGTTACGCCGTGTTCCCGGCAGAGCGCCGCGAGGACCGAATTATCCTGCGGTGTCAGGGGTTGGCCGTTGAAGCTGACCTGATCCCCGGTCACCGTGACCAGGCCAATCTCCGCCGTGGACTTCCAAAGGTTGGAATTCGGTGGAATATTGAAACGGCGGCCGAGGTTCACCTCGATCGGGATGTAAATCGTATCAGGCAATTGGATCTGACCGGCACTATTGAGGTCGGCCGGAACCACAGGCCGGCCATGCGCATCGATACCCGGTTGGTAGGCCACGTCCGGCGCCGGCTGATGATTGACGAGATACTGACAGTCCCGGCGCGAGATAGCCAGATCCGCCCCCGCTGGGCCAGCCCAGCCGGCGGCAACAACCGTCAGCACGGTAAAGGCGAAAAGCTTGCGAGCCATTCCCGGACTTTAGCATGGAGAAGCCGACCGCTAAAGGCGGATCACATGCACTTTGGTGATCGGCTTCTTATCATGCGTTTTGTTGAACCAGCGGCGACCTGCAAGGCGCGCCGCTTCGGCGACCGCGTCATTGTCCAGTCGCTGCGGTTTGGACAGATTACTGATCGCTTCCCGGGCCGCAGCGGCAATCGCCGCAATGGCGGTGGCCGCCGGTTCGCCATCCAACAGCCCCTCCAACGTTACCTGCGGATCCGCCAGCAGGGTTCCATCACGGCCCACCGCGACCGAGACCATGATCACGCCGTTGAAGCTGAGGCGATGGCGGTGGCGGACCGCGTCGCTATCCATGGAAACCAGGCTGTTGCCATCCAGGCCCAAGCGTCCCGAGGTAACATGGCTCACCACCTCCGCGGGTCCCGGTGCCAACCGGATCAGGCAGCCATTGGTCGGCTCGATCGCTTCCGGCACCTGGCAGGCTTTGGCCCAGGCGACATGTTCCTTGATATGCCTGGCCTCGCCGTGAACCGGCACCGCTATCCGGGGCCGGACCCATTGATACATTTCGGCGAGTTCATCACGCGCGGGATGGCCGGAGACATGCACGTCCTCATCGTGATCCGTGATGATCTCCACGCCGAGCTTGGTGAGGTCGTTCTGCAATCTGGCAATCGACTTCTCATTGCCGGGAATGACCCGGGACGAGAAGATCACGGTATCTCCCGGTTCCAGCGTCACTTGCGGATGCTCCTCGCGCGCGATGCGGGCCAGAGCCGAACGCGGTTCGCCCTGGCTGCCGGTGCAGATCATCAGGATCTTATCCGGTGGGAAATAACCAACATCATGCTCGGTGACGAAATCCTCGAGATCGGTCAGATAGCCGTTCTCGCGCGCCGCCTGCAGCATGCGCCAAAGCGATCGACCGACCAAGGCCACACGGCGCTCATGAGCCGCGGCGACCCGGGCGATGGTCTCGATACGCGCAATATTGCTGGCGAAACAGCCGATCGCCACCCTGCCCTTCAAGCGGCCGACAACTCCCATCAAGGAATCGCGGACATCCGCTTCCGAGCCCGATGTGCCTTCAACGAAGACATTGGTGGAATCGCAGATCATGGCAAGAACGCCGCCATTGCCGAGCTCACGCAAAGCGGCTTCGTCCGTCGCTTCCCCCACCAGGGGCTGGGGATCAAGCTTCCAGTCGCCGGTATGCAGCACCGCGCCCAAAGGTGTTCGGATGACAACGGCATTCGGTTCCGGAATCGAATGGGTGAGCGTGATCAGTTCGATCTCGAAGGGATCAACGGAGAATTTCCCCGACATCGGGATTTCGGTGATACGAGCCTCATGTTGCAACCCGACCTCTTCGAGCTTTCGGCGCAGGACCGAAGCGGTAAAAGGCGTCGCATAGAGCGGACATCTCAAGCGCGGCCAGAGATAGGGCACGGCGCCGATATGATCCTCATGGGCATGGGTCAGGACGATGCCGGCGAGATCGTTCACACGTTCCGTAATAAAAGCCGGGTCGGGCATGATGACGTCAATGCCGGGGGTCGATTCATCCCCGAAGGTCACGCCGAGATCGACCATCAACCACTTGCCGGCATAACCGTAAAGGTTGAGATTCATGCCGATTTCGCCGGCCCCACCGAGAGGGAGAAACCATAATTCTTGGGACGAAGGGCGAAAATGCTCGGTCATTGGCTCTCTTGCAACTTCATCACGATTTACTGTTTGCCGCATAGATCATAGCAAGGCCCCGCAAGGTCAGATCGCCATCGAGGATCTCGATGGCCGAGGTTGCTTCCTTGAACAAAGGCGCCAAGCCGCCGGTTCCGATGACCTTCATCGGCGTGCCGAATTCGTCGCGGATCCGCCACACCAAACCTTCAATGAGGCCAATATAGCCCCAGAAGATGCCTGACTGCATGGCCGGCACGGTGCTACGGCCAATGACATGTTGCGGGCGTGTAATGGCGATCCCTGGCAACTTGGATGCCGCCATATAGAGCGCCTCCAGCGAAAGGTTGATGCCCGGGCAAATGACGCCGCCGATATAGCCGCCATCCGCATCGACCACATCGAATGTCGTTGCCGTACCGAAATCGATCACGATCAGCGGCCCAGTGTAAAGATGATGTGCCGCAACCGCATTGACCAAGCGGTCGGCGCCGACTTCCTCTGGGCGATCCAGCCGAACGGGAATCGTCAGTTTGATGCCGTTCTGGCCAATGAGAAGCGGATCGCAGCTAAAGTAGTGGCGGATCAATGTTTTCAATTCGAAGATCACATCCGGCACGACCGAGGCAATGATAGCCCCGGTTACGGCTTCGGGGGCCAGTCCTTGAAGTTCCATAAGCTGGGTCAGCCAGACGCCATATTCATCTGCCGTCCGCCGATGATCGGTGGAGATGCGCCAGGCGCCGCGCTGCGTTTCGCCGTCATACAAAGCGAAAACGATGTTCGTATTGCCGCAATCGACTGCCAGCAACATGGGGATCCTCAATCCGCAGATGACGTCGCCAGGAAAACATCGCCCGCGGTGACTCGCCTGACATTGCCTTCGGGCAATTTGAGCATCAGCGTGCCGTCGGCGTCTAGATCGATAAAACACCCTTCCAGCACGTGGTTTTCCAACCGCACCTGAATATTACGCCCCAGCCCTACAGCGCGTGATTTCCAGGCCGGCAGCAAAGCGGAGAACCCGCCCTCTTTCCAAGCCGCGTAATGCAAGGCAAAGCGCTCTAGGAAGAGCGTGAGCAAATCCGCCGGCGGGATGTCCGCAAGCCCCTCAGCCCGGAGGTCGGTCACAGGATAAAGAGCTTGATCCGGATGGCTGACGATATTGACGCCGAGCCCGATAACCAGCCATTCCAGTTTATTGCCAGCCGCTCCGCCCGCTTCCAACAGAATGCCGGAAACCTTCTTGCCGCCGATGAGCAGATCATTCGGCCACTTATGCTGGATCGTGCTGTCCGGCAACAGGTCGGTCAGAACGTCACCGAGAGCAATGACGGTGGCAAAGCTCAGGGTCGCTGCCACGGCCGGAACGCAATCCGGGCGCAACAGCAGTGAACAATAGAGGTTGCCTTGTGGCGAGGCCCAGGCACGGCCTCGCCGACCGCGCCCGGCTTCCTGCTGATCAGCCTGCACCACCAATCCCTCGGGTGCGCCGGCCAAGGCGTGCTCGCGGGCTAGGTCGTTGGTACTTCCGACGCGATCGTGATGCTCGACCTGGAAACGGATGCTCATCCAGCGAACAGGCTGGCCGCGGCCACGCCCGCATTGCCGGTCAGCGGCACCAGCAGAGGCGGAATGACGGTGAACAGGATCAGCGCCACTGTCACCCACAACACCAGCCGCAGGGAACCATCGACGGGATCGAAACCGCCAGCCGGCTCTTCGAAGAACATCACCTTGACAATACGGAGGTAATAGAAAGCAGAAACCACGCTGGTCAGCACGCCGATAATCGCCAGTGCATAGAGCGAGCCGTCGGTGCCGCCTGCCTCGATCGCCGCCTTGAAGACAAAGAATTTCGCAAAGAACCCGCCCAAGGGAGGGATGCCCGCCATGGAGAACATAAAGATGGCCATCGCATAGGCCAGCATCGGCTGACTGCGCGACAGACCGGCGAGATCGGCGATCTTCTCCACCATCTGCCCCTTCTGGCGCATCGCGAGGATGACGGCAAACGTGCCGAGCGTCATGACGATATAGATCGCCATGTAGATCAACAGGCCGCTGACGCCGGCCTGATTACCGGCGGCCAGGCCAACCAAGGCATAACCGACATTGCCGATGGAGCTATAGGCCATCAGGCGCTTGATACTGGTCTGGAAGATCGCCGCGAAGCTGCCGAGCAGCATCGAGGTAACGGAAATAAACCAGATGATCTGGCGCCATTCCTCGGTCATGTCGCCGAACGGACCGACCAACACCCGCGTGAAGAGTGCGATAGCCGCCAGCTTCGGCGCCGCAGCGAAGAAAGCGGTGACCGGTGTCGGCGCGCCCTCATAGACGTCCGGGGTCCACATATGGAACGGCACGGCCGAGATCTTGAATGCCAGGCCGGCGCAGAGGAAGACCAGGCCGATGATCAGGCCAAGCCCCGGTTCGGCACCTTTAGCCTGGATTGCTGTCGCAATCGCATCGAAACCGGTGGCGCCCGTGAACCCATAAATCAGCGAAGCGCCGTAAAGCAGCATGCCGGAGCTGAGTGCGCCCAGCACGAAATACTTCAGGCCCGCTTCCGTCGAGCGCAACGTATCGCGGCGCACGGCGGCGATCACATAGAGCGCCAGGCTCTGCAATTCCAGACCGACATACAGCGAAATGAGATCATTGGCCGAGATCATCATCAGCATGCCGAGGGTAGCAAACAGCATCAGCAGCGGAATTTCGAACCGTGCCATGCCTTCCCGTTCGTTGTAGCCGAGTGCCATGAAGATCGAGATCGCTGCCGCCACCAGCACAAGCGACTTCGCATAGATTGCGAAGCTGTCGACGGTAAACAAGCCGCCGAAAGCAAGTGCACGGCTGGGCGCACCGCTGCCGGTCAGGACGAGAATGAGGGTTGCGATCAGCACTGTCATCGCGGCCAGACCGATCGCTCGGGTGGAACGGTCGCCACGGAAAGCGCCGATCAACAGCAGTGCCATACCGGCAACGGCCATCCAGATTTCCGGCAAAGCGGCAAGATAGTTCATTTCGGTCATCGCTTGCTCATTCCCCAGCGGTCGTCGTGGCAGTCGCGCTTGCCGCGGTCATGGTGGCATTGGCACCGGCATCGGCTGCTTGCTGCGTCGCTGCTTGATAGTTCTGCACCAGCTTTTGCACCGAGGGCCCCATGATGCTGGTGAAGGATGACGGATAAATGCCCATCCACAATACGATGAAGAGCAACGGCACGAAGATCGCCACTTCACGCGGACCGAGATCCAGCAGATGCTTCAGATCTTCCTTTTCCAGCTTGCCGAAAATTATCCGGCGATACAGCCACAGCATATAGGCGGCGCCCAGGATGATACCGGTGGTGATCAGGGCCGCGACCCAGGTATTCGCCTGGAATGTTCCCAGCATGATCAGGAATTCGCCAACGAAACCGCCGGTGCCCGGCAGGCCCACCGATGCCATGGTCATGACCATGAAGGCGAAGGCATAACGCGGCATGTTGTTGGCGAGGCCGCCATAGCGGGCGATCTCGCGGGTATGCAGCCTGTCATAGACCACACCGACGCAAAGGAAGAGCGCGCCGGAGACGATACCGTGGCTCAACATCTGGAAGATCGCGCCTTCCAGGCCCTGCTGGTTGAAAGTGAAGATACCGCAGGTGACGAAGCCCATATGAGCAACCGATGAATAGGCAATCAGCTTCTTCATATCGGCCTGGGCCAGCGCAACCAGCGAGGTATAGATGACGGCGATGGCGCTGAGGGCGAAAACCAGCGGCGTGAAGTAAGCCGAGGCCAGCGGCAAGAGTGGCAGTGAGAAGCGCAGGAAGCCGTATCCGCCCATCTTCAGCAACACGCCCGCCAGGATGACCGAACCAGCTGTCGGCGCCTCCACGTGGGCATCCGGCAGCCAGGTGTGAACCGGCCACATCGGCACCTTGACCGCGAAAGACGCAAAGAAGGCCAGCCAGAGCCATTTCTGCCAGGTCGGATCGATACCATGCTGCATCAGCGTTGGCACGTCGGTGGTGCCGGTCGAGAAATAGATCGCCAGGATGGCGAGCAGCATCAGGACCGAGCCGAGCAGCGTGTAGAGGAAGAATTTAAACGCCGAATAGACGCGCCTGGCACCGCCCCAGATGCCAATGATCAGGAACATCGGCAGCAGGACGCCTTCGAAGAAGACATAGAAGA
The DNA here is from genome assembly GCF_034044715.1 of Dongia soli. Lineage (NCBI taxonomy): Bacteria > Pseudomonadati > Pseudomonadota > Alphaproteobacteria > Rhodospirillales > Dongiaceae > Dongia > Dongia soli. Next base: position 580,986 of record NZ_JAXCLW010000002.1, on the reverse strand, counting down.
CGACGAGATCGAGGGCGCAGAAGGTGCCGACCATGAGCGTTTCCAGCACCAGGAACGCGATCATGTATTCCTTGACCCGGTTCTGGATCGCTTCCCAGCTCGCCAGGATGCAGATGGGCGTCAGCAGCGTCGACAGGATGACGAAGGCCATCGAAATGCCATCGACACCCATGTGATAGGAAATATTCAGGGCCGGGATCCAGTCGCGCTTCTCGACGAACTGGAAATCCGCCGATCCACGATCGAACCCGAACCAGATGACCAGCGACAGCGCGAAGGTCACCAGGGAGGTCCACAGCGCCACCCACCGGGCATTGCGGGCGACCGCTTCCGCTTCTCCCCGAATGAAGACGACGAAGATCGCGCCGATCAGCGGCAAGAAAGTAACCAGCGACAGGATGGGATAGTTAAACTCGTTGGACATCGCCGAACTCACAACTTGTCGCCGATCAGGTACCAGGTGACGAGCGCGACGACGCCGATCAGCATGGCAAAGGCATAGTGGTAAACGTAACCGGTTTGCAGCTTGGCAACCCGACGCGACAGCACCTGCGTGACGGTCGCCACGCCATCCGGCCCGAGGCCATCGATGAGAGCACCGTCACCCCCCTTCCATAGGCCGAAACCAAGTGCCTTGGCCATACGGACGAAGATGAGGTCGTAGAGCTCGTCGAAATACCATTTGTTGAAGACGAAGGCATAGAGGCCGCCAAGCGCCGAGGCGAGTTTGCCGGGCAGATCGGTCCTCTTCATATAGAAGAGGAAGGCCAATGCGATACCCACCAGCCCCATGACCAGCGGCAGGATCTTCACCCAGCCCGGCACTTCATGGGCGCGATGCAGTATCTCGTTCTCAGGGCCGTAGAAAATCGACTTACCGAAGAATTCATGCGCGTGCTCGCCAACGAAATCGTTGAAGAAGACAGCACCGCTGAGCACAGCACCGACAGCCAGGACGAAGAGCGGCACCAGCATCACCCAGGGGCTTTCATGCACGTGGGCGTAGACCTTCTCATCGCAGCGCGGCTTACCATGGAATGACAGGAACAGCAGGCGCCAGGAATAGAAAGCTGTCATCAGCGCGGCGGCAATGCCGAGCCAGAAGGCATACTGGCCAACACCGCTGCTTGCCGCAAAGGCAGATTCCAGAATGGAGTCCTTCGAATAGTAGCCGGCGAAGAACGGGATGCCGGCCAGAGCCAGGTTACCAATCCACATCAGGGCATAGGTCATGGGGATCAGCTTCCAGATACCGCCCATCTTCCGCATATCCTGCTCGCCGGACATTGCATGAATGACCGAGCCCGAGCCAAGGAACAACAGCGCCTTGAAGAATGCGTGGGTGAACAGGTGGAACATCGCCGCACCATAGGCGCCGACGCCCGCCGCGAAGAACATGTAGCCGAGCTGCGAACAGGTCGAATAGGCGATGACACGCTTGATATCGAATTGGGTCAGGCCGATCGTCGCGGCGAAGAAGCAGGTACTGGCCCCGACCACGGTGACCACATCCTTGGCGATGGGTGCATATTCGAACATCGGCGACAGGCGGCACACCATGAAGACGCCGGCCGTGACCATCGTCGCGGCATGGATGAGCGCAGAGACTGGTGTCGGCCCTTCCATCGCATCCGGCAGCCAGGTATGCAGGCCGAGCTGCGCCGACTTGCCCATCGCACCGATGAAGAGCAGTACGCACAGAGTGGTCAGGATGTCGACATTCCAGCTCAGGAAATGGAAACTCTGACCGACCTTGTCCGGGGTCGCGGCGAAAACGGTGTCGAAGCTCACCGACCCGAAGATCATGAAAACGCCCATGATCCCCAGCGCGAAGCCGAAATCGCCGACGCGGTTGACCACGAAGGCCTTGATCGCGGCGGCATTGGCGCTTGGCCGGTCAAACCAGAACCCGATCAGCAGGTAGGAGCAAAGACCGACGCCTTCCCAGCCGAAGAACATCTGCACGAAGTTATCAGCCGTCACCAGCATCAGCATCGCGAAGGTAAACAGGCTGAGATACGCCATGAAGCGCGGCACCGACTTGTCGTGGTGCATATAGCCGATGGAATAGACATGCACCATGGCCGAGACCGTGGTCACCACGATCAGCATCACCGCGGAAAGCTGATCGACCCGCAGGGCCCAATCAACATGGAGGGCGCCGGTTGCGAACCAGGTGAACAGGCGAAGCGTGCGGGGGCTCGCGCCATAGGTCACGTCGACAAAGACGATCCAGGCGAGCACGCAGGAGATCAGCATCAATCCGGCGGTAATCAACTGCGCGGCATGATCCCCGATCCGACGGTTGCCGAGACCGGCTATCAGCGCACCCAGCAAAGGCAGGGCGACAATCGCGACTTCCATCTCGTTCAACCCTTCATCACATTGATATCCTCAACCGCGATGGAGCCACGGTTGCGGAAGTAAACCACCAGAATGGCAAGGCCGATCGCTGCTTCGGCCGCGGCCACGGTCAAGATAATGAAGGTGAAGACCTGCCCGACCAGATCGCCGAGGAAATGGGAAAACGCCACCAGATTGATGTTCACCGAGAGCAGCAGCAATTCCACCGCCATCAAGATGATGATGACGTTCTTGCGGTTCAGGAAAATCCCGAACACGCCCAGCGTAAAGAGAATGGCCGCAACGGTCAGATAATGCCCCAAGCCGATTTCCATGATCTTCTTCTCCCTCGACCGTTCAGACGCCGCTGCCGGTCGGCACCTTGACGACTTCGACCGATTCCCGGCCGCGCGCCACCTGCGCCGCAATCTTCTGCCGCTTCACCCCTTCCCGCTCACGATGCGTCAGCACGATCGCGCCGATCATCGCCACCAACAGCACGAAGCCTGCCGCCTGGAAGAGATAGAAATACTTGGTGTAGAGAATCTCGCCCAAGGCCTGGACATTGCCGACCTGGTCCAGTGGCGGCGTCGGCGAAGCGATATGCTGCCCAAGCTGCGGAACGATCGCGCCGCTGCCGAGCACCAGAACCAGTTCGGCCACCAGGACGAGGCCGACCAAAAGGCCGATCGGCAGATAGCGCACAAAGCCTTGCCGTAGCTCGACGAAATTGATGTCGAGCATCATGACCACGAACAGGAACAGGACCGCTACCGCGCCGACATAAACCACGACCAGCATCATCGCCAGCAATTCGGCGCCCAGCAGTACGAATAAACCTGCCGCATTGAAAAAGGTCAGGATCAAGAACAACACCGAATAGACCGGGTTGCGATTGGCGACCACCAGGGTGGCGGAGAGAACCGCAACCACGGCAAAGAGATAAAAAGCAATCGTCTGAACGATCATATCGTTTCCCCTACTCCGGCCTTAGCGATACGGCGCATCGGCCTGCAGGTTTGCCGCAATCTCCGACTCCCACCGATCGCCGTTGGCCAGCAGCTTGGCCTTGTTGTAGAGCAGCTCTTCGTGGGTTTCGGTCGCGAATTCGAAATTCGGCCCTTCGACGATCGCATCCACCGGGCAGGCTTCCTGGCACAGGCCGCAATAGATGCATTTCGTCATATCGATGTCATAACGCGTGGTCCGGCGGCTGCCATCCTCGCGCGGTTCCGCTTCGATGGTGATCGCCTGGGCCGGGCAGACCGCTTCGCATAGCTTACAGGCGATGCAACGCTCTTCCCCGTTTGGATAGCGCCGCAAGGCATGCTCACCACGGAAGCGCGGACTCAACGGCCCCTTCTGATAAGGGTAATTGATCGTGACCTTCGGCTTGAACAAATAGCTGAAGGTCAGCTTCATGCCGCTCAGCAATTCCTTCAGCAGAAAGCTTTTAGCTGTCCGGGCGATGGTTGCCATAATCAGTTACCTCATCCAGCCGGATCACATGCCCGGCAGCCAACCGGTCGCCAACAGGACGCCGGCGGTCAGAACCACGAAAAACAGCGAGAACGGCAGGAACACCTTCCAGCCAAGACGCATCAGCTGGTCATAGCGATACCGTGGAAAGGTGGCGCGTACCCACAGGAAACAGAAGGCGACAAAGGCGATCTTCGACGCCAGCCAGAAGCCGTGCCAAGCGACCTGCCAACCGCTGCCATCAGCAAAAGGCTCGATATTGAACGGCGGCAGCCAGCCACCCAGGAACAGGATGCTGGTCATCGCGCTCATCAGCCAGATATTCGCGTATTCGCCCAGGAAAAACAGGGCGAAGGTCATGGCCGAATATTCCGAGAAATAGCCGGCCACCAGCTCGGATTCCGCTTCCGGCAAATCGAAGGGCGGACGGTTGGTTTCGGCCAGCGCCGAAATGAAGAAGACCGCAAACATCGGCAGCAGCGGGATGCAATACCAGATATGCTGCTGCGACCTGACGATGTCAGAGACGTTCAGCGATCCCGCACAAAGCAGCACGGTGACCATGACGAAGCCGATCGAGACTTCATAGGACACCATCTGCGCAGCCGAGCGAAGGGCGCCGAGGAAGGGATATTTCGAGTTCGACGACCAGCCCGCCAGCACGATGCCATAGACACCGAGTGACGAGATCGCAAAGAGGTAGAGGATGCCGACATTGAGATCGGCCAGAACCACACCGTCGCTGAGCGGAATGACCGCCCAGGCCATAAGGCTCAGCGAGAAAGTGATCATCGGCGCGACCAGGAAGGCCACGCGGCTAGCGCCGGACGGGATGATCGTTTCCTTGAAGAACAGTTTCAGACCGTCAGCAATAGGCTGCAACAGGCCGAACGGGCCGACCACGTTCGGGCCCATGCGCATCTGCATCGCCGCCAGCACTTTGCGCTCGGCATAGGTGAGATAGGCGACAGCCAGCAGCAGCGGCACGACGATCACAAGAATCATCAGCACCGTGAAGATCGTGGTGCCGAGATAGAGCCCGAAATGGGATGTAAAGAAATCAGCCATGGGTACCCGTCTTCTCCGCAGCCGGCTGAACAAAGGCCTCGGTGCACTTGGCCATGGTTTCGGACGCCCGGCTGATCGGGTCAGTCATGTAATAATTGGCGATTGCCGGCATGAAAGGCTTGCTGTCGACCGGCGCGTCATTGCCGAACTTCTGCCAGCTGCCCGGCTCGATCGTATTGATCCGCTGGAAGCGGGCATTGAGCTGATAAAGACGCTGGCGCAACTGGCCCAGATTGTCATAGGGCAGCGGCTTGCCGAGCACTGCGGAGAGGGCACGCAGAATCGCCCAGTCCTCGCGCGCTTCTCCCGGCGGGAAGATCGCCTTCAACGCCAGCTGGGCGCGGCCTTCGGTATTCATGTAGGTGCCGTCCTTTTCGGTATAAGCGGCACCCGGCAGGATGACGTCGGCGCGATGCGCACCGGCATCACCATGATGTCCCTGATAGACGACGAAGGCTTTGCCGAGACGATTGGTGTCGATCTCATCGGCACCAAGCAGGAACACGACCTCGATATCGCCCTTCTGCGCGCCATCGAGAATGCCTTGCACGTCACGGCCGTTCGCGCCCGGCACAAAGCCGAGCTCCAGTCCGCCGACCCGCGCGGCGGCATTGTGCAGCAGATTGAAGCCGTTCCAATCCGCCCGAATCATGTTGGAATTCTCAGCGACCTTGCGCGCCAGCCCCAGCACGGCGCCGCCATCGCCACGCGTCAGGGCGCCCACGCCAAGGATCAGCATCGGTGCCTTGGCGTTCTTCAGCACCTCGGCAAAGGGATGCGAACCGTTGGCGATCTGCTGCAGAATATCGGGGCCGTGCCCGAGATGATCATAAGGATAGGTTAGGTCAACCGTTGGACCGATGACCGCGGTCTTTAAGCCGCCCTTCAGATAGCGCTTGCGAATGCGTGCATTGATCACCGGGGCTTCCCAACGCAGATTGCTGCCGACGATCAGAATGGCATCGGCCCTGTCGATACCGGCGATACCCGAATTGAAAAGATAGCTCGCCCGCGCCGTCGGATCGATCGCAGCGCCATCCTGGCGGCAATCCAGATTGGCGGAACCGAGCGACTGCACCAGATCCTTGAGCGCCAGCATCGATTCCGCATCGCAGAGATCACCGGCGATGGCGGCGATCTTGCTGCCATCGGCACCCTTCACCTTGGTGGCGATGGCATCGAACGCCTCCTGCCAAGTCGCCGGCTGCAACTTGCCGCCAGCGCGCACATAAGGGCGGTCGAGACGCTGATGGATCAAACCGTCGTAGGAGAAGCGGCCTTTATCCGCCAGCCATTCCTCGTTCACATCCTCATGCACTCGGGGCAGGATACGCAGCACTTCGCGGCCGCGCACGTCGACGCGGATATTGGTGCCGACGGCATCAAAAACGTCGATCGATTCCGTCTTGCTCAGCTCCCACGGGCGCGCGGTGAAAGCATAGGGCTTCGAGGTGAGCGCTCCGACCGGGCAAAGATCGATGATGTTGCCGCTCAGCTCCGAAGCCAGCGTCTTCTCGACATAGGTGGTAATCTCCAGGTGCTCGCCGCGCCCTGTGGCCCCCAGGACTTCGACGCCAGCGACTTCAGTCGCGAAACGGACGCAGCGCGTGCATTGAATGCAGCGCGTCATGATGGTTTTTACCAGCGGACCGAAATTCTTGTCGGAAACGGCGCGCTTGCCTTCCTTGTAGCGCGAGGAATGCTTGCCGAAGGCCACGGCCTGGTCCTGCAGATCGCATTCGCCGCCCTGATCGCAGATCGGGCAATCCAGCGGATGGTTGATGAGCAGGAACTCCATCACACCTTCGCGGGCCTTCTTGACCAGCGGGCTGTCGGTCTTGATCACCATGCCATCGGCAACCGGCATAGCGCAGCTCGCCACCGGCTTTGGCGCCTTTTCCTGTTCGACCAGGCACATCCGGCAGTTGCCCGCGACCGACAGTCGTTCATGGTAACAGAAGCGCGGGATCTCCTTGCCGGCCAATTCGCAGGCCTGCAATACCGTGATGCCGGCCGGCACCTCGATCTCTGTTCCGTCAATCGTCAGCTTGGGCATGGTTCCGAACTCACCCGATTTCCGCAGCCGTTATGCTTATTCCGCCGCCTTAAGGCCGCGATACTCGTTGATCCGCCGTTCGACCTCGGGCCGGAAGTGACGCATCAGACCCTGGATCGGCCAAGCAGCCGCATCGCCAAGGGCGCAAATCGTATGACCCTCGATCTGCTTGGTCACATCCAGCAACAAGTCGATCTCGCTCAGCTCCGCCTGGCCTCGCACCAGACGCTGCATGATGCGATACATCCAGCCCGTACCTTCACGGCACGGCGTGCACTGACCGCAGCTCTCATGCATGTAGAAATGCGACAGACGGGCGATCGCCTCGACCACATCGGTCGATTTGTCCATCACGATCACAGCCGCCGTGCCAAGGCCCGACTGCACCGCGCGCAATGAATCGAAATCCATCAGCACGTCATCGCAGATCGATTTGGGGAGCATCGGCACCGATGCACCGCCGGGAATGACGGCCAGCAGATTGTCCCAGCCGCCACGAACGCCACCGGCATGCTTCTCGATCAGCTCGCGCAGCGGAATACCCATTTCCTCTTCCACATTGCACTGCTTGTTGACATGCCCGGAGATGCAGAAAAGCTTGGTGCCGGTATTCTTCGGCCGGCCGAGAGCGGCAAACCAGGCGGCGCCACGACGCAGAATGGTCGGCGCCACCGCGATCGATTCCACATTGTTGACGGTCGTCGGGCAGCCATAGAGGCCGCAGGCTGCCGGAAAAGGCGGCTTGAGGCGCGGCTGGCCCTTCTTGCCTTCCAGACTTTCGAGCAGCGCGGATTCTTCGCCGCAGATATATGCGCCCGCACCGCGATGCAGATAGATGTCGTAGTCGTAACCCGAGCCGCAGGCATTCTTGCCGATCAAACCGGCCTCATAGGCCTCGTCGATCGCGACCTGAATATTCGAGGCCTCGTTATAGAATTCGCCGCGGATATAGATGTAGCAGGCCGAGGCACGCATCGCGAAGCCGGCGACCAGGCAGCCTTCCAGCAGCATATGCGGGTCGAAACGGCAGATCTCGCGATCCTTGCAAGTGCCCGGCTCGGATTCGTCGGAATTGACCACGAGATAAGACGGGCGTCCATCCGACTGCTTCGGCATGAAGGACCACTTCATGCCCGTCGGGAAGCCGGCGCCGCCGCGGCCGCGCAGTTCCGACTTCTTGATCTCTTCGATGATATTGTCCTGGCCCAGCTCGAGCAGCGCCTTGGTGTTATCCCAGATGCCGCGACGCTTCGCGCCGGCCAGGCGCCAATCGTCCTGGCCATAGAGATTGCGGAAGATGCGATCCTGATCCTTCAGCATGATCTCACTCTCCAGTCGCCGGCTTAACAGCGACATCCTTCAATGTCGTCGGCCCACCAACCGGCGCCGAATTGAGCCGGTCGATCTGCGGCCCATGCGCCGGCTTCTTGCCCGCTTTCAAATCGTCGAGCAGTTGCTCGAGCTTCGCTGCATCGAGGTCTTCGTAGAAATCGTCGTTGATTTGCACAACCGGGGCATTGACACAGGCCCCCAGGCACTCCACCTCAACGAGGGTGAACAGACCATCAGCGGTGGTTTCCTTGAGGCCGATGCCGAGCTTCTTCTTACAGGTTTCCGTCATGCTGTCCGCACCGCGCAACCAGCACGGCGTGGTGCGGCAGACCTGCAGCAGATACTTACCGACCGGCTTCAGATTGAACATGGTGTAGAAGGTGGCGACTTCGTAAACGCGGATCGCCGCCATATCGAGGATTTCGGCAACGTGATCCATCGCCGCGCGCGGCAGCCAGCCCCCGGCTTGACGCTGGGCCATATCCAACAGAGGCAGAACGGCACTGGCCTGGCGGCCCGCGGGATATCGGGCAATGATCTTATCAGCCTTTGCCCGGTTCTCCGCCGTGAAGGCAAAGCTGGTCGGCTGAATGACGTCGTTAATGTCGGTAGCACTCATCGATCGATCTCGCCGAACACGATATCCATAGAGCCAAGAATGGCGACGGAATCCGCCAGCATGTAACCTTTGCTGCAAAAATCCATCGCCTGCAGATGCGCAAAGCCTGGCGCACGAATCTTGCAGCGATATGGCTTATTGCTGCCGTCGGAAATCAGATAGACACCGAATTCGCCCTTCGGCGCTTCCACGGCGCAATAAGTCTCGCCTGCCGGCACATGGAAGCCTTCGGTATAAAGCTTGAAGTGGTGGATGAGCGCTTCCATCGAGCGCTTCATTTCGCTGCGCGGCGGTGGCGTGACCTTACGATCGACCGAGGTCGCCGGCCCGCCCGGCATTTGCGCGACGCATTGCTGGATGATCTTCAACGACTGGCGCATCTCTTCGACCCGCACCAGGTAACGATCGTAGCAATCGCCGTTCTTGCCGATGGGAATGTCGAATTCCATCTTGTCATAGACGAGATAAGGCTGCGCTTTACGGAGATCCCAGGGCACGCCTGAGGCGCGCAACATGGGGCCGGTAAAGCCCCAATCCATCGCATCTTCCGCCGAGACGCCGCCGACATCGACCAGACGTTGCTTGAAGATGCGGTTCTCGGTCAGCAATCCTTCGAGATCGTCGATCACGCGGGGGAATTTTTCCGCCCAGGCGCCGATATCGTCGGTCAGGCCGGCCGGGATGTCCTGATGTACGCCACCCGGCCGATAATAAGCCGCATGGAAGCGCGCGCCACTGGCACGTTCATAGAATTCCAGCAGCAATTCGCGCTCTTCGAACGCCCACAGGAACGGCGTGATGGCGCCGACATCCATCGCATAGGCCGGAATGTTCAGCAGGTGGTTGAGGATGCGCGTGATCTCGTCAAACATGACGCGGATATACTGGCCGCGTGCCGGCACTTCCAAACCCAGCAGCTTCTCAACCGCCAGCACGAAAGCATGCTCCTGGCACATCGGCGAAACGTAATCCAGGCGGTCGAAATACGGGATCGCCTGGATATAGGTCTTGTTCTCAATCAGCTTTTCCGTGCCGCGATGGAGCAGGCCGATATGCGGATCGATGCGACGGACGACCTCGCCATCCATCTCCATAACCATGCGCAACACACCATGGGCCGCAGGATGCTGCGGACCGAAATTCATGGTGAGCGGTTTAATCTGGGTTTCGGCCATCACTCTGCCTTTCCAGCTTTCTCGTCACCCGGCAGGACGCGCGGCTGCAGCATGCCTTCCCAGGGACTGAGGAAATCAAATGAGCGGAATTCTTGCGACAACTTGACCGGCTCGTAGACGACGCGCTTCTGCGCCTCGTCGTAACGGACTTCGACATAACCGGTCAGCGGGAAATCCTTGCGGAACGGATGACCTTCGAACCCGTAATCGGTCAGGATACGGCGCAAGTCCGGATTGCCGTCGAAGAAGATTCCGAACATGTCGTAGCTTTCACGCTCAAACCATCCGGCCACGGAATAGACACCCACAATCGACGGCACGGCCGCATCTTCGGCAACGGGAACTTTCACCCGAATCCGGTAGTTATGCTTCAGGCTGAGCAAATGATAGACCACGTCGAAACGCGGCTCACGATCGGGGAAATCAACACCACAGATGTCGACCAGCATCTTGAACAGGCAATTACTGTCATCGCGCAGGAATTTCATGACCTGCACGATCTGCGATGCGTCCACCGTGATCATCAGCTCGCCCAAGCGCACGTCGCTGTCCTGCACCGCACCCGCCCCCTGGGAAGCTCCCCCTAGGGACGCAGTGATATAATCGGCAAGCTCGCGATAAACGTCACTCATCAGATGGATCCCTTACCGGTAGGCGGTATTGCGCCTGGCCTAATTGCACTCTGGCTCAGCGCGCGATCGTCGCCGTCCGCTTGATCTTCTTCTGCAACTGCAGAATGCCGTAGACCAAGGCTTCCGCCGTCGGCGGGCAACCGGGCACATAGATATCAACCGGCACGATACGGTCGCAGCCGCGGACAACTGCATAGGAATAGTGGTAGTAGCCGCCGCCATTAGCGCAGGAGCCCATGGAAATGACCCAGCGCGGCTCGGCCATCTGGTCATAGACCTTGCGCAAAGCCGGGGCCATCTTGTTGGTGAGCGTGCCGGCGACGATCATCACGTCGGACTGACGCGGACTGCCGCGCGGAACAACGCCGAAGCGGTCGAGATCGTAACGCGCCATATAGGCATGCATCATCTCGACGGCACAGCAGGCCAAGCCGAAGGTCATTGGCCAGAGCGAGCCGGTACGTGCCCAATTGACCAGCTTGTCCATCTGGGCAACGACAAAACCCTTATCGGTCAGTTCCTGGTTCACGGAGCGCAGGATGCGGTCTTGTGCCTGACCCGGCGGCAATCCCTGCTGGGGGAGCCCGCCGATCGGTTGAGTTACGGACATGTTTCCGCTTACTCCCATTCCAAGGCCCCCTTCTTCCACTCATATATGAAGCCGACGGTCAACACGCCGAGGAAGATCATCATCGACCAGAAGCCGAACATGCCGATCTTGCCCAGCGTCACCGCCCAGGGAAACAGGAAGGCCACCTCGAGATCGAAGATGATGAAGAGGATCGACACAAGATAGAAGCGGACGTCGAATTGGCGCCGAGCATCGTCAAAAGCGTCAAAGCCGCATTCATAGGGCGACAGCTTCTCAGAATCTGGTTTCTGGTGACCGATAATTAAAGAGGCCACCACCAGGACGCCAGCCAAGCCCGTTGCGATCACGATGAAGATCAGGATCGGCAGGTATTCACGTAAGAGTTCGCTCATCCCTCATCATCCCATAAGGACGGCTGGCCAAGCCGAAAATATTCCCCCGATCTTCAGTCCAGCCAGCAGTAATTGCCGCAACGCGGCCGTTAGCGGCCCCCTGCGACGCGCGGCTACTATAGTGCCCGACTGTGCACTGCGAAAGGGTAAAAAAGCCGATTCGAAGCTGAGAATTAATCTCAACAAAATCTACGTACCGCTTGATTTTAATAGATTTTTCGGAGGCCTGAAAAGGCAAATGGCGCGAGTGACGGGACTTGAACCCGCGGCCTCCGGCGTGACAGGCCGGCGCTCTAACCAACTGAGCTACACCCGCGCAACCAACCGCGTTGCGGTGGCGGTCATGTACTAAAGGCGGCGGTACCGTGTCAACATAATAACGATTGCCCATGTTAATCTTTTTTTGGCCGGCAGCCGGCGCACGGTTTTAGGAGCGATTTTACGCTTTATCTCCCCACTTCCATCGAGTTTGGAGTATTCTTGCCCCGGCTTTCGAAGCCAGGTCTCATCAACACGACTCCGGAATCCCTTAACGGTTCAAGGCATGGCGCCATGCCCGGCGCTGATGTCGTTTTTGGAAAAAGGGGTGATGACCATGGGTAAGAAATTTGCTGCCGAATTTTTCGGCACCTTCTGGCTCGTACTCGGTGGTTGCGGTAGCGCCGTCCTCGCCGCCGCCTTTCCCGATCTCGGGATTGGACTGCAGGGCGTTGCCTTGGCTTTCGGCCTCACCGTCGTCACCATGGCCTTTGCCGTCGGCCATATCTCCGGCGGCCACTTCAATCCGGCGGTCACCATCGGCCTGATTGCCGGCGGCCGCCATCCAGCCGGAGACGCTCTCGCTTATATCGTTGCCCAGGTATTGGGTGCCATCGCCGCGGCGGCCGTCCTCTATCTGATTGCGACCGGCAAAGCCGACTATTCCGGCGGCCTGGCCTCGAATGGCTATGGCGATTTGTCGCCGGGGAAATATTCGCTGATGTCGGCCCTGGTGAGCGAAGTCGTGATGACCGCTTTCTTTCTGATCGTCATCATGGGGTCGACGGACAAAAGAGCACCCAAGGGCTTCGCCCCGATCGCCATCGGCCTCTGCTTGACACTCATTCACCTGGTCAGCATTCCGGTCACCAATACATCGGTTAATCCGGCCCGGAGCACTGGCCCTGCCTTGCTGGAAGCCGTGACGGGACACGGGGCCGGCGCGTTGGGTCAATTATGGCTCTTCTGGCTTGCGCCTATCTTGGGTGCAGTGATCGGTGCCTGGATCTATCGCTGGCTGATTGTGGAAGAGATCAGCGAAGCCACGATTCCCCTGCCGACGCCGACAATTCCCAGCGGCGGCGCGCCTGTCTGATCATCCATGGACGTGGAGGCGTTACCCCAGATTGGAGTAACGCTCCTCCCCGCTCCTATTTGGGATAACTGACCCGCCAGATCGCGTTCGCAACGTCGTCAGCGATCAGCAGGCTGCCATCGGCGGCGACCACAATGCCGACCGGCCGTCCCCAGACTTCAGCCGTGCTCTGTCCCTGTTGCCAGAACCCACTGAGGAAGGTTTCATAAAAACCTTCCGTCTTGCCGTCTTTGAATGGAACAAAGACGACTTTGTAGCCGGTCGGCTCGTTACGGTTCCAAGAGCCATGCAGAGCGACGAAGGCGCCGCCGCGATATCGTTCCGGAAACTGCTTGCCCTCATAGAAGGCCAAGCCGAGCGGCGCTGAATGCGATTGGAAAAGCAGATCAGGTACGATGCTCTTCGCGACCTGATCCGGCCGGCTATCAAAATCCGGCTGTTTATGCTGGCCGATATAGGCATCGGGCCAACCGTAAAAGCCGCCGGGCTTCAGTTTGGTCAGGTAATCCGGCACCAGGTCGTCGCCGAGCCCATCACGCTCATTTACCACGACATAGACATCATCCGTTCCGGGATAAAGCGAAATGCCGACCGGATTGCGCAAACCCGACGCATAGGTTTTCTGATCCGAACCATCTGCCGCAAAGGATTGGACAGTGGCCCGCGGCGACGGCTCGCGATCGATATTCCCTTCCGAGCCGATAGCAACATAGAAGCGCGAACCATCACGATTGAAGGTGATGTTGCGCGAGGAGTGACCCGACCCGCTGCCGATCGCTCCCTTCGGCGTTACCCGTTCCTTCTCACCCTCGGCTTTGATCTGACCGGCTTTCCACGGCAACCGCCAGACCGCTTCCGTATCCGCGACGTAGAGAAAATTTCCTTGGATCGCTAAGCCGTGCGGACGCCTGAAACCAGAAGCAAAGGGTCGAACCAACTCTGCCTTGCCGTCGCCATCAGCATCCCGCAACAGCGTCACGCGGCCGGCTCGCGGTTCGGCAAGAAAGACATCGCCATTGGGCGCCACCGTCATCCAGCGGGCATGTTGCAGCCCGGTCGCAAAAGCGTTCACGACAAAACCGGTTGGCACGCGAAAGGGCGGCGAAGCCGGCAGTTCGATTTCCTCCGGGCTATTACCGGGGCTATCCGTGGCGTAGGGTGGCGGGAGTTTCGCCGGATCAATAGAAACCTGTGTGCCCGGCGCTTGTGCGTCCGGCAGGCTGGCCGCCAGGACCGGCACGGCAATGCTCATTGCCGCAAATACCATGCAGAACCTACGCATGAGCCGGATCAGTCGTTGCGGCATTGGAGTTCCTTCAACGGCCAATCCGGGTTAACTGGGCTCTCCGGTTTCTTCAATCAAGGCTGCTTATCAGCCAACACGTTCAGGCACCGAGATCCCGAAACTTTCTCTCCAGGTCATAATCCGGTGAGGACACCTTCCGTTCCATTTCAGCCAACCGTCGGTCGATCTCATGGAACTTGCGCGCGAGGTCACTTACGGTCCGGGACGGATGCAGATTGACCGACTGCCAGAAGCGTTTCTCACGCTCATCAGCAAACAAGCCCATCGGTTGTTCCGGCATGATGATCCATAGGATGACATAGGTAAGAACTGCCAATGGAGCTGCGATGAACAGCGTTACGATGACAGCCAGCCGAAGCAGCGTCCGATCCCAGCCGAGATAATCTGCAATACCCGCGCAAACGCCACCGATGACGCCATGCCGTTTGTTCCGATAAAGCCGTTTGGGATCCGGTGGCAATGCATGATTGAAACTGTTCATTTCCGAACATTCCCTTCGATATCAAGCGCACGTTCGAGGTTGATCAGCCGTTCTTCCAATTTCTGAGCTGTCTGAAAGAGCTGTTGCAGAACCTGTTCATCGTCGGATGAGAGACTGCGCGACTTCCACAATTTCGTCAGATAATGAAAGATGATGAGAGGGCAGATCACGAAGATCACCAGCATGCCGGTGATCGCCATAAGAGCGATGGCAATCATCAGCTTATTCCTTCGCCGGTGTCCGGTTGCTTAATCGCGCCTTCAGCTCTGCCAGTTCGGCATCAATCTTCGCGTCGCTTTCCATTGTGGCCAGTTCCTGATCGAGATTGGGCTCCCTGTCCTTGCGGCCGATATCGTAGGCCTCCACGCGGCCGTCGAGTTCGTCCAATGCGCGCTCGGCAACCTCCATGCGCATCAATGCGTCACCGACCCGCGCATCATAGAGCATCCCCCGGGTCTTGAGACGCGCTTGCGCTGTCTTGGCGCGGGCCAGCATCGTTGCTTCGCGCTGCTTGGCATCGTCCAGTTTGGCCTGCAGCTTCGCGATATCCTCATTCTGCTGGGCCAGATACTTCTCGATGTCGTTGAGTTGTGTCTCGGCCGATGCAATGAGGGCAGTGATCTCGTTCTTTCGCAACAAGGCGCCCTTGGCCAAATCCTCCCGTCCCTTCTCGATCGCGAGCTCGGCCTTGGCTTGCCAAGAATCCCGATCACGGACCAGGGCGCTTGCCTTGCGCTCCAACTCCTTGCGATCGGCAATCGCCTTCACGGTCGCAGAACGCACTTCAACCAGCGTGTCTTCCATTTCCTGGATGATCAGACGAATGATTTTTTGCGGATCTTCGGCACGGTCCAGCAAGGACACGATGTTGGAATTCACGATATCGGTAAGCCGCGAAAAAATGCCCATCTGCCTCTCCTGTAGTTGATGCCAATCAGGAGAGCAATGAGCGTGCCATCATGTAACCTGTTTGAATAATTTGAACTTAGAGGAACCGCGCATAAGCTGCGATCACAGATTTTGCCATTAAATAACATATTATGTTATTCATAAGAATGAACGAAACGCCGCTTGGTGAGAGCCTCCCCTTCACCACGCTTCTCGGCCAGGTGTCCGTGCTGGCGCAACTGGACCGTACGGTGCTGCTGGTGGGCGAACGCGGCACCGGCAAGGAGCTGATCGCCGAGCGCTTGCACTATCTCTCGCCACGTTGGGACCGTCCGCTTATCAAGGTCAATTGCGCGGCCTTGGGCGAAAGCCTGCTCGACAGCGAATTGTTCGGCCATGAGGCCGGCGCGTTTACCGGCGCGGTGAAGCGCCGGGCTGGTCGTTTCGAACGGGCCGATGGCGGCACGCTTTTCCTCGACGAAATCGCATCGGCCTCATTGGCGGTGCAGGAGAAGTTATTGCGGGTCATCGAATATGGTGAATACGAACGTCTCGGTGCCAGCGAAACCCTACATGCGGATATCCGTCTTGTGGCGGCGACCAATGTCGATCTGCCAGCCTTGGCAGCCGCCGGGAAGTTCCGGGCCGATCTGCTCGACCGGCTCGCTTTCGCGGTTGTGACGGTCCCGCCCTTACGGGCGCGGCAGGAGGACATCCTTGTCCTCGCGCAGCATTTTGGCCTGGTCATGTCGACGGTGATGAAACGGCCCTACTTCGCCGGCTTCACCAAGATCGCCGAGAAAGCCCTATTGGCTTACGCTTGGCCCGGCAATGTTCGTGAGTTGAAGAATGTGGTGGAACGCGCCGTTGCCGCCACCGATGCGGACAAGCCGGTCAATGATATCCGTTTCGATCCATTTGACTCGCCATGGCGCCCGGGCGCGGATACGTCACCGCAACTGGCCCGGCCGCCTGCGGAACCCGATGGACCCTATAATTTCACGGTACATATGGCCGAGATGGAAAAGCGCCTGTTGATCGACGCCCTGGAGCGCAACCTCCACCAACAAAAGCGAACCGCGGCGTTTCTGGGATTGGAATACCACCAACTGCGGAACCTCATGCGCAAATATGGCCTGATCGGCCCACGCCAGGGCGACGCTCATTTCAGTCCGCGTTCAAAGCCGACTAAACCCGCTTCGAATTAAGATGTGCGAGGACACATAGTTCAGCCTGGGTCCTGGCAATCTGCCAGCCGCGGACATCGACGATGCTGCCTTCGAGAAAATCTTGCCTGACTGCGGCAGCCAGCGACTGACGCAGTCCGCGCATGTCGCCATTCTCATGCCACCCATAGGCGCGCAGTCGTTGCGACAGACGGTCGGCAACGAGTTTGGCCGGCACGAAGCCAAGACGATATTGCTGCGCCCATGCCTTTCCGATCTCGGCCGCATGATGACGATCCATCAGACTTTGCAGCAGCGCTTCCTGCAGCGCCTCGTTACGCGATTGAAGGACCGAGGATGTCAGGCCGTAAGAGAACAACCCGGCAGACGCAATACTACCAAAGCCAAAGAATTTCAGGGCCTGCCGCCGCGAAAACATAAGCTTTTCCTAACCATTCAGAGTCAACGACTTCAAGTGATCCGACAACCGCAACGCCAAGGCCACGACTGTCAACGTCGGATTGACGGCGCCGCCGGTGGTGAAAACAGAGCTTCCCGCCACATAGAGATTGGCAAGACCGTGGACCTTACAATCGGCATCGACCACACCGTGCTTGGGATCCTGGGACATTCGAGTGGTTCCCATGTGATGGCATCCCCAACCGGTTTCGGCCTCTTGCCAAACACCTTCACGGCTGAACAGGATACGCACATCAGCCTTTCCCCATGCGCCAAATGCACGCGCCACGGCCGCCAGATTGCGGCTGAGATTGTGATGATCGATTGGCGAAGGTCGCCAGCTGAGGCACGTGCGCTGCAAGCCGAGCGCATCCCGCCGATGCGACAAGGTAACCCTGCTATCGGGCGACGGGGCCTGTTCCGTTGCACAGCTGATCCCGAAAATCATTTCCTGGCTGGCCTCCGACGAGGACGGCTGATCGTCATCGTCGATATCGGCGCTACGCAGCAATTGCAACACGCCGGGCTCCAAGGAGTCCGGACCGTCGTCCCCGTCTTGCCGAGCGGCGAGCGGTGCACGCATCGGATAAAGGGCCATATTGGTGCCCATCAGCTTCTCCCGGCGGAGAAAATCATCGGAGAGCATCAGGACAGCACGCATCGAGACAGCACCGATCTGCGTCGCCGCATGATAATGATCGGGGATCAGCTTGTGATCGCGAATAGCGATATAGGCGACCTGACCCGGGACATGCACATGCTCCATGAAGTAACGGCCGACCAGATCATGGTCATTGCCCAGGCCTGTCTTTTGAATGCTGTTCGACAGCAGCAACATACGCGCATTCTCGATCCCGCCGGTCGCCAACACGCATAGTTGTGGGCGGATGATGAAACGATTACCGGCCAATGTGGCGATATTCAGCCGGTCGACCTTGTTCACCATCGCGTCCGGCACGATCTCCGTTACGTTGCTGTAGAGATATGTGCTGACATTTTGCGTCTGCTGGATATCGCTGCGGTAAACCTCTCCGAAACGCGTCGGCTGGCTGAAGATGAAGTAGCGGGTAACCACATCCTCACCGGCCAGGGGAATAGGTTGCAGATTTGCCTGTCGCCGCCAGCCTTCATGATCATCAAAATCCGTCGAGCCAAGCTGGCAGAGATCCTGCGCGCGCGCGTAGAAAGGATTGAGATCGTTACGCGTGATCGGCCAGCCGGAATGCGGCAGCCAGTCACGCTCTTCGAAATCGATGTCCGCGAGCGGCCGGCACCAGCCGCCCCAATGATTGGTGCTGCCGCCGAAATAACGCAACCGCGCACCGTCCAGGGGATAGGTAACGCCTTTGTTCTCACCTTCGTAAAGCGCTTGGGTATCCGCGTCGAAATCCAGCCCACCGCTTTCGATTAAAATCACCTTTAAGCCGCTGTTCCGCATCTCCCGGGCGATGGTGATGCCGGCGGCGCCGGCGCCGATGATTGCTAGATCAGTTTCGATAACCGTGCCGTCAGGCACATTGCGCCCGTCGATAAACATCGGCCGCTTGTCCCAAGTTGTCCCGTGGATTGCCGGATCGAGTCTGACCAGCACATCAGTATTAACACGTGATCTCGCTGTTTCCTGCGTTTGAGACAGCGGGATCACGAAAATATGAAATATCAAAAATGATTACAGTTGTATTGCAGCTTCGTGTCGCGCCTGCTTCAGGGCCTCCATGCAGCTTCGGCATGACGCCGCCACGAACGTCTTTGACAGATGGAATATCAATCCAGGCTGATGCCGAATTGCGCTTGCAGGCCTGCTGCGCCTGCCGATGTAATATGGATGGCGCGACTGTCACGAACCCGATCGATCCAGCCGAGATCAAAGCACCGCGCCGCTATCCCGGCACCCACTGCCCCGCCCAAGTGAGGCCGCCTTTCACTCCAATCCAGGCAGGGTTTGCAGAAAATCCGGCGCTGCTTGCGCAAGGCAGTCAGATTGACGCCCCAGGCATCGAACATCGCAATGCCGCTTTCCGTCAGGATTCCGGCATCGTCATCCAGCAGAATATGTTGCTGAGCAATCATGGCATCTGCGATGGCGACACCGAGCCGCCCCGCCAGATGATTGAAGCAGGTGCGGGCCCGCCGTAAGGCTTCATCGCGGGGCGATGCCGGTCGATAGCGCTTCGGACCTTCGATTGCAGCTACGGCCATCAGGTTTTCTAACATGTTGCCGACCAACGGGGATGCGAGGCGGAAATATCGATGCCGCCCTTGCTTGACCAAACTGAGCAAGTTTGCATCCGTGAGCTTGGCCAGGTGACCGCTGGCGGTCGAGGCGGAAATGCCGGCAAGATAAGCAAGCTCGCCGGCCGTCAGTGCCCGCCCATCCATCAGCGCGGTCAGCATGTTTGCGCGGGCCGTGTCGCCAATCAATGCGGCGATTTCCGCCATATTGGTCGTCCAGATCATGCAATGATCTTAGAAACGGTCGGAAAGTCTCACAAGGAAGAATAGTTCGGCGGCCGCCGAAGTTTCCTTTCGCCTTGGCTTGGTCCACCAATATTCCTTATTTTTGGTCCTTCCCCAGCATCCTGATTATCAGGATGCTGGATGCAGCCAAATGACCTGATTCACGGAGTAAACGATGCCTGGCGACATGATTGAGTTGTATTCCTGGCCGACCCCGAATGGCCGTAAGGTGCATATCGCCTTGGAAGAATTCGGCCTACCCTACCGCGCTCATGGCATCGATATCGGCAAAGGCGATCAATTCACACCGGATTTTCTCAAAATCAGTCCCAACAATAAGATTCCGGCTTTGCTTGACCCACAGGGGCCGGATGGCAAGCCGATCTCCATTTTTGAGTCCGGCGCCATCCTTATTTACCTCGCCGAGAAAACCGGTCGGTTTATGCCGTCATCGGGCGCCGGCCGCTATAGCGTACTGCAATGGCTGATGTTCCAAATGGGCGGTGTCGGGCCGATGTTCGGCCAGGCCAATCATTTCCGCACCTTCGCCCCCGAGAAAATCCCGTATGCGATCGACCGCTACACGAACGAGGTACTGCGGCTGTCGGGGGTGATGGATAAGCGCCTCGCCGAAACACGTTTTCTGGCCGGTGACGATTACAGCATCGCCGATATCGCCACCTGGCCATGGATCAGCTATGCGGTGCGCCAGGGCATCGACGTGGCGAGCTTCCAGCACCTCATGCGCTGGAACGAGGAAATCGCGTCGCGCCCTGCCGTGCAACGCGGTCTCGCCGTTCTCTCTCAACCCGAATCGGCGAAGCCCATGAGTGCCGAGGAACGCAATATCCTGTTCGGCAATACCCAATACCAGCAGCGCTGAGGACGCCGATACTTCGGCCGAGGCCGAAACAGTTCCACATGACGGCGGTGACCTCGATTGCCATCCTTCTTAGAGCAACAGAAGGGATGGGATCGCCATGTCACGATTGGTCGATACGCAAGGTTTCCAGAATGCCGGCCTGGTCCGATATTGCCGCGTTATATTGGACCGGCTGGCACTGGCTGCGGAACGGCGTCGGCAAAGACGTGCGCTGCTGCGCTTGGACGCCGATCAGCTCAGGGATATCGGTCTAAGCCGCGAGGATATCGACGCGGAGGTCGGTCAGGCGTTCTGGCGTTTTTGATGCCTCATGCGGTTCACATTTTCATGTCGCCGCCTTAGTTGCGGCCACAAAGTCGCGATGACGATGGCGACGAAGATCAAACCGCCGCCAATGAAGACCTTGAACGGCACCCGTTCTCCATAGATGAGCCAAGGCCAAAGCGGATTGCATAGCACATCGCCCATGGCGATCAGCATGGTCTGTACCGCCGGCACATGTGGTGCGCCGCGCAGGAAGCAAACCAGCGAAACAGCCAGTTGCAGCATGCCCATCAAGGCCAGGATCAGAAACTGCTTTGGCGTCAGCAATGGGATGCCATGCAGCAGCCAGACAATCACTGCAACCGCGAAGCCACCGATAACCAAAGCCGGCGTCATGTCGATCTGGGCGAAGCGCTTCAGCACGACGGTCTGCAGGGCCATGAAAAGCGGTACGCCAAGCCCCAGCACGGTGACCAATAGGCCATTGCCGCCCCCTGCACTGCCTTCTTCTGATCGGGCAATGGCCAGGATGCCGATGAATGCCAAGACAGCCGCGCCAAGCACGATAGGCGAGGTCCGTTCCCGCAGGACCAGCCAGGCCAGCAAGGCAGCAAAGATCGGCGCGGTGGCGCTGAGGGCGGCCACGGAAGCCACGCTGCTCGCCAGTGAGATCGCGACGACGTAGCACGTTGTCGCCGCGCCGAACGCGGTGGCCGATAGAAGAAAGGCAACCGGCTGCGGTGGCATGAACAAGGCTGGTGTCGCCCGGCGATAAATTGCCAGCAAATAGGCCAGAAGCGATAGCGACATGAAGCCGCCGCGATAGGCATTGATGGTCCAAGGGTCCAGATCCGGCAAGGACCGGACGAAAAGCCCGCTGGTGCTGGAAAACAGCATGGCCAGCGTGACAAGGAAGAGCCCACGCATGTAGGAGTTACGCGCGGAACCGGCCGGCCGAAGCCCGGAAGGTGATGTCATGAAAGTGCCTGAGCGCCAGGGGAACGAAAAGCAGCTTGACCTTTAATGGCGGCTTGATGCCGTCGGAAAAGAACCTTTTTTGACCGCTTCGCGCTGCACGCTCGCCCCCCGACAGAGATATTATTCAGCATCAGGTTAGGACCTGATCTGTTGTGCCACCAGCGGTCAAAACGCATAACGTGGCTACTCATTTCGCACCGGGCGACCGGAACGCCGTTCAAAAGCGACCATTACTAGCCCGTATCGGCTTTTGCCGTCTGGCGATTGGACCACTGAATAGAAGTTCGGTTGCCAATCAGGTTTAGGCCGGGAAACTCCTTGCCAACAAGCCAACTATCCCGTATTGGTTATACATGTATATACAAGTTAACGGAGGATAATCCGGTGAGCGCCACCCGTTACAACGCCCGTGTCATCCGAGCTCCGCGCGGGACCGAACTCAACGCCAAGAGCTGGCTGACGGAAGCACCGCTGCGCATGCTGATGAACAATCTCGACCCCGACAATGCCGAGAACCCCAATGAATTGGTGGTGTATGGCGGCATCGGCCGGGCGGCGCGGAACTGGGAATGCTTTGACCGGATCGTCGAAACGTTGAAGACGTTAAACGAAGACGAGACCTTGCTGATCCAGTCAGGCAAGCCGGTCGGCGTTTTCCGCACTCACAAGGACGCGCCGCGTGTGCTCCTCGCGAATTCCAATCTCGTTCCCCATTGGGCGACCTGGGAGCATTTCCGGGAATTGGATGCCAAGGGCCTGATGATGTATGGCCAGATGACCGCTGGATCCTGGATCTATATCGGCAGCCAGGGCATCGTCCAGGGAACTTACGAGACGTTCGTCGAAGCGGGTCGCCAGCATTACGGCGGCAACCTCAAAGGACGCTGGATTCTGACTGGCGGGCTCGGCGGGATGGGTGGTGCCCAGCCTCTCGCCGCCACCATGGCCGGCGCCTCCATGCTGGCCGTCGAATGCGAGCCGTCGCGGATCGAACGCCGTCTGGAAACCCGTTATCTCGACACCAAGGCTGCGACGCTGGATGAAGCCTTGGCCATTCTCGACAAGGCTAAGAAAGATGGTAAGGCCATCTCCGTCGGCCTGCTCGGCAATGCTGCCGAGGTCTTCCCGGAGATCGTCAAGCGCGGCCTTCGCCCCGACATGGTGACCGACCAGACCAGCGCGCACGATCCGCTGAATGGCTATCTGCCGGCCGGCTGGAGTTTGGAAAAGGCCGCCGATATGCGCCAGAGGGATCCCGAGGCCGTGGTGAAGGCCGCAAAGCAATCGATGGCGGTCCAGGTTCGTGCTATGCTCGATTTCCATAAGCATGGTATCCCCGTTCTCGACTACGGCAACAACATTCGGCAAATGGCGAAAGAAGAAGGTGTTGAGAATGCCTTCGACTTCCCCGGCTTTGTGCCCGCTTATATTCGCCCGCTTTTCTGCCGCGGCATCGGCCCGTTCCGTTGGGCCGCACTCAGCGGCGATCCGGAAGACATCTATAAGACCGACGCCAAGGTGAAGGAGCTGATCCCCGACAATCCGCATCTGCACAATTGGCTCGACATGGCCCGCCAGCGGATCAGCTTCCAGGGCCTGCCCGCCCGCATCTGCTGGGTCGGTCTCGGTGAACGTGCGAAGCTCGGCCTCGCCTTCAATGAAATGGTCGCCAAAGGAGAGTTGAAGGCACCGGTGGTGATCGGTCGCGATCACCTCGATTCCGGTTCCGTCGCCAGCCCCAACCGCGAGACGGAAGCCATGAAGGACGGCTCGGATGCGGTCTCCGACTGGCCGCTGTTGAACGCCTTGCTGAACTGCGCGTCGGGCGCCACCTGGGTCAGCCTGCATCATGGCGGTGGGGTCGGCATGGGCTTTTCGCAGCATGCCGGCATGGTAATCTGCTGCGACGGGACCGAGGACGCCGCGCGGCGCATCGAACGCGTGCTGACGAACGACCCCGGCACGGGTGTCATGCGTCATGCCGATGCCGGTTATGAGATCGCGATCGACTGTGCGAGGGAACAGGGCCTCAATCTGCCGATGCTGCAGAAGTAATCGCCCAAGCCGGATGCCGTCGCCACTAACTCGCCTCTTTTCAGGCTGTCCGTGGTGACGGAACACTTGTTCCGGTGCTAAATTGCGCGATCTTCAACGAGCCGGGTAACCGATATGCCGCGTCAAGAATCCTCCACCGACCATGCCTGGGATTGTCTGATCACCGATTGCCATGTCGCCAGCATGGCCGGCAACGACGGCTACGGTGAAATTCGCGACGCGGCGATTGCCGTGCAGGATGGCCGGATTGCCTGGATCGGTCCCGCAGCCGATCTGCCGAAACCCGCGGCAGAGCCGCTGGATGAAGTAACGCTCAACGGCGATTGGGTGACGCCCGGCTTGATCGACTGCCACACGCATCTGATCTATGGCGGGCAACGCGCCAATGAATTCGAGATGCGCCTCAACGGTGCGAGCTACGAGGAAATCGCCAAAGCAGGCGGCGGTATCATATCCACCGTCAAGGCGACCCGCGCAGCCAGCGTCGAAGATCTCGTTGCCGATGCAGGACGCCGGCTCGAAAGCCTGATCGAAGAAGGCGTCACCACGATTGAAATCAAATCCGGTTATGGCCTCGATCTCGATACCGAACGCCGGATGCTCCAGGCTGCTCGGCAGTTGATGGAGGATTACCCCGTCTCCGTCGTCGCTACCTGCTTGGCCGCGCATGCTTTGCCGCCCGAATATGCCGGCCGCCAAAGCGACTATGTCGATCTGGTTTGTGAGACCATTCTACCGACTTTGGCGCAGGAAGGCCTGATTGATGCGGTCGATGCCTTCTGCGAAAAGATCGCCTTCACCGCGGCGGAAACCGAACGCGTCTTCCAAACGGCGCAGAAGCTTGGCTTGCCGGTGAAGCTGCATGCGGAACAGCTTTCCGACCAGAAAGGCGCTGTGCTCGCGGCGAAATATAATGCGCTGTCGGCGGATCATATCGAATACATCGGAGAGGATGGCGTCCAGGCAATGGCGGCAGCCGGCACGGTCGCCGTTCTGCTGCCCGGCGCTTTTTATTGCCTGCGCGAAACCAAGCTGCCGCCGATCGATCTTTTCCGCGGTCATGGGGTAAAAATCGCGCTCTCGACAGATCATAATCCCGGCACGTCACCTGCTTTGTCATTGCGCTTGATGCTCAGCATGGCTTGCACCTTTTTCCGCCTTACGCCTCAGGAAGCCCTGCGCGGCATCACCATAAACGCCGCTAAGGCTCTAGGTATCGATGACAGCCATGGCTCGCTTGAAATCGGCAAAATGGCCGATCTGGCGGTTTGGGATATCGAACAGCCAGCAGAGCTTAGCTACTGGATCGGTTCTAATCCCTGCACCGCCGTGATGAAAAGTGGCTACTGGGCCCGGCGGAGCTATTGAACATGATGAAACTCCGCCATCTCACTGCGGCCGATTACAAGCGCATGCCATGGAAAAACGGCCAGGGATCGACGACGGAGCTGATCGCCTCACCTGGTGCTGAAGGTGGCGCTTTCAACTGGCGTCTCAGCATTGCCGAAGTCGGTCAGTCCGGCCCGTTTTCGGATTTCAGCGGCTACGACCGGTTCATTACCCTGATCGAAGGCGCCGGCATGATCCTGAACTTCAATGGCATGATGGAGCGGCGCATCGATCAACCGTTTCAACCCCTGCCCTTCGATGGCGGCTGGCAGACGGACTGCACGCTGATCGATGGACCGCTGCGCGACTTCAATCTGATGGTCGCCCGCAATTGGGGCTATACCGCTATGACCATCCTGCGCCCTGACGCGGGTGAAGACTGCGAAATCGACGTTGCGCCCGTTACGCTGCTGCATGTTTTCACCGGGAATGTCAGCCTGGAGATCGACGGCGCCCGGCATCATCTGAAAAGCGGCGATACGCTTCATATCGAAGACGCCCCGGATGCCTGGCTAAGGGCCGATCAAGCCTCGATCCTTGCGGCAATCTACCTGCAGCCCCGATAGACACAGCCATTTCTTCTGATGGCCAATCCGGGAACTCGCTTGTCGGGGTGCACCCGATTTTAAGGCTTTATGCAAAATACCTGGCTTCCATGTTCAACTGCTGGGCCGGCAAAAAACACGATGATCGGATCGTACCCAGCCGCAGCGAAATTGATCCGGCGGATTTTACGCGCATTCTGCCCCGCGTGATGATTGCCGATGTGATTCCAGAACCTTTGGATTTTCGCTATCGCTTGAGTGGCACCGGTATTTGCAACGTACACGGTGAAGTTCTCACCTACCGTCACGTCCGCGACCTGCCACCGCCGCAATATGGTGCGCTGGTTTACGACCACTACGCCCGCGCCGTATCGCGGAAACAGCCACTTCTGCACTTGATCTCAAATCGATCGACAAGATCCGTATTTACGCACGCTTGATCCTGCCGCTTTCCAGCGATGGAAAGAGGATCAACATGCTGATGGCGATTGACACCGCAAAACAGAATAGCCGTGAGCTGCAGGAATTTTTCGAGGCTGCACGTATCGCCAAAGCTTGCGTGACGGGCTGGCCCAATTCCGTTAAAGTACCATTAATAAGAACATGAAGGATGTCGCTCGTGAGCCACGATATTTCTCATCCCTATGATTTCGCGCAGGGCGATACACCGCTATTGATCAGCATGCCGCATGTCGGGACCGAATTGCCGCAAGCCGTCCGTGAAGGCTTGATCCCCGAGGCTTTGGATCTGCGCGACACCGACTGGCACCTGCCGCGTCTTTATGATTTCGCGCGCGACATGGGCGCCAGCCTGCTGGCCGCGCGCTATTCTCGTTTCGCCATCGACCTCAACCGCTCATCGGACGATAAGCCCTTGTATCAGACCGCGACGACCGGTCTTTATCCCGATGTTTTATTTGAGGGTACGCCGCTTTTCCAACCGGGCAAGGCACCTGACTCCACTGCGCGGCGGGCTTACCTGGAACACATCTGGCAACCGTATCACGACCGCATTGCCAGTGAACTTGCGCGCCTGAAGGCGAAGTTCGGCTATGCCGTGCTGTTCGACGCCCATTCGATCAAGGGTGAAATCCCGCGCTTGTTCGAAGGCCTGTTGCCGGACTTCAACATCGGCACCAATAGCGGTGCATCCTGTCCTGAAAGTCTCTCCACTGAGCTTGCGGCTATCTGCGATACCGGCAACTATCGCCATGTGGTGAATGGCCGTTTCAAAGGCGGTCACATCACGCGCCATTACGGCCAGCCGGATCAATCGATCTGTGCCGTCCAGCTGGAGCTTGCCCAGCGGACCTATATGCGGGAAGCTGCGCCCTTCGACTACCTGCCTGAAAAGGCTGATCAGGTTCGAGCGGTTCTCAAACGGTTCGTTGAGCATCTGCTCGACTTCCGGCCTTAAGTAGATTAGCCGGCCGGACTGTGGCGAATTCGGGGGCTATCACTTTTCGTCCGGAAGCTTCGTCGCCTGGAATATCCGCGCAACCACGGGCGTCTGAGACAGGGTATTCAACCCGATGCAACGCCTGGAGGACGTGATGAGCCAGATCAAGATTCTTTGCCTATGCAGCGCAATGGTATTGGGCCTGTCAGGTATGGCAGCCAGCGCCTCGGCCGATGACTATGGCCCCTTCAAGGAAAGCGAAACATCTTTGGGGAAGGTGCTGGTCGATGCCAAAGGCATGACCCTTTATACCTTTGACAAGGATAAGGCAGGCACATCCAACTGCTACGACAAATGTGCCGAAAACTGGCCACCGGCAACGGCGAGCGCCAGCGATAAGCCGACGGGCGAATTGACCATTATCAAGCGCAAGGATGGGACCTTGCAATGGGCGGATGACGGCAAGCCCCTTTACACCTTCAAGTATGATGCCAAGCCCGGTGATGTGACGGGCGACAACAAGAATAACGTCTGGCACGTCGTCAAGGATTAAATAGTCGCCAACCGATCGCCGGAGCCATAGCCGGCTTCTTGCCGGCTATCTCTCTTAGGCCGCTGGCTCCCAGCGGATTGTAAGGACCCTGGCATTTTTTCTTAAGTTGCACTATTTTCGCTCACGCTTGCGTCCGCCTGCTCTCCCATGCTTGTCCCGATGGTCGAAGAGCTGACACCTGAACAATAAATCAGGTCGGAACTTGGTGCAGGTCATGAACCGCCGCCAGACAGTTGGGGTTCGGCGCGGATGACGAGGGTGAGATGAAAAAGCTGGTTTTCGTGTTGCTTGGCTGTGCCATCGTTTTTGGCGGCATTTTCGGGTTCCTTGCCTATAAAAATAAGATGGCGGCGGAATTCATGGCGAATATGCCAATCCCGGCTATTCCCGTCACCGCGACAAAGGCAACCCAGCAGAACTGGCCACGGACTGTGCCGGCCATTGGCGTGATGGAGGCCCAACACGGTGTCGATGTCAGCACTGAGGTTGCCGGCACCGTTCAAAACATCCTTTTCGAGTCAGGTAACCGGGTCGCCAAGGGCGACCTGCTTGTTCAACTGGACGCTGAGGTCGAACAGGCGGAATTACGAAGCGTCCAGGCTCAACTTGACCTCGCACAGAGCGACGTGCGTCGCGCCCGCGCGCTTGCACCCAACAAGACGATTTCGATCTCCGCCCTGGATAAAGCCGAATCCGATGCCAAAGTAGCGGCCGCCGCAGTCGGCCGCTTGACCGCGGTCATCGCCAAGAAGACCATCGTGGCGCCTTTTGATGGGATGCTCGGCATCCGCAGGATCAATCTCGGTCAATATCTCGATCCCGGCACACCGATCGTGAATCTCCAGGATCTCAGCGCGATGCTCGTCAATTTCGGCGTCTCGCAAAGGGTATTGTCCGATATTCACGTCGGCCAACCGATTCGCATGGCGACAGATTCTTATCCGGGACGGATTTTTGAGGGCAAGGTTACCACGATCGCACCGCTGATCGACGACCGAACCGGTATGGTGGCGATCCAGGGACGATTTGAAAATGCCGATGGCAGCCTGCGCCCGGGCATGTTTGCGCGCCTGGACATCATATTGCCGGATATGCAGCAGACGACGATCGTGCCGCAAACAGCCGTTAGCTATAGCCTCTATGGCAATGCCCTCTATGTGATCAACCGCAGCAAAAATGAAAAAGGCGAGGAAATCGCGACCGTCGAACGTGCGATGGTGGAAACCGGCGCGCGCCGGGGCAATTGGGTCATTGTAACGAAAGGCATTTCCCCCGGCGCTGAGATCGTTACCTCCGGTCAGCTTAAATTGACCAATGGCGCACATGTGACGGTGACCGAGAGCGAGGTTCTGACACCCCCACAAACCCTGCCGCTGGAATAGGCTCTCGGATGTTCGATATCTTCATCAAGCGGCCGATCCTCGCCACCGTCGTTAGTCTGCTCATCCTGCTGCTGGGCTTGAAAGCACTGACATCTCTGCAGATCCGGCAGTTTCCGGAACTTTTCAATACCGTCATCACGGTAACGACTACATATCCCGGAGCCGATTCCGATTTGATGCAGGGCTTCATCACCGATCCCATTCAAAAGGCGGTCGCGACGGCTGATGGGATCGACTATCTGACCTCACGTTCCGCCTTCGGTATCAGCATCGTCGAAGTTCATGTGCGCCTGAATGAAGATCCCAATGTTGCGATGACAGAGGTGATCTCCAAGGTCAACGAGACCCGTTCCCTGCTGCCGCGGGGCATCAATGATCCGGTGATCGAGAAAACCACGGGCGACGATACCGATGTGATGTATCTCGCCTTTTCAAGCACGGTTATGAATCCCGGCCAGATCACCGATTACATGATGCGGGTGATCCAGCCGAATCTGTCCACGGTTGCCGGCGTCGCCGATCCGCAAATTCTTGGCAGCCAGAAATTCGCCATGCGGATCTGGTTGGACCCCACCAAGCTGGCGCAATTCAATCTTTCCACCGACGATATTCGCCTCGCTTTGGAAGCGAATAATTTCCAAGCCACCGCCGGCAGCGCCAAAGGCGTTTTCGATGTGGTGGGCACGACAGCCGGGACCGATTTGCGCGATGAGGAAGGCTTTCGGGAACTCGTCGTCCGCAACGACGGAACCAGGCTGGTCCGGCTGCGCGACGTTGCCACGGTGGCCCTCGGACCAGAAAGTTCGGATTCATCGGTCTATGTCAATGGCGAGAAAGCCGTGTTCATCGGCATCAAGACGACACCGACCGCCAATCCCCTGACCGTCGTCGACGATATCCGCCAGATGCTGCCGAAGCTGGAAGCCGATCTGCCGCCCGGCATGAAACTGACCATCGCCTATGACCAGACGACCTTTGTCCGCGCCGCCATCCAGGAGGTGTTGACCACCATTGCCGAAGCAGCGGTGATCGTGATGGTGGTCATTTTCCTGTTCATGGGATCGTTCCGATCGGTCCTCATCCCCCTCGTGACAATCCCCCTCTCCTTGATCGGCGTCTGTTTGTTTCTGCTGATCTTGGGCTTTTCCATCAACCTACTGACATTGCTGGCCATGGTCCTGGCCATCGGGCTGGTCGTCGACGACGCGATCGTGGTTGTCGAAAATGTGCATCGGCACATCGAGGAAGGCCGAACGCCCTTCGATGCTGCTATCATCGGCACAAGAGAAATCGCCACACCGGTGATTTCCATGACCATCACCCTCGCCGCCGTTTATGCGCCAATCGCCTTCATGACAGGTTTGACGGGTGCCCTATTCCGGGAATTCGCCCTCACTTTGGCCGGTGCGGTCATCGTCTCCGGTGTCGTCGCCCTCACCTTGTCGCCCATGATGTGCTCCAGGGTGCTGAAGCATGACGATAACAAACGCGGCCTGGCGGCCCGGCTCGATGTCCTGTTCGACAAGGTACAGCACATCTATCTCCGTTGGCTGAATGCCTCCTTGCACGATCGCCTGGCTACAGTGATTTTCGCCTTGATCGTCTCCGGATCCCTCTATTTCCTGATCAAGGCCATTCCCAATGAACTGGCGCCGGAAGAGGATCAAGGTTACGCGCTGATTTTTTATAGCGGTCCGCCCAGCGCCAATATCGACTATATGAACCGTTTCTCCAATGAAATGACAAAGGCATTCGGCGATATCAAGGAGATGGAAAGCTTTTTTGCGATCAATGGCACGACCAATGTCAATGATGGCATCGCCTTCCCGGTCTTCAAGCCCTGGGAAGAACGCGACCGATCGCAGAAGGAAATTGTTCAGGATATGACCACGCGCTTCGCAAAGGTCACCGGCCTGCAAGGCGGCGTCTTCAGCGATGCGCCTCTTCCGGGCGCGACCGGCCTGCCTCTGCAATTCGTCATCACCACCACGGCCGATTACCGCTCCTTGAATGAAGTGTCTCAGCGCTTCATGGAGAAAGCGCAGCAGAGCGGGCTCTTCATCTATAACGATCTCGATCTCAAATTCCAGAAGCCGCAGACGATTGTCGAGATCGACCGTGACAAAGCCGCCGCCTATGGTGTCCGCATGCAAGACATCGCCAGCACCCTGGCGATCCTGACAGGTGGTGACTACGTTAATTTGATGAATCTCTATAACCGCAGCTATCAGGTCATTCCGCAAGTCGCGCGAATTGACCGGTTGGATCCGGATAAGCTCGGCGAGTTCTACGTCAAGACGATCGATGGCAATGCCATTCCCCTTTCCAGCCTGGTGACACTGCGCGAAGAAATACAGCCAGTCGATCTGAATCAGTTCAATCAGCAGAATGCCGCCACGCTTTCAGGCGTGCTGATGCCCGGCGTCACACTTGGCACCGCCATCACCTTCCTGGAACAGGCGGCGCATGAGGTTCTTCCCGACGGCTTTTCTTATGATTTTTCAGGGCAATCGCGGCAATATATCCAGGAAGGAAGCGCGCTTTACATCACCTTCATTTTCGCTTTGACGGTGATTTTCCTGGTTCTTGCTGCGCAATTCGAAAGCCTGCGTGATCCTCTGGTCATCCTGGTTAGCGTGCCGCTGTCGATCTGCGGTGCGCTTATTCCGCTTGCCCTTGGTGCGAATATCATCACCGGTGCCAGTATGAATATTTACAGCCAGGTCGGTCTGGTCACCCTGATCGGTCTTATCACCAAGCACGGTATCCTAATCTGTGAGGTTGCCAAGGAGCAGCAGATGTATCACGGCCTGACCCGACTTGAGGCCGTAAAGGTTGCCGCTGGGTTGCGCCTGCGACCCATTCTGATGACGACTGCGGCAATGGTCGCCGGTCTCATTCCCCTGCTCTTCGCCGCCGGCGCTGGCGCCTCCAGCCGTTTCTCGATCGCCATCGTGATCGTCGCCGGCATCAGCATCGGCACCCTCTTCACCCTTTTCGTATTACCGGTGATCTATACGTTTCTCGCCAGCGATCATCGGCCGAAAAGCGTCAGCAGCGGTGACGAAATCACGGAACCAACCATATCGCATTGATCACTCTCAAGGGATTTAAGCTTGGCGGCGTGCACCGCCATAGAGCATGTAAAGGCCAGCGCCAACAATGAGTGCTGCGCCAAGCCACATCGTCGCATCGGGCGTTTCACCGAAGATCGCATAGCCCCAAAGAGCTGCCCAGATGAGGCCGCTATATTCGAATGGCGTGACAAAATTCGCCTCGGTCAAGCGATAGGCTTGACTCAGCAAGGTCATGGCGATGGCGGAAATCGGGCCACAGGCGGCCAGCAATAACAGGTCGCGGAAACTCGGCATCGTCCAGGGACGTAGCAGGAAATCCAAGGCTCCATTGCTGTGCGATACGATGCCGCCACCGAAGAAGGTAAGCATCACCAATGCCATCAGGCCAGCAGCCACCAGGAACATCAGGTTTTGGTAGAAGGACATGACAATCGCCGGCGCATTGGTGCTGTAGCGGCGCGTCATCAATTGTGCCGAACCGTAGGTGCAGGCCGCGACAAGTGGTAATACGGCAACCAAATTCAAGACGCCGCTTCCGGGCCGCAGCATGACGATCACGCCGGCGAACCCGACGACGGTCGCCAACCAGCGTGGCCAACCGATCTTCTCGCCCAGGAAAGGTCCTGCCAAGGCTGTGACGAAAATCGGCACGGTGAAGTATAGCGCAACGATATCGGCCAGCGGCATGACCGGAAACGCGAGATAATAGGTGGTATACGAAACCACCAGAAGCAGGCCACGAATGAACAGCCAGTTCAAGGGACCAGCAATGATTGCGCGTAATCCCGCCTGGCGGTGGATCATGAAAAGCAGAATGGGCAAAGCCGAGAGGCAACGGATCACGATGACCTCGTGAACCGGGTAGGCACCGCTCAAAAGCTTGATTACGACATCCTGCAGGGAAAAGACCAGGATACCACCGCAAAGCGCAAGGATTGCCAGAAACGCGTTGTTACGGTGAAAACGGGGTGCTTCGGCATTGGTTGCCAAGCAAGGTTGCGACATTTGCGGCTCACGCGGCGATTAGGCAATGAGTGAATCATGCCGAAAGCCGCGCCGTCTCCGGCATGAAATTACTGCATGCCTTACCGAACAAACCTTGCCTCTTCTGCGCTGGTATTTGGCTTGACGTTTGCCGGATTGCTATTCCAGCAGAATGCTCTGGCTCTACCATTCGAGGGCCAGAGCATCGCCTTCAATCGATCTATTGGCTGAAAGCCGCCTTGATTACATCGGCGAAGCGATGGCCAGCCGCCTCTTCCTCGGCATGGTGCCCTTCTTGCACGACCCAGGCACCGCCAACCATGACGTCCTTCACCAAGCGGTCGGTGCCGCCGAACAGCCAACGTGACAGGATGTCATCACCACTGATATGCGCCATCAGGGGATGCCTCCCATTCAAAACGACCAGATCGGCGCGCTGTCCGGTGGCGATGCGTCCGACCGGCTGTCCGACCGCCTGAGCACCACCAGCGACGCAGGCATCATAAAGGAAAGCACCAATATTCGGCCGAGCAGCGCTGTAGAGACGATTGCGGCGCTCATGCTTCAGCCGCTGTCCATATTCCAGCCACCGCAGTTCCTCAACAACGCTCAGGGATACATGGCTATCGGAGCCGACACCGAAGCGTCCGCCTTGGCGGGCATAGTCGATGGCGGGAAACAGGCCATCGCCGAGATTGGCTTCGGTCGTCGGACAGATGCCGACAACTGCGCCGCTCTTCGCCATGCGCGTCACCTCCTGATCATCGGCATGCGTGGCGTGAATGAGGCACCAGCGCTGATCCACTGCGAACTCATCATAAAGCCACTGGATCGGCCGCTTGCCCGACCAGGCCAAGCAGTCATCGACCTCTTTTTGCTGTTCGGCGATATGGATATGAACCGGTCGACCGTCATCCGTTGCGCCCAGGATGGTCTTCATCTCGTCTGGCGTCACTGCACGCAAGGAATGAAAGCAGGCACCCAGCCGCCGCAAGGGATGATCACAGCTGGCTGCGAGATTCTGCAGCAGCTTCAGGTAGTCGTCGGCCTGATGCAGGAAGCGACGTTGTCCGGCTGCCGGCTCCTTGCCACCAAAGCCCCCATGCGCATACATTACCGGCAGCAGCGTGATACCGATGCCCGTCCGGTCCGCCGCAGCAAGCACACGTTTCGCCATTTCCGCGGGATCAGCATAAGGCCGGCCATCAACATTGTGATGTAAGTAATGAAACTCGGCCACCGAGGTGTAGCCGGCCTTCAACATATCGATATAGAGATAGCTCGCGATTGCCTCGACTTGCTCCGGGTTGAGACGGCCAACGAGGCGATACATGAGATCGCGCCAAGTCCAAAAACTATCCTCAGGGTTGAGCGCGCTTTCGGTCAGCCCGGCCATGGCGCGCTGAAAGGCATGAGAATGAAGGTTTGGCATACCAGGCAATACCGGGCCGGAAAGAGGCTGAGCGGCCGCCGCTCTGTCGCGCGGCGTTCCTGTCGATACGTCAGCGATAAAGCCCTTGTCGTCGAGGGAAATGAGCACGTTTTCGGCCCAACCCTGGGGCAATAAGGCTCGTTCGGCAATATAAGACTTCATTTTGGCTGACCTTCTTCTTGGCGGACTTGGTTGGGACCACCGGCTATACTATAGTCCGATGCCCTGATGAGTGAAATTGATGCATCGGGCCGACTCGACAACGATGGCGACCAGGCTGTTGGGTACGGGTGGTTCGATGACCGGAGGCATTTTGGATACAGCGCTGTTGCCCCGCTATTCTCAAGTGAAGCGGATGATCCTGGACCGGATCGAGGCTGGTGATTGGCCGGCAAAATATCGAATTCCTTCTGAGTCCGAGTTGGTGCGAGACCTTGGTGTCAGCCGGATGACCATCAACCGTGCGCTGCGTGAATTGACCCTCGAAGGACGCCTGGTCCGCGTCCAGGGCGTCGGCACTTTCGTCGCCGAAGCGAAGATGCAGTCGCCCCTGATCGAAATCCGCAATATCGCCGAAGAGATCACCGAACGCGGTCATGAGCATATGGCGAAGGTCGTTGCGCTGGAATCCCTGGCGGTGACGCAGGAAATCATCGCCTCGCTCGATCTGCCGCTCGGCGCCGATATTTTCCATTCGGTCCTGGTTCACTATGAGAACGGCATCCCTGTCCAGTTGGAGGATCGCTATGTCGATCCGCAAACGGCCCCGGATTATCTTCACCAGGATTTCACCACCATCACGCCTTTCGTCTATCTCAGCGCCGCTGCGCCGATCTCCGAAGCGGAACATATCATCGAGGCGGTGCTGCCTGCTCCTCGTGAGCGGCGACTGCTGAAAATCGATGGCCACGAGCCTTGCATCCAATTGCAGCGTACGACCTGGTCCGGCAATAGGAAGGTCAGTTGGGCGCGCCTGATCTATCCCGGCAGTCGCTATCGTCTCACCGGCCGTTTCAAGAACAGCTGACATCGCAAATCTCGATAGCCGGTGCCGCCGGTCAGGCAGCACCGATTGTCGCCAGGATTTGAGATAGCCAATCCGGTCCCGCCATTGCCGCATCCACGGCTGCCATATCGGGCGCCAGGAAACGGTCCTGTGAATATGCTGAGATACGCTGTCGCAGGACGGCATAGGCAGCTTCGGTGCCGGCACCGCGCTTCAACCCGGGATAAAACTCCATCGCCTGCGCCGCCAGCAAATATTCAATGGCCAGGATCTTGCGCGTATTGGCGATGACTTGCAGGCATTTCAGCGCGCCGGGCGTCCCCAGGCTGAGATGGTCCTCCTGCTGCGCCGAGGTGATGTAGTTGTCGGTCACCATGGGTTGCGCCAGCAACTTATTTTCTGCTGCCAGCGACGTTGCGACATATTGCGTGATCATCATGCCGGAATTGACACCGCCATTCTGCACCAGAAATGCCGGCAGATCGCTCACTGCTGGATTGATCAACCGGTCCAGGCGCCGTTCCGCCACCGATCCCAATTCCGCGATGGCGATGCTCAGCAAGTCCACTGCCATCGCCAGGCTTTGACCATGGGGATGGGCATTTGATATCACGCGATAATCTTCTTCCGTGCCGATCACTAACGGATTGTCTGTTGCCGAGCCAAGCTCAATCTCGATCTGCCGCCGCACATGATCAATCTGGTCGCGCGTCGCCCCATGAATTTGCGGGATAGAGCGGAGGGATAAGGCATCCTGGGTGCGAACACCACGATGTTTGGCGATGATCTCGCTGCCACTCAAGAGCGCACGAAGCCGCTCCCCCACCCACAACAAGCCAGGATGCGGCTTCAGCGCCAGCACCTGCGGATCGAAAGCGTCAATTTGGCCCTTCAGGGCTTCAAAACTGAGAGCACCCGTGACATCCGCCCAATCCGCGACATGTTCGGCTTCCGCCAAAGCAAGGCAGGCGAGGCCCGTCAGGCACCGCGTGCCATTGACG
Source organism: Dongia soli (assembly GCF_034044715.1). Classification (NCBI taxonomy): domain Bacteria; kingdom Pseudomonadati; phylum Pseudomonadota; class Alphaproteobacteria; order Rhodospirillales; family Dongiaceae; genus Dongia; species Dongia soli. Next base: position 544,239 of record NZ_JAXCLW010000002.1, on the reverse strand, counting down.
AGACAAAGGCCGTCCTTCGCCCCCAGCGTGATCGGCTCCAACCCGGCGGCTGCGAGCGCCTCGCTAGCCGACATCTGTCGGCCCCGCATCTGGACGTCTCCGATGCCGATCAAGGCGAGGCCGACATGGGCGCCGTGGGTGATGTAACCGACCGAACCCTGGCCTGGCACAAGCGGTGTGATATCCGCATTCAGCAAAGCAGCCAATTGCGCCGGTACCGCGGGGCTGGCGCCGGATTTGGCATGGCATAGGTCATTCAGCAGCGAGGCCATGATGGCCCGGGTTGCCGAGACGGGAAGCGGCGCGCCGACACCACAAGCATGGCTCAGCAGTGTATTGCGCGATAGCTCTGCCTGCTGGTCCCCTGACAACAGCACGTTGCAGAGCGCGCCCAGGCCGGTGCTGATGCCATAGGCGCGCTCGCCCTTAGCGATGATCCGCTCGACGATCCGCCGGGCATTTGCAAGATTGGCCTGAACCGCTGGACTGATCGCGACTGATGCGCCATTGGCAATAGCTACCAGTTGCCGATAGCTGAGCGCCGCTTCGCCGCGCTCGATGACTGATGTGGAACCGTTGCCGTCTTTGGTGGCTGCAGCGCTCATGCGATCCCCCTTTATAACCTCACCTGCTTGTATATACATGATATTACATGCGAGCAAGGCTACCGCGCCTGCTTGCACCGCCTCGGGCTTAAATGCCAATCTGCGGCCTCTTGATGGTTTTCTCCCGAGTTGGGGATGGAATTTCGCACAGAACGCCTGATTTTGAGACCGCCGGCCGAGGATGACGGGCCGGCAGCATCGTTCATTTTCGGCAAATCCCGATCAGCCACTGGCAGCTCCGCGTCATCGGAACCCACCGCCACTTCCCGCCTCCGGCGCGATATCGACCACTGGCGCAAGCATGGCTTCGGTCGTTGGACCCTTGACCAGAACGGAAAGATCGTTGGATTCGGGGGCTTGACCTACCAGCCCGGCTTCACCGGTCTCAACCTCAGCTACCATTTGCACCCGGAAGTCTGGGGTCAGGGACTGGCAAGCGAATTTGCCGTCTCGGCCGTGGTCATTGGCTTCCGGGATTTGGCCGCAAAGAAGATCATCGGCCTGGTACGGCCGTCCAATCTCGCCTCCCGACAGGTGCTGGAAAAAGCCGGGCTGAGACTGGAGTGCGATTTTCCCTATGGCGGCGCGCCCGGTCTGCTCTACGTCCGCTTTCGCCTGTAATCATCACTTCCGCTTGCCGAAGGCACGCCCGCCTTCTTCCTGACCGAAAAGGCCAGGATCCTCCTTGACTCTTTAATGAAACGCCGTTTCACTAGATGAAACGACGAGGCGAATATGGTCATCCTGAACGAATCCCTCCGACGGGGTCTCGATCTGTTGCGCGCCTTCAGCCGGCTGCGCAATCCGAGCCTGCGGCATCTCGCGGACGCGACCGGCATGGCAAAGCCGACCACGTTGCGCTATCTGCGGACGCTGGAAGAGGAAGGTTATGTAGCACTGGATCCCGAGACCAAGATCTATCGCCTGACACCGCTGGTCTTCGAGCTCGGCCATGCCGCGCTGATCAGCATGGCTTTTCCCAAGCTTGCCGAACCTTATATGGATGCCTTGGCTGACGATCTTGGCGTCACCGTGAACTTGGCGCGGCTCGACAATATCGAGATCGTCATGGTTGGCCGCGCCTTCGCTGCGAAAGATAAATTTACCCCGACACCGATCCGGATCGAGGTCGGGGAACGATTGCCGGCTTTGCTCACCGCGCTGGGCCGGATCCTGCTGGCCGAGGGTGCCGGCGATCTGGACGCGTGCCTTGCCGTCCCCCTCACGCCTGCCACGGAACATACGATCACCAATAAGAAGCAGCTCCGCCAAGCGGTGCGGCGTTCCACCGGCCTAGGCTATGCAATCGTCCAGGATGAACTCGTCAGTGGATGGACATCCTGCGCGATATCGCTCTGCAAAAAAGGCGAAGCGCCTTATGCGATCGGCGCCACGGTCAACTCGGCGCAATGGCCGATCGAGCGCGTGATTGGGGCGCTGATCCCACGCTTGGAAGCGATCCGCGCCCTTCTTATTCCCGACGATAGCCGCTTGATACAAGCGACCGGCAAGGCTGTACGACGAAAGGATCGATGATGAGCGACTACATTCAGCACTATCGCGATGAAGGCTACGCCATCATCCGCAATGTCTTTTCCAGGCAGGAGATCGCCGATATGGCGGCAGCGGCCGAAGAAGTCTACCAGGAAGGTTTGCGCCTGAAGCAGAGTTGGCGGCACAAAAATCTCTACTTCGAAGTGATCGATGACAAGGCCGGCGGCACGATCGTGCGGCAGGTGCAATGGGTTTCCTGGTGCAGCCCTAGGCTCGAAGCGGTGCGGCGCGATAAGCGGATCCTGGAAATTCTTGAACCCATGATCGGCAAAAACCTGAAGCAACTCGGCAACCAGATTCACTGGAAGCGGCCGGGCGCAAAAATGGTCGGTTTCCGCTATCACCAGGACGCACGCTTCCGCACGCCGCCAGAGGCTTTCCGCAAGTTGAACGACTCCTTCGTTCAAACTGGCCTCGCCATCGACCCGCATCGCCTCGATAACGGCGCGCTGAAGATTTTCCCGGGCAGCCATAAACTCGGCTATCTGGGCCTGTCCGAGATCGGCTATCTGATGAAAGGCAATCCCGAGGCCGGGACGCTGGCGGCTGCGGGATTGGACCCGGCCAAAGTTGTCAATGTCCTGATGGAGCCCGGCGATGTCACGCTGTGGCATCCGTTGACGGTGCACGGTTCGGGCGCCAATACCAGTCAGATCGACCGCCGCATCTATATCAACGGCTATGCTACGGCGGAAAATACCGATCGCGGGGAATGGGCTTTCCGGGATGGCATCCCCTGCCCACTCGGCGCCGAGCCGGCGCTTGTACATTATGAGGACCTCTACAAGCGTCCCGAGCCGCATTATGTCGATAACTCATGGGCTCAAGACTAATTTTTCATCATTCGATGATATTTCGCCGATGACTTGCCGCGTAGACATGGGACCTAATAGCGCCTGCCGCTGGAATATGGCGGCGCACGGGTTCAATTTTCCGGGGGAGACGAATGAGCAATCAGCGTGAACATTCATATATCGCCAAACTGAAGCAGCAGTTCACCGAAGGTCGCCTTGACCGTCGCGAGTTTCTGCGGACCGCGACCCTGCTCGGCCTTTCGGCAACGGCAGCCTATGCCTTTGCCGGGCATTTGAGCGGCGATGAGGCCATCAATGCGGCACAGGCGGATGACCTGCCGCAGGGTGGAAAGATCCGCATTGCCATGCGTATCCCCGATAGCAGCTCGCCCCATATCTATTCTTGGGTCGAAAGCAGCAATATCGCGCGGCAGGTGGTGGAATACCTGACCATCACCGGCCAGGATAATGTGACCCGTCCCTGCCTAGCCGAAAGCTGGGAAGCCAGCGACGACTTGAAGACCTGGACCTTCCATCTGCGCAAAGACGTCAAGTGGCATAACGGTCGGGATTTCGTTGCTGATGACGTGATGTGGAATTTGACCCGCGCGCTGGACCCGGCGACCGGTTCCTCCATGGTCGGCCTGGTGAAAAGCTATCTCCTGGAAGACGTCGATACCGGCAAAAAAGACAAGGATGGCAAACCCGTCATGACCACCAAATGGTGGACGGAAAAGGCCATCGAGAAGATCGACGATCATACCATCCGCCTGAATTGCAAAATGCCGCAATTGGCCGTGCCGGAACATATGTTCCATTACCCGATGCTGATTCTCGATCCGGCTGATGGCGGCACGTTCAAGCCGGGCTGCAACGGCACCGGACCTTTTGAGTTGACGGAACTGGTGACCGGCAAGACCGCCAAATACAAGGCGCGCAAGGAAGGTTATTGGGGCAAGCCGGCCAATCTCGACACCTTGGAATTCGTCGATCTCGGCGACAATACGGCAGCCTTGTTCAACGCCCTCGCTTCCGGCGTTGTCGATGGCTGCTACTCCCTGCCGGAAAAAATGATCCGGGCCGTGAAGAAGGTGAACAAGCACACGATCTACGACACGCCGACAGCGCTGACCGCCGTCGCCCGCTTCAAGGTCGCCGAAAAACCCTTCAACGATCCCCGCGTTCGCCAGGCGATGCGCTATGCCATCGATCCGGACAAGGTCCTGGCGGCGGCGCTAAGCGGCGTGGGTGTTACCGGTGCTCATCATCATGTCTGCCAGGTTCACCCCGAATATGCCGATGTTCCGCCGATCAAGCAGGATATCGCCAAGGCCAAGCAATTGCTGGCCGATGCCGGCTATCCCGATGGTTTCGAAACCGAGATTTACTGCAAGCCCGATCCGGACTGGGAACCGATTGGTGTCCAGGTCATGGCGGCGATGTGGAAACAGATCGGCGTCAAAGTGAAGATCAATGTCATGCCGGCAGCCCAGTATTGGGAAGTCTGGACCAAGGTACCCTTCGGCTTTACCACCTGGACCCATCGCCCGCTCGGCACGATGACGCTCGCCCTGGCCTATCGCACGGGCGTGCCCTGGAACGAGAGCGGATATTCCAATCCGGAATTTGATAAGCTGATGGATGAGGCTGAAGGCACGCTGGATGTCGAGAAGCGCCGCGCCATCATGGCCAAGATCGAGAAGCTTCTGCAAGACGACGGCCCGATCGTTCAGCCCGTCTGGCGCAAGGTAACGGCGGCCTATTCGCCAAAAGTCCAGGGCTTCAAGATGCATCCCACCGCTTGCATCTTCGCTTGGGAATTGGCCGTAAAGGCTTAACGCGCCTCTCAGCAGCCAGCACTGAACGGCCGGACCTCACCAGGTCCGGCCGTTTTTCTTTGGAGTGCAGCACAATCTGCCAAAGCAAAAGGCCGGCTCCTAGGAGCCGGCCTTCGCTGTCTTGGACAGATGTGAGGGCTTAGAACAAGCCTTCCACTTCCAACTTGTCGTTGAGGCGGATGTGATTCGCCGACGGGACGCGCGGCAGGCCCGGCATGGTCATGATCTCGCCACAGATCACCACGACGAATTCCGCACCGGCCGAGAGACGGATCTCGCGGACCGGAACCACGTGGTTCGCCGGCGCACCTTTGAGGTTCGGATCTGTGGAGAAGCTGTACTGCGTCTTCGCCATGCAAACCGGATAATGACCGAAACCGGCCTTTTCGAACTCGGCAAAGCGATCGCGCACCGCCTTGTCGGCGATGATGCCCTGAGCGCCGTACAGGTTCTGGGCAATGGTCCGCACCTTGTCCCAGAGCGGCATATCGTCCGGATAGAGTGGCTTGAAGTCGCTGCCCTTGTCCGCCAGCTTCACGACCGTATTGGCGAGCTCTTCGATACCGGCCGAGCCATGGGCCCAGTGGTTGCACTCGATCGCCTCGCTGCCCAGCTCGGCGCAGAGCTGCCGCACCGCCGCCAATTCCGCATCGGTGTCAGCCACGAAGCGGTTGATGGCAACCACCGCCGGCACGCCGAACTTGCCGACATTTTCGATGTGACGGGCCAGATTGGCGCCGCCCTTCTTCACGGCCTCGACATTCTCCTTGCCGAGGTCTTCCTTGGCCACGCCGCCATGCATCTTCAGCGCACGGATGGTGGCAACGATGACGGCCGCAGCCGGCTTCAGCCCCGCCTTGCGGCATTTAATGTCGAAGAACTTCTCGGCGCCTAGATCGGCGCCGAAACCGGCTTCCGTCACCACGTAATCGGCCAGCTTGAGCGCCGTCGTGGTCGCAATCACCGAATTGCAGCCATGGGCGATGTTGGCGAACGGGCCGCCATGGATGAAGGCGGGATTGTTTTCCAGCGTTTGCACCAAGTTCGGCGCCACCGCATCCTTCAGCAGAACGGTCATCGCGCCGTCGGCCTTCAGGTCACGGGCATAGATCGCCTTCTTGTCCCGGGTATAGCCGACGATGATATTGCCGAGACGCTTGGTGAGATCGGCAAGATCGGTCGACAGGCAGAAGATCGCCATGATTTCCGAGGCGACGGTGATATCGAAGCCGTCTTCGCGCGGGAAGCCGTTAGAAACGCCGCCCAGCGAGTTGTTGATCTGACGCAGGGCGCGATCATTCATATCCATCACGCGGCGCCAGGTGATGCGACGGCTGTCGAAACCGAGCTCGTTGCCCCAGTAGATATGGTTGTCGATCAGGGCCGAGAGCAGGTTATGCGCCGTGCCGATCGCATGGAAGTCGCCGGTGAAGTGCAGATTGATGTCTTCCATCGGCACGACCTGAGCATAGCCACCACCGGCCGCGCCGCCCTTCACGCCGAAGCAGGGCCCCAGGCTGGGTTCGCGCAGGCAGATGATCGCCTTCTTGCCGATACGGTTCAGGCCGTCGCCGAGGCCGACCGTGGTGGTGGTCTTGCCTTCGCCCGCCGGAGTTGGGTTGATCGCCGTGACCAGGATCAGCTTGCCGTCCTTCTGGCCCTTCAGCGACTTGATGTAATCCATCGAGATTTTGGCCTTGGTATGACCGAAGGGCAGCAGATGCTCTTCCTGGATACCCAACTTCGCCGCAACCTCACGGATCGGCTTCATTTTTGCTTCGCGGGCGATCTCGATATCGCTCCCGACCTTCTTCGTCATGGCTCTGCTCCCAAGCACTAACTATTAGCTAGACCAATAGAAAACCGTTCCGGCACATTCACGGCCCAATCTCTGCGGCTGGACCAGTATCGCCGACAGGCGGAGATTACGGGCTTTCGGCCCCCAATTTCCGCCTGCTGGCGACGAGTTGCTGTCGTTTTTGCAGCTATCAGCAATCCAGCGTGTTGTGCCGCTCCCAGTCGGTCAGGTGCTTCGTGAAGCTGTTCCATTCCTCGGTTTTCATCCGGCAATAAGCATCCACGAAAGTATCACCGAACTCCGCCCGGATGACCTTGCTCTGGCTCATCAGCCGGATGGCGTCCAGCAAGTTCAGAGGCAGCTTCTTGCCGTTCTTCACGGTATGGCCGTCGGTATACATGTTGATGTCAAGACGCTCGCCCGGATCTCGTTGGTTCGCGATGCCGTCGAGGCCAGCGGACAGGATGCCGGCCTGGAGCAGATAGGGGTTGGCAGCACCGTCCATCAACCGCAACTCGAACCGGCCTGCATCCGGAATACGAACCATATGGGTGCGGTTATTGCCGGTATAGGTGATGGTGTTCGGCGCCCAGGTTGCACCGGAAGTGGTACGCGGCGCGTTGATGCGCTTATAGCTGTTCACCGTCGGATTGAAGATGGCGCACATTTCATCGGCGCAGTTCATGATACCGCCGAGGAATTGATAGGCCAGTTTGGACAGGCCGAGTTCGCCATTCGGATCGCTGAATAGGTTCTTCTTGCCGCTCTCGTCCCACAGGGAAACGTGAGCATGGCAGCCATTGCCTGTCAGGTTCGAGAAAGGCTTCGGCATAAAGGTCGCGCGCAGGCCGTGCTTTTCGGCCAGGGACCGGGTCATGTACTTGAAGAAGACATGGCGGTCGGCAGTCTTCAGCGCCTCATCATATTCCCAGTTCATTTCGAACTGGCCGTTGGCATCTTCGTGGTCGTTCTGATAGGGCTGCCAACCGAGCGACAGCATGCTGTCGCAGATTTCCGTGATCAGATCATAGCGCCGCATCAGCGCCTGCTGGTCATAGCAGGGCTTATCGGCGGTATCGAGACCATCACCCAGAGCTTTGCCATCCTGGCTGATCAGGAAGAACTCGCATTCGACGCCGCTCTTCATCATCCAGCCCTTCTTGCGGGCCTCTTCGATCTTGCGACGGAGCAGGACGCGCGGTGAATTTTCCACCGGCTTGCCGTCCATCCACAGATCGCTCGCGAGCCAGCCCACTTCGGGCTTCCACGGCAATTGAATCAGGCTTTCCGGATCAGGCTTCGCGAACAAGTCCGGATGCGCCGGCGTCATATCCAGCCAGGTCGCAAAGCCGGCAAAGCCGGCGCCGTTCTTTTGCATATCATTGATGGCTTGAGCCGGGACCAGCTTGGATCGCAGATGGCCGAACAGATCGACATAGCTGATCAGGAAATATTTGATTTGGCGCTCTTTCGCCACCTTACCGAGATCGATGCTCATGGTACTCCCCTAACACTTGGCGTCTCCGCCATTTGAATTTCGCAAGCCGGCGGCCTTACTGCCGCCGGCAACCTCCCATACCCTCAGTAGCCGCCGCCCTGCCCTGGGATCCAGCTGGTCCCGGCCAGAGGCACGCCCGCCATGGCAGCAGATTCGACCGTCAAAGCGACCAAATCTTCCGGCTCCAGATTATGCAAATGGCTCTTGCCGCAAGCACGAGCAATGATTTGCGCTTCCATGGTCAGAACGGCAAGGTAATTCGCCAGGCGATGGCCTGCCTTGACCGGATCGAGACGCGCGGCCAATTCCGGATCCTGCGTCGTGATACCGGCCGGGTCGCGGCCTTCATGCCAATCGTCGTAAGCGCCCGCCGTGGTGCCAAGTTTCTTATATTCTTCTTCCCACTTCGGATCGTTGTCGCCAAGTGCGATCAGCGCCGCCGTACCGATGGCAACTGCATCGGCACCGAGGGCCAGTGCCTTCGCCACATCGGCGCCATTGCGGATGCCGCCGGAGACGATCAACTGCACCTTGCGATGCATATCGAGATCCTGCAGCGCCTTCACAGCCGGCCGGATCGCAGCAAGGATCGGGAGGCCGACATGTTCGATGAAGACGTCCTGTGTTGCCGCCGTACCGCCCTGCATACCATCAAGCACCACGACATCGGCACCGGACTTCACCGCCAGGGCAGTATCGTAATATGGGCGGGTCGCGCCGACCTTCACATAGATCGGCTTTTCCCAATTGGTGATCTCGCGCAATTCCTGGATCTTGATCGTGAGATCGTCCGGTCCTGTCCAGTCCGGGTGACGGCAGGCACTGCGCTGGTCAATGCCCTTCGGCAGGTTACGCATCTTGGCGACGCGGTCGGAAATCTTCTGGCCCAGCAGCATGCCGCCGCCGCCCGGCTTGGCGCCCTGGCCGACCACGACCTCGATGGCATCGGCCTTGCGCAGGTCATTCGGATTCATGCCGTAACGTGACGGCAGATATTGATAGACCAGGATCTGCGAGTGACCGCGTTCTTCCGGCGTCATGCCGCCATCGCCCGTCGTCGTGCTGGTACCCATGGCGGTTGCGCCACGGCCCAAAGCTTCCTTCGCCGGTCCCGACAAGGCGCCGAAGCTCATGCCCGCAATGGTGACCGGAATCTTGAGCTCGATCGGCTTCTTCGCGAAACGGGTGCCAAGGACCACATTGGTGCCGCATTTTTCGCGATAGCCTTCGAGCGGATAACGCGAGATTGACGCACCAAGAAACAGCAGGTCGTCGAAATGCGGCACGCGACGCTTGGTACCGGCACCACGGATATCATAGATACCGGTCGCTGCGGCGCGTTGAATCTCCGCGATGGAATGTTGATCGAAAGTCGCCGAGAAGCGCGGCGGTGTATAGAATGGTGTATTGGTCGGAGCGCTCATATCGGACTCTTTCATCAATAGGAAGAAGCGTTGTCGACATGGAAGTTATAGAGCTTCCGGGCAGAGCCGTAGCGCTTGAACTTCTTCGGATCGGCGTCGATGCCGGCCTTCTTCAGCAGACGTTCCAGCTTGGCCAGATGATGCGGCGTCATTTTCTTTTCGACACAATCCGAACCGAGGCTTTCGACCTTCCCCTGAACATAGAGACGAGCTTCATAGATCGAATCACCGAGGCTCGCTCCGGCGTCGCCGCAGACGACCAAGCTTCCGCTCTGCGCCATGAAGCCGCTCATCGCACCGACCGAACCGCCGACCACGATATCGATACCCTTCATGGAAATGCCGCAGCGCGTACCGGCATCGCCTTCGATGACGAGCAAGCCGCCCTGTCCCGTCGCACCGGCGGCGGAACTGGCATTACCCTTCACGCGGACTTCGCCCGACATCATGTTTTCGGCGACACCCATGCCGCACTGGCCGTGAATGACGACGGTCGCTTCCTGGTTCATGCCGGCGCAGTAATAGCCGATATGACCGTCGATATGCACTTCGATCGGTTGGGTCAGGCCCACGGCGCAGGCATGCTCGCCATGAAGGTTGGTCAGCTTCCACAGACGCTCATTGCTGTCGGCGGAAATCGATTGAAGCCGCTGATTGACTTCGCGCAGCGGCGTCTTCGTAAGGTCGATTACGTTCATGGCGTTTACTGCAGGCTCCAGGTGTAAACAGTGGAAGGAGCAGGCTCCCAGATTTTTGCCTTCTCAACATTGGGCAAATAAGCAAGGCTGCGGAATTCCGACGCCATCGCCACCCAGTCGTCATTCTCCGCCATCACCGCAGGTTTGCAGGCGATGCCGTCACGCACGACGGCGAAGCCGTCCTTGGTGCCCATGGTGAAGGTGAAGAAACCGTCGAGGTCTTTCAGACCGGCTTCCAAAGCCTCCTTCAACGTAGCGCCTTCCGACAGACGATAGGCGAAGTAGCGTGCCGCGACTTCGGAATCATTGTCCGTGTCGAATTCCTGGCCGTTCTTGCGCAGCCATTTCCGCAGATTGTTGTGATTGCTGAGCGAACCGTTGTGCACCAGGCACATATCGGCCGCCGGGGTGAAAGGATGCGAGCCTTCGGTGGTCACGGCGCTTTCGGTCGCCATGCGGGTATGGCCGATGGCGTGACTACCTTCCATATTCTTCAGGCCGTAGCGCGTCGCCACTTCGGCCGGCAGGCCGATATCCTTGTAGACTTCCATGAGCTGGCCATAACCCATGATACGGACATCGGGATGCTGAGTCCGAATCCAGGGCAGCACTTTTTCTTCATCGGCCTGCGCCACCAGCAGCGCATGATTGCCCTTCTGCGTGGCTTCGGCCTTGGTGTTGAGCGCCTTGCCGAGATCAGCCGCGAGATTGCGCCAGGGATAGGCGGTATCGGCGTTGAAGAGTGTCAACTTGCAGCGGTCGTCAGCGACCGGGCTGTGATAGACGGCGATGCCTGCGCTGTCCGGGCCACGCTCGGTCATGCCGATCAGCATGGTTTCGAGATGGGCTCCCAGCTTGGAGCGCAGACTGGGGTTCTTCAGAAACAACCCGACAATTCCGCACATGTTGGTTTCCTCGACGATAGTTGGCTTTTGCCGGCCAGATCGGCCTGTCGAAAAGCCTAGTCGAGTCCAACGGCGAATTCAAGTACAGTAAACAAAATTTCCTCTCAGGAAACGCCGATTTTTTCGGTGAGAGGACCAGCGAGGAGATTAGTCAGTGTCGCTCGGGGTGCGGGAATAAGTGATCACCGAGATATACTTGGCAGGCAATTTTCGTAATTCTTCAGGCCCATGGGGTGCGTCTGAATCGAAGAAAAGGCTGTCACCGGGGCCGAGCAGATAGGTCTTATCGCCGTGCCGATAACCGACCTCGCCTTCCAGCATATAGATGAACTCGATGCCGTCATGCTGGAACACCGGGAAGACGTCGGAATCCTGGGTCAGTGTGATGAGGTATGGCTCTACAGCCAGACTGCGGCTCAACGAATGGCCGAGCAGCTGATATTGATGCCCAGCACGGGTACCGCGGCGTTCGATGGTGAGCCCCTGCCCGGCTTTGACGAATGTCGCGTTGCGCTCTTCTTCGAATTTGCGGAACAAGGCCGTGACCGGCACATGCAATGCCCGCGACAATTCCTGCAACGTCGCCAGCGAGGGAGACGTCTGGCCGTTCTCGATCTTCGACAGCATGCCGGCGGAGAGATTGGCGGCGGCAGCCAGTTCCGCCACCGTCATATTGAGCTGGCGGCGAAATTCGCGCACTTCATGGCCAATGGATTTCTCCAAGCCGCCGTCACGATTGGCTGCTTTATGCGGGTCCTGGAATTCCAAGACCGGCGCAGCCTCCGTTTCTACTTCTTCTCGTGTCACCTTTTTGCTGGCCTGATCCGAATCCTGCGTTTTTGTTGGTGTTTTCTTCGTTGCCTGTCGGGCCAAATCAAAAACTCCCTAAAACCGGCATCGGCTGCCGTGACCGTAACCGCGCTCAGTCCGTTATAGGGAAAATACGCCCTTCCAAGCGATTCAGCAAATCGCCACGATTCGCCACATCCGCAGCTATTACGCGCGCGCTATTGTGGTCGTCGATCGTCGCGCGGCCGGCAACCGAAATTATGTCGGTACGCTTTCGCGAAATGCGACAGCGCCACGAAACCACAAGCGACAGCGACTTCCGCCACGGACAAGCTGGTTTGGCGCAGCATGCGGCGGGCACGCTCCAGGCGCAGACGCATATGATAGCGTGCCGGCGTACAACCCAGATGCCGCTTGCAGAGCCGCTCCAACTGCCGCTGGGAAACACCGACCTGGCTGGCCAAATGATGCGGCGGCACCGGTTCCTCGACTGTCTGCTCCATCAGCTCGATCGCCCGGAGCACCACTGGATTGGCCACACCCATGCGGTGACGCATATTGCGCTGGTCATCGGCCGGTGCGCGAATGGCGCCATGCAGGAACTGCTCGGCAATCGACCGCGCCAGCTCCGGCCCGTGATGATTGCGGATGGTCTGCAACATGAGATCGAGCGCCGAGGTCGCTCCGGCGCAAGTCACGACACCATCGTCGATGACGAAAAGATCGTGGCAGAGTTCGTGTTCGGGGAAGGCTTCCTGAAAGGAATCCAGATAGTCCCAATGAACCGTGCAGCGGCGACCTTGAAGCAATCCAGCTCGGGCCAGAATAAAGCTGCCCGTACTGACCGCACCCACGGCCACACCGTGACGGCGCAACCGACGGAGCACCGCCTCCACCTCCAGGTCGCGATATTGTTCGCCCTGAGTGCCGGCACAGATGATCAGCATGTCCAGGTTGTCGAGGCGAATTTCGGTCAGCGGCTGCGTTTGCAACCCGATACCACTATTCGACAACACTTCCCCGCCCTGAGAGGAGAACAAGGTCCAGTCATAAAGTGTCTTGCCGGACATCCGGTTGGCGCCCCGTGCCGGCTCGATCACCGATGCAAAGGACATCAGGGCGAAACCCGGTACCAGGAACAGGCCGACATGGAAGGCCGGAGCGCCGGTTGGGCGGGCCGCGAGAAAATCACTGCGTCGATCGGCTGCGACAGTCTCTGACTGTTTCAGCGGTAAATCCCGGCGTGTTTCCTGACGCCGAACATCTAACACCAACATGGCCCGGCCCTCCCGAAATTTTCCTAGGTACTATCCTTCCAATCGGCGCAGCGCGTTCAAGCCGACTGGGCCGCCGTTAAACTCCTTCATTGCATCCTGAACCGCCGGCCAGAGGTAATCGGCCGAGGCTATATCCGCCAGCAGGTGATAGGCCGGCGTTGTTCCAAGATCGGTGCGGACAATGATGCCGCTCATCTTGGCAATCGACGTCTGGGCAATTTGACCGACCGCGAACTTATGCAGCCGGAAATCGATGCCGCAGATCTTAGCGAACATATCGGGTGCATGCTGCCCCGTAACCATGAACCAAGCATGGCTGTCCTGACGGGGTGTCGGATAGCCGATCGGCTTCCGCGGCTTTTCGCTGCCCCAGGTCCAACTCTGGTTCAAACGCTGGATAAGCTGACCGGAGCCAGCCAGGCTATCGATCAGGAAGATTTCCGTCGGCGCCAGGCGAGCTGCCCATTCGCCGCCAGGCTGGCGGTAGGCGACATTGCTTTCCTGGCCGATGGTCAATCCCTGCGTTTGCAGCCACTCCACCGTCCCGGTTCCTTTGAAACCGGTTCTCGGCAGAACCGACAGATCGGCAATGCCCATGGTCTTGGCGCGATTGAGTTCGACATCTTCATTGCTGCCGTAGCGGATGGCGACGGCGCCGCCATTCACTTCGGCAAATTCAGCGCCGGCCTGCTGCAACTGCCGATAAAGGAAGCTACGGCGTTGCAGGCCATTGGGAACGGTCTTCGGCAAAGCGGTCATCGCTTACATCTCCTGCCGCTTGTTCTCGGGGTCGAAGAAGGGAATCGGCACCACCGTCCCCTGAATGATGCGGCCGCCATGGACCTTGATATCGAAGGTGCTGCCGGGCTGTGCATCGTCCGGATGCACATAGGCCAGGCCCACAACCTTCTTCAGGCTCGGCGAATGCGCGGCCGAGGTGACACGACCGACGATGGTCGATCCCTTCAGCACCAGATGGCATTCTTCCGGACACGGATCATCGGCATTCTTCAAAGTGAAGCCGACCAGCTTGCGCGTCAGGCCATTCTTCAGCTGAATTTCGGTTGAACGACCCCCGACATAGAAGGGCTTGCTCTTGGCAACTGCCCAGGGCATGTCGGCTTCATAAGCATTGGTCAGGCCGTCGGTATCCTGGCTGATAATGATATGCCCCTTCTCCAGACGCAGCACACGCTGTGCTTCGACCCCGAAGGGACGAATGCCATTCAAGCCGCCAGCGGCCATAAGCGCATCCCACAGGGCTTCGCCATAGCTCGCAGGGACGTGGATTTCATAGCCGAGTTCGCCGACGAAGCCGACGCGCATCAGCCTGGCCGGAATGCCGGCCACCGTGCCCATCCGCACGCCGAGATAAGGGAAGCCCTCCGGCGACAGATCGATGTCATGGCAGACCCGTGCCAGGACTTCGCGCGACTTCGGCCCGGCGATATTCACGCCTGCATAGGCCGCTGTGACATTGGCGACATCGACATCGAGCCGCCATTGCGCGTTCCATTGCAGCATCTGACGGTAGACCGCATCGACACCGCTGGTGGTCGCCGTGACGTAGAAGTGCTCGTCGTGGAACCGGCAGGCCACGCCGTCATCGGTGATGACACCGGTCTGATCGGTCATCAGCAGATAACGCGAGCGGCCGACCTGAAGCTTCGTATAGGTGAAGGTATACATCCGGTTCAGGAATTCGGCGGCATCCGGACCACGGACATCCAACCCGCCAAGGGTCGAGACATCGATCAGGCCGACATTGTTGCGGACGTTGTTCACCTCGTCACGGATGATCTGGTCGCGATCCGCTTTGGCGCCATAATAAGCGGGACGCCACCACAGACCGGCCGGCATCATCTGGGCACCCAGCTCGAGATGCCGGTGATGCATGGCGGTACGGCGTTCCGGATCGAAAATCCGGCCGGCAAGGTGGCCGAATTTTTCCGGCGTATAAGGCGGCCGCTGGGTGGTCACGCTCATATTGCGCAGATCCATCCCGGTTTCCCGCGAGACAATGCGGACAGCAGCCACAGCCGAATGCTTGCCCTGGCTGGGGCCCATGCCAACGGTGGAATAGCGCTTCAGCAATTCGACGCTGTCATAACCATCGTGGATGCCGTTGATGAGATCCTCGATCTTCAGGTCTTCGTCGAAATCGACGAATTCCATGCCCTTGGGATGGGGGAAGATCGGCCAGGGATGCGTCTGGTTCTCGGCGCCGCGATCCACCGGCTGGGACGGCTCGCCGCCCCGCTCGAATCCGGCATCCTTGGCAGCCGACCAACCGGCATAGCGACCATCCGCGATGACTGCGGACAGGTCGAAGGTATTATTCACCGAGCCGGCGGCAAAGACATGGGCCGGCACGGATTCCGGCTTGAACATATGCGAGCGCGTATCATAGCCAAATTTCGTTCCGGCATGATGCAGCAGATGGCCGGCCGGGCTGTACCCGACCGACATCAAAACCGTGTCGCAAGCATATTCGGCAGTGGTCTTGCCGAGCTCTCCTTCGCCGGTGATCGGTGCAACCGAGACGCCGCTCACATGCTTCTTCTGGCCGATATACATGGCCTCGGCGATGGCATGACCGGTGCGAATTTCGATGCCAGCCCGTTGCACCGCCTTGGTCAATGCATCTTGCGGCGGCGTAAGCCGGAGATCGATAACCGCAGCGACCTCGATGCCGGCTTCGAGCAGATCGAGCGCCTGGCCGTAACCGTCGCGGTTCGCCGTCAGGATGGCGGCCCGCTTGCCGGGACGAACGCCATAGAGGTGAATCAAGCGCTGTGCAGCCGAGCCCATCATGATGCCGGGCAGATCGTTGTTGCGGAACACCGCCGGCTGCTCGATCGAGCCCGTTGCGATGACCACGGCCTTGGCACGCAATTTGTGGAAGCGATTGCCCTGAATGACCGGCAACCAATTATCGGCAAACCAGCCAGAGCAGATGGCACTCGTCATGACGGTGATATTCGGCTGCAGCCGGACCCGGCTCGCCAATTCACCGCTGGTGCGGCTGCCGCCATCACCGGTTTCGTCGAAACGGGCGTAATTGAGACTGCCGCCGAGCTGCGAGCTCTCCTCGATCAGGATCACCTCGGCGCCGGTTTCGGCTGCCTGCAAAGCCGCGGCCAAGCCGGCGGGTCCGCCGCCGATCACAGCGACATCGGCGAAGAGATACTTCTTGTCATAATAGCTGTGATGAAAATCGGCCTTGAGGTCGATCTTGCCGAGGCCGGCCATGGCCCGGACGATCGGCTCCCAGAAGCGCCAGGAATCCCGCTTCTCGTGGAAGGTCTTGTAGTAGAACCCGACCGGCAGGAACTTCTGGACCAGTTCCACCATGCGGCCGCGATCGGCGTCCAAGGTGCCGATATAATTTTGGCCTTGAACCGCCATATCCTGTTCGATCGCGCGCTTATCGGCCAGGCAATTCGGCTCGTCGCCGATCTGCACCAGCGTATTGGCGTCCTGACCGATCATGGTCAGCACGCTGCGGGGACGATGATACTTGAACGACCGGGAAATCATCCAGGCGTCATTTGCCGCCAGGGCGCTGGCGATGGTATCGCCGGCATAGCCGGTGAAGCTGTGACCTTCGAAGGTGAAGGAGACCTGTTTGCTGCGATCAATCAGCAAGCCACGCGGCGCGGGCAGACGGTTGATCCCCCCCACTTGATTGGACGCCGTCATTTCTTGTCCTCACTCTGCTTGGCAAATTCGACGCGCTTATTGAAGATTTCACCGGCCGGATAGGTACGGACGATCTCATCCGTCACGGTATTGCGTTCGGCGATGAACCAATACGAGGTCGGGACATGGCACCACCATTCGCGCACCACACCGGCCGTATTGTTTTCCAGGAAGCAATATTCGCCCCATTCCAGGTCGCTGACCGAATTGGGATCCGGCATGATGCTGACTTCGCCACCCCAGACGAATTCGCTGACATTGCGCGGCCCGTTCAGCGGGCAATTCATGATTTTCATAACCGCCCTCCCCTCAATGGCCGACCGAAGCCGCGCCCTTTTCGCCGACCTGGGCGAAATTGGCGAAGCGTTCCAAGTTGAACGGTTTGATCAGGTCATGCGGCTCGCCGGTTGCGATGGTATGGGCCATCGTCAGGCCGCAGACCGGTGTCGCCTTGAAGCCCCAAGTACCCCAACCGCTGTCGATGTAGTAGTTCTCGACCGGGGTCTTGCCCATGATCGGACTGAAATCGGGGGTCATATCGGCCATGCCCGCCCATTGCCGCAGGACCTTCAATTCGCCCAGCATCGGCAGCAGCTCCAGCATGTGCCCCAGCAGGCCTTCCTTGAAGTCCAGGGTCGAGCGCGTCGAATAGAGCGAATAGGGATCGGTCGAACCACCCATCACCAATTCGCCGCGCGAGGATTGCGAAACATAGACGTGCAAGCTGCCCGAGACGATGATCTGGTCGAGGAAGGGCTTCACCGGCACGGAAACGCAGGCCTGCAGCGGAATGGTGCGGATCGGCAGTCGGAAGCCGGCCATCTTGGCAATCAACGAGGAAGACCCCGCCGTCGCCTGCATGACCTTATTGGCGTAGACCGTGCCGCGGGTCGTTTGCACGCCCTTGACCACGCCGTTCTCAGCGATAATGCCGGTCACGGCCGTCTGCTGATGGATTTCGACACCGGCCTCGGCGGCGCCACGCGCATAGCCCCAGGCGACGGCGTCGTGCCGGGCGATCGATCCGGGCGGATGATAAAGTGCGCCCAGAATCGGATAGCGAACCTTGTCGGACAGATTGAGCGACGGGCAGAGCTTGGCGATATCTTCCGGATAGATCAGTTCGGAATTGACGCCGAGTTGCTTATTCACTTCGGCGCGCCAACGGCTGGTCCGCATCGCTGCATCGGTATGCGCAAGCGTGAAATGGCCGCGTTCCGAATACAGGATGTTGTAGTCGAATTCCTGGCTCAGCTCCTGATAAAGCTGGACCGACTTGTCGTAGAACGCGACGCCTTCCGGCGTCAGGTAATTCGAGCGGACGATCGCTGTATTTCGCGCAGTATTACCGCCGGCAAGATAGCCCTTTTCCAGGACGCAGACATTGGTGATGCCGTGATAGCGGGCCAAGTAATAGGCGCAGGCAAGGCCGTGGCCGCCGCCGCCGATAATGACCACGTCATAGGTCGGTTTCAGGTCCTTCGGCGCGGGAAAATGGCGCCGGGCCGGATATTTTTTTGAGAACCCGTACCTAAACAGGCCGGATGGGACGAAGGCTGGCAACATGATCAGATCACCGCTCCTGACTCGGGTACATGGAGGCTAGCGCAATGTTTCCTGCGGTTCAACGAATTTTCCCCTGCATAAAATAATACCTTATAATCGGCATCGGTTTTGTCGATTCCGATACAGGATAGGTGACAGGGGCCCTGCAACCTTCAATTTTTCGCCAGCTTTTTACAACGCGACGACGAAAGCTCAGAATGCGGTGAAACCCCAGAAAGGGTGAACCGGCCGGGCAAGCGCGAAGGGAGACGGCATGAGCAGCGACAATGTTGTCCTGATTGGCGAAGCCGCCGAGGAACTGCGTGACGAATTCCTGCATTGGCAGTGCCGCCTGCGCCAGATGGCAATGCGCGAACAGGCGGGCCGGCCGAGCCGCGGCATGCGCCCCAAGGTCGAAACCAAGCAGGGCGAGGAGCTGTCGCCGGGTATCGTGGTGCTGATCCATAAGACGGATAGCGAGGACAGCACGGCCCTGTTCCGACATCAGGTCCTGAAGACCCAGGATCCGGTCGAAAGATGGGAAAAAGCCGTCGATCATCTGGCAGCCGCCTATTTCCAGCGGCATCGCGAGTTCAGCGATACCTTGACCGCTTTGTTCGGTCCTGGACATGGCCTGCCTGATCATCTGCTCAATCACCGTCATGTCGTCCTGGAATTCTATGAATTCAGCCGCCGGTATCGCCTGCCCTGTACAGTCGCCGAACTGGCTGAAAGCGATGCGGTTTTTCAGCACACCTACTGGCACAACCGGCTGTTCAATCCCAATTTGCCGGCCGGCGTTCGCATTCTTGCCTTTCAACCCGACTGGTCCCATGCCTCGGTCATCAACGAGGAAGAAGAGGAATAGATAGCCCTCGCCCGCCGGCGATTGCGCCGGTGGCCTTTCTTCCCTCACCGATGAAAAAAGTCCCCGCGCCGGATCATCCGGCAACGGGGACGGCCTCGAGCTGCTTAGAACTTCCGATAGGCCTTATTCAGGTCGACCATCGGATGTTTCTTGGACATCTGGAATTTGATCAGCAATTCGCGGGCGATCATATCCCGGTCCTGCTGATTGTCCGGCAACTTGATGTTGGGCGGCACGGTCACCCAGCCATTGATGTTGCGGTCGAAGACGGCAGCTCGGCCTTCCTCGTAGCCCATATGAACATCTTCCAGCCAGTTGAGATCGTCCCAGCCCATCGTCTCCATATATTTTTTCAGGAACGGCGTGATGCGCGTGTAGTCGGGTACCAGATTCACATCGTAGCGATAGCCGATATGCTGTCCGATTTCCTTTTCCCGTGCCGTATCAAGACCGGATCCCTTGAGGAACTTGTCGACGTCTTCGCTTTTTTCAGCCATGTCACGCTCCCTCAATAACGGGTCATGTCGGGCCGGCCGACCGTATGCTGCGAGCCGGCCAGCGGCACCTGCGCCAAAGCCGATGCTTCCATCGTGAGCGCCGCCAGATCTTCCGGTTCCAGCGAATGCACATTGGTCTTGCCGCAAGCCCGGGCCATCATCTGCGCCTCAATGGTCAGACAATGCAGGAAGTTATAGACCCGCTCTGCTGCTTCATCCGGGTCCAGCCGCTTGCGCAGGATGGGATCCTGCGTCGTTACGCCGACAGGGCAACGGCCGGTATGGCAGTGATAGCAATAGCCGGGTTCGACGCCGATCTCCCGCTCGTAATCGGCTTCCGGAATATCCTTGTTGCAATTCAACGCCATCAGAGCCGAGTGGCCGATGGCAACGGCATCGGCGCCGAGTGCCAGAGCTTTCGCCACGTCGCCGCCATTGCGGATGCCGCCGGCATAGACCAGGCTGATTTCACCGGTTTTGCCGACATCGTCCAAGGCTTTCCGCGCCTGCCGGATCGCCGCAATCCCCGGCACGCCGGTCTCTTCCGTGGCGATATGCGGGCCTGCCCCCGTCCCGCCTTCCATGCCGTCTATATAGATGGAATCCGGATCCGTCTTTGCCGCCATGCGGACATCGTCATAGACGCGCGCCGCACCCAGCTTCAATTGGATCGGAATCTCCCAATTGGTCGCCTCGCGGATTTCCTGAATCTTCAGGGCAAGGTCGTCGGGCCCCAGCCAATCAGGATGGCGTGCCGGCGAACGTTGATCGATACCGGCGGGCAATGACCGCATCTCGGCCACCTGATCGGTCACTTTTTGGCCCATCAGATGGCCGCCGAGACCAACCTTGCAGCCTTGCCCGATGAAGAACTCGCAGGCATCTGCAAGCTGCAGGTGATGCGGATTGAAGCCATAGCGCGACTGGATGCACTGATAGAACCATTTCGAGCTATAGCGTCGCTCGTCTGGGATCATGCCCCCTTCACCTGAACAGGTCGCTGTCCCCGCCATCGTGGCGCCACGTGCTAGCGCGATCTTCGCTTCGTAACTTAGCGCTCCGAAGCTCATGCCGGTGATGTAAACCGGGACATCCAGCACCAGCGGCCGCTTGGCCCGCGGTCCGATCACCGTCTTGGTATCGCATTTCTCGCGATACCCCTCGATCACGAAGCGTGTCAGCGTCCCCGGCAGGAATGTCAGGTCGTCCCAGGTGGGGATTTTCTTGAACAGGGAAAAGCCGCGCATCCGGTAGCGGCCGAGCTCGGACTTGATGTGAATATCGTCGATGACCTGAGGTGGAAAAATGAAGCTATTGCCCAAGCGATGCGTATCGCGCGCCAGCGGCTTCTTCTTCGGTTTCGGATCGGCCGGCGACTTCTTTTCTTTCGCCATCGTCATCTCCCTCTATCGCGCGATTACAGAATGAGCTTCTTTTCGCTGGGTTCGAGATTGTCGTAGTTCCAGAGCTGTTTGCCGGCGACGATCTTGGTCATGTTCTTGACCCCGTTTGGCGTTTTCAGATCGTATTGCTTCAGCTTGCGCTCCAGCCATTGGCAATCGAGATCGGTCATTTCACCGGGAACCGCATCGACGCCCAACCCTTCGATCTTGCCGCCGACATAGATCGTGCCGTCATACATGGAATCGCCGAGATTTTTGCCGGCATCGCCCAGTACCACCATGCGTCCGCGTTGCATCATGAAGCCGCAAAACGCGCCGCACCGGCCGCCGACGATGATCGTGCCGCCTTTCATGTCGATACCCATGCGGGCACCGACATCGCCTTTACAGACCAGATCGCCACCACGGATCGCCGCCCCGAAAGTGGAGCCGGCGTTCTTTTCGATGACCACCGTACCGGCCAGCATGTTTTCACTACAGGACCAGCCGACGCGGCCCTTGATGTGGATATTCGGCCCATCGATAAGGCCGCAGCCAAAATAGCCCAGGCTGCCCTCGATGTGCAGGTTGAGGCGATTGAGGATACCGACAGCGAGTGCATGCTTGGCACCCGGATTGTGCATCACGATGGTGCCATTGCCGGCCTTCATCAGCTCGCGCAGCTTCAGATTGATTTCCGATGTATTGAGGTTGGCGGCATCGAATTCCGCCCGTTTGTTGAAATCGACCTCGTAAGCACCTGGATAAGTGAAGTTTTCTTCCTCTTCCGGCGAGAAGAAACGTTGCTGGGTACGCCCGGAAAGCTTCTCCGTGTGCATCCCCATATCATGTGATTTCGTGCGAAGTGCCATTGTTTTCGGGCTCCCTTCCCTATCGCTTCCAGACCCGAACTTCGCCTTCATAGGGATCGAAAGTATCGATCTCATGGGGGAAGACGCTGCGGATGGCGACCTCTTCCGAGGCCAGAGCGATGAAATCGTCGCTCTCATAGAGAACCATCGGCTTCGCCGCCATGACATCCTTTGCCATGCCGAGTGAATCCGATGTGGCGACGAGATAGGTGAAGACGCCGTCCAACTCATCAATGGAGTCCTTCATGGCGTCTTCCAATTCGGCGCCCTGCTGCATCTTGTCGGCCAGATAGACTGCGATCAGTTCAGAGTCGCAATTTGACATGAAGCGGTGGCCACGCCGTTCCAAGGCCCGCCTTCCGGTCCAGTAATTGGTCAACTGTCCGTTATGCACGACGGAAACATCGGCAAAGGGATAAGCCCAATAAGGATGGGCGGAGCGGATATCCACATCCGATTCCGTCGCCATGCGGGTATGACCGAGGCCGTGACTGCCGGTGAACCCCTTCAACTGGTATTGGCCCGATACCCGCTGCGCGTCGCCGAGATCCTTGACCAGCTCTAAGCCGTAGCCGAGTGAAAGGATCTCGGCACCGTCGATATCCTCGATATAATCGGCCAGCTTCCGCTTGTCGCCGCCATAGTCGAGCGTGTAGCGGAAGGCGTATTCCGTCGCCTCATCCTCACTTACGATGGTCGCACCCAGTTCCTTCAATCGGCGATCAACCTCTTTGCGCCTTTCCTTCACCTGGTCATGAATGTGAAAGCCGATTTTCATTTCATCCTGCTCGGCCACCTTGAATCGCATGACCAGGGTGTTTCCCTTCGGCGATCCATAGAGCGCAAATCCGGTGGAATCCGGCCCCCGATGCTTCAGTGATTGAAGCATCGACGTCATTTCCTTGCCGATGTCGCCGGTCCTGCCGCGATGGATGAGTCCAGCAATGCCGCACATTGTCGTTCTCCCTATTCTATTCCACTGATGTGCCGGTTCTCAGGGCAGGCAATCCCAGTAGGTTTCCAGATCCCACTCGGTCACCGTCGACATGAAGCGCTCCCATTCATCGCGCTTGTAATGCATGAAGACCC
This sequence comes from Dongia soli, assembly GCF_034044715.1. Lineage (NCBI taxonomy): Bacteria > Pseudomonadati > Pseudomonadota > Alphaproteobacteria > Rhodospirillales > Dongiaceae > Dongia > Dongia soli. The sequence goes on along the minus strand of NZ_JAXCLW010000002.1, from coordinate 521,104 downwards.
GGTACATTTCGTCCGGCATGGCCGACTTGATGATCTCGTCCTTCTCCAGCTCGTTTAAGGCGTCGCCGAGGGACAGCGGCAGCTTCTTCACTTTCTTGCCGGCGGACATGGCTTCGTAAATGTTGCGTTCCTCCGGCTCGCCAGGATCATATTTGTTGTTGATGCCGTCGTCGAAAGCCCTCAGGAGAGCGGCAGCCATCAGATAGGGATTCACGGCTGCATCGACCGAGCGATATTCGAAACGGCCGGGGGCAGAAATGCGCAAAGCGCAGGTACGGTTCTGATATCCCCAATCGGCAAAGACGGGCGCCCAGAAACCGGTATCCCACAGGCGCCGATAGGAGTTGACCGTCGACGAACCGATTGCCGTCAAGGCGCCGAGATGCTTGATGACGCCGCCGATGCAGTTCAAGCCGATCGGGCCCGGCTTCTGTTCACCCTTTAGCGGCAGGAAGGTATTTTCGCCGCCCTTGCGATAGCAGAAGCTATCCTTCATGCCCGGAAGGGGCTTATTTTTGAGATCATTCATCTCATCTTCGCCGCCACGCCAGAGCGATAGATTGTGATGGCAGCCGGATGCCGAGACGCCCATGAAGGGCTTCGGCATGAAACAAGCGATGAGATCAAATTCACGCGCGACCTGCGCGCAGATCTGTCGGTAGGTCGTCAGGCGATCGGCGGTACGCAAGCAATCATCGAACATGAAGTTCAATTCGAGTTGGCCTGGCGCGTCTTCATGATCGCCCTGGATCATGTCGAGGCCCATTGCCGTCGCATATTCGATGACCCGCATGAAGACCGGACGCAAGCTTTCGAACTGATCGATGTGATAGCAATTCGGCTTTGAGAAACCGCCGGCCGGCAAGCCGTTCTCGCCCTTCTTCAGCCACATCATCTCCGGTTCGCAACCATGGCGCAGATGCAAGCCTTTATGCTTCTTCTGAAATTCCTGATGGATCAGGCGCAAATTGCCGCGGCAATCGGACGTCAAATGGCCGCCGGGATTCGTCCGTTCCTCGCGATTGCGGAAGCAGGTACAGAAGACCCGCGCAACACGCTTGTCCCAAGGCAATTGCACGAAAGTTTCCGGATCAGGAATGCCGACCAGTTCGGATGCTTCCGGGCCGTAGCCGATATAGGCGCGATGGCGATCAATATAGAGATTGGCGGTCGAGCCATAGACAAGCTGAAAGCCGCGTTCGGCGATGGATTCCCAATGATCTGCCGGAATGCCCTTGCCGACAATGCGGCCGGTGACCGAGACGAACTGATAGTAGATGTACTTGATGCCAAGCTCGTTGATCTTGGACCGAACTTGCTTGACCAGTTCCTTGCGGCCCTTTTGCGCGACATGGGTTTCCAGGTCGGTTGTTCCACCCCGTGCAATGACGGGTGCCTTTGTGCTGGTTGTTCCGCTTGAGCGTGCTTTGGTCGTTACATGCGCCTCGAGGTCGGTCATTTATTCCTCCCATTTGGCGGTGGCTTCGCGCCACCTGTTTCCCTAACGCTTGGCGGTTTTCACCACCTCCATCTGTTCTTGGTGATCGTGATGACTGTGTCGGGACGCAGCTTGGCCGCTCCCGATTGCTTCAGGACTTCGACGATTGCTGGCGATCAACCGCCATGAATGCATGAGCTCGGTCAGATCGAAGTAGCCCTACGTCGTGGTACAGAATTGGGCCAGACCCGATGCTATCGGTCCCAATATAAAAAAACCGAATAATGCCAAGCGGTACCTTGGACATCTCCCTACCTCCATCGCGGCCGTGCCCGATTTGAGTACGGGGCCACTGCGATCGGACGCCAATTTGGTGCTGGATTGGTATAGTTTTTATTGACCAGATCGGCCGGTCGTCTGCATAATCGAAGCACAAGCCGCCGCTTATGCCAACCAATTTTTTGTAAAGGCACGCAAATGGCAAAAATTGGTGCTGAGAGTCTAGAACCGTCCCGCGCCTTCCATGCAGGAGAGCCTATCGCTCCCATCGATAACGGCAAAGGCTCGCCCTGGATTGCCGGACAACTTCGCCAAGCCATCCTCGACGGGATGTATAAGTTCGGCGAGAAGCTGCCTGCAGAGCGGCAGCTCGCGGAAGTCTATGGCGCATCTCGCACCACCGTTCGCCTGGCCCTTGATCAATTGGAAACGGAGAAGCTGCTCGCGCGCCGGGTTGGCAGCGGCACCTTCGTGTCGTATCGCGCGGCTGCAGAGACAGCTTCCATCGCCGAAATCACCAGCCCGCTGGAATTGATTGAAGTACGCTTGGCGATCGAGCCTTACATGACCCGCCTCGCCGTGCTGAATGCAACCTCACGCGATCTGGAAAAACTCGATGAGGCGTGCCGCTATGCGGAAGGGGCCGGCAGCGATCCGGCAAAATTCACCGATTGGGATACGGCTTTCCACGTGCGCATTGCGGAGGCCGCGCATAATCCGCTGATGCTCTGGCTTTATCAGCAGGTGAGTGAAATCCGTACCCATACGCAATGGTCAGCGATGCGCGACAAGATCCTCACCAATGAGCGCATCACCGAATACAATCATCAGCATCGCGCCCTCTATGCTGCGATCCGCAGCCGGGATGTGGAAGGCGCCATGGCCATGGTGACCAGCCATTTGCATTATGCCCGGCGCCAGCTCATGGGTGCTGAGGGCGCTTGATAGAAAAGGCCGGGTGCAAACCCGGCCCTTCATTTCATATCCAGCGGAATCAGCCGCGGATCAGCGGGCGGGTTAGACAGGTCGGACCGCCCTCGCCCGGCACCGAAATGGCATCCGCCTCGATCACATGAACCTTGCAACCGGCGGCTTCCATCCGCTTCTTGGTCTCAGGATTCCCCTTGACCATGACGACTTCGCGAGGCGCGATCGCCAGGACGTTGCAGCCCATGCTGGCGAATTCGCTGTCCGGGACCTCCACCAGATTCATGCCTTTCGCCAGCAGCCACTCACGAAAGGGAATCGGCATCAGTGGCGAATAGACAAGCTGCAGGTCTTTATCGAGCGGGCTGATGATCGACATCAGGTGGAAAACGTCAGACTGGCCTTTATAATGCGGCAATGCCGAAACCTCGACATGCACATCGGCTCCGACCAGGTTCTTGAACTGCCGGATACCCTCATCGTTCGTGCGATAGGTGCGGCCGATCGCAACGGTCTTCTCATCCAGCCAGATCAGATCGCCGCCTTCGATGCTGCCCTCGCCGGTGATCCCGCCCAGCACCGGAATACCGGCCTTTTCAAAGGCCTGGCCGTGGATCGCCGGTTCCCCGCGCCGCGCGGGCTTGCCCATGTTGCAAAGGATGACCCCCTTGGGACACACCGCTGCGGCATCGCGCACATAGAGGCTGTCCATCGTCAGGCTGTCATGCTCCGGCAGATAAACGATCTCCGCCCCCACGCTTTTGATCACCTCGGCAAAGCGATCATGTTCACGCGCCGCCAGATCGAAATCCGGGCGGGTGTGATAGTTGAGGTCACGCCATTCCGCATCGACCTTTGCCTGATTGCGCATGGCTTCCTGCGGCCGCCGCATGGCCAGCCGTTTCAGCCTTCCAAATTCATTCATTCCTGTCAGCATGATGCTGCGCACTCTACTGATACGGGCCGAGGAATCAAGAGCTCCTGGGAGCGCCAAACCACTTCACGACCGAGCGTTAATTCCGCTCAACGGTCCACCGCCACAAGATGTTCGGCGCGGCAGCTGAGTGCCAGCGACATGCCCTGCTCCACCTGGCGGTCCGGGGGCAGCCGCAACACGAAATCCTGGTCGGCCGTCTCACTGCTGGCAAGCACGCGGTAATGCGCTCCCTGGAAGGTCGCCTCGCGGATCCGGGCGGTGCCCAGGTTGACATCGCCCGCGCCACCCGTCTGAAGGTTCTCGGGGCGAATGATGATCGTGACGCCGTTGCCGGCGGGCAGAGTACCGGGTAGCCGCAGCTTGCCGACCGCCGTCTCCACCTGCGTCGAGGAAGAGCCATCGGCACTCGTCACCTGTCCGGTAATTTGCGTGCTCTCGCCCATGAAGGTCGCGGTGAAGCGCGTGGCCGGGCGTTCATAAATACGCTTCGGCGTTCCCATATCCTCAATCCGCCCGTTGTTCATCACGACGATCAGGGAAGCCAGCGCCATCGCCTCTTCCTGGTCATGTGTAACGTGAACGAAACTGCGGCCTGTGCGCCGTTGCAGAGCTAGCAATTCATCCTGCATCTGGCGGCGTAGATTGAGATCGAGCGCGCCCAACGGTTCATCCAATAGCAGGATCTCCGGCTCAACCACCAAAGCTCGCGCCAAAGCAACGCGTTGCCGTTGCCCGCCCGATAGTTCATGAATACCGCGTCCGCCGTAATCGCCGAGGCCAACAAGTTCCAAGCCGGCAGCAATCCTTTTGCGGCGCTCCGCCGCGGGGACACGCCGCATTTTCAAGCCGAAGCCGATATTGTTGGCGACCGACATATGCGGGAAAAGTGCGTAATCCTGGAACAAGGTCGTCGTCGGCCGCTGCGCCGGACTCAAATCTGTCACGTCCCGGCCGGCAATGCCGATGCGCCCCGAACTGGGCACGATGAAACCGCCGATGAGCGAGAGCAGCGTCGTCTTACCGCTGCCGGAGGGTCCCAGCAGCACAACATAGGCGCCCTTCTCCACGCCGAGTGTTACCTCATCCAAGGCCACCACACTGCCATAGACCTTACGAACGGCATCTATATCGAGATGAGGCTGGGTGGTCATGAACGGCGCTTTCTGAACAACAGGACTTCGACCGTGACGAAAAGCAGGATCGAGCAAATGAAGATGAAGGACCCGACCGCATTGGTCTGTGGGTTGAGACCGCCGCGCAGAAGCGACCAGATGACGACCGGCAAGGTGACATCGAAACGGGTCGTCAGGAAGGCGATGATGAATTCATCCCAGGACAGCGTAAAGCACAGGCAGAAAGCAGCGATGAGGGCTGGCGCGATCATCGGCATGGTAACTGCCGTGAGCACATGCCAGGTCGAGGCGCCAAGATCGCGTGCCGCCCATTCGATCTTGCGTTGATGCTCACCGAGCTGCGCCAGGCAAATGGCAAAGGCCAAGGGCATGTTGATGACCACATGGCCGATAACGACGATTCCCAGCGAAGGCCCCAATCCGACGGCGGACAAAGCCACCAGCAATCCCATGCCGACCAGGAGATAGCAAACCGCCAGGGGCAGGATGATGAGGCCTTGGATGGCGCGCCGCCCCCGGAACTCGTAGCGGGAAATGCCGTAGGCTGCCAGGAAGCCGATGACGACCGACAGAGCGGATGAGACGATGCCCACCATCAGCGAATGGCCAAGCGCCGCCATCATGCGATCGTTCGCCATAGCCGTTGCATACCATCGCAAGGTCGGACCATTGAATGGTGGCACCGGCAGACGTCCGTCCTGAAACGAGAACAGGATCAGCATGGCGACCGGCAGCAGGATGAACACATAGCATGTCGTTAGATAGAGGTAGGACGCCAGGTTTCCGAGAACAGCTTTCCAACGCATGATTTACAGCCTGGACATGCGAAGCTGCCGTTGCAACGCGAGGTAGACAATCGCAACGATCAAGGTGAGGACCAGCGACATCGCCGACGCCATGGGCAGATCAAGCTGGCGCTGAAGCTGCATCATGATCACCTGCGGCAGCAGCAGTTCTTTCATCCCGCCGAGGATCTGCGGCGTAATGAAGTCACCAATGCACAGCACCACGGTGAGAAAAGCACCGACCGCCATGCCCGGCACGCTGAGCGGCAGAGTGACCGTCAGGAAACTGCGGAAGGCGGATGCACCCAGGTCCTGTGCCGCCAGCACATAGCGCGGATTGATCTGCACCAGATTGGCATAGATCGTCAGCGCATTCAGCATGATGAAGAAATGCACGAAGCCGAGGGTGGTGGCACCCGCATTATAGGCCAGAATGATCGGCTTATCCGTCAAATACAACCCGCGCAGCGCCCAGTTGATCACGCCGGTCGGCGCAAGCACCAGAAGCCAGGCATAGGACCGCACCACATAGGAAGTCCAGAACGGCAGAATGGCAAAGGCCAGCGCCAGACGCTGCCAGCTTTTCGGTATTTTGTAAGCGATGATATAGGCAAATGGATAGGCCAGGATCAGGCTGATTACCACCACGATGGCCGTCGTGATCACCGAATTCCAGATCGCCTGGACGTAAGCCGCCTCACCGAAGAAGCGTTGGTAATTCTGCAGGCTGAACGACGACAGCGATCCGGCCGGCGTCAACGGCATCAGGCTATAGACCGCCATGATCACGATGGGTGCGGCAAAGAACAGCACGATCCAGGCGACTGCCGGCAGCGTGAAGCCAAATCCGGCGAGACGCCCGCGGCGTGCCGCCCGGGCTTCCGTCGACTGCAAGCCAACCGACTGCGCCATTCTCTTACCTGTTATCATCGAAATGATACGGCCGGATTCCGCTTACAACCATCGGAAATCCGGCCGGATCGAAAGATTAGTTGCTCTGCAACACCTGCGCCCATAAGGCCTGCAATTCCTTGTCGAAATCGCTGGTCATCTGCAAATAAGGATGCGAGACCTTGATATAGCCCGGCTGGTCGGCCCAGCGCAGGATCTTCTTTTGCTCGTCATTCAGAACCGCCTTGCTGTTGGCAGGCATGCCCCAATAGCAGGAAGATGTGGCCAGTTTCCCTTGCGCTTCCGGACTGACAATGTATTGCACGAACTTGGTCGCCAGATCCTTGTTCTTCGATGCGGCAAACACACCGAGCCCCTGTTGCCAGCGGACACCGCCTTGGCCGGGAATGACGTAATCCAGATCGGGATTATCCTTGGCCATGCCGGCGGTCACCCATTCCCCACCACCGACCAGGATATCCACCGCGCCGGTCGCCAGGGCCTGCTGCACCGTCGTCACATCGCCGACCATTGCTGCATTGGCTTTCAGCGCGATCAGCTTCTCCTTGATCGCCGGCAGGTCGGAAGAATTCAAATCGGCCGGCGTTTTGCCGAGTGCGATGGCAATATATTCGATCACCGGCACATAATAGTCGTAGATGGCGATCCGGCCCTTATACTTCGGGTCCCAGATCGCATTGATATCTTCCATCGCCTTGGGATCAACAGCCGCCTTGTTGAAGGCCACCGTGTTGTAGCCGAACTTCTCAGGCACCGTATAAAGTGTGCCGTCGACCGATGTCAGCTTCGCATCGGCGATCTCCGCCGGAATATCGGCGAAGGGGAAATCCTTGGCATTCAGCGGCGCCAGAATTTTCATCTGCACGAGCCGGCCGGTATCGGTCTGATCGACCACCAGCACATCCCAGTCACCCGGCTTCGACTGGCCGAGCACCGCCAAGGCTGCCGCCGTGCTGTCGATATCCTTAAAGTTGATCTTGACGTTGTTGGCCTTCTCGAAAGGCTCCAGCAAAGCCGGATCTTCGTGATCGCACCAGGTCAGCACATTGAGATTGTCGGCCGCGACCGCATTCGTCGCCAGCGACCAGAAGCCGATGCCCGATGCAAGCAGGGCCAGCGTCAAACGGGCGCTCAGTTTATAGGTCTTCCGAGATGCCATAGTCATTAATATCCCCCTTTTGATGTCTCGCTTTGTGACGGACGGCGAATAGCTGCGATCAATCGTGCAAGGCATGTGTGACACAAATTTCTTCCACCCAGTCAACAATTCCGCTCGCGTTTTACCGGCCGTTCCGCCGTTCCGCCGTTCCGCTTATTTGCGCTTGACGAAAAATGAATGAGCTACAAAATTAAGTCAATTCATTTTCTGCGGCGAAGCCGCATCGTGGGATATCAATGGCAGGGTTGCGAGAACGTCAGAAAGCCACGCGGCATCGTGACATTCTGGAAGCGGCCGGAACTTTATTCCGGCGCACTGGCTATGCCGATACCAGCATAGAGGCAATCGCCGAACGGGCTGATGTCGCGCCGGGTACGGTCTATAATTACTTCCAGTCCAAGGGAGACCTGCTGCTCGCTTTGGTCGCACTCGATGGCGAGGAAGTGCGTAGCGCCGGCACTGAAATGATCGCTGAGCCGCATGACGATGCCTTTACCGCCGTACAAAACCTGCTTGAATATTATGTCGATCACTCCCTGGTGCATCTGACGAAAGAGCTCTGGCGCAATGCGATTGCGACTGCGGTCACCCAGCCGGAGTCACCATTTGGACTGGGGTATGCGGAATTGGATCGAAAGCTGGCAAATCAAGTTGGCGACCTCGTCGCCTGTCTTCAGGAGCAAGGACTGATCGACCGGGAAATCGATGCGCGCGTCGCCGGTAATGTGCTCTTCGAAATCTGCAACAGCCTCTTCTTCGTCTTTGTTACTCAGGAGGCCATGCCGATGGAGCAGTTGAAACAGCACATGGCGGAACAGATCGTGCTGGTTTTTGCCGGTCTGCAGGGCAAGAATACCGGCAGCACTCGACAGAAGTAATGGCGGACCGATATGGAAATTGCGACAGCGAATACCTGGTATCAAACCAAATCGGTCGGTGACGGGATCACCTGGATCTGGGAACCGCATATCAAGCCCTATTACCGCTGCAATATCTGGCATATCCGTGGACGCGACCGCGACCTGCTGATCGATTCCGGGATGGGCGTGGTGAGTCTGCGGGAGCAGGTTCAATTGGTTGCCGAGCGGCCGTTATTGGCAGTCGCCACGCATACGCATTTCGATCACATCGGCGCACATCATGAATTTCCCGAACGGGCAGTTCATCTGGCGGAAGCGCATATCATGGTGCGCCCTGACCGCTACAACACTGTAGCCGACGACTATGTCACAGATGACATCTTCACTGCCCTGCCGCCGGGTGATTGGCAGGCCGCACGCTATGACGTGCAGCCGGCGCCGGCGACCTGGCTGATCGATGAAGGTGACCGTGTCGATCTTGGCGAGCGCAATTTCGAGGTTCTGCATCTGCCCGGCCACTCACCGGGATCGATCGCTCTTTATGAGCAGGTGACCGGCATTCTCTTCGCTGGCGACGTCATCTATGACGGCCCGCTCGCCTATGAAGCCTATCACACTGACATGGCTGATTACGTGCGCAGCATGCGCCGTGTCCTGGATCTGCAGGTGACCCACGTGCATGGCGGCCACTTCGACAGTTTCGGCGGCGACCGCATGCGCGAGATCGCCCGCGCCTTTCTCGCAGAACATGATCGCTGAGATGCGACCCGCGTTATGCCTTCACGCTCTTCAGCGTGTTGGTGTAGCGCGCGATGCGGCTGCAAGCCTCATCCAGGCTCTTTTCGTCGATGACGAAAGAAACCCGGACATGGCCATCGGCGCTGGGGCCGAAGGGACTGGCATCCAGGACCGACACGCCGGTTTCGTTATAGAGGCCCCAGGCGAAGTCATAGGCAGACAGCCCGGTCTTGCGCACATCCAGCATCATGAACATGCCGGCTTCAGGCACATGGCAGGACAGGCCGGGCACCTGATTGAGGCGCGCGATTGCCGTGTCCCGGCGGCGCTGGTAAGCCTGCCGCATCGCCTCGACTTCCGGTACGTCATGCGTCAGCGCATAGGTCGCCGCATGCTGGATGAAGGGCGGCATGCCGTACTGATTGCACAGGCCGAGATTGTGCACATGGTGGATCAGCTCCTCAGGGCCGACCATCCAGCCGATGCGCCAGCCGGTCATGGCATGGGATTTCGACAGGCTGCTCACCGTCACGGTGCGCTCGCCCATGCCAGGCAGACCGGCGATGCTGACATGCTTCTTGCCGAAGGTCAGGCCGGCATAGACTTCATCGGCAACGACCCAGAGATCGTGCCGGATGGCAATATCCGCGACGGCCTTCGCCACCTCGGCCGACATCATCGCGCCGGTCGGATTGCTCGGCGTCGCAAAGAACAGCGCCTTGGTCTTCGGCGTGATGGCTTTTTCCAGATCCGCCGGATCGAGATGGAAGTTGTTCTCCGGCCGCTGCGAGACGCGCTTCAGCGTCGCGCCGCTGGCCCGAATGGTGGCTTCGTAGGTGAGATACATCGGCTCCAGGACCACAACTTCATCACCCGGTGCCAGCAAGCACATCGAGGCGGCGAAGAGACCAGGCTGGCAGCCCGCGACGGCAGACACGTTGGCGGCCGTGACATCCTGCCCCGACAGGCGCTTATGATGCGCTGCAATGGCCGCGCGCAGGTTCGGATAACCGAGAATATCGGAGTAATGGGTATCGCCCCGTTTCAGCGAGGCGATCGCCGTATCGGTGATGCCGGCCGGCGTATCGAAATCCGGATCCCCGATGGAGAGGATAATCACGTCCCGGCCGGCGCGCTGGTCATGCACGGCGCGCTGATGGATATCCCAGGCCGCCACGCCCTCGCCGCTGATCCGGTCGCAAAATGGTGAATACCGCATGATTTCGAGCCTGTTCCCTGGTCATCCAGTTATTGCACAAATGTGCAATAACTATATCGAGCGCGAATTTGCGGTATGATCAGGGCTTGGTCAAGTCTCGCAATGCGCGGACGGGCCCTGGTGAACAAACATAGCTTTGACCTGCCAGGACGGCTATATCCCATACAGGAGTCTTCCGAACCTCGTTAACTGAGTGAGTAAAGCGATGTCCAAAGATCTGAACCAACCTCTTGGTGGCAACAAGATGCCACGCTTCGGCGGCCCGGCTACCATGATGCGCCTGCCCTCTCAGCCGACGGCGGAAGGGCTGGATGTCTGTTTCGTTGGCGTGCCGCTGGATACCGGCACCTCGAACCGGTCAGGCGCCCGTTTCGGTCCGCGCCAGATCCGCGCCGAATCCTGCCTGCTGCGTCCCTATAACATGGCGACCCGGGCTGCTCCCTTTGACAGCCTGCAGGTGGCCGATATTGGTGACGTCGCAATCAACACCTTCAATTTGCAGAAGAGCATCGGCCTGATCGAAGCGGCCTATGACGAGATCCTCAGCCACAATTGCATCCCGCTAACCATGGGCGGCGATCACACCATCGTCCTGCCGATCCTGCGCGCCATCGCCCGCAAGCATGGCCCGGTTGGCCTTGTCCATGTCGATGCCCATGCCGATGTCAACGACACCATGTTCGGCGAGAAAATCGCCCATGGCACGCCCTTCCGCCGTGCGGTGGAAGAAGGTTTGCTCAATGGCAAGCGCGTGGTGCAGATCGGCTTGCGAGGCACCGGCTATGAGGCGGAGGATTTCGATTGGCCCCGGGCGCAGGGCTTCCGCGTCGTCCAGGCGGAGGAATGCTGGTACAAATCGCTGGCGCCGCTGATGGCGGAAGTGCGCGAGCAGCTCGGCAAGGGACCCGTCTATATCAGTTTCGACATCGACGGCCTCGACCCCTCCTCCGCGCCGGGCACCGGCACGCCGGAATTCGGCGGCCTCACCACGATCCAGGGGATGGAAATCATCCGCGGCTGCCGTGGGCTCGATATCGTCGGTGGCGATCTGGTCGAAGTGGCGCCGCCCTACGACCCGCAGGGCAATACATCGCTGCTCGGCGCCAACCTGCTCTACGAGATGCTCTGCGTCCTGCCGGGCGTCCAGTATCGCGCGTAATCCGATAGCGGGGCTGTCGATAAAACGGCAGCCCCGTTTGTCTTATTCGCCCGCCAGTGCCTCGGCACGGATCGGCACGGAAGGCGCCGGGAAATCACGGTCATGGCGAAGCGCCGGAATCATCTGGCGGGCTTCTATAACCTTGGCGAGGTCGAGCTCGGCGGTCACAAATCCCACATCCTCGCCGCCATCGGCCAGAACCTCGCCCCAGGGATCGACGATGAGCGAATGGCCGAAGGTGCGCCGCCCTTCGGCATGGGTGCCCGTCTGATTGGGCGCAATGACGAAGCAGCCGGTTTCGATGGCACGCGCCCGCACCAGTACATGCCAATGCGCTTTGCCGGTCGTGTAGGTGAAGGCTGCCGGAATCGTCAGCAGCGCGGCGCCAGCTTGGGCCAAGGCGCGATAAAGATAAGCGAAGCGCAGATCGTAGCAGATCGACATCCCCAGCAATCCCCACGGCGTGGCAGCGAGTTGGGCGCGCTGACCGGCTTCCACGGTGGCGGATTCCTTGTAGCTTTCGCCGCGCGCAAGATCGACATCGAACAGATGCAGCTTGTCGTATCGCGCTGTGATTTCGCCGGCCGGGTTCAACATCAGGGAGCGGTTGACCACCCGGCCCCGTCCCGGCTCCTTGAAAAGCTGCGATCCCACCAAGATCCATTTGCCGGTTTCCCGGGCCAGATCGCGGCAAGCTGCTAGAAACGGGTCTTTAGCCTCGGCCTGCGCCGTTGCCAGCAGTTTCGCCGGGATCGGCTCGAACAGGCCGGCCATTTCCGGCAAGGCGATCAAATCCGCACCTGCTTTGGCAGCCGACCGCACGAGGTCCACGATTGGGGCGATATTCGGAGCGATTTCCCGCTCCGCGCAATTCTGGATACATGCGATACGAATGGCGCCTGACATGGCCTTAACTCCCCGTTTTCTCTTTCCCGGTCTGATCTTAGCGTCACGGCGTCCTGGCGCAAACAAATGCGCGGATGACCTGCTATGGGCTTGATCCAATGGCGATAAACAGGCTATCACACCGTCACCCAAGGTCTAGGTCCGGGCGCGCCCGCCCCGAGATGCCGGCTTAGCTCAGTGGTAGAGCAACCGCCTTGTAAGCGGTAGGTCGCGAGTTCAAATCCCGCAGCCGGCACCATCCCTTTCTATATATTGGAAAAAAGCGCATCTGGCTCACCGCTCCGGCAGCCGCCGGGACATGGCATATGATGTGTCATTACGCAACTGCCGCGGCAGCAATCGATGCATCCGCTGATGCCCCAGAAGCACAACCTGATAACCTTCGGGAAACAAGCGTGCGATTGCCGGATCCAGCACATTCAGCCCGCCGGCATAGCTGCCGAAGGCCGGCAGAAGCAGCCGCTCCTGCCCCAGAACGAAGCATCGGCGCCGTATCAGATGTCCATTTGAAGATACCAGTCCGACCGGGTGAAAATGGCCGAAGATCAGCCCGCTTTCCGCCGATGCATCATGCTGTAGGACGACATTGCCGCTCTCCAGGCGCTCCACCACTTCTCCGCCCAGGATCGCGGGGATGGCGGGGTCGTGATTACCGGTCACCCAAATCCAGGAGCATCCATCCATCAAGAGGCGGAATCTCATGAGATCGCCTCCGTTCAAGCGGTCGGATGCGGCGGCATCGTGAAAACTGTCCCCCAGGCAGATCACCTGCCGCGGCTGATACCTTGCGATAACCTCGTGCAACTGCATCAATGTCTGCGCCGTGTCATGCGGCGGCAGGGGACGATAGGCCTGGGCCGCGAAGGCCGATCCCTTTTCAAAGTGAAGATCGGCCACGACCAGGCACTGCTGACCGGGCCAATAGAGCGCACCCGAAATGTCGAGTACGAAATCGTCGCCGGCAAAGGAAATGGACAAATGCGTCATTGAGCAGCCTCAAGCGGATCTGTCGCTTCCGCAATCAGGTCCATTGCCGCTGCATCCAGCAATTCATCCAAAGCTTCGCCGGCAATCCGCTCGCGCCCGATATCCAGCAGGATCGGAACGGCGAGCGGCGATACATGGCTCAACCGCCGAAATGTGATCTGACCTTTTATGCGCTGTAGAAAATCACTTAGACGGCCAACATCGGCCAAATTCCAAGCGGCATCCTGCCGCGTTGCCTTCAGCAGGATATGGCCTGGCTCATGCTTGCGCAAAACATCATAGATCAGATCGGCATTGAAAGTGACCTGCTTGCGGCTTTTCTCCGCACCCGGATGCCGCCTCTCGATCAAGCCGGCAATGATTGCCACCATACGAAAGCTGCGGCGTAGCATCGACGAATCTTCCAACCATTCTTCGAGATCATCACCCAACATGTCTTGATCGAATAATGCTCCGACTTGCTGTGCATCCGGTGCACGAAGTCCCCAGACACCGAGAACATAATCGCTGGCCACAAAGCCTAGCGGTTTCAATCCCATTTTTTCCATGCGCCGCGTCAACAGCATGCCAAGTGTCTGATGTGCATTCCGCCCCTCAAAACAATAGGCAACCAGAAATTCCCTTTTGCCCCGCGGGAATGATTCCACGACCAACCCGGACGTCTCTGGAAGTTGCGATCGGTTCCGCTGCAACCGTAACCAGTCCTGAACCTCAGGCGGCAACCTGCGATGGTGCCGCGTATTGGACAGCAAGGAACGCACCCGTCCGGCAAGTCCCGTGGTCAGTGGCAGCCGGCCGCCGGCATAAGCCGGTACCTTGGGCTCGCCCTTCTTCGCGACGCTGCATTCCACCGACATGCTGCGGATGCCTTCGAAGCGCAACAGGCGGCCAGCAAAAATGAACGTATCCCCGACGGTCAAGCCTTGCACAAACCATTCCTCTACATCGCCCAGGACCGGTCCGCGTCTCAGTTTCACCCGCAGCATTGGCGCCTCGACAATTGTTCCGACATTCATGCGGTATTGCCGGGCAATGACGGGTGCCGCGATGCGATAGCAGCCGTCGTCTCCCTCCACCAAACGATGGTAGCGTTCGTAGGCTTTCAGGGCGTAGCCGCCATTGACCACAAAAGCGAAGACCTGGTCGAAATCTTGGCGAGAAAGAGTCCTAAACGGATAGGCTGTCTTGATTTCCGCAAAGAGCTCATCCGGCTGTACTGGCCGAGAACAGGCCACGCCAAGAATGTGCTGCGCCAACACATCGAGGCAGGGAGGCCGGGCCGGATAGCCATCGAGATCGCCTGCCAAAGCAGCTTCCATTGCCGCCTGGCATTCGAGCAATTCAAATCGATTGGCTGGCACGAGAATAGCCTGGCTCGGCTCGTCCAATCTGTGGTTGGCTCTGCCTATGCGCTGCAGCAATCGGCTCGCGCCTTTTGGCGCGCCGACCTGGACCACCAGATCGACGTCGCCCCAATCGATCCCGAGATCAAGCGACGAGGTACAGACCACGGCGCGAAGTATGCCGCGTGCCATGGCAGCTTCTATCTTCCGGCGTTGCTCAACGGAGAGGCTGCCATGATGAAGGGCGATCGGCAGATTATGGTCGTTGCACCGCCAAAGCCCCTGAAAGATCAATTCCGCCTGGGCGCGTGTGTTGACGAAGACCAGCGTGGTCCGGTGTGTACAGATAGCACGGTATATATCGCCGACAGCATGTTGTGCCATATGCCCGCCCCAGGGGACACGTTTACCCGATAAGAGAATGGAAATGTCGGGCTTGGCGCCTTCCTGGCCACGGATCACGGCAACCTTTCGACCATCAAAAGAGAGATATTCGGCCATGTGGTCGGGCTGCGGGATGGTCGCCGATAATGCGACGAAGCGAGCTTTCGGCGCCAAGCGAGCGAGGCGAGCCAGGCCAAGAAAAAGCAATTGTCCTCTCTTGGTGTCGGCAATCGCGTGCAATTCATCGACGATGACCGCACTTAAATTGCCGAACAGATTGTCGGCATCGGCATAGGACAGCATTAAAGCAAGTGATTCCGGCGTGGTCAGCATGATTTCCGGTGGCCTCCGGCGCTGCCGCTGGCGGCGATTCTGCGGTGTATCGCCGGTTCTGACTTCGCAGGAAATATCAAGCTTCATCTCTAGGAGCGGTATCTCCAGATTCCGCGCGATATCGACCGTGAGGGCCTTCAGCGGGGAAATGTAGAGTGTATGGAAGCCTTTGACCTTCTTCCGCCCCTCTTTCGACAGTTCATTCAAACTTGGCAAAAATCCGGCCAAGGTCTTTCCGCCCCCGGTCGGAGCGACCAGTAAGGTGGATCGGCCTGCAACCGCTTCTTGCATCATACGCAACTGATGCGGGTAAGGAACCCAGCCGCGCGTCGCGAACCATGGGGCAAGTTTGGGCGCTTGCCTGGCAAAATCTTCCAGCATATCGGCGTTGTCGCGGATACGGGCCATAGCGTCATTAACAAATGTGATGCAGCATCGTCCCGCTTAAATTGTTTGTGACCTGAAGTTCCACAAGGTGCGGGATTGCATGGGGTTACACCCGGAAACATGGCTGAAAGTCACGGAGATCGGGCTTTATTGTGAGCCTGGCAACTTTTACATCGACCCGTCCGGCCCGGTTGACCGCGCCGTGATCACCCATGGCCACAGCGATCATGCCCGGGCCGGTCACCGAACGGTTCTGAGTACCGCCGAAACCGCCGCCATCATGGCGGTCCGATATGGCAATGATTTCGCCGGCACAACTCAGATATCGACCTATGGAGTGCCGGTACAAATCGCGGAGGTGCGTGTAACGCTCCTTCCGGCTGGACACATTCTTGGAAGCGCCCAGGTTTTGCTCGAATATGACGGCAGCCGTGTGGTGATATCGGGCGACTACAAACGCCGGCCGGATCGCACCTGCATCGCCTTCGACCCGGTGCCCTGCGACGTCTTCATTACCGAGGCAACCTTTGGCTTGCCTGTTTTCCGTCACCCACCGGATCATTTAGAAATATCGCGGCTGCTTCAGTCCCGCGAACTCTTTCCCGATCGCTGCCATCTCATTGGTGTTTATGCGCTCGGTAAATGCCAGCGTGTGATGACGCTCCTGCGGAGCGCCGGATATGATCGGCCGATTTATTTGCATGGTGCCTTGCTCGCACTGACGAAGCTTTACGCGGCGCGCGGCATTGAACTCGGTCCGTTCAGCGTGCTGGCAGGGCTGACGGCTGAGCAGTTGAAAGGGGAGATCGTCCTCTGCCCCCCTTCAGCCCTGGCAGACCGCTGGAGCAGACGCCTGCCCGAACCTGTTTCGGCCGCCGCCTCGGGATGGATGCGGGTTCGCGCTCGGGCACGGCAAAAAGGCGCCGAATTGCCACTGGTCATTTCCGACCACGCCGATTGGGACGAGCTTTTACAAACGGTCGAAGACGTCAATGCCCCGGAGGTCTGGATCACCCATGGGCGGGAAGACGGCCTGTTGCACGCGCTGGCAAAGAGCGGACGGCGTGCACGTGCCTTATCCTTGATCGGCCGCGAAGAAGAAGAAGAAGACTCATAGACACCGCGCGAAAGCCAAGCCGCATGCAGCACTTCGCCAATCTGCTTGACGCCCTCTCCTTTCAACCCGCGCGCAATGCGAAGCTGCGTCTCATAGAGACCTATCTCCGAACCACGCCGGATCCCGATCGGGGCTATGCGCTGGCGGCCTTGACCGGTTCCCTAAATCTCCCCAACGCAAAACCGGCAATCCTCAGGAAACTGGGCACTGATCAGCTTGACGAAACTTTATTTGCGCTCTCCTACGATTACGTCGGCGATCTCGCGGAAACTTTGGCGCTGATATGGCAGCCGACAAACCGGCGCAACCAACCATCGCCAAGTCTGCGTGAGGTTATCGAGAAACTCGAAACGGCGACCAGCGCCGAGGTGCCCTTATTACTGACCGACTGGCTGGATCTTCTAGATGCCACCGGGCGCTGGGCATTGTTGAAACTTATCACCGGATCGCTGCGGGTGGGGGTCTCTGCACGGTTGGCCAAAACCGCCGTGGCAAATTTCGGCGCGGTGGCCTTGGAAGATGTCGAGGAAATCTGGCATGGCCTGCAGCCCCCCTATCGCGAGCTTTTTAGCTGGCTCAGCGGCTTCGGCGAAAAGCCGGACCGACTGAATCTGTCCTTTCGACCTCTAATGCTGGCACATCCTCTCGATGAAGAAGAGCTGGCGCAATTGAAGCCTGAGGAATTCCGCGCCGAATGGAAATGGGATGGCATCCGCGTGCAAGCTGTCGCCTTTGCCGGAGAGCGGCGCCTTTATTCACGCGCCGGTGAGGATATCAGCCGGGCTTTCCCGGATATCATCGAGGCGATGACCTATGAGGGCGTCCTCGATGGCGAATTACTGGTGGCCCGTCCAGCGGAAAACAGCGACGTTCAGATCGCCCCTTTCAACGAGCTGCAGCAACGGTTGAATCGAAAGACAATTACATCGCGCATGCTCGCCGATTGGCGCGCCCATGTCAGGCTTTATGACATCTTGATCGACGGCGAGGTCGATCTCCGCCCCCTTCCTTTCGACATGCGTCGCCAACATTTGGAAGACTGGTATCGGCGGGAACGGAGACCGCGATTTGATCTGTCGCCAGTTCTTCCCTTCGCAAGCTGGGAGGAACTTGCTGCCCTGCGTGCCGGTGCACGGGCTGCCTCCATTGAGGGCTTGATGCTGAAGCGCGCGGACAGTCCCTATCTTGGCGGCCGCATCAAGGGGCGCTGGTTCAAATGGAAACGCGATCCACTAACAGTTGATGCCGTTCTCATGTACGCCCAGCGCGGGCACGGAAAGCGCTCCTCCTTTTATTCCGACTTCACCTTTGGTTGTTGGCAAGGTTCTGAAGGAGAAGCCGACAGGCAGCTTGTCCCTGTCGGCAAAGCCTATTCAGGCTATACGGATGAGGAGCTGCTGCAATTGGACAGATGGGTCCGCAATCACACCATCAATCGTTTCGGACCTGTCCGAGAGGTAAGTCCAGGTCTGGTGGTTGAACTTGCCTTCGATGCCGTCCAACGTTCAAGCCGACATAAATCAGGGGTCGCTTTGCGATTCCCCCGCATCCGCCGCTTGCGATGGGATAAGCCCGCACAGGAGGCGGATTCACTGGATACGCTGGTTCAACTGATATCCACTTCCAAAGCCTCGTGATGTCGGGCCATAATATTTGATCGAACTCGACCACTTCCGACCAAGTTTGTTAATAAAGTTGACCCATCATCCCTGAACCGGTGCAATTCGGATCAACCCATGGCGGAAGACTCAAAGCTGCATCCAAAATCCGTTTTACAGGATGGTGGCCTCAAGCATTTGCGCGACCGATGGTATCAATGGCGCGTCGGTGAAGCATTGCCCCTTCGCTCCGCTTTCGATCCGATGGAGTTTCCCCGTCAGCTCTCGCTCATGATGACCGTGGAATGCGTGGCGCAGTCCAATCCGCTTCGACCTTACGATGCACTTATCCGCTACATGGGGACAGGTTTTGTCGAGCTATTCGAGGCGCCTTGGCTGACGAATACCACGCTCTCTGCCCTTGGAGAGATCTATGGCGAACGATGGCTGGACGTCTGCGATCAGATCATCGCCGCCAGCAAGCCGATCGCCCTGGCTGGACGCCCCTACGAGATCGACAAGGATTACATCGACTTTGAGATCCTCGGCCTGCCTTTGTCGAAAACGGGGGAAACGGCCGATTACCTCATCATGGCGCTCGCCATCCTGCCCCGTATCGACTAACTGCCCGGTTCAGATCACTTTGCGGAGTTCCCCGAGGAAGCCGGTCAGCTCTCTGGCAAATTCATTGGATTGCTGTTCCATTTCCGAGGTCGATCCCAGCAGCTGCACAGCCGCCTGCTCGGTTTCGTGGGTCACCTGGCGCACGTCATCGACGCTGCGGGACACCTCGGTCGATCCCTCGGAAGCCTGCTGCACATTGCGCGCAATTTCATTGGTCGCCGCACTCTGCTCTTCCATCGCGGCAGCAATGGCTGTCGCTGTCTCGTCGACTTGATTGATGACGTCCCGCGCATTACGAATCGCGGAGGCGACGCTACTGACGACATTCCTAATCGATCCCACCTGATCGATAATGTCATCCGTCGCCTGTGCCGTCTGGTTCGCCAGATTCTTGACCTCCGAAGCAACCACGGCAAAGCCTTTTCCGGCTTCTCCAGCCCGGGCGGATTCGATGGTTGCGTTAAGTGCCAGCAGATTGGTCTTTTCGGCGATTTCGCGAATCAGCGTGACCACTTCGCCGATTTTCGCAGCGGCGCTCACCAGCCCATCCACCTGGTCATGAGCCGCTTCGGTTTCGCGAACCGCCGCATGGGCCACTTCGACCGACCGCGTAATCTGCCGGTTGATCTCACCGATTGACGCCGTCAGCTCTTCGGTTGCGGCTGCAACGGCTTGCAGGCTGACCGCTGCCTTTTCCGTTGCCGAAGAAGCAATGGCGGTGCGGTCGTTGGTCGAACTGGCGGCATGATTCAGAGTCTCAGCGGTGCGATTGAGATCAACCGCCGTCGTCCCCAATTTCTGCACGACATCATTCGCGATATGTTCGAATCGCGATAAGGCTGCGCCGAAGCCCGTAATCTTGTTATGCATCTCGCCAGTCGCAGCATTGATCGTCTGCGCCGCCTGCCGATAGGAACCCAACATGCCCGCCTCGATCACCCGGCGGTAGTAAACCTGCTTCGTAACCGCACTCAATGAGGCAGAGGCTTCGCGTGTGAAGGCGTCAGCACGGTCGGCAAAGTCATTGACCGACCAGAGCACCTCGCCCAGAACACCGCCGGATTTTATCGGTACCAATCGTGCTTCGAAATCCCCATGCTGCAATCGCTTCAGGACATCGACGACCCGCGCCAATTCGCTATTCTGGCGCTGGAGGCTCAGCATGACCCAAAGACCGGCGAGAACGGCAAGTCCGCTTAGCGCATATACGGGCCACTGGGCATCAATAAGCAGAAGACAAAGTGCTGCAGCAGCGGAAAACAGGACGGCGAGGCCCGCGGCGACGATGCTGCTAAATGGAGAAGATAAATTCGTCATAGTCCAAACCTCGCTCCTTCAGCTTCGCCATCAACAAATCGAAGGCGCGGTTCATTCCTTCCTTGCGATTTTCGTGGCGGTTTTCCTCAGCGAGAAGGTCCTTGTAAAGGGGCTGGATAACCTGATCGAGGGTTTCGCGCTTTGGCAACCGTCGGTTGGAATGGTAACCCACGACTTTGCCATCGCTTCCGCAGGAAGGTGTCACATGGGCAAAGACCCAATAATAATCACCGTTGCTGGCCCGATTGACGATATAGCCAAAGACCTCGCGACCGGTTTGTAGCCGGTCCCACAGCAACTTGAAAACACAGCGGGGCATATCCGGATGGCGGATCACGCTATGGGGTGCGCCGACCGCCGTCTCCAAAGTGAGTCCGGATAGATCGAGGAACACTCGATTGGCGTAAGTAATATGCCCCTTTAAGTCGGTTTTCGTGACAATCACATCGTCCGCAGCAAACCGCCGCTCATGATGGGTCAGCAGATGATTTGTTGCTTTCATCGATTCGATACCGTTGGACGCCTCTCGGGCAAGGCTGGCTCAGATGCCGGGTTTGATGAGAAGCGTCAGCCAGTTACAGGCCGTCGAGACCGCTCGAATTCTTTCTGACCGGACATCCTTTCAAAAGAATTAATGGGGGCTGCATCCAGCCGCGTTTTTCCCGGGCTTTTTTGAAGCAATCCGTCGCTTAGCGCTTTTACAATATTCAACCTTAAGGTATGACGAATATAAGTGGTCTGTGAACTTAAGTAATAAGTAACAATCGCATTTTAAATTGAACAGGTAGGGGTGCGCGAAGGTTGGATCTTTAATTGCGGAGGTCCGACATCTGCGGGGCAATATGCGAGCTGTTGGGGCATGATCGCGATCGCGTCGGACGTCAGTCATCTCGTTGACTTGGCGCGTGACAATTCGGTGGGTGGGCGCAGTGCGCTGGCCATTGCCATCAGCAGCCTGGTCGATGACGACGCCCGTCAGTTGACGCCGCATGAACTCGCCCTCATGAACGACATCCTGAAAAAGCTGATCCAGGATGTCGCCCGGCCGATCCGCAAGTCCCTGGCGACCAAGCTCGCCGCCTCGCACAACGCGCCGCGCGAGATCGTGGAAATCCTCGCCAATGACGATTTCGACATTGCCTCCCCCATTCTCCTGAAAAGCGACCTCCTCTCGGATGCTTCGCTGATCGAGATCGTGCATCACAGAAGCCAAGCTCACCGGCTTGCCATCGCGATGCGGCGCAGCCTTAGCATTCCGGTTTCCGATTCCTTGGTGGCTACAGGCGCGCCTGACGTCATTAGAACTTTGTTGCAGAACCACGGCGCCGAGATTTCCAAATCGACCATGGCCTATCTCGTCGAGCAATCGCGCACGGTCGATGAGTTTCAGGAACCGCTGCTCCGCCGCAGCGAATTGGAGCCTGAGCTGGCCAAGCGGATGTATACTTGGGTTTCGGCGGCACTACGGCAGTTCATTGTCGAGAATTTCTCGGTCGACGAAATCGGCGTCGATCTGGCCGTCGCTGAAGCCGCCGAGGAAGCCATCGAAGGCACCGCCTGGCAAGCCGAGGAAGAGACTGCCTCGCATAATCTAGCCGTCGAACTGTCCAAAAAGCAGCAATTAACACCGGCGCTGCTTCTACAGACCCTCCGTCAGGGCGAGGTCGCGTTGTTCGAAGCCTTGCTCGCCCAGTTGACCCAGTTGAAAGCATCGTCGATCCGAAAGCTGATTTATGACGAGGGCGCCGAAGGCCTTGTGATCGTGTCGCGCGCGGCACATATCGACAGAACCAGCTTTACCAGCATCTTCCTGTTACTCCAGCGTATCCATCCCCAGGAACTGGCCAAAGACGCTTACGCCCTGAGGCATGCGCTTGACTTGTTCGACCGGCTGAAAATCGAAACGGCCGCCAAAGTCATTGAGCGCTGGAAACTGAATCCCGACTTTCTGCGATCGATCAAACGCCTCGAACAGAACCGGCGATGAACCGCCAAGATCGCTCTAAGCGAAAAGGCTCAAAGGCATCTGCGCTGGAGGCATTGCCGTCGTCGCTGCCGCTGCATCAGCTCTTTTCAAATAATCTCCTGGATTACAACTCACCCCTGGTCGTTTTGTCGCCTGGCGGTACATCGTTATGGTCGAATGGCGCTTATCGCGATCTGACCGCTGACCCGCAAGCCGGAAGCGATCTGAGCTATCTGCTCCCGCCGCAACTTCAACTCGATCTCGAGGCATTGCGCCAGAGCGGGCACGCTCATCACGATGGTATTGTGACGTTCAAGAACCATGCCCATCGCGTCCGGCTGCGATATGCGCCGATGGTCGATTCTACCGGGCAAATCGAGGCCTTGGCCTGCCTTATAAATGTGGCCCGTGATGATACGGTAAGCGTACAAGACCTGGCGCGGGTTCAAAGCCGCCTGGAGGACATCGTTCGGCTCGTTTCCGATTGGATTTGGGAAAGCACTTGCGATCTGACCGTGACTGCCTTGTCAGACCGTGTCTTCGCCGTCATGGGATACCATCCGCAAGAGCTGATCGGCAAGCCGCTCTATGAGATTGCTATCAACCGTCGAGCGCAGCAAACCTTGCGAAATCGCTTCCGGAGTCTCTCGCCCTTTCGAAATCATGTTTTCGAGGCGTCCGACAAAGCCGGGCAACCCAAACTACTGCTGGTCAGTTCCGTTCCCATTTTCGATCTAGATAATGGCGAGCATCTTGGTTATCGGGGCACGGCTCACGACATCACCGAGCTGACGGAGCGGGAGCACGGCTTGATGGCCGCCAAGGAGTCAGCCGAACAGGCGAGCCGCGCCAAGACGCAGTTTCTTGCGCGCATGAGCCACGAATTACGAACGCCGCTCAATTCCATTATCGGTTTTTCCGAAATGATGCGGCTGCAGACTCATGGTCCTTTGGGCGCTCCGGATTATCTCGATTATGCCGGCGATATTTATCAAAGCGCCAACCGGCTGCTAAATGTCATCAATGATATTCTCGACATCACCACGATCGAGGCCGGGAAACTCGTCTTGAACGAGACCGAAACGACCTTGAAAATGATCACCGACCCACTTATCCCGGCTATCCGGGAGACGGCTGAGACCAGCGGCCTGTTACTGAAAACGAAAATTCCCGATAATCTGCCTCATCTCTTTATCGATCAACGGATCGCACGGCAGATCCTCGGCAACTTGCTCTCCAATGCGGTGAAATTCACGCCGGAAGGTGGTCAGGTGACCCTGCAAGCCGCGCTCGATGCAGTCGGCGGGATGGCGATTTCTGTAACCGATACGGGGATCGGCATCGATCCGGCGGCGCTCGATCATCTCTTCATACCCTTCTTCCAGGCTGAGACGGGCACGACACGCAAATTCGAAGGCACGGGCCTTGGCCTTGCTTTGGCTAAACGCCTGACCGAACTGCTTGGCGGCCATCTCCATTTAACCAGCCGGCCACAACAAGGAACGACGGTTACGATCGTCCTCCCGGCAAGCCGCGTCATGACGCCCCCTTCCCTATAAAAAACAACCCGGCCCTGCGGCATCGCAAGACCGGGTCGCATCTTAAGAAGATGTATCAGGCGGCGGCGCGCAAACCTGCCTGCGCCGACAAATGGTCAAGCGCGGCAACAATACCGCCGGACTTATGCGGAATATTGCTGAGGGACAATCCCATCTCGACGCCGCCCAGAGTGCCGGCCAGCATAAGGTCGTTAAAATCTCCCAGATGTCCGATGCGGAAGACCTTGTCGGCCAATTTGCCCAGGCCGGCGCCCAAGGCCATATTGAAGCGCTCCAGAATGACCTTGCGCAGGCCATCCGCGGAATGCCCTTCCGGTGTGAAGACCGCCGTCACCGATTGACTGTATTCCAGCGGCTCGGCGCAAACGGTTTCCAGCCCCCAGGCCTGCACGGCGCGGCGTGTCGCCTCGGCGTGCCGGCTGTGGCGAATGAAGATGTTCTCCAATCCTTCTTCATCGATCAGGTTCAGCGCCTCCTTCAGTCCGAAGAAAAGATTGCAGGCCGGGGTATAGGGGAAATTGCCGCCGGTCGAATTGGCGAGCATCGGTTCCCAATCCCAGAAAGCACGGGGCAGCTTGGCGGTCTTCGATGCCTTCAAGGCCTTCTCGCTGACGGCAACGAAAGCGAGGCCGGCTGGCAGCATCAGGCCTTTTTGTGATCCACCGACAGCGACGTCGACACCCCATTCATCGAAGCGGAAATCGGCGCTGCCGAGGGATGAGATGGTATCGACCATCAACAGGGCCGGATGCTTTGCCCGATCGATCGCCTTGCGGATTTCGGCAACCCGCGACATCACGCCATTCGAGGTTTCGTTGTGAACCAGCAGAATGGCCTTGATCTGATGCGACTTGTCTTCAGCCAAGGCCGCTTCGATGGATTCAGGACTGGGGCCACGGCGCCAATCGGTGGTCAGCGTGTGGACATTCAGGCCTAACTGCTTTGCCATCTTTTCCCAAAGGACCGCGAATTGCCCGGTATTGAAGGTCATCACCGTATCGCCTGGGGAGAGCGTATTGACCAGCGCTGATTCCCAGCCGCCGGTGCCGCTTGCCGGAAAGATCATCACAGGCTGCCGGGTCTTGAAGACCGGTTTTATCCGATCCAGCACTTCGCGGCCGAGTTTGGTGAATTCTGGCCCCCGGTGATCCAGAACCGGCGCGGCAATTGCTTTCAGGATCCTGTCGGGAATGTTGGTCGGTCCCGGCACCTGTAAAAAATGACGGCCTGGATGATAGGCCATACGCTCCTCCTCGCGTTATCGTTTACTTATTGATCTCAAGGTAACCAAGCCATCGGGGACCGACTGGCTTCACAGCGACGGCCTTAAACGACCAAACGGCCGTTCCAGGCCAAATACCCGGAACGGCCGTTTTAACAGCCGCGCGATATGTCGCAGGCAATTAGTCGACGGTCACCACCAGGGCATCCACCGCTACGGCGCCGTCCGTCAGCACCATCAGTGGATTGACGTCCAGTTCAACCAGGCTGTCGGCATGAGCCTGAGCGAAAGCGGCAATGGCGGCGACTGCATCGACCAGCGCCTCGATGTCGCCGGCCGGCTTACCGCGATAGCCGCGCAGCAACTTCGCGATCTTCAGCTTGCCGATCGCGCCCGCGATCGCCGGCCGGTCGGTCGGCAGCAGCAGCATGGTCGCGTCTTCCACCATTTCGACCAGAATACCGCCCGCCCCAACAACCAGAGCGAGGCCGAATTGCGGGTCGCGCTTGATACCGACGATCATTTCCGCGACGACATTGGAAACCATGCGCTCGACCAGCACCTTGGCGATCCGGGCGCCCGGCTTATAGGCGGCCAATGAGGCCGACATGCGCTGGATCGCGGCTTCCACATCCGCTTCGGATTTCAGGTTAAGCGCCACCGCACCCGCTTCCGTCTTATGCGCAAGGATTGGATCGGCAACCTTGATCACCACCGGGAAGCCGAGTTCAGCGGCAGCTGCCGCAGCCTCCGCGGGTTTCACCAAACGGCTTGTGGGCGCTTTCAGACCCAATTCCGCCAGCTTGCTCTTTGCTTCGTATTCCGACCATAAACGCCTTGGCGCCTGATCCGATAAAACCGGCACGGCTGCGATTTCGATCGGGCTGGCTTTGCCGGCGGCGCGGCCGGCGCGATATTCGGCGAAACTATGCGCCGACGCAAAAGCCGTTAGAGCCTCAGGCAACCCCTGCATCGGCGCGGCATGCTGCTGCACCGACAGATCGCGCGGCCCCGTAGGGAACAGTTCGGGGAGTGTTGCGGTGATGATCGGCATCTTGCCATGGCGTTCACAAGCGGTGATCAAGGCGCGGCGGCTGCGGTCGAAAACCTCGTCGCTTTCCACGCTTTCCGTGGCGTAGTCCAGCACCAGCATACCGGCATCGAAATCGCCGGCCATGACGGTTGAGAACAGATTCGTCAGCAAATCTTCCTTGCCCCAAAGCGAGGTGTTGTAATCGAGCGGATTGGTGACGCTGGCGAAATTCGGCAACTGGCTCCGCAGGTCCGCCGCCTGGGCCGGTGGGAAACTGGGCAGCGGCACATCCAGCTTTTCGCAGATATCCGCCGTCAACAATCCGTCGCCGCCCGAGCAGGTGAAGACCGCCAGCCGCCTGCCCTTTGGCAAGCCCGCGCTCGACACCAGTTTGATGGTTTCCAGCAGTTGCGGAATGGTATGCACCCGGATCACCCCCAAGCGGGCGAACAAGGCGTCATACATCTTATCGCTTCCGGCCAGAGAACTCGTATGGCTCATCGCCAGCTTAGCGCCCAGTTCCGAATTGCCGGCCTTCAGGGCGACCAGCGGCTTGCCATTCGCCAACGCCTTGGCGGCGGCACGGCTGAAAGCGGGAATGTCGGTGATGCCTTCGATATAAAGGCCGACGGCCTTGATCCGCGGATCTTCCGCCACAGCGTCGATGTAATCGGCGACATTGAGAATGACTTGGTTGCCCGAGCTGATGACATAAGCGAAGGGCACCGAACGGTGGTTCATCGTTAGGTTGAGCGCGATATTGCCGCTTTGGGCGATAATCGCACAGCCGGTTTCTACCCGCTTGCCCAAATGGCCGGTCGGCCAGAGCGCGATCCCGTCCAGATAATTGAGGACACCGTAACAATTAGGCCCGACGACTGCCAGGTCGCCCGCTGCATCGATGAAGCGCTGCTGCAGATCCCGCCCCTCGCCGCCGACTTCGGCATAACCAGCGGCGTAGCAGATCGCGCCACCGGCGCCCCGTGCATTCAATTGCGCCATAATGTCGATCGTCGCTTCGCGCGGGACGGCGATGAAAGTCGCGTCCGGCGCTGCCGGCAGCTCGGCAATAGAGGCATAGCAGCGTCGGCCGCCGAGTTCGGTATACTTCGGATTGACGATCCAGATATCCCCCTTGAAACCGGTCTCATCACACCGCCGGATGGACTCTTCCATGGCCTGGCCGCCGACGATGCAGACATGCTTCGGGTTGAGCAAACGGCGCAGATTTTGTTGCCGTTTCGACAAGCTACTCGACATTAAAGCTTCCTTTAGGGTGATGGACCGATACTGCGTCCCGGGTGGTAGCAGAGGCCCCCGCCCCTGGAAAGGGGGCAAACTATGCAAGGACCGCATCGCTATCGGCGCCCGCCCGGTTTTTGGCGCATGGCTGGACCGGCCCACTTTTATTGGGAATAGGCGGCGGAACGGGATTGTCCCTCCTGGGAAAGGAACCGTCGGCGTCGCGACGGCAAGGGCGGATGGGTGCGTGCTATCACAGTCTTGCCTCATTGCCGTGTGATAGATCGAAGGAAATAGGACAGCACCGCTGCCGGCGACGTTCGGGCAGATGAGTCAGGGCAGATTGAGATGTTGCAGAGGGTAACCAAGAGTTTGAGGTCGACTTGGAACCGGTGGGGTATCCGCCGGATCTATGGCGCCGCCATCATCCTGGCTGGCGTGACCGCTCTTGGCGGGCTCAGCCTCATGGACGGCCTCGTCAGCCAGGTTTCGGCCCAGGACGTTACTTATTTCCGCATCGGCACCAGCCGACCCGGTTCTCATTTGTTCAACATCGCGGCTGAAATCGGCAATGCAATCAGCAATCCGACCGGCGGCGCCGATTGTGCGCCCACCGATGCCTGCGGCGTGCCGGGAGTTGTCGGCATGGCCCAGACGACAGCCGGGGCCATAGAGAGCCTGCAGCAATTACGGGAGGGCGGCCTTGACGCCGCAATCGTCCAGGCCGATCTCGTCGCCCTTGCGGCCCAGGGGAAGGGACCCTTCAAGGAAGCCGGCCCCGATCCTGATCTGCGCGCCATCGCCACAGTTGGCGACGTGGCGTTGCAGGTAATCGTGCCGGCGGCGTCCCCCATCAAGACCTTGGCAGATCTGAAGGGGAAGCGGGTCGCCACCAATCCAGCCGAAAGCGATGGTGCGATCTCGATCAGTCAGATTTTTACCACGCTCGGCCTGACCAGCCGCCGCGTGAAATTGCTGCCGATGGAACTTTCAGAAGCGGCGAGCCAGCTGGCGGCCGGTAAGGTCGACGCCATTGCGATCGTCGAGCGTCCCGATCTGGCCGAGATCACGAGTATTGCCGAGCACATGCCGATCAGGCTCATTCCGGTCGGCGCGGCTGAGAAGGCCAAGATCGGTACCGACCGGCGCGATCTTTTGCTCGCGCATTTGCCGGCAGGTACCGATGCTACCTCAGGCGAAACCGATACTTTCATCGTACCGGTCTTATTCGTGGTGACGACGAAGACCGATAATACCGTGGCCCATGAACTGGCGCGGACGCTGGTCGTGCCGCAGCGCGATACAAAATTGACCTCGAACCCAGCCGCGTCGAAGCCGGATGCTCATGTCGAGAGCACCGTCATTCCGCTGCATCCGGGTGTCGAGCAGCTTCTGGGCACGACGAACTAGACCCTCTTAGCTATCAAGCCAGACATATTCGGCAATGCGCCCATTGAACAGGCTGTCGATACCGCCGACGCGATAGCCTTTCACCTGGTTTCCATGCGCTTCCAATTCATCCTGGAAAATTGGAATGATGGCCCCGCCTTCTTCATGCAAGAGCCGTTGAGCCTCCCAGACATAAGACTTGCGTTTAGCGGTATCGATTTCGACCGCAGCGTCGGTCAGGAGTTTATCAAACGAGGCATTTCGCCAAGCGGTTTCATTCCACGGCGAATCTGATTTGTAAGGCGCAGCCAGCATCTGCAAGGCAGTTGACCGTCCCTGCCAATAGGATTGCGTGAAAGGCCGTTTCAGCCAAACATTGGACCAGAAGCCATCCACGGGCTCCCGTTGGATCGCAATGTTCAATCCTGCTTTGGCGGCGCTTGCCTGATAGAGTTCAGCTGCATTGATCGCACCCTCAAAAGCCGCTTCGGAAGCGCTGAGTTGCAGCGATACATTACCGAGATCGGCCTTCTTTAAATAGAATTTTGCTTTATCGGCATCGTAGAGGGTCTGCGGCAGCTCAGTATTGTAGAACGGGTCACCCGGCCGGATCGGATGGTCATTGCCGACGGTTCCATAACCGTTCAGCAGCGTTTTCAGGAATTCCTCGCGATCGATGGCATACTTCAGAGCGAGGCGTAGATTTGCGTTATTGAACGGTGCTGTATCCGTTTTGGCCGCAATGATCGCGTGCCAGCCGGTCGGCCCTGTTTCCAATGTCACATTGCTGGCCTGTTTCAACAAGTCGACCGTGCGCTTATCCGCGCGATTGATGATATCGACCTGGCCGGTGATGAGGGCATTCGTACGGGCCGGGGTGTCATTGATGACGGTCGTTTCAACCGTATCGACGAAGGCGCGGTCTGAAGCCCAATAATCGGCGAAGCGATTGCCTTTCGCGCTGACGCCAGGAACATAGCTTTCAAAAACGAACGGTCCGCTACCGATCGGCTTGGACCAATCGGCAAATCCATCTGGCACGATCTTGAAATGATAATCGCCAAGCAGGTTGATCAGCTCGGAATCGCCACGGGACAATGTGATGCCGATTTGGCGATCGCCGATCTTTTTGACCTCTTTGATATGCTTGGTTTGGCCGACAACGCCGGATGTAGAGTTTCCGCGATGAAGATTGAGGGAATAGATCAAGTCATCGACGGTCACGGTTTTGCCGTTATGGAAAGTGACCCCTTTCCTAGCGGTCAAGACCCATTCCGCTGCCCCGGACTTCACGTCCCAGCTCTCGATCAAAGCCGGCTGAATTTGATGTTCGGCGTCGAATTCGACGAAGCTGCTGAAAAATTGCGCCCCGAGAGTGATTGTTACAATATCAGCATAGCTCCGGGGATCGAGGCTGGCCGTCGTACTGCCGCCACCGATACCAAGCCGGAGGACGCCGCCGCGTTTCGGACCTTCGGCTGCCCTGGCAGTCTGGCTTTTAAGGATACCGGCGGAGCCCGCCAGCCCGAAAGCGGCGGCCCCGGTTAGAAATTGCCGGCGCGATGGCCGCAGATCATTCCAAGTTGTCATCGTTTTCCCATCAGCAATAAGGCTTAACCCCCGCGGCGAGGCCTCGCGCCTCGGCACCCGGCCGAACTTGCCTTTTCGGTCGGTAGACAACAAACGAGAAGAACTCCGCAATGTTCCAAGAAAAACTCGCCGCCCCAAACGACACGGGCGCCTGCAAGCAGGCGCCCGATCGGATGTCTCACGGCCCCTGCTTAACTCTCCAGCCAGGCGAATTCGGTCGCACGGCCGTTGAACAATTCATCGACGCCGCCGACACGATATCCTTTCACCTTGTCGCTATGGGCTTCCAGGACATTGGAAAAGACCGGAATGACGGCGCCGCCATCGTCATGCAGCATGCGCTGCGCCTCCCAGATATAGGATTTGCGTTTGGCGTCATCCAGCTCCGCCGCCGCATCCGAAAGCAGCTTGTCGAAGGTTTCGTTACGCCAATCTGTTTCGTTCCAGGCGGCATCGGATTTATAAGCGGTCGTCAGCATCTGCAGGGCGGTTGACCGGCCGGCCCAATACGATCCGCAGAACGGCCGCTTAAGCCAGGCATTGTCCCAGAAGCCATCGACCGGCTCGCGCTTGATCGAAATGTTAACGCCAGCCTTGGCGGCCGTGGCCTGATACAAAGCCGCGGCATTCACCGCACCTTCATAGGCTGCGTCGGAAGCCGTCAATTGTATGGAGATGTTGTTGAGATTGGCCTTCTTCATATAGAACTTGGCCTTGTCGATGTCATAAGTCGTTTGCGGCAACTCACTATTGAAGAATGGGTCGCGCTTCGGCACGGGGTGGTCGTTGCCGAGGCTCCCGAATCCGTTGAAGAGCGTCTTCAGCAATTGCTCACGGTCGATGGCATGTTTGAGCGCCAGACGCACATCAGGATTATCGAACGGGGCTTTATCGACCTGCATGGCCATGATTGCATGCCAGCCGGTCGGCGCTTCTTCGAGTTTGACCGTGCCAGCGGATTTAAGAAGATCGACGGCCCTCTTATCGACCCGATTGATGATATCCACTTGCCCGGCAACCAGGGCATTCATCCGCGCCGCGGTGTCATTGATAACCGAGGTTTCGACGGCATCGACGAAGCCTCGGTCGCTGCGCCAATAATTGGGATTGCGATTGACTTTGGCGCTTACGCCCGGATTGAAAGCTTCGAATGTGAAGGCGCCCGTACCGATCGGTTTTGCCCAATCCTGGAACTCATTCGGGACGATCTTCATATGGTAATCGCCCAACAGATAGATCAATTCCGCATCGCCCCGGTCCAGCGTAATGCTGATCTGATGACTGTCGAGCTTTTTGACGTCCTTGATGTGCTTGGTCTGGCCGACCATCGCCGATTTCGATTCACCGCGATGGAGATTCAATGAGTAGATAATGTCGTCGGCATCCAGGGTCTTGCCGTTATGGAACGTGACGCCCTTGCGGACATTCATCACCCATTCCGTGGCGCCCGGCTTGACGTCCCAGCTTTCCAGCAAATCGGGCTGAACCCGGTTATTGGGGTCAAATTCAACGAAGCTGTTATAAATTTGCGATCCCAGCGTGATCATCACGATTTCGGTGAAGCCGCGCGGATCGAAGCTGTCCGTCGTGCTCCCGCCGGCCAGGCCAAGCCGCAGCGTACCGCCCCGCTTCGGTTCGTCGGCCTTCGTCTCATTTACATTGAGGAATCCGACTGCCGCAGCGGTCAGGCCCAGCGCGGTTGCACCGGACAGAAAATCCCGCCGGGACAAGCGCCCGCTGGTAAAAGCGGATGTCAAATTTGCCCAAGAGATCATTATGTTCCCCTCCCGATTGATGAAATTCTTATTTCCGCCGGTCGGCCCCAAGGCCGGCAAGCTTTCTTGAATTGTAGGCGCTCTTAAAGCCGTCTTAACTATGCATGTCCATAAAGGAGGCATCAACTAGGAATTGTCGCCTGTGGAAATGTGAAATAATAGGTTGAGCCGGCGAGAGTCATCCATCGGCTTTACTTGCACAGTCGCCAGTCAACACCCTAAGATCGCGCAATAACAGTCGATTACCAGTCACCGTCAGGCAGGCAAATGCGGGATCAGGACCAGGGCAGTACGGTGTTTGTCACCGATCATCTCAGCACCGGCCTCGTCGATCCTTCGCTGAAATACAATATTGCTGCCTGGGTCTTCATGGGGATCGGCCTTTTTCTCATTCTTTATCTGGGCCTCCTGACCAGCCTCTTGCCGGGCCTGCTGGTTTACGAGCTGGTGCAAATGGCGGGCATTCGCCATCGCAGCTTCGGTGTTACTTACCGTGCCGGCAAAGTTATTGCTCTGAGCTTGCTAGCTACTTTCGTTACCTTGCTTCTGCTCCTGGCTATCGGCTCGGTGGCCCTGATGATAACCGATAGATCCGATAGCCCTTTCGTGCTGCTGCAGAAAATGGCGGATATCATCGA
This sequence comes from Dongia soli, assembly GCF_034044715.1. Lineage (NCBI taxonomy): Bacteria > Pseudomonadati > Pseudomonadota > Alphaproteobacteria > Rhodospirillales > Dongiaceae > Dongia > Dongia soli. Next base: position 488,148 of record NZ_JAXCLW010000002.1, on the reverse strand, counting down.
TGCCGCCCGTATTCATTTCCCGCCCTGGGCGCGGCATTACCTGCCGGCGAATGTCGAGGATTTGCGCGCCACCGCTTCTGACTGGCTGCGCGTCCACGCCAGCGACCTCCGGCAGGCTGGGGAGAATTTCGGTCGTATATTCGTCCGCATTCTCATCGGCATGATCATCGGCGGCATGATCGCCATCAGTACCGGCATCATGACCCAGGAGCTGAAGCCACTGGGCCGCGCGATGCGGGATCGGCTATCGTTTCTTGGCTCTGCCTTCCGCCGGGTGGTCTTCGCGCAACTCCGCATCTCGGCGCTCAATACCATTTTTACCGCCATTTACCTGATCGTGTTGTTGCCGTCCCTGGGCGTCGACCTGCCGCTGAAGAAAACGATGATTGCCGTCACTTTCATTGCCGGGCTGATACCGGTTATCGGCAATCTCATTTCCAATACCATCATCGTCATCGTCAGCCTGAGCGCCTCATTTCTGGCAGCGGCAGGTTCGTTGGTCTTCCTGGTTCTGATTCACAAACTGGAATATTTCATCAATGCCCGTATCATCGGCACCCAGATTCGCGCCCGGGCCTGGGAATTGCTGTTGGCCATGCTGGTGATGGAGGCCGCTTTCGGCATACCCGGCGTCATCGCCGCGCCGATTTTTTATGCCTATATCAAAGACGAGTTATCGGCCCGCAATCTGATCTGAGGCGGCGACTGGTCGCCGCGAACGTTAGGCGACCTGAAGGCGGATGATGAACAATCCGCCCTCCTCCCTGGTCTCGAGTAGCCGATTCCCCGTCGTCTCGCAGAAATGGGTGAAGTCAGCCGGCGCTCCGGCATCGGTCGCCTGGATTTCAAGAATCTCGCCTGGTTCCATGTCCCGGACCAAGCGCCGCGCCTTCAGCACCGGCAACGGGCATTTCATGCCGCGCGCATCGAATATCTTCGTCATCTATTCCGCTGCTTTCAATTTGCAGTCACCGTTCGCCGTATCCGGATCGCCGCCGGTAAACAGAATATCGAACAAGGCGGCGCTGAGGATCAACAGACCGCCGACGATCTCGCGCCAGCCAAACGGCTCGTCTGTGAAAATGGCTGCCGAGACCACGCCGACAATTGCTTCCAGCATGAAGAGGATGGATGCTTTCGAAGGTGACATGAAGCTGATCCCCCAGAAAGCCAAGACCATCGTGGGGAAGATCCAAAGAAAGACGGTGATAACGGTCCACGGCATCGCAGCAGCCAACTGGCCTGGCTGTGGCCAGAGCTCTCCAGGAAACAGGCCTGAGAACAAGATAATACCGCAGCCCACCAGGCCGAAGAGGAACTGGTAGCAGGACTTGGGGATGATATCTCCCTCGCCGCTGTATCGCATGCCCACCATGCTGAGCGCCCAGAAGAATCCGGCAATGACACCGAACCATTCCGATATGTTGCGGGGAAGCGGCAGGACCGAGCCATTGCCACTGACCAGGACAGCCATGCCGAGAAAGCCCAGCAAAATCGTCAGCTGGCGTGAGCGCACGATTGGCGTCTTCAAAATCGTTCGTTCCAGCAAAGCGGCCCAGATCGGGTTGAGATAGAAAAGCAGCATGACCTTGCTGACCTCCCCCTCGATGAAGCCCATGCCGTAGAACGTGTTGCATATGCCCGATGCGGCACCGACCCAAAGGGCACCCCATCCGAAGCTGCCAGCCCGTTTCCCACGGAAGGCAACAATCGGCAGCATCAGGACGAGCGGACCGCCATAAACCAGTATTGTCGCCCACGCACCCGAGATGCCGGTCTCTGTGATCTGACGCAACGGTATCCAGAAGCTGCCCCAAAGTGCGGCAGCGATCAGAACAGCGATCGTTGGCAGGGTCGTTCCGTTCTTCTTATTCATTGCCGACATTGGTTTAATCCAAATCCCTGTATCCGGCTTCGATCGCTGCACGTTCCATCGACAAAATCAGGTCATAGGCGTCCCGTTGCAAGACCGTAACATCTTCGATAAGCAGGGTGTCACGCGTCGCGGTCAAATGAGGGTCCGCCGTGGCTGCCCGCAAGCCGTCTTGCAACCGAGCCAGCTTTTGCGGGGGTGTCGCGGCGGCCGTGATATAGGGCAGGTTCGGCGCCGGCGCGCTCTCACATAAAACACGGATGCCGGTGACTTCCACTGGGGCAACCGCGGCGATCAATGCATAGCTGACGCAATCGATCGAAGCGACATCGGCTTTGCCATGCCGCACGGCAGCCAGCGACCGGCGATGGCCACCGGTTTCCAGAGCCTCCGCGAAAAACCGGCCATCGCGCGCCAGAGGGGAAATGAGATGCCGAAGACAATTGTACCCTGACTGCGAATCTCGGCTATTGAAGGCGATACGCTTACCTTTTAGATCCGCCAAGTCCTCGATCGCGTCGTCGTCACGGATGACGATGGAACTCCGATAAGTTGATCCGTTGCATCCCGGCGCCCGGTAACACGGCGTCGCCACCAACTGCACCTGGCCGTCGAGATCATGGGTGAGCGGATAGCCGCAGGTCTGCGTGAACAAGAGAGAGGGTTGCCGCCAATGCTCGTAAAGATCCCGTGGCTCCGCCATGGTCAACGGCAAATCGTCGATGCCCGCGCGCCGAAAGTGGCGGCATAAACCTATCCACCAATCGAGCGTTGCCCGCGACAACTCCGGCAAGGCGTACATCGGCAGGCCCATAATCATGTGGCAATCTTTCCTTATGTTCAGAATGCCACCGGATTGGACGCCATACTGCCGGCATCACGTTCGGCATCACCCGAGATAGCGTAGTAATCTGGGAGGTCTGCCACGAAGATGTGCCTGACCGTTTGCAAACCCGTCGGCCCGTCAAGTGCGCCCGCCGATATCGAAATCTTGCTTGCCGCCGTACCATTCTTAGCCCCTCGCCAGAATAGACTCGTGCCACAATGGCGACAAAAGCCCCGCTGCGCGCCTGGTGACGAGGCATACCAGGACAGTGCTCCTTCGCCTCGCAAGGCCATCTCGGCCGTTCTCGCCGCACTATAATCGGCCGAGTGACCATGCCAATGCCGGCATTGGCCGCAATGGCACACAACCACATTGCGCATATCGCCATCGACCTTGAAGCGGATGGCGCCGCACAGGCAGCCCCCTTCATGCACCGTCGGTACCGGCGCCGGCCGATGTCCTGATAGCTGTGACTGGTCGCCATGCCCCACCGCTGATTCAGCATATTTCGGTAGCGCGTCGGCGATGTCGTAATAATCCCCACGATGCGCGACCCAGATATGATGATCGAGATGCAGGCCGCTCGGCTGATGCAAACTCCCCATCGTTACATCCAACCGGTCACTATCGATCTGCCGCCAGAATAATTTGCTACCGCATTGCCGACAGAAGCCACGTTCGGCTTCCGGCGAGGAGCGGTACCAGCCGACGTGATCTGCACCATGAATGCGGAAGGCCGTCACAGGCGCGCCGGTAAAAACGCCTAATGCACCATGATGCCGCCGGCACATGCCGCAGTGGCATGCAGAGGGTGGCGACAAGATCCCTTGTATCTCGTAGCGCACGGCACCACAAAGGCACTCTCCCGAAGCATGTCGGTCATTAGGCTGGATGTCCGCCAGGGCGGTTGCCGGTATCGAGCTCAACTTCAGACCCTCCCCAGTTAATCTCGCTGTTAGTCATCCAGTCGCTATGCTTTTCTTAACCAACGGCATTTAAGCTTTGTTGCAACTTGCCGCTTGATCCCAATTCGTCAAGCGGTTATTACTTGTATATACAGGCATGTATAACAGAGGAAAATGGAAACGCGTATGCCGCCGGCGGCTCGTGCCGGCCAGAGAAAAGGTGACTTCGGTCGCCATGCTTATCGGATCGATTGGCCAACTCTGACTTTGGCGTATGGGATTTACTTTTCCTTCCTTTTAATCACCTTCTCCTACCATTATTTACCTTGGTGGATCGTCTGTCCGCTCGGCACAATTGTCGTTGCCCTGCACGGGTCATTGCAACATGAAGGCACGCATGGCTATCCAACGCGCTGGCCGGCGGTGAATAGTTTTATCGTCGGATGGCCGCTCTGGCTCTGGTTGCCCTATCTCAATTATCGCAGCGCGCATCTGCAACATCATATCGACGAAAATCTGACCGATCCGTCGATTGATCCGGAATCGAATTATCTCACTGAGACGCAATGGTCGGCGATGTCGCCGCTTCATCGGTTGATGCGTCAGGCAATGCGCCCGCTGCTGGGCCGCATGGTTTTCGGCCCAATTTATTATGCGGTGATGGGTTTGCGCGACCTGTCGAACGCGCTGTTGCGCGGTCATCTCGCCATTTTGCGGGCTTGGGCATGGCATTTGCCGGCGGTCGCCCTGATCCTCTATTGGGTGCTGGTCGTTTGCGGCATTCCGTTGTGGGCCTACATCCTTGGCTTCGCCTATCCGGGTACGGCTCTGGCTTTGGTACGTTCCTTTGCCGAACATCGTGCCCATACTTCCGTCACGGGACGGACCGTGATCTGCGAGGCTGGCCCATTCTGGAGCTGGCTCTTCCTGTATAACAACCTGCATGTCGTGCATCACGACGAGCCAGGTCTTGCCTGGTACAAGCGGCCGGCGCGGTATCGCGTCCGCAAACCCGAATTAACCGCTCAAGCCGAACATTATGTCATGCCCGGCTATCGCCGGTTATTCGAGCGATATTCCTTCGCGGCGAAGGAACCGCTGCTGCATCCGCAATCAGAATAGCTTTTGCTTGAAATGGGATGCCAGCTTATGCCGGCACCCCGCCCTCTTCCTTCCGCTTGGCGACAAAGGCTTGCAGTGCTTCGTCGCGCGCTGAATCCAGGGCCGGCGGCGTGTAATCCCGCAAGACCTGCTTCCACAAATTATTGGCACGCTGCGCTGTGTCGAGGGCGCCGGCCAGTCGCCAGTTTTCGAAGTTCCGCCAATCGGACAGCATTGGTGCATAGAAGGCGGTTTCATAACGCGCCAGAGTATGGGCGCAGCCGAAGAAGTGGCCGCCGGGGCCGACTTCGCGAATGGCGTCGAGGCCCAGCGTATCGTCGTTGATCTCGAGCGGCTGCAAGAATTCACCCATATGCTGGATGATCTCGGCATCAACAATCATCTTCTCGAAGGACGCAACCAGGCCACCTTCCATCCAGCCAGCGCCGTGCAAAATGAGGTTGGCGTGTCCCATCACGGCGCCCCAGATCGACATTTCGGACTCATAGGCAGCCTGTGCATCGACGGCATTCGCGGCGCAGGCGTTGCTCGACCGGTAAGGCAAGCCATGCTTGCGCGCCAACTGGCCGCCGACCAGCGCTGCACGGGTATATTCCGGTGTGCCGAAGGCTGGAGCGCCGGTCTTCATATCGACATTCGAGGTGAAGCCGCCATAGACGCAAGGTGTACCGGGATTGACCATTTGAATAAAAGCGATGCCGGCCAAGGCCTCGGCGTTCTGCTGGGCCAAGGCGCCGCCGATCGTCGCAGGTGCCATGGCGCCGCTTAAGGTAAAAGGCGTCAGCACGACCGGCTGGCCATGGCGCGCCATTGCCATCAGGCCCTGCAGCATCGGGATATCGAGCCGCAGCGGCGAGTTGCTGTTGACGATGGAGAAGAGGCTCGGCTCGCGCCGCAGTTGCTCCTTATCGATACCGCGCGCAATGCAGATCATCTCGATCGCGTCTTCGATCCGGTAGCGTCCCAGCGAATAGGGGTGCCAGATCTTGTCGGTCAGGGTGATCGCCGCGTAATGGGCATCGAGATGGCGCGTCGAAGGCGGACGATCCGCCGGTTCCACCGGATACCCACCGATGAACTGTACCACGTTCAGGCTTTGGCACAGGCGCATCAGATCGGCATAATCGTCGAAATTGCCCGGCCGACGGCCACGATCCAAATCCGATACGTTCGGCGCCGAGGCAACCGAGCCGAAATTGATGTAATCCTTGCCGAAGATCAGATTGTGTTCAGGGTTGCGGGCGTGCAGCGTGAACTGCGACGGTGCCTTGGCAACATATTCCGTTACCATATGTCGGTCCAACCGGACCCGGTCGGAACCGGGCACCACATCTGCACCCTTTTGCTTGAGGATTTCCCGGGCTTCGGCATCGAGGAATTCGATGCCCATTTCTTCCAGGATCCGCAAAGACGCCTGATGAATGGCTTCGAGCTGATCGTCGGATACGACCTCGATTGGCTTATAGGGGTTCCGATATTGCCGCCAGGGCAATTGTTTCAGGCCTTTATCGCCCCCGCGCCGCTCACGGCGCACCCTCTGTTCACGCGACATGGATCGTGCTCCCATCCCATTGGACAGCCAACCGGTTCCTTACTTGGGTCGGCCATCAAGCTTTCCGTTATGACAGCACTCAAACACTCCCCCGCACATCTGACAAGCAGCCGGTCGGCGCAATTTAATCATGAGCGATTGTGTTTTTTGAATTGAGCAAGCCACCTATATCGGGCCGATAAACATAAAGGCCGCCCCGAAAGGCGGCCCTTCAGCTCAGCACAGGCTGGATGTCAGTTGGCGGAAGACACCACGATGGGCGCCCCGACACCTTCCCGAACGGTCACCTTGACGGTCTTGGTCTGACCAGCCTGGACGGCGAGGTTCTCCCGGCCCCACATCTTGCCGTAGCGCGCGATCAACAGGTAATTGCCTTCGCGCAGCATGACATTGGGCGTTGTGCCTTCCTTCTCGGCAATCAATTCGTATTCACCCTTCTCATTCGGCTTCTGCCGCACGATTTGATAGGTGACCTTTTTTGTGACGGCCTTCTTATTCGCAACTGCAGCGAGCTTGGCATAGCCCGCATAGAGATTGATAGTGTAATCATAGGCCTGTCCCGCTGCCAGCGGCACCACCAGATCAGCTGTCGTCTCCTTATATTTGGCGCGCACCACATAGCCGCCGGCCATAAGCGAGAAATTCGCGGTCGATCCCTTGGACTTGTCGACCAGGACGCCAGCCTCGGTCTTCCCTTTTTGATAGGTGTAAACTTCCCACTCGATCGGCTCGGTGATCGGCTTGCGTCCACGGCTGGCGATCATGTTCAGCGAGATATGTGCCAGCCCCAGGACGACATTATGGGAAAGCTTATCGGAGCCGACGAAAACTTTCTCTTTCGTGGCAATGCCCTGGCTTTGCGCCATGACGACATAATGGCCTGTTTTCAGTTCACCGTGGAAGGTCGGGCCCGTCTGCACCATCGTCGGCTTGGTCTCCGGCTTGCCCGATTTGTCCAATTTCGTGACGGTCCAAGTGACCGGCGTCTTAATCTGGTCGCCGCTATGCCCCAAGCTGGCTGTAAAGGTCACATCGGCTGCGAAAGCCGGGGCGCAAAGGCTGCCGGCAAAGAGCGCGGCAAGGAGAGATGGAAGACGAAGCAGCTTGCGCACGGGGAACCTCTTGCAGATCGAGCGGGGGGCGATGTCGCGGACTGGCCTTTTAAATAACCCACCGACTCGAGCGTTAACAAGGCCTATTTCGTGCAAGGCCTTGGAATCACTCAAATATTAACCTTTGTAAGTAGACGCGTAACGGGTGGCGGTTTCAGACGCTTTGGCTGTATTTTTTGCCTCGCGCCGGGCGCGGAGAAACGCATTCATATGAAACAAGGCATGCGCCGTCTCATAGCGCCATCCAGTGCCCGCCGGACAAGCGAGCCGCGCAAGACAACTGAAATCACGGCAGGGCTTTCCATCTTCGCTATCCACATGCTCGGCACAGCGCAAGACGTCATAACTCCGACCGTCGAAAGCCCCGACGGGACAGGTCGACAGGCAAGGTCGATCGATGCATGTGGCGCAGGGGCTTTCGGCTTCGAGCCGCGGCGGCAAAGATACCGGCTCGTCCAATAACAAAGCCGCCCGATAGGCATGCCACAGACCGAAGACGGGATGAATGAGGATAGCGATCGGCGACGGCGCCACCGGTTCCGCCCGCTGCGCCCATCGCTGGAAAGGCCACCAGGGGGGACCCCCGAATGGATAGAGATCGGTGACCGTCAGATCTCGCGCTAACTGCGACACGACCCTCTGTGTCCAGCGATCCAGCGGGTGCTGCTCTCGCGGATTGGCTTTGATGAAATCGGCCAAAGCCGGCCAAATCGCCGAGCCCGCATTACCGACCAACACTAATTGTCGTGCCGTGGGCCGCATGGACAAAAGGTCGCCATCAAGCGCGGTCTCCAACGCAAAGCCGCCTCGCAAAATGAGGCCATGCGGCTCAAGCATGGCGGCTATATCGGCTGCGGTTCTCGTCATGATGGCCTATTTCAACAATAATCATGCGGCGTTTACATGCCGAAAAACGACATCGGCAAGATTGGGGAGAGATTCATGTCGCTGGAGACAGTCAATTTCATACGCATGGATGAGGGCACCGAAGCCGAGTATCAATTGCTCGACCGGTTGTACAAGGTGCATGAAGAGGGTTTGGCGGGCAATGCCATTGCCCTGCTGGATCGGCTGGCCGGCGATAAGATGGGCTACAGGATCGATCGCTACCAACACTCTCTGCAGTCTGCGACACGCGCTTTACGCGACGGCGCCGATGAAGAGAGCATCGTCTGCGCCCTCCTCCATGATATCGGCGATACTCTGGCGCCGCATAACCATTCCGATCTCGCCGCCGCGATCCTTCAGCCCTATGTGAGCGAAGACAATCACTGGGTAATCAAGCATCACGGCATTTTCCAAGGTTATTATTTCTGGCATTTCGTCGGCGGCGACCGTCATGCCCGCGAACAATATCGCGGTCATCCTCTGTTCGATCGCTGCGCCCGCTTCTGCGAGCGTTGGGATCAGGTGTCTTTCGATCCCGATTACGAGACGCAGCCTATCGAAACCTTCATGCCGATGGTCGAGCGCATCTTCGCCCGTCAGCCGTTCGGCGATCACATTAAAGTCCGGATGGCGGACCTGGCGTAAATCGAAACGGGGCGCGTGACAGCGGATTCAATCGGTCTCCATGATCTTGACCAGATCCGCCTCGCGCCCTCGGTAATCTTCCCCAACGAGAATGATATTGACGTTCTCGCCATCGCTGGAAAGCGGCAGGCGCAGGACGTGATAGGCGTCGACCTCGATGCCGTTCCGCCAATAGGTATTACGCACATAGACAGGCAGGCGATCTCGCACGATCTGCCGATAGGACGACGCGACGGCCTCACGAAAAGCTGCGGGCGTGAAATTCGAAACCAGCATGCCGGTGATGTCGCGTCCATGCAGGTTAAACGTTCCGCTGCCGGCCAGTCGCACTCGAAAATCGTCGCCGCCATCCAACACATCGAACATCAGGAGCCGTGGCAGGATGAACCCAAGCTCGGTCGGATCGATATCTGCTCGGGATGGGGCAAAACGCCCGCGACAGAGACCTCGCCAGTAATCATATAAGCGCGCGAGGGTCGGTAACTCGATCGCTTCGGTATCCAGAAGCACAGCCTCGACGGTGAGATCCCCCATGGCGCGGCTCACTATCCCTTTTTCAGCTTCGCTGTTCCCTGCCAGAGCGGGCGGCTCATGGTCTCGGTGAAATTGGAGAACATGATGTTATAGGACATGCTGACGCGGTGTTCGTCGCTGCGATTGACCGGCACCGAATGCACCAGCCAGGAGGGGAAAAGCACGAAACGCCCTTCCTTCAGCTCGAGCCTGATCTCATTGCCCATATATTTGTTCCATTGCCGGACCGTTGGCATGACCGGCGCCGCTTGTGTCCGCGGATCGCTGAACACGATCTGCTCAGTACCGGGCGGCAAGGAAACATAATAGACGCCACTCAGGAAGTTGTTTGGATGCATATGGGCCGAGTTCAACCCGCCTTTCGGATTGATATTGGCCCAGCAGCCCGTGATCTCGAAGCCGGTATGCACGACTTGCAGAAAGTCGAGCGTGGCTTTCGCCGCCTGGCGCACCATGCCGCTGAATTCATTGAATTCGGGCCGTTGATGCAGGACCGGATCGGTCTGCCAGGTGCCGCCGACCGGCAGCTCCTTCCGCGGTTCCGTCAGCTCGTAAATGTGCTTCTTGAGATGCGCATTCAGACTGGCGGCCTTGGCCGGTTCCAGATCGACCACCCAGATCGGGGTGGGAAACACATCTTTGACTTCCGTACGCGCAAACATTCCAGACGACTCGCATTCGTTAACATGGTCCAGCGTCATCATGCAGAAGACAGCCGGGGGGACGCAATCTGGCCATGAAACTGTCAAAGCCTGTGCGCCGGATCACAGCGTTAAAGCCAATGTTGCGTCAATCCTCTGGCCGTGAGTACCGGCATTCCCTGTCAGCCGGTGCAATGGAGGAAAAGATGCTGATGCGGTTGATGACGCTCGCAACCTGGCTGATGCTGATCGTCTGCTTTCTCGCCGGCGCCGCAATTGCCATGGCAGCGCCCATGACCGGCATGGCCTCGGTATCGGCAAGCAAGCCTACATCCGCGGCCAAAGGCGATCGCGACCAGGACATTTATGAGTTCGACCACCTGCCGCCGCCAACGGGTGCCACGCAGCCGCCAGCCGACGCAGTCCATTCCTAAAAGCCGCATAACCAATGGGCTAGAAGGAAGCGTTCTAGCATCGTAGCAGGAACGCCGCGACTTCAATTGATGACGCCTTCCATAGCCAACAGCTCGGCATCTCGCAGCGCTGAAGGTGTCGCCCGCTCGCGTCGCGGCGTCTTGCCGAAGAAGTCCCGATAGCATTTCGAGAAATGTGACGCTGAGACGAAGCCACAGGCCAAGGCGATGTCGATGACCGACATATTGGTCTGAAGCAGCAGCAGCCGAGCCCGGTTGAGCCTCAGTTCGACATAATACCGGGCCGGCGATCGGTGCAGGTATTTGCTGAACAGCCGCTCCATCTGGCGGCTCGAGAGACCAGCGGCATCGGCCAACTGACTCCGGCTCAGCGGCTCTTCCAGATTGGCTTCCATCAACTGGATGACCTGGATCAGCTTCGGATGGCGAACGCCCAGGCGGGCAGTCAGCGCCATGCGTTGATGGTCATGTCGGTCACGGATGCGCTCGTGGATGAACTGCTCCGAAACCGCCGCCGCCAGTTCGTGCCCATGCTGCTGCGAAATCATGTTCAGCATCATGTCCAGGGCCGCCGTGCCGCCCGAACAGGTGAAGCGATTCCGATCGATCTCGAAGAGTTCGGAGGTGGTCTCGATTTCCGGGAAATTCTCCGAGAAGCTTGCGAGATTCTCCCAGTGAATGGTGCAGCGATAGCCGTTCAGCATATTGGCGCGCGCCAGGATATGGCTGCCGGTACAGAGCGCGCCGATATCGGCACCCTGTCGGTCCGACCGCCGAAGCGCAGCAAAAACTGCTTTATCATCAAAGAGGTGGCCGTCGATCCCGCTACAAAGCACGACCGTTTGGTAATTGGTAATCTGATCCACCGCTCCTTCCGGCGTCAGATTGATGCCGTTGCTGGCATTGACCGGCTGGCCGTCCGGAGAAAACAGATGCCAACGGTAAAGCTCGCGGCCACTAACGCGGTTGGCGAGACGCAACGGTTCGACGGCGGAAGTAAAAGCGATCATGGAAAAGTTAGGCACCAGCAGAAACGCAATCTGCTGAGGCAGTTTCGATGGCAATGCGCCAAACATGTGAGGTCCTCATCCTCATCAATGTCGCTGACGGTCCACGATCCACCCAAGGTTTTTCAACCGTTCAGGCGCGAGGCGATCGGTCAAGCCCTCCCTGACTGACCCCGCCGTGGACAAGACATTGAGCGGCGTGAATAGACCAAATTTTCCGGTTTTTTACTAGGCCTTTATGTCGCGGATGCGAAAAATTTTCGCTCCTTACCGACGCTACAGTCCGCTTCACTAGTGCGCCACCGGACAATCCGGCAATATAACTGCCTGTTTAGCGAAATCGGTAAAAAAGTCATGCGATTAGCCGCCTCTTACCACTTGACCGCGAGACGCGGGCGAGACAATAGGTGGCGCTCGACCGCCGGAATCGCTCTTGACCGTTTGGCAGGATGCGACCGCTGAAAAACTGAGTCTCAACCGATTGGCCGGTTACCTCCATGAAACAACGCTATTCGATTTTCTCTCTGGTACGGAATGCCCTGAACTACCACGCCGACTGGCAGGAAGCCTGGCGCAGCCCGGACCCCAAACCGGCTTATGATGTGATCATCATCGGTGGCGGCGGCCACGGTCTCGCGACCGCCTATTACCTCGCCAAGGAACATGGCATCACCAATGTGGCCGTGCTGGAAAAAGGCTGGCTGGGCGGGGGCAATACCGGCCGGAACACCACGATCGTCCGCTCCAACTACTTGTGGGATGAATCGGCGCATCTCTACGAACATGCCCTGAAGCTGTGGGAAGGCCTGTCCCAGGACCTGAACTACAACGTCATGTTCAGCCAGCGCGGCATTATGAACTTGGCCCATACGGTCCATGATATGCAGGCGCTGCGTCGTCGGGTCTATGCCATCCAGCTCAACGGTATCGATTCCGAGATCCTGACGCCGGCCCAGATCAAGGAACTGGTGCCGATGCTGGATTGCTCGCCCAACGCCCGTTACCCGATCATGGGTGCCAGCTTCCAGCGGCGCGGCGGCACCGCCCGCCATGATGCCGTCGCCTGGGGCTATGCCCGGGGTGCCGATGAGCGCGGCGTCGACATCATCCAGAATTGCGAAGTCACCGGCTTCAAGATCGTCAATGGCACCGTTCAGGGTGTTGAAACCACCCGCGGTTTCATTGGCGCCAAGAAAGTTGGTGTGGTCGTCGCGGGCCATAGCGGTGTCCTCGCCGGCATGGCCGGGTTCCGCTTGCCGCTGGAAAGCCATCCGCTCCAGGCCCTGGTCAGCGAGCCGATCAAGCCGATCCTCGACACCGTGGTCATGTCGCCGCAAGTCCATGTCTATGTCAGCCAGTCGGATAAGGGTGAATTGGTGCTCGGCGCCGGCATCGACGCCTTCAACTCCTATGCCCAGGCCGGCAGCCCGCCGATCGTCGAGAACCAGTTGAACGCCCTTTGCGACCTGTTTCCGGCCTTCAGCCGGTTGCGGATGATGCGGCAATGGGGCGGTATCGTCGATACCTGCCCGGATGCCAGCCCGATCATCGGCAAGACGCCGGTGCAAAATCTGTTCATCAATTGCGGCTGGGGTACGGGCGGGTTCAAGGCGACGCCGGGTTCCGGCAATGTCTTCGCCCATACGCTCGCGCGCGGCGAACCGCATCCGCTGGCCGTCCCCTTTGCCCTGGAACGTTTCACCACCGGCTATCTCATTGACGAGCACGGCGCCGCCGGCGTGGCTCACTGACATCTGAGGCAAAAGCCATGTTTCTCATTACCTGTCCCTACTGCGGCGCCCGCGACGAGCACGAATTCGGCTATGGCCACGAAGCGCATATCGCCCGCCCCACCCCGGCCGAATACGAACAGATGTCCGATGCCGAATGGGCTCAGTATCTCTTCATGCGCAAGAACACCAAAGGCGTTCACTTCGAGCGCTGGGTGCACACCAAGGGTTGCCGCCGGTGGTTCAACGTGGCGCGTCACACCGTGACCCACGAGATTCTTGCCGTCTATGAAATGGGCAAGCCGGCACCGCAGATCGATACGGAGAAGAAGTAATGACCGCGCAGAAGAACCGCCTCGGACAGGGCGGCCGCATCGATCGGACCAAGCCGCTGCGTTTCACCTTCGACGGCAAGACCTATTACGGCTATCAGGGCGACACGCTGGCTTCGGCTTTGCTGGCCAATGGCGTGAGCCTAGTCGGGCGCAGCTTTAAATATCACCGCCCGCGCGGCATCCTCTCCGCCGGGGCAGAAGAGCCGAATGCGCTGATCCAGCTCGGGCTCGGCGATCGGACGGAGCCCAATCTCCGTGCGACACAGATCGAGCTTTATGATGGGCTGGTCGCGGAAAGCCAGAATCGCTGGCCGTCGCTGACCACCGATTTTGGTGCCGCTAACAGCATCTTTCAGAAATTCATTCCCTCTGGCTTCTACTACAAAACCTTCATGTGGCCGGCTAAGGGTTGGATGTTTTACGAAAAATTCATCCGTCAGGCCGCCGGCCTGGGGAAAGGACCGACCGAGCAAGACCCTGATCGCTATGACAAGCTCTATGCCAGTTGCGATCTCCTGATCATTGGCGCCGGCCCGTCTGGTCTGGCCGCCGCGCTCGCTGCCGGCCGCTCCGGTGCACGTGTTATCCTGGTCGATGAGCAGCAGGAGCTGGGCGGATCCCTGCTGTCCGAACGCACCGCGGAGGTCGACGGCACATCAGCGGCTGACTGGGTTGCCGGTGCTGTGGCTGAATTGGCGGCGATGCCGGAAGTCACCTTGCTGTCCCGCACCGTCGCCTGGGCGTATTACGACCATAATTCGGTCAGCCTGATGGAGCGTGTCACCGATCACCTCGGTCCGGTGGCCGGTGCCAAGCAGCCGCGCCAGCGTCTGTGGCGGGTTCGTGCCAAGGAAGTCATCCTGGCGACCGGTGCAATCGAGCGCCCCCTTGTCTATAGCGACAATGACCGCCCCGGCTGCATGCTGGCTTCGGCCGCTCGCACCTACGTCAACCGTTATGGCAGCATGCCGGGTCAACGCGCTGTTATTATGACAAACAATGACGGTGCCTATCGTGCGGCCCTGGATCTGTCCGAGGCCGGCGTGACAGTCTTTGCTGTGGTGGATCTGCGGTCCGATCCACAAGGTGAGCTGGTCAAGGCGGCGCGCGCCAAAGGCATTGAAATCATTACCGGCCATGCCATCACCGGCGTCAAAGGCAAGCTCGCCGTGACCGGCGTCGATATCATGCCGCTCACAGCCGATGGAAAAGGCGTGACCTCCGCCAGCCGCCATATCCATTGCGATCTGGTTTTGTCCTCAGGCGGCTGGCAGCCGACGGTTCATCTGCATTCGCAGACCCGGGCGAAGGTTGTCTGGAGCGACGATATCCAGGCTTTCGTCCCCGGCAACAAGCTGCCCGGCCAGAATAACCGGTCGATCGGCGGCGCTCATGGCGTCTTCGGTTTGGCGGACTGCTTGGCCGAAGGCCACGCTGCCGGCAGCGAAGGCGCCGCCAGGCTGGGCTTCGGGGCTCAAAGCGGCCAGGCGCCGAGCGTCTCGGGCGAACCCGCGGAAGGAGCGCTGTTGCCCGTCTGGATCGTGCCAAGTGACAAGCCGGTCGGCCAAGGCGGCAAGCATTTTGTCGATTACCAGAACGACGTGACCGCAGCCGACGTGATGCTGGCGCATCGTGAAGGCTATCGTTCGGTCGAGCACCTGAAGCGCTATACCACGATGGGTATGGCGACCGATCAAGGTAAGACCAGCAACGTCAACGCCCTGGCGATCATGGCCGGATTGCGCAATGTCGAGATTCCCTCGGTCGGCACGACGACCTTCCGGCCGCCTTATACGCCCGTCACCCTCGGCACCTTCTCGGGCATCGACAAAGGCGATTTCCTCGATCCGATCCGCAAGACGGCGATGCATCAGTGGCACGAGCAGCACGGTGCAGTCTTCGAATGTGTCGCCCAGTGGCACCGTCCCTATTACTATCCCAAGCTGGGCGAAACCATGCATGACGCGGTCAACCGCGAAGTGAAGGCCGCCCGTACCGGCGTCACCATCGTCGACGCTTCGACCCTCGGCAAGATCGACATCCAGGGGCCCGATGCCGCCTGGTTCCTGAACATGGTTTATACCAATGCCTGGACCAAGCTGGAGCCCGGCCGCTGCCGCTACGGCTTGATGCTGGGCGAAGATGGCATGGTCTTCGACGACGGTGTCACCAGCCGGATCTCGGAAAACCATTTCCATATGACCACCACGACCGGCGGCGCCCCGCGCGTCATGAGCTGGCTGGAGGAATGGCATCAGTGCGAATGGCCCGATAAGAAGGTCTATTTCACCAGCGTCACCGAACAATGGTCGGTTATGGCGCTGAACGGCCCGCTGTCCCGCAAGCTGCTGGAGGAATTGACGACGGATATTCCGCTCGACGATGCCACCTTCCCCTTCATGTCCTTCAAGGACGGTCATCTGGCAGGTGTGCCGGTGCGGATCTTCCGTATCAGCTTCACCGGTGAATTGAGCTTCGAAGTGAACTGCAAGCCGTCGCATGCTTTGCATGTCTGGCGCGCCTTGATGCAGGCCGGCGAGAAGTATGACATTACCCCCTACGGGACCGAGGCGATGCATGTGCTGCGCGCCGAAAAGGGCTTCATCATCGTCGGCCAGGAGACCGACGGCACGATCACGCCTTACGACCTCGGCATGGATTGGATCATGGCGAAATCGAAGACCGACTTCCTCGGCCGCCGTTCGCTTACCCGCGAGGACACGAAGCGTCCGGACCGCAAGCATCTGGTCGGCCTGTTGACCGACAATCCAAATGAAGTGTTGCTTGAAGGTGGTCAGATCGTCGCGCATGTGAAGGATAGGCCGCCGATGGAAATGATCGGTCATGTTACCTCGAGCTATTACAGCCCGAACTGCAATCGCTCGATTGCTCTTGCATTGGTCAAGAACGGCCGCAACCGCATGGGCGAAACGGTCTATCTGCCT
Source organism: Dongia soli (assembly GCF_034044715.1). Lineage (NCBI taxonomy): Bacteria > Pseudomonadati > Pseudomonadota > Alphaproteobacteria > Rhodospirillales > Dongiaceae > Dongia > Dongia soli. The sequence goes on along the minus strand of NZ_JAXCLW010000002.1, from coordinate 471,599 downwards.
TACGAAGGCAAGGTGATCCCCGCTAAGATCACTGAGCCCAAATTCTTCGACTCGGAAGGAAAGCGCATCAATGGTTGAAGCCTATCAGCGGCGTAGCGCCCTCAATCACTTCGGTCTGGCGGCGCGTGCCAATCAGGGCGGCCATGCGACGGCTGGCGTGATCCTGGGCGAAAGCGCCCATCGCACGATCATCAACATCCGCGGTGACGCCAATGACGCGGCTTTTATCAATGCGGTGAAATCGGTCACCGGGGTCGATCTACCGACCAAGGCCAACACGGTCAACAAGGCTGGCGACACCGGCATTCTTTGGCTGGGGCCGAATGAATGGTGGGTCGTCACCACGCCCGACCGCAGTGACGAATTGGTCCCTGCCCTTCGTCAAGCGTTCCAGGGTCAGCATACGGCGGTCGTCGATGTGACGGAATCGCGGACGGTGATCACCATCAGCGGACCGAAGGCACGCGATGCGCTGGCGCGCGGCATCAGTCTTGATCTTCATCCACGTGTCTTCGGTCCCGGTCAATGCGCCCAGACCGGCATGTCGAAATGCAACGTGCTGCTGCATCAGACCGATGACAAGCCCAGCTATGATATCTATGTGCTGAAAAGCTTTTCCGACTATCTGTGGCAATGGACGGAAAAGATTGCCACAGATTTCGGTCTGGCCATCAGCGCCGCCTAAGTCCAAAAACATTGCTCGCAAATTAGGGCCGACTGGAAACAGCGGCCCTTTTTGCCATCAATGATGTCGAGTTCCTATTTCCTGCTGAAAGCGCGCCAAGATAGCGGCAGGTTCCAACCGCTCATGTGCGAACAGAATGGAAGGCAATGCCAAACAGACTGTCAAAGCGCTCGCCAGAACGACAAGTGCGATAAAAACCAAAGGCAGTGTCGGCGCGGCAAAGTCTAGATAGAGATCGATCAAAAGGCCTGCCCCATAAAAGGCCAGCGCACCCGAGGCAAGCGGCACAAGAAACCAGTAATAAGTCCGCCCACCTCCCGCCATTTGAATTGCTTCGATAACATCAATGGCTCGATTACGCTGTTCCGCAATGGGAGGCTGCTCCAGTTGCTTTTCCACGCGACAAAACTCGAGGCAAAGGCAATCCGTAAAATGTTGCGTCATCGTCATATAGGAAAGCGTGGCAATACTGCCGACCGCCAATGTGAAGTCACCGCAAATGGCCTCACCGCTGGCTGGGCAAACATGCTGGGCGCAATCCAAACGGAAGCAGTCAATGCGGCGGGGAAAATAAATGCGCAGAAAGCGAAGATCAGTAGCGTGATCTTTTTTGCGGCGCTCAGACTCATATCCCGTACCAAGCCACGGCTAGTTGAGATCATTCAGCTATGATAATAGCTTGAGAATCCTACGACTGAGACTGAATTCTTTCATAATCTAATATAAATTGTATATACCAAAAGTAGAGGCCTGTCACGAGTCCAGGTCTGACCGCCAAGCTCTTCTCAAATATCGGTTTGAGGTGCTTCGCACTTAGGACAAATCGGCCAAGTCGGCGATGGTCTTATCCTTGAGGCTTCCGGCCAGCGCGGTTTCCCCCGCATGATACACCGCATTCAAAGAGATCTCGGCAGCGGGCTTGCTAAGCGTAAACCCGCCAAGAGAGCCCGCACGCGTTGTCACCAAGCCGCGGATCGCAGCATACACATCATCTGCCGTATGAGAACCGGGTTGGTTCCCACGATGAAGCGATGGGATCGGAAGATATCGAACGGGCCGGATGCGTGGGCGGGATGAGCAACACGTGAATTGCAATGGCAAAACGGCTACTGGGGCCCCGGCATCCACACCTCACCAATTCGTCCGTATCCGCCAAGCTGTCGGCTGCTAGAAATCACACTTCGCAGCTGTGGCATCGCAAGTTCTGCATATACGGCTCCTGCAAATCGCCGACCTCCCCAAGCAGTCCGCATGCTAAAGCTCAACCTAACGGTATCCGGCCAACTATGCCGGTAACAAAATATATGTGTCAGGGTAGAACATGATTTCAACCACCTCATCGGCAACCGGAAGCACCATGCAGGCCCTGATTTACATGGCCGCCGGCGTTTTCTTTTTTTCGGTTCTCGATGCGGTGACCAAGTTTCTGGGCGAAGGATATGGCACGTGGCAGCTCGTCCTGTTGTCGCGCATATGCCCGTTGATCGCCTCTTGCCTCATCATGTATCGCGCGACCGGCCAATATTTCGGTTTCAGGACGGCATTCTTGAAGACGCATTTGATGCGCGCGGTCTTGGTCGTCGCGACCACTTGGACTTTTTATGAATGCCTGCGGTACCTGCAATTGGCGGATGCGATTGCGATCGCGTTTGCTGCGCCGCTTTTCATCACCTCGCTATCCGGTCCCCTGCTCCGCGAACGCGTCGGCCCTCGTCGTTGGGCCGCTGTGGTGATCGGCTTTATTGGTGTCATCATTGCGCTGCGGCCCGGCCAGCACGGCATCACCTGGGGCGCGATATTGGCGCTTATCGCGGCCATCACCTATGCCCTCGGGCAACTTTGGCTCCGTCCGCTCAGTGGCAAAGAGCAGAACTTCAACATCATCTTCTATGCGACGTTATTCAGCGGCCTCGCCGCCGTCGTCCCTGCCGTTCTCGAATGGAAATCGCCAAGTGCCAGGGATTGGCTGTTGTTTCTCATTCAAGGAAGCTGCAGCGCCATTGGCCAGCTCTGCATGATCCGCGCCTTTAAAATCGGCGAGGCGTCATTGCTGGCACCCTTGGAATATACCGCGCTGTTTTGGGCGACGATCCTGGGCTTTATGTTCTGGGGCGACCTGCCGACTATCCAGGTGCTGGTCGGCGCCGCTGTCATCATCGGCTCCAGCCTCTATATCGCCCATCGCGAGGCGCAGCAGGGCAAGCGCCCTGCTGACTGCACCGTGCCGGAACAGGTGGTTTCGCCGGATTAGAAACCGGGCGTGTCTTCCTCGACATTGAGCATCTGATAGATCGGATTGAGGTCGTGCACGCCATCGACCCAGAAATCCAGATCATGCAGCCGGCCATTGCGGATGCTGTAAATCCAGCCATGAACGGTAAGTGACTGGCCCCTTTTCCAAGCATCCTGAACGATCGATGTGTGGCAGATATTCAGCACCTGCTGACGCACATTCAATTCGCACAGCATGTTGAGACGCTTATCCGCACTGGCCTCGGCATCCAGGACGCGAGCATTCGAGGCATAGATGTCCTTGATCTGGCGCAGCCAGTTATCGATCAGGCCCAGTTCGGTTCGCTCCATCGCTGCGCGCACACCACCGCAACCGTAATGGCCGCAGACAATAATATGCTTAACTTTCAGAACGTTAACCGCATATTCCAAGACAGATAAGCAATTGACGTCGATCTGATAAACCAGATTAGCGATGTTGCGGTGAACGAAAACCTGGCCGGGATCCAGGTTCAGAAGGCGATCGGCCGGCACGCGCGCATCCGAACAGCCGATCCAGAAGATTTCCGGCGCTTGTTGCTCCGCTAAGCGGGAAAAGAATCCAGGATCGCGTTCCGTCGTCTGGCGCGCCCATTCCCGGTTCCGGTCCAGAATTCGCTGCAGAAAGGCATTACTCATCTCGGTCTCGACTCACTTTTTCTTGCATCGGGGCCTGTACTAACATAGCCCTAGTCTAACTCTAAATGATCCAGATGACGTTCAGAATGCCCAATTGGCTCAAAACGACTGTTGATTATGGGCCGATTTTGGCCTTTTTCATCGCCTTCAAGATGGCCGGATTGATGACGGCCACATTGGTTCTCCTGATTGCGACAGTCATCGCGACTGCGGTGCTTTACCTGGCAACCCGCAAGCTGGCGATCGTGCCCTTAATCACACTCGTTGTGGTCGGGGTCTTCGGCACCCTCACGCTCTGGCTGCAGAACGACACCTTCATTAAAATGAAGCCGACGGTAATCCAAGGTCTTTTTGCCGTCATCCTTTTCGTCGGCCTGCTCTTGAACAAGCCTCTTATCCGCTATGTCATGGGCGGGGCGCTGCAACTGGACGATACCGGCTGGCGCAGCCTCAGCTTCCGTTTCGGCTGCTTCTTTGCCGCCATGGCCGTGCTCAACGAAATTGTCTGGCGCACGCAATCGACGGATTTCTGGGTGGATTTCAAAGTTTTCGGAATTATCGGCCTGACGATCCTGTTTATCTTCGCCCAGCTCCCCTTGATCAAACGGCACAGCATCGATCAAGGTTGAATCTTCACCGCAACTGGAGGCGACAGGGTTGAGCAAGCTAATTGTGCTGAAAGACGCCACGTTGCTCTTATGGCAACATCGGTGCAATCGAACTGATCAGCTTATCCGATCAAACCTCTCTTAGGGAATTATCAGATGGACGATGGCAGTCGACCTTATCGAGGAACACCTCTGACCGGGCGCTGATCGTCGCTATCGAGCCCGGTTTGTCATCTTGGAAGGCAAACGGGCAAATGCATATTCCTCGTTGGATTCTCGCGAATTATCACGGTGTGACCGCTCGGCCGATGATGGAGCACGGCAGATGATGCAACGCATCCTGCCGCCACTTTCTATCGGCCGGCGCAGGCTCGCCGTGAGCCGCTGGGATATTCTGGCAGGATTGCTCGCCCTGGGTCTGCTGGTTTTCTTCGTCGTCACCGGCAGCAAACTGTCCCAGCCGCTGGTCGAAATGCAATCGGCGCCGCTGTCGCTAGATGCCTGGCATTTGCCGGGCTACGCCGCACGTACGTCCTTGCGCATGCTCGTGGCGCTCGGATTGTCGCTGCTTTTCACCTTCACCTTTGCGACTCTGGCGGCAAAGAATCGGCTGGCCGGAATGGTGCTCATTCCCATTCTGGACGTTCTGCAATCGGTGCCCATCCTGGGCTTCATCTCGGTGACCGCGCTCTTCTTCATGTCCATTGCGCCGGGCCGCGTGCTGGGCGTCGAGTTCGCCGCCATCTTCGCGATCTTCACCAGTCAAGCCTGGAACATGACTTTCAGCTTCTATCAATCCTTGCGCACGGTCCCGACCGAATTGATCGAAGCATCACGCAACTTCCAGTTATCAGGCTGGGCGCGATTCTGGCGGCTGGAAGTCCCCTTCGCCATGCCGACGCTGATCTGGAACATGATGATGTCGATGTCCGGTGGCTGGTTTTTCGTCGTGGCGTCGGAAGCGATTGCGGTCGGCAACACGAATATCAGATTGCCCGGCGTCGGCTCCTATATCGCGCTGGCCATCGACCAAAGAAACCTGCCGGCAATCGGCTGGGCGATCGGCACCATGTTGGTGGTCATTCTGATCTACGACCAGGTTTTGTTTAAACCGCTGGTCGCCTGGGCCGATCGCTTCCGCTTCGATCAGCAGCCAAGCATCAATCCGCCGAAATCCTGGGTGCTGACGGCGCTGCGACGCTCGCATCTGATTGACTGGCTCAGCCAGCCCTTCGCACTCGCCCTGCGCTGGTCCTTCCGGTTGCGGCTCACGAGGTCGAAAGCAGCGGCGACATCGCAGCGATATGAAGGTGGCAGGCACGCCCTGGCGGATCGCCTCTTCTATGCACTCATCGCCGTGGTCGGGTTGGCTGTATTTATGTGGGCGCTGCCCTGGCTTATCAGCCGCATCGGCTTTCACGACATCTGGTACACCGTATTGCTTGGCTTTGCCACGATGTGCCGGGTCTTCATCCTCATTGCCTTGGCGAGTGTGATCTGGGTGCCCATCGGCGTTTGGGTTGGGTTGCGGCCGGAATTTGCCAGGCTGGTCCAGCCGGTCGCGCAATTCCTGGCCGCCTTTCCGGCCAACCTTCTCTTTCCCATCGCCGTCTCGGTGATCGTGGCCTTGCAGCTCAACCCGGATATCTGGCTCAGCCCGCTCATGATCCTGGGCACCCAGTGGTATATTCTTTTCAATGTGATTGCCGGTGCCGCCGCGATACCGGATGAGATGCGAGACGCTGGCATCAATTTTCAAGTGCGCGGTTGGCTATGGTGGCGCAAAATCGCCTTGCCCGCCGTTTTTCCGTTTTACGTGACGGGTGCGATCACAGCCTCAGGCGGTTCCTGGAATGCCGCCATTGTTGCCGAATTGGTCAATTGGGGCGATACAAAATTGCAGGCGCGCGGGCTTGGCGCCTATATCGCCGAAGCGACCAGCACGGGCGATATGCACCATGTCATTCTGGGGATCGCCGTCATGTCGATCTTCGTTCTATTGATCAACCGCATCTTCTGGCGACCGCTTTACTGGTATGCCGAACGCAAGTTTCGGCTGACGACCTGATGGAGGGCTGCGTGAAAGCCGCACCGCTTCTCGATCTCAAGAATGTGCGCCGTGCCTTCCGCAAAGCGGATGGCGGCGAATTGCTGGTGCTCGACGATGTCGATCTGCGCCTTGAGGAAGGTGAGATTGTCGGCCTGCTGGGTCGCTCCGGCTCAGGCAAATCGACATTGCTGCGGCTGATTTCGGGCCTATCCCAGCCGAATGGCGGCACGGTCAACTATCTCGGCCGGCCGGTCAATGGCCCCGCCGCCGGCATCGCCATGGTTTTCCAAAGCTTCGCACTCTTCCCCTGGCTAACTGTGCTGGAAAACGTGCAGCTCGGCCTCGAAGCCCTGGGCCTGCCGGCGGAAGAGATTCGCAAACGATCCTTGGCCGCGATCGATCTTATTGGACTTGACGGTTTCGAATCCGCCTATCCGCGCGAGCTCTCGGGCGGGATGCGCCAGCGCGTCGGCTTTGCCCGCGCCCTGGTCGTTCATCCGAGCATCCTGCTGATGGACGAACCGTTCTCGGCGCTCGATGTGCTGACGGCGGAAAACATGCGCACCGATTTTCTTGAGCTATGGGCGGAAGGCCAGTTGCCGATCAAGGGCGTCATCCTGGTCACGCATAACATCGAGGAAGCGGTATTGATGTGCGACCGGATCCTGGTTTTCTCCTCCAATCCCGGCCGCGTCGTCACCGAGATCAAGGTCAAGCTGCCGCAACCGCGCGATCGGCTTGATCCCGCCTTCCGCGATCTGGTCGAGCGCATCTATGTCGAAATGACCGCCAAAAAGGTCGAACAACGCACGGCAGCCAGGGTGGGACAACGGCTCCCCGGTACCGGCATCGGCACGATCCTGCCGCCGGTCTCCACCAATTTGCTGTCCGGCCTGATCGAAGAATTGGCCGATGCGCCCTATCATGGTCGCGCCGATCTGCCGGAGATCGCCTCGCGTCTGCATATGGAGATTGACGACCTCTTTCCCGTTGCGGAGACGCTGCAGATGATGCGTCTCGCCGAAATCGCGGGCGGCGATATCATGCTCACCGAGGCCGGCAAGCAATTTGCGCAATCCGAAGTCGACGAGCGCAAAGAGATCTTTGCCCACCACCTGCTCGCGCATGTACCGCTCGCCGCGCATATCCGGCGCGTCCTCGATGAACGGGCCAGCCATACCGCGCCGAAGAGCCGCTTCCAAAACGAGCTGGAAGATTACATGACCGACGGCGCCGCGGACCGGACGCTGCGCGCCGTCATCAGCTGGGGCCGCTATGGCGAAGCTTTTTCCTATGATGACGAAACCGGCACGTTCAGCCTCGACGATCCGGCCTGACCCGCAAAGCAACACCCCCGGGGTTTCCCCCGGGGGTGTGTTTAAAGCCGATGACGCACGGTCGATCAGACGTTGCTGTCCGGCACCGCGGCTTTCTTCTTGTTGATGAATTCCTGCAAGGCTTCATCGATCGCCGGGTCAAGCGCCGGGGCTTCGTAATCGGCCAGCATGCGCTTGACGATCTTGTTGGCGCGCTGGGCAGCGTCGAGCCCGCCTTCCGCTTCCCACTGCTCAAAGCTGTTATTGTCGGCGATGTTCGAGCGGTAAAAGGCCGTCTCGAAATTTGCCTGGGTATGGGCGCAGCCGAGGAAATGGCTGCCCGGGCCGACTTCGCGGATGGCGTCAAGTGCCTGGCCGTTTTCGCTGAGATCGACGCCTCTAGCCAGGGTCTGCATCATGCCGAGCTGATCGGCATCCATCACGAACTTCTCGTAGCCGGCGGAGAGACCGCCTTCCAGCCAGCCGGCGCCATGCAGCACGAAATTCGTGCCGGCCTGGAGCGTCGGCAACAGGGTCTGGGCACTTTCATAGGCCGCCTGGGCATCGGCGATCTTCGACCCGCAGAGCGAGCCGCCGGTACGGAACGGCAGGCCGAGGCGCCGGGCGAGCTGCGCGCAAGCGAGCGAGACGAGCGTCGGCTCCGGCGTGCCGAAGGTCGGCGCGCCCGATTGCATGGAGATCGAGCTGGCGAAAACGCCAAAGATCACCGGTGCGCCGGCCTTGTAGAGCTGCGCGGTGGAGGCACCGGCCAGAACCTCAGCCAGAACCTGGGCGATGGTACCGGCAGCCGTCACCGGGCTCATGGCGCCGGCGAGAATGAAGGGCGTGGTGATGCTCGCCTGGTTGTTGCGGGCATAGACCTTCATGGCACCCAGCATGGTGCCGTCCCAGACCATCGGGGAATTGGCATTGATCAGGCTGGTAAGAACCGTGTTCTTCTGCACGAAGTCTTCGCCAAACACGATCTTCGCCATATCGACGGTGTCCTGGGCGCGTTCCGGCGCCGTCACCGAACCCATGAAGGGCTTATCGGAATACTTAATATGGGTGTAGACCATGTCGAGGTGCCGCTTGTTCACCGGCAGATCGACGGGCTCACAGACAGTACCGCCCGAATGGTGGATCGAGGGCGACATATAGGCCATCTTCACGAAATTGCGGAAGTCCTCGATCGTCGCGTAGCGGCGGCCCTTATCGAGGTCGCGCACGAAGGGCGGACCATAGACCGGCGCAAAGACGGTGTTGTTGCCGCCGATGACGACATTGCGGTCCGGGTTGCGGGCGTATTGGACATATTCCTTCGGCGCGCTCTTCTGCACGATCGACCGGCAGAGGCCACGCGGGAAACGGATACGGGTGCCCTTCACATCGGCGCCAGCCGCCTTCCAGAGCTCGAGCGCTTCCGGCTCGTCACGGAATTCAATGCCGATTTCCTGCAGGATGGTATCGGCATTCTTCTCCATGAGGGCGAGGCCTTCCTCGTCCAGCACCGTCACCAGCGGAATATTCCGGCGGATATAGGGGTTCTGCACGATTGGCGGCTTCTGCCGCGCCTGGCGCCGCGCCTCGGCGCCGCCGCGCGCGCGCCGGCCACCAGTCTGTTCCGTGTTGCTTTGTTCTGCCGTGGCCATAAAAACCGCCTCGTTCAATGAATTAGGATGAAGTCGAACGTAAGTGACGACTCTAGGGCCATTTCGTCACCTTGGCCCGACATCCTCTAGCGGATCAGCGACAACGGTTTACCGGTTCGCGCCACCGGTCCTGCGGCCGCCTGCAGGTCCGAAGCTAAGCTTCGCGACGTTGGGCAAAACGGTTTGATTCTGCAACAAAATTACCACTTTGTCCGAAAGCCGACCGGGCAGATTCCTACACCGATAGCGGCTGCCGCGATTTCGCAAATTGCTGTCGCGGTTCGCGAAGTCACTGGATAGAGTCGGGCTTAATCCAAGGCCAGCAATGTTATTTTGGAGTTATGGGCAATGGCAGCGTTTCCGGAAAAGGCGAAGGTCGTCATCATCGGTCTGGGCGGTATCGTGGGTGCCTCGGTCGCCCATCACCTGATCGAGCGCGGCTGGGACGACATCGTCGGCATCGACAAGTCCGGCGTTCCGACCGATATCGGTTCCACGGCCCATGCCTCCGATTTCTGCTACATGACCAGCCATGACTTCCTGTCCTGCTGGTCCTCACTCTATTCCATCGATTTCTACAGTAAACTCGGCCATTACGAGCGCGTCGGCGGGTTGGAAGTCGCCCGCGTCGGCGATGACGGCCGGATGGACGAGATCAAGCGCAAGGTCGCCTCGGCCAAGGCCTTCGGCACCCGCGCCCGGCTGATCGAACCGGCCGAGATCAAGAAGAAGTTCCCGCTGATCGAAGAGAGCCAGGTCCAGGGCGGCCTCTGGGACCCCGATGCCGGCCTGGTCATTCCCCGCTCCCAGACGGTTGCCGGCAAGCTGGTCCATCAGGCCGAGGCTGCGGGCAAATTGCAGGTCTTCGCCAATACGCCGGCCAAGTCGCTGGTCATTGAAAGCGGCCGCATCAAGGGCGTGGTGACAGAGCGCGGCACCATCATGGCCGATTACGTCGTGGTCTGCGCCGGCCTTTGGGGTCGCCTGATCGCGGAAATGGCGGGCGAGGATCTGCCGGTCATGCCGGTCGACCATCCCCTCACCTTCTTCGGACAGTATAACGAGTTCGCCAATACCGGTAAGGAAATCGGCTGGCCGCTGCTGCGCGACCAGGGCAATTCCGCCTATATGCGCGACACCGGCGATCCGACCACCGCCGAAGGCGGCATGATCGAATGGGGCTATTACGAAGAGAAGAACCCGCGCCTCGTTCATCCGCGCGAGCTGCTGGAAAAGCATGAAGCCCGCCTCTCGCCCTCGCAGCGCGACCTGGAGATGGACCAGATCCTGGAGCCGCTGGAACGTGCGATTGAGCTGACGCCGATCCTGGGTGAGCTCGGCTATGAAGAGAAGCGCTCCTTCAACGGCCTGCTGCAGGTGACCACTGATGGCGGTCCGTCGATCGGCGAAAGCCAGAAGGTGCGCGGCCTGTGGTACGCCGTCGGCATCTGGGTCAAAGACGGTCCCGGCATGGGCAAGCTGGTCGCTGACTGGATGACTGACGGCCGCACCCATATCGACCATGCGCGCATCGACTTCTCGCGCTTCTACACGCATATGCTGAATGAAGACTTCATCAAAGGCCGCTGTGGCGAAGCGGCGATGAAGATCTACAATCCGGCGGTCCATCCGCGCGAACCCTACGAAACCGGCCGTAACGTGCGCCGCTCGCCATTCTATGAACGGGAACAGGAGCTGGGCGGCTATTTCATGGAGCTCGGCGGCTGGGAACGTGCCCATGGCTATAAGGCCAATGAGCATCTGCTGGCGAAATATGGCGACCGCGTGCCGGTGCGTGAGAATGAATGGGATAACCGCCATTTCTGGCGCGTCTCCAATGCCGAACATCTCGCCATGAGCGAGGATTGCGGCATCGTCAACCTGTCGCATTTCGCCGTCATCGATGTCGAAGGCCCCGATGCCGTCGAGTTGATGGAATGGGTCTGCGCCGCCAAGGTCGGCGGCGACAACATGCTCGGCAAGGGCATCTACACGCATTTCCTCGATGACGAGGGCATGGTGCGCGCCGACTTGACCGTCATCCGCATGCCGGATCGCTGCCGCGTGGTCGACGGCGCCGATGCTGGCCCGCGCGATTTCCACTACTTGAAGCGCATGGCGGAAGACAAAGGCTTCAACGTCACCGTCACCGATGTCAGCTCGAAATATGTCACCATCGGCATCTGGGGGCCGAATGCCCGTGTGACCCTGCAGAAGGTGGTCGAGGATCCGGATGGATTGAAGTCGGAGAACTTCCCCTTCGCGGCGATCAAGCAGATCAAGATCGCCGGCAAGAACGTCACCGCCTTCCGCATCTCCTATGTCGGCGAACAGGGCTGGGAGCTGCATATGAAGTACGAAGACGGCCTCGCCGTCTGGGATGCCCTGCGCTCGACCGGGGTGATGGCTTTCGGCGTCGAGACCTATGCCAACAGCCGTCGCATGGAAAAGAGCCTGCGTCTGCAGAATGCCGACCTCTTGACCGAATACAACCTGTTCGAATCCGGCCTGGCCCGTCCGAAGGTGAAGGATGCGGATTTCCGCGGCAAGGCGAAACACCTGGAATACAAGGCGCGCGAGCATCAGCCCGCGATGCTCTGCACGCTGGTGATGACCGATAATATCGATTCGAAAGGCGTCGCCCGCTACCCGGTCGGTATCATGCCGGTGATGGATCCGGAAACCGGCGAGACTTTGGTCGATGAACTCGGCCGCCGGTCTTTCACGACCTCGGTCGCCTATGGCCCGACCATCGGCAAGAACATCGCGCTTGCCTACCTGCCCTGGTCCCATTGCCAGCAAGGCCGGAAGCTGATCGTCGAATATTTCGGCGATACCTATCCGGTCGAGGTCGCCGCCGTCGGCTATACGCCGCTTTACGATCCGGAGAATTTGAAGCCTCGGACGTGATATCGGCCTCAAAAGCCATAAAAGCCTCGATCGGCGGCCGGGAAACCGGCCGCCGATTGCTTTTTCGGTCTGGCGGCCCAGATGAAACCAGACTTGCGAGGGACCGGCCAAAACCCTACTGTGCGGCGCAGTTAGGATGGATTTTGATGAGTTTGCGCCAGGAAACTGGACCGAGAGGAGGCTGCCATGACCAATCGTTTTCTGCAGCTATTGCAGGATAAGCCGTTTCTGATGGCGGATGGCGCCACCGGCACCAATCTGTTCGCGGCTGGGCTGATGACAGGCGATTCCCCGGAGACCTGGAATTTCCTCCATCCCGAGAAAATCACGGCGCTACATCAATCTTTCGTCGATGCCGGCTCCGACGTGATCCTGACCAACTCTTTTGGCGGCACCCGCCATCGCCTGAAACTGCATGGCGACCAGGACAAGGTCTATGAGATCAACAAGCGCGCCGCCGAGATCGCCCGCGCCGTCGCCGATAAGGCAATGCAGCAGACCCCGGGCCGCGTGGTCATCGTCGCCGGGTCGATGGGGCCGACGGGCGAGCTGTTCCAGCCGCTGGGCGCCCTGACCGAAGAGGACGGCATTGCCGCTTTCGAGGAACAAGCGATCGCCCTGCGTGACGGCGGCGTCGATGTACTGTGGATCGAAACCATGTCGGCGCGCGAGGAAGTCGCCGCCGCAGTCAAGGGTGCGGCCAAGGCCGGCCTGCCAATCGTCACGACCTGCAGCTTCGACACCAATGGCCGCACCATGATGGGGATCACGCCGGCCGATTTCGCGCAGTTCGTCCACACGCTCGACCCGAAGCCGGTCGCCTATGGCGCCAATTGCGGCGTCGGCGCGTCGGATCTGACGGCGACGATCCTGCAGATGGCGGCCGCGGCGCAGCCGGGCGATATCATCGTCGCCAAGGGCAATTGCGGCATTCCGTTCTACGACGAAGGCAAGATCAAATATAACGGCACGCCGGAATTGATGGGCGACTATGCCAAGCTGGTGCGCGATGCCGGCGCCCGGATCGTCGGCGGCTGCTGCGGCACCTCGCCCGAGCATCTGAAGTCGATCCGCGCATCGCTCGACAGCCATACGCCGGGCGAGAAGCCGACGCTCGAGGTCATCACCTCGAAGCTCGGCGCCCTTACCTCCGGCGCCGAAGCCAGCCTTTCCGGCCATGCGCCGGCCGGTGGTGGCGATGGTGAGCGCCGTGGCCGCCGCCGTCGTGCCAGCGCCGACGACGCCTCCTTCTGATCCGACCCAAGACCAATACAGGTAACTCGCTTATCATGTCTTCGCTTACCGCCTTGCTCAGCGACATCGTCGGCGCCGCCTTCGCCGCCTGCGACCTGCCGGCCGAATATGGCAAGGTGACGGTTTCCAACCGCCCCGACCTGTCGCAATTCCAATGCAACGGTGCCCTCGCCGCTGCCAAGGCCGCGAAGCAGCCGCCGCGCCAGATCGCCGACAGGATCGTCGAGAAGCTGCAGGCGCAGCCGATGTTCCGCGACATTTCCCTGGCCGGCCCCGGCTTCATCAATCTCTCGGTCACCGATGCCTGGCTGGCGGAGCAGATGAATCGCCTGAGCCAGGACGACCGCCTCGGCATGCCGGCGAAGCAGAAGCTAATGGTGGTGCTGGATTACGGCGGACCGAATATCGCGAAGCCCATGCATGTCGGCCATCTGCGCGCCGCCATTATCGGCGATTCCATCCGGCGCATTTTTGCCTTTGTCGGTGACGAGACCGTCGGCGATGTGCATATGGGCGATTGGGGTCTGCAGATGGGCATGCTGATTTCCGAACTGGAGATCCGCCACCCCGAGCTGCCGTATTTCGACCCGAAAAACACCGGCCCCTTCCCGGCCGACAGCCCCGTGACCCTGCGGGAGCTTGAAGAGCTCTATCCGACCGCTTCCGCTGCCTGCAAGGCGGACCCGGCCCGGCTGGAACGTGCGCGCCAGGCGACGGCGGAATTGCAGGACGGCCGCCCCGGCTATCGCGCGCTGTGGCAGCATTTCTTCGACATTTCCGTCGATGCGATGAAGCGCGATTACGGCAATCTCGGTGTCCATTTCGACCTCTGGAAGGGCGAGGCCTGCGTCAACGACCTGATCGCCCCGATGGTCGAGGAGATGAAGGCCAAAGGTGTCGTCGAGGAAAGCGATGGTGCGCTGATCGTTCGGGTCGCCGAGGAAAGCGACAAGATGGAAATCCCGCCGCTGATCCTGGTGAAGTCGGATGGCGCGGCGATGTATTCAACCACTGATCTCGCCACCATCGTCGACCGCGTCAATTGCCAGAATCCGGACCGTATCATCTACGTCGTCGATCACCGCCAGCATCTGCATTTCGTCCAGGTCTTCCGCGCGGCGATCAAGGCCGGGCTGAACGGCAAGGCCAGCATGGTGCATCTCGGTTACGGCACCATGAACGGCACTGACGGTAAGCCGTTCAAGACCCGGACGGGCGGTGTCATGAAGCTAGACGACCTGATCACGATGGTCTCGGATGAAGCCAAGAAGCGCCTGACCGAACATGGGCTTGGCAGCGATTATACGCCGGAAGAGCGCGAGGACATTGCCCGCAAGGTCGGCGTGGCATCGCTGAAATTCGCCGATCTCAGCAATAACCCGATCGCCAACTATGTTTTCGACCTGGACCGTTTCTCACGTTTCGAAGGCAAGACCGGCCCATACCTGCTCTATGCCGCCGTTCGCATCAAATCGCTATTGCGCAAGGCCGAGGCCCAGGGTGACAAGCCCGGCGCGATCATTCCAACGGCGGCGACCGAACGCGATCTTGCCCTGATGTTGGGCGCGATGCCGGATGCGATCATCGGCGCCTATGAAGACCTGGCGCCGAACCGGATCGCCGATTTCGCCTACACGCTGGGCCAGACATTCAGCAGCTTCTATGCCGCCTGCCATATCCTGAGCGAACAGGATGAGGCAATCCGCCGGTCGCGCCTGGCGCTTTGTGCGCTGACCTTACGGCAATTCGAATTGTGTCTCTCACTACTGGGGATCGAGACACCGGACCGGATGTAAGCCCTGCATCAATGACAGGGTGAAAACCAACGAACGATCATTCAACTGGAAGGATGCGTATCGTGGCTGAAGTAAAAGTGGTCAATGCACGACACTATCTCGATGGCGAATGGCTGACCGGCAATCCGGCGGCCCTTGGCCTCTGGGATCATGCGACCTGGCTCGGTTCGGCCGTCTTCGATGGGGCCCGCGCCTTCGACGGCATGGCGCCGGATCTGGACCTGCATTGTCAGCGGGCGATCCGGTCGGCTCATGCGCTGGGTCTAGAGCCGCCGGTCAGTGCGCAGGAAATCGAACGCCTTGCCCGCAAGGGTATCAAGCTGTTCGAGCCAGGCACCCATCTCTATATCCGTCCCTTCTTCTGGGCGGCGGATGGCGACATCCATCCAGACCCGGCGACGACGCGCTTTGCCCTGTCGATTGCCGAAGCGCCGGTCCCCGAGCCGAAGGGTTTTCGCGTGACTCTGTCGCCTTTGCGCCGTCCGACACAGGAGACGGCACCCACCGATGCCAAGGCCGTAGCGCTCTATGCCCATTCCGGCCGCGCCAATGCCGAGGCGAAGAAGCGCGGCTTCGACGATGCGGTGATGCTCGATCAATTGGGCAATGTGGCTGAACTGACCGCCTCCAATCTGTGGATCGTCAAGGACGGCACCGCCATCACGCCGATCCCCAATGGCACTTTTCTCAACGGCCTGACGCGCCAGCGCCTGGTCAAGCTGCTGAAGGCGGACGGCATTCCCGTTGTCGAGCGTACCGTCACCTATGATGAGGTCATGCAGGCCGACGAAGCCTTTGCCAGCGGCAATTACAGCAAGGTGCAGCCGATCAATGGCATCGAAGGCCGCAACCTCGCCTATGGCCCCATCACCCAACGGGCGCGCGCGCTTTATTGGCAATTTGCGAAGACGCAGCCGTCATAAAGAACCGTCGCGGGTGAAGATAAAGAAACCCGGCTGAAGACCGTCAGCCGGGTTTGCTTTTCATGCCATATCTGGCTCAGTTTAGCCCCAGCGTACCGCGCAGCTTGGAGAGATCTTCCGCCAGTGCGGTGATCGGCCCCTGCAAAGCCGTGCGATCTTGCTTGGTCAGCTTGTCATAGCTCTTGTAGCTACCGCCCGAGGTCTTGTACTTCGCCAGCACTTTGTCGACGGTCTCGAAATTGTCGTCGATCTTGTCGCTGAGCGCCTTGTCGGCTTTCTTTGTCAGCGGGCGCAACAGATCGACGATCTTTTCCGCGCCATCGACATTGGCCTGGAAATCCCATAGATCGGTGCCACTATAGCGATCCTCCTCGCCGCTGATCTTGCTGGCGGCGACTTCCTCGATCAGCGCCGCCGCACCATCCGCCATCTTTTCCGGCGGAATGGTCAAGGCGGCAATACGGTTCTGCAGGTCCTGCGTATCGGCATCCAGTTTGTCGGCAAAGGGAGTCAGGCCATCGGTGCTTTTTTGAGAGAACAGGCCGTATTCGAGGCGATGGAAACCGGTAAAGCCGGGATCCTGCTCTTTCTTCTCATGGTCATCGGCGCGGGAGTCGATGCTGGCATCGAGATCGCTGAACAATTCTGCAATCGGCTCGATCCGCTCGTAATGCACGCGCGTCGGCGCATAGAGCATCTGCGCCTGCTCCAGGTCGCCCGCACGAATGGCATCGGTGAACTTCTTCGTCGTAGCGGTCAGCACCTTGGCTTCTGCCGAGACATAGACCTTATAGGCAGCAACGGGCTTGACGAGATCCATCGGATTGACCGCCGGCTGTGCAGCCCAGGCGCTAGAAGCGAGGCAAAGACCCGCACCACCGATAACGATTGCTTTAAGGCGTTGTATCATATCTGTCTCTGGGGAATATCTGATTGATCGGGAGATCGACATCGCTCAGGTTGATTCGATAAGGCTCTGGCCCAAATATCCGTCTTTGGTCGGCACGCCAGGTAGAACGAAGAAATACCCGCCCCCAATCGGCTTGATGTATTCCTCCAGTTGTTCACCGTTCAGCCGTTTCTGGACCGTGATGAAGCCTTTCTCCAAATTCGACTGGAAGCAGATGAACAACAGCCCCATATCGAGCTGTCCGGATTTGGTAACGCCGCGCGAATAATTGAACGGCCGGCGCAGAATGAGGTTTTCTTCGGTCTCGGGCCTGCGCGGATTAGCCAGCCTGATATGAGAGTCGAGCGCGATCCTCTGCCCTTTCGGGTCGCTCACGTAATCCGGCGCATCGAATTCCGATTTCATGCCGAGGGGAGCGCCCTCGACTTTATCGCGACCGAAAATTTCGGCCTGCTGATGCAAGGGTGTGCGATCCCATCTCTCCACGAAGTGGCGGATGACCCGGACCACCTGATAGGTTCCGCCCGTCGCCCAAGTTGGTTCGCCTGCATTCGGCTGTACCCAGACGATCTTGTTCATGACTGCCTCATCCGTCGCATTTGGATTGGCAGTGCCGTCTTTGAATCCCAGCAGGTTGCGCGCCGTCTTTTTGCTGGCGCTTTCCTCGATCCGCAGGAAACCATCCTGCTTCCATCGCACCATCAGCAGATCGGGGAGATTTTTCACCACATCCCGCAGGGCGTGGATATTGACCTCGTTGCTGTTGGAACAGATCTGCAGCAGAAGATCGCCATGGCACATATCGGCATCCAATGCGTCGTTGGGAAACCCCGTCATTCGCACCAGGTGACCTGGCTTGACTTTCCCAAGCCCGAAGCGTTCATCGAACAGGGACGCGCCAACGGCAATGGTCATTGTCAGGTTATCAGGAACGATTTGCGACCCAAGCACACCGGAATCCGCCGGGGGAAATTTTGGATCGCCGGTCGGAGCCGGCCCACCTTTCATCAGGAAGGAAATGCGCTCGCTCAATGTCTGGAACAAGCGCTGCAGATCGGCACGCGTCGTGGCCAGCACATCGAAGGCAACCGTCATGGCCGCCGCCGGCCGCGGGGTGGTTATGCCGGCCTGATGATTGCCATAGAACGGCTGGGCTTCATTCATCAGCTCAGCTTTTGCAACGGGCATTTGATCGGCGCGGGCCACATTCCCTGACAAGGCCGCCAACACCGCGCCACCGCCGGCGGCGCCCATGCCAAGCAACAGGCTGCGTCGCTCCGGCAAAATTGGTCCGTTTTCCTGGTTCGGCTTCTTGATCGTCATCGCTCGCCTCCAGCCTGCTCAGTTCAACCCCAGCGTGCCGTGGAGCTTGGAAAGATCCTCGGCCAGCGCAGTGATCGGACCCTGCAATGTCGTGCGATCTTCCTTGGTGAGTTTGTCGTAGTTCAGGTAGCCGCCCGTCGCCGCCTTGTACTTCGCCAGTATCTGTTCAACGGCCTTGAAATTGCCGTCGATCCTCTCGCTCAGCGCCCTGTCGGCCTTCTGGGTCAGCGGGCGCAGCAGATCGACGATCTTTTCCGCGCCCTCGACATTGGCCTGGAAATCCCATAGGTCGGTGCCGCTATAGCGGTCTTCTTCGCCGCTGATCTTGCTGGAAGCCACTTCCTCGATCAGGGCGGCGGCACCATCCACCAGTTTTTCCGGGGGAATGGTCAGATCGGCGATCCGCTTCTGCAGCTCCTGGGTATCGGCATCCAGTTGGTCGGCAAAGGCATTGAGCCCCACCGTGCTTTTCCGGCTAAAGAGACCGTATTCGAGACGGTGGAAGCCGGTGAAATTGGGGTCCTGTTCCTTCTTCTCGTGGTCGTCGGCCCGGGAATCGATGCTGGCATCAAGATCGCTGAACAATTCTGCAATCGGCTCGATCCGCTCATAATGCATACGCGCCGGCGCATAGAGCGATTGCGCTTCTTGCAGACGGTTGCCGCGCACCGCGTCGGTGAACTTCTTCGTATCGGCAGCCAGATCGTCGGTTTCGCTGATGACGTAAACGTTGTATTCGGCGATCGGCCCGATCAGATCGACCGCGGATGGCTTCTGTGTCGGCTGCGCTCCCGTCGTGGTGACGGTGAGCTTTCCCTTCGGGTTGCTCAGCAGGCCGCAGGTGATGTCATAGCTGCCGGGCGCAAGCGTCGTCGTCAACTTCTGCATAAAACCTGGTGCGATGTTTTCTCGCTCATCGACCACCATCACGCCGTTCAGGATCTCCCATTCCAGCGCGCGTGAGCTTTTATTGACGATGAGAAAGGTAGTTTTGCCGGCCGGTACCGTAAGCGCATTCGGCTCGCAGGCTTTCCCCGTGACGGTGACGGCAACGGTGACGGCATCTTGCTCTTGCGACGCAGACTGGGTTGGGTTGGTCGTTTGCAGGTCCCTGCTTTTTTTGACCGAAGCAACGGCATAGATGCCGAAAACACCCACGACAGCCACAGCAACGATAGCGCCGATCAGATAGGTACTTGCATGAGACCGCGACATCAATAATACCCCTCCAGGCGTTCAAGCACTGGTTTTAGCTACCGCGTGGCGGTGCAAGCCACCGAGGAACAGCGCCAAAGCGGGGAAAAGAAAGAGGCAATAGGCCAGGACCTCCCCCATCGTGGGCATATCCTGATAGCCGAGAATGCTGCCGAGGACAGAACCCAGCACGCTATCGGACGGCAAGACGCCGCTCAGATCGAAAGCGATGGATTGCAATCCATTCCACAGACCAGCCTCGTGCAGAGAGCGTACTGATCCGGCCAGCAGCCCGGCCGCGACGAAGAGGATGAACACGCCGGTCCAATGAAAGAAACGTTTCAGATTGATCCGGACACCGCCGTAATAGATGCCGAAGCCCAGGCCGATCGCGGCCAGCAGACCGATAATCGCGCCTATCGGCGCGGCGGTGCCGACATTCTGTTGAAAGGTCGCAAGCAGAAAGAAAACGGATTCCAACCCTTCGCGGGCGACAGCGAAGAATGCCATACCGGCCAAGGCGAGCCCCTGCCTGTCACCGGGTTTCAAGGCTGCATCGATGGAATCGTGCAATTGAGCCTTGATGGCGCGTGCGGCCTTCTTCATCCAGAAGACCATCGAAGTCAAAATACAAACGGCTATCAGGCCAACGCCGGCTTCGAATATCTCCTGTTGGCGCTGCGGAAATTCGGCACTGCCGAGATCCAGCAAGAGTCCTATCAACAGACAAAGAACGCAGGCGGTGATGACGCCGATCCATACCGCGCCCATCCACTTCTGACGACCCGTTTGTTTCAGATAACTGGCGACAATTCCCACGATCAGGGCCGCTTCGATCCCTTCTCGCAGCATGATCAAAAATGGAACCAGCATCAGGTAACTGACCTCGGCTACTCGAAATCCACCTGCAGCATCATTAACCGCCGCGACAACGTATGGAGGAAGAAGAGTTAAATGCACATGCAAATCATTCGCGTTCTCTCTCCATCGGTAGGCCCGTTCGTCGAGAGGGTCAAGCAATAGCGGTGGGGAAAAAGGTAACAATCTGTAACAACCGCAACTCCACTGCGGTCTTCAACACGGCAAGCGCATTTGACAGTTTGTAAAGATTGTACATATTGTCTAGCTATGAAGAAGATCGATTCCGCGCCGCATCCCCTCGCCATTCATTTTCCAACCGCGCAAGCCGTGGCGGCCTTGCTGCATCCCCATGCGGAAGTGGTGATTCATGACGTGATGACCGACCGTGTGGTGCGGATCTGGAATGCCTTCTCGAAACGTCGCCCCGGCGCTCCATCCCATCTCGGCCATGATCCCGATCTTCTGGAAGAAGCCGATACCTATGGGCCTTATGAGAAAGCCAATTTCGATGGCAGCCGGATCAAATCGATCAGCGCCGTCTTGCGGGATAAAGACAATCGGCGTGCAGGGTTCCTCTGCATAAATCTGGATCTGTCGAAATTCGATGCTGCCATCGCACTCCTCAGTGCCTTTGCAACACCGCTGACCGACCGGCCGGAGCCACTGTTCCGTCACGACTGGCGCGAGCGGATCAATCTGTAGATCCGGCATTTCCTTGGCGAGACCGGCAAGTCCATGGCTGCCCTTGATCGCGCCGACCGCATATCCCTCCTGGCGCGATTGGATAAAGCGGGACTGTTTCAAACCCGCAATGCAACGCCCTTCATCGCGCAAACGCTTGGCGTCAGCCGCGCAACCGTTTACGGTTTGCTGGCAGCGGCACGGCGGTCGCACGCTCCCAAAACCACCTCAAAACCGAAGCGAGTCAAGTCATGACCATGCTGCCCCATTTCCGGCTGGAAACCTATTTATCGAAATGGGAATTCAGCGCCCGTTACCACATGACGGCGTCGGATATGGAGACCTTGACGCTGAACGAGCTTCTGGAAATGGCCGGGCCGGCCGATCGCGATAGCTTCCAAAATATGCCGCTCTGCTATATCGAAACCTTCGGCACGCCTGCGTTGCGCGCGGCGGTCGCCTCAACTTACGAAACGCTGCAGGCGGTGGATGTGCTCTGCTTTGCTGGCGCCGAGGAAGGAATCTTCGCGGCCATGCATGCCATTCTGGAAAAGGACGATCATGCCTTGATCGTGACGCCGAATTATCAATCGGCCGAAACGCTCCCGATGACGATCTGCAAGACGGACGGCATCCCTTTGGACGAAAGCAATGCCTGGGCGCTCGATGTCGATGCCGTCAAGCGGATGATCACGCCGAAGACAAAACTGATCTATGTGAACTTCCCGCATAATCCGACCGGCAAGGTGATGGATCGCGGCCAGTTCAACGCGTTGATCGCGCTTTGCCGGCAGCATGGTATCTATCTTCTGTCGGACGAGGTCTATCGCGGCCTGGAACGTGATCCCGGCATCCAATTGCCGCAGGCCGCCGATGCCTACGAGCGCGGCTTGTCGTTAAACGTCATGTCCAAGGCCTATGGCCTGCCGGGCTTGCGCATCGGCTGGATTGCTTGCCGCGATCACGCATTGCTCTCGCGAATGGAGCGCATCAAGCATTATTTGTCCATCTGCAATGCCGGCCCGTCGGAACATCTGGCCATCATCGCTTTAAAAGCCCGGGACCGAATCCTCCGCCGCAATCACGATCTGATTGCTGAGAATCTTCGGGCCATGAATACCTTCTTCGATGAATTTTCCGATTTGTTCGACTGGTCGGTTCCGGATGGCGGCTGCATTGCCTTCCCCCGGTATAAAGGGAGGGACGGTGTCGAGGTTTTTTGCCGAAGACTGGCTGAGGAAGATGGCATCGTCCTGCTGCCCGCCAGCATCTATGAATCGGCCTTGAGCAAGACACCGGCCGACCGCTTCCGCATCGGCTTTGGACGACGCCATACGATCGAAGGGCTTTCCGCCATGCGCGCCCATCTGATGCGCAACCGGCCCTGATCGGAGAAGCTACAGGACAGTTTCCAGATCGGCGATGCTATCGATCACGATGTCGGCGCCGCACTCCAGCAGCGCTTCGCGCGGGCTGACACCGGTTAGAACGCCGATTGCGCGCCCTGCCCCGCCGGCCCGCGCCATTTCGATATCGTGCGGGCTGTCGCCCACCACCGCGATGGCGCCCGTAGCGATGCCCATCTCCCGCGCGAAGGCCTCGACCATGCCGCCCCCGGGCTTCACGCCATGGCCAGTATCGAAGCCGCAAATGAAGTCGAGGCAATCGCGGGCCCCATAACGGTCCATCGCCGTCAGAGCGCCCAATTCGCTATCCATCGTGGCGACGCCAAGCTTCAAGCCGCGATGCCGCAATCGGCTGAAGAAGACCGGCAAATCGAGCACCGGCACGGCGCCTTGCCGTTGACGCTCCAGGAACATGCTTTCCATCTGCCGATAAATCTCGCCAGCTTCATCATGGCGGCCAAGGAGATCGGCCCAAAGCTGCGCGATTTCCTGGTTGCTGCCCGAGGCGATGGGCGAGCCGGGCCGATACCGCCCGGTTTTCGGGTCCTTGCCGGAACCGGTGAGAATGATCTCAGCCCTGATCGGATCGCCATGGGCGACGACAAGGGCCGCAGCCTCAGTTACCGGCCCCCAAGTGCGATAGAAATCGAACAGCGTCCCATCTTTGTCGAATAGGACGGCTCGGACGTTGCTCATCGTCGGAACTTCCAGGCTGGTCGGCACTTCACGCTCGGGCGTATTCCGTCTGGCGCAACATGCCGCGATACAGCTCATGCTCGCCGACCACACCGATCAGTTCGCCGTCGCCGTTCAACAGCACCAGTGGCCGTTTTGTTAGTTGCCGCACCATGACAGCGGCCTTCATTGGCGTCCGTTCGCCACCGCTCACCATGACATCGTCCGGTAGATTGGCAAGGTCGAGCTCGCTGCTATAGGGAACGAAGCTGCCCGCGCGGCCATTGATCATCAGATCGATCGGCCGCCCCGCATCGTCGAGCCGGCAGCGACAGCGTCCGGCCCGGTCGAGCTGAACGAAGCTGCTACCAGGCTCCCGCACCAGATCGGTCACGGGCCGCATCAAGGTCCCACCCTTCAGCACGGTCAGTGGATTCATCGAGGCGACGAATTGCCGGACATAGTCATTGACCGGGTTGAGGATGATCTCTTCCGGCGTCCCGAATTGGACGACCTTGCCGGCTTCCATGATGGCAATGCGGTTGCCGATCTTGAGCGCCTCGTCGAGATCGTGGCTGACGAAGACAATGGTCTTCTTCAGATTGCGCTGCAGTTCCAGGAGTTCGTCCTGGAGATGCTCACGGATCAACGGGTCGAGGGCCGAGAATGGTTCATCCATCAACAGAATATCCGCCTCGGTCGCAAAGGCGCGAGCCAGGCCGACCCGCTGCTGCATGCCTCCTGAAAGTTCATGGGCAAACTTGTCAGCGAACTTGTCCAGGCGCACCAGCTTGATCTTCTCATCCACCAGCCGGTCGCGTTCGTCCTTTTTCATCCCGCGGATGTCGAGACCGAAGCCGATATTATCGTGCACAGTCAGCCATGGCATCAGGCCGAATTGCTGGAACACCATGGAGATACGGTTCTGGCGAAGGCGACGGAGCGTCTCTCCGTTGCAGGCGGCAACATCCACCTCCTGGCTCCCGTCATGCACGATAACCTTGCCACGCGTCACCTTGTTGAGGCCGTTGATGCAGCGGAGGAGAGAGGATTTGCCGGAGCCCGACAATCCCATCAGCACAAGGATTTCGCCTTCATTGACGAAAACGGACGCATCGTGAACCGCCACAAGAGAGCCGGTTTTATCGAGGATACTGTCGCGCCCCTCGCCGCGGTCCAGCAAGGAGACCGCTTCCTTCGCCTTTTTACCGAAGACGACATCGACATGTTCGAAGCGAACGGTAGATGTATTGCTCATCGCGATCTCCTTACGCCTGCTTCTTCACCTGACGGCGGCGAGCCTTGGGCTGCTTCATGACACGGTCCAGGATGATCGCGAGGACCACGATGGCGAGACCGCCCTCGAAACCCAGGGCAACATTCGCCTGAGCCAGCGCGCGAACCACCGGCACGCCGAGGCCAGGGGCGCCGACCAAGGCGGCGATGACCACCATCGATAGGGAGAGCATGATCGTCTGCGTGACGCCGGCCATGATGGTCGGCATCGCCGCCGGAAGCTTCACTTTTGCAAGTAATTGCCAACGCGTACTGCCGAAGGATTCGCCCGCTTCGACCAGCGCCACCGGCACCTGGCTGATACCGAGATAGGTCAGGCGGACGGGCGCCGCGATAGCAAACAAGAAAGTGGCAACCACGGCCGGCACCATACCCAGGCCGAACAAAGCGAGAGCCGGAACCAAATAGACGAAACTGGGAAGCGTCTGGATTAAGTCGAGGACCGGCGCGACCAGGCTATAAAGCCAGGGTCTCCTGGCACAGATAATGCCGATCGGAATACCGATGGCTAGGCTCAACAACGTGGAATAGACGACCAGCAACAAGGTCGCGATCATCTCATCCCAGAGATTGAGATTGAGAATAAACAGGAAACCGATAACGACGAGAAGCGTGATTAGCCAGTCGCGCTGCCGCAAAAAAGCAAGGATGGCAAAAACCGCGATGAAGATCAGCGGCGGAACATGCGCACTTTGCAACCATTCGACGGAGGCATCCATCCCGCCGCCGATCTTGTCCGAAATGAAATCGAAGATCGCACCGAAATAGACCTTGATCCACTCGATGAACTCCTTCGCCCACAAACCGATCGGGATTTTGTTATCAGTAATCCAAGTTTCCAGCTGTTCCATCGCGCTCCCCCGCAAGCCGAGCCGCACAACCCTGGCCCGACAGCTCCCGAACTGGGTGCAAGATAAAATAATAGGCGGCCTCGGCTTAGAATAGAAAAGCCGAGGCCGCCTTCAATGACGAATATTAGAGACCGAGGCTTTTCTTCACAGCTGCAGCGCCATCCTGGCCATCCGCCGTAGTGACGCCGGCCAGCCACTTGTCCAGCACCGCCGGATTCTGCTTCAGCCAGGCAGAGGCGGCCTTTTCGCCGTCCTGACCCTTGCCGATCTCATCCATGATCGCACTTTCCATCTTCAGATCGAATTGCAGGTTATCCAGCAATTTGCCGACATTGGTGCATTCCTGCGAGTAACCGGGGCGGGTCAGCGTGTGAATATGCGCTTCGCCGAAGCCGTCCTTTTCGAAGCCGGTCAGATAGACCAGCGGCATCGCGCCCATGACCGGATGCGGCGCCCAGCCCAGGAACACGATCCATTCCTTCTTGGACATCTTCTTCTGCGCTTCGGCCAGCATGCCCTGCTCAGAAGATTCGATCAGCTTCCAGCCCTTCAGGCCGTTTGCCGGATCATCGATCTTCGCCTGGACGATCTTGTTGCCGTCATTGCCCGGCTCGATGCCATAGAATTTCTTCTTGAACTTGTCGCTGTTAGCGGCGAGGTCCTTGATGTCCTTGACGCCGGCAGCGGCGACATAATCCGGCACCACCGGGCCATAACCGGCACCCACCAGATTTGGCTTCAACTGATCGATCGTCTTGGCCTCGATATAAGGCTTCACATTGGCTTCGTTCGACGGCATCCAGTTGTCGAGGAAGATATCAAGATCTTTGTTCTTGAGGCTCTCCAGGATCACCGGCAGCGCCAAGGTATCGACCTTCGGCTCATACCCAAGACCCTTCAGCGTCGTGGTAAACAAGCCATTGATCGCGGTGTTATCGGTCCAGCCCACATCGGCCAGATGGACCTTCTTGCAGGAATCTGGTTCAGCCGCTTGAGCAGCAGTGAAAGAGGCAACCGTAAAAACAGTCGCCACCACGAGCTTACGAAAGTTCATCGCTGTGCCTCCCAGCACAAGGTTGATCGCCACCTGTTATTCCGCGCCCTTCTTGCGGTGGGCCAGCCGGTTCAACTGCCTGGCCTTTTGCGGATGTCAGAGCGGCAGAATCTATTGGCTCCGGCGGTGAGAAATCTCACCGACTGCGTCACCTTATGCCGCTTTTGCGTCAAGGCCAAGGGCCTTTTTTGATTGATCGACCAATATAAAACCCGCATCATGACCTCACTTTAGCGGCCCGACCATTTGTGATCCGGGCCGCCAGCCAAAATCCGGCCGCGATGGCCGACGGACTGGTGAGGGAAAAGTGCCGAAACTAGGCATGGAAGAAATTCGGCGGCGGCAATTGATCGATGCGACCATCGCGTCGATTCACGAAGTCGGTTTCGCCGAGTCCAGCCTGTCACGGATCTCCGCCAAAGCTGGGGTCTCCACCAGCATCGTCCATCATTACTTCGAGGACAAGGCGGATCTGCTGGAAGCGACGTTGCGGCGGCTTGGTACAAATCTGCGCCTTGCCGTGGTCAGCCGGCAGCGGGCTGCTAGGACTCCAGTCGAACGGCTGATGGCTGTAATAGATGGTAATATAGGTGCTGAAGTATTCACCCCTGAGGGGGTTTCTGCCTGGCTCGCCTTTTGGGCGCAGGTGCCCAATAGCGCAAGACTGGCCCGGGTGCAGCGCATCATCATCGGCCGTCTGCACGATAATCTTGTCGATGCCTTGCGCCCCCTCACGCGTGGCCATGATGTGCAAGCCATCGCCACTCTCGTTGCATTGCTCATCGACGGATTATGGCTGCGCGCGGCCCTGAAACAAGATACGCCCAATGGCGCAACCGCACGGCGGCTGGTGATCGACTACCTGAATTCCAAACTGAATCTGAACATAGCCCTGGAATAACGCTATGAGCGAATTGCAACTGTTCATCGACGGACGCTTACAGGACGCGACCTCAAACGAGAGCTATGACAACGTCAATCCGGCGACCGGCGTCGTGATCAGCAAGGTCCAAGTCGCCAGCAAGACCGATGTCGACAAGGCCGTTGCCGCTGCCAAGAAGGGATTTGCAGTCTGGTCGACGATGACCGGTGCGCAACGCGGGCGTATTCTCATGAACGCTGTGAAGTTGTTGCGAGAGCGGAATGAGGAGCTGGCACGCCTGGAAGTCCTGGATACCGGCAAGCCGATCCAGGAAGCGGCGGCAGTCGATATTCTCAGCGGCGCCGATGCGATCGAATATTTCGCCGGCATCGCACCCTCGCTGCACGGCCAACATTTCGATCTTGGCCAGTCTTTCGCTTACACGCGTCGCGAACCGCTCGGCGTCTGTGTCGGTATCGGTGCCTGGAATTATCCGATCCAGATCGCCTGCTGGAAATCCGGCCCGGCCCTCGCCTGCGGCAATGCCATGATCTTCAAGCCAGCCCCCCTCACCCCGACGACAGCGGTGAAGCTGGCGGAAATCTATACCGAAGCAGGCTTGCCGGATGGCGTTTTCAACGTGCTGCATGGTCATGCTACGGTGGGCGAAGCGCTGACCGCGCATCCCGGCGTCGCCAAGGTGTCGCTGACCGGCTCAGTCCCCACCGGCAAGCGTGTGATGGCGGCAGCCGCACAGTCGCTGAAGAAAGTGACCATGGAGCTCGGCGGCAAGTCGCCGCTCCTGATCTTTGCCGACGCCGATCTCGACAATGCCGTCTCCGCCGCCATCCTTGGCAACTTCTATACTCAGGGAGAGATCTGCTCCAACGGGACGCGTGTCTTCGTCCAGGAAGCCATCGTGGATGCCTTCCTGGAAAGGCTGACCGCGCGGGTCAAGAAAATGAAGATCGGCAATCCGATGGATCCGGAAACCCATGTCGGTGCGCTCATCAGCCAGGATCATATGGAAAAGGTCCTGGGCTATATCGAAGCGGGGAAGAAGAGCGGCGCGAAACTGGTCGCCGGCGGGAAGCGCGTCACGGATGGCGATTTGGTGAACGGATGCTTCGTCGAGCCCACCATCTTCGCCGATTGCCGCGATGACATGTCGATCTGTCGAGAAGAAGTCTTCGGCCCGGTCATGTCCGTCCTCAGCTTCAAGGATGAGGAAGAAGTCATCCGGCGCGCCAATGACACGGAATTCGGCCTCGCAGCCGGCGTCTTCACCAAGGACATCCAGCGAGCCCATCGCGTCATCGCCCGGCTTGAGGCCGGTACCTGCTGGATCAACAACTACAACATCACGCCGATCGAGATGCCGTTCGGCGGCAACAAATTGTCCGGTATCGGCCGTGAGAACAGCCTTGCGGCGGTCGAACACTATACGCAGCTCAAATCCGTCTATGTCGAAGGCGGCAACGTGGCTGCGCCTTACTAAGCGGGGAAAGTAAGACGATGAATTTTGATGCGACTTTCGATTATGTGATTGTCGGCGCCGGCTCCGCCGGCTGCGTCCTGACGAACCGGATTTCGGCCGAAGGCCATTCGGTTTGCGTGCTGGAAGCGGGCCCGCGGGATGAATGGTGGAACTGGAAAATCCACATGCCGGCCGCGCTGATGTACAATCTTTGCGACGATAAATATAATTGGTACTACCATACCGAACCGCAGGCCCACATGAACAACCGTGTCATGTACTGGCCGCGCGGCCGCGTTCTCGGCGGCTCTTCGGCACTGAACGCTATGGTCTATGTTCGCGGCCATGCGCTGGATTACGACCGCTGGGCGTTCAAGGAAAATTGCGACGGTTGGTCTTATCAGGAAATCCTCCCTTATTTCCGTCGCGCGGAGACACGCGAAATAGGCGGCGATGAATATCGCGGCGACAGCGGCCCGCTCTGGGTGCATACCGGCACGCAGCAGAACGTTCTCTTCGACGCCTTCATCGAGGCCGCCCAGCAAGCTGGTTATCCTTTCACCAAGGATATGAATGGCTATCAGCAGGAAGGTGTCGGACGGATGGATATGACCATCCGCAACGGCCGCCGCTGGTCCGCTGCCATGGCTTATCTGCATCCTGCAGAAAAGCGGTCCAACGTCACCGTGGAAACCCGCGCCTTCACCCAGCGCATCATTCTCGAAGGCCAGCGGGCAGTCGGCGTCGAGTTCGTCCAGAATGGCCAGGTAAAGCGCTACCGGGCGGAACGTGAAGTCATCTGCTCCGGCGGCGCCATCAACTCGCCGCAATTGCTGATGCTGTCAGGCATCGGCCCGGCGGATCATTTGCGAGAGGTTGGCGTCGAGGTCAAGCACGACCTGCCCGGTGTCGGCCAGAATCTTCAGGAACATCTGGAGATGTACATCCAGCAGCAATGCACCAAGCCGATCACGCTTTATACCTATACGAAACCGGTGCCGATGGCTTTAGCCGGTGTGCAATGGTTCCTGACCCGCAGTGGCGTCTGCACCTCGGCCCATCTTGAAGCCGGTGGTTTCATCCGGTCGCAGGCTGGCATCGAGCATCCGAACCTGCAGTTCCACTTCCTGCCCTCAACAGTCAATGATCATGGTCGCCAGAACGGCACCTGCCATGCGTATCAGGTACATATCGGCAATATGCGGCAAGCGTCGCGTGGTTGGATCAAACTGAAATCCACCGATCCGCGCCAGCACCCCATCATCCAGCCGAACTATCTCATGGAAGAGCAGGATCGCCGCGAATTCCGCGATGCGGTGAAACTGACGCGCGAAATATTCGCGCAAAAGGCTTTCGAGCCTTTCCGGGGACCTGAAATCAATCCAGGCGCCCATGTAAAAACCGATGCTGAGATTGATGCCTTTGTGCGCGAGCGGGGCGATAGTGCCTATCACCCTTCCTGCACCTGCAAGATGGGTACCGACGACATGGCCGTGGTTGATCCGCAGGCGCGCGTGCGTGGGCTTGAAGGGCTGCGCATAGTCGATGCTTCCATCATGCCAAGCGTGGTCAGCGGTAATCTGAATGCGCCGACCATCATGGTGGCGGAGAAATGCTCGGATATGATCCTGGGTAAGACTCCGCTACCGAAGGCCAATGTGCCGGTCTATATCGCGGAGAACTGGCGGACATCACAGCGCTGAAGGATACAAAGTCCCGTCAGGCACTTATCCTGACGGGACTTTTCTTCTAGCGATCCCCTGGATCGACATCGTCGTAGTAGAATTCAGGCAACGGATCGGCGCGCGGATCGAGCGCCCCTGCAATGGCCGAGGACGTAGTCAGCGCCACGAAACTGGACTGTTCGCTTGTCGGCAGAGCTTGGCGGGCGCTCATGCGATAGCGCGTGAAGCCGGCGATGATTACGGCAACGATCGTCAGATAAAAGAACAGGCCGGTCGGCCCCACCTGCCCCATCACGAAAGACGCGATCAGGGGACCGGCAGTAGCGCCGATCGACCATATGAACAGCATACTGCTATTGGCGGAAACCATCACGGCACGGTCGATATAGTCGAAAGCTTGGGCAACGGCGATCGGATAGATCGTGGCAAGACAGCTACCGAGCACGGCGCTGGCAAGGAGCAGCGGTGTCAAGGCGGCGGCGCTGACGCTGAGAATGGAAAGGACCAGACTGGCTGTCGCGGCGCCGACCAGAACGGCCAGCAAGACGGTGCGCCGGTCATACCGGTCACTCAGGCGGCCGATCGGCCATTGCAAAATAAGGCCGGCGAAAACCGGCACAGCCACGAATAGCGAGACCTGGAAAACCGATAGGCCGATCCGATTGGCGTAGACGGCGGCGAGCGCATAGAACGCGCCGGTGAGCAACCCCGCCCCGAAAGTCGCCACCACGCCGAGCGGAGATGCCTGATAAAGGCTTTTTAAGCCCAGGGGCCTGATGCCGCTGATTTCCGGACCAGCAACCCGTGTCATCACCACCGGTACCAGCGACAGTGAGGTCAACAGCGCCGCGAGGCAGAAGAGCTCCACGCCCGAGGTCTCCCGCGCATTGACCAGGAACTGGCCAAGGGCCGATGCCAAGTAGTTGGTTACCATATAGAACGACAGCACCTGACCGCGGTTCTCATTGCTGCTACGAACATTCAGCCAGCTTTCGATCGTGGCATAGAGTGCCGCCATACAAAAACCGATCGACGCCCGCAGGACAGCCCAGAGCGCCGGATTGAAAATCAAGGCGCAGACCATCACCGTGGCGGTCAGGAGCGCGGCAAAAGCCGCAAAGGTGCGGATATGCCCCACACGCTGAATGACCACCTGGCCATATTTGCTGCCCAGCATGAAGCCGGCGTAATAAGCCGACATGATCAGACCGGTGGTTTCGGGCGAGATATGCTCGATGCTGAGCCGGATCGGCAGCAGAATGCCGATCAAGCCATTGCCGAGAATCAGAATGCCCGCGCCGATCAGCAGCGAGAGGACAGAACTGAGTGCTTGGAACATCGCTTGACCGCTATCCCCGCTTTACGCCGTTTCGACCGGCGGATATGGCACCGCCCAGATTGTTTTTGCCGCTAGGATAACTGAAGATTGGAAAAGGCCAATGACTGCCATTTCTGGCAGGACACCTTTCGACGCCATGCGCTCCCCCGGTTGGAACATGCCGCTCCGACATCGTTCAATCAAATCACAAGTGCAATCGCTCCAGTGATTCCACATGTGAGCATCCGACTCTAGCCACGCCGCAGATTCTTGCATGCGGTTGCCGTCAACCATGGCATTATGATGGCCCAGCCGCAACCACTTCACACTATGTTCAACGCCCTACCCGATCGAGCCCGCGACGATGAGCGAATTTGCCCTGCACCCTCAGCTAGCCAAGGATACCTTCGAGATTACGGACTGGCCGCTTTGCCGTGTCTTGCGCATGAACGACACGACTTATCCATGGCTGATCCTGGTGCCACGACGCAGGGAGTGCCGGGAAATCACCGACCTGCTGCAGGCGGAACGTCACCGGCTGATGGACGAAATCAGCCAGGCAAGCGATGCCTTGCAGCGCGAATGCAACCCGACGAAGGTCAATATCGGGGCCTTGGGTAATATGGTTCCGCAATTACATATTCATGTAATCGGCCGCTTTAGTGGTGACCCGGCCTGGCCGAAGCCTGTTTGGGGTTTTCAGCCGGCCCAGCCTTTCGAACAGGCTGAACGAGAGCGGGAAGCGACACGCTGGCAGCAATTGCTGGCGTCGCCGCAAGCTCAATAACCATAACGACTTTTGAATTCCTGCCCTGTCAGCAAGGTCACCAGATGGCCAAGCATGACGATCGCGATCAGCGCGGCCAGAAACTGGACACCGAGCCAAGGCAGAAAGGGTAGAAACCGACCCGAAACCGGGCGACGCAATTGCCAATTGGCCAAGCCTGCAACAACAAGGGCTGCTGCCAGAATACTCAGCGTGGTGACCAGATTGGGCGACATGCGACAGCTTCAAAAGAAACAGCGCCGTCCCCGACGATCTGGGACGGCGCCGCTATCCTTAGCAGAGGAGCTGGCTGCTTAACTACCGATCTTTTTCCGAACGGCCGCCAGGCCATCCTGACCATCCAGCGTGGTGACACCGTTCAGCCAGGTTTTCACCAGATCGGGGTTCTTGCGCATCATTTCCGTCGCCGCGGCGGTAGCGGACTTGCCCTGCTTCAGCATCGCCTGGATACCATGGTTTTCAAACTCGACCTTGAACTGAAGATTTTGGAACAGCTTAGCAATATTGGGGCATTGCTGGGCATAACCCTTGCGGGACAGGGTGTAGACGTCCGAGCTGCCGAAATTGGCGCCGAAAATGTCGTCACCGTCCGAGAGATACGTAATGTTGTAATCGACATTCATCGCATGGGGCTCCCAACCCATGAACGCAATCCACTTCTGCTTGCGATAGGCCTTATCGACCTGGGTCAACATGCCCTGCTCGCTCGATTCGACGACCTTCCATTTGCCCAGGCCGAATTCATTCTTTTGGACCGCGTCGATTAGAGGCTGATTGCTGCCGGGCTCGATGCCGTAGATCTTGTAGTCGAACCTGTCGCCGAACTTGGCGAGATCGGCGAAGGATTTGACCCCGGCATCCGCCACATAAGTCGGCACTGCGACCGTATACTTGGCGCCCAGCAGATTGGGACCGAGCACGTCCAGCGAGCCCTCGTCGAAATATTGCTTGAACTGTTCATTCTGAATGGGACGCCAGTTCCCCATGAAGACGTCGAGCTTACCCATCTTCAACGCCTGATAGACCACATCGAGACCCAGGAGGTCGCTCTTCAGCTTATAGCCCAGGCTTTCGGTCAAAACCTGCGCCACGCCAGTGGTGAAGGCGATATCGGTCCAGCCGAGTTCCGCCACATGGACCGAAGCACAGCTTTTGGGGTCACCGGCCATAGCCGGCTGCGCGGCAAAACCGATCGCCACGGCCAGGCCGGCGGCCGCGAATTGGTATTTTTTCATCATGCTTTCCTCTCTCCCAGTCGCCGCCTTGCTGGCGGTCGCGCGGCCGAACATTCTTCCGGCCGGTGCCGGTTTAACCGCACCCGCAAGCTAGGCAGTCTGGAAATACCGGTCAATAGATTTTGGATAATTGTCCAATTTTCTGGATATCCAGAAAATAATTTGTCTCTCGGGCCCGGCTTACTTACGCTGGGCTGCTGTGACAAGAATCCGCAACCGCCGATTAGTCGTACGTTGCTCTGGAGATATCTGAGATGCGGGCCAGTATCGAATCCATTCGCCGACAGGAACTAATCAAGGCTGCTTACGAAACCTTTCGGCAATATGGGTTTCGCGGCCTCACCATGGCCCGCATCGGCAAGCAAGCCGGAATGTCGCACGGCATTATCAACTATTACTATAAAAGTAAGGAAGATCTGCTGATCGCGATGGTGCGTTACGCCAATCGGTTGATCATGGAAGAAGTGATCCGCCGGCTCCATGAAGCGGACACGCCTTTGGCCCGCCTGGACGCAATCATCGAAGGCAATTTTCCTGCACATCTTTATGACCGGGCCACAGCCAGCGCCTGGGTATCCTTTTATTCTGCCGTGCCTGAACATCCGGAATTCGACCGGTTACAGACACTGTTTTATCGTCGGCTGCGGAGCAATCTGCTGGATTGCCTGGCGAGCCTCACCACGCCAGCCGAGGCGGATCGCCTGGTCAAAGGGATCAGCGTGATGATCGATGGCATGTGGATGCGCTGCGCGATCGAAAAGGAAGGCCTGGACCGGAGTGAAGCCGTGGACCTGATCAAGGACTTTGCTCATCGACGGCTCGGACGATAATACCTTAATTTGACAGTCATCCAATTTTCTATCTATACATCCAAAATCATTCAGCCGGTATCGGCACTCTGCCGGCCGACCCTATCGATGACGCAGGTGGAAGATGAAACAAATGCTGGCTGCCGTTTTGACCCAGCCTGGCGCGCCTCTTGATCTGCGTGAGGTTCCCGTCCCTGTACCGGGCCCCGGTGAATTACTCATCAAGCTCGAAGCTTGCGGGGTCTGCCACACCGACCTGCATGTGCGCGATGGTTCCGCCAGCGCCGCCGGTCATCCCCAATCGCTCATCTTGGGGCACGAAGGCGTGGGCCGCGTTGTCGGCCAGGGCTCAGGCGCGGAACGTTACGAGCTTGGCGAACGCGTTGCGCTGCCCTGGCTGCACGATACCTGTGGCGGCTGCCGGGAATGCCTCAGCGGCTGGGAATCGTTCTGCGCCGATCAGCGGGCTCATGGCTTCAGCGTCCATGGTGGCTTCGCCGAATACGCGATCGTGCAGGAAAACTTCACGACGCGCATTCCGGACGGGCTCGATCCAGTCACCGCGGCGCCCCTGCTCTGCGCCGGCGTGACAGCTTACGGCGCCATTCGCAAGACGGAACTGGGACCCGGCAAAACCTGCATGATCGTCGGTTGTGGTGGTCTTGGCCTCTACGCCATCCAGCTCGCCAAGCAATGCGGTGCGCGCGTTGTTGCAGTCGATACCTCGCCACGCAAGCTCGATATCGCCCGACAGGCAGGCGCCGATCACACCTTCTTGGCCAATGAAGAACCGGGCGCCCGGACGCGCGATCTAGGTGGCGCAGATGCTTGCATCAACTTTGCCCCCAGCACCGCCCCCTGGACGGCGATGATCGACGGCATCCGGCCGCGCGGCTGGATCGTTGCCGTTGCGATGGTGCCCGATCCGGTCCCGCTCAGCATGGAGTGGCTGACCTATAGCGGCGCACGCATCACCGGTACCAGCGTCGGGTCGCGGCAGGAGCTGAACGAATTATTGCAGATCGGTGCTCAGGCTCGACTTAAGATCCCCACCGAGCGTATCGGCTTGCGGAATGTCAACGAGGCGCTGGATCGTCTCGCTCAGTCGAAGGTCGACGGCCGCATCGTCATCGAGTTTGCGGACTAGGATAGCTTCGCGGCGCCACGATTGTCGGCTGTTGCATGCGTTGAAGCGTTCGCCGGCTATCGAGCAGTTGATTTTGTGATTGCCAGTAGTCGCGTTGGGAGTCGCGTAAGTTATCACGTGCATCCCGGACACGTTCCCGCTCTTGATGGCGTTGAAGTGGAAGCTCCGACGATTGCCGGAGGCGCAAATCGGTCCGGGCTCGCTGCAGCTCTTGTTCATCGCGCGAGACCGTGGAACGTAAGGCATCGGTTTGACGCTGCTGCTCCTGGACCTGCTGCTGCTGGCTCTGCACGTTGCAGCTTTGCGACGGCAAACAGGCCGCTTCGGCCTGCCGCGCAAGGAACAGGAGAGCTAAAGATCCAGCAACGATACCCTTAATATATGTAGCCATTTGTCGCCCACTTGCCGAAACCGGCATCTAAGGCCCTGACAATCTCTATGTGGTAAGGCCGCCAGGTCTTCGCAAGCGATGCGGATCCGCATCAGATCACCGCAACGAGACGGCATACTACGACCCGCTCATCGGCCCGACCGCGGCGACGAACTGACTAAATCACCCAAGGAGAAGCAGGTGCCGATCACACCTTTTTGACGAGCGAAGACCTTGTTGCCCGGACGCGCGATACCAGCGGTGCCGATGCCTGTATCAACTCTGCGGTCCGCGCGGCCCCCTTAGAGCGTCAGGGTCGATGGCAGTCGGCCACACGGCTCGCATGGAACGAATTGTTGGATATCAGCGCTCGCAGCGCAATCACAATCCCGATTGAGTTTGATAGCTTGGGGGGACGGGCTGTTTCATGCGCTGAAGGGTTTGCTGACTGTCGAGCAG
Organism: Dongia soli; assembly: GCF_034044715.1. Lineage (NCBI taxonomy): Bacteria > Pseudomonadati > Pseudomonadota > Alphaproteobacteria > Rhodospirillales > Dongiaceae > Dongia > Dongia soli. Next base: position 435,095 of record NZ_JAXCLW010000002.1, on the reverse strand, counting down.
TTCATTTTGTGACCGCCAATAATCGCGCTGAGACTCGCGGAGATTATCCTGCGCGCGCTTTATGGTTTCCCGATCTCGCTGACGCTGGAGCGGCGTCGGCGATGATTGTGGTACCCGCAAATCATAAAGCGCCTGCTGCAATTCCTCTTCGTTCAGCAAAACCGAGGACCGGAGGGCATCGGTTTCGCGCTGGAGGTCCTCAACCCGCTGCTGTTGATCTCCCAGATCACATTTTTGCGATGTCGGACACGCCGCCCCCGCCTGTGACGCGAGCAACAGGAGAGTTACAGACCCAAGAATGGCACCCTTAACGTATCTGGACATGGCACTCCCACTTACCAAAACCGGCATCCAAGGCCGTGGAGTGAAAATCTAGTAACGGGGCGATATATTCGCAAGCACTGCGAGAGAAATCAAATCACGCCAACGAGACGCCGCACCACAATGGCCGCCATCGGAGCGACCGTCGCCACGAATTGGCCAAAATCGAGATGACTATCACGTCCGGCCAAGTCGCTGAGTGACCGGACCACGACTGCCGGCAAGTTCGACATGGCGGCCACCTGGGCGACTGCCGCTCCTTCCATTTCGACTGCCAAAGCACCGAAATCGCTGTGCAGCCGTTCGCGCACCGTTTCGCTATTGATGAACTGGTCACCGCTCAGGATGGGCCCAAAAGCCAAGCGAACGTGCTGATCCTGGCGATGCCCTTGCTTTGCCAAATCAACGGGTATGTCGAAAGAAATATCCTGCAGTGACGCCTTCAAGCGCTGCATCAAATCCGCATCGACGGAAAAGACGATATCGTGGCGCCGATCGCCAACAGGCGGTTCGCCAGGACGAAACCGGCGCAGGCCCGCCTCCGTCATATGACCATAATCATGTTGGATCAGGCTGTCTGCCACCACGATATCGGCAATCGCCAGCTCCGGCGCCAAACCTCCGGCAACCCCCGATACCACGAGAGCCCGGCAATCATAGCGGTCGATAAGCAAAGCCGCCTGTACGGCCGCGGCAACCTTGCCACAGCCGCTCTCCGTTACGACGACAGGCCGCCCGTCCAATCTGCCCCGCATCATCGGCCTGCCGGCAACGAGCCCCGCTTCTGCCTCGCTCAGCCATTCGCTCAATAAAGCCCGCTCTTCCGGCAAGGCGCAGATGATGCCGATCGGACGGGTCATCGCAAACAGCCTTTCAGACAATCAATGGATGGATGATAGCTTGTATATCCCGGGCCCATGTTCAAAGGAAGTGACCTGCATCATGGTTCAGCCACCCTCGCTCCTTTGGTTTCGCCGGGATCTGCGCCTGACAAATAATCCGGCCCTGCAGGCTGCCTTGCGGGATGGCAAGCCGATCATGCCGGTCTTCATCCTCGATGAAGAAAGCGATGGTCACAGGCGCCTCGGTCGTGCCTCCCGGTGGTGGCTTGGCCAGTCCCTCACGGAACTGGATACGGCAATCGCTCAGTTGGGAGGTCGCTTGATTCTGCGTACCGGCCCCACCCTTGCAACTTTGCGCGAACTCGTTTTGGAAACGGGCGCTTGCATGATTCACTTCAATCGTCGCTATGATCCGCCGGGGTCCAATCTCGATCGCCAGATCATCGAGGCCTTACGGGGCGATGGACTGGCGGTCGAGGATCATGCACCGAATTATCTCCACGAACCTTGGCAGTTGCAGACGAACCAAGGCGATTTTTGCAAGGTCTTCACGCCGTTCTGGCGGCGTCTTTCACAGCATGTCGGGCCTCCGGCGACGCACCGCGCGCCACGCGCGCCACATGCCTGGCCGGCCTGCGAAAATTGGCCTTCGAGCGGAGCAATCGAACACTTCCAGTATAAACCCGCTTGGACTGAGAATTTCGCTCACCATTGGCAGCCAGGCGAAGCTGGTGCGCGACACCGATTGCAGCATTTCCTTGAGGATGGCATCGATGACTATCCGTCGAAACGCGATTATCCCGCGATTGAAGGTACCTCACGACTATCACCGCATCTCGCTTGGGGCGAAATAAGCGTCCATGAGGCATGGCACAGCGCCGAGCCGGCGAAATGCTCCGGTGCGGTGGCTTTCCGCCGTGAGCTTGCATGGCGGGATTTCAACATGCATCTCTATTTTCATTATCCTGATTTGCTGCGACAGCCGTGGCGGGAGAACTTCAGAAAGTTTCCATTCCGCAAGTCGGCCGCCATGCTGAAAGCCTGGCAACAGGGGCGTACCGGCTTTCCACTCGTCGACGCCGCCATGCGTGAGTTATGGCAGACGGGATGGATGCACAACCGCATGCGCATGGTGACAGCATCCTTCCTGATCAAGGATCAACTGATCGACTGGCAGCAAGGCGAAACCTGGTTTTGGGATACCCTGGTCGACGCCGATCCCGCCCAGAATGGCGCTAACTGGCAGTGGGTGGCTGGTTGCGGTTTCGATGCCGCGCCGTTTTTCCGTATTTTCAATCCGGTTATCCAGAGCGTGAAATTCGATCCGCAGGGCGACTATATTCGCCGCTGGATACCTGAGCTGGCGGCCTTATCGGCGAAGGAAATTCACCAGCCCTGGGCAGTCCCGGAGGACCGGCTTGCGGCCACCAATATCCAGCTTGATCGGACCTATCCAAGGCCGATCCTCGATCACGCCAAGGCACGGCAAACAGCCTTGGCCGCCTTTCGACAGGTTTCCGGTCGATCGAGCGATGCTGCCGAGCCTGACTTGTTCAGCTGATCACAGAATGAAAAGGGCGGCCCGATGGCCGCCCTCTAGGCTCGCGATTTGAAGGGCTTTAGTAAGCCCACATCGCGGCGACGCTATCGTTTACGACCGTGCTGGCACCGGCGGTAGTCTTTTTCTTGCCATGCCGCAGGCTCATCGCCGTGACGCGATCATCGGCCGCCGGCTGATACCAGACCGAAAACTCGTTCAGCGCGTCGAGATAACCGTCAATCGGCTTGCCATCGGGCAATTCGACCGCATCGATGCCGCAGCGGATCATGAACAGATACTGGTCACGCAGGATATTCCCGACGGCGCGGATTTCGCCTTTGAAACCGAGGCGGTCGCGCAACAAACGAGCTTGCGAGAAAGCCCGGCCGTCGCTGAATTTCGGGAATTCGATGACCACGAGCGACATGCGGTCGAGCTCATCCGCCAGCGCCAAGGGCGACTGATTGTTTTGCAGGCGGAGACCGATCGGCCGGTTGCTGGCGCGCAGAACCTCTTCATCCCGCCGCCAGCGCTCCAGCGATACGATGATATTGCCGCTTTCGGGCAGCGGCGCATCATCGCTCAGCTCCTGCCATTCATTCGGCTGCAGGGCGCCGTGCTTTAGAATTGCCATAGAGGGACTCCTTGAAGGGATCGATGCCGATCCGGCGGTATGTATCGATAAAACGCTCATCGGAGCTGGCGCGCTTGTCGAGATAGGTATCGACGATCGTCTCGATCGCCCCCACCACATCTTCAGTGGAGAAGGATGGCCCGACGATCTTGCCGACCGAGGCGTCATCGCGCGACGAGCCGCCCAGCGTAATCTGGTAGAATTCCTCGCCCTGCTTATCGACACCAAGGATGCCGATATGGCCGACATGGTGATGGCCGCAGGCATTGATGCAGCCCGAGATGTTGAGCCGCAATTCGCCGATATCGGCGATGCGCTTCGGATCGCTGAAATGACGGCTGATCCGCTGCGCCACGGGGATCGAGCGGGCATTCGCCAGATTGCAATAGTCAAGGCCCGGGCAGGCAATCATGTCAGTGATGAACCCGACATTGGCTGTCGCCATCTTCGAAGCGCTGAGGCGCTGCCAGAGTGCGAACAAATCCTGCTTGCGTACATTGGCCAGGACCAGGTTCTGGTGATGCGTGACACGGATTTCACCGAAACTGTATTCATCGGCGAGATCCGCAACGATATCCATCTGATCGCCCGAGGCATCGCCAGGCGCCCCGCCTTCCGGCTTCAACGACACATCGACGATCGCATAGCCTGGCACCTTGTGGGGCTTCACATTGCTTTGCACCCAGCGGCCGAATTCAGGATTGGCCTTGCGCGCCGCTTCAAATTCCGGTTGCCAATCGGGAAGGCTTTCATAGGCCGGCGGCGCAAAATACGTCTGGATGCGATCAATTTCTTCCTGCGGCAAGGTCAGGGCGCTGTCCTTGATCGATTGCCATTCCTCCTCGACCAAGCGGGTGAATTCCTCGGTGCCGGTTGCCGTTACCAGAATCTTGATCCGCGCCTTGTAAAGATTATCGCGCCGGCCGAGTTGGTTATAAACCCGGAGGATCGATTCCAGATAAGAGAGCAGATGCTGCTTCGGCAGGAAGGATCTGATCGGTACGCCGACCACCGGGGTACGACCGAGGCCGCCGCCCACCCAGACCTCGAAACCGACTTCGTCGCTCTCATTCTTCAGCATGCGCAATCCGATATCGTGCACGCGGATAGCCGCGCGGTCAGTCGGCGCGCCTGTGACGGCAATCTTGAACTTGCGCGGCAGGAATGCGAATTCCGGATGCAAGGTCGACCACTGCCGGATGATCTCGGCATAGACCCGGGGATCTTCGATTTCATCGACCGCAACGCCGGCATAGTGATCCGCCGTCACGTTGCGGATGCAGTTGCCGCTGGTCTGGATGGCATGCATCTCGACCTCGGCCAAGTGATCCAGGATTGCCGGAATCTCGTCGAGTTGCGGCCAATTGTACTGGATGTTCTGCCGCGTGGTGAAATGACCGAAGCCGCGATCGTAACGTCGCGCGATATAGCCGAGCTTGCGCAGCTGGCGCGAAGACAGCGTGCCATAGGGGATCGCGACCCGCAGCATGTAGGCATGGAGCTGTAGATAGACACCGTTCTGCAGGCGCAGCGGGCGGAATTGATCTTCCGTAATCTCCCCCGCCAGACGGCGTTCGACCTGTCCGCGGAACTGACGCACGCGTTCGCGGACAAAGGTCGCATCAAATTCGTCGTAACGATACATAATCTCAATCCCCGATACGGCCGGTCCAGGATCCGACTTCGGCCCTTACCGTCGGCTGGCCGCTGGCGCGAATATGTTCGCGCGTGCTGGTCGGCTTCGGCTTCCCGTTTTCAGTCTCGACATCGATCAGATAAACGCTGAGCACTTGGCACGCTTTTACCGATTCTTCCGCGACGGCAAGAGCTGCTTCGGCCGCTTCTTTATCCGCCAGCAATTCACCGCTTTCGAATTGCGTCGCCCACTTTCCGTCTTGGGCCAAATACACGACGATACCGTCCTGCAACCGGTTCGCCGTGACCATTTGCGCAGACATCCGCTTCTCCTATTCCGCTATCGCACGCAGGTCGGCCGGCTTCGCAACCGCCGCCAGCTTGAGCCGCACCACACGATGGCCGGCTTTCGCTTCGTCCTGCATGAAGGTCTCACTTTGCTCCGACGCAAGCGCGATACGACGCGCGTCGCGGCGAGTGAAATCAATGATCGCCTGGGGCAGTTCCATATCGTGGACGATGAGATCGGCCTGACGCAGCAATCGCAGATCGCGCAAGGTCAACAGTTCCGGATCACCATCGGCAATGATCGTCGCCAACTCCCCATCCACCGGCTCCTGGCGGCGGTTGATCGCACGGATCACCTCACGTGCCGCGCGGCGCTCATCGCCGGCAAGCACCGCGGATGCCACCGGTCCTTCGAAGAAATCTTCCCAGAAGCGCCGACGTGCGACACCGTCGCTGAGCCTTTCATGTACCGCGCTACGAAAGTGCCGGGCAAAGGCAGCGAGACGGCCGATCCGATGCGGCAGCACGCTTTCAATGGCCGCACGGATCTTGCGCGCGAGTACCGGTGCGGCGCCATTGGTCGAGATCGCCACCACCACATCGTCACGATCGACAACGGCGGGCATGACGAGATCGGTCATTTCCGGCCGATCCACCACATTCACTAAAACGTTGCGTGCCTTGGCGGCCGCCACCACACGGCGATCCACCGCTTCATCCTCGTTGGCGCTGAAGACGAGCCGCTGCCCATCGATATCCTCAGGCCGGAATTCCCTGTTCTGAAGGGCAGCCCGTGCATTTGATGCGGCCTTGAGAAGATCACCGCTGAAATCCGGCGCAACAACAGTGCAGATTGCGCCCGCCGCAGCGAGCAGCCGCAATTTTGCCGCCGCCGCATCACCGCCGCCGACTAATAGGACCGGACGATCCTTGAGCTTGATGAACAGCGGGAAAACCTGCATCTATCTCACACTTCTTCTGCGTCAAATCAGTAATCGGCGTTTCATCCGATCCCTATGTTACCAAAGTGATATGTGATGCAGACCTCCAGCGTCAATGACATTCTACACTGTGAAATGTTATTTCACACACGTGATGAAAAATCTCACAGATGCGGAAGCGTGCCAGGCACGATATAGTGGAGGGAGAGAGGTAAGGAAATATGATCTCGGCTGGCGCCCTTGCTCCGCATGACCATATGCATTGCATCACCGATGCGCTTCAACGTGCCGAAGCGCTCTGCGAGCAGCGTGGTGTGCGCCTGACCCCTACCCGCCGCCGTGTCCTTGAACTCGTCTGGGACAGCCATGCGCCAATCGGGGCCTATGCTATTCTCGACCAGCTCAAGGGGAACGACCGCACGGCCGCACCTCCGACCGTCTACCGCGCCCTCGATTTTCTGCTGGAACAGGGGCTGATCCACCGGCTGGAATCCCTGAACGCCTTCATCGGCTGCGACCATCCGGAAGATCACCATATCAGCCAGTTTCTGATCTGCACCGAATGCCGCCAGGCGATCGAAGTTGCGGATAAGCGAATCGTCCAGGCGGCCACCATCTGCGCCCAGGCTCAAGGCTTCAGCCTGTCACGCATCACGCTTGAAATCGAAGGCACCTGCGCTCGATGCTCGGCGCGACTCCGGGAAGCCGGCGAAAACTAAGCTCAATTCTGCAGCAGCTTCGCCGCCGTGATCGACCAGTCGCCGCTCTGCTGCATCAGATGAAATTGAATTTTGAGATCGATCGGCGAGGTCCGGCGTGTCTGCACCCTGACCAATGTGTCCAGACTCCAGAGGCCTTCGCTTTCTTTAGCGCCCAGGATCCGGATATGGCTGAAATTCGCCGCTACATCGGCCAGTAACATCGCCGTAGCGGAAGATACCGGAGCAAAATTGTCCGTATCCGCGGACACGGCATATTGGTGCAAAGCACCGGTGACATCTTCCGGACTTGGCGCCCCGGTGCGCATGTTCCACCAGCCCATGACCCCCGCCAGAGACATCATCGTTCCGAAGATATCGTCATTGCAGCAATCCCCTCGTCCGATGGTCCTGTTCGATCATCGGCCGCAAGTACAGCGCCACCTGCCCTACCATCGCGATGTATTAGGCACGAACTTCTCTACACTGACAATATTATCTCGCCACTATGAAGAGAAAGCCGACAAAGTTTCATATAGGCTTTTATTATAGATTGAAGATAATCATCGGTATGTCCGGTTTTATTTTTACCCGGAAATCTGCGGCATATTGTTCTTGTAACTCAGTTTTTGACCGCTGAGATCCCGCGCGTCGATCAGAGTCCAGCCGTCCCGGTTCTGGACGAGCCGAAGGCGCACCGGCACATCGATCGCCAGGCCCATTGGGGGCTCCACCTGCATCACAGCTTCCACCGACCAATATCCTGGATAACTGCGCCGGTCGGTAATCTGCACATCGCCCAAACGCGGGGCAAAGAGCGCGGCCTGCATTTCGGTGGCGAGCGAGCCGCTCCTTACGCTATCGGAAACCTGCAATCGGGCCACATAGCGCCGCAAAGCATCCGCGACATCTGCCGCCTTCGGGCCGGTTTGCAGTTGATGCCAAAAGATGCCGCCAAGCAGCAAAACAAGAGCCACCAGGATTGCACTTTCAGCCTGATGGCGTGAGAGCCAGGATTGCTTTGCGGCTGTATGGCTCTGGAAACGAGAAACAGCGGTCACGGCGAGAACCTGTTACAAAACGGAATACCGATCACATGCCGGCCCAAAAATACCCCGACAACCCGGCACTATATAGGCTTAAAAGCTTAACACCGAATGTACTTTCAGCGTCATTCCATCCAGGGAGAGACCTGCCATGCCCAGTGCGAACCACAGAAGTGTCGAGACCGAAACCTTGCAGATCGCTTATGAGGAGGCAGGTCCAACCGACGGCAAACCGGTTATCATGATGCATGGCTTTCCGGACGATCCGAGAATTTGGGACGGTGTGGTCGGCGATCTCGCCCAGCGCGGCTATCGGACCTTCACCCCCTATCTGCGGCTATGGGCCAACGCGGTTTCTCAATGATGCCACCTTGCGATCCGGTCAGCAGGCGGCCCTTGGCAAGGACCTGCTGGATTTCATGGATGCCCTTGCGATCGAAACTGCCATTCTTGTCGGCTATGACTGGGGTGGTCGCGCCTGTTGCATCGTCGCGGCTTTATGGCCCGAACGGGTCGACCGCCTGGTCTCGATCGGCGGCTATAACATCCAGAACATTCCGGCATCGCGTCAACCCGAGCCGGCCGATATCGAACGGCGCTATTGGTACCAGTGGTATTTCAACACGGAGCGAGGCCGCCAGGGGCTCGCGCAAAACCGGCGCGAGATTTGCCGCATGCTTTGGGAAATGTGGTCACCCAATTGGCGCTTCGATGACGCGACGTTCGACCGAACAGCCGCAGCTTTCGACAACCCGGACTTCGTCGATATCGTCATTCATTCTTATCGCCATCGCTTCAAGGCCGCACCCGGCAATCCTAAGCTCGAAGCGATCGAGGATCAGCTTGCCCAGCAGCCCAAGATCGGCGTGCCGAGTGTGATCCTCCATGGCGCTTGCGATGGTGTCGATGTAGCGGCCGGATCGGAACAGGCTTATCGGCATTTCACCGGTCCCTATAGCCGACGTGTCGTGCCGGTCGCGGGACATTTCCTGCCCCGCGAAGCCGCGAAAGATGTGGTCGAAGCGGTGGTCGGTGCGATCGCCTGAACTGATCAGCGCAGGCAAGCTTCGACATAACGGCAGAAATGCGCAAGGTCCGGAGTCTTCATGTCGACTTCCTTGCCCTCCTCGTCCCATCGCCGCAACCGCACGGCGTCGCGGGCAAAAGGCAGATCCTCGAAACGCTTCGCCTCTTCCGGGGTGAAGACCCCGCCTTGCAGTTTGAGGCTGAGGATAGAAGCTTCGGAAAGCCGTTCGTAATAACCAGGCTCCACCGCCGCCAGATACCGCTTGGCCTCGACATGCAGACGCACCGGCTCGGAAACTTCCGGGCCGAAATATTGCGACAGCCACGCCGACCCCAGAGATTCATGTTGCGTGTCGATTCCCTGCTCCGCGATATCCTCGGGCAAGTCATGCAGCATATGACCGATGTCGTGCAGCAGGGTCGCGGCTATCAGCGCTGGCGAGGCGCCGTCACGCTCGGCGCAAAGCGCGCATTGCAAAGCGTGATCCAATTGTGTCACGCCCTCGCCATATCCCTCATGTCCGCGCTTGGCGAAGGCTTGGGTGATCGCACCGATCACCGCCATCTTTCGCCCTATATTTCCACCTTCAATCATCTTGCCCCCCTTATGCCGCCAGATCTTTCGATAAGCCGAGCTGACGACGCAGTACCCGGCGGCGGCTTTCGATGCCATCTTTGTCGATATAACAGCCCTGCAAATGGCGCCGGCCGAGACTGGGATCGAAGGCCGTCCGGCCATGCAAAGCCCGCTCGTTCATCATGACGACCAGATCGCCCGGCCCCAGACGGAAAACCAGCTCCATTTCCGGCCGCTTCAGAATTTCCGCGAAGTTCCGATAGGCCGCATACCACGGCGCCACCAGATCGACCGGCGCATCCAGTATATCCGCCGACCGGTTATTAAAGTGTATCTCCTTCACGGCACCGTCGAAATCGAGCCCGATCAGCGGCGCTTCGGCCTGCAGATCCGTCTTCGCATCGCGGAACCGGAACCTCAGCGGCAATTGCGTCAGCAGTTCGAAGCCCGCCGGATTTTCCCGGCGCAAAACCTCAGCCGCATGGAAACCATCGACGAGAAGCGTATCCCCGCCCGGTGCATTCGACTCCAAGCAGTGCAGCAATTGCACGCCCGGGGTCGGCTCGCGGTAAGGATTGTCGCTGTGAACCCCGAGGCCGACCGCCGTATAAGCGAGATTGTTCGGCTTCGGCACCGAAATCACATCGAAGAGGCTGCCATAATTGGTGACGCGCACGAATCCCAGATGATTGCCGACCACTTCCACCATGCCGGTTTCGGCCGGGACATTGCGCAACAGGCCAAAGCCGTAGGCTGCATATTTATCCAGCCAGCCCAGTTCGACTGCTGGATCATTTCGCAACAGGTTCCAATCCGCTGCCGGCAGAGCATCGATCAGCGACCGATCCCACAGAACTGGCTGCTCACGCCGTGCAGCTCTCAGTTCACCGCCTAGTTCATGCGCCGCAAGCCACGAAGCTTCAAATTCGCTGATATGATCATCCGGTGTCCAGACAAGACGCAGACGCCCATCCTGGATGCTGGCTTGCTGCAAGGCCAGGTCACGGGGAAGATCGGTGATTTCGAAAAGCCGTTGACCATTGGCATGGCGGCAAGCGGAGCAGCGGCAATTGTCACGCAGCCAGATCGCCGGAAACACCATCGTCCGGCCATCCTGCCGCGCGATTTGAACAGCATCTCCCGTGACCGATGCCGAGACTAATTCGATGGACATGCCAATGCCTCTTTACGCTCGATGTCATTACGCCCAGGGCAGCGAATAGGTCTTCACATTGGTGAAGCCTTTCATTGCCTCAATGACACCCTCTTTATAACCCAAACCGGAATCCTTGATGCCACCGAAGGGCGACATTTCGATCCGGTATCCCGGCACCTCACGCACATTCACCGTACCGACTTCCAGCTCACGGACGAAGCGCGTGATGTAATCCAGCCGATTGGTGCAAACGCCCGAGGACAAGCCATAGCTGGTGGAATTCGATACCTGGATTGCGTGGTCGATATCTTTCACCCGGATGATCGGCGAAACCGGTCCGAAGCATTCCCACTTCACCAGTGGCGCATCGAAGGCGACGTGATCGACCACGGTCGGCGAATAGAGAGCTCCTTTGCGAACATTGCCGTGCAGCAATTTGGCGCCGCGCTTCACCGCATCATTGACCATGTCCTCGCAATAGCGCGCCGATGCCTCATCGATGACCGTTCCCATATCGACATCCGGATCCATCGGATCGCCGTATTTGATCTTCTTGGTCTTCTCGACCAGCAGCTCGACGAAACGATCCGCAACGGCTTCGTGAATGATCATCCGCTTCACTGCCGTGCAACGCTGCCCGGAATTCTTGTAGGAGCCATAGACCGCCAGATTGCTGGCTTCATCGAGATCGGCATCTTCCATGACAATCAGCGGGTCGTTACCGCCAAGTTCAAGAATGGCGCGGCGATAGCCCATATGTTCGGCGATATACTTGCCGACCTTGACGCCGCCGGTAAAGGTAATGACCTCGACATTCGGATCGGTCAGCATCGTATCGGCGATTTCCGCCGGATCGCCCGTGATGACCTGGAACATTTCCTTGGGCAGACCGGCTTCATAAAGCACGTCAGCCAGCAACAGCGCCGTCAACGGCGTCTTTTCCGACGGCTTCAGCACCATCCGATTATTGGTCGCGATCGACGGCGCGATCTTATGCGCCACCTGATTCAGCGGATGATTGAACGGCGTGATCGCGGAGATCGCGCCGATGAGCGGGTCACGCTGTGTATAAATGCGGCGTTTCTTGCCGTGGGGCGTGATATCGCAAGAAAATATCTCGCCGTCATCCTTGATGACCGCGGTCGATGCCAGGAAGAAGACGTCATAGGCACGGCCGACTTCATAGATTGTGTCCTTGAGGCAGAGCCCGGATTCCGCCGTGATCAATTCGGCGATCTCCTGTTTGCGCGCAACCAGCAGATCTGCCGTTCTGCGCAGAATACTCGACCGGTCGGCCCGGCTGAGATCGGGTTTGAACTTTTTCGCGATCTCGAAGGCTTGCTGGACGTCTGCCATGCTGGCCTTGGGGCAGGAACCGATGACCTTCTCAGTATAAGGATTATAGACATCGAACGAGCGATCGCTGGTGCCGTTGACGACCGTGCGCATGCTTTCCTTGCGGACCGAAATACCCATAATATCCATTCCCCTCTCAGCCGGCTTTCGGAAAGCTGGCTGCCGCATCGACAACGTGGTTCAGGGCAAGATCGAAAGCGCTGAAATTGCGCAACCGATAGCCCGCCGGCAATGCGCCGACTTTACGATTGACGATCACCGGTACCTGCTGCTCCGACATGCCTCCATGGGAGCGCAAGGGCAGCGTCAGCGCGCTGAGATCGTGTTTCTCCACGGCCGTGCCGATAACGATATTCTTGTCGCTGACTACAATGACATCACCCAACCGGTCTTCCGGCAGTTCAAAGCGGGTGCAGCCGGTCTTTCGATCAACTGCGAGCTCCATGCCGGGGATTTCACCGATGCGCTTGATGATGGCGGCCTGGTCAACATCCTCTGGCAGATAGACCGTCGCGAATGAGCCGAGCGCGCCGTGATGCACGACATAGGGATCGGTGATCGGGAGAATGACGCGTGCCTTGCCCTTGCCGAGCCACTGGTCCAGAACGTCCTGCAGGTAGATCACCTGGGGTTTGCCCGCCGTATCATGCTTGGCATTCATGCCATGATCGGCGGTCAGGACGATGATGCATCCCATCTTTTCCAGTTCGCCCAGATATCCGTCCATCATCTTATAGAAGTCGTTGGCGACCTCATGACCGGGCGCATATTTGTGCTGGATGTAATCCGTCGTCGACAGATACATGATATCCGGCTTCTTTTCACGCATCAGCTTGACGCCCGCCGCGAAGACGAATTCGCTGAGATCCGCGCTGTAAACCGACGGCACCGGACGACCGAGCCAGGCCTGTGCATTGTCGATCCCATGTTCCGCCAGCGTGGTTTGATCGGACTTTTCCGAGGAAAAGCAGATGCCCTTCCCTTCACCAATCTCCATCCCCTTGCCCAGCAGCTTGCGCAGCTTGTCCTTCGCCGTGACCACCGCCACCTTGGCGCCTGCTTTGGAAAAAGCCGCGAGGATAGTTCCCGTACGCAGAAATTTCGGGTCGTTCATCATCACCTCGGTACCGCTCTCGCGGTCGTAGAGGTAGTTGCCGCAGATGCCATGAACCGAGGGCGGCGTGCCGGTGACGATGGAAAGATTGTTGGGATTGGTAAAGCTTGGCACGACGCAGTCGCCGACCATCTGGCTGCCGGCCTTAACGGCGGAGCTCAGCCACGGCATGACGCCGCTCTTCATCGCATCCGTCAGATAATCCGGCTCGCATCCATCAACACAAACCACGACGACCGGCGCGCTCGGCCAGGCATAGCCCTTGCCATTGACCGTCAGCGGCTTTTTCTGCACCGACATCATTCTCTCCTTCATTCCGCCGAAGCGGCCAGTTTGCGCGGGGCGCCCGATTTGACTCCCATCTCGGCAAGAACAGCCTTTACCGCTGCAATCGCCCCCTTCATTTCCGTGTCACTGAGCCGCCCGATGCAGCCGATGCGGAAACTGTCGGCAACTGTCAGTTTGCCCGGATAGATGACGTAATTTCGGTCGCGAAGCTTGTCATAGAAGCGCTGGAAATCGAATTTCGGGTCGGCCGGCATGTGGAAGGTCACGATGATCGGCGCCTGCAGGTGATCCGGAAGCAAAGTTTCGAAACCGAGCGTCCGCATGCCGTCGATCAGGATCTTGCAATTGGCCCGATATCGGCCGCCGCGGCCGGAAACGCCACCTTCCTGCGCATGTTCGGTCAGCGCTTGGTTGAAGGCAACGATACAGTGGATCGGCGGCGTGAAGCGATATTGCTGGGTCTTCTCGATCACCTGCCATTGATCGTAGAGATCGAGCACCAGCGCATGGGCGTTTCCCTTGCATTCCTTCAGGGCCGCTTCCCGGCATAGAACGAAGCCAAGACCCGGCACGCCCTCGATGCATTTGTTGGACGAGGCGGCAACGGCATCGAAAGCGATTTCCCGGCTGTCGACCGGCAAGGCGCCGAAGGCGCTCATGGAATCGATCAACAGCCGGCGGCCGGCCTGCGCAACGACAGCGCCGACTTCCACGATCGGATTAAGGACGCCTGACGTCGTTTCGCAATGGACCACGGCGACATGCGTAATGGCCTTGTCCTTGGCCAGCGCGTCCGCCACCTGTTGCGGATTGACCGGCTGGTCCTCGGCCCATTCGAGAACGCTGTAGGCCCGCTTGGCATAGTCGCAGATCTTGGCCATGCGCTTGCCATAAGCCCCGTTGATCAGAATCAGCAATTTGTCCTTCGGCCTAACAAAGGTCGCCAACATCGCTTCGACCGCGAAGGTGCCGCTGCCCTGCATCGGTACCGTCGTGAAGCTGCCTTCGCCGTGAATGAGCTGCACGAGGCGGGACCGCATTTCGCCATTGATGCGGATGAATTCCGAATCGCGCGAGCCCCAATCATGCAGCATTGATTGCTTCACGCTCAGCGAGGTGGTCAGCGGTCCGGGGGTCAGAAGCCAGGGATCCTGGGCCACGAAAATAGCCTTTTACTTCAAGGGTTAAGATTACATCGCCAAAGCGCGATTCAACTGGCTTGAAGTATGTGCTTCTGCAGTAGCATAATTCAAATCGCTATTTGCTATATGAAACATAGATGACTTCTATAAATCACAGCCAGTTGCGGGCTTTCCACGCAGTTGCCACCGAGGGCAGCTTTACCAAGGCTGCCAATATGTTAAGCGTCACCCAGCCGACGCTTTCGGGGCAGGTGAAAGCGCTTGAAGATCAATTCGGCGTTCGCTTGTTCGACCGTCGCAAGCGGAAGATCGAACTCACCGATATCGGCCGTAATCTTTTCGACATCACCTTCCGGTTGTTCAGCCTGGAATTGGAGGCCGAACAGGTCCTGACTTCCGCCCGCGGGCTGAAGCGCGGTCATCTGCGGATCGGGGCCGATGCGCCTTACCATTCGATCCCCTTCCTGGCAGCCTTCCATCGGCGGTATCCCAGCCTGCGTCTCTCCATGTCGATCGGCAATTCCGAGAAACTCGTCGCCGATCTGCTGGATCAACGTTGCGAGGTTGCCATCGCCGCGAACGTACCGGCGGATCCCCGGATCTTCAGCCTGCCCTTTCGCCAGGATTACCTGGTCGCCTTCGTGGACCGGGCGCATCCCTGGGCGAACAAGCGCCAGATCGATCTCACCGACCTCGCCGGCAAGCGCCTGGTCCTGCGGGAAGCGACATCCACCACGCGGCGCACCTTCGAGGCAGCGATCGATGCCGCCGGCATTACGATCGGCGAGGTCCTGGAGATCGGCAGTCGAGAAGCGATCCGCGAAGCGGTTGCCGCAGGACTGGGGATCGGTATTGTTGCCAATTCGGAATTCGGCGATGACGTGCGCTTGAAGGCGTTGGAATTTGCCGGTCCGCTGATGCAATCGATGGAATATGTCGCTTGCCTGAACGACCGGCGGACGACGCCTCTGGTCAAGGCATTTCTTGATATCGTGCGGGAAAGCATCGCCGATGGAAAAGGCAGTCGCTGACCGGACGCAAGTTGTGGGGCTTCAATGAA
This sequence comes from Dongia soli, assembly GCF_034044715.1. Taxonomy (NCBI): domain Bacteria; kingdom Pseudomonadati; phylum Pseudomonadota; class Alphaproteobacteria; order Rhodospirillales; family Dongiaceae; genus Dongia; species Dongia soli. The sequence goes on along the minus strand of NZ_JAXCLW010000002.1, from coordinate 419,431 downwards.
GCGTAATATGCGTGGGTCCATTGGATTCGTTCTCCTCCCGCTGCTGCTGGGCGGCATTGCCCATGCAGCAACGGCGGACGAGAATCCTGCCATTTGGCAACGGATCGATAAGAACGGCATCAAAGCCAGCAATGTGGAAATGGGGCCCGGCAGCGTGGTCGCGATCACCTGCCCTGCCGAGACGACACTCGCGCAACCAAGGCTGATCATTCAGATCCAGAAATTGCGAAACTCGTTTTTTGACGAGAAGCACATCTACAACCTGCGCGTGGCGGTGAACGATTACCGCCAGGAATTCGGCATGAAGGCGATGAAAGGCTATTTCGTTTTCGAAGCCAAGGACATCAATCAACGGCTCCAGTTCAACGAACTCGTCCAGGAACTGGCCAAAGCCTCGGCGGCTGGCGCGGATATGGCGCAGATCGCACTCTCCAGTTTGGGATGGCGCGGTGAAATGCCGCTTACCGGTGCCGACCGCGCCTTGCCTGGATTGATGGATGGCTGCGATCAGTGATTAAGCAAGTCGGCCGATCGGAATGATCTCCTTGGAGGTCGGCATGCAGGCCCCGCCCTTCCAGTCGCCGAGCCAGCGCTCGATTACCAGCCCCGCCTCGTCGAACATGCCTATGAGCGTTTCCCGCGCCGGAAACGCGATCTTCGATCGAGCGTGATAACGGCGGCCATCCCCGATCACCTCGTAATAGGTATCGTAAGTGACGATGTCGGTTTCCGGGTCGTGATGGACATCGTTCCAGGCTTTGACCTCGCCGGCTTGCGGATGCTGGAGGAATCGCTCGGATTGATCGGGGGTCCATTCGAGCCATTCCCGGCAATGGGGATTCCGTGTGTCGAAGATAAATCGCCCATTAGGGGTGAGATGCTCGGCGATTGTCAGCAGTACGGCTTTCCGGTCCGCATCCGTCAGAAAAACCTGGAAAGCGTGGCCGGTCAGCAGCACGAGATCGAACCGGCGGCCGAGCCTGACGGTCCGCGCATCGCCTTCGACCCAATTGACGCTTTCGCCGCCCGGCCGGCGCCGCGCGACATCAAGCATCGCGCCGGCCGGATCGACGCCAGTGACATAGCGACCGGCGCTCAGCCCCGCAGCCAGCCGACCGGTACCGCAGCCAAGATCGAGAACGGATTTGGCTTGCTTGGCGAGATCGCGACAGTAATCGCAATCAGCGGTCCAGTCGTTTTCCAGGTCATAGAATTGAACCAGATCGGGATCGATATACAGGCGATCGCCGGACAAATTGTTCGTGGCCATTGCTGAGGCGGTTCCGATAGCGGCGGGACGGATGCTGTTGAGAACCGCTTATACTTAAAACGGCCGATAATGGAAATGCTTCACCCGCCGCTGATCGCCGTCAAGATGACGACGTCCGACCCATCTGCCAAAGACGTCTGCAACGTGGCGCGCTCCCCGGCAACGAAAATGTTGATGTGGCGCCGGATCGACGGGCGGGAATCGCAAAGGCGGTCGCGCATGCCCGGCCAGCGGTCGTCCAATGCATCGATGGCGTCTTTCACTGTCGCCGCCTTCAACCGGACCTGTCGCGGCGCATCTGGAAACAATCGCCGCAAAACCACCGGCAGCGTCACATCGATGATGGGTAGGGTCTGCTCCGGCATTGCATTCAGACATCCACCACCAGCGTTTCCACCGAATAGACGGGCGGCAGATGCTGCGCGATACAGGACCAGCGATCGCCTTCATCGGCGCTTGCATAGAGCATGCCCGTATTTGTACCGAAATAGACTCCGACCGGATCGAGACGATCCGTCGCCATGGCCTGCCGCAAGACGCCGAAAAACGTATTTTCCTGCGGCAAACCTTCGCGCAAATCTTGCCAATTCTTGCCGCCGTCGCGGCTACGCCACACCGCCGCCTTCGCATCCGGCACATAGCGGCCGGCAATATCGCCATTCAAGGGCAGCAGAAATACAGTTTCGGGATCGCGTGGATGCACGGCAGCGGGAAAGCCGAAACTCGACGGCAGGCCGGTTTCAATGCTTTCCCACTTCTGCCCGCCATCCTCGCTGCGATACATGCCGCAATGGTTCTGCTGATAGAGCCGATTGGGCTTGGTCGGCGCCATCACGATGCAATGCACGCATTGCCCGTATTCCGGATAACGCTGATCCTCGGGTAGAAAATCGGCCCGTGTGCCGCGATTACGAGGCTCCCAGGTCGCGCCGCCATCTGCGGTGTAGAAAACACCCGCTGCCGAAATGCCGACCCAAATTTGCTTCTGATCCTCCGGATGCGGAATGAGCGAATGGAGGATGAGACCACCGCCGCCTGGATGCCAATCGGGCCGTGACGGATGCGCGCGCAAGCCGGCGACATGTTCCCAGGAAAGCCCGCCATCGGCGCTGCGGAACAGGCCGGCCGGTTCAACACCGGCATATAAACCATCGCGACCACGCGCCAGGCTCCAGACCGATTTCACGGGCTCCTCGCCGGCGGCATAAGCCAGCCCTTCGCTGGAATGCGTCCAGCTCTCGCCAAGATCCTCGGATTTCCAGACCGCCGGGCCGAACCATTCGTTCCCGCCACCGCCATAAATGACGCCGCGCTCCTCATCGGCAACGACATGATTGATCGGCCAGGTCTCGCAGAAGGGTCCGCGTAATTTCCAGCTTCGGCGGTGCGTGTCGCTTTCGAGGATAAAGGCGCCTTTCTTGGTGCCAAGCAGGATAAGTACCTTCCGCGTCATGAGAGCTCCGTCACTTCGGCAGGTGAACAAACGGCCGTTCAGGCCTGGGCAATCAATAAGGACTGGACTTTTATGTTGATATCAACATTATAGAAGAATGTCAAACCACGATGCGCTTCCCTTTCAGATCACCCTTCAGGTCCGTGATTCCTGCCTTTGCCTTCACGTACAGCGCGCCGCGCGCGCCTTAGCTCGGCGCTTCGACGATGCGCTACGTCCTGTGGGTCTGACCAATGGGCAATTCTCGCTGCTGATGTCCCTCAACCGGCCCAGCCCACCCAGCATGAAGGAAGTTGCCAGCTTGCTGGCGATGGACCGCACCACCCTCACCGCCAATCTGAAACCCCTCGAGCGCCGCCAGTTGGTCACTATAACCGTCGATGATGCCGACCGACGTAGCCGGCTCATGACGCTGACACCTGCCGGCCAAGCCCTGTTGGCGGCGGCCTATCCAATCTGGCAACAGGCGCAGAGTGCTTTGGAGAAACGGCTCGCCGGCACAGATCTGGACCAGCTTCGGGCGGCATTGATCGCCCTGTCCTAGGTCACGCTGTTCGTGAAATGCTCAGCGCAGGCGCGATGGGCTAAGTTCGCCCGCCAGTTCCAGAATTGGCTGCGCCACCAGCGCCAAGTGGCTGTTGATGCGCTTCAGATCTCGCAGGATATCGAGATGCAAGCCGCTGGTGGCGATGCTTTCGATGCGGCCGCTACGTAGGCGCTCAAGATGATTTTCCGCCGCCGTTTTTTCCAGTTCGCGGAATATCTGCTTCTCTGCAAACAGGCGACGGGCCATGCTGAGATCGCTGGACATGAAGACATTCATTGCCAATTCCAGATTCTCGTTGAGGCGCTGATGAATCTCTTCGATCTCGCGCGCTCCCTCCTCGGAAAACTTGAGCGCGTATTTCACCTTCTTGGCGGCCAGTTCCATGAGGCTCTTATCGAGAATATCGCCGATATGCTCGAGATTGGTGATGAAGGAAATGAGATCGATCACGCGCCGATGATCCCTTTCATTCATTACCTCGCGATTGATGCGGGTTAGATAGAGTTTGATCGCCTCGTTCAGCCGATCGATGTGATTGTCCAACGCCGTCACATCTTTGATCAGCTTGCGGTCATCGCTGCGAAAGACGTTCAGCGACATGGTCAGCATCTGACCCAGCAAATCCCCCATCCGCAAGGCTTCGCGAGCCGCATTGGCCAGTGCATCGGGCGGTGATTCCAAGCTGCCCTCATTGAGATAATGCGGCGTCGAGGGGTTATCGGGACGCGCTTGTTGCGGCAAGAACTGAGTCATGGCGCGAGAAACCGGCCCCACCAGCCAAATACCGCAAGCCGCCATGGCAAGATTGAAGACAACGTGAAAATTCAGCGTCTGGCGCAGCCCATCGCTTTGAAAAGCCGCGAGATGCGGCTGCACATAAGGAATAAGCGGCAAAGCGATGATCACGGCGCTCAAGCGGAAGGTCATATTGCCGAACGGCACCCGGCGGGCCTCGGCGGGCTGTGACCAGTTGGCCATGATCGGCATGATGTCGGAGCCGAGGTTGGCGCCCAGTACCATAGCCAAGCCAAGATCGATAGGCACCAGCTGCGCAGTCACGAAGGACGCAATCAGCAGAACGATCGCCAGGCTGGAGGTTGATAGTATGGTCAGCACGGCGCCGAGAATGACACCGAAAACCGGCGCCGACTGCATGGTCTGCATGATCTCCGGCAGGAGCTGCGCGTCACGGATCGGTGCCGCGGCAGCTGTCAGCAATTCGAGCGCCAGGAGGGCGATGCCGAGGCCGACGACGGCACGACCAAGATCCTTCAACTGCGTATTCTGGATCTTGTTGAACATGATCCAGCCGATCAGGATCGCCAGCGGCGACAACCACTGGAGCGGCAAGGTATAAGCCTGGGCAACGAAGCTGGTCCCGATATCGGCGCCAAGCATGATGGCGAGCGCCGCCGACGTGCTGAAGAGACCGCGCGAGGCGAAAGAAGACGCCACGAGACCGGTCGCGCTGCTCGACTGCAGTAGCAGCGAGACGATGAAGCCGGTGCCCATGGCACTGAAACGGTTCGACATCGAATTGCTGAGAAAATGGCGGAGCTGCGTGCCATAAGCGCGCAAGATGCCCGTTCGCACCATGCGCAGCCCCCATAGCAACAGGGCAACAGCCCCAAATAGGTGCAGCAGAAAAACCATTCTTCCTTACCTCTGAACAGTCAGCGCTGCGGACCGCAAGATGTCAATCTTCGCCACTAAATGCCCCACAAGACACCAATATCGTCATGAAAATGTAACATATATTTCCTGACGAGAGGTAAAGTTCGCAATCACGTCATTTAGATGGGGATGAAGGTCGCGAATCGGCAATACGCGATTCGGTTACAAGCGGGAACGCCCAGCCTGGACCCCGGTGTTCTTTCCGGTCATCGCATGCGCCAAGCCTGGCTACGGCGTTGGAGGCGTTTTGCCACCAGTGCCTGAATCCCGCGCAAGACGGCGGAGGTAGCGACGATCGTCATGCCCATGGCGCAGGCTTGCGCCGTATTACCGGCATCCTCCGTATTCAGGGCGGCAATGGACATCAGCTTGGTCTCGCTGGAATAGAGGAAGATCACAGCAGAAACCGTGGTCATCGCATTGACGAAATAATAGATTCCGATATCGACGATGGCCGGCATGCAAACGGGGACCGTGACGCGCCAGAAGGTCTTATAGAATGGCACCTTGAGCGAAGCGGAGACCGCCTCGAATTCGGCATCAACCTGTTTCAGCGCAGTCATCGCCGTCAGATGGCAAACCGTGTAGTAGTGGGTAATCGTATTCACCACCAGAATGGTCATGGTCGTATAGATGAAATTCAACGGATTGTTCGGCGCGTTGAAGAAAAAGATGTAAGCGAGACCCAGGACAACACCGGGCACGGCCAGCGGTATCATGGCGCAAAAATGTATAAGGTTGCGGCCCCAGCGGAAGCCGTTGCTCTTCTCCACCATATATGCGTTGACGAACACAATCGTCGTGCCGATCACGGCAACCAGGGTCGCCATGCGCAGGCTGTTGAAGTAGTCGCCCCATCCGCCGGTACCCAGTGCACCGAAATCATATTTCGACAGGGTCAGGGTCAGATTGTAAGGCCAGAATTTGATCAAGCTGCCGAAGGCGGCCATCCCGAGGATCGCTAGCAAAAACACCGAAACCATCAGGCAAAGCAGCAGAGAGAAACCGTCGACCAGCGACCGCGGCTTCGGCGTCAACGGCACGGCACGTGCCGTCAGCAAAGCCACTTGCTTGCGCTGGACAAGGCGATCTGCGGAGAAGGAGACGACAGCCGGCAACATCAGCATGAGACCGACAACCGCTCCCATATGGAAATTGAACTGGCCGATTACCTGCTTATAAACATCGGTAGCAAGAACGTTGTATTCACCGCCGATCACCTTCGGCACACCGAAATCGGTAAAGACCAAAGTGAAGATAACGAAGCCTGCACTGATAAGGCCATATCTGCAGCCGGGCAGCGTGACGGAAAAGAAAGTTTTCATCGGCTTTGCGCGCAACGCGTCCGCCGCTTCGTAAAGGCGCTGATCTGCCGTGGAAAGTGCAGTCACCAGGATCATCACGGCATGCGGAAAAGCGAAGAACACTTCGCCGATGATGATACCGATCGGCCCGTAGATGCTTTCGCCGAACAACAGCGATTTGAGCACCCCCTGATTGCCGAAGAGATAGACGAGCGCCAGACCGGGCAGCAAGGACGGCGCCAATAAGGGGATGAGCGCGATGGCTTTGAACAGGCCGCGTGCCGGCATACACGACCTAGTCAGGGCATAGGCATAGCCGAAGGCCAAGGCGAGCGTCACAATCGTGCTGATCACCGCCATCGAGACGGTATTTTCCAGCGACTGCGTCAACGCCGGATCCTGGAAATAGGCGACGAAATTCGCCAGGCCGACGAATCCGCCATTGGCGTCCTCAACGGATTTTTTCAGCAGCGCGTAAAGCGGCAGGACCACTGTGAGCATAAAGAAAACGCCGACCAGGACAAGGCACCCGCGCATGATGAAATCATCGCTGCTGGCCTTGGGCCGGATGATAGGCGGCTTCTTGCCTTCCGCGATCTCAGCCCGACGCGCGCGGGGAGCGGTCATCGTCATTTCAGCCATGGTGGTCTCCGCCCTTACCGGTGCTGATCGGATGTGAATAGACGCAACCGATCTTGCGGCAAGGCGACCGACAGACTGCGTCCCGGCGCCAGATCGAGATCACGCATGGCATTGATGGAGAAATCCGCCTGGAAACGGACTGCGTCATCCTGCAGGGCGGACAATTGCGCACGACAGAACGAGCCCAGGAACTCCAGCCCCTCGATACGCGCTTCCAGGACGTTCCCTTGATCGGGACGGATGCCGCGGACCTGCACATCCTCGGGCCGCAGGCAAAGATGGAATTCACCCTTCCCATATTCCGAAGCGTGGGGCACGACGATGTCGATATTGCCGATACGCAATTCGCCGGCACCCGAGGCTGCAGCCTTGAAGAAATTCATCTGACCGACGAAAGATGCCACGAAAGGTGTTGTTGGGGACCGGTAAATTTCTTCGGGCGTGCCGATCTGTTCGATGACGCCGTGGTTCATAACGACGATGCGATCGGCGATAGCCAAAGCCTCTTCCTGGTCATGCGTGACCATGATCGTGGTGATCCCAAGCTGCCGCTGCAAATGCTTCAATTCGGTGCGCAGATGCAGGCGGACACGTGCGTCCAAGGCGGAGAGCGGCTCATCGAGCAGCAGCAGGCCTGGCCACAAGGCAATGGCCCTGGCCAAGGCCACACGTTGCTGCTGGCCGCCCGACAATTGCATCGGATACTTGCGCTCCTGCCCGTCCAGGCCAACCATGCTCAGCAATTCTGCGACGCGGGCCTGCACCTCGCCACGACGCTTGCCGGTATTGACGAGGCCGTAGCCGATATTCTCGGCCACCGTCAGATTGGGAAACAGCGCGTAAGATTGGAAAACGATGCCGAAATCGCGCTTCGATGGCGGCAACGCGGAAATATCCCGCCCCCCCTGCTCTATCCGGCCGCTCGTCTGAATATCAAGACCGGCGATCGCCCTGAGCAACGTGGTCTTGCCGCAACCCGACGGACCAAGGAAGCAAACGAACTCCCCTTCATAAATGTCGAGCGAGATCGATTTCAGCGCCTGGAAGGCGCCGAATGATTTGCTTACGCTGTCGATGTGCAAATAGAGCTTGCGCGCGGAAGCCTCGGCCATCGCTCACCTCTTTCAACAGGAGACGTAGTCGCAATGAGAGCGATCGCGGCCGGATGGCCGCGATCCTTCCCATCGGTTCGCCGTTCGAGCCGATTACTTCGGCGCGTCCTTGGAGCCGTAACGCTTCTGCCATTCGGCGAGAATGCTGTCGCGATGTTCTGCCGCCCAGTAAAAGTCGTTCTTGATCAGCTTGTTGGCCTCATCAGCCGGATAGTTTTCCGGCACTTTGGCTTCGACATCCTTGCGCGCGAGCACTTGGTAGGAGTCGTTATACATCTTGTTCGCCTCGGCACTCGCGGCGAAATCGGCCAGCTTCTTGGCAGCTTCCAGATTCTTGGTGCCCTTCATGATACTGGTGGCTTCCATGTCCCAGCCGATGCCTTCTTTCGGCAGAATGACCTCAATCGGCGCCCCTTGGTTCTTCAACTGGACGCCAGGATAGGCAAAGGAGATGCCGACGACATATTCTCCGGCCGCTGCCGCTTTGCAGGGCTTCGACCCTGAATGCAGATAGGTGGCGATATTCTGGTGGAGCTTATCCATGTAGTCCCAGCCGCCCTTCTCGCCCATCATCTGCAGCCAGGCCGCAACGTCCAAAAAACCGGTACCGGAAGAGCCCGGATTTGGCATGGCGATATGGCCTTTATATTCCGGCTTCAGCAGATCGGCCCAGGACTCCGGCCTCGGCACGCCGGTCTTTTCGCCTTCGACCGTATTATAGCAAAGCGCACCCGCCCAAGCATCCATTCCAACCCAGGTCGGCTTGTCGGTCCGCGTATCCTTGAAGAGATCTTTGATCTGGTCGAAACCTTGTGGCTTGTAGGGCTCCAGCATGCCCTGCTTGTCCAGCAGCATCAGGCTGGTCGCCGCCAGGCCCCAAACGATATCCGCCTGACGGTTATCCTTCTCCGCCAGCAGACGCGCCGTGATGACTCCGGTGGAATCGCGCTGCCATTCGATCTTGATGTCGGGATTGGCCTTCTCGAAGGCCGCCTTGTAAACCGGCAGCTGTTCTTCTTCGAGCGCCGTGTAAACCTTCAGAACCGTTTCAGCTTGCGCGCCCGCGCTGAGAACGGTCAATGCAACCACGGCTCCCAGGGTGAGACCGCCGAGACGGCGGAGAAATAGGTTGGTCGACGTCATGTTTGTTGCCTCCAGATTAAGCGGTGCCTTTGCGGGCGGCCCTAACCTCTTCGAGGACCGGGACACTCCGATGACACTTCTGTTGTGAGTTAATGACATCATCATATTTCACTAGATTGCCACATTTTGCAACACACACCTTCCCATAGAGACAGTTATTGTCCAGTGAACGACGTCTCGTCGCTGATCCGCTATTTTTTAGGCTGATGGGAATTATACACCCGCAGCCGCAAGCCTATTGAGAACTCATTGCCAGGATGAAGGTTTTACAGCCTCAGAATAAAGCATCACGTCGATGCAAGGACACGGCTGCAACGACCAAACCGATCCGGAACACCTCGCTCAAATCCGGGAGCTGACGGAGGAAGAGCCTTCCGATCAGCACCGCAAAGGCCGGCAGAAGCGAAAGGAACAGCGCGAAGCTTGGCGCGGAATTTTGCCATGACCAATCGATCGAAGACATAACGAATGACCGACGACGCCGCGCGGCGCCGCGCCATACTCGACCAATTCTCGCTTAGGGTCAGACGAGGACACCAGTCGTGCCTCGTCGGACCCCACGCATTGCCGCTAATAGGCGATCATCGAGGCTGACAGAAGAAAGGCAGGAGACACTTGATGCATCCCCTGCCCTTCGTCATCAATGAAAAGAGATCGGTTACTTGTCCAGCCCTTCCAAGCCGGCAATATATTGTTCCAGCAGCGCCACACCATGCCCTGTCCCGCCCGCTGGGATCATCGGCTTCTCTTTCGAAATCAGCTCCTTCGAAGCGATATCGAGATGCGCCCAGCTATGACCATCAACGAATTGATGCAGGAGGGCGGCTGCATAAGCGGCATCGGCCTTATCGGCGTCCGGCGCGAACTGACGGAAATCGGCCATCGATGATGTAAGATCCTGCTCATAGGCCGGATCCAACGGCAGACGCCACAGACGCTCGCCGACCAATTGGCCCGCCTCCGAGAGATCTTGCGCCAACTTGTCGTCGTTGCTGAACAGGCCGGTGAAATACTTGCCGAGCGCCTGCATGACCGAATAGGTCAAAGTCGCCAGATCGATGATGCAGCGCGGGTTGAATTTCTGGGCCGCGTACCATAAAGCATCGACCAGGATCACGCGGCCTTCGGCATCTGTATCGAAAATCTCCATCGTCTTGCCGGCCATGGTGGTGACGATGTCGCCCGGTCTGAAGGCGCTGCCGGATGGCATGTTCTCGACCAATGCAACGACACCGACCACATCAATCGCCGCCTTGCGTTCCGCCAGCGCACGGATCGTGCCAATGACGGCAGCACCGCCCGCCATATCGCCTTTCATGGTTTCCATTTGCGCACCGGTCTTGATGCATAAGCCACCACTATCGAAGCAGACGCCTTTTCCAACCAATGCGACCGGCCTTTCACCCTTTTTCTTTCCCTTGGCGCCGTTCCAGCGGAGGACCAGCAGACGCGGCGGCCGCTTCGATCCCTTTCCAACCGCGAGAACGCCACCCATGCCGAGCTTGGCCATCGCCTTTTCATCCAGGGCTTCGACCTGAACGCCGAGCTTGGTCAATTCTTGCGCCCGCTCGACAAAAGTCTCCGGATAGATTTCGACTGGCGGTTCATTCGTCAGATCGCGCGCCAAGCTCACGCCATTCGCGACCGCATCCAGCCGCTTCGCGGCCTTGCTCGCCGCCGCATCTTCCGCCGTCACGAGACGCAGCGCCTTCATCGGCTTTGGCTCATCCGGGCGAAAATTCTTGCGGTATTTGTCGAAGCGGTAATTCTGCAGTTTCGCACCGAAGGCCAGATTGGCGGCGAAACTGCTTTCCTCAAGCTGCGTTCCCTTGGGAAGGTCCAACAAGAGGGTCGCCGAACCTTCATGCTCCGCCTGGAGATGAGCAACGATCGACGCGCCGATTTCCCGTGCTGCCAGTACCGATATTTCCCGCGGCTGCCCCAGGCCGACAATCAGCACGCGGCGCTGCTTCAGCCCGGACGGCGAAAGGACATCCAACACTTGGCCTTGTTTGGCGGTGAATTTCGGTGCCGACAGCGCGCGCCCCAAAGCCCCCTTACTTTCCCGGTCCAGCGCCTCGCCCAGGCCGATCAGCTCGCGATTATCGGCAACGAAGGTCACCAAGACCGTCGAATCCGACGGCGCCTTGAGCAGAAAATCGACTTTCATAAACAACCCCTCTTTTGAGATGTCGCGCCCTGGCAAAAGCTCATTGCCGCCAGGTCGCGACGAAATTCGCGGCGAGTCAAGCACATTGCTCGCCACGGGAAAAGAGGAGCCGTAGATGACGCAATCCGGCCTTCGGCCGCCTTCCCGGTGTTACCCCAGTGCACCGACGGAATGGATGACGCCGGCGCTGAGGCGTCGGATCAGGGTGTAGAGACCGGCAATGGGCTGGAATATGACCTCGTGCTCACGCTCATAGGTCTGATGCCAATCGCCGATATAGGTGGCCACATCTCCGAAATCGCCTTCGAATTTAACCGGATCGACTTTGGGAAAGATCATCCCCAGCTTACGCACCACATCATCGATCTCCAGATGGAAGATCTTCGACAGCAGCTGCTCCCGCGTCATGTCGTATTGATGCGAGAAATCGGGGATATGCGTAGACAGCATGAACAATCGCATCAGCAGCGCGATCCGCAGCCCATGGATGACTCGCAGGTTGAAACGGGCTTCCGGCGAAATTTTCGGCCGATCGGCATCGACCAAAGCGAGGCCATCGCGCAGATCCAGCATGTCCTGCTGGAACACCCGGTAGATCTTGGCCAGCTTTTCGTATAGCCCCTCTTCCTCCAGCCGTTCCGCAACCTTGCGCAATTCAGCCGCGCGATCCGGATCCTTCGCCTGATAGGCGCGGCTCAGCCATTGGCCGGGATCGAAAAGATCGATATAGCATTTCAAGGCTTCGAGATCGGTGAACTCCATCGCCCATTCGACCATGCCAAGCAGCCGTCGCATGCGGGGCGAATTGCGATAGGCACGCTGGAACCGTTCTGGATCCCGCATGATCGCTTGCCCGATGCCGCCCAAAGTATTTGCCAAGAACCCCAGTTGCTGCAGGATGCCGTTATGCGGAATGGCCCGCATCTGCGTTGGATGGGTGAGGTTGATGCGCGAGCTGACACCGTCATGTTGCCGCTTCAAGGCCCGCGATCCGCTCGGGAAAAGAAGGTTGGCACCGAACGCGTCCAGCAACACGGCATAATTCGGATCGTCCATCACCTTCTCGTTGAAGTGGCGGACAGTGATGAAGAATTCCTTGGTGAAATCCTCCTCGGCGACGTAGAGCGGGTCGGTATCGACGCCGTCGGTCGGCTGCTCAAGAACGTAATCGAGTATCCTGGCGATCGATGTGAAAGCGATCGATGGCGTGATGAAATGCAGATAGCCGTCACCGCCCTGGAAACTAACCTCTTCCTTTATGCGTACGCCGTTCTTGAGGAACTGATGCCGGCTGACCGGTGAGGCGACATATTCCAGCCGGGCCCTGAAGCTCTCCGGGTGACCGCCGCGGCCGATGGATTCGCCATGCGTGTCGAAGACCACCACCTCGATATCCTGGAACCCACGATCCCGCATCAAATCGGCCAGTTTCAGTCGCAGCCATTCCACCGACACCGCCGCCACCGTCTGACCGAGATGCCGGCCGGCATCGGAAAATCCGGTCTGGATACAAAGCCGGCCACGCTTGCGCACATAGTCGGCAAAGCTGGGATTCTGCAGACATTCGTCGATCACGCGGATGCCCCGCTCGAAAGCCTTGGTCGTCTCGAAAAGCGGCGAGATGTCCAGACGATGCTCGACACCGAACAATTTCGCAAAATAGAGTGCTGCAAGAAGAGTCAGCGGCGCTTCACATTCCGCAATCAGGAAGCGGATCGGCGTTGTTGTGTCGATATACTTCATCATCTGCGCAACGATCATGAAAAGGCGCTTTGCCGAGGTACGTTCCGCCATCACCGACGCAAAGCTGATGCTCATCGGCCGCACATCGGTAAGCAGACGGGAAATCGAGGCCAGATAGGTCCGCTTCCGCGTCGGATCGTCCGGCGCGGTCTCCATGTCGATTAGTTTGCGGATGGCGTTGTGAATCTGCACGGAGTTCAGGCGCACATGGGTATGCGCCATGCCCAGACCGTGATTACTGAGTTCCGCTCTTAAAAGCAGGAGTTTCCGGCGGATCGATGGCTTTTTCGTGAGATCGAGCGCACGCCGGACCAGCTCGAGAAGTTGTTCGGAATCGATCAGGCGCAGGTCCCGCCCATCATGCATCCGCTTGGAGATGCGCCGCACCTGCTCGTGCCAGGATTCTGCGGCGGCGCTATCGTCGCTGCTGAATATCTCCATCTCATCGGTCGCCTCTTTGATCGCCAGCGCGAGCCGGCTTTCCAGGAGCTCCAACAGATGCGATAATTCCACGCTCTGCTTTTCGCGGCCCAGATCGGTCCGCAATTCCTGGACCGCGGCGAGATATTGCTCAAGCTGCAAGGCTTGCAGCTTGAGGCGCTTGCAAAATGTATCACTCCATTTGATATCCGACCTGCCGTCGAGGTCATACCCCACCCAACTGCCGATGGTCAGCAGCTTTGGTGTCAGGCTTTCCCATTCCTGTGGGTACAGCTCAGCCGCGACATCAAACACGAGGTCATAGACCCGCCGCATCGCCCGCTGCATATTGCGGATCGCTTCGATCGAAAGAGTATGCTCATAGGAGAGATCGATCTTTTCCGGCGCCCGATGTTCCACCGCCCGGGCATAGCCGATGCGCCGATTGCGTTCGCTTACCGTCAGTGCCTTTCCCTCGGCATTTCGCGCAATCGCCAGCTCTGCCATGACGCGCATCATGCCCGTCGACTGACTGAAGGTTGGATGCGCCGTAACGACAATACCGAACAGCTCTCGTTCTAGGATCGTTTTGAATTCCGCAAAAGGCCGCAAATTTACCTTTCGCTCACGTTTGCCGGAGAGGCCCGCCGCCGGTTGTGCCAGACGCCGGATGGATTGCTTCAGCAAGGCCACATTTTTGGCGTCGTCGCCTTCGCCCAGATATGATCGCAGCCGATCGGCGCGGTGCTGAAAAGCCTGTACCGTCATTTCCTGAATGAGCGATTCGACCCCGCCATAGGTCAGGCTACCCTTGTCCAACCTTTTGATGATGTCGAGAGCCAGCAGCTTGACGGAATTGCCGAAGGGATTGCGTTCCCGCAAGGAGGCGAGATCGTTGAAGGCAGCCTCCAACTCATTTTCCACCTTGGCCGCATCGAAATTGGACGGGATTGGAAAGACCCGCTTTAGCGGCACAAGATCTGGACCAAGTGCAGAGAGCACACGGTCGGCATCCGCGACAAGTTTGTGCTTTTTCGTGTTGCCGCGCAGGTCGATGCGTTTTGGCGCCTTGCCGCCTTTAGCTATCCGCTGCGTTTTCGCCTTCGTTTGCTTTGCTTTCGCTCGCTCTGTCATCGCGTCACTCCGAAACACTCGTACAACAGGCACATTTGGCCGCTTTCATGGACATTAGAAAAACAAAAACCCGGTGCCGCAAGCTTTCGCCCGGCACCGGGTTTCTTTGACGATTCCCGATCAGGCGGCTGCTTTGCCCAGCGCCTTCAACATCGTGGTTCCCAATTCCGCCGGCGACGGGGCGATGGTAATGCCAGCTGAGCGAAGCGCCTCAATCTTTTCCGCCGCACTTTCGCCACCGCCCGACACGATCGCGCCCGCATGACCCATACGACGGCCCGGAGGTGCCGTTACACCGGCGATGAAACCGACGACCGGCTTCTTGCGTTTCGAATGTTTCAGGAAGTCGGCTGCTTCGTTTTCCGGCGTGCCACCGATCTCGCCGATCATGATGATGGCATCGGTATTGTCGTCGGCGAGGAACAGCTCCATGCAATCGGTGAAGCTGGTTCCATTCACCGGATCGCCGCCGATACCGACCAGTGTCGATTGGCCAAGCCCGGCCGCTGATGTCTGGGTAGCTGCCTCATAAGACAGAGTGCCGGACCGGGAGACGACACCGATTCGGCCCGGACGATGAATATAGCCGGGCATGATGCCGATCTTGCAACCACCTGGCGTGATGATGCCGGGGCAGTTGGGGCCAATGACCCGCGACTTGGAATGCACGAGTTCCTTGCGTACCCGCGCCATATCCTGCACCGGAATGCCGTCGGTAATCGCAACGATCAATTCGATTCCTGCATCGATCGCCTCAAGGATGGCGTCCATGGCATAGATCGGCGGCACGTAGATCGCCGAAGCATTAGCGCCCGTCTTTGCCCGAGCTTCCGCCACGGTGTCGAAGACCGGGAGGTTGAGATGCGTCGAGCCGCCGCGTCCCGGCGTGACGCCGCCGACCATCTGGGTGCCGTATTCGATCGCCTGCTGCGAGTGGAAAGTGCCCTGCGTCCCGGTGAAACCCTGGCAGATGACCTTCGTATTCTTATCAACCAGAATTGTCATGCTCAGGCCCTCCCCACATGATTGTTATTGGCACTTCCCTGGCCATTGACCGCGGCGACGATCTTATTGGCAGCATCCGATAAGGTGCTGGCCGTAATAATCGGTAAGCCCGAGCCCTGCAGAATTTCCCGGCCGAGATCGACATTCGTTCCTTCCAGGCGCACGACCAGCGGTCGGTCGAGGCCGACCTCCTTGGCCGCACCGACGATCCCCTCGGCAATCGAATTGCAGCGCATCATGCCGCCGAACACATTGACCAGGATGCCTTTCACTTCGGGATCGCTGAAGATCAGTTTGAAGGCACAAGCCACGCGCTCCTTGGTCGCGGCGCCGGCAATATCCATGAAATTCGCCGGCTTGCCGCCGTAGAGCTTGATGATGTCCATGGTCGACATGGCAAGGCCGGCGCCATTGACCATGCAGCCGATATCGCCCTCCAGCTTCACGTAGTTCAGGTCGTGGCGTGCAGCCTCGACCTCCAGCGGATCGGCCTCGTCATTATCGCGCAGGTCTTCGATATCGCGGTGACGGAACAACGCGTTGTCGTCGAAGGTCATCTTCGCATCAAGTGCGATCAGCTTATTGGCCTTGGTCACGACCAGCGGATTGATCTCGATCAGGCTGGCATCGTTTTCGACGAAGGCCTTGTTCATCGCGACCAGCAGCCGCACGAATTTGTGCACTTCGCGGTCCTTAAGCCCCAGGCCGAACGCGACCTTGCGCGCGTGAAAGCTCTGCATCGGCGTTGCTGGCGGCAAAAGCACCTTGATGATCTTGTCCGGCGTGTTGGCGGCGACCTCTTCGATGTCCATCCCGCCTTCGGTCGAGGCGATGATGGCGATGCCACCGGTCTTGCGATCGATCAGCTGAGCTACATACAGCTCCCGGGCGATCTCGCTGCCCTGTTCGATATAAACGCGCTTGACCTCTTTGCCCTCGGGCCCGGTCTGATGCGTCACCAGGCGCATGCCCAGCATCTTGTCGGCGGTAGCGACCACTTCCTTCACCGAACGGCAGACCTTTACGCCGCCGGCTTTGCCGCGTCCGCCGGCATGAATCTGGGCCTTTACCACCCAGACCGGTCCATCCAATTCCTCCGCCACGGATTCAGCTTCCGCCGGTGTATGCGCGACATCGCCACGAGGCACCGGCACGCCATAACGCCGCAGGATCTGTTTCGCCTGGTATTCATGAATATTCATAGCAACCCCTCCCCAGCCCCTTTAAAGCGGGCTGTTCATCCTTCGCCTTGTCGTGTCGAATAGGGGGACGTAGAGCGGGATTTCCGATGCGCAGGCATGGCCAGCGGCTACGTCATTCAACACGACGATGTATAGGTGCGCGCCGCCTGAAAGATCCCTGGATGAACCTTGGGGGATAGTCCCGGCTTTGCTCGCTTCTATCACCCGGCACGCGATCACTCTGGTCGCGCGATGAATGACGCCATAACGCTATTTTTTAACTCGGGCCCGAAACGCGACCTCCCGATCGCGTGCTATCTATCTTATTTCATTGACTCTTCTCGGATGTTCTAATTTCGACTAGGATCGTGGCGAAAACGTCACGCGCTTTGGGAGCCGTTGGGAATACAGGCGGAAGCATGTCTCTAACACGCTGCAATCCCTACGGCTTTTTACCGACGGTCAGATCGCGCCAACAATTTTTGGGCCAATTTGTCGCAGCTTTTCTATTGCTGATATCGCTCGCCGCATGCGCGACGCGCAATCCCAATCATTCTATGCCTTCGCCATCGTCTGCCCTCACCGATCAAATGATCGACCAGCTTTATCGGCAAAAGGCGAGCCCCGGCCTTACCTGCGTTCCCTATGCACGTAACCGTACCGGCGTGGCGCTTCGAGGCGATGCTTATACGTGGTGGGATGGTGCCGAGGGCAATTATCAGCGCGGACATCTGCCGCAACCCGGCGCCATTCTCGTTCTAAGCCGGACAGGACGCCTGCAGTCGGGCCATGTCGCTGTCGTCTCGCAAGTCGTGAGCGCCCGCGAAATTCTCGTTGATCATGCCAACTGGGTTCCCGGCGAGACGATCACCGGCATGCCGGTGGTCGATGTCTCTGAGCAGAACGATTGGACAATACTGCGTTTCTGGTACGCGCCGGCGCGCAGCTTCGGCAGTCCTTATGCTGCGGAAGGTTTCATCTATCCGGCCGCCGTGCCGCCAGCCGGCCCACCGGCAATCGGACCTGACCCTATCGCCGAGCTCATCCGCGATCAGGAATAACCGCAACGTCACGGGTAAGCAAACCGGCCTGGCGCAGCCAGGCCAATGTATCCGTCAATGTCTGGGCCAATGACCGCGTCTTCCAGGTCAGTTCCCGATGCGCCTTGCTGCAATCGAAGGCCATGGATGTGCGTGCCAGTTTGACGCCGGTGAGAGGCGCCACCGGCGGCTTCTTCGTGATATCCGCGATGCTTTCGCTGATGAGCGCGGAGAGATAAGCAATACCATACGGCACTTTCCATGTCGGCATCTTGAGGCCCGTCAGTCGAGAAATCTCTCGCAGCAGATCGCTCAAGCTCAAATTGTCGCCACCGAGAATATAGCGTTCGCCGATCCGTCCCCGCTCCGCTGCCATCAGATGCCCCATCGCCGCATCCCGTGCATCGACCAGATTGAATTCGCAGTCGAGATAAGCCGGTGTCGTTCCGTTGAGGAAACCGAGCAGCATCTTGGTCGGTGGCGTCAGCAAGAGATCGCCTGGGCCGAGCGGCATGGTGGGGTTGACGATCACCACCGGCATGCCACTGGCCGCAGCGGCATGCGCAGCTTCCTCGGCGCGGAATTTCGAACGGCAATACGGTCCAGGCATGTCCTCAATCTGCAAGCGGACAGTTTCGTCAATCAAAGCGCGGTCCGAATTGCGCCTGGCTCGCGCGCTTTTCAGAATGGATTCGGTCGATGTGTGGACGAAACGCTGCAAGGAAAGCCGCCCTGCTTCTTCCAACATGCGACAGGTACCGACGAAATTGACCTCATTGAATTGGGCCGGATTCGGCATCCAAAGATTCGGATTGCCGGCCAGATGGAAAACCCGGTCCACACCATCCATTGCGCGTTTGACGATATGCGGATCGGTGATCGAGCCGTTGATAACTTCGACATTCCCCACTGCATCGCTGCCGCCGGGCCAGGATCGTAAATCAAGCACCCGGACGGCATCGCCCCTGGCGCGCAAAATTTCCACCAGATGCCGGCCTATAAATCCGCATCCCCCCGTCACTAAAGACCTATGCGTCATCGCCCCCTACTTTCCATCTTGTTCTTCATCCGGCATGATCTGGCCGAATTTACCTTGGCTGTCAAAAGTAACAATGGCGATGAGACAATGGCTCCAGAACAGGCGGTTATGGCGGAAAGTCTTACTTTTCGGATGTCTCTGCCTACCCGTTCTGCCACGGGCGGCGAACGCACATGAAGCCATTGAGACCACCCCATCGGCGATGCTGGTCACCGATTTGTTTGAAAACGTGATCGACGTCACTTTTCCGGAATCACCTGGCGGCAACCAGGATAAGCCCCACCGGATCGCGGCGATTCGTCGATATCTTGCAGAGACGATTGATGCGGACGGCATCGCGACCTTCATTATGGGCCGTTATAGCCACAACATCCCGGCATCGGACACGCGCCGGCCGGCGGACGGATTGCTGGATTTCGCGGCGATCTCTCTGGCAACAATGGGTAATGCCCAAGCCAAAGCGGCAAACAAACAGCTCGCTCACCCGCGCCCTGTGTTGTCGATCCTGAACATGACGGTCCGGCCCGATCAAACCCGGCTGGTCGCGACCGAGCTGACCTTGCCCCAAGGCCAGGTCCTGCCGCTGACCTGGGAGATCCGGGCTCAGCCGGACGGGCTGCGAATCGAAGATGTAACCTGTTTCGGCATCAGCCTCCGCCTCATGCTACGAAGTGCCGTCGCGAGCGCGGCGGCTGAACGCCCCGAAGAAGCGAAGGACCTGGGACATTTACTGACGTCAACCGTTCCGCTGAACGACGCCAGAGGCGTCAAATTGGCGCCGTAATTCCCTTATATTCCGGCATGACTTTCAATCGCCGCTCTGCTATGACCCAAGAACTTTGTCATCCAGAGATACTAATATGCTGAAAAGATTTACTTTTCTCTCCTTACGCTGTTACAGGCAAATGGCCTGGATACGCCCGGTTTAAAGGGCGGATGACAGACTTTCACGGCTCGCTCCGTTCCGCGAGCTCGCCGTTTCCAACTGGACCAATCTTTAGCCGGATCACTTCATGCTCGAAAACCTGGTCGTCAAGATCGTCTCCCTCAGCGTGCGTCGCTCCTGGGCCGTCATCCTGGCGCTGTTGGTTTTGACCCTCGCTGCCGGGTTCTATACCGCTCACCATCTGCGGATGGACACCGACACGACAAACATGATCTCGCCTGAGCTTTCCTGGCGACAGGAAAACGCCCATTTCAACGATCTTTTTCCGCAGAATGTCGGTCTGCTCGCGGTCGTCATCGACGGCAAGACGCCCGATCTCACAAGCGAGGCAACCTCCAGGCTTTGCGACAAACTGCAGGAACGGACCGATCTTTTCATTAGCGTCCGCCGCGCCGATAGCGGCCCCTTCTTCGATCGCTACGGCCTGATGTATCTGCCGCCGGACGAGCTGCAGAAAATCGCCGATTCCGTGATCCGCGCGCAGGGTTTCATCGGCAGCCTGCGAGCGGATCCTAGTATTCGCGGGCTGATGGGGGTGCTGGATCTGGCGTTGGAAGGCGTGGCGCAGAAGGCGGCCAGGATCGACGATATCGAGAAACCGCTCTCCGCCGTTGCGGGTGCGCTGTCCGCCACCATGAGCGGCGACATGACGCCGCTTTCCTGGCGCAGCCTGATGATCGACCGGAAAATCGATCCCAATGAATTGCGGCACGTCATTCTCACCCAGCCGAAGCGCGATTTCGGCGCCCTTAAGCCGGGCGCAAAGGCGACGGCATTCATTCGTCAGACCAGTCGGGAACTCGGGCTGACGGCCGAGAACGGCGTGACGGTCCGCCTGACCGGACCCGTCGCCTTGTCGGATGATGAATTCGGCACGGTCGCCGAGGGGATGAGCTGGGCTCTGGCGGCTTCCACCATCCTGGTCCTGCTCTGGCTGTTTCTGGCCCTGCGCTCATTCAAGCTGATCGCTGCAACCTTCATCACGCTGTTCATCGGCCTGATCCTCACTTTCGCTTTCGCCGCGGTCACGGTCGGCTCGCTGAATTTGATCTCGGTGGCGTTCGCGGTGATGTTCATCGGCCTGTCGATCGATTTCGGCATCCAGTTTGGCGTGCGTTTTGGCCAGGAGCGTTTCGAGGCCGACGATGATACAGCCCTGCCGCGCACCGGCCGCGTCATGGCCCGACCGCTGACCTTGGCGGCAGCGGCCATCGCTGTCGGTTTCCTCTCTTTCCTACCGACCGATTATCGCGGCGTCTCCGAGCTGGGCCTCATTGCCGGCGGCGGCATGGCTATCACTTTGGTTTTGAATCTCACCCTGTTGCCCGCTTTGCTCGCGCTGTTCAAACCGCGGGGACGGGCTCTGGATATGGGGCTCAGTTGGCTGGCGGGGGCAGACGCCTTCCTTTTGCGTTATCGCTGGCGGGTTCTCGCCGCCTGGGGCGTTATCGCCATTCTCGGCGCGATCCTGTCAACGCAGGTTAGATTCGACTTCAACCCGCTTCATCTGAAAGATCCCAAGACAGAATCCGTCTCGACCATCTACGATCTCATGCGCGACCCGCTGCGCAGCCCCTACGAGATCGAAATCCTGGCCCCCAATCTGGCTGCCGCGGAAGCACTCCTGCCGAAGCTGAAAGCGTTGCCGGAGGTTTATCAGGCGATCACGGCGAGTTCCTTCATCCCCAAGGATCAGGACAAGAAGCTCGCTATCCTGGATGACTTGAACATGCTGGTCGGGCCAAGTCTCTCGCCGGAGAGCGTCAAGGCGCCGCCCAGCCTGGAGGAAGATCGTGCCGCCATGCACCACACCGCTGCGATGCTGCGCGAAACGGCAGAATCGTCCGATATCGCACAGCAATTGGCGCGTCTGCTCGATCAGGCCGCCGATTCCGATCCGTCGGTCTATCCGCAGCTCCGACATGCTTTGCTATCAGGCCTGATTCCTCGATTGAACAGCGTTGCAGCAGCTTTGACTGCCACTAAGCTTACCGTGGATACGCTACCGCCGGAGATGCGGCGGGATTGGATAGCGCCGGGTGGTGAGGTGCGGGTCATGGTTGTTCCGGCCGGTGACAGCAACAACAACCGCACGCTGGAACGCTTCGTTGCGGCGGTGCGGACGGTAGCTCCCGATGCCTCCGGCCCCGCCATCCAGATCTATGAATCCGGGCTGGCGGTCTCGCGCGCCTTTCAGCATGCGACGCTGTGGGCGATGGGCGCCATCATGATACTGCTGCTGATCGTGGTGCGCCGGCCCTGGGATGTTTTCCTGGTCCTTTGCCCACTATTGCTCGCCGGCCTAGCCACCATCGCCTTGCTCGTTGTTTTCAATATCTCGATCAATTTCGCCAATATCATCTCTTTGCCGCTGCTTCTCGGCATCGGCGTGGCGTTCAACATCTATTTTGTCGTCAATTGGCGAAATGGGGTCGATGCGCCGTTGCAAACCAGCACGGCCCGAGGAGTATTGTTCAGTGCCCTGACGACCGGCTCATCCTTCGGCAGCCTGGCGATGTCCAGCCACCCCGGAACGGCGGGTATGGGGTTATTGCTGTTGCTGTCCTTGGGGGCGGTTCTGGTGACTATCTTTTTCTTCCTACCGTCACTGCTCGGTCCGCCGCCCCGCCCCCGTCGAAGCAAATAATCTGCACTTCACTTTCTTCTTTGCAGGGCAGCTTCAGTCTTGCCGGGGCTTCCTTGCCAAAATTCGCGCCATCGGCTATTTTCGTCAAGTCGACAGCTTCACGTCTGGCATGCTCTCCACAGCTCGAGATCGAGCGCCGGACCTGCACCTGCCCTACAATCGAAGAAATCGACTGCACGTCAAGTGCATGTGAAACCTAATGAAGGATTATCAAATGGCTATTGGAACCGTGAAGTGGTTCAATGCATCCAAGGGCTATGGCTTTATTCAGCCGGAAGATGGGTCGGCGGATGTTTTCGTCCACATCTCGGCGGTTGAGCGCTCGGGTATCGGTACGCTGCGCGACGGTCAGCGCATCAGCTTCGAACTGGAGCGCGACCCGCGCCGTGGCAAAACTTCGGCCACGAACTTGCAGCTCGCATAACTGGATCCCAATCCAGCCATTGCATCATGCAGTGAGCGGGGGCAGCGATTGCTGCCCCCGTTTTTTTGTCTTGTCGATTAACGAAGCCGACCTATCCCGCTTGACCTCCTCCGACTCATCCGTAAGATCAGTCCTAGGAATGCAATGCTACCTAAGATTGTAGAATTGTGGGCACCCAACGTTTGGTTGCGGACTAGGTCCTGCCACATGCTCGGCGCAGGAGCGTCGTGGAAGAGCATCAGTTACTGATTATCGATGACGAAGCCGATGTCGCGTCGCTTGTCGCCGAAGCTGCCACTGCTTGCGGTTTCGCGGTCCGGCAATGCCATCAACCCGACGAATTCAAGGACATTTGTAAGGACTTCCAACCTGACGTCATCGTGTTGGACCTCGGAATGCCTAAACCAGACGGCATAGAACTGCTGAGCTTTCTCGCGGATACCGGCAGCCAGGCAAGAATCTTCATTTTCAGCGGGCTCGATCCGACAATGTTGCGGGTCGCCGCGGGATTGGGCGTCGCGCGCGGACTTAATATGACTGGCTCACTGGCCAAGCCTGTCCGTTTATCCGAACTCAACGAATGCTTGCTCGCGTTGAAAGAGGCTTGTGAACTGTCGCAGACAAAGGACCGGCGGCTCGTTTAGCGTCCTCGACCTCTGCTCGTCATTGCAGCGTCTGTCTACAAAGCCATGACTAATCATTATCATCATAATGGCGGCCACCGAGCCGGGCCATTCAACCATCACGGATGGTAAAAGCGAATTGGCACTGTTTGGCGAGACCGATGCTAACGCTGTAATTGATGGATGTTCAGCAGCACAATCTGGCCTCTCGCCCGGCACGGCCCGCCCCGCCTCTCAGTTGCACCAAGCTTCCGGCAAACCGACCGACCGATCAGGCACCCTTCTTCAATTCGGCGATCTTCTGTTCGAGGACCTTGATCAATGCATCCGCGCCGCCGGAGCGAATGGTTTCGGAGAAGTCCGAGCGCATGCGCGCCATTTCGGAAATCGTGCCGCTGAGATAGATATCGATGATCTTCCAGCCATCGTCACCTTGGCGGAACACGTAGTTCAGTTGTACCGGTTCCCCATTCGCGCGGATGATTTTGCTTTCCACCAATTTGCGATCGGCATTCGGCTGCTTCACATCGCCGACGGAAAAGCTCTGCCCGCTAAATGCTTTGAAACGCGACGCGTAGGTGGTGATCATATAGCGCGTGAAAACTTCCAGGATCGCCGATTTTTTGTCGGCTGGCATATTAGTCCATTCCTGGCCAACCGCGATCCGCGCCATGATCGGCACGTCAAACGTATTCTGGATCACCGGCTCCAATTTCTTATAGCGACCGTCGAAGCCAAGTTGCGGGCCCTGCTTCATGCAGTCTAGCAACACGGCATAGAAGGCCTCTACCTTTGCCTTCGGATCCCCCGCCTCGGCTAACGCCGGATGAGCACCCAGTCGACCGGCGATGGCAGCGACCGTGCCGGCTATCAGCGCGGTCCGCACAAAATTGCGACGATTGATCATTGCTGTGCGACGCTTTGCGAGACACCCAGGCATTGCAATACCGTTTCAACTACGTGGATAGCGTTCAGCCGGGCAAGGTCGTACTGTTTCTGCGGCGAGTCGTGATCGATGAAGATATCCGGTAACACCATTGGCCTGATCTTCAGCCCGCTATCCAGCAGCCCGACGGTTGCCAAATGATGTAGGACATGGCTGCCGAAACCGCCAATCGAACCTTCTTCGATAGTAATCAAGACTTCGTGTTCACGCGCCAGGCGATTGACCAGGTCGGTATCGAGCGGCTTGCAGAAACGAGCATCCGCAACAGTCGTGGACAATCCCTTGGCGGCCAGATCATCAGCGGCCTTCAAGCATTCCTGCAGGCGCGTCCCGTAGCTCAACAACGCCACCTTGGTGCCTTCGCGGATAATGCGGCCTTTGCCGATCTCCAGCACAGTGCCGCGTTCGGGTAAAGGCACGTTGTACCCTTCACCGCGCGGATAACGGAAAGCGCTGGGCCGGTCATCAATTGCCGCCGCCGTCGCCACCATATGCATCAATTCGGCTTCATCGGAAGGCGCCATCAGGACGAAGTTCGGCAGGCAGCCGAGATAGGCGATGTCGAAACTGCCGGCATGGGTTGCGCCATCGGCGCCAACCAGACCAGCCCGATCCATCGCGAAACGAACGGGCAGGCTCTGGATTGCCACGTCATGCACGACTTGATCATAACCGCGCTGTAGGAAGGTCGAATAGATCGTCGCAAATGGCTTCAAGCCTTCACAGGCCATGCCGGCACAGAAGGTGACAGCGTGCTGTTCAGCAATGGCGACGTCGAAACAGCGATCAGGGAAAGCCTTGCCGAAAATGTCCAGGCCCGTGCCCGAGGGCATCGCCGCGTTCACCGCAACGACGCGATCATCCGCTTTCGCTTCAGCGATCAACGCCTTCGCATAGACGCTCGTGTAGCTGGGTGCCTTGGGCGTCGACTTTTGCTGAATACCGGTGGCAACGTCGAACTTGACCACGCCATGATACTTGTCAGCCGACTTCTCAGCCGGCGGATAGCCATGGCCTTTCTCTGTTACCACGTGAACCAAAACGGGGCCCGGCTCGTCCGAATTGCGCAGATTCTGCAAAACCGGCAGCAGGTGATCGAGGTTGTGTCCATCGATCGGGCCTACATAGTAGAAGCCGAGCTCCTCAAACAGCGTGCCCCCTGAAATCATGCCGCGGGCATATTCCTCGGCACGCTGCGCCGCGCGCTGGAGACCGCTCGGCAGGATCTTGCTGAAGTCCTTCGCCAGATGACGCAGCGAGCGGAAGGAAGAAGACGAGATCGACCGCGACAGATAAGCGCTTAAGGCACCGACGGGCGGCGCAATTGACATGTCGTTGTCGTTCAGGATGACGATGAGCCGGGTATCCATCGATCCGGCATTGTTCATGGCCTCATAAGCCATGCCGGCACTCATCGAGCCGTCGCCGATCACCGCGATGACATTACGCTTGCGGCCCTGCATCTCGCTGGCCACCGCCATGCCGAGGCCAGCCGAAATTGATGTCGAGCTATGAGCGGCACCAAAAGGATCATATTCGGATTCGGATCGCTTGGTAAAACCACTCAAGCCGCCACCTTGCCGCAAGGTACGAATTCGATCGCGCCGGCCGGTGAGAATTTTGTGCGGATAGGCCTGATGACCTACGTCCCAGATCAAACGATCGTAAGGCGTGTCAAAGACGTAATGAATCGCAGTAGTCAACTCGACAACGCCGAGCCCGGCGCCAAGGTGACCACCTGTAACCGAAACGGCATCGATCGTTTCCTGACGCAGTTCATGAGCCAACTGCCGGAGATCGGAAGGATCCAACTGGCGCAATTGCGCTGGCGTGGTCACGCGATCCAAAAGCGGTGTCTTGCTGGCTACCGTCACGTTTTTACCTTTTCATCTAATGCGCCTCTTTCTCACGGCTGACGCGACGTAAGAGCGGGGCGGTCATCTAAACCGAGTCTTGAAGGCCCGAACTCGTTGAACGTTGCAGGGGCACGTAAAGCTCGCAGCTTATAGGCAAAGCCGCGCGTAATTACCAGTCCAATGGCAATCCGCCCGCCTGGCTTATCGGTCAGCTCCCCTCGTTCGTCAGCAATCTGGCGGCTAGACAAAGCCCGACTCAGACCGCGCCTTCCGATTGCAGACATACACGCAGTAAGCGCCTTTCGGCGAATGATGTGCATCACACTATTGCGAGGAAGAGTTCCAGGTTTGGCCGAATCCACGGCTACGTATGCGAGCCGCGCCTTGGCCCCACCGATGGGAGATAAAAATATCCTGTTGAATCAGAATATTATAGAAAAAAGTCTATGCTCTGGCTGTCCTTATATGCAGTGACGTGCCGCGCGAATAACGGTTTTATACATCCTTGGACGCCGCCTTCTGCGCCACTCCCCCAGCTTTCGCACCGCAAGAAAAATGTCTAGATTGTCTTGATTCCAATCGGGAAACCGACGACAACCTGCGACTGAACGACGGACCCAGCCGAGCTATCGGCTGAGAAACGGAAGGAGTTAATCGTGGCGGTACCTTTACGTCAGGCTATGCGCGTAGGCGCTTACGTCATGAAACAGCACCTGCTGGGGCGAAAGCGCTATCCGCTCGTCCTGATGCTGGAACCGCTGTTTCGCTGCAATCTCGCCTGCGCCGGGTGCGGCAAGATCGACTATCCGGATGAGATTCTAAACCAACGCATCTCGGTGAAGGATGCTCTCCAGGCGGCTGAGGAATGCGGCGCGCCGATGGTCTCGATCGCTGGGGGCGAGCCTCTGCTGCATAGGGAAATGCCGCAGATCATCGAAGGTCTGATCGCCCAGAAGCGCTTCGTCTATCTCTGCACCAACGCATTGCTGTTGGAAAAGAAGATGGACCAGTACAAGCCCTCCCCCTACTTCACCTGGTCGGTCCATTTGGACGGCAGCAAGGAAGAGCATGACAAATCTGTCTGCCAGCAGGGTGTCTACGAGAAGGCAGTGGAAGCCATCAAGAGAGCGAAAGCCGCGGGCTTCCGCGTGAACATCAATTGCACCTTCTTCGATGGTACCGATCCGGCCCGCGCCGCCAGCTTCTTCGACGACGTCATGGCGATGGGTCTCGATGGCATCACGGTATCGCCGGGCTACGCCTATGAACGGGCCCCGGATCAGCAGCACTTCCTGAACCGGCAGAAAACGCGCCAGTTGTTCCGGGATATTTTCCGCCGCGGTGACAAAGGCAAGCGCTGGCAGTTCAGCCAGTCCTCGCTGTTCCTCAATTTCCTCGCCGGCAACGAGACTTATGCCTGCACGCCCTGGGCAAACCCAACCCGCAACGTCTTCGGTTGGCAGCGCCCCTGCTATCTGATCGGCGAAGGCTATGCGAAGACCTATGCCGAACTCATGGATGGTACGGATTGGGACAGCTACGGCGTCGGCAATTACGAAAAGTGCGCGGATTGCATGGTGCATAGCGGCTTCGAAGGAACCGCTGTGAAAGACACTTTCAAGCATCCGCTGAAGGCCCTGATGGTGTCGCTGAAAGGCGTGAAGGTCGATGGCGATATGGCTCCCGACATCGCGCTCGATAAACAGCGCCCTGCCGAATTCGTCTTCTCGCGTCATGTCGAAGACGCGATGACCCAAATCAAAGCGGAAAAAGCGGCCAACCAAAACAAGGGTCGTGCCGCCGCGGAATAACGCCTTCTTTTTTTTAAGAAACGCCTCTTTCCGCTGGAGAGAGGCGTTTTTGCGTCGACTATATTCATCGAGCAGCTGAAAATCAGGCGACGATCAAGACAGCCAAGCTACGAGTCACACTTCGGTGCTGATTCACCGGCCGGAATGCCAAACTGCCGGGTGAAGGCGCGGGAGAAGGCGGCCGGACTAGCGTAGCCGACCTGCCGCGCCACTGCCTTCGCCGGTTGCCCGGCCTGCAGCAGGGCGCGCGCCAGCGACAAGCGCCAGCGCGTGAGATAGTTGCCCGGCGCGATGCCGACCGTTTCCCGGAAAGTCTCGGCGAAGACGCTGCGCGACATGCCGGCCTCGTCGGCCATGCGCTCCAGCGACCAGTCGGCGCCCGGCTCCTCGTGCAGGCGGGTCAGCACCCGGTTCAGCGCCGGATGAGCGAGGCCCGCAAGCAGCCCGTAGCCGGGCTGCGGCGCCGCCGTCATGCGGCGCAGAATGTAGATGAGCGCCACCTCCGCCAAGCGGTCGAGAGCGGCCTGACGGCCGGATTCCTGCGCCGAGGCCTCGGCGAACAGCAGGCCCAGCGCCGTGCCCAGCACGTCCTCGCGCTCCAGCGGTAGGATCAGCACGGGTGGGAGCCCCTGCTCCAGCGGGTTGCCTGGCCCGCCGAGATCAATCTCGGCACAGACCAGCTCTGCCTCGTCCTCTTGCCCAGCGATCAGTTGATGCAATCCCGCACGGGGGAACAGGATCGCGGTCGGGGCCTCCACGGGCGTCCGGGCCAGGGCGTCGCCTTCGACCACCATGCGACCGGCGCGCAGGAGGTGGATGTGCCCCGGTCCACCGGTCCGTCCGTATTCCTGGATCGCGCAGAATGGGCCCGTGTAGAAGACGCGCGCTGTGAGGCGCATGCGCGAAAACACCGCCGCCAGCCGGTCAGGCTCCGGAGTGTCGCCGGCCCTCGTCACCCCAATCTCGCTCATCGGACGATCTGCAATTCCTGCCGGACGACATGCACGCGGGCGTCGGCCATCTTTTTGAGCACATCGAGGCGCCATACCGGCCGCCTCACCGATCTAGCCCAGGAGAAAGTCATGGCAATCATTCCGTCCGTTGACCGCAATAGCCCCGCCGCCGAGGCGACATTCACAGTACATCCTCCTGTCTCATACGCAACCGTCCTCGACCGCGGGCTTGCGTCCATCGAGCCGCTGACGCGGGCTGGTCTCTACCTCTCGCTCGCGGTGATCTATTTCTGGTTCGGCGGCATGAAATTCACCGGCTATGAGGCGCAGGGACTGGTGCCATTGGTCTCGAACAGCCCGCTGCTGAGCTGGTTCTACGACATCTTTTCGGTGCGCGGCTTCTCCACCTTCCTCGGCTTTCTCGAGCTCAGCATCGGCCTCCTGGTGCTTGCGGGCCTGGTCCGGCCTCTGGCCGGGGCGCTCGGCGGGCTCCTCTCCGCCGGCCTCTTCGTCACCACGCTGAGCTTCATGGCCTCGACCCCCGGCGTCTTCGAGCCCACGCTCGGCTTCCCGGCGATCACCGTCGCGCCCGGTCAATTCCTGCTAAAGGACCTCGGCCTCCTCGCCGTCTCCCTGTGGATCGCGACTGACGCCGCCCGCCGCCTGCGAGCGCAGTGATCCCCCTGAGTGGGAACCGGCCGCGGATTTCGGTAACAGACCGAATTCCGCGGCCGCGCTGCGGTCGTCAGAGTTATTTCGAAACAAATTTCGCTTCTCAGCGGCCGGCACTTAGCCCGCCATCGACATGCAGGATCTCCCCAGTGATGAACGGTGCCGCGTCGAGAAAGAGGATAGCACTGGCGATATCGCTAGTTTCACCCATACGTCCGATAGGGTGGAAAGCTCCCAGCGCTTCGTGAGTTTCCGGCGCGTGCATCGGGGACTTCACGATTCCTGGAGCGACGGCGTTCACGCGAATACCCTTCTTCGCATACTCGATCGCCAGTGACTTCGTGGCAGCATTTAGGCCGCCCTTCGTCATGGCCGCCAAGACTGAATAGATCCCACTGAATGCGATCTCACCGCCGATGCTGGCGGTGACGCTCACCACGTGGCCGCTCGAACGTTTTTCCATCTCGGCAATCGCGTGTCGTGTGATGTGATAGAAGCCCGCGATGTTCACATTCATCACGGCGACGTAGTCTTCGGCGGTGTGCTCGGTGAAAGGCTTTCCGATATAGATGCCAGCATTGTTCACCAACGTATCGATCCGGCCAAATCGGGCGACGCCTTCGGCAATGACGCGTCGGGCGGTTGCAGGATCGCCGATGTCTCCGGCGATGCTCAGGATGTTCTCATCGTCCGACGGCTTGATCGAACGTGAGGTTGCGACAATGCGGTAATCAAGCTTTCGGAATGCGCTTACGATTTCAGCGCCGATGCCTTGTGACGCACCGGTGACGACAACAACCTTCTGTGGCTTGTTCATGCTTCACCTGCCAAAATACCAGCTGATACAAAAGCCCGGACGCCTTCCCAAGTCTCTTTCGTGGATGCCCCCGGGCTCCGGGTTACGCGCGCCTCACCTGAACCTCCGAGCATCCTTAGCGATGGCAGCAGTGTTCTCTCTCTGCTTTCGGGGGTGCCGCGCGGATGGGTCTTGCAGGGGGCCTGGCCTCGTTATGTACCTATCGGTCCATAATTGCGCAAAAAACACCCCGCCGGCGCCGGCTCAACGCCCCGCTCGATCCAGTCCTGCTGACCTGCGCAATCTCAGCCCTACCGGCATTGCCGCTAGGGCTGGCCGACCGCCCATTCGTCGCGGCATCCGTTAGATACCATTTGGTCCACAATCATTCAAGGCCCCTGCTTGGAATCGATACCGATCGGTCTATATTTATGACAGGAGCCGACCAACAGGTACCCAAAGCACGATGGCACGTCCCCGCGAATTTGATGAAGACGAGGTTTTGGACGCCGCCCTTCGGGTTTTTTGGGAGAAGGGCTATGAGAGTGCGGCTCTAAGCGACCTGTTGGGGGCGACGGGGCTGACCAAGTCAAGTCTCTACAAAGCCTTCGGCAGCAAGGAGGGACTCTTCTGGCGCGTCGTTGAGCGATACCAGCGGGACTTCCTGGATTTTCGGCATGAAGCGCTTGCGGAGCCGACGCCGCGTCGCATCGCCGCGCGGCTGCTCGAGGGCGTCACCGAGCTGCATAGCGGGCGGCGCAATCCGGCCGGCTGTCTCGAACTCAACACCGCGCTGTCCGGGTCCACGGAAGCCGAGCCGATCAGGCAGAGACTCGTCCGCGGCCGTGAGCTTTTCAGGCAGCGGCTCCGCGACCGCTTTGAAGAGACGTCGGCAACCGCGCCGCTGCCGCCGGGCATGACCAGCGACGATGCTGCGTCCTTCATCATGTCGCTCATCCAGGGCCTGGCCGCCCAGGCGAAAGGCGGCGTCCCGCGGGAAACTGCCCGCCGGGTGGTGCGGGCCGCATTGCTGTCTTGGCCGGAATCCTGACAACACCTCAGCATCGGATGCCGCCCCTCCCGCAACAGGTATTTCGCGGCCAATTTATGATGCCGTGGAAGCGGCACAAGACACGACGATCGACTGAGCATAGTCGCCCCAGTTTCTCCCGCTTACGATTCAGCGGATAATTGGAGAAACACTCACTTCTTCAGAAACAATCTATCCAAGGACGGCCGGCTTTGCCTCAAGCTTGCGAGCGCCCGACCGGAGGAGCGGCCAGCCCGCAGCACGGCTCCGATACTCAGCCGCCCCGTCAGCAAAGCGGCAATAATCGGCCAGACCCGGGTTTTTCCTTCGGCATCGACGCCTGCCGCGAGAGCCTCGGGCAAATGCTCAGAAGCAGTATCCGCTATGGCGCGGATCACGATGAAGGGTAATTGATGACGTGTCGCGGCGCGGGCCGTGTGATGGCTTTCCATATCGACGGCGATGCACGCATATTGCTTTAATATCTGTGCCTTATCGGCAGCCGTCGAGATCATGTGATCACTGCCGTAAAGATCTCCATGGTGGCTTCCCGGCAAGTGCGACAGGATCTTCTCGAGCCAGGCCGGATCTCCCACATAACGCCGTCCCTCCGCGTCGATCACCGTCGCGGAGACGACAACATCGCCAGTCTTCATTGCGGGATCGACTGCGCCGGCAATTCCGAAACTGACCAGCCCCTGAACTCCGGCCTCGATCAGGCCGTCTATCTTTCGGCGTGTCATGTCAGCTCGGCCGCCACCGCTTACGACCAGGCAAGGCAGGCCACGGACGATCTTCGCTTCGGCCTGCAGGCCCGTAACGACGCCGATCACCTTACATTCCAAATAGAACGTTCTTGGAATTACCCTGCTTCAGATTGCGGTATCGTGCCATCGCCCAAACCGGGAAGAAGGCGCGGTAGCCGTGGTAACGCAGATAGAACACCCGCGGGAAGCCGACCGCCGTGTAGGATTCTTCATCCCACTCGCCGTCTTCCGTCTGGGTTTCAGTCAGGAACCGAATACCCTTTTCCACCGCCGGATGATCGACATCCCCGGCCGCCATCAGGCCAAGCACTGCCCAGGCGGTCTGGGACGCCGTAGACACCTTGCCCTCGCCGCGGGGCTGATCCTCCCAATAGGAAGCGCCGTCTTCACCCCACCCACCATCTTCACGCTGTTTGGAGATCAGCCAGGCTGAGGCCTTCCGCATGACCGGATGCTCGCTTGGCAGGCCGATAGCGTTTAGCGCGCACAAAACCGACCAGGTGCCATAGATATAATTCGTGCCCCAACGGCCAAACCAGCTTCCATCCGGTTCCTGTTCCCGCAGCAGATAATCAAGTGCTGCCTTCACCTTCGGATGATCGATCTTGTAGCCGAGTTGGGCCAGCATGCTGAGACAACGCGCCGAGACATCGGCTGTCGGCGGATCGAGCAACGCGCCATGATCCGCGAAGGGAATGTGGTTGAGATATTGGTAGTCGTTATCAGCATCGAATGCGCCCCAACCGCCATTCGAGCTTTGCAGGCCGAAAATCCATTCTACCGCCCGGTCGATCTGCTCTTTGTATTTCGCAGGATCCAAGCGGTCGAGCGCCATTACAACGACAGCCGTATCGTCGACATCGGGATAATGGGGATTATTATATTGGAACGCCCAGCCACCCGGCCGCACACCCGGCGCCCGGGCCGCCCAGTCGCCGACGACGTCTAGAATTTGCCGATCCTTGAGCCAATCGGCAGCCGGTGTCACTGTCTCCGCAAATTCCCCACCGATTTCCAACATCGCGTGGCTGACAAGACCGGTGTCCCAGACCGGCGAAAGGCAAGGTTGGCAATAGGCCCGGTCGCCATGAACAACCATCAGCTTTTCGATTGATTTCTTGGCTATGACGAGGTCCGGGTGGTCCTTCGGATAACCGAGGACTTCAAACATCATTACGCTGTTGGCCATCGCCGGATAGATGGCGCCAAGGCCATCTTCGCCATTCAGCCGCTCGGTCACAAACTCGACCGCTTTTTCGATGGCCCGCTCACGCGACGCCTTAGGAAACGCCCACTCAACCCGCTGCAAAACGCGATCGATATTGCGGAAGAAAACCGCCCAGGCGCCCTTCCGGTTCATATTATACCAATTCGTCACTTGCTCGGGGGGCGTGACGAACAGCTCGCGGATATCAACGCCCCGGGGATTCTTGGCCAGCGGCTTTTTCGCCATCAGGACCAGTAGCGGCACAATGACTGTCCGCGACCAATAGCTGACCTTATCGAGATGGAACGGGAACCAGCGGGGCAGATGCATGATCTCGACCGGCATGACCGGCACGGCACGCCAGGGGACCTGCCCGAACAGCGCCAGCTGGACCAAAGTAAAGACATTCGATGTCTGCGCACCGCCATGCGCCAGGATGGCTTCACGCGCTCGCTTCATATGCGGGGCATTCACGTCTTCCCCGCAGATTTTTAGAGCGAAATAAGCCTTCACGCTGGCGGAAATATTGAAATCGCCATCGTAAAACAAGGGCCATCCCCCATGGGCACCCTGTATCGACTTCAGGTAATTGACGATTGGCGGCTCGATGCTCGGCTCGATTTCATCCAGAAAATGCTTCAATAAAACATATTCGGCCGGAATGGTGGCGTCCGCTTCCAATTCGAAAGCCCAGTGCCCATCCGGATGCTGACCCGCAGCCAGGGTTTCCGCGGCGGCGGCGATTCCCTGCTCCACTCGTTGCAATAAACTTTCGGCCGCAATAGGAGCCGCCGCTGAAGCAAGTCCGTGCCTGCTCATCGTTCATCAACCACTCAAGATATCGTAAAACTGGCGGCACAATGATTGAATTGCCGTTTTATTTCAACCCCTTCACCATCCCGATTGCGTGACAAAGCGCACCAATTCGGCCGCCTTGGGAATTTGGTTAAGTAATTGATAGTTAACGACCATTCCTGGTTAACAGCCTTTTTACCGATGGATTGCAGGATAGGAGGCGAATCAGATCGCGTCCAACCCGAACCCGCTAGGGCCGGGAAGCAGTCAGGGTAAGTCTTGCGCAGCATCAGTACATATGTCGCGACGAAGCTTTCGTATCGACTCGTAGCAATCGTCATGTTTTGCGTTCTGGTTGCCAGCGGACCGGCGACCGTCGGCTTCTATCTGTTCAGCCGCGAAACGACGATTGAAGATGCGGCGCAATTGATTTCGGTTATCGCCAGCAACAAAACAAGGTTACTGGATGCGGAATTGTCTCTGGCTCGACGCAGTCTGGAGACGTTCCGAGACCACCTGATCGCCAATCTCGCCGCACCGCTGACACCGGAAGAAGATGCAAAATTTTCCACCGTATTTCGGCGCCAACCGAATGGCATGATTACGTCAGATCCGGCACATTTCGACGGGCGAACCGAAGCCGGCGTGTTTTTGCATCCGACGACAGAACTGACGCCTCTCATGAAGGCCCTCCATCTCCGCGGTCCGAATCTGATGACCGTTTACGGTTCCGCCATCGTACCTCCCTTTGATTCGCTCTGGCTGCTGACGCGACAGCGTTCGGAAATCGTTTATATGCCTCGCGTTCCAAGCTTTATCTATCAGGCGCAAGTCACCGACGACTATAGCGGCACCGAATGGGTAATGCTCGGCGATCCCGCCACAAATCCCGACCGCGGTCTGCGCTGGACCCAAACCACCTATGATTTTGTTGCCTGGTCATGGATGGTCAGCGCCGTTCTTCCCATCGACATCAATGGCACGTGGCTGGGCACGATTGGTCATGACATCTTCATCCGGAATTTGCTGGACCAACTGACCGAGAACGACAGGTTCAAAGATACCGAACATTTCCTGATCGATAAGACTGGCCAACCGGTGCTGGCCGGTCATTGGCAAGCCGGTCTTGAAGCCGGCACCTTGACCCTGGCCGACAAAGTCGCCATGGGAAAGGTCATCTCCACCCTGCAACGATATGCACCCGCGCAAACCGGCATTGCCAACAGCTATCGGTTCAGCGTTGCCGGCATCAAAAGCGTCATTGTATCGATCAGAATTGCCGAGACCGGCTGGTCCTACTACCGGGTTGTGCCGATCGCCAGCATTGTCGGGCGCGTGACATCGGCGTTTCTTTGGACAATGGCCATCGCCTTCGCCGCCATGCTGCTCATTACCGTGGCCCTCCATACGGCGTTGCGCATGAGCATTGTCCAGCCGCTCCGCGAGCTGGCATCCATCGTGCAGAGCTTCGCTATTGGACAAACCAATATCCGTGCTCCTGTCCGCACCAATGATGAGATCGGCCATCTCGGCACCGCCTTCAATGCGATGGCGGATCGCATTCATCAAAGCCATGCCAAGCTCAACCAAGCCCAGCAAGACCTGTTGAGGCAGAATAGGGATCTCCAGCGGGCTAGTCGGATCAAAAGCAATTTCCTGGCAAACATGTCGCATGAACTGCGCACGCCACTGAACGCGATCATCGGCTTCACCGATGTCATGCAGACCGAGCTATTCGGTCCTTTGGGAAATGCGCGCTATCGTGAATATACGATGGACATCAAGCGCAGCGGCCAGCATTTGCTGGCCTTGATCAACGACATTCTCGACATGTCCCGCATCGAGGCCGGCAAAGCCGATTTCGATATGGCGATCCGGAAGCTAAATTCGATTATCGAAAGTTGCGTTTCGATGATCAGCGCAACAGCATCCGAGAAAGGGATTACGATCGAGGTCAGCCTACCCGAAGCCCCCCTGCTCGCCCGCTGCGACTTGCGGGCCGTCACCCAAATGCTGCTCAACCTTCTCTCCAACGCGATCAAGTTCTCGCCGCCGGACGGCCGGATTTTTATTTCCGCGCGACCAACCGACAAAGGCGGCAGTGAGATCGCGGTGCGAGACCAGGGACCGGGTATCGCTAATGCCGTCCTGCCTCATTTATTCGAACCCTTCAGCCCCAAGATGGCCGATATCACCAGTAGTCTGCAAGGCGCCGGCCTCGGCCTCTCCATTACCAAGGGACTGATCGAAGCCCATGGCGGCTCTATCACCGTGGAAACCATCAACACCCAGATGATTGCTCATGGTGTGCCGGATGAAGGGATCCGGGAGACCGGCACCACAATGCGACTGATTTTCCCGGCTGCCGATGTTTGAGGGGCACCCAATCGGCTTTTTTTCCTTTGGCTCCGCAGATAACCGCCTTGGCGCGGCTGTGACTGGACAATTCCAAAAGCGACGGTAGGTTCTCGGTCAATTCGAATGGATTTGCAGGGTGCACCGCTATCCGAGCCAAATAGGGAATTGAAATGAGCCGCAATTTGCGCGGCATGGTCTTTGGATGGCTATGCTGCTTTCTTCTTGTCTTTGGCGGTCATATCGCCGCCGCGGACAGCAACACACAGAACAGCGATCAAGCCCTGGCCAAATGGCAGGAGCGGATCGACAATGCCAAAGGCCAGCTCGCCAAGCCGCAATCCTTGGCGAACGAAAAGCTCGATGCGTTGCAGGCAGAAATCCTCTCGATCCTCAACGACGCTCGACAATTCAAGGGTGAGCAACAGCGGCTGTTGCCTTCGGTCACCGTCCAGATGGATAGTCTCGGCGCCGCCCCGACGGAAAATGCTCCACCCGAGGACCCGGCCGTCGCCAAGTTGCGGCAGAAGCTGCAGGACGAACAGGCGCAGATCAGCGGACGCATCCGGCAATCGGATCTGCTTGTGGTGCAGAGCCAGGAGATCCTGTCCAATATCGGATTGCTGCAACAGGACAAAGTGAAGGACCGCCTGTTTCAGCGCGGCCCTTCGCCGTTATCGCCTGTCATCTGGGTCAGCGCCATCAAGATTGCCGTGGATGCTTCTGATGAACTGCTGCAATCGCCAGCCGATTGGTGGGCGCAGATCAAGGATCTCCAGATCGGCAAAGCGACCCTGATCCTGGTCTTGATCGCCTTGGCGATGGCGATCATCGTCGCCTTTCCATTGCGCCGCTGGATTCTCCGACATTGGGCGCCTCGCGCAGATGAGGATACACCGAAACACACGCGCCGGATTGTCGCGGCCGGCGCAATCGGTCTCGCTCAGGTCATCTTGCCTGTCATCGCGCTGATTGCGGTCTCCTGGGTCCTGCAATCCATGGTGCCGCCAGGTGGATCCCTGGTCTTCGTCGATTTCATCTCTTCGGCAGCGGTCAGCCTCGTTCTCTTCACTGTCATCATCGGCTTGGCGACGGCCGCTTTCTCGCCCAAGCTACCGCAATGGAGTCTGATCCATTTCCCGGACGGCGGGGCACGCAAGATCGTCAACCGGATATCCATTATCGCCGGCATTTTTGCCATCGGCAATATCACCCACACAGCAACTGGACAGGGTGGCGAGCCGCCGGCCAATTACACAGCCGTGGAATCCTTGATCGTCACATTGCTGGTCTCGGCCTCGCTGCTAAGCCTCCTCCGCTCCAGTTTTTGGCGCGAGCAGGATCGGCCATTGGGCGGGTTGGCCGTGGTCTTGCGCGCGGTGCTGCTGCTGGTAGCGCTGGGTGCGCCGGTTGCCGCCATGGCCGGCTATCCGCAGATGTCCAGCTACCTGCTGCGCTCGCTTTTCATCTCGTTCATGGTCCTGGGCGTCACCCTTCTTGCCCGCGCCGTCATTCATGAAGGCGTGACGTCGCTATTCCTGCCGGGCGGTGTGCTGAACCGGCGCTTTTCAGGAATCGCACCCTTGGCGCAGGACAGCGCCATGCGCATCGCTTTCTGGGTGCGCCTGCTGATCGACCTTCTCCTCTGGCCGCCGGTCGTTTACGGCTTGTTGATCAGCTATGGCCTGCAGGCCTCCCTGTTGAATGTGTGGGTCGGGCAGATCCTCACGGGGATCAAGATCGGCGGCGTCAATCTCTCCCTGATCGACGGTATCGGTGCCATCATCGCCCTGATCATCGGCTTCTTCATCGTCGGCTGGGTGAAGCATTGGGTACATGATCGCGTCCTGCCAAATACCCGGCTGGATAGTGGTATCCGGAATTCGATCTCGACCTGCATCGGCTACGTCGGCGGCCTGATCGTCGTACTCGTCGCCATCATGATGCTTGGCATCGATCTTTCCAATATTGCCCTGGTCGCCGGCGCCCTTTCCGTCGGTATCGGTTTCGGCCTGAAGACCGTGGTTGAGAATTTCGTCTCCGGCATTCTGCTCTTGATCGAACGGCCGGTGAAAACCGGCGACTGGATTTCGGTCGCGGGTACCGAAGGCATCGTGAAAAGCATTTCGGTCCGCTCGACCGAGATTGAAACCTTCGATAAAGCTTCAGTCATCCTGCCGAATTCGGAATTGATCGCCAATGCGGTGACGAATTGGACCCATAAGAACCGCATAGCCCGCATCACGATCAATGTCAGTGTCGATTACAGCGCCGACACCAGGCAGGTCCGGGATATTCTTTTGGCCTGCGCCAAGGAGCATGACCGGGTGATGTCGATTCCGCCCCCCAGCGTCACCTTCAGTGCGTTTGGCGATTCAGCCTTGCATTTCGAATTGCGCTGCTTCGTCGCTGATACCGACGATTACGGCACTGTCAGAAGCGACTTGCATTATGCGATCAACGATGTCTTCCGCAGCGAGGGGATCAGCATGCCCTATCCGCTTCGCGAGGTCATTGTGCGTCACACAACGCCACCGGTTTCCCAGATCATGCCGATGCCGGAAATGCAAAAAAAAGAGAGCCTGTCATGAAAAAGGGCGGCATCTGGCCGCCCTTTCGCGTTTGATCGCTTATTCCGCTGCTATCCCTGGCGCAGGCTTCTGAGATGCCAGTATAAGCTTTCCCGCCAGCCAACGATGGAAGCAATGGGTCGGCGGATCCATGCGCGGCGAGAAGACACCACCGGTGAAGCCCGGCGACTGGCGCCCCCGCTGCATGCGTTGGACGACATCAACATCTTCGTCGAACACCACTTTCCAGGTGGAAAGATTGGCGCCCCGTGTCTTGGCGTAGGTGTCGCTCGTCGCAGCATCGCCGACATAATAGATTTCGAGATGCTCGATCGTCCGATCGACATCCACCGCTTCCAGCAGAATGGCGAAATAGTGGTCCTGATGGATGCCCAGAAGGACATTGGGGAACAGCGCGGCATATTCCGCCGCCTTGGCCCATTTGGCCGGGAGGTTCGGGAAATGAGGCAGGTCCGGTCCGTTTTCGACGAGGAGCGGCGTATAGGCCGTGCTGCCCTGGCCGGCGAAAGCGCCCTCTTCATTGATATTGTAATGGTCTTCAAGCTTGGAATAGCTGTTAAGTCCAGGATGCACGATCGGCAGGTGATAGGCCTCGCAGTAATTCTCAACTGCGAGCTTCCAGTTGCAGTTCACGGCGAGCTTCAGGGAAGAGTCCGGCCCGGCATGGCGGATCAAGCTCATGTCGAAGTCTTTCCAGCGCTCGCGGATCTTGGCGCTGAATTCATCGAAGCTGACAGCGTCGCCCGACAGATTGACGAAGATCATATCCCAGAACAGAACCGAACGAACGCCCTTCAAGCCGTGCTTGCTTTTGTCAAAGCCTTCGCAGCTATGCTGCTTGGCACCACCGATATTCGGCGTTGCCGTCAGTTTGCCTTCAAGATCGTAGATCCAGGAATGATACGGGCACCGCAACGAATTCTGCACATTGCGCGGCTCATCGAGAATAACGGCGCCGCGATGACTGCAAACATTATGGAAGACTGCGATGCTGTTATCGCGCCGACGCACCATCAATAGCGGAATACCCATCAGGCTGGTCGGTTTTGCGTCGCCGGCATTGGGGATATCCTTCCCGAAACCGATGCAGGTCCAAGTCTTCGCCAAAACCTGATCGCGCTCATAGCGGGCGAAATCGGCGCTCGCATAGGCTTCATTGGGCAATCCCGAAGCGACTTCGATCGGCCGCAGCACATTCTGAATGGCCGCCGGTTGAAACGGCAGATGGTCGGCTGATGTCGAGTGATGTGAATGCATATTGGATCGGCCTTATGGAAAGAAGCTATTCCGCCACTTTCAGCTCAACGGCCGGGCCTTGTGAAGCCGCTTTAATTTAATCTATCCATAACATATGATCATGTTTTCCGACGTCGCGATCTTATGAATGGGATCATCCGCCGCCGGTTCGTGACAGGATTTTCACAGACAAATGAATAGGTTAAGACGATTTTTGCCGCCCGTGACCAGCCTTGTGGTCTTCGAGGCAGCAGGCCGCCTGAATAACTTTACGGCAGCATCCCAGGAACTCAACGTGACCCAGGCGGCGGTGAGCCGACAGATTCTCGGGCTGGAGAGCCATCTGGGCGTGACTTTGTTCCATCGACAGCACCGCCAGGTCCGATTGACCGCCGAAGGAATAGCTTTGCACCAGGCCGTGAGCCAGGGCCTTCTTGCCATCGTCGACTGTGTGCAGCGGCTGACCGCGGCGCAGAATCGATCGGCGATTTCGATCGGTGCGACTTTGGGTTTTGCCACCTTATGGCTGATGCCGCGTTTGAGCGAATTCAATGCCGAGCATCCGGACATTCAGTTGCGGCTGATTTCCTCTGATACGCTCGGCAGCCTGGCAGATGAACA
The DNA here is from genome assembly GCF_034044715.1 of Dongia soli. Lineage (NCBI taxonomy): Bacteria > Pseudomonadati > Pseudomonadota > Alphaproteobacteria > Rhodospirillales > Dongiaceae > Dongia > Dongia soli. The sequence continues at coordinate 378,278 of NZ_JAXCLW010000002.1, read as the reverse complement.
GTTGGATCTGGCAATCCGCTACGGTACCGGCAACTGGAGTGACGTGCATGCCCAGCGGATGTTCGGCGGCGAAGTTTTTCCGGTTTGCAGCCCCAGCCTACTGAAACGTTTCCCCATCCCCAATGGCATCGCGGATGTCGAAAAACTGCCACTGCTGGAAATGGAGATCGTCGATCCGAGCTGGACGACGTGGGAGACGTGGCGAGCCGCGAATTCAGCGCATCCCAAATTGGGGTCCAGACGACTGCGATTCAACAATTACCCACTGCTGATCCAATCGGCTATCGCGGGCCAAGGTGTTGCACTTGGTTGGCGCTACCTGATTGACGATGCATTGAATGCCGGACAGCTCGTCCGTCCCTTTCCGGGCAGCTTCAAAACCGATCTGGACTTCTATCTGATCGAACCGGCCAACCGCCGTGAGAGCCCGGCGGTGGCGGTACTTAAATCGTGGCTGCTGAAACATGCGGCCAAGGCAGCCGTGAACGATATTCCCGCCTGAATGAAACCGGGTGTCGGCAAATCCGCCGGCACCCGGTCCAAGCATCAGCCGAATCAGCTCCAGGGGAAGGGCGAATTCGAGGTCGGGTGCAGCTTGCCTTCGGCAAAGCGTGAGAAGCGGAAGGGCTGCAGCAGTTCATCGCCCTTGCCGCAGATATCGTCCGCCACCAGCTTGCCGACGCCGATCATCTTATAGCCATGATTGGAATCGGCGATGAAATAGGCGTTGCTCGCAAACCGGTCAAAGACCGGGAAGCTGTCCGCCGTGAAGCAGCCGATACCGCCCGACGGCTCCTTCTTATACTTCGGCATCTGCCCCATGAATCGCTTCTGGCAGAAGGCCAGTGCCGAAACCCACATATGGGCAAAGTCGTCGCCGACGATGAATTCCGGGCTTTCCGGCCCGTAAGGATCGACGCGAACCTTATCGATCGGCGTCTGCACCTTGAACGGCATCGCACCGCCCTGAACGCCACCGAAATGGAAGTCTGGCTTGTAATAGATGCCCCAGAGCTTATCGGTGATCAGCGAACCGTCGACATCGGAATAGAGCGGCGCATCGGTATCCACGTGAATGACCGGCGGCATCTTACCGTCATTGGTCTTCTGATAGTCCGGATCGACGCCCAGCGTTCCTTCCTGCAGCGACCAGTAAACCCACATCGGCACATTCTCATGAACCTTGCCATCCCGCCCCTTGATCGAGATCGCATCGGGGAGATCGAGCATGTTCCAGATTTGCCGCACCCAGGGACCGACACCGACGATCACCTGTTCGCAGTTGATATTGCCCTTATCGGTTTCCACCGCCGTGATCGCGCCGGATCCGTCGCGCTTGAAACCGGTGACACGGATACCCGTGACGATACGGACGCCTTCGGATTCGGCCTTCTTCGCCAGACCATAGATGGCGGCGGTATTATTGGCGTAACCGCCCTTCTTTTCGTGCAGAACCGACGTAATGCCTTTGGCCTGCCAGTCGCTGAGAATGTTCTGCATGTATTTCATGCAGTCCTTCTCACCTTCGATAAATTCCGAGGTATAGCCGATCTCTTTCTGCTGCTTGTAGATCGAGGCCACATCCTCATGCATCACTTCCGGGCTGATCTGCATATACCCAACCGGATGATAGGAAAAAGCCTCCATATCGCTTTCCCAAACGGAAACGCTATGGGCCATCAAGCGCCGCATCGCCGGCTGGTAATAGTTGTTGCGGACAACGCCGCAGGCAATGCCGGAGGCACCGGCGGCGATACCGCTCTTATCCAGGACGATGACGTCGGCACCACCACCCTTCCCCGCCTTTCGTAGGTTTTCCGCCAAATGCCATGCCGTGCTGAGGCCGTGAATACCGGCGCCGATCACGACGTATTTAATGCTTTCTGGCAACGCCATTGAATCCTCCATAGGTCGGGAGTTGTTCCCGGTGATTTTCCCGCCTAAGGCTCTGCCCGAATGACCCTGGCGACCCATAGGCCTTCGCCGGAAAACATCAAAATTTCGACAAGAGTTTAACGGAATCGACGAGAGTCCACCCGGCGATCAGAGCCGGCGGTCGCGCCGTGGCAGGATGCCGAAATACCGCTGATAGACCGTGCTGAAATACGAAGCAGACGCGAAACCGCAACTGACGGCGATCTCAGTGATCGGCAAATCTGTCTGTTTCAGCAGGGAGCGAGCCCTTTCCATGCGCAGTCCCTGGTAATAACCGCTGGGCGTACAACCAAGATATTTTTGGAATAATCTCTCAAGCTGGCGCTGCGAGGTCTTCAGGCGTTTGGCCAGGACGCTCGGCGAAAGCGGTGTATCAAGATGCTGCTCCATCAGCCGAACCGCGTTGACCACGGCGGCATTCGATGTCCCAAGGCGATAACGCAGATCATTGCGCTGGCGGTCCTGTGACTGCCGCGCCGCACCATGAATGAACTGCTCGGAAACGGCCCGTGACAGCCGCTCATCGTGATGCTGCGCGACCAGATAAAGCATCATATCAAGAACCGCGGTGCCGCCCGCGCAAGTGGCGATCTGCCGATCAACGACGAAAAGCTCGTCGGATACCTTCAGGGCGGGATAGTTCTCCTGAAAACCGGCTTTATAATCCCAGTGTACCGTACAACGATGATCCTCGAGCAAGCCAGCCCGGGCCAGAATAAAGCTGCCCGTACTGACGGCACCGATCAGGACGCCATGCCGCGACTGTCGACGGAGATAGCTTTCGACAGCTGCGCTATGGAACTTGTCCGGATCAAGTCCGGCACAAACAAGAATCATGTCGAGGTTGGAGGCAACCGCATCCCGCAACGCTGTCGTCGCGATCATGACGCCGCTATTTGACGGAACATCACCACCTGAAGCGGAAAGCAACACCCATTCATACAGGCCCTGCCGCGTGACTAGGTTCGCACTGCGCAACGGCTCGATGATCATGGAGAAGGAAATCAAGGCAAAGCGCGGTACGAGGATGACACCGATCCGACGGCACCGCGCGTCGCGTGCTACCAGGGAAGGAACAGGCCGGGTATCCGCCGCCGGCGGTTGCACGGAGACCACCAGTGTCGCGCTCTCGCTTTGGACGTTTCTTTCCTCCGCTGCCGCAACAGCCATGGTCGCTTTCCGCGTTCCTTTGGTCATCCAATTGTCCGAATTGTCATTTCGTCCATCGCGGCATACCTAACTCTGCCGAGAATAGCGTGCGCAGCAAGCTCGCGTGAAGACGGCTTATTGGCTTGCCGGTATCGTCTCGGCCTCTGGATTTCTGGGGATTCCCCAGAGCAATCTCTTTACGACCGTCAAAGACAAAATACCGCCAGCCAGCCGCCAACAACACCAGGCTCCAAACATCCCGAGATAGCCGTCGATGGCGTAATGCCAGCCGAGCTCGATCGAAGCGATGAAGATCAGAGCTAAAAAGATGAATCCGCACACGGCAGCTCTTCGGCCATAGGCCGAGCACAACCGGGCAATCAGCCAGCTGGAGGCGACATGGAGGCTGGGAGCAGCCGATATCCCCAACCCGGCCTCGAAACGACCGCTTGTATAGCCGTTCCACAGATGTGTTTGCATCGATAGGGCGGTGAGAGGCACATGAAAGAAGGTGCCAAATATCGAGAATCCTAGGCTTTGAGAGATCGTATGAAGATGTGCCATTTGCCCAGCATAGGGATCCGCGCCGGGATTGAGTTGACCGAAATAGCAGGGTCCGGCCGAGCTCAGGATCATCGCAACGAGATTTCCCATCAGCGGCCAGAGAATAGTCTGAGCTAACAGATATTGAGCGCGCAGCCGGCGGTTCCGCATATTTGCGACTTGCAGGAGCAAAGCCGTCATCATCGCGAGGAACCATACGGTATATGTCCAGTTCAGAACAAAAAGCGATATCGTATGACCGAACAGCGGATCCAGCCATTCCCAGGGTAATCGTCCGAAATGTAGTCGTTGATCCCAGGTCATCAGCGCCACGTCCCACACATAGGGCTTGAAGATCGGAATCAAGACTTTCAGATAACTGAACGAAGAAACGAAGACCGGCCAGATCAGCAAAACCGGTAGAGCAAGCATGAGGCGCGAGGCACTAAGATAGTCGTCTCGTAACCGCTTGCCGACGAATGTCAGCAGATCCGGCTGCCGCTTTATCCGCTTCAGATAAAGAAACCAAAGAGCAAAGACGCAAAAGCAGCTAAGAGCGAGCGCGATCAGCACGCTGATATAGGTTGCACCGATATCGTGCAGAGGCGATATCGGCGTATCATAGTGTTTTTGTATTGCCGCACAGAAAAAGTAGTAGATGGCCGATATGCAGATCAGCAGGCTATTTTCGCGACACGATTTTTTCAGAAGATAGAGGTAGCGCCGAGCGTTGCCCGCCTCAATCTTTCGCAAGCCGGCAGATGGCACAAATGCCGTCCGAGGATTGAAAAGGTCATTCATGGCGGGAACTCTTCGCCGGGCCAATAAAAGGCTAGTCCAATAAGGCTCAGTGCGAGTATCCGCCGCCACAAATTAAAGAGTGGTTAGCTTTAAAAGGACCGCGTCGCTGCGTGAGACATGCGGAAAAACAAAAATCCGGTGGATGTGCACCAATGCAGCTTTCCACCGGATGTATGCTTACTTTTGGGGCCCCTGCCGTCAGTCGTCGCGATGGGTACGTTCCATCCGCTCGTGACGCTCTTGGGCTTCGATCGACAATGTCGCGATCGGGCGGGCTTCAAGCCGCTTGATACCGATCGGTTCACCGGTTTCTTCGCAATAGCCGTAAGTGCCGTCTTCGATCCGAAGCAAGGCCTCATCGATCTTAGAAATCAGCTTCCGTTCCCGATCCCGAGTTCGAAGCTCGAGCGCACGGTCTGTTTCAAGTGAAGCTCGATCTGCAATATCCGGCTCTGACAAACTCTCTTCCTGCAGATGATTGAGAGTTTCGTTCGACTCCTTCAACAACTCGGCCTTCCATGCCAGCAACTTCTGCCGGAAGTACTCCTGCTGCATCGGATTCATAAAGGTCTCAGTTTCGCTAGGTCGGTAATCGGGCGACAGCAGCGGTTTCATACGCTCCTCGGTGCGCGGTTCAAAATGACTCGTCCCTGCCCCCTGCCAAAAGCGCAGGAATGGCGCGGAGTATAAGAAAAAGCCGTGTCCCCGCAAGCGGCAAAATATGGCCGCCTTGCCGGCCATCATATTGTAAAATTTGGTTTCTGCTGGGAATTAAACCGAGCGGGACAACTTTGCCAATTCGACGGCTGCCCGCAATTCGATTTCATCGAGAATGCTCTGCAGTTCGGGATCCTGAAACTGCTCGCGCTTGGCTCGCACAAGTTGCGCCAAGCCTTCTAATTTTGCCATCGGAATCACGCCCAGTAACAGGCCCAGGCGAATTTCCTCCAACTGGTCGAGGATCGATTCCCCACGCTGCTTGGCGCGGCTCCGGGCCCGCCGTCCTAGAGTTTCATCAGTTTCTTGGACAGTGAGAAGAGCCGCAAGAGAGTTAAGTCCTACGGGAGACTGCATCCGCGCTGCGCCCGCGGTTTCAGGCTCCGCGAGATTCTTGGCGAAATCAGTGCTGCCTGTTGTGGTTGTGCCGCCGGCCTTGCGTGCTGCTGTCGGCCGCGTCCCGGTAGGATCAATTTTCATCGGGTTTCGACCTGTGAGGAAGGTTTAGCTGTCATGTTATATCGGCCCATTCCTAACAATCCATTACTTATTTCACGAGATGGTGCAAGGGTTTGGAGGCCGGATCGAATTTCACCGGGAAGATTCTGCCGTTGCGGATCAGATGGTAGATCCTCTTTACCGCCGGAACGAGCTCTCTTTAGTTCACTATCACTTTAGTTAAACAAATTCCCGTACATTTCAATATCTTAGTTTAAGAAAAATTTGGCACGATAATGGCATATGGACAGCCAACGCGGCCAAGAACTGGCCGCTAGACGGGTTGAAGACCCAGGAGCCGTTATGCAGCCGTTGCACCGCTATTTTTCCCCTACCCGGCGCTATTTGTGGGATCGGGGTCGCCATTTCCTCGCCGGCCTCCTGATCATGGCGATGGCGCTTCCGGCAATGACTTGGCCGCAATCGGCTCAAGCGGTCTCCCGGATCAAAGATATCGCGACCTTCGAAGGGGTGCGCGAAAACCAGCTTGTCGGCTATGGCTTGGTGGTCGGCCTGAACGGCACCGGTGACGACCTGAAGAAGAAAGCCGTTTTCACCCGCGAAAGCCTCATCGGTATGTTGGACCGATTGGGCGTGAATGCCCGCAGTACAGATCTTGAGACCAAGAACGTCGCCGCCGTCATGGTAACGGCAACCCTTCCGCCTTTCGCCCGCCAGGGTTCCAATATCGATATCACGGTTTCATCGCTTGGCGATGCCACCAGCTTGCAGGGTGGCACGTTGTTGGTCACGCCGATGCTTGGCGCCGATGGCGAAATTTATGCCGTTGGCCAAGGTCAGGTCACGACCGGTGGCTTCTCGGCGCAGGGCCAGGCAGAATCGGTGGTCAAAGGCGTTCCCACCAGCGGCCGGATTTCCAATGGCGCAGTTGTCGAACGCGAGGTTCCTTTCGATATCTCGGCCCTCAAGAATCTGAAAATCGCCCTCCGTAATCCGGATTTCACGACATCACGCCGCATTGCGGATGCCATCAACGGCATCGCGGGCGCGGGAACGGCAACGGCAATCGATTCCGGTACGGTCGAGTTGAATGTCGGTTTGCGCGGCGTGGATCCCGCTTCACTGATCACCAGCATCGAGCAGTTGCCGATCGATCCAGATACGCCGGCGCGGGTGGTGGTTGATGAAACCACGGGCGTCATCGTCATCGGTGACAACGTGCGCATCAGCAAGGTAGCAATCGCACAGGGTAACCTGACGATCCGGGTCACCGAAACACCGCAGGTATCGCAGCCAAGTCCGTTCTCCTCCACGGGCGTTACAGCCGTGGTGCCTCGCACTAATATCAACGTGCAGGAAGGCGGCAATCAAAAGCTCGAAGTCCTGCAACCCGGCGTCTCGCTGGAGGATTTGGTGGCCGGCTTGAACAGCCTTGGCATCGGTCCGCGCGACATGATCTCCATTCTGCAATCGATCCGCACCGCCGGTGCGTTGCAAGCTGATATCGTGGTGCAGTGATGGATAGCGCCTTTCAGCTCGCGTCGCCGGTTGCCGCACATCAGATGATCGGGACTCGTCCCGTATCCGCGCATAAGGTTCCTGCCGATCTCGCTTCGGTTGACCCCAGGCTCCTTGCGTCATCGCGCGCAGCGGCAGAGGATTTCGAAGCGTTTTTCGTCACCCATTCCTTCGCGGATATGATGGGCGATATGCAGCCGGATGCGCTATTCGGCGGCGGTGAAGGTGAAAGTGTATTTCGGTCATTTCTGCTGGATGAATACGGCAAAATGGTTGCTAAAACCCAGGGCATCGGAGTCGCCGATACCGTGCAGCGCGAATTGCTGCATCTCCAGGAGGTTCCAAAGAAATGACGAAGTCATCACGTATCGCGGAACTGCTTGCCATCACCTCGCGCCTCATTGCCTGCATGGAGCGGGAAGTCGAGTTGCTGCGGAACCTGAAACCGCAAGAGCTACGTCAGTTGCAATCCGATAAGATGGCCCTGGCAGATGCATATCGGGCCTTTGCCCTGGCCCTGCGTGAACCGGCACCGGAAAGTGAAGCCGTTGACGATGTGCTGCGCCAGGAATTGGTGGAAGCGACCGAAAGATTTCAAGCTGCGGTTCAAGACAATCTTCGTGCGCTACGCGCCATGCGGGATGTCAATGAGCGCGTCATGCGGGCCATCGTCCATGCTTTGGAAGAACCGCGCGCCCAGGTGACCGGTTATAACAGTCGAGGCGTACTGACCAAGAGTCGCCGCCAGGCTGCAATGGGTCCAGTCGCTGTCCAGCAACGAGCCTAGCGCGTTCGCTGACCCGTAACCGCTCAGATCGTGATATTGACCGGTTTTGCCGTTGTCGCACCGGTGGCAATGGAAGCCGGAGCAATAGCCGCATGTGCCGGTTGAGAGCCGGCAGTCGATGTAACGGCAACGCTACCCTGACCTGACGTCATACGACGTTTCACATCCGCAGATCCTGCCCCTTCCGTCGCGCCAGGCACCGAAGAAGATTTGGTCTCACCCCGGCGCTGCTCGGCATAAAGTTCCAGCACGCGCTGCGATGGGATTTGGGAAATCGGCTCGCCCGTCATCGGGTCTTGATCAAGCAGGACGACCCGGCCGAAATCGGGCTTGTAAACATATCGGAAGCTGTCATAGCGCAACACTGAGGGATCAGATACCGTTGCAGCCGCCACGCTATTCTCTCCCTCTTCGCGGATGACTGCGGCGCGCGATTGATCGGTCTGATCGTATATCCCTTCAAGCGCACCGGACCGGGCACTTAAAGCGCCCGAGAAGGGGCGAATTTCCATGTCCATATCATTCATGGCCGTTGCGCTCCATTCTGACGGGACCCCCGGCTGCAAGGGACAAAACTCACACCACAACCATCTTCCCATAAGTAGACCACGCCTATGATGCAAATTACATGACGTAAATTAGAAGTCAAGCGCACGAATTCGCTTATAACGCGAACACCCATGCAAAATCTGCCCGGTAAATCTGCTTCACGTCGACGCCTCATGGGCGGCAAATACCGCCGGTTGAAGGACCTTTTCTTCCGGTAGGAATCTGCCCTAGTCGAGCCTGCGGGACGCTCGTTTTCCAAAAATTCTTTTTCATATCAATGTATTATAACTTGGCACGATGCTTGCTTATTACAGGTTCGACCGATTTAGGTTGCCTGCCGTTAAAGGACGGTAGCCCTCGATACGCAATTTGGGAGAACCCACATGGCTGGTAACGATATCACCCTTACGTCTGGCATTCGCAGCAACCTGCTTTTGCTGCAGCAGACCACTTCGTTGATGGACCGGACGCAGCAGCGCTTGGCAACCGGCAACAAGATCAACACGGCCCTTGATGGTCCGGTTGCTTTCTTCGCGGCAAAGGGGCTGACCCAGCGCGCCGACGACTTGAATCTGCTCAAGAGCCAGATGGACCAGTCGGTCAGCACGATCAAAAGTGCCGATACTGCCGTTACCCAGATTGAAACGTTGCTCGACCAGTTGAAGGGCAAGGTTCAGCAAGCTCAGGACAACCTGGGCGATGACGCCAATTCCGTCTCCCTGCGCAAGAGCCTCGCTCAGGACTACAACGAAATTCTCCGCCAGATCGACGATCTGGCGAAGGACAGCACCTATCAGGGTAAGAACCTGCTGGTCGGTAGCGGCCTTCGTCTCGACGCTACCTCTTCGTCGAAGAGCGCTGTGAACTCGCTGGATGGCATCTCGAATGCCAATACCACCAATGTCACCAAGCCTGACGATTATGTCGTCAGCGTCACGGGCTCCGGTGCGATTTCCGCCAATTCCAGCGACGTTGCCGATGCCGAAGAGGAACGCGGAATCAGCAACCTGTCGATCAGCGGGTTCCAGAGCAAGACGAAGGGTAACTTCGATCCCGTCACGATCAAATATGTCGGCGGCAAGGGCAAGGATAAGACCTTCACTGTCACCGAAGGCGATGTGACGGTCAGCAAGACCTTCACGCAGGCACAATGGGCCGCGGCAAAGGCGACCGGTCAGATCCTGAATTTTGACACGCAGTTCCCCAGCGGCACTCATGTCAACTTTGACATCAATTTCGACGATATCGACAGCGTGCCGGATACCAATGGTGTCGGCACCTCGACCATCGAGAAGTTCGTCGACCTTGACGTCGCCGTGACCAATATGAATGGCATCGGCGAGAAAATCGTCCGCAGCGGAGACAATCTCGAGGGCCAGCAGAAGCTTGCCAATGGCGAGAATGCCTGGGGCTTCGATACCGGTACGGCTCGCTTCACAATCGACGAACGCAAGCTCCTGAACTCCTCGGATTATCCGGCAACGATTGGCGGCGGCTATGGCCGCGCCGCAGAAGCGATCGCCGGCATTCCCTCGATCTCGGCCGACAACATTACTGGAGACTCTACATATACAGTAACGGCCCAAGCGGATCCGGCAAACTTCGATTTCTCCACCGGCCGCTTCACCAGCTACAGCGTTTCACTGACCGGCCCCGGTGGTTCCGACACTCAGGCCGTGACCGCGAATGGCAGCGTTACCTTCACGGGCGTTGCGGACAATGCCGGTGATGCAACCGTTGATTTGCGCACGACGGGCTTGAATGGCTTGACGATTGCTTCGGCATCCGATGCTGCGCAAGCGGACGGCACCGAACGCATTTCCGGTGTGGCTCTCTCTGCCGGCGCTATTGCTCTGACATCGATCGGTGGTCTGGCCGACAACTTGCCGCATAAGCTCACCTATTCGATCCAGGCATCGACTACGAGCGCGACTATCGTCCTCGATGACGGCTATGGTGGCAAGTCGACTGTCGAAATTCCCTTGACGGGCGGCGCAACCAGCATCGACTTCACCATTGACGGCGGCGTCAATGACGGCGCGAAGATTACCCTGACCCTCGGTGCCGCCTACTCCATCCCGCCGAATTCGGAAGGCCAGGTCTCGTATAACGCGATCGGCAAATTCACCGGCCCGGATCAGGCCCAGTTCGACGTCCGCGCGGCCAATACCGGGCAGACGGCGACAATGTCCACGGTCCAGGTCACCGATGGCACCGACGCAAACAACATGATCGTGCAGTTGAACGAAACCAATACCAGCATGATCACGGTCGTCAGCCAGAACGTACAGACCGATGGTCAGGGACTGCAGATCGATCAATCGCAGAATGGCTGGCTCGACCGAGCTGACATCAATTATGCAATGGACCAGCTTAATGCAGCCACGCTGAGGCTGCGGGCGGCGGCCTCCTCGCTCGGCACCAGCGTCGACGTTATTACGACACGGCTGGATTACACGAACTCCTTCACCAACGTCTTGTCCGAAGGTGCCGGCAAGCTCACGCTCGCCGACCAGAACGAGGAAGGTGCGAACATGCTGCAGCTGCAGACCAGACAGCAGCTCGGCACCATCTCCCTCAGCCTCGCTAACCAGGCCCAGCAAGCGATCCTGAAGTTGTTCTAATTATCTCGAAGACAAATCGCCCGGTGGAAATACCACCGGGCGATTTCTTTTTTCGACGCAAAGAACGATTAGGCGCTAGGCTGTCTGGCGAAACGGAACCGATTAGATCTGTCCCGCCTTTTCCAACTGATCCGCCTGACGGAGCAGCCGTTGGGCCGCTTCATACTGCCAGTTGTTGGTATAAAGCACGGCCAGGCCGCGCATCGCGGCAATATGTTCCGGTTCCGCTGCCAAAACCTTCTTATAAGCCGCTTCTGCCAATTCGAACTTATTTTGCTCCTCGTAGCATTGGGCAAGCTGATGCCAACTTTGCGCATCAGTTGGCTTCCGAGCAGTCAGCCGCTCCAGCTCGATGATGGCGCCCGCCATGTCATCGGCGGACAGCAATAATTGAACGAGGTTACGTCGGGCATCCTCATAACTTGGATCAAGGGCGACAGCTCTTTGGCTAGCGGACATGCTTTCCTGGAAAAGCTGCGCGCGAGACAACGCGGTAGATAAATTATTCCAGTACAAAGCCGTCTCCGGCGACAGCTCCGTCGCGGCCCGAAGTTTCTCTATACCTAGGCCTTCCCGTCCGGTCTGGCAGAGCAATAATCCGTAAAGGTGCAATCCTTCTGGATGATTGGGTCTCGCTTCGAGGAGTTCACCTAGAGCTTTTTCCGCTTCTTCGAAACGCCGCGCGTTCAACAGCGTAACGATCGGCTGGATCATACTGGCTACCGCTTGATCAATCGTGGCACGCGCCGTGACATCGGTTTTCATTCCGTTCTTTTTGATCGATTGCCGGTCTTGTTTAGCTTGACGTCGTCGTTCCGCCCTATTCATTTATGCGCCCCTTTGCTGCGCTCGATCATGGCTTCCATATCCTGTGCTAGGCTCGACATTGCGGATGCCCAATCACTTCCATCACCCTGGCGATAGAGACGCATGGAGGGATACCAAGGTGTTTCCCGGTGTTCCGTCGATAGCCATCGCCAATCAGCGACACGCGGCACCAAACATGCCGTGGTGACGCCGAGGGCTGCGGCAAGGTGTGCCGTCACATCATCAACCGCGATCACCAAATCCATCGCCGCCAATTGCGCAGCATAACTGCGCAAATTGCTTTGAGGATCGATGGATGGATCACGCACTGCCTGCAAATCCAGGCTGTCGAAGACTTCGTGCAACTCTTGCTGTGCCGGTCCTGGCTGCAACGACACGAAGCCGTAGCCAGCCATGCGCAAAATTGGTCGCCACAAGGCCAGCGGAATTGCCAGATCGCCACCGCGCCAGCATAAGCCAATCAAACGATCGCTCGAGAGAGCCGCCCGATAATCCTGCCGCAATGCCGCGGCCCGGATGAGATCGACGTGCAGATATGGCACCGTCTCGCCGAATGTCGCGGGATTCACCCCGTACCGTCCGCCGAGATCCGCCAACGCAATCTGGCCGGTCAAATCGAGGCCTGCAGCGTCCTCTTCGCTGAACGAACCGCTGGGAAACAATGATATGTCGGGCATGGCAGCGGAGAGCAACGGGATCAAGCGCGGGTCCACTTCAGCGGCGACGAAATCAGCTTCCCGCTTGGCCGCCTTCAACCAGCGGCTGAACATGATCTGATCGCGCAAGCCGGCTTCCGGGCGGATGGCAAGTCTCTGCTGCCCCAACGACATCCCGCCCAACACACCATCCGTTAGGTCAGGTTGCTTTAGCTCGGCCCCAACCCGGCCAACGCCGGCAGCGAAGCGGTATCGATAACCGTTCCAGCCGGCAACATAATCGCCGCGTCGCAAGGCGAGACAACCGAGAGCATATGCGGCAACCGAATCATCGGGCTGACCGCTTAGAACCTTTTTGTAATTGGTTTCCGACGTATCGAAATCGCCATTCGCCGCCTGCAACGCCGCCAAATATAGTCTCGCCTGCCGATGTTCAGGATCCAGTCGCAGCAATCGCGCGCAATAATTACCAACCTCCTCAGGCAGACGCAGAGCTTGATAGATCTCGATGCCGAGTAGCAGGACTTCCTGATTGCGATTATCTACGGACATCGCCTCACGCAGGGCTTTGGCCGCGTCCTCCATCCTTCGCTCCGACAGCAACGCTTTGATGTAATCACGCCAGTAACTGATCTGCCGCGAGTCAATCGTTGCGGCCCTGCCGAGCAGGCCGATTGCATCCTTATTGTGCCCGGTTTCCAAGGCGATCGCCCCGAGACCGGCCAGAGCTCCGGCATGCTTGGGCGCTTCCGCCAGAATGGCGCGATAATATTGTTCGGCGTCATACTTGCCGCCGAAAGCCCTGGCTTGTTCCGCGGATCGCAGATACTGCGTCTGGCGAAGCCGGGCGAACGTCTCATCCTCACAACCGGCAAGCCGGGTTGCGATCTCAGCGATAACAGCTGACCAGTCTTGGCCCGGTTTGTTCCGGAACAATTCGAGACTGGCATACCAAACCGTATCGCGGCGTTCCGGCTGCAGCCAACGCCAATCGGACGCCGCCGGGATCATCACGAAAGTCGGCTTGCCCAATGCACCGGCCATATGCACCGTACTATTATCGACGGAGACGATCAGATCCATCGCCGTCACCTGGGCGGCGAATGAATCCATGTCTTTCATCGCATCGATTTCGGAATCGATATAAACCTCAAATCCATGCGATCGCCGGAACTCATCAACGTCCTGTTCGATATTGCCGTATTGCAACGAGATGAAAGCGCAATCCGGCGTTTCGAATATTGGTTGCCAGAAAGGCAATTCGACGGAGCGTGTAATAGCGCTGCCACTATTACCGCTGCGCCATGAAATACCGATCAGCTTCTTGCCCGGGAATAGCAGCCGATAGCGTTCCCGTAAGCGTATTACCTGCTTGGAATCAGCAATCAGGAAGCCGCTGCGCCCCGGATAATCGCTCATATCCACTTTCAGAAGATGCGGCAGATCGCCGATCGGGCAATGCGCGGTGATGCCGTGTTTCGACCAGAACTCGGATGGTAGCTTCTCTCTATAGCACGCGATCATATCGGGGAAGCTGCGCTGGAACAGCGCCACGAGCCGCGGATTCGTTTCGATGGCGATTCTCGAGACGATAGGACGGCAAGCGATGGCCATGGCGCCATACATGACCATATCGCCAATTCCCTGCTCGCGCCAAATGACCAGGCCGCCCTTATCAAGCGGCTGTCCGTCCCACTCGGTGAGTGGCAGGTCCCATTTCGGCTCGCATCCGCTCCGCTTCCAGCGCCAGTGATGCCGGCTCCAACCTTCTGCGTAATCGCCATTACGGATCTTTGTCAGGGAGACGGAGGTTTGTGCATCCCCCTCTTCGGGGTCCAGTGCGGCGACCCGCTCCATCAGGCGTTCGCCTTCCAAGGCATCGCCGGTCAGGATTTTGTGACGGGCCAATTGCAGCAAGGCTGGAACGAAATCCGGCTGTTTCGCGATGACGGCTTTCAGAATGGTTTCCGTCACATCACGTTCTTCGAACTGCGCGAAGGTTTCCGCCGCCATAGCGCACGTATCCCACAGCGCCAGAGAGCGGTCGGTAATGTCCTGCATGGCCGCCATGGCGGCATCGACACGGCCCAGTCGCTTGAGGCAGATCTGCAGCATCACTGCAGATCTGATCGATTGCGGGTTCAAACTGAGAGCCCGGCTGGACACCTCGGCCGCTTCTTCGACCTCGCCTAACCAAATCAGCGCCCAGGCGAGGGTCGTCGTCGCGCTTTCCGACTGCGGATCAAGGGCAAGCAACCGCCGGCTGAGCTCGGCAACCTTATCCGGCATGCGTTGCCTCTGCCGAACAGAAACGAGATTGCGGAGCATCGTCCCATGATGGGGATCGATCGCCAGGCCATTTTCATAGGCTTCAGCAGCAAATAGCAAATGACGCATCATCTGCATCAATTCGCCAAGGGCTAGGTGGTACGTGGTATTCTTTGGGTCGTGAAGGATTGCGTGGCGGAATCTGGCCTCGGCTTCAGGATAGTTCCTGGCGTCGCGCAACAGCACCCCGAGATTGAAATTGGCCCGGGCGTCATCGGGCCGCAGCGACAGTATTTTTTCCAACGTCGCTTTCAGTTCCGCTTTACGTCCAGCATCATGATCCAGACGTGCTGCTATCTGTAGCTTGGCGATCTCCGCCTCGACGGCCGGATCGGCCGTCGGTGCCTTCACACCTATAGGGGCAAATTCGGTGCTGCCCAGCTCGTCCGTTTCTTCGCCAATGACCAAACAATCGAGAACGAGTTCCGCTGCCGCACTGTCCGCTTCGCCACGGACGGGTTTCGCGAAGTCTGCTTCCCTGGATAAATTGAGCTGAATCGGAAATGTCGACATAGAGTCCGCGCCAATGACAATTCGGCGCAGTCTACGAAAGTTGTGGTTAACAAGACTTTAATACGGAAATCAATCGGTTAGGCCCCATCTACCCGTGCAAATCTTGCCCACTTTGAGCCATAGACCAGGCAATTTTTGCCTGATCGGGCATTTTTTTCCCTGCACTCGCGAGCAATCATTCTCTCAAACGGCAAGGTTTTCCTAGGGATCGGCAAGAATTTCGTGGTTGGCATGATCATTGCTTCCTACCTCTGCGCTGACTTCAGCCCGAAGTGAGCTCGTGGCGCAAAAGCGCACGGTCATATCGTCTCCAAAGGAGCATTTTTAAATGGCTGACTCGATTGCCCTTTCGTCTGGTATCCGCAGCAACCTCCTGCTGCTGCAGCAGACTTCGACCCAGCTGCAGAACACCCAGCTGAAACTTGCCACCGGCAACAAGATTAACTCGGCCCTTGACGGCCCGACCTCGTTCTTCTCGGCCCAGAGCCTCAACCAGCGCGCTGGTGACCTTGACGGCCTGAAGGACGGTATCGGCCAGGCCATCAGCACCCTGAAGGCAGCCGATTCCGGCATTACCCAGATCACGAACCTGATTGAGCAGGCCCAGGGCTTGACCACCCAGGCGCTGAGCTCCCTTGGTAATGACGCTGGCTCGGTTGCCACGCGTAACAGCCTGGCGGATCAGTATAACACCCTGCTCCGCAACATCGACTCGCTCGCCCAGGACAGCGGCTATGCCGGTAAGAACCTCCTCGTCGGCAGCGGCCTGCGCCTGGATGCGACCGCCAGCAGCAAGGCCAATGTCAATGCCCTGGCCGGCATCAGCGGCGCTTCGGTGTCGAATGTTACCAAAGCCGACCAGTACACGATCGAAGTGACCGGTGACGGCGCGATCTCCGGTAGCACCAAGGACATCGCCGATGCCGAAGAACTGCGCGGCATCAGCAACCTGAACATCTCCGGCTTCGATTCCACCAAGGCCGGCAATTTCGATGACATCAGCATCAAGATGAGCGGTGGTAAGGGTAAGGACAAGGTCTTCACGATTACCGAAGGCGACAAGTCCACGACCCTGACCTTCACCCAGAAGCAGTGGCAGGAAGCCAATGCCAATGGTGATGTGCTGCATGCTGCGGTTTCCTTCAACAGCGGTACGAAGGTCAGCTTCGACGTCAACTTCGAAGACATCGAAGATGTGGCTGATACCGCCGGTGTCGGTACCTCGGTCATCGAGAAGAACGTCAATCTGCAGGTCAAGGCGACCAACGCAGCGGGTGAAACTATCGTTCGCGATGGCATGAACTCGTTGGGTCAGGGTAAGATTTCGAACGGCGAGAACTCGTTTGCCTTCGATTCCGGCACCGCGCGCGTCACGGTCGACGAACGCCAGATCCTGCAAGGAGCGGCCTACAACCAGGCGGTCAGCTCCACTTACGGCACAGGTGCCGGTGCGATCAACAGCATCACCACGAGCAGTGCGGTAACCGCTGACTCCACCTACTCGATCAGTGCGGTGGGCAGCAGCTTCAACTACGTCACCAATCAGTTCGATACCTACCAGGTGACGCTGTCGGTTGATGGTTCCGCCGGCACGGCGGTTGCCGTTTCGGCCGCCAATGCCAGCAACGTCACCCTGAGCGTCGGTGGCCTCGATTTCGCTACCGATCTCAATCTGGGTGAATTGACCAAGCTGACGACTGACGCCGCCGCGCCCGTTACGGCAGATGTTACGGCGACCCAACAGGTCACCGGCATCAGCGCGGATCAGATCGATATCTCTAGCGTTGATCCGACGAAATTTGCCGATAATACGGTGACGGGCTTGACCTACACTGTCGACGCGACCAGCGCCGACAATGCCACGGTCACCGTTACCGATGACAAAGGTGGCAAGTTCGTTAAGACTGGTGTCGATCTGACGGGCGCAGGCCCGACCAGCATCGATATCACCATGGGCGGCGGCACCAATGATGGCGTGAAGTTCAGCCTGACGCTGAACAGCAGCGTCAGCAATGGCACCGCGATCAACGTCACGGCCAAAGTCAAGGGCGACTACACCGGCTTGGCCTATGACGGCTCCAGCTCGAGCCCGAAGCAGGTCACGGCGAAGTTCGACGTCCGTGCGGCGCATACCTCCAACGACGCCGTCCTGGAGACCAAGCAGGCGGTTGACGGCACCGATGCCAATAACATGGCGGTGCAGTTGAACGAGACCAACACCAGCAATGTGACCGTGGTCAGCCAGAACGTCCAGACCGATGGTCAGGGCCTCAAGCTCGACCTCGCGCAGAACGGCTGGAGCGACCGATCCGACATCGAAAATGCTGTGAAGCAGCTCGATGCGGCTAAGTTGACCCTGCGTGCTGCTTCGTCCGCACTCAGCACCAACCTGAACATCATTCAGACCCGCGAAGACTACACTGCGGACTTCACGAATGTGTTGAAGGAAGGTGCCGGTAAGTTGACCCTGGCCGACCAGAACGAGGAAGGCGCCAACATTCTGACGCTGCAGACGCGTCAACAGTTGGGTACGATCTCCCTCAGCCTGGCCAATCAGGCGCAACAGGCGATCCTGCGGCTGTTCTAAGCCGAACGGATCGGATAGAGTTGGGCGGCGGCGGCAACGCCGTCGCCCGCTTCTCCCAAAGGCCCGACCGATCTGGTCTGGCGGCTCAGCCCGAAATTGGTTAAACCGCGGAAGTGGGCTGAGTGATTCCAAGGAGAAGCAATTTGCCGCTGAAGTTCTCTCTACGCCCCGGGGAAAAAGTCATCGTCAATGGCGCCGTCATCGGCCGGGGCGAGGAGCCGGGGACTTTCTATCTTTATAACAAGGCAAATTTCCTGCGCGGCCGTGAGGTCATGAAGGAAGATTCGGCTGATACGATCGAGAAGAAGCTCTATCTCGTTATTCAGCTCATTTACCTCTTCCCCGAAGACGCCGCGGAGAGCTTAAGGAAATTTGAAGCAATTCTGGCCCAGACTCTGGCGGAACGGCCGGATTCGGCTGCGGATCTGGAACAAGTGGCACAGTTCGTGCGTAATCAGGACTACTACCGGGCGCTCAAGTTGACCGCGAAGCTATTCTGACAAGTTCAGAGCAGCATTGACCGGTCCGGCCCGATGGAGAGCATGGGATGAAGCAACCGATCGGTTATAGCAGCAAGCCAACAGCCGGCGATGCCAGAAGCACCGAGGCCTGGGCTTTGGGCGAAGCCTCGCGGCGTCTGGCCTTGGCGGCCAAGGCGGACGATCAGGGCGCATCCCTCCGCGAGGCATTGCGGCTTAATCAGCGCCTCTGGTCCATCTTCCAGGCCGCATTGATGGAGCCGAATTGTCCCTTACCCCAGGAGATCCGGCAGAATGTGCTGGTTTTGTCGGTCATGGTCGACCGCCACATTCTCCAGCGGCTTGGTGACCTCGACGGGAGCAAGATCCAACCCATTCTTGATATCAACCGGGCGATTGCCGAAGGTCTGGCTCAGAAACCGGCGACGCCGGCCGATGCCGCCGCCCGCCCCGCCCCGGTTCCCACGTCGACTGCCGGTACCGAGCCGGCCCGCCCCATCATGCGTGTGTCGATCTAACGCGAGGAGTTAATCGTGGCCAGCACCAGCGCCCTTCAGCCCACCAGCACGCTTTTCGGCTCGACCTCAGGCACTTCCTCGTCCTCCTCCAGCTCGACCGCTTCATCATCGGGCGATGCTGCGTCCATGCTGGAGGCGATCAATAATCAGGTCGCCGCGCTGCAGAAACAGAAATCGATCCAAACGCAAGATTTCCAGAAGCAAACCAACGACGTCCAGGTCGATAACCGCATGACGGCCCGGGATGTCGGTGTCTTGCGGCAGAATGACTCGCGACTGAACGTATTCAGTTCTCTTTCCAAAGGCGATGCGGCGGATTTCTTCACCTTCAGGGTCGCGACATCGGCGCAGACCCGATTCGGCGTGCTGACCGCCAATGAGGGCGATGACAAGAATACCCGGTTCCAAATCATCAACCAGGCCAGCGGTACGGTTATTGCCGATTCTGATCCGAGTACCGGCGATGCGCATGATGTCTATACCCAGCTTCAGAACGGCAGCTACAACATGCAAGCCGGCACTTATGTCATGCGTATAACGCGCATGGACGATTCAGTATCGAACCAAAACACTGAATATAACTATGCCGTCCAGCTGTCTCAGGGAACGTTTACCAAGGATTTCGACACTGTCGAAAAGGAAGCCCAGGCAGGTGCTGATCCCTTCGGGCTGGGAGCGAACAACTCTCTCGATACCTTGACCGCCTCTCTTGGTTCAGCGGTGTCGATGCTGCAATCTTTGCCGCCAATCGGAACCTCTGCGACCGATAAACTGAACGGCGTCTTGCTCAACAGCATTCTTTGATATCGAGGCTGGTGATGAATGAGATTCAGGCGCCCCAGGGCAACCAGAGCAACCAGCCTTTGCGTATCTTTATCGGCTACGACCATCGCCAGGCCGTCGCCTATAACGTTCTGCAGTTTAGTCTCTATCGTCGGAGTTCGAAGCCGCTGGCAATCTCGCCACTGGTGCTGCCTAGCTTGCCGCTGACACGGCAGGGGCTGACCCCGTTCACCTTTAGCCGCTTTCTGGTGCCGTGGCTGTGCGACTACAAAGGCTGGGCCCTATTCCTGGATATCGATTTTCTCGCCCTGGCCGATGTGGCCGAATTATTCGCCCTGACCGATGGTCGCTATGCCGCCATGGTCTCGAAAAATGAAAAGAAATTCGAATGGGCAAGCATGATCATGTTCAATTGTGGTCATCCCGCCAATCGGATTTTGACCCCAGATTATGTCGAGGATCCGCAGCGCTGCCGATCGCCCCACACGATGGATTGGCTGAGTCCTGACCTGGTCGGTGCCGTTCCTGGCGAATGGAACCATCTGGTCGGCTATGACGCGCCACGCAGCGACGCGAAGATGGTGCATTACACGCAGGGCATGCCGATCTATGAGGAAACCACCGGCAGCGAATATCGGGATGCCTGGCTGGCCGAGCATAAGAAGAGCAATGCAACCACGCCGTGGCAGGAATTGATGGCACGCTCGGTTCACGCCGGCCGCACGGCCGATGGACGGATTGTCGCTAAGTTACATCCAGATGCGGTGGCCGCTGCCTAAGACGGCACAGTCGATAAGCCATAAACCCGGCCAATGGCCGGCCTATTCTTTTCAGCCTTACCCTTCTCCGCCACCGTACCAGTTTATCGATGCGCCATGCGGATGACCTGTGGCCAGCAAGCGCTCGTGCCCGTCCGGCCATGTGGTGAGACGTAGCTCGAACAGCCCTTCCCTGTCGCCCGGCTCGTATCGGAGCCATGCAAGCGGCTGGTTCCGGCTGGACTCTCGGCCGGCCCGGATCAAAAGCTTGCGGATATCTTCCTTGGTACGGTCCGGCAGGTACTGCCACATCACGGTATGAAACAGTACCGTGGCGACGCCCTGCGGCCGGGTGCTGAATTGCTGTTTCAGCCAGTCAGCCGCATCTGCCATTTCGACTTTCACGCCGATTTGCCGCGCGAGGGTTATCCCTGCCGTCAGCCGTTGCAATCTATCCGGTTGATCCGGCCAGATATAGGACTCAGGCGCGCGCACTGCTCTTCATCCGAGATATTGATCGGCATGCGATCACAAGCCGCCCTGCTCTCGATGACGGGGTTTTGCAACGCCAGCATGGAGCCGCTCCAATCGGTGCTGATCAGGACCGGGCTATCCGGATTACCCCAGCATGCCGAGCCCAGTTGATAGTTGTAGCGGTCCCAGATCGAATTCAATCCGGCGCTGGCGCCGATTTCCAGCAAACGCATCGGCAATCCAGTGATGCGGTGAATCTCCATGAAGCCGCCCAGCAACATGGCGGACCGGCGCATCTCATTGGTTTGCGGCGGCTTCGCCAGGTAGCTGAGAATATGCTACGGATGATGTTCCAGCGCCTTCCGTAACACTTCCCCGAGCACCGCGTCGTCACGCGATGCATGCGGCGGATAGATGGCTGCCAACCCCGTGGACGCGCCGATAAGACCAACGCATGCAGCGCGCCGGCCAGACGCAACGGTAAGGCATCCTCGACTGGGTCTCCAGGCCAGTCGCCAATCAGTTCCGCAAGCAAACCGCCTCGTTCAAGGTCCAGCAAAGCCTGCTGGAGCAACCTTGCCGTAAAGGGAGATCCTAAACCGCGGCACCATTTGATCTGGTTTCGGAAGGACTGAAGTACCGCATCAGAAACGCTCATCTCGTTCCCATGGCTTATGTCACGGGAGCCCATTTTCCCAGCGGCCGCTTCAGCCTTTGTGCGAGAGCGACACCAGCTAGGATGAGAGCTCCACCGATGCAGTGATAATATTCCAGGCGCTCACCCGCCCACAGGATCGCGATCAGGGCTGTTAGCAACGGCACCAGATTGAGAAAGATACTCGCTTGGCTTGCGCCGAGCAGTTTCAGTGCCAGCATCCAAAGATAGGGAGCGAGGATGGATGTCGGGATCGTCGCGTAGAGAATAAAGGGCATATTGCGGGCGGTCAGCGGCTCCAATGGGCCACTCAAAAAGAACGGCAACAAGAATAGAACCGCCCACCAGATCTGAACGTAAAGTGACTGCCAGATCGGCAAGGGCACGGCCCATTTCCGTACCAGAACCCCATAGGCGGCATAAGCGAAGGACGCCGCCAGCATGATCAGATCGCCCTGTCCGATACCAGCCGACAGCAACGCTGCCGGCGAACCATGACCGATCAGCACAACCAGCCCCGTCAATGACAGCAATCCACCCGCCAGCGCGCCGGTCGTCGGCGGCTCACGCAAAAGCGGCATACTGAGCAGCACCGTCATGAGCGGGATCAAGGACGCAATGATGCCCATATTCGTTGCCGGCGTCGATTTGCCGGCGATATAGGCCAAGCCCTGATAAAGCACCATGCCAAGTATGCCCAGAACCGCAAGCTTGCCGAGATGTGGATAGATTCGCTGGCGATTGCGCCATGCACCTGCGGCCACGAAAGGCGTAAGCAGCAAAGCGGCAAAAAACCAGCGGTAAAAGGTGATAGCGGCCGGTGAAATCACATCTGCCGCCAGGCGCGTGACGACGGTATTTCCCGAATAAATCAAAACCGCCAGCAAAGGCAAAGCATAGTACCGCATACTGGTGCTCCAGGCACATAGAGCCGGGAAGCCCCAGCATTGACGACTATCTGTCAAACAAGCTTCTTTGATATACCATAGGGCGAGGCCGAGGTAGCCGTTCCACGGTAGCCCCCCTTGCAGCAAGTGCAGAACTGACAGCAGTAGGTAGAGAGATGGCAGCGGAAGACCTTAGCTATCGGTCGGATGAAGAGGATGACGAGGCGCAGGCAGTCCCCGCAGGCAGCAAGAACTATCTCACGCCCGACGGCTTCGCGCGGCTCAAGGCTGAGCGCCATAAACTGTGGACGACCAACCGGCCGGAAATTGTGCGTGTCGTTGAATGGGCAGCCGGCAATGGCGATCGTTCGGAAAATGGCGATTACATTTACGGCAAGAAGCGCCTCCGGGAAATCGACCGGCGCTTGCGCTTCCTCGACAAGCGTCTGGCCAATGCGGAGGTCGTGGATCCGACACGGCAGACGCGGCGCGATCAGGTCTTTTTCGGCGCTACCGTCACCTATGTACGGGAAGACGATACGGAAGAAACGGTGACCATCGTCGGCATCGACGAAACCGATGTTGCCCCAGGCCGGGTCAGCTGGATCTCACCTGTCGCCCGTGCTTTGATGAAAGCGCGCATCGGCGACACAGTCACCCTGCGCACGCCGACAGGTTTCGAAATACTGGAAGTTCTGTCAATCGAATACCCATTACTCGATGCCTGACATCAGCTTGAATATGACATCGGCCATGAGATGATATCCGCTTATATCGATACTTACTATAAACGAAGCCTCGCTCAGCAACAGGTCTATTCCCCTCTCCAGGCATCGCTTGAGGTCGAGACATGCGTCATCGGCGGCGGACTGGCAGGCTTGAGCATAGCGCTTGAGCTGTCTCGGCTCGGCCGCTCGGTTGCACTGCTTGAAGCCAACCGGATCGCCTGGGGCGCATCCGGTCGCAATGGCGGCTTCGTTTCACCGGGTTATGCTTGCGATCTCGAGAAGATTGAAAACCGGGTCGGCACGGATCACGCCCGCGATCTATATCGGCTGTCGATGGAAGGCGTGTCGATCGTTGCAGAGAACATACGTTCCCTTGCCATCGAGCATGCAATCCCGGTTTCGGGCATATACAGCGTCATCCGTTACGATGGCGGCGACGAATTACAGGCCTATCGTGATCGAATGGCCCGCGATTTCGGCAAATCCCTGCACTATGTTTCGCGCGACGAACTCCGCGAGACATTGCGTTCGCCGAAATATCATCAGGCGCTATATTCGCCGGACTCGTTTCACTTCCATCCGCTCAATTACTGCCAGGCGCTGGCTGGCGAGATCTGTCGGCTTGGCGGTCATATCTATGAAGAGACCCGCGCCCTCTCCATCGACCTCGACCGGCCCGAAAAACTGATCCGCACAGCCACCGGTCAGATTAAAGCCCAACATGTCGTTTTTGCTGGCGGGGGTTACACGGACCGGTTATGCGCCGAGCTCAGCCGTGCCTATCTTCCGATCGCCACCTATGTTCTGCTCACTGAGCGAAATCCGGAACTGATCAAAAGTGCCATCAGAACGGAAGCCGGTATCGGTGACGATCGCCGGGCCGGCGATTATTACCGGGTCGTCGATGGCGGTCGCTTACTCTGGGGTGGCCGCATTACGACACGGAGAAGCGATCCGAACAATCTCGCTCAGTTGCTGCGACAGGAGATGGTATCGACCTATCCGCAGCTGGCCGAATTGAAGGTCGAAATCGCCTGGTCGGGCTTGATGTCATATGCCCGGCACCTGATGCCGCAGATCGGTCAGCTGGCGCCGGGAATATGGCACGCGACCGCCTTTGGTGGCCATGGCATGAATACGACCTCGATCGGCGGTCGCTTGATCGCGGAAGGCATCGCTGGACAAAGCGACCGCTACCGCCTCTTCGCACCTTTCGGTCTGGAGTGGAATGGTGGTCCGTTTGGTCTTATCGCCGCGCAGCTGACCTATTGGACTTACCAATTGCAGGACCTGTGGCGAGAGCGGAAAAGCAGGTACCAGCCGCAAATGGCCTGATCTTGCCTTGCTTCGATTCAGCCGCGCCTCGGCTCGCCTAGCTTCGTCCGTCGCCTCTCGAGCGGTGCGCGAAGAATTAAGCCCCCTGCTTGCGTCAGTTCATGCAACATGATAGTAGTATAGTTACATTTCTAACATCCGATTTACGATGGCACCTGAATCTCTGTCCTTGCAGCAGCGACTGACCCATTGTTTGTCCTCGGCCACCAAATCGGAACAGGCTATCGCCAGTTATGTCCTGACGAATCTTCGGGAGATTCCATTTGAAACGGCAGCGAGCCTGGCGCGGAAAATTGGCGTCAGCGAGCTGACTGTCGGCCGTTTCTGCCGGTCGCTCGGCTTCCGCCATTTCAAGGAACTGAAAGCGGAGTTGAGGGACGATCTGGGCGACCGTCCCTGGCTGATCGCCGACCGTTTGCAGGAAGTGCAACGCCGCAGCGCTGCTAGCGGCGACCAATTGGCGAAGAGCCTGGAACTGGAGCTAGCGGCCTTGGTCAAGGTTTATGAACTGGCGCAGAGCGAGGCTTGGAAACCGGCCATCCACCGTCTCGCTCATCATCCTCGCATTTATATCACCGGCTTTCAGACGGAACGCGGCCTGGCCGCTTATCTGGCGCACCAACTGCAATATCTGCGCGACGGCGTTCACTTGCTGGATTTGACCGGTGGCAATATCGCTGAAGCATTGCTGGCGCCGCCGGGTGAAAGTTGCCTGGTTATCTTCGACTCCCGCCGCTATTCCCGGATAACAAAGTTGCTGATCGAGAAGGCGCATGCCGCAGGCATCCCCATCACACTGATTGCCGATCCTTTCTGCACCTGGGAACGGGGACAAGTCAGCGAATTATTCATCGTCCCGACCGACTTGAATTTCGTCTGGGATTGCACGTCGCAGATGGCAAGCCTGGTCAATCTCATGATCAATGGTGTTTTCGCTGAGCTCGGCGCCAGCGTCGAGAACCGCATGAACCAGATAGCTGATCTCTACAGTTCTTTCTTTGGATATGTCGATGATGGCCGCGATCGATCAAGAAACTAAATCCTCCGAAAAACTCGACTGGAAAACCCTCGATTTGCCCAAAGTCGCTTGGGGCAAGGGCTGCTACGTCTATGACACGACGGGCAAGCAATACATCGATGGCTCCGGCGGCCCGGCAGTCTTTTCGCTCGGTCACGGCCACGAAGAGGTCAATGCCGCGATCAAAGACCAGCTCGACCGTATCGCCCATGGCTACCGCTATACGTTTACCAGCGATCCGCTTGAGGAATTGACCGATCAGATCGCCGAGGGCTGTGGCGGCGGCCTGAAATATATGACCTTCTGCTCCAGTGGCTCGGAGGCAGTGGAATCCTGTCTAAAGATTGCGCTGCAATATCATGCCGCCCGTGGCGATATGGGGCGCCGCCGCTTCATCGCGCGGGAACGATCCTGGCATGGCAATACTTTAGGCGCTTTGGGCATTTCGGGCTTTTACGATCGCCGGCACGCTTTTGAGGGCGCACTGGTACCGGCCAGCTTGTTATCGCCCGCCAATATCTATCGGCCGCCACTCGGCGTTGCCGCAGAGAACGTCGCGGAGACCTGTGCTGCCGAGTTGGAGAGCGAGATTTTGCGATACGGCGCGCAAAACATTGCTGCCTTCATCTTCGAACCCGTGGTCGGCGCGGCCGGTGGCTGTGTTCCCGCACCGCCTGGATATGCCCGTCGCGTTCGGGAGATTTGCGACCGCTACGGCGTGCTGATGATCGCCGATGAAGTCATGTGCGGTAGCGGGCGCTGCGGTACCTGGCGCGCGTTGGAGCATGACGGTGTCGAGCCGGATATCATGTCGGTTGCGAAAGGCCTCGCCGGCGGCTACATCCCCCTTTCGGCTGCGATTTATCATGAGCGCCTGCGTGAGCCGATGTATCGCGTTCACGGGGGGTTGATGACCGGCCATACCTTTACGGGACATACGGCCGCCTGTGCCGCCGGTGTCGCCGTCCAAAGGATCGTCAAGCGCGACAATCTCCTCGCCAAGGTTCGCGATGATGGCGCCTATCTGTTTTCCTTGCTGCAAAACGCCATTGGAGAACGCGATTACGTCGGTGACATTCGCGGCCGGGGATTCTTCATCGGCATTGAAGTGGTACAGGACCGGGCCAAGAAGGAGCCCTTCCCTGCCGACTTGCAGGTTTATGCCCGGCTGCGCGACAAAGCTTTCGAGAATGGCCTGATCTGCTATCCGGTCGGCGGCAATGTGAACGGCCATCGCGGCGATATCATTATCCTTTCTCCGCCATACATTGCCAGCCGAAGCGAATTGGAGGAAATCGTCGACAAGCTGCAACATAGCCTGTCGGAGGTCATGGCCGCCGTCGCGATGCGAAAGGCATAGCATGTATCAACTGGATCCCAGCCGGATCGATCTCGCCGAGGAATTTCGCCATAACCCCTATGGCCGGCATAGCGGCGAATTGCAGCGTCTGATCAATATGTTTCGCTCCGGACCCTTTGCCGGCAAATATGTGTTGATACGCGAAACACGCCAATGGCCAGCGCGATGGAAACTGGGGCGCTTTGGCGAAACACCGCAAGCACCGATCACGCTGATAGGCTTGGAGTTCGATAATTTTGAAGCTGCTGAATGGGCAGTCTTCAAGCTGCGCTGGAAAGGCCACACCGGCCAGGACCTGCCGTGGGAATAGATCAGCTGGAGTCGCGCAATGCTGCAAATCGTCGGCTATGCCGATCGCCTTTCCGTCAGGCCGGGAGAGGAACTTTCCGTCAAGGTGAGTTGCGAAGGCGGCGCCAAAACTTATGAAGCCGCTCTCGTGCGCCTGATCTGCGGGGATGATCGACCGGACGGACCAGGCTATAAGGCAGAGCCGATCGACGCATCATTCGCCGGCAGTTATCACGGCCGGCGGCAAGCCATCGCTACAGGATCCTATATCGAAATTCCCAACGATGGCGGCATCGACGGTGCTGCGGGCGTGACCATAGCCGCCTTGATCAGGCCAAGCCGGCCTGCCTCCGGTCTTCCCCAAACGATCATCTCGCAGATAGGCGTTTCCGGCCAGGAACGTGAAGGCTATGCCCTGCGCTTGAATGAGCAGGCCAATCTGCAGATCCGCCTCTATGCCGGAACTCGCCGGCAGGTACTGACACTGGACCATCCGTTGGTCGCCGATACCTGGTATCTGGTGGCCGCCAGCTTATGCGGAAAGGCACAGCAGGGCACATTGTCTTTACTCGCCCGGCCGTTGGCTGACCTTCCCTTCGGACCGATGATGCAGATCGCAACGGTCTCATCGGAAGTCGATATCACCTGTTCCGAGAAGGTCCCGGTCCTTGTCGCTGCCGCCTCGCAGTGCGAGGCAGGCAGACGTCATGCCGCGTGGCAGGCTTTCGATGGCAGGATCGAGGCGCCTGCAATCTATAATGCATGGGCCGATGCAGAATCGCTGTCAGATCAGCTCCATCCGCATCAATTCGGGCTTCCTTGCTGGGCGGCGTGGGATTTCAGCCGAGAGATGGAAGGCCGGCGGATTACAGATATATCTGGTAACAACCGACATGGCCAAGCCATCAACCTGCCGACCCGCGCCGTGACCGGCCATCTGTGGCGTGGACAAACGTCTAATTGGCAAGACCGCCCCGAGCTTTATGGCGCGATACATTTCCATGTTGACGATCTCTACGATGCTGCCTGGGAAACTGATTTTTCCTGGACCGTGCCGGCGGATCTGCGAAGTGGGGTCTATGCCATCCGCCTGCAATGCGGCGATGCACCCGAGGCGGAAGATCATATCCCCTTTTTCGTCTTGCCGCCTCAAAACCGGCCAAGCGCACCGATTGCCTTCCTCGCTTCGACCTTCACTTATCTTGCCTATGCAAACAGCCATCACGGCTATGAGGACCCACTGTCGGAAGTAAGCTACGGCCGGCTGCTGGAATTGGGGCCGACCGAACTATTCCTGAAAGAACGCCGGGATTTCGGCATTTCCCTTTATGACCGGCATCTCGACGGCAGCGGCGCCTGCTACAGCTCATCGCGTCGGCCCATCCTGAATACGCGGCCGAAGCGGGCGATCTGGAACTTCAATGCCGATCTCCACATCATCGACTGGCTCGAGGCCAGTGACCAATCCTACGATGTCATTACCGATGATAAACTGCATGCCGAAGGTATCGACCTGCTGCGCCAATATCGCTGCATCTTGACAGGCAGTCATCCGGAGTATCACTCGACGCCGATGATGACAGCGCTCGGCGAGTATCTGAACAATGGTGGCCGTCTGATGTATCTGGGCGGCAATGGCTTCTATTGGCGCGTCGCCACACATCCCGATTGGCCCGATGCGATCGAAGTCCGCCGCGGAGAAGCCGGAACACGGTGCCACGAGATGCCGGCCGGAGAACGCTATCACAGCTTCACGGGCGAATTCGGCGGTCTTTGGAGAAGCCAGGGCCTGGCGCCGCAACAGCTTGTTGGCGTTGGTTACGTCGCCGAAGGATTTGATCGAAACTCGTATTACATCCGTCTCGATGATAGCTTCTCGCCGCGTGCCGCCTTTATTTTCGAAGGTGTCGACACAAGCGAGAAAATCGGCGATTTTGGCAGTCTTGGAGGTGCCGCCGGCTATGAACTGGACGCAGCGGATGCCGCTTTAGGAACGCCCGCACATGCGCTCATTCTCGCCCGCTCTGTTGACCATACGAGCGTGTATCTGCTGACACCGGAAGAGCTGCTTTATACCCATCCGGGGATCGACGGTATCGAGAATGACCGCGTTCGCGCAGAGATGGTCTTCTTCGAATGCCCAAAAGGGGGCGCCGTTTTCTCCACCGGATCCATCACTTGGGCCAGCGCCCTCGCTCACGACCACTACTGCAACAATGTGGCGCGTATCAGCGGGAATGTCCTGCGGCGTTTCATGTCGCCCGCAGCGTTCCAGACGGAATAGAAGCCGCCGGCACGAAGCCGGCGGCACAACAAAAATCTACGGGCGCTTAGCTCCCATAGACGTTGAAGTCGAAATACTTCTTGGCGATTTTCTCATAGGTGCCATTGGCACGAATTGCCTTGATCGCCGCATTGATCTTTTCCTTCAACGCGGTGTCTTCCTTGCGAAGCCCGGCCCCCACACCATCGCCAAAAATCGGATCCGCAGGCGCGACAAATTTAACTTCATAATCTTTGCCCTGGTCCGATTTCAGGAAAGCATCAAGAGCGATCGAATCCGCCAGAAGTAAATCAACGCGGCCGGCGACCAGATCGGCGTTAGCCCTGTCTTGCGTATCATAAAGTTTGATTTCTGCGGTCTTGCCAAACTTCTCGGTAACATAATTGGCATGAATCGTCGCTGTTTGGACACCGATGATCTTGCCCTTCAGCGCATCCGGATTGTTTACATCAACCTTGATATCGTCATTTTTAGCGCCAACGAAAACGGCTGGCGTTTGATAGTATTTATCGGAGAAATCGATCACCTTCTTTCGGTCATTGGTGATCGACATGGAGTTAAAAATGATGTCGATCTTCTTTTCGGTCAGCGCGGGAATGATCCCATCCCAGGCAACCGGGGTCAGCACGCATTTCGCTTTCATCTCATCGCAAAGCGCATTGAGTAGTTCGACCTCGAACCCGCCCCAATTACCGGCCGCGTCCTTGCTAAAAAATGGTGGGTAAGGTTCCGGTGAGAAACCCACCCTAATCGTATCCTCCGCCTTGGCGGCCGTCCCGCCGAAGGCGATAGCCAGGCCTATCAAAGCGATGGCAACAATACCCCGTTTGAACATTTAGTCCTCCCTTGAGATGCTGTTTTCTTATGCGCCTAATAGACTTCCAACTTTTGTACGATTGTCAAATAGTTTCGTCTTTACAGGCAATGTTGCGCCAAGTAGACGGGCCGGGCGATTGAGAAAAACGGCAAGGTTTTGACCGAACTTGCAATTGCACGGCTGAGCCGGATATCGATTCACTTTGCAAAGAACGGCGGGGTTATAGTGCTCACTTTAGAAGAAATCGTTGAGAATGGCCTTTGCATCGGCTGTGGCCTATGCCGCGGCATAGCGGGCGGCGACCAGATCGAACTGGTCATGACCCCGGAAGGCCGGGAACGCCCCGTCGCTAAACAGGCTCTCCAGGAAGCTGTTTTGGAGCGGATCAATGCGGTTTGTCCTGGAACGCGCATCCCAGGGGCTGTGGCGCCAACCGGATCGCAACCGCCACTGTTCGATACCATCTGGGGAAGCGCTTACCATTTGGCGATCGGTTATGCGGCCGATCCTTTGATCCGTCATCGCTGTTCAACAGGCGGTATTTTGACGGCTCTGGGACAATTTCTTCTGCAAAGCAAACGCGTCAATTTTGTGCTGCATGTTACCGCATCCAAGACACAGCCGATGCGCAGCGAACGATGCCTTAGTTTTGATTCGGCCTCAGTGTTGGAAGGTGCCGGTTCCCGCTACGGCCCGGCCGCCACTCTGGTCGATTTTAGCGATATATTGGACCGCCAGGAGCCGTTTGCGCTGATTGCCAAACCCTGCGACATCGGCGCCGTGCGCAACTTGGCGCAGATTGATCCACGGGTCGAGCGATATATGCGTTATGCTCTGACTCTGGTTTGTGGCGGTGCGTCCGATCTCAGCAAATCGGAAGACGTACTGGAGCGTTTCGGCGTGCGAGAGGAAGAGTTGTCGCTGTTCCGGTATCGCGGCAATGGCAATCCCGGACCGACGCGGGTGGAAACCAAGGACGGCCGCGCCTTTGAACTGACCTACCAGCAGATGTGGGAGGATGAAGCCAAGTGGATGATCCAACCACGCTGCAAAATCTGTCCGGACGCCATCGGTGAAAGCGCGGACCTCGCCGCCTCGGATGTCTGGCCGGGCGGCGGCCCGACCGGCGAGGATGCCGGTTTCAACGGCATCATCGTCCGTACCGAGCGAGGACGCGAACTTTTCGAGGCGGCTTGCGCTGCCGGCGCCATCACCATCGATCGGCAGGTCAATTTCTCGGATTTCGATATCTTCCAGCCACATCAGGTGCGCAAGAAACGCGCCGTATGGGGCCGGCTGAAGGGCATGGAGGCTGCTGGTAAGCCGATACCGGCGGTTCACGATTTGCGGCTATCCGAATGCGCCAGGCAGAACACCGTGCAGCAAAACCTCGCCCAAGCGCGCGGCGCACGAGACCGCGCGAAATCCGGACGATTGGGTGAACCCCGGGCGGCGGCCCGGACATCCTGATCGACGCAACAGAGATAGAAGCCGGTTTATTTTGGCTCTAACGGATGCAGGCCTTCGACTATTCTTACTGAGCCACGGCCGAGGGTAGGATGAAATTCGGTCAATCCCAATTAGACCGCCACAGTCAGGTCCCCGTCTACCGGCAGATCTATGATCGCTTTCGCGATGCCATCGCGCGCGGTCAATTGGGGCCGGGAGAACGCCTCCCTTCGGCGCGCAGTCTGGCCAGCCAATTGGGAACTGCACGTGGCACTGTCGATGTCGCCTATAACATGCTGGCAGGTGAAGGTTATATCATTGGCCGGGGCGCCGCCGGCACGATCGTTGCACCCTGCATCGCCCAACATTTGCAGAGTGTAAAGAAACGCCCAAGGACCACACCACGTACCAACGAAGACCGGCCGTCGCCGCGGCCGGAAAAGGCTCGACCGTTCCAGATGGGCCTGCCCGCGCTAGATGTCTTTCCCCGCAAGCTTTGGTCCCGCTTGGCCATGCGCCGCGCTCGGACCCTGACCGAGGCGATGATGGTCTATCCGGACCCTCTCGGTGAGCGAACCCTGCGCGACCAGATCGCCTGTTATCTCGCTATTGCACGCGGCATTCAGTGCTCACCGCAGCAAATTGTCATTACCAGCGGTTTCCAGGGCGGTCTTGCGTTGCTGAAGGAGCTCCTCTTGCAACCGGGCGATGCCGTCTGGCTGGAAGATCCCGGATACTTCATGACCCGACGCGCTTTCGAGATCATCGGCGCGAACGTCATTGCGGTCCCCGTGGATGAAAATGGTTTATCGGTGGATGCGGGCATCGAGCTTAACAAGCATGCCCGTATCGCCGTCGTAACACCGTCGCATCAGGCACCTTTGGGTGTTTCCTTATCTTTGCCCCGAAGGCTTGCCTTGCTCGACTGGGCGCAGCAGCACGATGCCTGGATCATCGAAGACGACTACGACGGAGAGTTCCGCTATACCAGCCGTCCCCTACCCGCCTTGAAAAGCCTCGATCAAGCCGACCGGGTAATCTATGCCGGCACCTTCAGCAAGGTTCTCTTTCCCGCTTTGCGTGTCGGTTACATCGTTCTGCCGGAGAATCTGCTCGATCGATGCGCGGAGATCAGCCTGCTCTTACAATCAGGACGCTCCCTTCTCAATGAGCAGATCATTGCCGATTTCATGGCCGAAGGTCATTTTGCCCGTCATATCCGACGCATGCGCCAGCTCTATGCGAACCGCCGAGCAGCTTTGGCCGAAGTCTTGAACGACAGGATGGGAGGCCGCTTCCGGGTCGACCTATCCGCCGGGGGGTTGCACCTGCTTGCATGGCCGAAACGGCGTGAAAGTGATCGCCTATTGGTTAGCAAGGCCACCGCCCTTGGGCTGGCGCCGGGGGCCTTATCGGCCTATTCCATCAAGCAGGATTGCGGATCCGCGCTTTTGCTCAGCTTCACAAACATTCCCGTGGAAGCAGCCCCCAAGGCCGTGAGCCTGTTAGAGCAGGCTCTGGCGACGTAGTCACATCCCTATGCTCGCCGTATTTCGGCGGCCACGGCGCCGATACGGTCCAGGGCCTTGGCCACTTTCTCCGGCTCATAGCCCAGGGTGATACGTAGATGCTGCTCGGCACCGAGGAAACTGCCTGGAGCGACCAGCACATTTGCCTTGGTCCGGATCGCTTCCGCCAGCTCGAAAGAGGTCATCGGCAGATCGAAGCGAACGAAGCCGAGGCTCGTTGCCGGAGATGGCAGCACGCTGAACACATTGCCTTGGTCACGCAGCCAGGATGCCAGGACCTGACGACCGGCGGATGACAAATTGCGCTGCCGTTCCAGCAAAAACCGCCGCTTGGCGGGCTGCAGCGCAATTGAGGCGAGGGTCATGCTCGGCGCCGCAGCGGCAATCACGGCATATTCATGCCGGCGCCAGAGATCCTCGATCGTCTGCCGATCTGTAATAGCCCATCCAATCCGCAGACCGCTCAAGCCATAAGCTTTCGACAAACTGTTGGTGCAAATCAGGCGGTCATAGCGGCCCCAGAAGCTTGGCGTTTCGCCGAAACCATCGATTTCCGTGCCGCCATAGACTTCGTCGACATGCAGCCAGGCGCCGACCCGCGCACAAGCCGCGATGACACGGTCACCCTCTTCCGACGATAGGATCGTACCCGTCGGGTTGTTGGGATTGACGATGGCAACAAGTCGGGTTCGCGAGGTCACCAGGCGATCCAGCATATCGAGGTCCGGGCGCCAACCGCGCGCCGGATCGAGCGGAAGTTCCTTGACGACACAGCCGATATTCTTGGCATGCCCCCAGACTTGCCGATAGCCGGGCGACATGACGACGACTTCGTCACCGGGTTGCAGCAAGGTCGCGCAGACCATGCTATTGGCCTGAGAGGCGCCTACAGTCACCAAGACGTTGGCCGCATCGGCGTCCGTATATAGCGCGGCGATACGCTGACGTAAGTCCAATGTCCCATTTACTTGCGGATAGAACAGCCCAGTATCGAGGAGGGCCGCCTGTTCGTCGGGTGTCAGCCATTCGCGCGTGCCAAGACATTTAACGCTGCTATCCGCGAGATTGAATTCAACCTCGTGTTCATAGAGCGATTGATAATGTTCCAGCTCGAAACTCTGAAATGGAGCACGCGTCATTTGTCTGAATGCCTTGACTTTTGCTATGTGGAATTACGTTGGCAGCGGCCAGCTTTGAATGCGCAATATAGTGCGCATAACCGAAAATGCGCAATATAGTTTCCAGGCTAGAGGGTGCCCTTTGTCCGTCCTTCAGGAACATGTCTCGCAGAATATTCGCCAAGCGCGCCAACGATTGGGCCTGAGCCAGCAGGAACTGGCCGACCGCGCCGATCTCAGCCGCCGCATGATCACGTTGATCGAAAATGCCTTGGGCAATGCCAGCCTCGCGACCCTCGACCGCATCGCGCATGCCCTCAATGTCCCTTTCGCGGAGCTGATCCGGCCTCCGTCACAAACCAGCGCCCATATCAAGCCGATACCCATTTGGCAGGGCGAGCATCCTCGCAGCCGAGCCAGTCTCCTACAGAATGCAGCCGCTCACCGTAGCGTCGAATTATGGGAATGGAGCTTGGCCCCCGGCGAAAAATATCAGGCTGAGCCTGATCCCGCCGGAATGCGAGAATTTCTCTATATTCTTCAAGGCACCATGACTCTGGAGTTGACTTCCGGGTCGCAAACCTTGGCCGCGGGGCAATCCGCCGATTTTCCAACCAACCAACCTTATGCCTATAGCAACCAAGGCACTTCGCTTCTGCGCTTTATCAAGAACGTCATCAGTTAACTACGCGTCGCCCAGGCCACCATTGCTGACGTTACCGGAAACACGTTTCATTTCCTGATTGACAAGTTAAAGCTATTCTGTACTGAATGGTACATAGTTTTCCGAACGGTTCAGGAGATAGAAATGGCCAACCGCCCACCCCTCCCCCCCTTTAGTCGAGAAACGGCAATCCAGAAGGTCCGCATGGCGGAAGATGCTTGGAATTCGTGCGATCCCGAGCGCGTGTCGCTCGGCTATACGATCGACAGCAAATGGCGGAATCGTGCGGAATTCATCAACGGCCGGTCGGAAATCGTTCAGTTCCTGCAGCGGAAATGGGCGCGAGAGCTGGACTATCGGCTTATCAAGGAAATCTGGGCATATGAAGGCAATCGGATTGCCGTCCGCTTTGCCTATGAATGGCACGACGACTCAAAAAACTGGTTCCGCTCTTACGGCAATGAGAATTGGGAATTTGGTGAAGATGGTTTGATGCGCTTCCGCTATGCCTGTATCAACGATCTCCCCATTAAGGAGAGCGACCGGAAGTATCACTGGGACGCCTCGGGTCCTCGCCCTGCCGATCACCCAGGCTTGACGGAACTGGGGCTTTAAAATGACACGTCTGGTCGCCGAGCGCAGCGATGTACTTCCTGTGCTTGGCGAGGTTTTTCGCGAACATGGTTTCGAAGGTGCCAGCCTCTCGGTGATTACCGAAGCGACCGGCCTGGGAAAAGGCAGCCTTTATCATTTCTTCCCCGGCGGGAAGGAAGAGATGGCGACAGCCGTCCTCAGCGAAATCGATGATTGGTTTCAAGTGAACGTGTATCAGCCGCTACGCGACGGCGAAGACGCGCGCGCAGGTATCAATCATATGTTCACAGCGGTGGAGCAGTATTTCCGGTCCGGCCACCGCGTTTGCCTCGTCGGGGTGTTTGCCCTGAACAATATCCGTGATCGCTTCGCGGACCAGGTGCAAAGCTACTTTGCCGACTGGGCGGCCGCCCTGAACAAAGCATTGACACGCGCTGGATATGAAAGCGCCGCAGCACGCAGCCTGACCGAAGATATCCTCGCCGGAATCCAGGGAGCTCTTGTTCTGGCCCGCGCGATGAAGGATCCAAAAATTTTCAGCCGCAGCCTGAAGAGATTGCGCAAACAGATCGACTTATAAAGATCAGGCCCCTTTCAGGGGCCTGATCAATGTCGCCATCCTATTTAGCAAATTCGGCTTTCACCTCGGTCCAGAGGTCGGAATAGCTTTGGCGTTCTTCATCCGAAAGCGGCGCCATATATTGCAAGCGCTTCATGGCCGCTTCGTCACTGTGGATCTTGCGCGCGACGTCATCCGCCGGCAGCCTTTCATTGGCCTTGGGATTGGCCGAAGCCGGCGCACCGACTTTCGTAGCCCATTCATAATAGAAATCCGGATCGGTCATGTAGCTGATGAAAGCTTCGGCACCCGCGACATTCGGCGCCTGATTAGCGATGGCCAAGCCATCGAACCAGCCAATCGCGCCCTCTTTCGGCACGACATAGCCGACCGGCAACTTGAAATTGCTCCGGCTGCGGGCGGCAGAACCGCTCCAATAGGGCGACAGGTCGAAAGTCTTCGCCGAAAACAGCTTGTTGAATTCGTCTTCCGACGACCACAAAGTGGCAACCTGCCCTTTCAAGGCGAGCAGTCTTTCCTTGATCTTCGCCATGTCCTTCGGATGGTTAATGTCCTGGCCCGTCGCGATGGCCGCGAAGGAAACCGCTTCGATGCCGTCATCACGGAACGCGACACGCTTCGCTTGCTTGGGATTCCAAAGAATCTCGATGCTGTCGGGCGCGGATTTGAAGACATCTGAATTATAGGCAATGGCGGTCATGCCCCAGACCCAGGAGACGCCATAGGTCTTGCCGCCATCGTTCAGCAAATTCGAATCGCGAAAAGTCGGGTTGAGATCTTGGAACGTGGTGATCTTTGCGGTATCGATCGCCTGAATGAGCCCCTCTTTCGAAGCAACGCCGTTCCACGCACAATTCGTCAGGACAACATCATAGGTGCCCGGATTGGTGCGCAGTTTGGTGATCATTTCCGGTTCGGAATTGAAGTAGTCGTGGACGACCTCGATACCGGTTTTCTTCTTGAAGATATCCAGCGCCCAGGCTTCATCCGTGCCATAGCCCTGCCAATTCAGGACTGTAATCTTGCCGCTATCGGCCTTCACGATCCGCGGTGCGAAAATCGCGCCGGTGGCCACACCAGCCGCAGCCAAGGCGGCAGAGCCGCCAAGAAATTTACGACGGCTGATTTTGCCGCCGGTTAGTTGATCATACGCAGACATAAAGCCCTCCCTCGATCAGCATGTTTCTCGTTGCATAAAACACATTACCCCAATGATGTCGACAGCGCAGCGCACCATGTCGTTCAATCGTCTGCAATCCTAGTGCGGCACGACTTCCGGCAGGCGCTCAGCCGGCGGCGTATTGCGGGACCGGGCGACCCGCACAACTCCATCGATGACCACCATGCCAATGCCCGGCAGATCTCCCTTACGGACGGAATCCAGCAGATCGCCGCCACTGGAATGTTGGGCCCGGTCCATCAACACGAAATCCGCCGCACGCCCCGCTTCAATCAGGCCGCAATCGAGATCGCGGATCCGCGCGGTATTGCCGGTCGCAAAACAGAATGCGATCTCCGCCGGTGTATTGCCAATCGACGACAGCAGAGCAATCAGCCGCAGGATGCCGAGCGGCTGCACGCCAGACCCGGCCGGCGAATCCGTACCAAGGATAACGCGGTGCATTTGATTGATTTCCTTCGCCGTTCGCAAGGCATGCAAACCGGCCAGCTCGTTGCCATTGTGCACGATCTCGATGGCCCGGCTGCATTGGCTGCAGAGGCATTCGATCTGGCTTAGGGGCAAGGCGGTGTGCCCGCCATTAATATGCCCAATGACATCGGCATCCGCCGCCAGGATGACATCCTTGTCGATATAGCCGGAACCGGGCACGGACGGGCCGCCCGTATGAATGGTTGATTGCATGCCGTATTTGCGGGCCCATTGCACCATGCGCCCCGCTTCCTCACCTGCCTTGACAGAACCCAGTCCCACCTCGCCGAGCAATTTGACGCCGGCCTTGGCAAGCTCGGCGAAATCCTCTTCCACCATCCCCTTTTCGATCACCGGTGCGCCTGCATGCACTTTGACGCCGCCCGGACGGAAAGCATCGAAAGCCCGTTGGGCGGTGATCGCCAGCGCCTTAACACCAACCACATCCTTCGGCCGGCCCGGCAAATGCACTTCGCCGGCGGAAATCATCGTGGTCACCCCGCCATGGAGGAAAGAATCGATCCAGTTGAGCTGGCTTTGACGCGGCGTCCAATCCCCGAAGACTGGATGCACATGGCTGTCGATCAGGCCCGGCGACAGGGTGCAGCCTTTGGCATCGATAACCGTTTTAGCACCTGCGCAATCGACGTCCTTCTCCTTGCCGAAAGCGGCAATGCGCCCATCGATAGCAACAACGGTATCACCGGGCAGGATCGGTTTTTCGATATCGCCGCTCAACAGCAAGCCAATATTGCGAATGACAAGCTTACCGGCGGGACCACCCGCAGCCGCAACTTCCGCCATGCTTAACCTCCCTCTCCCAAGTCAGCGCAATCCGTCCTTGCCCTCGATTTCGCTGACCTGCAATCCGCCGACACGCGGCAGGGGCCTCCCGCTATCGGTGACGACCACAGCAACCAGGATTTCGTTGGCGCGGGGCGCATCGGGTATGCGCACCTCCATCGCATCGAAATGCGACCGGACGAAAGCCGCATCCTTATGGCCCAACGGCACATCGATCGGTGTGCCGAGACCACCGCGCTTCTTGGCCGACGGCACCAGAGCGGCGCCCTTTTCAACGGCAAGGCGGAGCGGCTTGCCGAGCTTCGGATGCAGAATAGCCGCGGCATGTTCAAGCTCGCCCGCTTCACCGACAAGCGCGGCCTTGCCATAGCTTTCCGCCTGGGCCGGCTGAATGTCGAGGGCGGCCACGGCGCGACGGCCAAGCAGGTCGCCCAATTCCTCACCAATATCCATCAGCGGCGTCAGATCTTCCACATAGCGACCGGCAAATGGGTTTTCGATAACGGCAACGGCAGCCGCTTTCCGGACAGGCGGCACGATATCCTTATCCGCTTCCTGGCGGACTTCTTCGACCTGAATCATCAGTTTGCGGATCTTCGCGCTCATCTCAACCCATCCTCCCCTTTGATTTCCGACGCCTTCAGACCACCGACACGGGCATGAATGCGCGGGCCCGTGGTCATGACCAGGATGAAAGCGAGTTCGTCCGCCCGCGGCGCATCGGTGACGCCCACTTCGATCGAGGTGAAATGACTACGGACATAAGAAGCATTGATATGGGTGACTGGAATGTCGATGCGCGTACCCGGGCCACCCACCTTTTTGGCGGAAGGGACGATCGCCTTGGCATTGCCCAGCAACTCGCGCATGGCATAGCCGCCCGGTGCATGCCAAAGCGCACCGTGTTCCAACTCGCCATCGGCGCCGACGATGGCGCCCTTGCCATAGCCTTCAATGACGCTCGGCGCCACATCCATTGCCCGGACCAGAGTCCTGGCCATTTCCAGGCCAAGGGGCTTCAGGGCCTCCATCATCGGCAGGATGTCTTCCACATACTGACCGGCATAAGGGTTGTGAATGACGGCGACAACCGAACCCTGACGCAAGGGTTTATCAGCGATAGGTCCACCTTCATGGTAGGTGTCTTCCACCGCGGTTAAAACTTTGCGAACCTTAATCATCTATCATCTCCTACGCTGCCGAGAGGAGCTGCTGCTCCGCGCCGCAGATTTTCAACTGGCCTTGCAATGTCAGCACCGCCGCCTCAATCAGTCCACGTTGGCGCAATTCCTCTGCCAGCACCAGGCCGCGGGCCAAAGCCGCCTCGATCTCCACGTCGCCTAACGGGGGCACTTTCATAGTGACAAGCCGCGCACCGAGATCGCTGTCGGGATCCTGCGCCGATGCCGGCTGGCGATCAATAGAAGGATGGGCCGGCAAATCGACTGCATTGGCAATCATCGACGCGGCCGCATCGGCGGCGGCGGCATTTATCGCCAAAACGGTCACACTGTCGGCAATGCCGAAGGAGAAGCTGCGGCCGCCATTTCCTTTCGTCGCGGCGCCCGAGGTTGCGAGGCCGCCAACACCCCACTCGGAGGTGATGTGCATCTTGCCGAACAGTCTCGGCAGCGCCAAGTCAGCAACGAGGCCGCAATCGAAAAATTCGCCCGGCGTCAAATGAATGGCGATATCGCCGCCATTGTTGACATAGGCTTTGCGAAGCCGACGACCTGCCAATAGCGCCGCCAGGACATGATCGGCAACGGCACCGGCAACGGCGGCCATCGGGGTGATGAAATCGGCCCGGTATGGCCAGCAAGCCTCTAGCATATGTTGCGCGACAGGATCGCGAAGTGTCGGCTTCGACGATCCAATAGCCTGCCGCAGCACCGGCAATTCGGCGACGAGGCTATGCAAGACATGCTGGAAGCAAGCCGCGGCTTGTCCGTAAGCGGTTCCAACTTCCGCAGGCTCACCCCAAGCTTCGATGACGAGATCGATCGGGCCGTGCTGCAGATGCAAGCGGCGGCCATCCGGCAGCATGGCACAATGGATAGTCATGACGCATCGCCCTCCAAAAAAGGTCGGAGTGGCCAAGGCTGGTCATTTTCCCAAGCAATGGATTTGACAGAAGCAGTCTCGCCGATCTCTGTAATCGACCGGACTTGCCCTATATGCCCGCCCATCGCTTCGTAATCTGCGCGCCGCATGGTGAACTCGATCGGTGCGACAAGAGCGGGCGTCGGTACATAGCCGAACGAATTTTCCGGCATGGTGGCAACATCGACCATGATGGTGATGCCACCGCCCGGCCAGACATAGACCGGCGCACCGCCGGCGGTCACCCGGGTCAAAGCATCGCGGACGGATCGGGTCAATCTGATCGGATTTTCCGTCACCCCAGCCCGCAAGCTGCCGCCGGCGCCCCCCATGAAAAGCACCGTGCACAGGGCAGGTTCGCAGTTCTCGCCGATCCGCTCGACCACTTTGGCAATTGCAGCCGGGATCCCCGCAGGTTTTGGCACCAATTGATCGTCGAGGATGAAATAAGCGTGATGCTCGCCGGTGGTCGACACCATCAGCAAGCGCAGGCCGGGCCAGGCGGTTTCAGCCGAAATCTTTTCGATGATAGCCAGCGGATTCTCGATATCCGTGCCGCCCCAGCCGGTTCCGGGATTGGCGACCTGGAAGTAGCGGCCGGGCGTCGATTTCCGGCCGCGCACGCGAATTCCGGCAGGCTTCATCTCGAGGAAGCGCCCCGCCTGATGTTCGCTCAAAACCCCGGTGATATGGTCGTCCACCACGATCACCTCGTCGACATGGTCGCGCCATTGCTGGGCAAAAATCCCGATCGTGGCCGAACCGCATCCCACCCGCATCCGATGTTCTTCGATGCCATCGATCACCGGTGGCTTTCCGGCGTGCACCCGCAAGGTCGCACCGCCATCGATTGTCATATCGACGGCACCTTTGTTGCAGAGCGTCAGCAAAGCATCGCAGGTGACTGTGCCCTCCTTCTTGCTGCCGCCGGTCAAATGGCGGACACCACCCAAGGCCAGCATTTGGGAACCGTATTCGGCCGTGGTGACATGGCCGATCTGTTCCCCGTTTAGCCGCACCGCCGCCTGTTCCGGACCGATATAGCGGTCGGTATCGATCTTCACCTTG
The DNA here is from genome assembly GCF_034044715.1 of Dongia soli. Taxonomy (NCBI): domain Bacteria; kingdom Pseudomonadati; phylum Pseudomonadota; class Alphaproteobacteria; order Rhodospirillales; family Dongiaceae; genus Dongia; species Dongia soli. Next base: position 336,340 of record NZ_JAXCLW010000002.1, on the reverse strand, counting down.
ACGCCGCAATAGCTGAAGATGCCCTCGGTGACCACGGTGATCATATCGACACCGTCAACCTGCGAGGACACGATGAAGGGTGCGGGCTTGTAATCCGGATAAGTCGTTCCCGCTCCGATGCCGGTGACAAAGGTTTCCGCGCCAGGGACCAGACGGCCATCCCATTCCTTATTCAGGAAAGGGACCATGCCGGTATTATCGGCGCTCAGACGCTGCGCCACGACCATCGCATCCATACGGGTCAGCTTGCCCTCTACATTGCCATATCGGTCGCAGGCACCGGTCTTTCCTGCCCGGATACGGCACAGGACCGGACAAGCATCGCAGGTGATGATGGTATCGGCCGATGCCGCCTTCGCTTCGGCCAGGGCCCGTTCGCTTGGTGCATCCGTCGATCCACGCGGATCGGGAGTCTCGGAACTGGTCATTCGGCCGCCTCGCGTTTCCCGGCGCGCAAGGCTGCCCGCAACCGATCGGGTGTCGCCGGCACCCGGGTCATGCGTGCACCTGTCGCATGCCGTATGGCGTTTAAAATCGCTGGCGCCGTCGGCACCAATGCCGGCTCGCCGATCCCTTTGGCACCGAAAGGCCCCAAGGGCTCTTCATCCTCGATAATATACGTGTCGATGGGCGGCACATCGCCAATCGTCGGGATGAGATAATCGTGCAGATTTTCCGTCCGACCGGGAATGTATTCTTCCATCAAGGCGAGGCCGAGCCCTTGCGCGACACCGCCATGCAGCTGGCCTTCCACCTGTGTCGGATTGATCGCCCTGCCCACATCGGCCGCAGCGGCAATACGCAGAACCTTCGTGGTACCCAGTTCGACATCCACCTCGACCAGGGCGAGCTGAGCGGAGAAGCTGTAAGTCGCATAGGGAATGCCCTGTCCATCGGCATCCAGCGTTGTCGTCGGCGGATCGAACCGGCCCTCACCCACCAGCACATCGCCTTTGTCGCCAGCCTCGGGCAGCCGGGCAAGATCGATCATCCGTTCCGTGACACCATCGCTGACCCGCAGTGTGTCGCCCTCGAGCGCAAGCCGCCCCCCGTCGCCCACATTGGCAAGACGCAGGATCTGGTGGCGCAGATCGTCGGCGGCCAGGCGCAAGGCCGCGCCCGAAACAAAAGTCTGGCGCGACGCCGAGGTCTTGCCCGCATCCGGCGTGAGATCGGTATCGCCCGTTACCAGATCGATCACCGATAGCGGCACACCCAGGGCATCGGCGCAGATCTGCATCATGATCGTGTTTGAACCCTGGCCGATATCCAGCGCACCACTGTAAAGCGTGACGCGTCCGTCACGCTTCAAACCGATCCGCATGATCGAGGGATTGGGCAATGAGGTATTGCCGATGCCGTACCAACCGCAACCGACGCCGACACCGCGTCGCAGGGCGCCCGACCTTTTATTGAAGTCGGCGACTTCCGACCGCATTCGTTGCCAATGAGGCCGCAATGCATCGAGACAGGCGCGCAGTCCGACGCTGGCTTCGAGACGCTGCCCGCTGGCTGTTAGCGAGCCTTTGTCCAAAGCATTCTGATAGCGGAATTCGAAGGGGCAAAGATTTAGCTTCTCGGCGAGATCGTCGAGCATGGTTTCCAGCGCGATCGCCGCCTGCGGCACGCCGAATCCGCGGAAGGCACCGGCCGGTGTATCATTGGTATAGATCGCGCGCGTTGTACAATAGACCGCCGGCACCTGATAAGGGCCCATGGCGTGAACCGGCACGCGATTGGCGACCGTCGGCCCCCAGGAAGCATAAGCGCCTGTATTGTAATCGCCATGGAAGCGCACCGCCGACAGCCGGCCCTCCTTGGTTGCCGCAACAGTAATGGCGATCGAGGCAGGATGCCGCTTGGTGGTGGAGGCCATCGATTCAGGACGCGAATAAGTGCAGCGCACCGGCCGGTTCAACAACCAGGCCGCCACGGCGATCATCGGCTGCAGCGACAAATCGAGCTTGCCGCCGAAACCGCCGCCGACCGCACTGGGAATGATGCGGATTTGCTCCTGCCGCAAACCCATGATGAGGGCGACCTCATCCCGATCCATGTAAGGGGTTTGCGTCGTGGCGAAGATTTCCAGCCGATCACCAACGCGCCGGGCAAAGCCCGCCTCCGGCTCGATATAGGCGTGTTCGACGAAGGAGGTCTGGAAAGTGTCCGAAAGGCTTATATCGGCTTGCGTGATAGCGGCATCGACATTGCCTCTCGCCAGCCGGCCTTCAATCAGGACATTGCCCTTTGCCGTTTCGTGCAACTGCGCAGCGCCACGGGATAAAGCTGCGTCCACTCCTTGCAACGGCGGCAAGATTTCCCATTCAACGGGAAGCTCATCGTCCCGGATCGCGGCAAGTGCCTCGCCATCGCCAACCAGGGCGCAAATCGCTTCGCCGCGGAAACGTACATAACCTTCCGCGAAAACCGGTTGATCCTTGCCGGTGGGATAGATGCCGAAAAGATTTTGTCCGGGAATATCCGCGGCCGTCAGTATTTTTACCAGACCGGGATGGGCCGCAAATAACGGCGCAAAATTGCCAAAAATGAAGCGCGCATGGTGATGCGGCGACCGGACGGCACGCAAAGCCAGGCTGTCTGCAGGCCAGCTATCGGCCCCATAGCGCTCAGTGCCGGTAATCTTGGCCACACCATCGACCTTCGGCAGTCTTGAACCCACAACGGCATTTCCATGCGGCGGGATTGCCGCTTTCTTGCCCAGCGACAGCACGGCATCGACAATCTTGCGATATCCAGTGCAGCGGCACAGGACGCCGCCCAAGGCATCAAGCACGTCCTCTTCCGTTGGCGACGGTGACTGCGCCAGTAGGTCGGACGCGGCCATCAGCATGCCAGGCGTACAGATCCCGCACTGTGCCGCGCCGTGATCCTGGAAGGCCTGCTGCAATTGACTGAGCTGGCCCTTGGCAGCCAACCCTTCAACCGTGACGACCGCATGCCCCGCCACCTGCCCCACTGGAATGAGGCAGGCACAGCTTTGCCGACCATCCACCAAGACGGTGCATGCTCCGCAATCGCCGGCATTGCAGCCGACCTTGGTGCCGGTCAGGTGGAGGTCTTCCCGCAGGACATCGGACAGGCGCCGCAACGGATCGACTGTGACCTCAGCCGGCTTATCATTGACCGTAAAACGAATGGATTGCTGGGTCATCGGCTAAGTTCCATCAGGCTGCGCTGCAGCAGGGTGATGACGGCGTCGTGACGATATTCTGCAGTGCCCCGCACATCGTCGATCGGCGCAAGGGGTGCCAGATGCCGCTCATCCACCACATCGGCCAAGGACGTCTCAAGCTGCCGCCCAATGAGATCCTGCTCCAGCAAAGGCAGACGCTGGGCCACCGGCGAGCATGCACCGACGGCGATACGGGCAGTCACGATGCGTAAGTCGTCGGATAGCTCAAGAACCGCTCCCACCATGACGATGGAGATCACCAGATACTTCCGAGCGCCCAACTTCAGGAAGGTCGAACGTGCCGGGCGGCCTGAATCGGGGACAAGTAAAGCCGTGACCAATTCATCGTCACGCCGCAACGTCCGCCGGTTGCCTTCGAGAAAATCGGCAATCGGCAAGATCCGCTTGCCTTGCAGTGACATCAACTCCACCTGGGCATTCAAGGCGAGCAGGTTTGGGATGCCATCGGCAGCCGGTGAAGCATTGCAAAGATTGCCGCAAATCGTGGCGCGATTCTGGATTTGCACGCCGCCAACTTCCCGCGCCGCATGCTTCAGCCCCTCGAAGCGTGCCGGCAGCCTATTGTCGGCCATCAGATCGGACCAGGTTGCCTGCAGGGACAGCCGCCACTGCCCGTCGGTGTAACTAATCTTTTCCTGGCCAATGATGGCACTGATATCGAGGACATTCTCGTCCAAGGCCTTGCCCAGCCGCGCCGGATAGAAATCCGTACCGCCTGCCAGGACTGACCAGGAATTCTCACTCAGCGCGGCGAGCGCCTCCTGCAAATTGGTTGGCCGGAAATAGAGTGACGGCTTCATTCATCCTCTCCCGTCGCCAGTTTGCTCAATAATCGCTGCAGGTCCTTCCGTTCAGCCGAAGACAGGTGCGCCAGGGTACGATCTGTCGCTTCCCGCGCCATCGGCAAAGCTGAGGCAACAAGCTCTTGTCCCTTTTCTGTCAGCGTCAGCCGTGTCGAGCGGGGATCAACGGGATCGGGACTGCGATTCACGAGGCCGCGCTGAATGAGCCTTTGGACCACGCCCAGAATCGTCGCGGGATCCATGGCGGTCAGCCGACCCAGGCGGTTCTGCGAAACGGCAACTTCGTCCTGGATTTTGACCAGAGCCGAAAACTGCTGAGGCGTCAAAGACAGCTCAGCCATGCAGTCGGCAAAAATCGATACATGGCGCTGATGCGCGCGACGCAGCACAAAGCCGATTTGCGATTCGAGTTCGTACAGTACGGCCGCGTCGGCAGCTCGACGAGATGTCGCCTTGGGTGACACGAATTTCTCCCAGATGGTTCGAAATGAACCAGCCGCCCGTTTACCGGACGTACTATTTGTATACGAACAGTAGCATGATGCCGGGCTGCGTCAAGCCGGTTCCAGGTGACGGTACGACCTGGGCTTGTGTCACGTTAATTGCCGCAATTTCGATAGAATATGCTCGGCAATGATTTCGGGCGTCCCCGAAATATCGACAGTTACCGTGCGCTCTTCCCCTGTAGGGGCTTCCAGATCGGCGAACTGGCTGTCCAGCAATTCGGGCGGCATGAAATGACCCGCCCGGTGAGCCAGGCGCGATTGGATCAGCTTTTTGCTGCCCTGCAGATAGATGAAGCAAACTTCCGGCCGGCCCGCTGCCAAGCTTTCGCGGTAACTGCCCTTGAGCGCGGAGCAGGTAATGATGCCGGCCTGATCTTCCTGTCGCCAAGTGTCAATAACCTGCGCGATCGCTGCAAGCCACGGACGGCGGTCCTCATCATCAAGCGGAATGCGATGGCGCATCTTTTCGATATTCGCCGCTGGATGGAGATCATCTCCTTCCCGCATCTCCCAGCCAAGCGCCTTGCTCAGCAATCGGGCGATGGTCGATTTGCCGGAGCCAGAGACACCCATGACGACAAGGATCATTTTTGGAATGTTATTTTCCATCTCGCCTCTCGACCCTGCCTTGCCTCAGCCAATGCATTAACACATTGGCCTCCTATTCGCTTATAACCCACCGGTCGCGGCCACCGCTCGCCCCAATGTTTCCGGTGAAATTACGGATATTGCCAAAGTAGCAAACTGTTATCGCTAACATAAACTAGCTGTAGAACTGATTCTATGGCTATGCCTGTCACATCCTTTTGACTGCGGGGCAATGATGCGTTCCAGAAAGCCACGATCGTCCAGTACTGGTCGTACCACCATGGCCGATATCGCTCGCTTGGCCGGCGTCAGCACCATTACGGTTTCCCGTGCTTTCAAAAAGCCGGATCTGGTGACGGAAGAATTGCGGACACGCATCTTCACCCATGCGGAGAAACTGGGTTACGTGCCTAACCGTGTCGCCAGCGCGCTCGCGGGCGCCCCATCAATGAATGTCGTCGTCCTTATTCCTTCAATGACCAATATGGTATTCGTGGAAATGCTGGCCGGCATCCACGATGTCCTGCATCCCCGCGGCTATCAAATGCTGATCGGCGTCACCCGCTATTCACCGCTGGAGGAAGAGCGCCTGCTGCAAACTTATCTGGAATTTTTGCCCGATGGGTTGCTGCTAACCGGGATCGATCATCTGCCAAGCACTTGGAACCGTCTTGAAGCCCTACGGCAGCCGACCGTTCACATGATGGAAACGACGGATCGCCCCGGCTGCTATTGCGTCGGCTTCTCGCAATTCGATGGTGGTTACGCCATGGCCCGGCATTTGCTGGATCAGGGATATCGGCGTATCGCTTTCGTTGCGGCGCAGCTTGACCCGCGTACGCTGGCACGTGCTGATGGCTATCGGCAAGCGCTACGAGACGCCGATCTTTACGACCCCAGACGCGAATTGCTGGTGCCGGAACCGTCATCGATCAGCATGGGCGCCAATCTCCTGGATCAATTGCTGGCAGAAGCACCCGATTGCGACGCCATTTTCTTTTGCAATGACGATCTGGCGCAAGGGGCTCTCTTTCAATGCCAGCGCAGAAAAATCGAAGTGCCCAAGCAACTTGCCATTGCCGGCTTCAATGATCTGCCGGCTTCGGGCTGGACCTTGCCGTCGCTGACGACAATTGCAACACCACGCTATCAGGTGGGTCGGCAGTCGGCGAATTTGCTGCTGACCCTGCTGGAAGGCAAGCAGCCGACCGTGCCGACATATGATCTCGGCTTTTCTCTGGTGACGCGCGAAAGCACCTGACCGTCGACCGACTTTCAGGTTTGCAACACATGGCCGCCAGCTGGGCCGGCAAGAGGAAAGCATCTACGGCAGCTCGTATGTCAAAGCCGGGAGATAAAGGATACCTGATTGGAGGTCGACCGCCGATGCCTGCGTGCCTCTGGCCCGTGCATCAGCAAACTCGCTCCGGATGATTACCTTTCCACCGCCCTTGATATTTTTCAGCGGACCCGAGCCACCGACGAGGGTGAAATTGCCCGAGCAACCCACCATGAAGACCCCTTTGCAATCGAGCTTGGCCGTCACCTCGGCGCCATCCTTGACCATCAGGGTACAATCTGCGGAGCCGCTTTGGGTTCTATCCTCCTGGTTGACCTGGAGAATGGCTTTGCAGGTCATTTTTCCGGCCGATACAGGCCCCTTCTCCGTATCGACATAAAGCGGACCGGCAATCACATTCTTATAGATGCTTTGGGTCGTCGCGGAATCCGGCAGTTTTCCTTGGGCATGCCAAACGGAGAAGGCACGAATTGTCTGCGTGGTTTTCGCCCATGCATCACCGCTGATCGTAACCCACCCAAATGCGACAATAGCCGCGATCGAAACGGTAACGGCACGAAAGCTGCGATGGAGGACGGCATACATCGGAGGCTCCATCAATCGAAATCGATGTAAACGGCATCACCGCCAAGCGACAGAGCCAGGCCTTGGCGCTTGGTTTTGAGTTGCAAAACGACCCCGCTGGCATTTTTTAGCCAGAGATCGCCGGAACCGGCCTCGCCCGCAGCGTAACCATACCGTCCCTGAATGTAAGCGCCCTTGAAATCGGAGAGCCGGTGCAGGTCATAGACCGTGCCGATCGCTTCCATTTTGGAAATGCCGAACCCGCCGATTCCCAATCCGCCGATCGTGAAGGAATATGAATTGTCCTGATAATGCAGGGTCCCGCCCCCGAGATTGCCGCTGCCAATGAAGGCGATTTGCACTTGGGATATTTCGACCGTGCCGGATGGCGTCGGATCTTCGGCATCGGCCGGAAGGGCGTGAACCAGACCCAGCCCACACAACGACAGCAGCAGCCTGCGGCGGCTCGAGTGCCGGATCTGCAACCTTCGACACCTGTTCATCCGTCCCCCCTAAATCAAGTCTGATTCAGAAACCGGTCTTCAGGATAAATCGAAAGGATTCGTTCTAATGGGGATTCATTCTCGTTTCAGCCGAGAATGATCGCTTCGGTGTATCTCGGTTTTCCGCAGCATTTGCAGCGGATACGCCATTCGACTATCAGACCAATCTCAGGCTCGTGTCAAGGAAGCCAATAAAGGCCGAAACCGACTGTGGAAGGCCGGTACCTCGCTTCAGCTCGCGGGCTCGGCACCCGTCTTCTGCCAGCCGCCACCCAATACCTTGTAAAGCGTGACCAGGTTGGTCTGCTTGGCCAGACGCACATTGATCAGATCTTGCTCGGCACTATACATCGAGCGTTGCGAATCGAGCACGTTCAGATAATTCTCGACACCTTTCCGATACCGCGCATCCGAGAGCCGATAACTATCCTCCGTCGCTTCCACGAGTGATCTCTGCGCATCGAGCTGATCGTCGAGTGTCCCATAATCCGCCAAAGCATCCGCAACCTCGCGGAAAGCGGTCTGGATAGCCTTGTCATACTGGGCGACAGAGATATCGCGGTCGGCTTTGGCGGCATCGAGACTGGCCTGGTTTCTGCCGAAATCGAAAATCGGCAAAACGATATCGGGCGCAAAGGCCCAGCCGCCCGTCCCGGCCTTGAACAAAGTGGAGAGCGCATCGCTCACGCTGCCGCTGGTTGCCGTTAGCGTGATCTTCGGGAAGAAGGCTGCGCGCGCGGCGCCGATATTGGCATTCGCGCCCTTCAACTGGTGCTCGGCTTCTAGAATGTCCGGACGACGCAGCAACACTTCCGACGGAATACCGGGTTCGATATCCTGCATGGCCGTCATCGTCGCGATAGGTTCCGTTGGCAACAGATTGTCGGGAACAGTCGTTCCGACCAGCAGCGCCAGCGCATTCCGGTCCTGCGCCACGATCGCGCTGAATCTGGCGATATCAACCCGTGCGGTATCCACGCTGGTCTGCGCCTGCCGCAGATCCAGAGCAGAAGCCACGCCGATCTCAAAACTGCGCTGGGTGATCTTGTAGGATTGCTGCTGGCTCGCAAGCGTATCCTGCGCCAGCTTCAGCAGATCCTGATCCGCCGCCAGCGTCAGATAGGCCGTCGCGATATCGGAAACCAGCGTGATCTGTGTCGCCCGGCGCGCTTCCTCCGTCGCGAAGAAATCTTCGAGCGCTTGGTCGTTCAGGCTGCGAATACGTCCGAAGAGATCAAGTTCATAGCCACTGACGCCGGCACCGACGCTATATATGTGCGAGGTCTCCGATTGACCTGTCACGGAGGTCCGGCGTGACGCATGTTCGATATCGGCGCTCGCTTCCGCATTGATCGTCGGCAGGAGGTCCGCACGCTGGATGCGATAGAGCGCCCGCGCTCTTTCGATGTTGAGCACGGCAACGCGCAAATCGCGGTTGTTGGCAATGCCGCGTTCGATCAGCTGTCGCAAGCGCGGATCGAGGAAGAACTCGCTCCAGCCTATATCGGCAACCGCCACCGTCTTGTCGGTTTTCGCGACTTCGCGATAAGCCGGGCCGCTGGGCCAAGCATCGGGCGCCGCCATCTCAGGGCGCTGATAATCCGGTTGCAGATTGATGCAGCCGGTCAGCATGATAGCCGTCAATGCGAGAGAGATACCTGTACGGATCATCTACTTACCCTTCCGCATTGACACCGTCGGTCGATGGCTGGCCAGATTGCGCCACAGCATGCTTACCTTTGAAGACGTGCCGAACCAGGACAAAGAACAATGGCACGAAGAAAATGCCGAGCACGGTGGCCGAGATCATGCCGCCCATCACCCCGGTGCCGATCGCATTCTGGCTGCCCGAACCAGCACCAGAACTGATCGCCAAGGGCAAGACGCCGAGGATGAAGGCCAACGAGGTCATCAGGATCGGCCGCAAGCGCATGCGGACGGCTTCCAACGTCGATTCAATCAGCCCCTTACCCTGCTCCTGCAATTCCTTGGCAAATTCCACGATCAGAATCGCATTCTTTGCCGATAGACCGATCGTGGTCAGCAGGCCGACCTGGAAATAGACGTCATTAGACAGTCCCCGCAAGCTCGCCGCGCCCAGCGCACCGAGCACACCCAGCGGGACAACCAACATGACGGCGAATGGAATCGACCAGCTTTCATAGAGTGCCGCCAGGCAAAGGAAGACCACCAGCAGCGAGATGGCGTAGAGGGCCGGCGCCTGAGATCCGGACAGGCGTTCCTGATAGGAGAGCCCGGTCCACTCATAGCCGATGCCAGGTGGCAATTTGGCGGCGATCTCTTCCACCGCCTTCATCGCCTCACCGGAGCTGCGGCCCGGCGCCGGCTGGCCAAGGATTTCTACAGCAGGCAGACCGTTATAGCGCTCCAGCCGTGGAGAACCATAGTTCCACTTCACCTGGGCGAAAGCGGAGAATGGCACCATCTCGCCACCGGCATTGCGGACATACCATTTGTTCAGGTCTTCCGGCGACATACGGGCCGGTGCATCCGCCTGGACATAGACTTTCTTGACGCGCCCCTTGTCGATGAAATCGTTGACATAGGAACTGCCCCAGGCAGTCGAGAGCGTATCGTTGATCTCCGCAATCGTCAGGCCCAAGGCTGTCGCCTTGGCCTGGTCGATATTGATCTCGAATTGCGGCGTATCGTCCTGTCCATTCGGACGTACCGCCATGAGCACCGGGTTCTGCGCCGCCATGCCCAGGAATTGGTTACGTGCCGCAATCAAGGCCTCATGGCCGACACCGGCGCGATCCTGCAGGAAAAAGTCGAAGCCTGTTGCGTTGCCGAGTTCCAGGACCGCCGGCGGCGCGAAGGCGAAGACCATTGCCTCGCGGATCTGCGCGAACGCGCCCATCGCCTTGGCGGCAACTGCGGAGACTTTCAAATCAGGCCGCTGCCGCTCACTCCAATCCCGCATGTTCATGAAGGCGATGCCGTTATTCTGTCCGCTGCCGCCGAAGCTGAACCCGGCGACAGTGAAAACTTGGGCAACAGCTTCCTTCTGGTCGGTGAGGAAATGGTGCTCGACTTTTTTCAGGACATCGACTGTCCGCTCCTGCGTCGCACCGACCGGAAGCTGGATTTGCGCGAAAAGAATGCCTTGGTCCTCATCCGGCAGGAAAGCCGTCGGCAGACGCCAGAACAGGAACGCCATGCCGATAAGGATGGCGGCATAGATGATGAGATATCTCGCACCGCGCCTTACAATACGGCCGACCAGACCTTGATATCCGGCACTGGTGCGATCGAATGAGCGATTGAACCAGCCGAAGAATCCCCGCTTGACCACATGGTGCCCCTTGGCGATCGGCTTCAGCATGGTGGCGCAAAGTGCTGGCGTCAGCACCATGGCAACCACGACGGAGAGCACCATGGCCGAAACGATGGTGATCGAGAACTGGCGATAGATGACCCCCGTGGACCCACCGAAAAAGGCCATCGGAACGAAGACCGCCGACAGCACCAGGGCAATACCGATCAATGCGCCGGTGATCTGATTCATGGATTTTCGCGTCGCTTCCTTCGGCGAGAGACCTTCCTCGCTCATGACGCGCTCGACGTTTTCCACCACGACGATGGCGTCATCGACCAGCAGGCCGATTGCCAACACCACACCGAACAAGGTCAGGGTATTGATGGAATAGCCGCAGATCGCCAGGACACCGAATGTCCCCAACAGGACGATCGGCACGGCGATCGTCGGGATTAGCGTCGCTCGGAGGTTCTGGAGGAAGAGATACATGACCAGGAAGACCAGGACGATGGCTTCCACCAAGGTCTTCACCACTTCCTCGATCGAAATCTTGACGAAGGGCGTCGTATCGTAAGGTACGTCGGCTTTCATCCCGGCGGGGAAGAATTGCGCCAGTTCCTGGACCTTCGCCTTGACCGCGTCGGCGGTCGCCAGAGCATTGGCGCCGCTCGCCAGCTTGATCGCGAGACCCGTCGCCGGTTTGCCGTTGAACCGCGAGACAGTATCGTAGCTCTCGCTGCCAAGCTCGACCCGCGCCACGTCGCGCAACCGGACCGTCGACCCGTCGGTATTTGTGCGCAACAGAATCTCTTCGAACTGTTGCGGCGTCTGCAAGCGGCTCTGCGCCGTAATCGTTGCGTTGAGTTGTTGCCCCTTGATCGAGGGCGCACCGCCTAATTGGCCGGCAGAGACCTGAGCATTCTGCGCCAGAATGGCCGCCTTCACATCGCCTGGCGTGATCTTGTAATTAGTGAGCTTGTTCGGATCCAGCCAGATGCGCATGGCATATTGCGCACCAAATAGCGTGACGTCGCCGACGCCATCGACACGCGCGATGACATCCTCAACATTGGCCGCAACATAGTCCGACAAGTCAGACTGGGTCAGACTTCCATCCGGCGAGTAAAAGGCAAAAACCAGAACGAAGTTCGTTGCAGATTTTTCAACCTGCAGCCCTTGCTGCTGCACTTCCTGCGGCAAGAGCGGCAAGGCGAGCTGCAGTTTGTTCTGCACCTGAACCTGGGCGATATCGGGGTTCGTGCCTGCATCGAAGGTCAAGGTGATCGTCGCCTGCCCCACGGCGTCGCTGGTCGACGCCATGTAACGCAGGTGATCGATACCCTTCATCTTCTGTTCGATCACCTGGGTAACGGTGTCTTCCAGCGTTTTTGCGGAAGCACCGGGATATGTCGCGGTGACGGCAACCGCCGGTGGCGCGATCTCGGGATATTGCGAGATCGGCAGCGTCCGGATAGCTAAGGCGCCGGCCAACATGATCACGATGGCGATCACCCAGGCAAAGATCGGCCGATCGATGAAAAATCGCGACATGATCCGTCGTCCTTACGAAATAATGTTATTGCGGCTGGCTTGCTGGCTGTTGGCCGGCAGCTTCTGACGACGGAGACAGATCGACCGGCTTCACCGGAGCGCCGGGACGGATATGCTGTAGGCCGTCCACAATCAGCTGGTCACCCGGCTTCAGGCCTTCGCTCACCAGCCATTTATCGCCGACGGTCCGCTCGGTCTTCAGCTCACGCTGGCCTGCCGTGCCATTGGCATCGACCACCATGGCAATGGGATTGCCCTTTGGATCGCGGCTGACGGCCTGTTGTGGCACGAGGATCGCCTGATCGTTGACTCCTTCCTCCAGAACGGCGCGGACATACATGCCCGGCAGCAATTCATGATGTGGATTAGGGAAGACGGCCCGCAGGGTAATGCTGCCCGTGGTCTGGTCGACCGTGATGTCGGAGAATTGCAGACTGCCTTCCTGATCGTAGCTCGACCCGTCTTCCAGCACGAGCTTGACCTTGGCCTGATTGGCGGCGGCACTGCGGAGGCGACCGCTGGCAAGGTCACGCCGCAGGCGCAAGACATCGGCGGTAGATTGCGTCACGTCGACATAGATCGGGTCAAGCTGTTGCACCCGTGCAAGCGCTTCCGCCTGCCCCGCCGTGACCAGTGCGCCTGGCGTGAAAACCGATTTGCCAATGCGGCCGGAAATCGGCGCGGTGACCTTCGTGTAATTCAAATTGATGCGTGCGGTTTCCAGCGCCGCTTTATCGGCTTCAATTTCCGCTTCCGCGGCCGCCAGAGAGGCAGTTGCATCATCGTAATCCTGTTTACTGACAGCATCGATGCCCACAAGTTCTTTATAGCGCTGCGCCTTCAACCGGATCGAGGTGACATTTGCCTTGGCTTTGGCAAGCGCGGCCTTCGCATTGTCATAGGCGGCCTGATAGGTCGCCGGATCGATCTGATAGAGCACTTGGCCCGCCTTGACGTCGCTCCCCTCTTCAAAGAGGCGCTTCAGCACGATGCCGCCAACCTGCGGCCGCACTTCAGAGATCATGTAAGCCGCGGTGCGCCCAGGCAGTTCGGTGGTCAACGCCACTTTCTCCGCCTGGACGGTGACTACTCCGACTTGCGCTGGTGGGGGTGCCGCGCCTTCCTGGGCCGCCTCCGCATTAGGTTTTTCGCAGGCCGATAAAGTCACCGCCGCGCCTAAAAGCAAGGCAAGCGCCAAGCAGCCGGTAACGCTCCGCATCGAAACGGATCCGGCTTTTTCTTTGACCTGCATGACCAACTCCCGCATTGCCAATCTCGCCGCCAGCCGTCTCGCTGCAGCGCTAGGGCATTAATTCCATATCCAAAACGACTCGCCTAGAATGAACGATCGTTCTAGATTGAGGGTTCATTCTAAATTGGACGAAAAGCTCGTCAAGGATTAATTTATGTCCCTTAACCCTTCTCACGATCGGAGTAATGGCTTGGCAAGCAGTTCATCGGCAGAAGTCGGGCGCAGCGAAACGCGCCGACAGCAGGTCCTGGAAGCGGCCCTGGCCTGTTTCCGGCAGCACGGATTTCACGGTGCCAGCATGTCGGAGATTTCTAAAACGGCCGGCATGAGCGTCGGGCACATTTATCATTATTTCGAAAATAAAGAAGCGATCATCGGCGCTATCGTAGAGCAGGATATTTCGGATATCGCCACGATCTTCGAGGAAATCAGCCGTGAAGACGATATCCTGACAGCCATGATGGCGCGCGCCGATCACGGCGTCGAATGCCACACCGACCCTGATGCTGCCGCCCTCTTCCACGAAATCATGGCGGAAGCGGCCCGCAATCCCAAAGTTGCCGCGATCGTGCGCCGCGCCGACGAGATCAAGCGGCAGGCCATAATGGACCTCATGCGCAAGGGGCGCGCCGCCCGCGGCCTGCCGATCTCCACTGAAGACCTGGACGGCCGCATGGAAATCCTGGCCGCCATATTCGAAGGCTTGTCGGCGAGGATCATTCGCAATCCCGCCATGAACCGGCCGGCGACGTTGCTGGTCCTGAAAGGGCTCATGGAACGGCTGTTGAAGGAGTAAGCTGTTTATTTCGCGGATGACGCGGCCATTGCGCTCGTCGTCGATGTCGCCGGAAAATGCGTGAGATAGCTGAGCAGGCTTTTCGCCGCATCTTTCATGTCCCCGGGCAGATCCTTTTCTGCTGTTCCAATGCTGATCGTGCAGGTCATGCCCATCGCCAATTCAACGCCCGGCGGCACCTGGTCAATATGAATTCGGACCGGAAAGCGCTGCGCCAATCGGACCCAGGTAAAAACCGGATCGACATTGGCGAGGCCTTCATTACCGCTGCTGCCGTTCTTATCGGTAATGCCGCGCGCAAAACTGTCGACATGGCCCGCTATCAAGCCGTCGAATCCCATCAGTTTGATTTGTGCCTTATCCGCCAAATGGATCTGAGACAATTTCGTTTCCTCAAAATAGCCGGCGATCCAGAATGAATCGCTATCGACCACGGAAACAGTCGCTGCTCCTGCCGTGGCAAAATCGCCGCGGCGCAGGAGTAGATTCGTCACGTAACCATTGACCGGCGACCGGATCACGCTGCGATCCAGATTGACCTTGGCAATGTCAACCTCGGCCAGCGCCTCGTTGTAATCCGCAGCCGCCGCGGCAGCGCCGCCTCGGAAATGCTCCTTCTCTTCAGATGAGGCTGCAAGATCGGTGAGCTTCGCCCGGCGCGCCGACTGCATCTGCAGCACCTGCATGTTCTGTTTGCGGCTTTCCGCTGTCGCCTGAGCCTGGGCAAGTGCCAGCCGGAAACGGACCGGATCGATGACATACAGAACATCGCCCTTGTGAACGAACTGATTGTCGGCGACTTTGAGATCGATCACGGTGCCGGAAACTTCCGGCGCGATCGTGACGACATCCGCCCGGACGGTGCCGTCGCGAGTCCAAGGGCTGACCATGTAATGGCGCCACAATGCGAGACTAAGAACACCCGCCACCAGCAGCATTGCCAGGGTCACGGTCACACGAAATAATCTACTTACGATAAACATGTCTGAAGCGATCCACGCTTACGGAAAAGACAAAACCAAAAGGGAAAGAATCGAGACAAAGAGCGCGATCTCGAAAAGCCCCGGATGCCAGACCAGGCGCCAGAAGCCGACAATCGTCAGCAGCCAGCGGCAGAGCAGGAACAGCACGCCTGCGGCTACGCCATAGGCAACGATAGGTGCGATATAGACGCCGGCAATATTGAGTTCCGTCATCATATGGCTGCCTCGCGGCGCCACTTTGAAGCCGCAAAAAAATCGCCATTTTGCGAAATCAAATCCGCACATTCGCGCAAAGAACCTATCGCCCGCAACAGGCGGCCATTCTCGTTCTGTTGCACCGGAGATTCCCGTACGAAGAAATATAGTCGGTCGGCAGCTTGTGAAAGAGCGGCACCCGCAGCCTTGGGTTGCCGCTCTACGTTTCGGACCGCCCGGAATGCGCGACGCAGCTTCTGATGCGTTTCCTCATCCAAAGCCAGATCGGCAAGCAAAGAGCGCGCACGTGCCATCTCCCGACCAATTCGGACGGTCGCAAAACCACCATTGATCAGTTTCTGCCGGCGGCGATCGCTCAACGGCAACCGCATGCCGATCGATGCCAACCGATCCTGTGCTAGATACTCCCATCGCCAGAGCCGCGATGCATTAGAGTTGCCGGCAGTCTGTGCAAGGCTTCTGCGCATCTCCCCGGCAACCTTCAAAGCCGAGCGCCAGTGATTTTGCGGAAACACCACCCGGAAGATCGGCACCACACAGGCCGCGCCAAAGACAAAGGCGAACGAGCTGTTGAGGAATGCCGACATATCGAATTCCATCGGATTGCGGGGCGCGAGAAACGTCATGAAAAATATCAGAAAGCCGGTCGCGGCCATGGCTGTGCTCGGCCGTGTCTGGTAATAGCCACCAACCAGGATGAAGGGGCTGATGGTAAGCGCTAATAACGGAAATCCGGTAATCTGGGTCATCAAGCCAAACATGCAAACAAAGGCTACGATCGCGGCGATAAACGCACCGTTGAACATAGCGGTCGCATCGGCCTGCTGCCGGTCGCTGGCCGCGAGCAGCGTGCAAAAAGGAATGGTAACACTGAAAAGCTCGCTGCCATTGGGCCAAGCGGTATAAATCCAGATAGCTCCGAGCAGAAGAACGGCCAACATGCCGCGAAAACCGTTAATGAGCGCTGTCAGCCAGTCGAGATGATATGGCAAGCGGATATCGATCGGCTTTGCACTCTTATCTTCATAGGCTTGCAGGTTCTCCCCAAGTATCACAGCTTGATCCAACAGGTCGTCAAGGCGGTTGAGAACGATCATCGCGTCGAATGCCTTTTCGTTGTTCACGAGAAGGTCATTCGATTGAAAGGCCGTGCATCCTTCACGCAAGCTGGCGATTTGATGTTTCCAATGACGATCGGGTTGGTCCTGATCGGCGGCAAATGCGGAAAAAAGCTTGCAGCTTCGATCAAAGAGATCGCGCAGAATTACAGTCAGCTCCGGTACTGGATGCGCCTCTTCATCAGGTACCGCCGGCGCATCCTGCATGACGCGCCGAACCGCTGAGGATTGATGCAGGGAGGACGCTGCAGCGATCAAGCCGAACAAGGCAGCAATCGCTCGCCGCATATAGCCGGATTTGGCGGCAACCGCTGCCGATTCGGCAGAGGCGGCATAGAGCGCGGTATCGAGCGCTTGTACTTTTTGCGCTATATCCCGACGATAGGTAGCGAAAACATCGTCCGACGTGTTTGACATCGCCAAGCGAACGAGGCCGGCAACACCACGGACGGCATCGCGCAGTTTCCCCGGGAGATCGGCATTCCCTGCATTCGGCAGCAAGATAATCGTGACAACCGCTGAGCAGACAACGCCGATTGTCACCACGGCGATACGCGCCATCGCTAGGTCGAATATTTGCAGCGGCTGGTCCACGGCCCCCAAGGCGACAAGCGTCACCGTATATCCAGCCAGTACCGCGCCATAAGCCCGGAACCGCCGCATCAGGGAAGAAATCGCCGTAAAGATCCCAACCCAGAGGCTGGCTCCGAGGATGAACAGTTCCGGCGTTTGAGCAAATAATGCGACCAGCGCAATAGAGGCGATCGCGCCGACCAGGGTGCCGAGAAAGCGGTAGACGGATTTGGCGAGAACCATTCCATGTATCGGGCTGGCAACCACGAGAACAGTGGTTGCTGCCGAATACGGGCTCTCCAGCTGCAAGGCATAAGCAACGTACAGTGCGACGATCACCGCAACTGTTGTGCTAACGGCATGCGACCAGCCGAATCCGAGCGGACGCAGCAACGACATCTAGGCCCTGCCATTGACCTTAGCCGCTTCCAAGGCAGCTTCGAAGCGGTCGAAAATATCGTGGCACAAGGCCAGCTCCGCATCGGAAATGCCACGCATCAGCCGGCTGAGCACTTTGCTGGAGATTTCGGCCGTCTGCCGGTAGATTTTCTGGCCCTCCGCCGTCATGCGGATGATCTTGCAGCGGCGGTCATGGGGATCTTCCATGCGTTCTACAAGCCCGTTTGCTTCCAGGTTATCCAGCAACGGAACAAGAGAAGGGCCTTCGATCATCAAGGCTTCGGCAAGATCCTTTTGCCGCAATCCGTCGCCTAACCGTCCCAGATGGAAAAGCGGCCTCCATGTGGCGTCGGTCAGGCCCAACGCCCGCAATTCTTCATCAATGGCGCGACGCAGCCCCTGCCCCAATCGGTTCAAGCGGCCGCCGAATTCCAACTGTCGTTTCTTGCGATCGGAGATTGCCATTTTAGAAGATCCATTAGTTAGGCTCCTATTTAATACCGACCTATTAGTTCCAGTTGAACCTATTTCTACGGTCAGTCATGATGAGAATGCATGCTCATCTGCATATGCGGCAGTAGCGCAAAGCCCCGTCGGGTCATATGAAGGTAACAACCTTGGTCATCCGAGGCGCTTGGGCCCCGGCTTTTAACAGGTTCCTGTCTCTCGGGAAGCCATGAACGTTTCTATCGCAGATATCGCCCTGGTTATCATCGAATGGCTGGTTAGCGATTATTGCCACGATCTGGATGTTGCAAATCTGGTCGAAGGTCTGGGCGTTCGCCTGGTGAATGCCGGTTTGCCGATTGATCGTCTTGCATTCCATCTTTTCACGATCGATCCGGAATTTTTGGGCCGTGCGATTGCTTGGGCGCCGGGAGAATCGGTTGAGATCATCAGCCGGCGGCACGGCTTTGAGAACACGGCACTCGGGCAGAGAAATCCGGTTCGCCATGTTCTGAAGACCGGCGCTTGGCTCACGGTCCGGCCGGACCAACCGGGCGCCGATCATTGGCCGACTCACGATATCTATGCGAACCGGCAATTGGCCGAACTGGTTTTCGCACCGCTGCTGAGCGGATCCAGTTGGATCGGCGCCGTCAGCTTGTCGACTTGCCGAGAACGAGGTTTCAAACCGGAACATCATGCCCTGTTCCGGCGCATCATGCCGACCTTGCGAACGGTGATCGAACTCAAGATGTTGCAGGAACGCAGCACCAACCTGCTGGACACATATATTGGTACCGAAACCGGTCGCCGTATCCTGGCGGGTCATATCCGCCGCGACGACGTCGAAACCATCGAAGCTGCTTTGATGATCTGCGATCTGCGCGACTTCACCGGCTTGTCGAATCGGTTGTCCGGCGACCGGATTCTACACTTTCTCAATAGCTACTTCGATCAGGTACTGCCGGCGATCGAGGAAAATGGTGGCGAGGTTCTGAAATTTGTCGGCGATGCCATTCTCGCGATTTTCCGGATCAGCGACGATCCGGCGCGCAATTGTTCGGTGGCCTTTCAGGCTTCGCTGTCGGCGCTGTCGCGGCTCGCCAGCCTATCGGAAGCGGATGCGACATTATCCGCCGGCGTTGCCTTGCATTACGGCGCCGCGAGCTACGGCAATATCGGATCAGGCCATCGCTTGGATTTCACCGTCATCGGGCGCGACGTGAATCTGACCAGCCGAATCCAGACGGTTTGCGCCTCCAGCGGTGAACCGCTGCTGATGTCCAGCCGGTTTGCCAAACTGCTGACCGGTATCGAGACCAGGTCATGTGGGTATCACGAGTTGAAAGGCTTTGCCGAGAAGGTTGAGCTGTTTGCCGTTGCGGACCAGCCTCACGCCGATTCCGACGTCTCCTGATGCAATACCTTTCGTAGGAACCGCCGCGTGCGTTCGTGCTTGGGGTCCGCGAAGAGCGTCCGTGCCGACCCCTGCTCGACAATGACACCGCCATCCATGAACAACACGCGATCGGCCACGTCGCGCGCAAAATTCATTTCATGCGTGACGATCAGCATGGTGCGCCGTTCGACGGCCAACGAGCGTATCGTTGACAGCACTTCTCCGACCAATTCGGGATCTAACGCCGAAGTCGGCTCATCGAACAGAAGAACATCCGGCTGCATCGCCAAGGCCCGCGCGATGGCGACCCTCTGCTGCTGCCCGCCGGACAGCCGCGCCGGATAAGAATCCAGCTTGTCGCCGAGCCCCACTTTTGCAAGCAGGTTGCGCCCGCGCTCTTCTGCAACAGCCCGGCTTTCACCTTTCACGATGACCGGGCCCTCGATGACATTCTCCAAAGCCGTCCGGTGCGGAAACAGATTGAAATTCTGGAAGACGAAGCCGACATGCTGCCGCAACTGGCGAACCCGTTGTTTCTGCCGGTTCAGCGCAACCGTCCCGTCTATTTCGATCTCACCGACCCGGATACGACCACCGCTTGGCGCCTCCAGGCAGTTCAAACACCGCAGCAATGTGGTCTTGCCGGAGCCGCTGGGCCCGATGACAGCCAGCACCTCGCCCTTCGCTACGTCAAGGTCAATGCCGCGCAGGACCTCGCTCTCACGAAACCTTTTCGTCAGTCCCCGGACTTCGATCATGTTCATCTTACTTGCCCGCGGTATGTCGGTTGGCACGCCATTCCAGCCGATACTGCGCCCAATCGAGGCAAACCGAAATGACCCAATAGATCAGGGCGACGGAGATATACATGGTGAAGACTTCGAAGGTCCGCGCCGTGATCAACTGCGCCTGGCGAAAGAGATCCGGTACCTGGATGGTCGCTGCCATCGAGGTATCCTTGACCAGGCTGATGAAGCTGTTGCCCAAAGGCGGCAAGGCAACCCTGGCGGCCTGTGGCAGGATGACCCGCCGCATCATTTGAAAGGAGGTCATGCCGATCGACAATGCGGCTTCGCGTTGGCCACGATCGATCGACGCAATCGACCCGCGCAATATCTCGGCGGTGTAAGCGGCCATATTCAGGCTGAAGCCGATCATGGCGGAGGAAATCGGGTCAAGCCGGATGCCGAATTGCGGCAAGCCATAATAAATCAGAAAAAGCTGCACCAGCAGCGGCGTGCCGCGGATAAAGGAAATATAGACAAGGGCCAGGCGGCTGAGCAGCGTCACGGACGACAGACGCATCAGCGCTAGGATAAAACCGAGAACCAGCCCGAAGAACATGCCCCCAAGGCTGAGCAAAACGGTGTAGCCGGCCCCCTTCAGAAGAAGGGGAACCGACTGCACCAACAGGTCGATGTTGAAGGTCACGATTCCGACTTCGTCAGATCACTTCGTCACGTCGGCTCCGAACCACTTCTCGGAAATCTTAGCCAGCTCGCCGTCGGCCCGCAGGTCATCGATGGCTTTATTCAACGCCGCCAGCAGTTCGGGATTATCCTTGCGCAGGGCAATCCCTTGGTTCTGTTTGGCAAAGGGCTGGCCAGCAACCGCCAACTTTCCCTGATACTGCTTCACGCGTGCCGCCGCGACGAGGCGGTCATTAATGACTGCGTCGATTCGGCCGATCAGCAAATCCTGGTCTCGCGATGCATCGTCGTCATAGGTCCGGACATCGGCCTTGGGCTCGTTGTCCCGCAGCCATTTCTCATAATTGCTGCCGACCACGGCACCGACGGCCTTGCCGGCAAGATCGTCCGGCTTGTTGATCTTGGCCTCATCGCCCTGGCGGACGATGATCTGGATGCCGGAGACGGTATAAGGCTGTGAGAAATCGTACTTTTGCTGACGCTCCGGCGTGATCGTCACCTGATTGATGATGACGTCGAACCGCTTCGCCTCGAGCGCTGCCAGGATGCCATCCCATTTCGTCGGCTGGAATTCCGCTTTCACGCCGAGCTTGGCGGCGACGGCATTGGCAAAATCAACTTCAAAGCCGGCCAGTTGCCCGTTTTCATCCTGGAAATTGAATGGCGGGTAGGTCCCTTCCAAGCCGACCACCAGCGTACCCCGGCTCTTGATCTCGTCAAGCAAGGATGCGGCCTGAGCGGACACGGCCGCACCCGACATCGCAACCAGCGTTACGCCAGCAACGATAGCCAGCCGCAGAGTTTTAAAGTTCATGGAGACCCCCTTTCGAATTAATGACGCTTATTACGCTTACAGACAGGTACTGCCAGTATTCTGCAATAAAGGGGACACCCAAAGGCCGAATAGAGACAATTCCAACTGTTTGGTCAGGCCTCATTTTCTTAATCACGAGCTGCCCAAGGAGCAAACAAAATAAACTTTCGCGCGTGTTATAGATCAAATTTGGCTCTTTATAGGAGAATAAATATGATTATATACTCCGATTCATTGCGCCACCTCCTTGTCAGATGGATCCACCGGCGGCAGGTTGCCAGCACGCTCAGCCTCACTTAGAGATGCGATTGATGTTCTTTATCGCGGCCAAGCTTCTCGCCTTTCTGCTGACCCCCTCCGATGTCGTCCCGCTGCTCGTAATAATCGGGGCGCTGCTTATGCTATCGAAACGCCAGCTATCAGGTCGCATCCTGTTGAGCATCGGCCTCTGTCTGATGGCGGCGATCGCTTGGTCTCCCTTGGCGTTTTGGCTTCTCATGCCCTTGGAAAGCCGCCACCCGGCACCCAGTATCCGGCCACCGGTCACCGGCATCATCCTGCTCGGCGGCGCCGTTGACATCGCATTTCAACCGAGAGAAAGCGGTCCCCTTCTGACCCATGCCGGGGGACGATTGTTAACGACGGTCGCTCTCGCGCATCGTTTTCCGGCGGCCAAGATACTCATCTCCGGCGGCTCGCCCGAATTGAACGGCCGGGAAGCGCGGAGCGAAGCCGTCTTAACAAAAGCATTCCTCGCGCAAATGGGCATCGATCCTGACCGCATGCTGACGGACAGTGCATCCCGCGATACCTACGAGAATGCGCAGGAGGCGGCAAAGCTTCTGCAACCGAAACCGACGGATCAATGGCTTCTTGTGACGTCGGCGGTCCATATGCCGCGTGCACTCGGCGCCTTCAGTGCGATGAACTTTCCCGTCATCCCTTATCCGGCAGACTACAAGACTGGTGCCGACGCCAGCCTCGCCAGACTGCCCGATACCGCGGCACAAGGATGGCTCTATTGCGATGTGGCTACCCATGAATGGCTGGGATTACTCGCTTATCGATTAAGCGGCCGTACATCAGTGTTTCTTCCCTAAACCAGCTAGCACGCCCTCTCCGTTTCCCGCCTTAACACCCCAACATCCAGGCTCCCCCACAACAATCCAGGCTCGCCCGATTGCACGTATACCGCCTTCTGTGCGTCGGGCTTTGCATCACCAGCATGTACACGCTCCCGTGACACTACGGTGAAATCTGCATTTTCTTTCAATGCATCGCATCACAATGTTCGCGCGGCTTCTCACAGCTTTATCACAGCCGCTCTAACCCATTTCAGTTAGAGTTCCGGCGCTCACAAATGTTGAACTTGTGATCAAGATTTGGCGGCTGTTTTGAACCGCGTGCGGTTTAATCCAATCCGAAGCAAAAGGAGCGTCTCCGATATGAAGAAGATGTTGCTCAACGGTGCGGGTTCGCTCGTTATTTTTTTGGGCGTGGCCAGCAGTGCTGGTTTTGCTGCCTCACCAAGTGCTGTCGGTTCGTCCGCGGAATACTATCCCGCGAAGTCGTCAACGCTCTTGCGCGTCAGCGAAGCGAGCAATGCGAACTGCATGACCTGCATTCCCATCTCGTCGCCGTCCGTTAGCCAGATGATCGCGAGCTCGAGCTCACGCTTTTCTCCGAGCTATCTCGCTTCCACGCATATGGCGATTCCCCATATGGCCCTGCCGTTGAAGGCTTTCGCCGTCGATGGAGTTGAGAATGGTCAGCGCAACGATCTATCTCGCACCTTTCTGCTCGTTGTCACGGCCCTTGCCGCGTTCAGCCTGATTCGCCGGCGCAGCAGCAGTCAATCCAACAAGGTTGCTGAAACCGATTTTGGTTCGACGCCCATCTGGGCTCGGAAATGGTTGGAAAGGCCGACTCAAGGCTCCGTCTGAATCGGGTCAATGCATCGGCATGATTGCTTATCGCTAAACACCATCGGCAGAACTAGCGACGGATTTCTGGATGCCGCAGGGCTTCGCCTATCGACGATATGAACTGCAGAAGATCATCTCATCACCCGTTATCGCCTTCGTGGCCGTCGCCTCGGGTGAGCGATGATGATTCTTTATCTCTGCATGATCGGCGCACTTTTCATCAGCCTGCTTTGCATTCCCCAGTTGATGGCAGCCTCCGATCGTCTGGGCCTTATTGATCGCCCCGAGGAACGACGGGTTCACGTGCGCTCGACTCCGCGCAGCGGCGGCATCGGCATCGCGCTGGGCGCCCTCTTGCCTCTGCTTTTCTTGCTGCCGCAGCTGAGCCGGCCGGTCTATGCATATATTCTCGGAGCGCTCATCATCATTAGTTTTGGGGTATGGGATGACCGCAAGAATCTTGATTATCGCCTCAAGGTTCTGGGCCAGCTTCTGGCCATCATCGTTTTCGTCGGCGCCGGATACACTGTGAACCGCCTTCCTTTCATGTCGCCAGATTCTGTCTTTTCCTGGGTTTCCATTCCCGTAACAGGACTCTTCATGCTGGCGGTTACGAATGCATTCAACCTGCATGATGGTCTGGATGGGCTCGCGGCGGGTAGCGCCATTATGAGCTTGGGTGCAATAGCCATCATCGGCTTTTCACCGGACGCCCTGACCGTCTCGACCCTGTTAGCCGCAACAGTTATCGGTGCAGCCTTCGGTTTCCTGCGGTATAATACGCATCCGGCTGTGATCTTTATGGGAGATGCCGGAAGCCAGTTTCTTGGCTTTACGATTGCTGCTTTGGCCGTGCTTCTCTGTCGTCAGGATGTTCAATTGAGCCCGTCCTGCCTTTTGATGCTGATTGGCCTACCCGCGCTTGATACGGCGACTGTCATGTTTCAGCGCCTGAGAGCCGGACGTTCTCCATTCTCCCCCGATAAGAACCATATCCATCACAAACTGTTGGCGATCGGCTTTCGACACAATGAAAGCGTCGCGATTATCTATGGCATCCAGGCCATCTTCATTTCCGGCGCGCTGCTGTTGCAATCCGCCTCGGATTGGCTGGTGATACTGGTTTACCTGACGATCAGTATTGGCTGCTTGGCAGGCTATCACTTTCTTCAGGCCACAGGATGGCGGCCCCATCGCCATCCGAGCCCAACTTCGGCGAGCCAAGCGCTTCGTAAAACCGGCAAGCAATCGCGGCTGACAGCGGTTCTCAATTTCGCCCGGCTTGGCGCGGCACTGGCGACAGTTCTTTACATTCTCTCCGGCGTAGCTCTGGTTCCCGTTGCAAGGGATCTCTCGATCGCAAGCCTGGTGATCGCCTGCCTGGCTTTGATCGCCGTTAGTTTAAAATCGAGCCTGGTGGAACAGGTTGGACGTATTACCGCTTATATCGCCGCCACCGTCGTCTGCTATTCGCTGACCTATACGCAAACATCTTCGGAATTCTGGTGGCTTACTTTAACCGCCTGCCTCTTCGGGCTGGCCTTCGTTATTTCGTTTACGGGATGGCTTTTGCGTGATGGCGGGTTTCAATTCAACAATCTCGACTTTCTGATAGGAATTGCCTTGCTCGGCATTTTTCTCTTCCCGATGCATGGCGATACCGAAACCTCGTTCCGCAATTTCGCGCTTCGACTGGTGCCGCTGCTTTACTGCATCGAGATCCTGCTTAACGCGAAATCTCTGGCACGATCCTCTATCTGGATCGGCTCAATCGCCAGCCTACTTTTGATTGGCATGAAAGGTGTAATATAATGGAAAACCCTCATAAACCGCACCTCGACCTCTCCCTCCTGAAAGTCGTCATGCTGACGGCGGGCTTGTCTTTGACGCCCGGAGTATCTTTCGCGCAAAGTGCCGCTTCGGCCGCACCGCTGCCGAAACCCGCATTTCCGGAATACACCGTCAATGGCGGCGATACCCTGCACATCACCGTCTGGAAGGAACAGAACCTCGACAAGGACGTGACTGTTCAGCCGGACGGAAAGATCTCATTTCCCCTGGTCGGCGATCTCGAAGCCGTCGGCAAAACCACCAACGAAATTCGCCACGACATCGCCGAGTCCTTGCGCAAGAGCGACTACTTCCCTGACCTGAAAGATCCTGAAGTCGATGTTTCCGTCGTCAAGGCGACCGGTAATGCGATCTCCGTGGTCGGCCAGGTCAAACTACCCGGCACATTTCATGTAGAAGGACCAGTCGATGTCATGCAGGCGATCAGCCTTGCCGGTGGTCTTACCCCCTTCGCCGGTAAACGCCACATCCTCATCCTGAGACGCGAAGGCGGCAAGCAGGTAGGTATCCCGTTCAATTACTCCGACATAGAAGACGGAGAGCAACTTGATAAAAACATCGTTCTACGCAGCGGCGATGTCGTCGTCGTTCCTGACTGATCGTTGCAACAATCGGATTGGCTGCGTCATCCTGATGCCACGTTTTCGTATGTCTAAAATCGGGCCATATATCATTATCGCCCTCGTCGTCGACGGATTCGTTTTCGCGCGGCCGCGTAGCGCAGCCGCCGAACAATGGCTCCTGGAACCTGTCATGCAGCAACAGTTAAAATACGATGATAACCTGTTGCTTTCACCTGGCGGAAATTCGGCCTACGGCAGCATTTCGACCCCGGAGATTAAATTGTCCCGCCTCGGCGACCAGCTTCAACTGGTGCTCGACGGGCAGTTTCGCTTCTCACGCTACTTCAACAGATCCGAATTCAATTCGGACGACCAGTTCCTTTACTTCAATGGAACCTACCTCAACAGCGAGCGAAGCACTTTCCATCTCGACGCCAACTTCAAGCACGATACCTCGCTCAATTCCGACCTGAATGATTCAGGTAAATTCCTGGGCAAGAAAATCCGCGTGACGTCGTGGAATATTACCCCGTCCTGGGAATATCTGTTGAGCGAGCTCGATACGCTCGACCTGGCGGCCGGCTACAACCAGGTCGACTACAGTTCAAATCAGTTGACGAGCTATAAGAACTATTTCGCCAGCTCCACGTTTATCCACCAGATATCCGAAATTTCCGATGTCACGGCCACGCTGGATTACCAGCGTTTCGAGCCTGACGATGAGGAAAATATCAACACGAACACCGTCGGCTTCCTCGTCGGATATCGTTATCACCCGACAGAACGTCTGGAGATCGGCGCCGGCGTCGGTGCCAACTACACCGCTGCCGAGAATAGTGGCAACAACGATGTCGGCTATCGCATCAAGTTTAACGGCAAGTATCAGCTCAACGATCAAACCAATCTAACGGCGGATTTCTCGCATGATCGCGAACCGTCGAGCGACGGCGTTCTCGTGACGCGCAACCGTGTCAAGGCAAGTGCAAGCTACAGGCTGGACCCCCTCGTCACGTTGAGTGTCAGCGGTACCTACTACGACAACTCGGACCCGCTCTCTGTCAGCGGCTCCAGCAATAACAACAATCAAGAAGAGGACGTCCAGTCTTATGCCTTCGGCCCATCGATCGCCTGGCAGTTTTCGCAAAGCTGGAGTCTCGTCGGCAACTACACCTATCGCCACAAAGTGTCCGGCGACGATCATGAGAAGGCACATTCAAATGCTGTCTTCGTGACGCTGAAATATAGC
The DNA here is from genome assembly GCF_034044715.1 of Dongia soli. Classification (NCBI taxonomy): domain Bacteria; kingdom Pseudomonadati; phylum Pseudomonadota; class Alphaproteobacteria; order Rhodospirillales; family Dongiaceae; genus Dongia; species Dongia soli. The sequence goes on along the minus strand of NZ_JAXCLW010000002.1, from coordinate 309,019 downwards.
CCTGTTGGATTTTCGTGGTCCGAATGACCCAGTCATCGAAAAACTTGCCGGCAATTTCGACTATGGAAGCTTCGAGCATGGCATCGACAACCACAGAGAACGGTCAGACAATCGATATCGTTGGCCTAGTCCGCCGACGGACACTTCTCGGCTTGACCGTCGCCATCTGCCTTTTTGCAGTAGTAGCGACCCTGGTCTTCCTGTGGCCGTCGACTTATCGTTCTTCTGCAACGATTCTGATCGAAGAGCCGAGCGTGGCCCCCGACATGGTCAAATCGACCGTGTCGTCGCTAGCGAGTGAGCAGCTGCAAATTCTGCAGACCCGTATCATGACCACGCAGAATTTGAGCAACATTATCGACGAGTTCAATCTCTTCCCCGGACAACGGGATCAGACGCCGCGCTCGGAACTTGTCGATAGCTTGCGCGACAAGGTCAACATGACTATGACCAATGTCGATGTGACCGATCCCAAAAGCGGTCGGGCCGACCGATTGACGATCGCCTTTACCCTCTCCTTCGATGCGAAATCGGCGGATGTTGCGCAGAAGGTCACCAATAAACTCGTCGAACTGTACCTCGCCGAAAACAATAAAAACCGCGAGCAAAAAGCTGCCGTTACCACTGAATTCCTGTCGAGTGAAACGAGCAAATTGCGCGATCAGGTGCGGGACCTTGAGGGCAAGCTTGCCGAGGTGCGGGCACGCTATGCCGGCAATCTGCCCGAGCAACAGTCGATGAACGACGACATGATGAATCAGGCCGAAGCTCAGCTGATGGACACGCAGCGGCAGATCGAAGCGCAGCGTCAACGCCGGAGTTTCTTGAGCGCGCAGTTGGCCAGCATCTCGCCCTATGCCCCCCCTGTCGAAGGCCAGTTGAGCCCCAATCCGGCTGCGCAGTTGCAGACTCTCCAGGTTCAATACGCCACGCTGTCTTCCCAATATGGGCCTAACCATCCGGATGTCGTTCGCCTGAAACGTCAGATCGAAGGCCTGCAGTCCTCCACCGGAACATCGGGAGACACTTCTGCGCTGCGATCGCAATTGCAGAAAGTAACCGATGAACTGAATGCCAGTATCCAGCGTTATGGTGCAAAGCATCCTGATGTCATTCGGCTGAAGAAAGAGCAGAGCAGCTTGCGCAAACAGATCGCGGGTGGCGGCAGTGGCGGCGGTTCCAGCTTGATGTCGCCCTCTCCCGATAATCCGACCTACATTCAAATGCAGTCCCAGTTGGGTGACGTCACATCCGATCTGCGCGGGTTGCAGGCCCAGGAAGCCAACCTTCAGCAACACCTGGCTGAATTGCGCGCCTTGAAAGCGCAAGCACCTCAGGCCGAGCGCGAATACGATGCTATCAAGCAGCAATACGACGCCGCCGTGGCGCGTTATCAGGCGACAAAGGAAAAGGCCTCCGATGCCCAGGTGGCGCAGAACCTCGAAGATTCCCGGCAGGGCGCTACGTTCTCCCTGTTGGAACCGCCCAACCTGCCGGACATTCCGGTTAAGCCGAACCGGCCGCTATTGCTGTTCTTTGGCGGCATCCTCTCGCTTGCTGCGGGTGCCGGAAGCTCGGTCCTGCGCGAGATGCTCGATCAGCGAATTGTGACAACGAAGTTCATCACACAAACCTTCGGTACGTCCCCTCTCGTTTTGATGCCGGTGATCAAACCGGAGATCGAAGATTCGAAGCGGAAGTGGCGCCATAGACTTCGTCTTTCAGCAGCTATGATCGCTTTCGTTGCTGCAAGTTTTATCATCTTTCATCTCTTCTTCTCATCATCGAGCTTGTTTTGACGGAATGATCTCTATGTACTCGCGCACGACCTGCAAGATGATCGAAAGTTCCGGCGCCTATCAAAAACGACGGCCGCTGCTCCTGCCGTTCGGAGTCCAACATGAATCATATTGAGAAAGCGCTTTCTCGAGCACGTGAACTACGTGCTATTCGCGGCGGCGAAGCGCCGGCCAATTCCACGACAATGACCGTGGAAGGCATTACACCGGAATATACACAGATCGCCGTTATTCCTGCCGCAGGCCGAGATTCGCCGACCAAGCTTGTCGCCAACCGTCCATGGCATCCCGCCTCGGACGTCTACCGCTTGTTGCGCATTCAAGTTTTGCAGAGGTTGAGTCGGAGCGATAAGACCACGCTTGCCGTGACCTCAGCCCGCAGCGGCGAAGGAAAGACGCTGACGGCGATCAATCTGGCCCTGTCGATTGCGATGGATGTCAATCAGACCGTTCTGCTGGTTGATCTCAATTTCCGGTCTCCAGGTATTCATCAGGAGTTCCAGTTTGATCCGAAGGCCGGCCTCAATGACTATTTGAGCGGAAAGGCCAACTTAAACGACTGTTTGGTCAATCCGGACATTCCGCGACTTCTCCTGCTCCCTGCGAGAGGCCATGCGACGAATTCCGCGGAGCTTCTGACATCCCCGCGGATGACGGCTTTAGCACGGGACCTCAAGCAACGGCACCGCAACCGGCTCATTATCTACGACACGCCGCCGCTCCTCTCCTCTGGTGATACGCTTGGATTTTTGCCGAATGTCGATACCGCGCTTTTTGTCATCCGAGATCGGGTCACGACACGCTCCGACATCCAACGCTCTGCCGAACTTCTGTCCGATCATCATGTGATCGGCACAATGGTCAATGCCGTCTCCTGACATCCACGACTTTGGATAAGGTGGGCCAATAGCATGTATGAAGAACATTTCGGGCTGACTGAGAAGCCGTTCACGCTTCTCCCCGATCCCAGCTTCCTGTATCTCAGCCGCAAGCATGCGATGGCTCTCAGCATGCTCGAATATAGTCTCGCGGGTCAGGCAGGCTTTACGGCGATCACAGGCGATATCGGCTCAGGCAAAACAACATTGGTCCGCAGCTTCATGCACCGCGCGGGCGATTCCGTTCATATCGGCCTGATCTCCAATACCCACCGCTCGTTCGACGACATTCTATCCTGGGTCCTGGCCGCCTTCGATATACAGGCGGTCAATGGATCGCGGCCCGATCAGTACCAGGCGCTCGTGGAATTTCTCATCAATGAATATGCCCTGGGTCGGCGCAGCCTGCTCATCTTTGACGAAGCCCAGAATCTCAGTGTCGATGCGCTGGAGGAATTGCGTCTCCTCTCCAACGTCAACACTGATAAGGACTTTCTCCTGCAGATGGTCCTGGTGGGGCAACCGGAGTTACTGGATAAGCTAAAACGGCCAGATCTCCAGCAATTCGCCCAGCGAATCAGCGTCAGCTTTCATTTAACGCCCCTCGCCTATAGCGAGACGCGCGACTACATCGCCCATCGACTCAGGGTCGCGGGGCGGACGCATCCGTTATTTGACGACCTGTCCATCGGGCTGATCCAACATTTCAGTGGCGGCATCCCTCGTATCATCAACACGCTCTGCGACATGAGCCTGTTATATGCCTTTGCCGATGGCCTCAATCAGGTCGGAACAGATGTCGTCTTCAAGGTGTTGGGCGACCGCTGCGGAGGGATCTCGGGTTTCTCGAGCGCAGATGTCGAAGATCAGGAAGCTATCCTCGCCCGAATTCGCCAGGAATATCGCATTCGGGAACAGCGAGTAGACCGGGATGCCGGATACCGCCCTCGCGAGGCGCCGGCCGGGCATCACCACGAAGTTATACACCGGGTGGTCGCTCCTCAAACCCAAGAAGTCTGGCCAGACATGCCCCCCGCGGAAGGCACCCAGCCGGAAGTCGTCCGCCTCATTCCTGCAGCGGATATTGTTCAGCCGCTCGATGACGCGCCCGATCCCTATGGGTTCCAATCCATTACCGACTTACAGGCGGTGCGTGCCGCAAAGCAGCGTTCCGCACAGCTGGATATTCCTGACGAGTTTGGTCCGCTCGGCTCTTTTCCCGCAATGGAAGATGATGGGCCGCGCGGCAGCACCTGGTGGAAGCGTCTGATTTTCGGACGATGAAAGGAGATACGATGACCGCCTTGAAAATGGCAGCCGATACACCGGTTACTCAGAATCGCAAAAAGATCTGTGTGATCGGCCTTGGCTATATCGGGTTGCCGACAGCATCGCTGCTTGGGACCAAAGGGTACGATGTCCTTGGCGTGGACATCTCACCTAAGGTCGTCGAGACGATCAATTCCGGCAATGTACATATTGTCGAGCCGGATCTCGACGTTTTGGTCCGCTCCGCCGTCCAGTCAGGGCGCTTGCAGGCCAGTACCAAATTGGCCGAAGCCGACATCTTCGTCATTGCCGTACCGACGCCATTTAAGGATGGCTTCCAGCCGGATCTTTCGTATATCGAGAACGCGACCCGCGAATTGGCGCAGCACATTCGCCCCGGCAATCTCGTCATTCTCGAATCAACCAGCCCGGTCGGGACAACCGCCAATATTGTTGCGGAAGGGCTGAAAGCGAGCGGACTGGATATTGGACGAGACGTGTTCGTCGCCCACTGCCCGGAACGCGTTCTGCCGGGCCGGATCCTCACGGAGCTGGTCGAGAATGATCGGATCGTGGGCGGCATCAACGAACAATCGACGGAGGTTGCTGCCAGTTTCTATGAGGAATTCGTGCGCGGCGAAGTTCTTCGTACCACGGCCAGTACCGCGGAAATGGCCAAGCTGGTCGAGAACTCCTTCCGAGACGTCAACATCGCCTTTGCCAATGAACTTTCGATGATCTGCGACCGCATCGGCATTAGCGTCTGGGAGGTAATCGAACTCGCTAACAAGCATCCACGAGTCAATATTTTGCGTCCTGGCCCGGGCGTTGGCGGCCATTGCATCGCCGTCGACCCCTGGTTCATCGTGGCCAATGCTCCGAATGAGGCAAGGCTTATTCGGACCGCCAGAGAGGTGAATGACAACAAACCCGACTGGGTCGTCACGCGCGTCACCACCGCGGCAGCGAAATTCCGCAATCCGGTGATCGCCTGCCTCGGGCTTGCTTTCAAGGCGGATGTTGATGATCTACGCATGTCGCCGGCCCTGGAAATCGTCCGACGGCTGAAGGACGAGAAGATCGCCAATCTTCTTATTTGCGAACCAAATATCAGACAGCATCCGGACTTCGATCTCGTCTCCATGGAAGAAGCCATCGAACGCGCCGATATCGTGGTCGTTCTCGTCGATCACCGGTCCTTCCGGAAACTGAAATCCATGGATTTGAAGGAAAAGGTCGTCATCGATACGCGAGGCATGCTTTGACCCAACAGCAACGAGTTCTTGTCGTTTTCGGCACCCGGCCTGAAGCCATCAAGATGGCCCCGGTCGTATTGGCGCTCGGGCGTTCGGCGGATATCGATTGCAAAGTCTGTGTTACAGGCCAGCATCGGCAATTGCTTGATCGAGCCCTTCAGGATTTCAGCATCACCCCCGATTTCGACCTGAATGTGATGCGAGAAAAGCAGGATTTATATGATATTACGATTTCCATTCTCGAACGTATCCGTGATGTCATTCGTGAGCTAAAGCCGGACGTGGTTCTCGTACATGGCGACACGACCACCGCCATGGCAGCCGCTCTCGCTGCGTTCTATCAGCAGGTTCCGGTCGGACATGTCGAGGCGGGGTTGCGTACACGCGACCTCCTCTCCCCTTATCCTGAAGAGGCCAACCGGCAGATTGTCGGTCGTATGGCGCAATTCCATTTCGCGCCGACGATCGGTGCGCGGGAGAATTTGATTGCCGAAGGCGTTCAAGCAGATCGAATCTGGGTTACCGGAAACACGGTCATTGATGCGTTGCTGATTGCAAAACGAAAAGTCGAAGCAATCGACAAGCAGCATTGGCAGGGACTATTCGGCGATCATCTTCATAACCGCCTGGCGAATAAGGCTCACCGCCATATTCTCGTAACCGGTCATCGCCGGGAAAGTTTCGGTCAAGGCTTTGAGAATATCTGCGTCGCGATACGCGAGCTTGCGACGCGCAATCCGGATTTTCAGTTCACCTACCCAGTCCACCTAAATCCGAATGTTCAGGAGCCGGTCAATCGGGTACTTGGCGGCCTTGCCAATGTGGCGTTGATCAAGCCGGTCGAATATTTGCCATTCGTCTGGCTGATGGGGCGGGCTGACGTGATCCTGACAGATTCCGGTGGTATTCAGGAAGAAGCACCGGCGCTTGGCAAAAAGGTTCTCGTCATGCGTGACGTGACGGAGCGCCCGGAAGCCGTCGCGGCCGGCACGGCGCGGCTGGTAGGTACCGATCCGAATCGCATCATCTCGGAAATCGAATTGGCCCTGGGTGACGGCGCCGAAAGTGCCGATACCATTCGTGCCCTGAATCCCTTCGGCGACGGCCGGGCCGCGTTGCGCATCGCCGATATTCTTCGGAATGCGGGCGGTAGTGACCTCTCCCGCAAAGTAGCTTGATCCCTGGGTATTGCGGCTGTGACGACGAATATCCAACGCATGATTCTAGCGACGCGCACGGCATCACAACTGAAGCCGCGGCAGTTGCTATGGCAGATATATCGCCGCCTGCGGCGCTCGACGCCGGTCGCCTTGCCGGCACCCGACAAGATAACACCGAATTCGGATTTTAAATTACTGCCGCCAGTGCCTGCAGCACCCAGCTACGAAAGCGATGGGACGTTTCGTTTCATCGGCTTGGCGCATCGCATGAACATGTCCGCCATCGATTGGCAGTGCAGTGAGTTGCCAAAACTGTGGCGATATAATCTGCACTACTTCGATTATCTGGTCGCGCCGAATTTCCGGACCGACCAGGCGGCTGCTTTGATTACCGACTGGATCAACCAAAATCCGATCGGAACCGAAATCGCCTGGGAGCCCTATCCGGCTTCCCTACGGCTGGTGAATTGGATCAAGCTTTATGCCTCACCCCAGCGTGCCACGCTTCCGCTGGCGCAGATGGAACGCAGTCTTTATGTTCAGGGCCGTTGGCTCGCCGCCAATCTCGAATACCATATACAGGCGAATCACCTGTTCAAAAATCTAAAGGCGATGGCTTTCGTCGGCTGCTTCTTCCGCGGCAACGAGGCTGCTTCTTGGCGTGCTCGCGCAAGCCGGCTTCTACTTGATGAAATCCAGGAACAGTTTTTGCCGGACGGCGGCCACTATGAACGGTCACCGATGTATCACGCCATCTGCACCGAAGATGTTCTCGATCTTCTCAACCTGATCTTACAAAACCCTGGCTCTGAACTCGATACGCTGAGCGAGCCCCTCCACAACACCGCCCGACGGGCCCTGGATTATCTCCGCGACGTTACCATGCCCGACGGTGACATCGCGCTCCTCAATGATTCCGCCATTGGCATTGCTGCTAAAACGGAAGAACTCACCGCTTATGCTGAGAAGATCATTTCCTATGAACCCAGCCATGCAGCGGATGAAAGCCGTGTCATTAAACTGAGCGATGCGGGTTATTACGGCTATCGCTACGACAATGACATGCTTCTGTGGGATTGCGGCCCGATCGGTCCTGAATATCAGCCCGGCCATGGTCATTGTGACGCGTTGAGCTTCGAGCTGTCATTGAAGGGCCGTCGCGTCATCGTTGATAGCGGTGTTTGCGACTATGAAGACAGCCCGACCCGCCGCTATGCACGAAGCACGGAAGGTCATAACACCATCCGCATCGATGGCGCGGAGCAGTCGGAAATATGGCATGTATTCCGCGTTGCTAGGCCCGCTAGCGTCCAGCAGCTCGATATGTCGGTTGGGCAACATAGTATTTCCGTAAGCGGCGTCCATCACGGCTACCGACGCTTGGCAGGCAAGATCGATCACAAGCGCCGCATACATGCTTTTCCGGTTGAAGGCCGCATCGAGGTGCAGGATGTTCTCTCCGGTATCGGCACGCATCTGATTGAGCTTTTCGTACACTTCCATCCCGACCTCTATGCGACTGCCGACTACGGCAGATTTCTTGTTCGCGAACGGAACAGCAGTACGCCGGTTGCAGAAATCGCCTTCGCCAATATCGACTCTGGAAGTGCGGCCAAGATCGGCCAAGGCATCTATATGCCGGAATTCGGCAAAGCGATTCCCAATGATGTTCTGGTGATCTCGCTGCGTCGCGCCCTTCCCGCCAACCTGTCTTGGACGATTAAGAGGCTGTAGATGCGTATCTTATTCCTGACGCACTACTTTCCACCCGAGGTGAACGCGCCGGCTTCGCGCACCTATGAGCATTGCCGCAGATGGGTTGAGGCCGGCGCCGATGTAACTGTCATCACTTGCGTGCCAAATCATCCCCGCGGCGTGATCTTTCCTGGCTATCGGAATCGGTTATGGCAGCGCGACCAGATAAACGGTATCGATGTCGTTCGCGTCTGGACTTTCGCGACCGCGAATGAAGGTTTCCTGCTGCGCACCCTCAATTATGTCGTCTTCATGTTGATGAGCATCGCTGCTTCCTGCTTCGTCAAACGGCCCGACGTCGTCATTTCAACATCGCCGCAATTCTTCGCCGGCCTCGCTGGCTACGTGACCAGCCGCTTGCGGCGCACTCGCTGGATTCTGGAAATTCGCGATCTGTGGCCAGAATCCATTCTCGCCGTAGGCGCCATAAAATCCAAGGCGATCATCGGACTGCTGGAATGGCTTGAGCGCTTCGCCTATCGCAAGGCCGATCAAATCGTCGTCGTCACCGAATCCTTTGTCCAACATGTCGCCAGCCATGGCGGTACGCGGGAGCGGATTGCGGTCATCACCAATGGCGTCGATCTTTCGACTTTTCAGCGGCGGGAACGGGATGTCGCTTTGGCCCAGGAACTTGGTCTCGGCGATAAATTCGTCGCTGCCTATGTCGGCACACACGGTATGGCCCATGGTCTCAAGACCATCCTGGAAGCAGCGGAAATTCTGCGGCACCGGTCGGATATCGCAATTCTGATGGTTGGTGACGGCGCCGCAAAAGCGGCTCTTAAAGAAGAACGTGACCAACGCGGCCTGAGCAATGTCGTGATGCTAGACGAACTGCCAAAAGACAAAATGGCACAAATCTGGTCGATTTCCGATGCCAGCCTCGTTTTGTTACGAAACTTGCCCCTGTTCTCGACCGTTATACCGTCGAAGATCTTCGAGAGCATGGCAATGGAACGACCGATCATCCTTGGCGTCGTCGGTGAAAGCGCCCGTATTATCGAGGCCGCACAAAGCGGCATCTTGATTAAGCCGGAATCGGCAGAGGAATTGAGCGCTGCCATTCGTACATTGGCCGATAACCGTGAACATGTTTCCGCTCTGGGGCGCCACGGGGCCGACTATGTCAGAACACATTACGACCGTGACAAATTAGCCGCCACTTTTCTCGACATCATTCGGCGTGTCGCGCAAACGACGACGGCTAGTGACCGCCGTCGGCATGCCGGCGCACCGGCGGAATAGGAGTTCGCATGAAGAATATTCTTGTTACTGGCGGCGCCGGTTATGTCGGCAGCCATACATGTAAAGCCCTCGCCGACGCTGGATATTGCCCGATCACGGTTGACAACTTGACGACCGGGCACGACTGGGCCGTGCGGTGGGGTCCTCTGGAGAAAATTGACATCCGCCAATCCGAACGCCTTGTGGATGTCATCAGCCGTCACCGTGTCTCTGCGGTGATCCACTTTGCCGCTTTGTCCCTGGTTGGCCAGTCTTTTGTCGACCCCGGCCACTATTACGACGTTAATGTCGGTGGCACGCTGTCCCTCTTGACCGCCATGCAGGCCACCGATGTCAGAAAAATCGTCTTTTCCAGTAGCTGCGCCGTCTATGGCATACCGGAAAGTCTGCCGATCCGGGAGACCGAATCCCAGAAACCGATCAATCCTTATGGCCGCACCAAAGCCGCAACCGAGGCCATGCTGACGGATTTCGCTACGGCTCACAATTTCCGGGTCGCCGCGCTACGCTATTTCAATGCCGCCGGCGCCAGTCCGGAAAGCAAGATTGGCGAAGCGCACGACCCTGAGACGCATCTGATTCCCCTGGTGATCGAGACCGCATTGGGCAATCGGCCGACGATCGATGTCTATGGCGACGACTACGATACAGAGGATGGAACCTGCCTACGCGATTATATCCATGTGAATGACCTGGCGCGCGCGCATGTAGCTGCACTGGATTACTTGGATAGCAAAGAGGGCTTCCACGCTTTCAATCTTGGTAATGGAAAAGCATATTCGGTGCTCGACGTCATCTCCGCCGTGGAGAACCGGGTCGGGCGTTCGGTACCGAAGCGCGTTATCGCCCGACGCCAGGGTGACCCCGCCGCCCTCTACGCCGATGCCAGCAAAGCTAGGCAAGCATTGAATTGGGAAACACGTGAATCCGATCTGGCCACGATCGTCGATTCCGCGGTGCGTTGGCATCAGGACACACGGCAACAGATCGAGCAGCGTAAAGCTTCGTAGCCAACCTGGCATGGCAACAACGAGTCGATGATGAGCGAGACACGATAATGAAAATTCTATTGAACCTCGTGCCACTCAAGAGTGGCGGCGGCGTCCAGGTGGGCCTCGATTTCGTGGCGCAGGCCAGATCGATTGGCAGCGAACACGAATGGGGAATCGTCGCGACTGAGGGAACTCCGTTCACAAAGCTCGCCGAAAGCCACAATATTAAGATTCTGGCAATCATCGGCAGCGATATCGCATCGCGGGTATCGTTCGAGCTGTTCGGCATCCGTCGGCTGGTTGCAAGCTACAAGCCCGATATCGTCTATACGCAGTTCGGTCCGACGCCCTGGCTACGCGGCGTAACAAATGTCGTCGGCTGCGCTTATTGGAACCTGTTCTATCCGGAACTCGATGCCTGGGTGCGCCACAGCTTTGTGGACGGAATCAAGAAACGGATCATTGACGCCTATCGCAGCCATAGCCTGAAGAGAGCCGATGCCCTGATCGTCGAGAGCGCGGCTATCGTTTTGCGTGCGCAGCGCATCCACGGACTCCCGGCGGAAAAGGTGTTTCATGTGCAGCCCAGCATCAGTTCGCTGGTGTCGCCGGAAACCACCCATCCAGCCGTCAAACAACTATGTGCCGAGCTGCCGAGCGGCTTCCGGGTATTAATGCTATCCGGATACCGTGCCCATAAGAATATCGAGCTTGTCCCCCGCATTGCCCGTCAACTGCGCCAACTCAATCGCAATTCCGATATTCGCTTCGTCCTCACTCTTCGCCAAGGTGACGAGAAGACCGTCGATATCCTCCATCAAGCTGCTCAGCTTGGTGTGTCCGATATGATCGACAATATCGGCCCTGTTCCTGCCGAAGGATGCGCCGAACTCTACAGGTCCTGCGATGCGGTCATTCTGCCGTCGCGCGGCGAAAGCGTCAGCAATAACGTCATGGAATCCTGGATTATGGAACGGCCGCTGGTCGTCAGCGATCTCGAATGGGCGCGAAGCGCCTGCGGCCCTGCAGCAATCTATTTTGAATTTGATAATGAGCATGACGCTGCCATGCGGCTTGCCGAATTGAGGGAACGTCCGGATCTTTATAATCACATCGTGCAATTGGGCCGAGAAGAGCTGAAGAAATACAACACTCCCGCACGGCGCTATCAGCAATATGTGGATGTCATGCAGACGATCCACCAGGGATCTCAGGGCCCGCGCACCACGGACACTCATACCCCCATTCATGCGGCCAATTAGGCGCGTGACGATGCACAGGTAATTCATCATGAAGCAGGTATTGCAGAGCCTAAAGAACGGCGAAGTCTGGCTGGAAGACGTTCCTCAGCCGCTGATCCGCAGCAACCATGTTCTCATCAGGACCAGTCGCTCCATCGTTTCCGCCGGTACGGAAAAGATGCTGATCGATTTCGGGAAAGCCAATCTCTTGAACAAGGCGCGGCAGCAGCCGGACAAGGTCCGGGAGGTTGTCGATAAGATCAAGACAGACGGCCTTTTGCCGACGATCGAAGCCGTCCAGGGCAAACTGGACCAGGCCATACCCCTCGGCTACTGCAATGTCGGGACCGTCATCGGGGTCGGTGAAGGCGTTACACAGTTTGCCGTTGGCGATCGCGTCGTCTCGAATGGCCCTCATGCCGAAGTCGTCTGTGTCCCGCAGAATCTTTGCGCCCATGTACCCGATAACGTGTCGGACGAAAGTGCCGCTTTCACCGTGCTCGGCGCAATCGCCCTGCAGGGTATACGCTTGCTGAACACCACTTTGGGCGAAACTGTCGCGGTCATCGGCCTTGGCCTTATCGGTCTGATTTCCGTTCAATTGCTGCGCGCCAGCGGCTGTCGAGTCATCGGCATCGACTTTCCCGGCCGTCGTCTCGAACTCGCCCGCCAATTCGGCGCAGAGGTGATTGAGCTGGGACGGGATGATGTGGACCCGGTTGCGACGGCGATTGGCATGACGGATGGCGTCGGTGTTGATGCCGTGGTGATCGCGGCCGCGACCAAGAGCAACGACCCCGTCCATCAGGCGGCACAGATGTGCCGCAAACGCGGCCGGATCGTCCTGGTCGGTGTCGTCGGCCTGCAGTTGCAACGGGCGGATTTCTACGAGAAGGAGCTGACCTTCCAGGTTTCCTGCTCCTACGGCCCCGGCCGATATGATCCGCAATATGAACAAAAGGGCAATGATTACCCCCTGCCCTTCGTTCGCTGGACGGCCCAGCGGAACTTCGATGCCCTCTTGTCGATCATGTCGAGCGGGCAAATCGACCTTGACCCGCTGTTGTCTCATCGGTTCCAAATCGACTCCGCCATGGAGGCCTATGCCACCTTAGAGGCTGGCGGATCACTTGGCATCCTGCTCAGGTATCGCAATGATGCCTCGGTGGCTGGGGAAATCGGCACGGCGGAAACGCGTCCCCATGTCGTTTATCTGCCCCAAGCCAAGGCGGCGGAGCAGACCCATCGTCTGTCCGTTGGCTTCATTGGCGCTGGCGGCTATGCCAATAAAGTTTTATTGCCTGCCTTCAGCAAGGCGTCGGCGAGCTGTACTGCCATTGCGTCACTCGGCGGTGTGTCTGCAGCCCGCGCCGCCAAGAAATTCGGCTCTAGCATGGCGACCACTGATCTTCGGGAAATTCTGGAGAATCCCCGGATTGACGCCGTCGTCATCGCGACCCGCCATGATAGTCACGCTTCGCTGGTTGAGACGGCGCTGACGCAAGGCAAGTATGTATTCGTCGAAAAGCCGTTGGTGACCACATCAGAGCAACTGGCTCGTCTAGAAGATCTCTTCCGGCGGGAACCGCATCTGGGCAGCCGCCTCATGGTTGGCTTCAACCGCCGGTTCTCGCCGCTGATCAGCCGCTGCAAGGAGCAGTTACGGACGTTGCAGGAGCCGAAAATCGTTTTGATGACCATTAATGCCGGGGCCATTCCCAGAGAGCATTGGTCTCAAGATGACCAAGCCGGCGGCGGACGGATCATCGGCGAGGCCTGCCATTTTATCGATTTGGCCACCTACCTGGTCGGTTCTCCCGTGACGGGTATGCAGGTCACCTCCATGGCGGGCTTGCCGGTCACGGATCGACGCGACGATAAAGTCAGCTTTACCCTGCAATATGCCGACGGCTCACTTTGCACGATCGTCTATGCGGCAAATGGACATAAATCCTTCCCCAAGGAAAGGGTCGAGATTTTTGCCGGTAACCGTGTGCTGCAAATTGATAACTTCCGTTCTCTTCGCGGCTATGGCTGGCCCCGCCGGATCAATTCTTCCCTTTGGCGCCAGGATAAGGGCAACAACGCCTGTGTGGCGCAATTCGTCGAATCCGCTCGCAACCGGCAGCCCTGCCCGATCCCGCTGGAAGAACTTATGGAAGTGAGCAAGGTGACGCTCGATGTCGCATCCCGTGCACGATCTTGATCCTGTCACGCTGATAGACCAGCAATGCTCGACCAGCATGCGGGACGGTGATCCATTGCGCGTATTACACTGCATTCACGCACTGCACGGCGGCGGTGCGGAACGGCAATTGAAGCTGCTTGCCAGCGCATCCCATAGCGCCGCGGTGCAGTCGGCCATCTTCTGCGTTGAACCGGGCGATGCCAGCACACTGAACGTCCCCATCTATCAGGCCAAAAAGAAGGGCAAGTATGACCTGTCCGTCTACAGCGCTCTGATGGATGCCATCACGGCCTTTCAGCCCGATGTGATTCATGCCTGGCTACCGGCATCGATGACGATTCCCGCAATGGTTGCAGCAAGGCGACGTGGCATTCCCTGTATCTATTCATATCGCAATGCCATGCGATTTCATCGCCCACTGTCATTGCCGGAATATGCGGTGGCGACCTTTTGCTCCCAACAGATCATCTCCAATAATCCCATTGCCCAATCTATTGCCGCTTACCGCCTTCTGTTCCGCGCAAAGTCCGGCGTGACCATCCCCAATGCCGTCATGGTTGACCCGGTATTCACGAAGACCAGCCTCACCGATGGAGAAAACGGACCGGCAAATTTGCTGTTTGTCGGGCGCTTGACCAAGCAGAAAAACATAGATTGCCTGCTCCGTGCTCTTGCGATGCTGCCGCCGGAATTGAACTGGCGGCAGACCATCTGCGGCGTCGGTGAAGATGAAGGCGCGCTGCGCAAGCTCGCAGGCGAACTGCACCTGACGGATAAGGTGAATTTCTGCGGCTATCGCCATGACGTATATGCATTGATGCAGCAATCCGATATTCTGATTCTTCCTTCCTGGTGGGAGGGAATGCCGAACGTGCTGTTGGAAGGTTTGGCAATTGGGCTACCTTGCATCGCCTCGGATATCGCAGCAACCCGCAGCCTGCTGAACGAGGAATGCTGCACTTTCTTTGACCCGGCATCGCCCCTTGAATTGAGCGATGCGATCGAAACGCTCCTTCGGAATCGCGATCGAGTCGTGCAACAGGTTGCGGCAGGACGAAACGTCGTATCCAAATACAGCATCGAAAAGCTCGTCGAGCGCTATGCCGAACTTTATCGTGGGCTGGTAACCGGACGCAAAGATCCGACGGGCCTCCAGTTAATGTCGTCGTGAAAGCTGTCGTAGATGTCGTTCGCCACGGATAGACAGATACTGGTTCGATTGCCGCAATATCCATTGGCGCGGCTGATCTTGATTCTCGTCAGCTTCGGTCTGATTGCGCTGGCTTTGCTCGATATCCTTGGTCCGAAATACACCGACAATATCTGGTCTCAGACGGTCAGTATCTGCTTGTTGGTCTGGATTATCGCGTTTTCGGCCTTCCTGCTTGCGACCCATAAGTCTCTTTATTGTTTCGGACTTGCTTATGTTATCGCCCTTGTCCTGTTTCACCTTGGATCGATCGTGGCGATCGCCGTCGGCATTCTGCGCCCCGACGACGTCGCCATCGAGCTGTCCGAACAAGGCATTCGCCTCGCCAGCTGGTATACGATCTATGCGTTGGGAGCTTTTGGCATCGGCTATGCCGTGGGGCTCAGAATTGAGCGGCGGGTCATCCCGGTTCAGACCGTACGCGCAACGTTGGATCTGGAATTTTTCTATGGTTTCGGCTTGTTGCTGGCCTCGTGCGTCTTTCTAGCTTTGGCCATCCAAGCCCTTGGTAATCTGCTGAATTATTCAAGGCTTGATCTATTCCAAACCAAAGACGACGTCCGCGGTTTCGGGGCGATGCTGATGGTGTTTCCCTCTTCCCTGATCGCACTCGTCATCGGTGCCAACCGGCCAACCCAACGACTGATTGCTTATAGTATCGGCTTCATTGGCTTTGCACTTCTCGTCCTGTCCGGATATCGCACTAGCGCGCTTTATCCGGTGATGATCGGCGCTATTCTTTGGGTCAAAACCGGCCGGCGCATTCCAAATGTCCTCGCAATTGGGATGATTGTCGCCGTGATGATCGCCATCCCCATCATCGGCACGTTACGCCAGACCGGGCCTTATGGGGCACTCAACCAACAGCAATTGAGCGAGGCAGCGGATCAAAGCGATTGGCGGGCCGGTCTCGTTTCGATGGGCCAAACGAACGGCATTCTCGGCGCCATGCTGGACCTTGTGCCGAGGCGCGATCCTTATCGATATGGCGAGAGTTATATCACCGCGGTGATTCAAGCCTTCCCGAATATCGGGATGAAGCATGCTGAAAGCCCGCGTGAGCTCATCAATCGCCTGAAAACCGAGCCGGGCGGAGACCCCGCAAGAAGATTGCCGCTTAATGACTGGCTCACATATCGCATCGCACCGGATCAGTTCTTCATGGGCGCCGGCACGGGCTCCTCGGCAATTGGCGAGGCCTATGTGAATTTTGGCGTGGCCGGCGTGTTTTTCGTTTTTGTTCTGTTTGGCTTCGGCCTTTCCAGGCTGGACGGGCTCAATTTGAGACATCGTCCGTGGTTACTGCTAACTATCTCCGTTGGTATGTTTCACTTCTGTCGAACGGTTCGCGATGACATCTCCAACTTCACCAAACCATTTGTATTCTGCCTCATTATCATCCTGCTCTGGACCCTGGTCTTAAAGGCGATGCGGCGCACCGGTATTCTGGCGCGCTGGGTTCCGCAAGTGAGATCAACACCTCATCCCCAGTAGAATGAACGGATAGACTATATGTGTGGCTTTGCCGGAATTCTTCAGTCAGACCGCTCGCCGGACAATTGGGCCGGGCCGTTACGCCGTATGGGCGATGCGATCAGGCATCGTGGACCGGATGACGGCCAGATCTGGTACGATCCGAATGCCGGAATCGGCCTTTCCTTTCGTCGGTTAGCTATCCTTGACTTGTCACCGGGCGGCCGTCAGCCCATGACGTCGCATAGCGGCCGGTATGTCATCGTCTTCAATGGCGAAATCTACAATTTCCGCCAGATCCGCACTCAATTGGGCGATCATGCTCATGCCTGGCAAGGCCATTCGGATACCGAGGTTCTGCTGGCGGCGATTGAAGCCTGGGGCGTGGAACGAGCTGTTAAAGCGACAATCGGCATGTTTGCTTTTGCGCTCTGGGATCGTCACGAACGCAAACTGTTCCTGGCGCGGGACCGCATTGGCGTCAAGCCGCTCTATTACGGCTGGACGGGCAATACGTTCCTCTTTGGATCGGAGCTGAAGGCTCTGCAAGCGCTCCCGGGTTTCAGCGCGACGATCGATCAACAGGCCGTTTCGGATTACCTGCGCGGCGGCTTCATCCCTGCACCCCGATCGATTTACACCACCTTCCACAAATTGCCGCCAGGTCACATCGCTCAGCTGACCGGGGCGAATGCCGAAAAGCATATGGCACCGACCGTAGCGCCCTATTGGTCGGCTGCCGATAGTGCAATCGCGGGCAAGAAAAACCCCTTCAAAGGTGATCTTCCGGCTGCCATCGACGAACTGGACGACCTGCTGCATGACGCGATTCAACTGCGCATGATAGCCGATGTGCCGATCGGCGCCTTCCTGTCTGGCGGGATCGATTCGTCGATCGTTGTCTCGATCATGCAAAAACTAAGTTCTGCGCCGATCCGTACCTTTGCTATCGGCTTCGAAGAAGAATCTTATAATGAAGCGCAGCATGCCGCCCTCGTCGCCGCACATCTTGGCACACAGCATACAGAGCTGGTCGTTCGGCCGCAGGACGCACTGGCGATCATTCCGTCCCTGCCCGATATCTTCGATGAGCCCTTTGCCGATTCTTCGCAAATCCCAACCTACCTGGTGAGTCGCTTGGCAAGACAGGACGTCACCGTTTCGCTCTCTGGGGACGGCGGCGACGAGATCTTCAGTGGCTATGAGCGATATCGGCGTTCCAAGACGAGTTGGTCCCGCCTGTCTTTGCTCCACCCGGATATTCGCTCGCCTCTTTGCACAGGCATGTCGCGCGCTGCGAGATACGCCGCCTCCGTGCTCCCTGCCGGTGCCGCGGCCAAACCTGTTTCGCTGCTGAAGATGGCGTCCCGGCTAGCCCCGCTGCGGGAGAAAAGCGCATTTGATTTTTATCGAAGCTATATCGACCAGTGGCGGGGTTTGGGTGGTAGCACCAGGAGCAATGCCGACTGGGTGCGTCTGAACCAACCTGATCTTCATCAAATGCCGTTGGATCATCTTATGATGCTTGATGATTTGACCCATTATTTGCCTGACGATGTGCTGACGAAGCTCGATCGCGCCAGCATGTCGGTAAGCCTGGAGGCGCGGGAGCCACTGCTTGATCACCGGATCATCGAATTCGGCTGGCGGCTGCCTTTGGAAATGAAAACCGGCGCCTCCCAAGGCAAGATCATCCTGCGACGCCTGCTGGAGAAGTATGTGCCCCGCCACATAACCGAAAGACCAAAATCCGGATTCGGCGTACCGATCACGGAATGGCTGCGCGACGGTTTGCGCGATTGGGCGGGCGATCTCCTCTCAGATTCCGCCCTGAAAAGCGCTGGCTTGGTGGATGTCAAGGTTGTGCGCCAGCTATGGCAGGAGCATCGCAATGGCGCGGCCAACTGGCATCAGCAGCTATGGCAAGTTCTGATGCTGCAAGCCTGGATCACTGCGCAGCCGGCTCCGAAATCGGTTCCTTCGATGATTGGCCATTTGCCGGCATCCGCCGACACATCCTTATCGTTGTCATAGCAAAGGCCAGCATTTGCACCGCTGAGGCGAGCAGGAGCGCTTCCGCCGCGCCATAGGCCCCACTTTTTGGCACCAACACGAGCGAAGCGCCTGCCGCCACGGCCAGAAACAGCAATGCATTCAGCGTTTGCGGCCAGTAACTCTGGGCCGCCGTCACCGCGGTTCCGAAAAGTGCCGAGGAATTCAACATGCAGCCGACGATCATCATCAAGACGAGAAGCGGCGCATAGGCGCTGTAAGCCGGCGTATAGAGAAGCCGCAAAATCAGCGGACCGGCGAAGAAGGTTACCAGGACCGCCAGCAGGCCGATGCCCCAGATGAAGGCCAGGCCGACTGTCATCAGTCGAATGAACTTCTTCGTATCGGTCATATGGTAGACGGCAAAGCGGGGCAGAATGGTATTGTTGATCGCCGTGGTTACAAGATTAAGGGCGACAATCAGATAGGCGATGCTGGCAAAATATCCGAGTTCCGCATCACCCGCCCAGTGCGCCAAGGCATAACGCGGCGTGTTGACGGCCAGAGTGTTGGCCATGAGTACCAGCGCCATGGGAATCGCAAGCGTGAAGACCTGCCGGAACTGGCCGGTCGAGAAATGCGGCATCAATCCTTCCCGCGCAGAAAGCCCTTCCCGTTGCACCAACTTCCGCGCCTGGGGCAAATCGTAGATCAACAGCAGGAGCGTCCAACCGGCGAAGATCAGTAACGCCCCCGCGAGGAGCGAGTCGAAGATCAGCTGGCCAGCAGCGATGCCGCAGATCGCCAGGATTCCCTTTATCATCATGGATTGGGAAATGATCCGCATGTTTTCGTGCTTTTGCAGAAATCCATAGACGATGTCGGAGATCGATTCGGCGGCCTTGAACAGCCCTACGGCGAAGATGACCGCCATGCCAAGCTCATCGCTTCGCGTGTAAACCGCAATGACGGCGATGGCGATCAGGGCAAGGCTCGTGCAGATCAGACGGAAGCCGAAATAGATCGGAAAAGAGAAACGGCCGCGCGCATCTGCCGCCTGAATGGTACGGAGCTGGCAATTCGAGAGCGACAGAACCGGACTCGTCACAGCCAATGCAAGCGAGAACAACCCCACAGTACTGGCAGAGGAAAGCTTGGCAAGAACCATGAGGATGGCCCATTGGCAGCCCGAATAGAAGACATTGCCCGCCAACGTCCAGCCCACATTTCGTTTTAGACTTGCCATTATTACTTTCCATCAGTTGAAGGAAATTGCTGCTTATCTTGAAGCGCTAACTGTGGTGATTTCTTGACCAGATTAGCGATCAGCAAAACGCGCAGGAAGCTGAATATCTCCGCCGAATTGACCGTGCGCTCGTAAATCCAACCGAAGACATAGGCCGGAAGAAACAGTCGAAGATATTCGGGCCGCCCTTCGAGAAGCTTGATGGTGGCGATTTCGAAGCCGATCTGGCGCGCCAGTTGACGAATTTGTGACGGGCTGTTCAACAAATAGCATGTCGGAAAGGTATCGATGCTTTCGCGGCCACGGAGCCGGTTGAAGAACTGATGAAACTCCAATGGCGTGAGGCGAGCCAGCATCGTGACGTAGTGCGTCCGGTTGGGTGTTTTGAACAGAAATTTTCCATTTGGCTTCAAGATGCGATGCACTTCGCGCAAGACCTCCTTAGGGCGCTCCAGATGTTCCGCGACGTTGTCCGCGAAGACCAGATCGAAATACTCATCCGGATAAGGAATGCTGTGCCCGGTCGCAATCTTAGCTTCATCGAGATGCGGGTTTTCAAGCACGCGAGGGTCCGGATCGATTCCGCAAACCCGCTTCGCCAAACCGCGAAATCGCATCGCCTCGACGATCCCTGCACCCGCGCCCAAATCGAGGATGCAATCGTTCGGCTGAAGCGCTTCGATGATGAGATCGCGAAAAATACGATCATCCCAATTGTCTGGAACGCCCGGATACAGGACGTCATCCAGCCACTTTATCATTCTGCCGCTTTCGCGCATCACCACGACCATTCTGCGATAAACAGCCGATGCTTCGCCCCCAAAGCGGTGGCGATTTTAGCGAAGACGCCTTCGACGGCAAGCCTGATCTACAACCAGCATATTATATTCGGTTATATCCGCCCTGACTCACCTAAGCTTTGATTCAAATACGGCAGTATCATTTACATTCGCATGTAAGGTCCGGGGATTTGTTCTACGGCAGCGTGCGCTTGCGAGCTGTGAGAGATCACGAAAGCGCGAGCAAGAGGGATGGACAGTGCAACGCGAGCGTTGTTTCCTCTAATAATGCTGAGCGCGTCGCGACCGCTCGCAGGCGACGGTCGATGTTGCCAAGAATGCCGACGGTGACCAACGAAACCTCTAGGCTTTGAGAAAGGTTCGTCATGTTGATTAGTCGACGGACAGCACTCCTCGCAGCGACAAGCACCCTGCTGTCGCCGCGCGCTTTCGCAAAGGTCCTTAGCGGCCCCGACTTCCAGGTTCCTCCGCTTTATTGCGTTGCATATGTCACTCCGAAAATCCCTGCCCAGGCCGGCCAAGAGAAAACGATTGCACGCTATCCGTTGACGCTTGTTTCGCAGGCTACTGATCGCCTGTCGGTCAAATGGCGCGACACGATCAAATCGATTAATCCCGATATCATCATGTTGGGTTATCATGACGTCATCGATCAGACCACGGTTCCGGGGCCCGGCCATGCTCACATGTCGAAGGTGAAAGATGCCTGGTGCGTGCGCCCCGATGGCGTTCTCTCCGCAACCGGACCCGCCAGCAAGCGGCGGTACATCTTCGACCCACGCAAGCCGAGTTTTCAGACAGCTCTGGTGGAAGCCTGTCAGATCGTGATGGAGTCCTATCCCTATGACGGCTTGCTGCTCGATCAATGCACGATCTACCGTGCGGCCCATCCGGATGCCGAAGTCAGGGAAGAAATGTTGGCGGCATTACGGGAAGCAATCTTGAAAGTCAGGCAGGCTTTGCCGAATACCATCCTGATCGGCAATTCCAGCTACGACTTCCCTGGACTCAATGGAGAGATGCTGGAAAATCGGCCATCGAAGGCGAGAGAGGAGATCAAGCCTTTCCCGCAACACACGAAGCCCGAAATCAATCTATTCCAGCTGGAGATCAAGAACCCGAACGAGGTCGATAAGGTGAAATCGAATATGGCTCTCGCTCACGAACTCGGCGCATCGTTTGGTTGTGGTGTCAATTATCAGCAAATTCTTTGGTACGACTTCTTTGATGATGTTATGCGGGGCTATAAGAGGACGATTTAAAGCCACTGTTAATCCTTGCATCGCATACTCGGCAGTCGCGCCTCGTTGCGTCGCTCTCCTGGCATGCTCTGACATCCACTAGTTTCCTTTCAATCGCACGACACACCGTCCAGAATTCAAATGGAATTGCTTACCAACGCAGCGAGCTAGGAATGACGTCCAATGGGACTTGAAAGAAGGATTGCAGTCAGAAATCTAGAGGAATTCCCGCCGCTTTCCAGTGATAGAGCGGGATGTGCTTCTCTTCAATTTATTGGACATGATTTGTCACATAGCGCAGCAAAACGAGAAGGTATTCGCCATGAGTAGCGGTTTCGTTCACTGGCACCTGATGATTGGCTACGAAATGGCCATGCGGATCCTCTTCGCCCTGCCGCGATATCGTTTCCTGGACTGCGTCAAAGCGTTCTTTCTCCGCTCTGTCGGTGCTCATATCGGGAAGCGCCCCAGTTTCTATCCTGGTGTATGGATCACGCCTGGACGCAACCTTGTCGTCGGCGATGACGTCAATTTCGCGCTCGATGTATTGATTGGAACGGCGGGTGGCGTGACGATCGGCAATCGCACACTGATCGGCTATCGCACGCAAATCCATTCTTCCAATCATCGTGTTCCGCCCGATGGCGGCTCGATCTTCGAGTCCGGGCGGGACTACGCGCCCGTCTCAATCGGGTCTGAAGTCTGGATCGGCGCCAGCTCGATCATCCTCCCCGGCGTCACGATTGGTGACGGCGCAGTCGTCGCTGCCGGCAGCGTCGTCACAAAGAATGTGGAACCTTATACGATTGTCGCCGGAAATCCGGCACGGAAGATTCGCGACCGGGATTGGCGGCAATCAAAAGCTTGCTAGTGACGAGACATCCGTCTTCATCGTTTCCCTGCATGCACCACAACATCGGTCTCGACGATTTCATCCGCTGAAATCGCGCTGCCCGAAATTGCGTGATAGATCGGCGCGAAAGGCTGCCGCATGGCGTTGAACAAGTCGTCAAAACGCTCTAAAACAAAATAAGTGGACTGAAAGCTGTCAATTCGATAGTCCGTTTGCATCACGCGCTCCAGCCGGAACATGATGCGATTAGGTATCTCGCTATCGACGCTATAGGCGGTTTCGGTCGCGGAAGATAACATGCCGGCTCCATATGCCTTGATCCCATCGGGGGATTTGATCAGGCCGAACTCGACCATATACCAGAACAGCCTGGCGAGCAGCTTGGTGGCATTTAACTCCAATGCCTCTGCTCCTTTGCGGCCATATTCCTGCAGGTAGTCGGCAAAAACGGGCTGCGTCAACAACGGCACATGGCCGAAGAAATCGTGAAACACATCCGGTTCCACCAAGTAATCCATCTCTTCGGGCTTGCGCAGCCAGACCGTGACGGGAAATTGTCGCTTCGACAAATGCGCAAAGAAAACATCATCCGGTATCAGTCCCGGCACGGCGACAATTTGCCATCGCGTTCGACGATGAATGACCTCGCTCGCCTGATCGAAGCGGGGAATGCGGTCCATCGGCATATTTAAATGAATCAGTCCGGCTAGAAAGGAATCTGCAGCATAGCGCTTGGCAATACGCACTTGGCGCTCATACAGGCGCTGCCACAATTGATGTTCGGCAGCGGTGTAATCGCGCCAGCTTTGATCCGTCGTGTAGTCTGCACGCATATGCGTATAGTCGCCACGCAGACCCGTGACCGGCATGTTTGAAATGGCGGCTTGTGATATTTCTTTGTGCGGCAGCACCGCGGATTGCTGGGCGTCTGACATGAAGGCCGTCCTGTCTTATTCACCAGCTCCTATTTTGGCAGGGGAGACGGAGTTTTTATTACCAATTCGCGGCGGCAAACGATTATTTTTGGTATAATCTGCCAATCTAGGCAGGAGTCTTAGATGAAATCTGCTCAGGCAATTGATTCCATCGATCTCAAAATCCTCCATAATCTGCAGCGGGACGGCCGCATGTCGGTCGTCCAATTGGCCGAGGAAGTCGGCCTTTCAGTGACGCCCTGCTTGCGACGGATCAAGCGGCTGGAAAGCGACGGCGTCATCCGAGGATATCGGGCCGATCTTGATCCGAAAAAAGTTGGCTGTGCCTTCCAGGCCTTCATCCAGGTACGCCTCAGTGACCACGCGGAAAAGACGGTGGAAGATTTCGAGCATGCCATCCTGCGTCAGCCTGAAGTCGTTGCCTGTTATGCGATGACAGGCGACACGGACTTTCTCCTGCATGTGATGACAAGCGATCTCGATGCCTTGAGTGAATTCGCCGTCAAAACCTTGTTGCGCATGCCGGGGGTCCGTGAATCCCATTCCAGCATCGTGTTTTCGATTCTAAAGGAAAAGTCGGCGATCCCCATCACCGCCGTCACGGAATAGCCAGTCAATCCGATAACGGCATTGGCAGGTTGCCTTCTTCTTTCAGGACGTCCAATACGACCTCCGAACGTAAGCGATCAATCGATTGATGCGGTAACAGGACATCGTTGATCAGATCCGACAGTTCCTTGAGACTGGCCACAACAACCTTGAGGACATAATCGGAATCGCCGGTCAGGGCATAAGCCTCAAGTATCTCTCGGCGATCGAGAACCAGTTGACGAAACCGGCTTGCATTATCCGGCGAATGCGTCGCCATGGTGACGTGGACAAAGACGAGAACGGACATACCAAGTCGTTCGCGGTCGAGCAAAGCCCGATAGCGGCGAATAAGACCGCCCTCCTCCAAGGCTTGGCGACGACGCGACACCTGAGAGGCCGACAATCCGATCCGATCTGACAATTCGGCATTTGTGGCTGCGGCATTTTCCTGCAGCGCAGCCAACAGCTTCCAGTCAAACGGATCCAGTTTGAATGAATCGTGCATCACTGCATTATACACCGCACAGTAGCAGCAAAGAATGCCGAAAAACTCATGCATTCGCACACTTCATGCAGGTCAGGTCGGTTAACCTGAATGGCAATCGCCTGGATGGAGTTGCCCCATGGAAACCTCACCTCACTCTCCGTCGCGCGTTCGCTTAGACTCCGCCAATCCTGCGGGCACAGACGGCTTTGCCTTTGTAGAGTTTGCTCATCCCGATCCGACCGAACTCTCCAAGGTGATGCGGGCCATGGGTTTCAGCGCGGTCGCCAAGCACAAAAACCGTGAGGTCACACTCTGGCGTCAGGGCGACATTTGCTACATCGCCAATGCGGAACCCAATTCCTATGCAGCAGCCTTCTGCGCAAAGCATGGTCCCAGCGCCGTGGGTATGGGGTGGCATATGATATCCCCCCAGGACGCCTACGAGCGTTCCTTGAAGCTTGGCGCCAAGCCGGCTTCCGCGCGTGGCGATACACTCGCGATCGACGCGCCGGCGATCGAAGGCATCGGCGGCTCTGTAATTTACTTCGTACCCCAGCAATTCGGCAGTTGGTTGGAAGGGTTTAACCCCATTCAGGGCGTCACGCAGCGTCCGTCGGGTGCCGGACTAACTTATATCGACCACCTAACCCATAATGTCCGTCGAGGGCGGATGGATGTATGGTTCGACTTTTATCGCCGGCTGTTCAATTTCCGCGAAATTCGTTTCTTCAATATTGAAGGCAAGCTCACCGGACTGACCTCCCGCGCCCTCACCAGCCCATGCGGCAAGATCCGTATTCCGATCAACGAATCCGTCGACGATAAAAGCCAGATCGAAGAGTATCTGCGCGATTATCATGGCGAAGGCATTCAACACATTGCTTGCGGCACCGAGGATATCTACAGCACGGTTGCCAAATTGCGTGCGAACGGCCTGCCATTCATGCCCTCTCCGCCGGCGACCTATTATGAGCGCATCGCGGATCGCCTGCCCAACCACGGGGAGCCTCTTGAACGGATGCGTAAATGTGGCATCCTGATTGATGGTGAAGCCGCTGAAGGCGGTCGCGACGCGCGCCTTCTCCTGCAGATATTTTCGGGTACGGTACTTGGGCCAATCTTCTTTGAATTCATTCAAAGAAAAGGCGACGATGGCTTCGGGGAAGGCAATTTCAGGGCGCTCTTCGAGTCGATCGAAGAAGATCAGATTCGCCGCGGTGTATTGCGATCACCCGATGCTGCCTAGCGACGCGACGACGAACCTGGACCATCGCCGAGGATTCTACAATGAACCTGCATTACATGTCCGGCTTCGGCAACAGCTTCGAAACCGAGGCCTTGCCGGGGGCGTTGCCTGTTGGCCAGAATTCTCCGCAGCATGTCCCATATGGCTTATATGCGGAGCAGATTTCCGGCTCTCCATTTACCGCGCCCCGCCATCTCAATCGCCGCTCCTGGTTATACCGGATCAGACCCAGCGTGAAACATGGCGGTCGTTTTAAAGCTGTAGACAGTGGTGATATCCGCACGGCACCCAATTCGACTGAAGCGAGCCTGCCGATCGCGCAGTTGCGATGGAGCCCGTCCTCAATACCGGATCGCGCTCAGACTTTCCTCGATAGTGTACATACGATTACGACATGCGGTGATGCCGAAGCTCAATCCGGCATGGCGGTCCATCTACTCCTCGCCAGCCAAACTATGACAGAGTCTTATTTCCAGAATGCGGATGGGGAATTCCTCATCGTCGCCCAGCACGGAAAGCTCCGCTTCCATACGGAGCTTGGCGTTGTCGAAATTCAGCCAGGTGAAATCTGTGTCATTCCCCGCGGGATCGTCTTTCGCCTGGAGCTTCCTGATGGTCTGGCCCGCGCTTATATCTGCGAAAACTATGGCCTCCCCTTCATGCTGCCCGAGCGTGGGCCCATCGGGGCGAACGGCCTTGCCAATGAACGGGATTTCCAGGCGCCGATCGCTGCCTGGGAGGACAAGGACTGCGCAAGCGAGCTATATATAAAATGGTGCGGCAGGCTTTATCTTGCTGAGATCCAGCACTCGCCGCTGGATGTGGTTGCCTGGCACGGCAATTACACGCCCTATAAATATGACCTACGCCGCTTTTCCCCCATGGGTGCGCTCCGGATCGATCACGCGGATCCGTCCATTTTTACGGTGCTGACTTCGCCTTCCGCTGTCGCCGGCACGGCAAATGTCGACTTCGCTATTTTTCCCGAACGCTGGGCAGTCGCCGAGAACACATTCCGGCCGCCCTGGTATCACCGAAATATAATGTCGGAATTCATGGGGCTCATTTACGGCACCTATGATGCCAAGCCATCCGGCTTCCGTCCGGGCGGCATGAGCCTGCATAATATGATGATGCCGCATGGGCCGGATGCTGAGGCCTTCGACAAGGCCACGCAGGTGGAGCTGACGCCGGTCAAACTGCAGGACACGCTCGCTTTCATGTTCGAGACACGCTTCCCGCAGCGGATTACCCGCTATGCGGCCGAGCTACCGACCCGCCAGGAGGATTACATCGATTGCTGGTCGGACCTGCCGAAACGGTTCGATCCTAGAAATAAAGCTGTATAGGTGCCAAACATTTAACGGGGGGCTTGGAATGAAACTTGCATCGCTGAATGATGGGAGCCGCGATGGCCAGTTGGTCCTGGTTAGCCGCGACCTTGCTTATTATACGCAGGTCAGCTCGATCGCCCGCACCTTGCAGATGGCTTTGGATCGATGGGATGAGTTGGCCCCTCACCTTGCGGCTGTGGCGGAGAGCCTTGAACACGGCGCCGTTCCGCGAGAACGCTTCCACGAACATGATTGTCTGTCGCCATTGCCCCGGGCCTATCAGTGGGCAGACGGATCGGCCTATGTAAACCACGTCGAACTTGTCCGCCGGGCACGCGGCGCAGAACTTCCCCAACGCTTCTGGACCGACCCGTTGATGTATCAGGGAGGATCGGATTGCTTTCTCGCACCGCGCCAGCCGATCACCCTGGGCGACATAGCCTGGGGTTTGGATTTTGAGGCTGAGATTGCCGTCATCACCACGGATGTACCGATGGTCGTCACAGCGGAAGCTGCGCTGGGGCACATCGCCCTGGTCATGCTGGTTAATGACGTTTCGTTGCGCAATCTAATTCCCGAGGAATTGACCAAGGGGTTCGGTTTTTTCCAGTCGAAACCATCTTCTGCGTTTTCACCCGTTGCGGTGACACCGGACGAGCTTGGCCCAGCCTGGCGCGATGGCCGGCTCCATCTCACGCTGCGAACCTTTGTCAATGGCGATCCCTTCGGGCGGCTGGATGCGGGAAAAGATATGACATTCAGTTTCGGCGATTTGATCGCGCATGCGGCCAAGACACGGAACCTCGCTGCCGGCTCGATCATCGGATCCGGTACGATTTCCAATCGGGACGACCAAGGCGGTCCGGGACGGCCGCTTGCTGCAGGTGGCCGCGGCTACGCCTGCATCGCCGAGCAACGCATGGTGGAAATCATTCGTCACGGCGCCGCGGAAACACCGTTCATGACAGCTGGCGACCGCATACGCATTGAAATAGCGGCACCAGATGGACACTCGCTCTTCGGTGCCATCGAGCAGGAAATCCAGCTCGCCGGGTAGAGGACTGCCCTTCCATGGATAAGCTCACGCTCTATGGCTATTTTCGCTCCTCAGCAGCCTATCGCGTGCGCATCGCGCTCAACTTGAAAGGTCTTTCCTACAAGCAGCGTTTCGTCCATCTGGTTAGAGACGGTGGCGAGCAACACAGGGCCAGTTATCGTGTGATCAATCCGCAAAAGCTCGTTCCAACTCTGATGGCAGGCGACCGGGCTCTCACCCAGTCGGCAGCGATATGCGAATATCTCGAAGAAGCTTACCCCGCGCCACCGCTTCTGCCGCCCGATCCCCTGGCCCGTGCCTTTATCCGTAGCATCATGCAGGCAATCGCCTGCGACATCCATCCGCTAAACAATATGCGCGTCTTATCCTATCTGACGAAGACTTTCGGCATGTCGGACACAAACCGGGCTGCATGGTATCGGCATTGGATCGAGAGGGATTGGCGGCAATCGAGATCATGATCTCCAAGCATGGCGATACCGGGCAATGCTGCTATGGAGATACCCCTACCTTTGCCGACGCTTTTCTGATTCCGCAGCTTTTCAATGCCCGGCGTTTCAGTATTCCGCTTGATGCTTATCCGCGGCTGACCGCGATCGAAACCTATTGTCTTGGGCTAGATGCCTTTAGGACGGCGCATCCATCCGCGCAACCCGACGCCGAAAGGCCTTAACTCTCGTGTCGCGGCAGCGCAATGGGCAAAGCCGTCTCATAGGTGATGCGGCGCACCGAGAAGAACGACTGGATGTCCTTCACACCTTCAATCCTCGTTAGCTTGCCAGTAACGAAATGCTCATAGCCAGCCATGTCATGTGACACGATCCGCAGCAGATAATCGTGCACACCCGTCACCAGGTGACACTCCATCACTTCCGGACATTTGTGGATTTCGGCTTCGAATATCTCGAACTGCGTTTCTGTCTTTCGCTCGAGCTGCACGAAAATGAAGACGTTGATTGAATAGCCAACCTTCTCCGGATCAATGAGTGCCGTGAATCTCTGGATAAACCCTTCTTCTTCGAGGATCTTGAGCCGCCGCTGGCAAGGCGTTGCCGACAACCCTACGCGTTCCGCCAGATCGACGGTTCTGATTCGGGCGTCCTTTTGCAATTCATTGAGAATCTTCACATCGATCTCATCGAGCTTCATTGAAGGTCCTCTCTAAAGGAGAGGCCCATTTTAGAGGAAACCCCTAAAGGGAGGCAATTGCGTCCCATGGTTTGGTGAGAAACGCGAAGGCGTTTCCGTTAAAATTTCTGGGTGAACAGTTTCATGTCTGGCAAGCGGAGCCTATTCATGAACGCACCAATCATAAAGACCGCAGCCGGAAAATATGCCGGCCACACGCTCTCAGACCGGTACCAGCAAATCCAAGGCCGAGTGCTTTTGACAGGCATTCAGGCACTTGTCCGTCTGCCGATCGACCAGGCAAGGTCGGACCGGCAAAATGGCCTGCGTACCGCCGGTTTCATTTCCGGCTATCGCGGTTCTCCCCTTGGTGGATACGATCGGGAGCTCTGGCATCAGCAAACTTTGCTGCAACAGCACAATATTCGCTTTCAGCCTGGATTGAATGAAGATCTGGCTGCGACGATGGTCTGGGGCACACAACAAGCCCAGGCTTTTCCAGGCAGCCGCTTCGACGGTGTGTTCGGATTGTGGTACGGCAAAGGTCCCGGCCTGGACCGGTCGACCGACGCGTTACGTCATGCCAATAGCTACGGCACCGCGGCGCTAGGTGGCGTTCTCGCCTGTGTCGGGGACGATCACACTGCGCAATCTTCCATCTTTCCGCACCAGAGTGATCACATTCTCGAAGCGGTGATGATGCCGACCTTGTCGCCGGCCAGCATCGACGAATACCTGACCCTGGGTCTTGCCGGCTATGCCATGTCGCGGTTTTGCGGCCTGTGGACAGGTTTTAAGACGGTTACGGAAGTGGTGGAAAGCGGCCGCACGGTTACATTGTCGGCCACACCCCATTTCATCTTGCCGCCTGATATAACGTTGTCACCTCATGGCCTCAATGCAGACCCGCATCTCGCTTGGCCACAAGAACGCGCCGAATTGGAGCGGCGGGTGGTAGACGAACGGTTGCCAGCGGCGCTTGCTTTTGCGCGGGTCAATCAGTTCAACCGTATCGTTTATGGCTGCCCCAAACCGCGCATTGCTTTTGTCACCGTCGGCAAAGCGCATCTTGATACCCTTCGTGCGCTGCGTGAGATGGGTATCAGCGAGGCCGACGCCAATACGTTGGGTATCGCCATCTACCGCATGGCCATGACCTGGCCCATCGAGCCGGAAGGCTTGCGGCATCTGGCTAGCGGATTGGCCGGTCTATTGGTGGTCGAGGAAAAGCGTTCCTTTGTCGAACGACAAATCAAGGATCTGCTTTATCATCTGCCCGCCGATCAGCGGCCCGTGGTGGCCGGCAAGGCTCTTCCCACGGGAGAGCCTCTCCTGCCGGACGTTTCGGACCTGTCGCCGGCCGCCGTCTCCCAAGCCATTGCACGCTTCCTACAGATGCTCCGCATCGATGACGCGCGGATCAATCAGCAAGCTGCCCAAAAGCCTGCCCTACCGGGGGCCAACGAAACAATATCCGGTCTGCTGGCTCGCAAGCCTTTCTTCTGCTCCGGCTGTCCGCACAACACCTCAACCAACGTACCGGATGGCAGTTTCGCGACCGCCGGTATTGGCTGTCATGTCATGGCGCTTGGAGAAGCGCGTAATACCCGGACATGGTGCCAAATGGGAGGTGAAGGCGCCCAATGGGTCGGTCTATCCGGCTTCACGGATATGCCGCATCTTTTCGCCAATATGGGCGATGGCACCTACCAACATTCCGGTTTGCTCGCTATCCGACAGGCAGTCATCGCCAAGGTCTCCATGACCTTCAAGCTGCTTTACAACGATGCCGTCGCCATGACTGGGGGACAGGCTCCCGATGGCCATCCGAATGTCTTTCAGATCGCCGCCCAAATTGCGGCAGAAGGTGTGACGAATCTGTCGGTCGTGACCGATGAGCCTGGGAAATATGCCGGCTTTGGTACCTTCCCCGCTGGCGTGACTATACATCATCGTCACGAGCTGGATACGCTCCAGCGGCAATATCGCGATCTGCCAGGCGTTTCGGTGATCATCTATGACCAGACCTGCGCGGCGGAAAAGCGCCGGCGCCGGAAACGCCAGAAACAGGAACTGCCCGTCCGCGCCTTCATCAATGAGCGTGTCTGCGAAGGATGCGGCGATTGTCAGAAAACATCCAACTGCATCGCGGTCGAACCCAGCGAAACTGACCAAGGACGGAAGCGGCGGATCAACCAGACGGCCTGCAACGGCGACCTTTCCTGCATTGATGGCTTTTGCCCAAGCTTCGTGACCATCGCGGACGCCTCCCCTCGCAAACCCGACACCGATCAATTAACCGAGATCGAGGCTGATTACGCTACCCGTTTAACCGAGCCGATCTTTGCCGGCACGTTGGACCAACCCTATCGTGTCCTGGTAACCGGTATCGGCGGTTCCGGCATCGTCACCATTGGCGCCATCCTGGCCATGGCGGCCCATCTAGAGAACAAAGCCGCGGAATGCCTCAATTTCACCGGCTTGAGTCAAAAAAATGGCGCTGTCGTTTCGCATTTGCAGATCGCTTTGCATGATAGCAGCCTGGATGTCGCCCGCATCCACCAAGGCCAGGCCGATCTGATGCTGGCCTGCGATCTCGCCGTCGCGGCCTCGCCAATGGCCCGGCCGCTCTGCGACAAAATGCGGACGGCGATAATCGCCAATGTGAACCTGACGCCGACAGCTGATTTCGTGAACCAACCGGATATCTTGCTCGATGCGGATCTGCATCGTGGCGCTTTGGCGCGTGTTAGCAATGACGCCCAATCCAGCTATGTTGAAGCAATGCATCTCGCCGAAGCCTTGTTCGGCGACAGCACTTTTTCGGGAATCCTGCTGCTTGGGCTGGCCTATCAGCGGGGCCTGATTCCCGTCGGCGCAGCTGCTATCGAGCGCGCCATCGATCTGAACGGTGTCGCTGTCGAGTTAAACCACCGGGCGTTCCTCTGGGGGCGCATCTTTGCTGCCATGCCGGAGGCCATGACATCATATCTTGGGACTGCGATCGCCCATCAGGCCACGCTCTCCGAGATAATCGCTGTCAATCGCGCGGATCTCGTGGCCTATCAAAATAAGGCCTTGGCCAAGCGGTATGAGCGACAAATAGCGCGTATCGCCACCATCGAAAAAACCCTGCAAGGCGAGGCCGGCCGGTTAACCGAAACCGTCGCTAAGGCCTTGTACAAGTTGCTCGCCTACAAGGACGAATATGAGGTCGCCCGGCTCTACACGGACGGAACCTTTCTGAAGCAGCTTGGCGCCACCTTCGATAATCATACGCAGCTTACTTTCCATATGGCACCGCCGCTGCTTGCACCGCGAGATCCTGCCACCGGGAAGCGGCGAAAAATCAAGCTGAATGGCCGGTGGGTTATGCTGCTTCTCCAATTGTTGAAATATGGAAAAGTCCTGCGCGGCACGGTTTTTGATCCGTTCGGCTGGCAATCGGATCGGCGCCTTGAGCGGCAACAGGTAAGGGAATATGAAGCCGATCTCGAGCTCATCGCCCTCAATTTATCGTCGCAGAATATGAAGGCTGCCATCGCTCTCGCCGCCATCCCGCTGCAGATTCGCGGTTTCGGTCATATCAAGGAAGCGAGCGCCCTGGAAGCTGAGCGGCGACGGAGGACGCTGCGTGAGGCTTTGGTCGCCACCGAAATTCAACAGGTGCCGGCACGCTGCGCTTGATCCAGCCGGTTCAACAGCGCCGTTGCCGCCTTCGACTGGTTCTTGCGGCCTAAAATGGCCGTAATATAGGCACCAGCATCCAGCAGCTTGTCCAGATCGATGCCTGTTTCTATACCAAGCCCCTGCAGCATATAGAGCACATCTTCCGTTGCGGCATTGCCGCTGGCGCCCGGCGCATAGGGACAGCCGCCCAAGCCGGCAATCGCGGAATCGATAACCGATATGCCCAGATCGAGCGTGGCATAAATATTCGCCAAGGCCTGGCCATAAGTGTCATGAAAATGCACTGCAAGCCGCTCAATCGGCACTTTAGTACCAACCGTCTCCACCAAACGGCGCGCTGCCAGCGGTGTTCCAACACCGATCGTATCTCCCAGACTGACTTCGTAGCAGCCGAGATCCGCCAGCCGGGTGGCGAGGTCAGTGACGACAGTTGGCGACACCGCGCCTTCATAGGGGCAGCCCAGGACACATGAGATATAAGCGCGTATCCGGATCTTGGACTTATGCGCTTTTGCCGTCACCTCGGCGAAGCGCTTAAGACTTTCGCCGATCGAACAGTTGATATTACGCTGGGAAAAAGTTTCAGAGGCAGCGGCGAAAACCGATATTTCCGTCACGCCTGCTGCCAGGGCAGCATCGAGCCCGCGTAGATTTGGGACCAACACCGGGTAAGATACCCCCGGGCGAGCGTCGATAGCAGCCAGGACTTCAGCGGTATCCGCCATTTGCGGGACCCATTTCGGCGATACGAAGGCGCCGGCCTCGATCGTCTGCAGGCCGGCGGCCGCGAGTTGTTCAATCAAGGCGACCTTTACATCGGCGCTAAGCGGGACACTTTCATTCTGCAGGCCGTCGCGCGGGCCGACTTCAACGATTCGCACTTTCCTCGGCAGTGTCATTGCGATCCGCCCTCCGCTGCCAGGGTTAGGAGATCCGCCCCTTCCTTCACTTGCTGTCCTGCAATGAAATGAACAGCAGCAACGGTGCCGTCATGAGGCGCCCTGATGACATGTTCCATCTTCATCGCTTCAAGAATGATCAAGGGGTTTCCTTTTGTCACAATGTCACCTGGCTTGATCAGGATTTGAACGATGGTCCCCGGCATGGGCGCCGTCAAGCTGCCAGGTCCTGCACCGACAGCGTCGGCCCGCGCCATGGGCTCGTCCCGCATCAGACAAAGGGTCTTTTCATCATTCATCATCCAGATGGCCGGTCCATCGAAAATCACTTTCGCACTTTCCGCTACCTTGCCAATCGCAGCCGAAATCGATTGCCCGAACAAAGCCGGATTCTGAATATCGAAGCTCCGATGACCACCCACCTGCACATGCCAATTCTGGCCGTCCGACGACCAAATCGACACCTCCCGCAATACACCGTCGAGATGGAAGCGCTGCCGCGACCGGATGGGCAAGTTAAGCTCCCAGCCGACCAGCCGGGTCCAGGGATCGTTCAGGCCGGACGCATCGACCGCTGGACGCAAGGTGACGGCAAGGCCGGCCAAAGCGAGAAGCAGATCCGATCCGCTATTATCTTGTATCAATGAAGCTGCATGGCGTTCGAAGAACGCCGTATCGAACTCGGCTGATACGAATTCCGGGTGCTGAATAGCGGTCCTCGTGAAGTCGCGATTGGTCATGACGCCGGCCAAATGTGTCTCGGCAATCAATTGCCGTAGCCGCGCCAAAGCCATCTTGCGTGTCTCGCCCCAGGCAATGAGCTTGCCGAGCATCGAATCGTAATAGGTGCCGACAATATCACCCTCGATCATGCCGGCATCGATCCGACGCCCAGGCAAATCACGCGGCCAGCTCAAATGTAAAATCCGCCCGCCGGTCGGCACGAAATCACGCATTGGATCTTCAGCGCAGAGGCGTATCTCGACCGCATGGCCGCTGCCGTGAACCCATTCTTGGGTTACCGGCAGGGCCTCTCCCGCGGCCACACGCAACTGCCATTCCACCAAGTCAAGCCCTGTGATCATTTCTGTAACCGGATGCTCGACCTGAAGCCGGGTATTCATCTCGATGAAATAGAATTTGTCGCGCGTATAGAGAAATTCGACGGTGCCGGCGCCGAGATACTTGGCGGCCTTGGCGAGTTCAACCCCCGCTTCGGCCATTGCTTCTCGTATTTCTCTGGGTATATGCGGCGCAGGTGCTTCTTCTATCAGCTTCTGATGGCGGCGCTGCAGCGAGCAGTCCCGATCGCCCAGATAGACAACATTGCCAAAGCGGTCTCCGAAGATTTGGACTTCGACATGTCGCGCATGCTCCACATATTTTTCCAGCAGCAACGTATCCTGCCCAAAGGACGCCTTTGCTTCTCGCCGCGCTCCGGCGATTGCTGCGCCCAGGTCTTCCGCATGCCGGACGACCCGCATGCCGCGCCCGCCGCCGCCTGCAGCCGCTTTCAGTAGAACGGGATAGCCGATCCTTGCGGCGGCCTCGGTAAATGCTTCTTCACGCTGGTTTCCATCGTAACCGGGCACAAGCGGCATATGGATGGCCGCTGCGAGGCGCTTCGCGGCCGCCTTGTCGCCCATCAACCGGATCGTATCAGGCGGTGGGCCCACGAAGCAAAGCCCGGCGGCCAGACAAGCTTCGGCGAAATCGGCATTCTCGGACAGAAATCCATAGCCGGGATGGACAGCCTCTGCGCCGCTCGCCAGGGCGACCTTGATGACGGCGTCGATGTTCAAATAACTTTCGCCCACAGCGGCCGGTCCGACCGGATAAGCCTCATCCGCGAGCCGCACATGTTGCGCCGTTGCGTCGGGGTCGGAATAAATAGCGATGCAATGCAACCCCAGGCGCCGCGCTGTCCGGATGATGCGGCAAGCGATCTCGCCGCGATTGGCGATCAGCAGGCGCTCAAACACGCTGATGCCTCATCCAAGATGGCGGGCGTTTGTCGAGAAAAGCCTGCATGCCTTCTCGACCTTCCGCAGATCCGCGTAACTCTGCAATTCGACTGGCGGTCCATTCCTGAATTGGAACATCGTTGCCAGTCGAACTGACTCTTAAGATCAGGTCTTTGGCCGCCGCCTGAGCTAGCGGTCCGCCTTTGCGCAGATCGGCACATAAAGTCGAGATGGCTTCTTGCAGATCCTTGCTTGCGATAAGCCGGTGGACCAGACCTAGCCTTAAACCCTCCTCTGCCGAAAATCTTTCCCCTGTCAGAAAATATCGTCTGCAAGGCCGTGCGCCGATCGCTGCAATGACATAAGGGGAGATCACAGCGGGTATCAGGCCCAGGCGGACCTCGGATAAAGCGAAGGCCGCTTGATGACTTGCCAGGACGATGTCGCAACAGGCAAGGAGGCCGACACCGCCACCATAAGCCGCACCATCGACAACACCGATGACCGGCTTTGGGCAAGCATCGATGCGCTGCAACAGCTTGGCAAGCGCCAAGGCGTCCGCCTCGTTTTCGGCGCTGGTCTGGCCAGCGACACGTTGCATCCAGGCCAGATCGGCGCCTGCGGAAAAGCTTTTCCCCTCTGCCGCGAGCACAATGAACCGTATGGCGCCATCCTGCGACAAATCGTCGAAAATCCTGCTCAGTTCGGCGATCATCCGGTCATCGAAGGCGTTGTGACGCTTCGGCCGGTTGAGGGTCACGGTCGCTATGTCATCCCGCCGATCGACCAGAATAAAGTTGCCCATTTGCATCACATCCTGAAAATGCCGAATTCCGTCCGTTCGATCGGCGCATTCAATGTCGCCGCCAAGCCAAGCCCCAGTACCGACCGGCTCTGTGCAGGATCGACCAAACCATCATCCCAGATGCGGGCGCCGGCATAATATGGATGGCTCTGGCGCTCATATTGCTCGCGGATCGGCTGCTTGAACGCATCTTCCTCCGCCGCCGGCCAATCCTGCCCCTTGGCGGCGAAATTGTCGCGCTTCACCTGGGCCAGGACATTGGAGGCCTGTTCGCCACCCATGACGGCGATGCGGGCATTAGGCCACATCCATAAGAACCGCGGATCATAAGCACGCCCGCACATGCCGTAATTGCCCGCACCGAAAGAACTCCCGATGAGCATCGTCAATTTCGGCACCTTGCTGCAGGAAACCGCAGTCACCATCTTAGCGCCGTCCCTGGCGATGCCGCCGGCCTCATGTTTCTGACCGACCATGAAGCCGGTGATGTTCTGTAGGAAGATGAGCGGCACACCGCGCTGGCTGCAAAGCTGAATGAAATGGGTTGCTTTCAGCGCGCTTTCCGAAAAGAGGATACCATTATTGGCAATCAGGCCGACCGGATAACCCCAGAGCCTGGCAAAGCCGCAGACCAAGGTCTCCCCGTAGAAGCGCTTGAACTCATCGAACCGGCTGCCATCTGTCACCCGGGCGATGATTTCGCGGACATCATAGGATTTGCGCGGATCGGCCGGGATGATCCCATAGATCTCCGTCGGATCGTAGATCGGCTCTTCTGGCCTGGCCTGTTCAAGTGCCCTCGGCTTGTGCCGGTTGAGATTGCCGACGATTTGCCGGGCGATTGCCAGAGCGTGACGGTCATCTTCCGCATAATGATCGGTGACACCGGAGACGCGGCAATGGACATCGGCGCCGCCCAGCTCCTCTGCCGTGACGACTTCGCCAGTGGCCGCTTTCACCAGCGGCGGCCCCGCCAGAAAAATCGTCCCCTGGTTCTTGACGATGATGCTTTCATCCGCCATCGCCGGCACATAGGCGCCACCGGCCGTGCAGGAGCCCATCACGACGGCGATCTGTGGAATGCCGGCGGCGGATAAGGTGGCTTGATTGTAGAAAATGCGGCCAAAATGTTCCCGGTCCGGAAAGACGTCGTCCTGGTTCGGCAAATGGGCCCCGCCGGAATCGACCAGGTAAATGCATGGCAAAGCATTCTGTCGCGCAATCTCCTGTGCCCGCAGATGCTTTTTCACCGTGATCGGAAAATATGTGCCGCCTTTTACCGTCGCATCATTGGCAACGATCATGCATTCCTGACCCCAGATCCGGCCGATGCCGGTAATCAAGCCCGCGCAAGGAACTTCATTGTTATAAAGCCCATAGGCTGCCAATTGCGACAATTCGAGAAATGGCGAACCCGGATCCAGGAGCTCACGGATACGGTCTCGGGGAAGCAGCTTGCCGCGGGCAATATGCCTGGCACAGGCAGCTTCGCCGCCGCCATTCTGCAATCGCCCCACCAGCTGCCGTAAGTCATCCACCTGTTTTCGCAGGATCTCTGCATTCTGTCGAAACACCTCGCTTCTGGCATCGACCTGACTGCGGATCACCGACATACCGGCAATTGCCTCCCCTGAAATGGCATAACAACGGCGTTCTCAATGGGTATTATTGAACAGTTCCCTGCCAATCAGCATGCGCCGTATCTCACTGGTGCCGGCTCCGATTTCATAGAGCTTGGCATCACGCAGCAATCGCCCGGCGGGATAGTCGTTGATGTAGCCATTCGCCCCGAGGCATTGGATTGCTTCCAGTGCCATCCAGGTCGCTTTCTCGGCACAATAAAGGATGACGCCGGCGGCATCCTGGCGCGAAGTTTCGCCCCGGTCGCAAGCCTGGGCGACGGCGTAGCAATAAGCGCGGCAGGCACAAAGCGTCGTGTACATATCGGCGAGCTTTCCCTGCATCAGTTGAAAAGTGCCGATGGGCTGGCCGAATTGCTGCCGCTGATGAACATAAGGCAGAACGATATCCAGGGCCGCCTGCATGATGCCAAGCGGGCCTGCCGATAGCACGACCCGCTCGTAATCCAAGCCGCTCATCAGGACATTAAGGCCACGGCCTTCTTCCTGAAGGATATTTTCAGCGGGCACTTCACAATCCTCGAAAACGAGCTCGCCGGTATTTGATCCCCGCATGCCGAGCTTATCCAGTTTCTGCGCGACCTTGAAACCCGGTTTGTTGGTTTCCACGATGAAGGCGGTGACACCCTTGCTGCCCGCCTCCGCGTTGGTTCTGGCATAGACGATGATGACATCCGCGTCGGGGCCGTTGGTGATCCACATCTTGGTGCCGTTGAGGAGATAGCGATCACCACGCCGATCCGCGCGCAGTTTCAACGCGGCGATATCGGAACCCGCATTCGGTTCGCTCATGGCGAGGGCGCCGATCTGCTCACCCGAAATCAGCTTGGGCAGGTATTTGCGTTTCTGCGCTTCACTGCCATTACGCTTGATCTGGTTGACGCAGAGATTGGAATGCGCCCCGTAGGATAAGCCCACCGAGGCGGAAGCGCGGCTGAGCTCCTCCATCGCCAGCACATGCTCGAGATAGCCCATGCCAGCGCCGCCATACGCTTCCTCGACCGTCAGACCAAGGAGACCAACTGCGCCCATCTTGCGCCATAGATCGGCCGGGAAGTCATTTTGCCGGTCGATATCGGCAGCTCGCGGCGCCACTTCCGCAGCGGCAAACGCCCTGACCGTATCCTGGAGCGCACGCGCCGTTTCACTCAGGTTGAACTCCAGCATCGGCCATCTCCGTACCGCTCGCTGCCGCCCCACCGGTTGACGTTCCGGAACCGCCAGTAGGCGGCCAACTGAGTCTCGTTAACAGAAAGAATAACACCGTCTTGCCGGCTGAGGCAAAGCAGGTCACTTCCCTGCCCTGGCCTGGCAAGCCTTGAAAGAAAAGAGCGGTTCCATCGCTGGAACCGCTCAGAAAATTGCGCCTATCTCTCCGATCAACCGATCGTCATGAGGCTGGCATTGCCGCCTGCGGCAGCGGTGTTAGTACTGACTGAGTGTTCGTGTACAAGCCATTCCAGCCCGTAATCCTCGGTTTCGGCCGCCAGCGCTTCGCGGCTTATGCCGTAAACCGGCACGATCTGCCCGGATTTCTGTGCGATTTCCTGGCTGACGCTGTGAAGCGTATCGCTATCACCCTCGAAGAGCACGACATCGAATTCATCCGTGGCGAGGTCGGATAACCGTCCCATCCGGGCACGCAGGGCTTGCGGCAAGTTGCCAAGCACCCTTTGAACATCATCCGGCGCGGAAATCAGGACGCGGTTGCCAGTTGCAAGGGCAGCGCTGATCTGCCTCAGCAATCCTGACTCGCTCTGCGCCATGCAGAGCACCGTACCGCGCGGCGTCAGGCCATAGACGTTCCGCTCGCCCACCGGCCCGGGGAAATCAAGCACGGCGTCCAGTGGCGTCAAGCTGGCATAATGTTCACTGACCGCCGCCTCGGTTGCTTTATCCTGCTGCCGTAGCCAGTCCGACCATTGCCGGACAAAATCGGTCGACTTACCGCGTGTCAGCGGACCGTCAAGGGGCGGTTGCGCCCCAAGCAAGCGGCGCAAATAAAGCGGCCCGCCCGCTTTCGGTCCCGTGCCGGAGAGGCTCTGCCCGCCAAAAGGCTGCACCCCGACCACGGCACCGATGATGTTCCGGTTCACATAGATATTGCCGGCTCTGATCTTATCGGTGACCCTGGCGATGCTTTCGTCAATACGCGTATGAACACCGAAGGTCAGCGCATAGCCGGTCGCATTGATACCGGCGATCAAGTCGTCCAGTCCATCGCGCTCATACCGCAGCACATGCAACACCGGGCCAAACACTTCGCGCTTCAATTCGCCGATATCCGCAATTTCAATGATCGTCGGCGGCACGAAGGTACCGAGGCTGCAGCTTTCAGGAAGCGCAAGCTGATGAACCTTGTGGCCGCTGGACCGCATGGTGTCGATATGCTTGTTGATGTTGTCCATCGCTTCCCGGGTAATCACAGGGCCCACATCCGTTGACAGGCGGTCTGGGTTACCGACCGACAGTTCCGCCATCGCCCCTTTCAGCATGGTCATCACCCGGTCGGCGACGTCTTCCTGGATGCAAAGCACCCGCAAGGCCGAACAACGTTGCCCTGCCGAATCGAAGGCTGACGTCAGCGCATCGGCGATCACCTGTTCCGGCAATGCCGAGGAATCGACAATCATCGCGTTCTGCCCACCCGTTTCGGCAATCAGCGGGATCGGCTTGCCGTCAGGGCTGAGACGGCTGGCCAATTGCCGCTGGATGAGGCGGGCGACATCGGTCGAGCCGGTGAACATGACGCCCCGTGTCCGTCCATCGCCAACCAGCGCCGCACCGACCTCGCCCGCACCGGGAACGAGTTGTACCGCCCCGGCCGGCACCCCTGCTTCATGCAGGATTTGTACTGCTTGGGCCGCAATCAGCGGTGTTTCTTCCGCGGGCTTGGCCAGCACCGGATTGCCGGCAGCCAGCGCCGCCGCGACTTGGCCGGTGAAGATCGCCAGGGGAAAATTCCACGGGCTGATGCAGACCACGGGTCCCAACGGCCGATGCGTGTCATTGGAGAATTTCTCGCGGACTTCAGCGGCGTAATAACGAAGGAAATCGACCGCCTCTCGCACTTCGGAAATCGCATTCGATAAGGACTTTCCCGCTTCACGAACGATCACGCCCAGCAGCATCGGCATCCGCGCTTCCATCAGGTCCGCCGCACGCAGCAGGCATGCAGCCCGATCTTCCGGGAGCGTGGCTTGCCAGATCGGCGCTGCAGCCATTGCGTGGGCCATGGCCGCATCGATCTGTTCCGGCGTCGCGTCAATCACCTGCCCGACCAGGTCGCGATGGTTGGCCGGGTTTCTGACCTCGCGCGGCGTGCCGTCCTGCGGGCCATCCCCCAGCAATGGCGCCGCACGCCAGGAGCTGTCAGCACCGGACAACAAGGCGGCCGAAAGAGAGGCCAGACGTTGTTCGTTCGAAAGATCCAGCCCGGCGGAATTCGGCCGCTTATCGCCGAAGAGATCGCGCGGAAGTGCGATCATGGCATGGGGCGCACCGATCGGCTGAGAAGCCCGCACCAGCTCGACCGGATCGGCAATCAGATCGTCGATGCGGATATTGGCATCGCCGATGCGGTTGACGAAAGAGGTGTTCGCACCGTTTTCCAGCAATCGGCGCACCAGATAAGCCAGCAGGGTCTCGTGCGTGCCGACCGGCGCATAGATACGGCACGGTCGATTGAGCTTCTCGCGGCCGACGACTTCTTCGTAAAGCGGCTCCCCCATGCCATGCAGGCATTGGAATTCATATTGGCCGACATAGAAGTTTTCCCCGGCCAAGGCATAGATCGTGGCCAAGGTCTGTGCATTATGCGTGGCGAATTGCGGGAAGACCGCATCGGGCGCCGTTAGCAGTTTGCGCGCACAGGCAATGTAGGAAACATCGGTGTGCACCTTTTTTGTATAGACGGGGAAACCTTCCAACCCGTCCACCTGGGCCCGCTTGATTTCGCTATCCCAATATGCGCCCTTCACCAGACGTACCATCAAGCGATGTCCGCTGCGCCGCGCCAAGTCGATAATGTAATCGAGCACGAAAGGCGCACGCTTCTGATAGGCCTGGACGACGAAGCCGATGCCGTTCCAGCCAGCCAGTTCAGGCGCGAAACACAAGGCTTCCAGCAGGTCCAGTGAGATTTCCAGGCGCTCGGCTTCTTCGGCATCGATATTCAGGCCGATATCATAGCTGCGCGCCAGGATGGCGAGCGCCTTCAGGCGCGGCAGCAATTCCGAGATCACGCGGTCATATTGCAGGCGGGAATAACGGGGATGCAGCGCCGAGAGCTTGATGGAGATGCCCGGTCCTTCATAGATACCGCGCCGCCCCGATGCCTTGCCGATGGCATGGATGGCTTGCTCGTAATCCCGGTAATAGCGATCGGCGTCGGCCGCCGTTGCCGCCGCTTCTCCCAGCATGTCATAGGAATAGCGGAAGCCCTGGCCCTCCAGTCTCCGGCTGTTGGCCAGCGCTTCGGAGATCGTCTGACCAGTGACGAATTG
This sequence comes from Dongia soli, assembly GCF_034044715.1. Lineage (NCBI taxonomy): Bacteria > Pseudomonadati > Pseudomonadota > Alphaproteobacteria > Rhodospirillales > Dongiaceae > Dongia > Dongia soli. The sequence goes on along the minus strand of NZ_JAXCLW010000002.1, from coordinate 266,137 downwards.
TTCGCCCATCATCCGCATGGCGATATCGACGCCCTTGCGGATCAGGGGTTCACCGCCACGGCCGATCAGCCGCGTCAAGGCTGCGGAAAGGCCAGATTCACTCGTCGTGGAGGTCAGGCGGCCCGTGACGACGAGCCCCCAGGTGGCGGCATTTACGAAAAGTGAGGGGCTGCGACCCACATGAGATTCCCAATCGCCGACGCTGATCTTGTCGCGAATGAGCGCATCGCGTGTGGCCTTGTCCGGAATGCGCAGCAGGGCCTCGGCGAGGCACATCAGGGCGACGCCCTCCTGGCTCGACAGAGCATATTCGTGAATCAGCCCCTCGACGCCACCGCGCTGGCCTTTTTCCCGCAACGCTTCGACCAGACGCCGTGCCAGGGTCTGGGCCGCATTGGTGACGGATTTCGGAAGGGTCGCTTCAGTCACCAGGAAAGGCAGGCATTCTTGCTCCGGCCGGCGATAGGCCGAGGTGATCTTGGCGCGAAGAACCGTTTGCGGTTGCACCGTCTGGGCAAATTCCAGGAACGGCTGGGCCTCTGGCGGGTTTGCATGTCCATCGACCACGTCCAGAGTGCCCCGATCATCACCGGGCCCGCCGGTGATATCTTCACCGCGCTCTAGGCGTTCCAGGGTTAGGATAATGGATTGCTTGATCAACCAATGAGGCGAGCGTCCCTGACGTTCTGCCGCTTCCTTGAGACGGGCCCGCAAGCCGTCGTCAATCTTAACGCCAATCGTGGTTGTAGCCATGGAGAGTATCCTAAACAGTCTGGTTGCGACTTTCTTATTACATGGGTTGCGACTCATTTGAAAGCTTTGCGACGAAGGTGCAACCCCCTCTACAAAATTGAGACCTACCGGCGATTAGCTTCAAGCGTAGAAATAAAATTCTTTTAAAACAAGTCGTTATATGTTTATACTCAAGTTTCACAGCATCGTTGAAGCGCGGTACACGGAGGCAGTGAAGCATGGCAATCCGCAAATTTGGGACCTTGCCGGACGGTACGCGGATCCAAGAAATCGATATCCAAGCGGACGGAATTTCAGCATCGATCATTTCCTGGGGCGCCGTCATCCAGAAATTGGTGCTCGACGGATCACATTCTGTCGTCCTGGGTTTCAACTGCCTGGAACACTATCTAGCCCATTCTCCCTATTTTGGTGCCCTGGTGGGTCGTTGCGCCAACCGCATTGCCCATGGCCGGTTCGATCTGGATGGTGTCACCTACCAATTGAGTTTGAATGAGGGTGGCCGCACCCATCTGCACGGAGGCCTGCAAGGCTTCGCCCATCAAGCCTGGCAGATCGATGAGATGGCAACGGATATGGTGTCGCTGCGGCTTCGATCGCCGGACGGCGCCGAGGGCTATCCGGGGCAGGTGGAGGTGACCTGCCGGTATCAACTCGCCGACCGCCGCCTCGTCATCACGCTTGAAGGCCGGACTGACCGCCCGACGATCCTTAATCTCGCGGGCCATAGCTACTTCAACCTGGAGGGGACGGGGGACACGCTCGGCCACCTGCTGGAGATCCCGGCGAGCTATTATACGCCGGCGGATGAACGCCTGATCCCGACCGGCGAAATCGCCACGGTCGAGAACACCCCCTTGGACTTCCGGAAAGAACGGCCCGTCCTGCATTCCACCGCAAGCGGGCGCTTTGCCTATGACCACAATTTCGTCATTGGCCGGGCGCCGTCGGCAGAGCCGCGCCTGGCCGCACGCCTCACCGGCCCCGCGACAGGCATCTGCCTGGAAGTGTGGTCTACCGAGCCCGGACTGCAGTTTTACGATGCGGGCAAATTGAATGTTCCGGTGCCAGGTCTCAACGGCGAGATCTATGGTCCGAATGCCGGCTTATGCCTGGAGGCACAGCGTTTTCCCGATGCCATCAATCAACCGAATTTTGGCAATGTCATTCTGAGGCCCGGCGAAACTTACCGTCAGGTCACGGAATACCGATTCTTCCAAGCCTGATAACCTCACCCATTGCTCGCCATCACCCGGGACAACCAGTGATAGGACGCTTTCGGCAGTCGTTCCTGGGTCGCGAAATCCACATAGACCAGGCCGAAGCGGCGTCGCGTTCCCTCCGCCCATTCGAAATTGTCGAGCAGTGACCAGGCGAAGAACCCTTTTAATTGGCAGCCCTGCTGCATGGCTTCCTGCGCCGCCAGCAGATGCCGATGCAAAAAGCTCACACGCCGTGGATCATCGACCTGATTGTTTTGCGGCTTCGGGTCGATATAGCAGGCACCGTTTTCCATGACATAGACCGGCGGGTTGCCGTAATGGCCTTTAAGGTCAGTCAGGATTTCAAACAGGCCAGCCGGTTCCACCGGCCAGCCCATGGCCGTGGTTTCCGTGCCTGCCGGTAAAGGACCGAAATTCGCGCGATCGAGAATGCTATTGGGATCGTCGACCACATGGGCACGGCTGTAATAGTTGATGCCAAGGAAATCGAGCGGCTGATGGATCATGGCCAGATCGTCGTCTTTAATCAAAGGCGCAAAGGCCTCGGCAAGGCCTCCCGGATATTGTCCCAAGATCAGCGGATCGAGATTGGCCCGGTTCCAGAGCGCATCGAAACGGCGCGCGGCTTCTTCATCTGCCGGCCGGGTCGAGGCAGCCCGGACCGGTTGAAGCGAAATGACGGTTCCCAACCGCAAGGACGACCGTTCCGACCGCAAGGCGCCAATGCCCTTGCCCTGGGCCACATTCTGATGATGTTGGGCAGCCAAATAGTTGTTCCAACCGGTTAGCCCCGGCGCATGGCTGCCGATTGCATGTCCGAAAATGGCGTGCACATTGGGTTCGTTGAACATGGCCCAATGCGGGACCCGGTCACCCAGCCGATGCGCGACGATCCTGGCATAATCCGCGTACCAATCGGCAATCGCACGATTGGTCCAACCGCCGAGATCCTGCAAGCCCTGCGGCAGGTCCCAATGATAGAGGCATACCCAAGGCGCAACGCCCTTCTCCAAAAGGGCATCTACCAACCTGTCATAGAAATCCAATCCGCGCTGATTGATCGTGCCTCTGCCACGCGGCAGAACCCGCGGCCACGAAACGGAGAAGCGATACGCCTTGAAGCCTCCTTGGGCCAGCAGGGCAACATCCTCGATATAGCGATGGTAATGGTCGCAAGCGACATCACCGTTCTCGCCAGTCACGATGCGTCCGGGTTGATGGGAGAACGTATCCCAGATACTGGGCCCACGTCCGTCTGCCGTAACCGCGCCCTCGATCTGGTAGGCGGAGGTGGAAGCACCCCACGTGAAATCCGGCGGAAATTGAGGCTCCGGCATGGCTGCCAAGGCTGCCGGCAAACCCGCGAACGGCACCGTCGCCATACCGAGGCTTCCCGCGAGAAACTCCCGTCGCCGCATCTCCCCTCCTCGATCACTTACCCGCTTAGATGGCAATGCTCCGGCGCACAGGCAAGTCTGCACCCATGCGACCTTTTCGCTAATTGCGCAGGAAAGACAGCAAGGTAAAGCGCTGGCCGCGCGTCACTGGCAATGCTTCGTGCAGCAAGGAACAAGAAAAGAGAATGGCACCCCCGGCGGGCGGGCTATAAAGATGATTGCCATATTCCGGGAAGATCAATTCGCCGCCGTCGTAGTCGTCAGTATTGAGGTTGAGCGTCAGGGCAAAGCGCCGATCTTCGGTGCTTGGCGTCTGATTATCGCGGTGGCGGCGGAAATAGTCGTTACGCTCCGCGTCATAGCAAGTGATGATGAAGCGATCAAACTTGAACCGGGTAAAATTGAAAGCCCGGTCCAGTTCAGGCGCGAGGCGTCTGCCAATCACGCCGATTAGCGACCTCAATACAGCCATATCGGTGATCGGGTGATCACGCCGGCTTTTGACCGCTTTATGCACGCGTTCGACCTTGGCGCCGGCGACAAGGGAATTCACTGTTCCCTCTTCATGCCCCAGCACCTCCCAACGCTCAATCAAGGCACGACAGTCTTCGGGCGACAAGACATTGGGCACGATCAAGACTGGCGCGAAATTCGAGAGGCGGCGTCCTTCTTCCGGCACCGGCTCGCGACGCCAACGTTGTAATGACCAGGCGGAAAGATCACCATCACCGGCGAGATCGACAATGCGCTGCTGACGATCGAGCAAAATGGTGACTGGCTTGTTTCCGGCCTTGCCGGTCATCTCGCGTAGCTGCTGGCGGATCTTGCCAGCCGGGTCGGCAAGAATGGTGAAGTCGGCACCCAGCCGCTCAGCCCGAGTGGCGACATCAGCTTCAGATCCCCCCAAAATCGCCATGCGGTCCAGGGCAGCCGCATCATAGTCCTTTGCCGCAGCAGTCAGCTGCCGGATCAATTCGTCATCAGGATCGCAAAATAGCGCGATCGCATTGCCTTTTGCGCGCTCGATGAAGGACCGCACAGCGCCCGATTGATCTGGCAAAAAAAAGTTCGGAAACCGGTCGCCGGCGCATAAAGCGACAGGCGGCAGGAATTGGTAGGCTTCGATCGCCTTTTTTCGCTGCTGATCGGCGATAGGTAAGGAAGTGCCGATTACCGGTTGGTCGTCATGCATTTACTGGCTACTCAACATAGCTGTCATCGCCGCCATCATGCGGTGTTTCAGCCATGAATGCCAGTGCCGGCATATCCGGTTGCAATGAAGCCGGCAAAGCCTCATCGCAACCGGAAGGTCACAGCCAGCCGCGACGACGGAAATACCAGAAGGGCAAGACCGCCGACATGATCATCAGCCCGATCGCGAAGGGGTAGCCGAGGCTCCAGGTCAGCTCCGGCAGAATCTTGAAATTCATGCCATAGATGCTGGCGATCAGGGTCGGCGGCAGGAAGGCTACCGACGCCACCGTGAAAATCTTCACGATGTTGTTCTGTTCGATGTTGATCAGGCCGAGTGTCGCGTCGAGCAGGAAGGTGACCTTGTTGGCCAGGAAATTGCCGTGCTCGGTGATGGAGGCGATATCGCGGGACAGCGTCTTCAGCCGGGCCTGCGGGTTCTTCTTCAGCCGTGACTGGGTGGACAAAAAGAGGGTCAGCCGGTGCAGGCCCAGCAGACTTTCCTTTGCCTTGGTCGCGAGATCCGCCGCACGGCCAAGCTGACGCAAAATGTCCTCGAAATCCTCGCCCGCCGCGCCGGTACGGCGCCCTTTGCGGAAGACGCGCAGCGAGACGGATTCCAGATTGGCCGTCGTCGCCTCCATGATATCGGCGAGCCGGTCGACCACCTGCTCCAATATGCCAAGCAGCACCATGTCCGGGCTGGCCGTCAAGCCGGATACCCGCTCGGCTCGGCGGGCAAAGGCCTGGATCGGCACGGGATTGACATATCGCAACGTGACCAAAGTCGTGCGCGTCAGGATGAAGGTAACCGCCGAAGTTGCCGGCGCCTCCGTCGAAGAATTAAAGAGAACCGGTGCCGTCATGAAGAGCACGCCTTCTTCTTCATAAAGGCGGCTGGACAGCTCGATCTCTTCCATTTCTTCCCGGGTGGGGATTTCCAGGCCGAGGCTCTTCTCCACGGCGGCGATCTCCTCCATCGTCGGGCTCAGCATATCAATCCAGACGGGTACGGGTGCGGCGACGACCGAGGTTTCGGTGCCGGTCGCGGGTGCTGCGTTGCCTTCGCCGCTGGCGCCATCGCGCGCGGCGTCCAACGCCCGGTTGCGGAATTTATTCAGGACCATGGCCCCCTCCTCAACATATTTTGAGCGGAAGGGCGCCTCAGTCGACTGGCGATCAGAGCGGCGTTAGAACCGCTTCAGAGCGACGAGCACGACCGACGCCGTCCCGCGGACGGTTTCGATCAACCTAGATCGACTTCGTGGTTCGTCTTTCATCGCTTCTTTCCGGGAGTCGTGAGGGACACCGCTCCGTCCCAGCTTTTCACAGGGGTGAACCGGTAATCCTTTTGGTTTCCTACGCCTGGGCATTAAAGGAGTCAACTAGGGAAGGTTGTAACGGTTTCATGACAGCCATACGGGCGCCACGCGGCAAGCCCGGCGGCGCCCACCCCCCCTTGGTTTATTCGGCCGGAATGGCCTTCGGCCGCCGGTCGACACCGATCGCTACGTAAGTGAATATCCCCTCAGTCACCTTGATCGGGTCATCGCCGATGCCACGACGTACCCAGCTTTCAATTTTAACCGTAACCGAGGTGTTGCCGACCTTCATTACCTGTGCGTAGCAAGATAGCTCATCCCCGACAAAAACCGGGCGCCGAAAGGTCATGCTGGTCACGGCCACGGTCGCGACACGTCCCTTTGCCCGCCGGATCGCCGCCGTGCTGCCGGCCAAATCCATTTGCGACAACAGCCAGCCACCGAAAATGTCGCCCTGCGGATTGGTATCCGCCGGCATCGCAATCGCTCGCAAGGCAGGCTCGGATGTTGGTAAGGTTTCGACCGGATTTTGATCCGCCATTCTGTAATCCTTATTATCAAGACGCCCTATCGGCGCCTCACTCATATCACGGCCGTATGAAAAAAAACCGCCAGCGAATACTGCTGGCGGTGGGGATCGTTACGCTTGGAGCGGGTTATTGTGCCGCCGTCAATTTGCTCTCTGCGCGGAATTGCCGGGCCGCCGCAACCATGTTGGCCAGAGCCGGCCGAACCTCTTCCCAGCTTCGCGTCTTCAAGCCGCAATCCGGATTGACCCAGAGCTGATCGGCCGACAAATGCTGCGCCGCCTTGGCCAGGAGAGCGAGGATCTCCTCACGGCTCGGGCAACGCGGTGCATGGATGTCATATACGCCAGGTCCGATCTGGTTGGGATAGTGATAGCTTGTGAAGGCTTCCAGCAATTCCATCTTCGATCGCGCAGTCTCGATCGAAATGACGTCAGCATCCATACGGCCAATGGCATCGATAATGTCGTTGAACTCTGAATAGCACATATGCGTGTGGATTTGCGTCCGGTCGGCGACCCCGGACGTGGCGAGACGGAAACAGTCCACGGCCCAGTCGAGATAGGCATTCCAATCGGCACGGCGAAGCGGCAGGCCTTCGCGGATGGCCGGTTCGTCCACCTGGATGATGCCAATGCCATTGGCTTCCAGATCACAAACTTCGTCGCGCAGTGCCAAGGCAATCTGGCGGCAAACTTCGTCGCGTCCCAAATCGTCACGAACGAAGGACCATTGCAGCATCGTGATCGGACCGGTCAGCATGCCCTTGACCGGCCGCTTGGTTTGCGCCTGGGCATAGGTCGTCCAGGCCACTGTCATCGGTTGCGGGCGCGCAACATCGCCGAAGATGATCGGCGGACGGACGCAACGCGAGCCATAGCTTTGCACCCAGCCATGCTTGGTAAAGGCGAAGCCTATCAACTGCTCGCCGAAATATTGCACCATGTCATTGCGCTCGAACTCACCATGGACCAGCACGTCGAGGCCGATTTCTTCCTGCCAGCGAATGGCCGCCTCGGTCTCTTTACGCAAGAAAGCCTCATAATCCGCATCGGAGAGCTGGCCGCGCGCATGGGAAGCCCTGGCCTTGCGGACAGCTTCGGTTTGCGGAAAAGAGCCGATTGTCGTGGTCGGCAGTGCCGGCAGGGATAATTGCGCCTGCTGGAGTCGCCATCTGTCAGCGAACTCGCTCCACCGCCGTCTTTGCGCGGATGTCACATCGGCCAAGCGATCGCGCACTTGGCGATTGCGTGTTTTAGGCGAAGCACGGCGCAGCGCCAAGACGCGCCCCGCTTCTGCCAGTTTATCCTGCGCCCCCTCCCCCGTGCCGCTCAGCACTTGAGCCAGTGCGCCCAGTTCGCCCAGCTTCTGGACGGCAAAAGCCAACCAGGATTTCACATCGGCTTCGAGGTCTTGTTCCAGGTCGAGATCGATCGGCACGTGCAGAAGCGAACAGGACGGGGCGAGGATGAACTTGTCCGCGCCGCGCGCTTCGATCACCGGACGCAGCTTTTGGGCCCACTCCTCTAGATCGTTCCGCCAGACATTGCGCCCGTCGATGATCCCCAGCGACAAGACGAGATCGGCGGGAGCCATCGCCGTGACGAGCTCGAGTTGTTCGGGTCCACGGACGAGATCGAGATGCAGACCCGCTATGGGCAGGCGCAAGATGGTGGAAAGATTGTCGTCAAGACCGCCGAAATAAGTGGTCAGCATGATTTTGAGTTTCGGCGCCACCGCCGTGAGCTGGTCATAAGCCGTGCGGAAAGCGGTACGCGACCGGTCGTCGAGGTCGAGAACCAAGGCTGGCTCATCAATCTGCACCCAGTCCGCTCCCGCAACGGCCAAATGGCGCAAGATTTCCGCATAAACCGGCAGCAGCTCGGGCAGGAGGATCAAAGGATCGAAGCCCGGCTCCTTGCTCTTTGCCAACTTAAGATATGTCACGGGCCCCAGCAGAACCGGCCTCGTTTCGATGCCAAGCGCCTTGGCTTCGAGAAACTCGTCCAGAGGCTTGGTCGATGCCAGGCAGAAAGCCTGATCGCGCGTCAATTCGGGGACCATGTAATGGTAATTGGTGTCGAACCATTTGGTCATTTCCAAGGCCGGCACAGCAGAGGATCCACGCGCCAGCGCGAAATAGGTCTCAAGCGGAACATCGCCACCTTCCCAGCCATAGATATCCGGTATTGCCCCAACCATCACGCTGGCATCCAGCACATGGTCATAGAGCGAGAAATCATTGCTGGGGATATACGTGACGCCTAAAGCCTTTTGCTGCTGCCAATGCGCCGCGCGCAATTGCGCCGCGCTATCCAGCAAAGCCTGGGCATCACTTTTACCGGACCAATAGCTCTCAAGTGCTGTCTTGAGCTCGCGATGCAAGCCAATGCGGGGAAAACCGAGATTAGCGACTTGAATAGACATGAGGACTCCCTCCGCGACCGCCGCTTCAAAGGGACGTACCGGTCGCAGCTATGAATGAGCGAAGTAAAGCTATTCGACGCGGCCGATATATCGGTCGGCACGCTAAGGTGGCGGCATCGAGGCCGGCCGGCCATTCGAAAATCGGTTCGTTGATCCGCTGATGAACATCGGCGCCCTCCAACAAATTGGAAGCATGGGCCGTGCAGACGCATGAAACGATCGGCGCAGGCGAAGCGCCTGCCATCACAAAGCGACTTACCGGGACACCCCGCCCGGCAACGTCTCGTGCACGGCAGGTCTCCTGGCTGACGACTCAACGCTGCTGATCATTTTTCCCCGAGTCCGCCTTCCCAATGCCCATCGGGCCATCGGTGGCATCGACCGATCAAAGCAGCTCATCGCTTACAGTTGCTGGGCAGCTCCGGTTTTCCGGATTCCCTCTTAGCCTCGGCATCAATGTCCGAGGAACCGTGGACAAACCCATGCTACGTCAACCCACCTTCAAGTCAAGGTGAAAATACATAATGACATAAAGATATCTTTATATGATGATGCATATGATCGTGACGGGAGGCTGAATGGACGACATTCTCAAAGGGTTGCGAGCGGCAGCGGAGCCCACGCGGCTGCGGATACTGGGGCTTTGCGCGCATGCCGAACTGACAGTCAGCGACCTCTGTGACGTTCTGGGCCAGTCCCAGCCACGCATCTCCCGGCATTTGAAACTGCTGGTCGAAGCCAATCTCCTGCAGCGGAATCAGGAAGGCCCCTGGGCCTGGTATCGCTTGCCCGAAGGGGGGGCTGGCAGTGAGATCGCCCGGCTGATCGTCGATTTGTTGCCGCCCGAAGATCGCCGCCATTCAATGGACCTAGAGCGTCTGGAATCGATCTCCGAAGGCTGGGCAACGCGCGTTGCTGATTACTTTCGCCAACATGCCGGCGACTGGGAGCATATCAGGGCTCTCCATACCGATCAGGAACGCGTCGACAAGGAGCTGATGGCCGCGCTCTCGGGAAGGCCGATCGCTAGCCTGCTCGATATCGGCACCGGCGCCGGCCATGTGCTGCTGCTGCTGGCCGCTCAAGTGCCGGCCGCGATCGGCATCGACCGCTCGCGCGAGATGCTCCAGGTGGCTAGGCACAATCTCTTTCGTGCCGGCCATCGGCACTGTCAGGTCCGGCAGGCCGATATGATGACCCTCCCCTTCGATAAAGAGAGCTTCGACGCCGTTACCTTGAATATGGTGCTGCATTTTGCTGACCGGCCGGATGCGGTGCTGGGCGAGGCCGCGCGGGTCTTGCGGCCCGGCGGCCAACTGGTCGTCGTCGATTTCGCCACCCACGAGCTCGTGGCGTTGCGAGAAGAACAGGCGCATCGCTGGCTTGGCTTCGGCGATAGCCAGATTGCGGACTGGTATCGCAAGGCAGGGCTGGTACCAAGCCGCCCTCGTCATCTGACCGGTGGCGAACTGACCGTCGTGCTATGGTCCGCCCGGCGCCCGGCAAATGATGCGATCGCAAGCGCTCCAGCATCGCCCAGGAAGCGGAACGCGAAAACCACCAAAACCGCTGCACCGAAAGGGAGGAGTGCATGAACAAAGCGGTCACCTTTTCCATCGAGATATTTCCACCGCGTGACGCCGCCGGATGGAATCAGTTCGACCAGACGCTCACCCGCCTGAAGAAGCTGCAACCCCGTTTCTGTTCCGTAACCTACGGCGCCGGCGGCAGCGCAAGGCGGGGCAGCGACATCGCGTTGGCACATGTCCAGCGACAGACTTCTTTGACCCCGGCGGCGCATCTTACCTGTGTTGCCCTGTCGCGTAACGAGACTCTCGACATCGCACGTCATTGGTGGGCCGAGGGTATCCGACACATCGTTGCCTTGCGCGGCGACATGGCCGAAGCCGGCACGCCCTTTCACCCTCATCCGGCGGGATACAAGTATGCCGCCGAATTGGTCGCAGCGCTGCGCGACCTAGCCGATTTCGAAATTTCGGTCGGTTGCTATCCTGAAATCCATCCGGAGTCGCACGACCGGCTGGCCGACCTCTTCAATCTGAAGCAGAAGTTGAATGCCGGCGCCATAAGGGCAATCTCGCAATTCTTTTTCGAGCCGGAGGTCTTTCTCCGCTTTCGGGATGCCGCTGCCGCCATCGGCATCCACCATCCCCTGGTTCCGGGTATCCTGCCGATCCTCGATTTCAACAAGGCCGCCGGTTTCGCCCGGCGATGCGGCGCCAGCATACCCAAATGGCTCATCGACCGCTTCGACGGGCTGGAAAACGAGTCGGATGCACGGGGGCAGGTCGCGGCCAGCCTTGCCGTCTCTATGTGCGAAAGGTTGATCGCAGAAGGCGTGCAAAACTTTCATTTCTATACTTTGAACCGCCCGACTTTGACCCTGGCGATTTGCCATGCTTTGGGTATCCAGCCGGCCTTGGAGCGGGCGGCCTGAACACTTGATGGCCAACAATTCGATTGAAATCCATCCAGTCTCTCTGCTACATCTTGAGAACACGGTTCTCTGGAAATCTACATCTAGAGCTAAGAGGGAAGACCGGTAAGTCGGCGATGACGAATCCGGCGCTGCCCCCGCAACTGTAAGCGGCGAGCTGTCGTCCAAATCAGCCACTGATGCCTTGGGCTATCGGCCAATGGCATTGGGAAGGCGGGACGAAGGCCAGAACCCGCGAGCCAGGAGACCTGCCGTGAACGATGTTTCGTCCCCGGGGCGGGGTGTCCTGTGGCCGCTTGCAGGTGTTGCCTTTCGGTACGCCTTTCGCATGCGACTCTCCGGTCAGCCTCCCGATTGCAGAACAAGAAGAGGCTACCGATGTCGTCCTTGCTCGCCTTTGACTTCGATCTCGACGGTCATCTCGTCCCGGAACCGGTGCGTCAGCCGCGCGCCAGCCAGGCATCGTCAAGACCGGCCGCTGCGAAGACGCCCCAGCAAATGCCGCCGTCCCTTTTCAATGATCTGCCCCTGGCGCCGCGCCCCAGCCAGCGCCACGCCCCGGTTCCCTTTCCGCTGGCCCAGCCCCCCAAGCCGTCAGACCTTCAGCTTGACCGGTCACGCGACGACTTGCTGACGCCTTTTGGCAAGGCGACCTTGCGCGATCGCTATCTGATGCCGGGTGAAAGCTATCAGGACATGTTCGCGCGTGTCGCCTGCGCTTTTGCCGATGACATTCCCCATGCCCAGCGCATCTATGATGCCGTCTCGCAGCTGTGGTTCATGCCGGCAACACCCATTCTATCCAATGGCGGTACGACGCGCGGCCTGCCGATCTCCTGCTTCCTCAATGCTGTTCCGGATTCGCTGGACGGCATCGTCCGGACCTGGAATGAGAACGTAGCACTCGCCTCCAGTGGTGGCGGCATCGGCACTTATTGGGGCCAAGTCCGTTCAATTGGCGAAGCCGTCAAAGGCAGTGGCGAGACCTCGGGTATCATTCCCTTCATTCACGTGATGGACGGGTTGACCCTGGCCATCAGCCAGGGATCGCTGCGGCGTGGCTCTGCCGCCGTCTACCTTGATATCCACCATCCGGAGATCGAGGAATTCCTGGAGATCCGCAAAGCCAGCGGTGATTTCAACCGCAAGGGCCTCAATCTGCATCACGGCATCAATGTGACCGACGCTTTCATGGAAGCAGTTCGCGACGGAAAGTCCTTTGCCCTGATCAGCCCAAAAACCGGCGAAACCATGCGCCATGTCGATGCGCGCCAATTGTGGCAGCGCATTCTGGAAACTCGCCTCCAGACCGGCGAGCCCTATCTCCTCTTCATTGATGCGGTCAATCGCGCGCTGCCCAAGCATCAGCGTGAATTGGGCCTCAAGGTCTCGACCTCCAATCTTTGCAGCGAGATCACACTGCCGACCGGCAAGGATCACCGCGACGAGGAACGCACTGCCGTCTGCTGTCTCGCCTCGCTCAATATCGAGACCTGGGATCAATGGAGCGAAAAGCCGGGCTTCATCGAGGATGTCTTGCGCTTCCTCGACAATGTGCTGACCCATTTCATCGATGTCGCACCGGACACTATGTCCCGCGCCCGCTATTCGGCGATGCGCGAACGCTCGGTCGGACTCGGCGTCATGGGTTTCCACTCATATCTGCAGGCCAATGGCATCCCCTTCGAAAGCGCGCTCGCAAAGTCGATGAACTTCCGCATCTTCAACAAGATCCGGCGGGCCGCCGATGCCGCCTCCGTCTCGCTTGCAGAAGAACGCGGCCCCTGCCCCGATGCGCTCGAACGCGGCATGTCCGCCCGCTTCAGCCATAAACTGGCCATCGCACCGACCGCATCGATCAGCATCATCTGCGGTGGCACCAGCGCCTGCGTCGAGCCGATCCCGGCCAATATCTATACCCATAAGACCTTGAGCGGCGCCTTCGTCGTGCGTAATCCGCATCTCGCCAAATTGCTGGCAGAGAAGGATCTCGACGTGCCGGAAATCTGGCAGTCCATCATCGAGCATGAAGGCTCGGTCCAGCATCTGGAATGCCTGTCGGAAGATGAAAAGGCCGTCTTCCGTACGGCCTTCGAGATCGATCAGCGATGGATCATCGATCTCGCCGCCGACCGCGCGCCTTATATTTGCCAGAGCCAGTCGCTTAACATCTATCTGCCGGCCAATATCGATAAATGGGATCTCCATATGCTGCATTGGACGGCCTGGAAGCGCGGCGTAAAGAGCCTCTATTACTGCCGCTCCAAATCGCTGCAGCGCGCCGCTTTCGCTGGCCAATTGGAGAAAAAGAACGAAGGCATCGCTTTGACCACACCGGAGCGGGCCGATTACGAGGAGTGCCTGGCATGTCAGTAATCGATGGCAAGACCGATCCGCGCAGCCTGATCGGCAAGGGAACGATCGGCCTTCTCAATGCAACCGGCACCTATGATGTCGAACGCTATCCGTGGGCGTATGACTTCTGGAAGCGTCAGCAGCAGATTCATTGGATGGGGGAGGAAGTTCCCCTCGGCGGCGATATCAAGGACTGGGCATCGGATCGCGTAACAGACACGGAACGCAGCCTGCTGACCCAGATTTTTCGCTTCTTCACGCAATCCGATGTCGAGGTCAGCGACAATTACCTGAAGCGCTACATCCCGATCTTCCAGCCACTGGAAGTGCAGATGATGATGGCCGCCTTCTCCAATATGGAGACGGTGCATATCGATGCTTATGCCTTGCTGCTGAAAACGCTCGGCATGCCGCAAGCCGAATTTGCTGCCTTCCGCGATTATGAGCAGATGCGTGCCAAAGCGGATTACATGCACACCTTCGGCGTCGGCACGGTGGCAGATGTCGCCCGCACCTTGGCGATGTTCGGCGCCTTTACTGAAGGCATGGCGCTGTTTGCCAGTTTCGCTATGCTGCTCAACTTCCCGCGCCATAACAAGATGAACGGCATGGGCCAGATCGTGTCCTGGTCCGTGCGTGACGAGAGCCTGCATTGCGAAGGCGTCATCCGCCTATTCCATGAATGGAACCGCGAGACGGGAGCGGTCACCCCCGCAGTGCGCGACGATATCATCGATGTCGCCCGGACCATGGTCACATTGGAAGAGCGCTTCGTCGAATTGGCTTTCGGCCTGGGCAAGATCGAGGGCATGACGCCGGAAGATATCTCCGCCTATGTTCGCTATATCGCCGACTGGCGCTTGAGCCAATTGAAGCTGACGCCTGTCTTCGGCTATTTCGCCAAAAGCGAAAGCGGCTATCAGCAGCTAAAACCGCATCCCCTGCCCTGGCTGGTCGAAATCCTCAACGGCGTCGAACATGCCAATTTCTTCGAGCAGCGCGCCACGGAATATTCCAAGGGCGCCAGCCGCGGCAGCTGGGATGGCGATGACGGCGTCTGGGCGCATTTTGAAAAATTTTATGCGACGGACCGGCAGGATAGTGGGAGCCTGCCTTCGACGTGATGTGAAGCGCCCGGCATTATCCGCCGACTGCGGCTAACGGGGGGTGCAGCAGATCCGAGCAATCTGCTGCCAGCCGTGGTTTGCCGAACAACCAACCTTGGCCGAAGTCGCAGCCGCAGGCACGCGCCAGACGTTCATCCCGTTCATCCTCGATACCCTCGGCTACGACCTTGAGATCAAAGAGCCGCGCCAAGTGTACGATCGCTTCGACCATGCGTATGCCGCCCCGATCGCCGCGCATCGATCTAATGAAGCTTTGGTCGATTTTGAGCACGTCGATGGGCAGCCCCTGCAATAGGCTGAGCGAGGAATAGCCCGTCCCGAAATCATCCAAGAGCAGGCCGCAGCCAATATCCCGCAGCTTGCCCAAAAGCTCCCGCGCCGCGCTGACATCTTGCATGATGGCGCTCTCCGTCAGTTCCAGGCGCAGACTGACCGGCGACAGACGATATTCCGCGAGGACCTGCTGCACGATGCCGGCAAGATCGCCGCCTTCGAGCTGCCGGCTGGAAACATTGACGCTGACGAAGAGATTTTCCGGTGCACCCTCATCGATCCATTCGCGTATCTGCCGGGCGGCGTTCTGCAAGACCCAGGCCCCGACGGGCACGATCAGCCCAGTCTGTTCCGCCATTGGAATGAAATCGGCCGGTGAAATCACACCGCGTGTCGGATGCACCCAGCGTAACAGGGCTTCGAATCCGGCCAACCGGCCATCGGCAAAATTAATGATCGGTTGATAATGCACGCGCAATTCGTCGCGGCGCAGCGCCAAATGCAGATCCGCTTCAAGCCGTAACCGCTCTTTTGATCGCTGCTGCGAATCAGGATCGAAGATCGCTTCCTGGCCGCTGCCCTGCAAGCGGGCAGTATTCAAGGCCGCCATCGCCTCTTTCAGCAGTTCTTCGGCATTCTGATGCTCGGGCCGGCCCTCAGCCATGCCAAGGCTGAGCGTCATCATCAGGGTTTCCTGGTTCAAGGTCATCGGCTCTTCGGCCGCAGCGCGCAAGCGGCGGGCGACGCGTAACAGATCGGAATCGTCACGCATGGCATCCACCAGAACGCACATCGTGTTCTCACTGATGGCCGTTAGCGTATCCGTCGTGCGCAGAGATTGCGATATGCGCTGTGCAATATACTTCTGGGCCTGATCGCAGAATTCCTGTCCATAGGCCGCCCGCATGACTTCGTAGCGGTCGCTTTGCAGCATGATGATACCGAATTTTTCGCCTCTCCGGCGGCTGCGCAAAATCGCCTGACTGATGCGGTCATAGAGCACCAGGCGGTTGGGCAGCCCGGTCATCGGGTCCGTGAGCTTTCGTTCGCTGATATCCGTGAAAGAGCCGGCAACCCTTATCACTTTGCCGAATTCGTCATGCTGGGAAGCGCCGCGGATCAGGAACCAGCGATAGGCGTGGTTACGGTGCTGCATCCGGCATTCGACGCGGAAGCTGAGGGAAATACCTTCCAGATGGTTGCGCAAGTCGTGCTTGACCATCTCCCTGTCTTCAGGGTGAACCAGATCAATCCATTGATCTATGCTGTTCGGCCGTTGCTCTTCCGAGCGCCCCAACAGTTCCAATAGGCGCGGCGAAAAGTAGAGGTTGTCTCGATCAAGCCGCCAATCCCAAATTCCATCGCCGGAGCCGACGACAACCAGGTCGAAGCGTTCGCGTTGTTCCTGGCCGTCTATGATGGCGCCATGATGACGCATAACCTGCTGCAACCGCGCGATCGCAACCTTGAGGCTGAGCGGGAAAGAGATGCAGTCATTGGCGCCGGACATGAATGCATCCGCCATGCGCTCATCGGCATTCGCCGGGAGAGCGACGATGATTGCGAGATCGGTGTGACGTTCAGTCGATCGCAGGCGCCGCAGCAATGCGATCGCGTCGATACTGCGAGAGCCATTCAGCAAAAGAAGATCGATTGTCGGGACCGCATCATCCAATCGCGAGACGGCCTCTTCCGCATCGCCGACAGAAAGAACGCCTTTCCCCGCATTCCGAAGCTCGTCGGCGAGGCCTGCAAGGTCACCTGTATCATCGGCGATAAGAATACGCTCTTGTGCCATTCAGCAAGCCTTCCGCAGGCAGCTTAGATTGCCGGTCGATTCGCCTATCGAACAGGGCAAGCCGACCGTCACGCTGAGAAACCCGCCGAGAACAATCCAGGCGTAAAACTAGGCAGTAAAGATTAACAGAGCCTTACGCTCAAATCGCAATAGTTGCGTGCCAAGAACCCTAGCATAAGATAATATGCAGCCGCCATGACCTTAGTCACAGAGCAAACTATCGGTATGATCCGATTACGAAATTATAGAATAGGAATAGATCGGGTCCTGACGACTCCGGTAGAAGTCAACTCCGACACGGCCGTATAACCGCAGTTGAAACGGCAGACGACGGATCTCTTATCCAACCTCTGCCGTCCAATGGTGTGCCTTTCACTGCGCCGCGGTCGGATTGCTTCCGAACAAACGCTCATAATGTTTGCGCTGGCGCTGTGCACCGATCACCGCATTGCGCAGCAGCACCGACACGGTGACGGGCCCCACACCGCCAGGCACCGGTGTAATCCAGCCGCAGACGGGCAGAACCGACTCGTAATCAACGTCGCCAACAACCTTTGTGGTGCCGTCCGCCAACGTCACCTGATTGATGCCAATGTCGATGACGGCCGCACCCGGTTTCACCATATCGCCGGAAATCAAACCGGCCTTGCCCACCGCCACGAATAAGGCATCGGCGCGGCGACTATGAACCGACAGATTGCGCGTCATGTGATGGCAGACCGTGACGGTCGCGCCTTCCGACATGAGCAGGAAGGCGATTGGCTTGCCGACGATTTCGGAATGGCCGACAACCACAACTTCCATCCCCGCAAGCTTGAGACCCGTTCGCTTGAGCAGCTCCACGGACGCCATGGCCGTGCAAGGGCCAAGCTCAACTTCGTTGTAGACGATGTTGCCGATCGACGCCGGATGCATACCTTCCACGTCTTTCAGCGGATGGATCGCCGCCTGCAACTGCTTGATCGAGAGATGATGCGGCACCGGGCGCTGCAGGATGATACCGGTCACGCGCGGATCGGCATTCATGGCCGAAATCGCGGCCAACATCTGCTCTTGGGTAGTATCAGCCGGGAAATGATGTTCCTCAAAAAGTAACCCGGCCTTTTCGGCTGAGCGCTTCTGGTTGCGCACATAAAGCTGGACCGCATCGACATCGCCGATGGTGATGGAATTCAGCTTCGGCCCCCAGCCCGCTTTCTTCAAATCGGCCACTTGATCGGCCAATTCGGCAAGGATGCCATTGGCTACCTTACGCCCGTCGATGATCTGGTTGTTCACCATACTCTATACCCCCAAACCCTACTCAAGCTGCCTTGCGCCAGCGATGTAGTGCCATAACGAACCCACCGGCCACCAGTCCCCAAAATGCCGAGCCGATCCCGCCGATCGACATACCTGATGCGGTTGCAACAAAGGTGATGACCGCCGCCTCGCGCTCCGATGGATTCTGCAACGCCCCGCTCATTGCCGAACCGAACGCGCCGAGCAGAGCCAAACCGGCCACCGCCTGGATCAGGATCGGCGGCGAAACACTAATAAAGCTGGCGGCCACGCCGGCAAAAGCACCGAAGGCGACATAGACCGTACCGGCAACGACAGCGGCGATATACCGCTTGGACGGATCCGGATGCGCTTCCGGCGCCGCGCAGAGCGCCGCCGTGATGGCGGCCAGATTGACGGTATAGCCGCCGAACGGAACCGACAGCAGGGAGGCAATGCCGGTGGAAACGAAAAGCGGGCTGGCCGGGGGATGGTAATCGAAGGCGCGCAAGACTGCGAGGCCGGGAATGTTTTGTGATGCCATGGTGACAAGGAATAGCGGCAGGCCGATGCCGAAAATGGCGTTCCAGGAGAAAGAAGGCGTGACCAGTTCGACCTGTGGCCAGAACGAGCCTCTCACTGAAAAATCCGGCACGCCGCTAATGATGAGGGCGATCACCGCCACCAGCACAGCCACGGGCACGGCATAAAGCCGCTTCAACCGGGCCATGACCGCCCAGGCCAGCACCACGGGCAGCGCCAGATCGGGAATTTGCGCAATGGCATGAAAGGGTGCAATGCAGAGACCGAACAGCACGCCCGCCAGCATGGCATTCGCCAGAACCGCCGGGATACTCGACACCAGTTTGCCGAAAGGTTTCCAGAGCCCGGCAATCACGATCATCACGCCGCAGGCGATGAAGGCGCCGCAAGCCGCTTCGAAGCCGCCGGCCACCGCGCCGGTCGATGCTAACAGGGCCGCCCCGGGCGTTGACCAGGCAATGCTGATCGGCATCCGATAGCGCAGCGCCAGGACGATCGCGGCAAATCCCATCGCCGTTCCGACTGCGATCAATCCGGACGTCGCCTGCCCCGGCGTTGCCCCGACCGCTTGCAAGCCTTGCAGAACGACGGTGAACGAGCTGGCATAGCCCACAAAGGCGGTCAGAATACCGGCGACCACGGCCGGCCAGATATTTTTTGGATAAGCCGGCGTTTCGATCGCCGCGACGTCACTTCCCCCCATCGGCTCTTCCGTTTCTCAACTACCCCCAAAGTTCCCGGCTGGCCGGCTGCATCAGGCTGCCGGTATAAGCAAAGCCCGCCGGCCGATCTTCAGCAAGGAGCAATGGCCCGTCGAGATCGATCAGGGATGCCTGCTGCCCGACAAGGAAGGCCGGGGCCATGCCCAAGGACGTCCCCACCATGCTTCCCACCATAATTTGGAACCCCTGTTCCTGCGCCGCTTTGGCCAAGGCCAAGGCTTCCGTCAGGCCGCCGGTCTTATCGAGCTTGATATTGACGGCCTGATATTTGCCCACCAATCGCTCCAGGCCGGCCCGGTCGTGGCATGCTTCATCGGCACAGACCGGTATCGGTTTCTCAAGATCACGCAAGGCGTCGTCATCATCGGCCGGAAAAGGCTGCTCAATCAGAATAACGTTGAGTGCGCGCAATTGCGGCGCCAGTTTCTTGTAATCTTCGATTGACCAGCCTTCATTCGCATCGACGATCAGGCGCGATTGCGGCGCCGCGAAACTGACCGCCTGCACCCGCTCGAGATCCTGGGCCCCGCTCAGTTTCAATTTCAGCAAGGGCCGATGCAGGTTCTTCGCGGCATTGAGCGCCATTTCATCCGGCGCGGCGAGGCTGATCGTATAGGCCGTCATCAACGGCCGCGGCTCCTTCAGGCGCGCCAGTTTCCAGACCGGCTTTTTCTGCTTTTTCGCTTCGAGGTCCCAAAGCGTGCAATCGACGGCATTCCGCGCCGCGCCCGCCGGCAGCAGGTCGGCGACAACTTGACGGTCGGCCCCTGATTCCAGCGCGGCCTGGCAGCTCTCAATCTGAGCCATGACCTGAGCGATGCTTTCGCCGTAGCGGGCATAGGGAACGCATTCCCCCCGCCCTGCAACGTTATCCTCGGTCAATTCGACCACAACGACTTCGGCGCTGGTTTTGCTACCGCGAGATATCGTGAATGTGCCGGCAATCGGCCAAGTTTCATGCCGGACGGTCAAACGGCGAGACTGTTGTTGTGTCATAATAACGAGATACCCACTGAATTCCGACCGAATGTAGCCGATTGATCATGCCTTGTCTGCTTGCAATCGGCTGCGAGCTCCCCGTCCTTATTGCCGTAATCCCTTCGCATCCGTCAGCACGGCACCGTCGAATTTCGTTCCCGCCAATTTGGCGCCGGTGAAATCCGCACCGATCAGATAGGCGCCCGTGAAGTCGGCATGGCTCAGATCGGCACCCCTAAAATCCGCTTTCTGTAGTTTCGCAAAGTGGAATTTCGCGTAGGCCAGAAACGCATTGTCAAAATGCGCAGCTTCAAGATTCGCTTGCGAGAAATCTGCCCGGATCAGCCCCATGGATTGATTTCTCATATCTGCCGAAGCCATGATTCCCGACAGATCGGCACCGCGCATATCATCCAGACTGAACCGGGCCATGATGCGGGCACCAGCGAGCTTGGCGCCGGCAAAGATGGCGGCTTCTTCGCTCCGCGTCTCCATGCCCTGGGACACGACCAGCGTTTCCAGGATCGCACCCGAAAGATCCGCCCGCGTGAAATTCGCTCGCATGATCCAGGCGAAATTGAGCTTCACACGAACCAGCTTGGCATCCGTGAGATTGGCACTGACGAGGTTGGCGCCGCGCAGATCTGCATTGGATAAATTGGCGCCGCTCAGGTCTGCGCCGCTCAGATTGGCTTTGCTGAAATCCAGATTTTGCAGATCCAGGCCGGCCAGCGATTTTCCGGAAAGATCAGCTCCTTGCCCCGCTGTCGCATGCGCCAACGCCGCGCGCACCTCGGCAGCCGTCAGTTCCGCCGCCTGCAGGCCGGGCGAAAACAGGCAGAAAAACAACAATCCGGCCAACCGCAGTAGCGATCCCATACCGAGCCTCCCGCCACAGTATAGGCCGGTCCCCCGGCGTCTGGCCAGGAAGCGCCGAATATGGCAGATTGCCGCCGATTCTCATTTAATTGGCCGCCGGAGGATGCGATGCCCAGCTTCGATATCGTCTCGAAAACCGATCTGTCGGAAGTTGAAAATGCCATCCAGGGCGTCGTGCGTGAAATTGGCACCCGTTTCGATTTCAAGGGTGCCAAGAATTGCAGCATCGAGCGCAAGGAAGAGATCATCACCGTCAATGCCGATGACGATCTCAAATTGAAGCAAATGCAGGAGCTCCTGAAAGTCTACATCACCCGTCGCAAGCTGGATGCCGGCGCCCTTGAGTTCAAGGATCCGCAGAAAGCGACCGGCAATTCGCTGCGCCAGGAAGTGGTGATTAAGCAAGGTATCGATCAGACCTTGGCGAAGAAGATCGTCAAGGAGATCAAGGACTCCAAGATGAAGGTCCAGGTCTCCATCCAAGGCGATGAATTGCGGGTCACCGGCAAGAAGAAAGACGAGCTGCAAGAAGCCATTGCCTTCGTTCGCGGTCTCAAGATCGAGCAGCCGCTGCAATTCGTGAATTTCCGAGACTAAGTATCCAACAAAGGAATTCGGCAATGCCGCCAAAGCAAAATCCGTTGAAGCTCAACCCGCTCCAGCTCAAGACCCTGACGCTCTTCCAGGAACTGGCCAAGATGGAAGGCTATGCCAGCCCGGCGGACGAACCCGGCCATATCATGATCAGCCGCCTGCCGCATCCGCATGGCGATCATTTCCACCTTGGCCACTATGTCGTACGGTCCCGCGATGCGTCGGGTCTCGCCAATGAAGCCGCCTGGGCGGCTTTGCAGCGCAAGGGGTTGATCCAGTCGCTATATCCCATGGGCTGCGTCCTGACGCCCGAAGGTGCGGCCTATGAAACCGGGCTCAAGGACGAAATCCTGCATCAGTCGCATCACTGATTGAACCGGGGGCACTCGCATTTGACCGGGCTATATCATCTGCGTGACGGTCGGATTGACGACATCGATGCCGTGCGTGAGATCGAGCGGCTTGCCGCCGCCCGGTTCATCGAAATCGGTATGGCTTGGATTATTGAAGATGAACCGACGGATGCTGCTACCCTCTCGGAACGGGTCAGCCAAGGGCGTCTTATCGTAATCGATCAGGGCGGTCTGCCGGTCGCCGCCGTGATTTTTTCGCCTATCGATGGCGCCGCCTATATCGAGGAGATCGATGTCTTACCGGCACATGCCGGCCACCGATTGCCGGGCGATTGATCGATGAAGTTGGCAAGCGCGCAGCCGCACTCCACCTGACCCGTCTTACTCTTTCGACCTTTCGAGACGTTCCCTGGAACGCACCCTATTATCGGCGGCTTGGCTTTCGTGACATGACCGAGTCCGATCTGGGGCCCGGCCATCGCGCCATTCGCGAGCAGCATCGTGCCAAAGGTTTGGCAGATGAGAAGCGCGCCTTCATGCAGCGGCCGATCTGAAAAGTTGACCTACGCCTTGACGCGGGCAATGGCGAGGCCGTCATGCCCCTTCTCACCGACCAGCTGCAGGACCACTGCCTCCAAACGCGGATGGTTGGCGAGCTTTTCATTGAAAAGCCGCGCACCTTCGGCCGCCGTGTCTCCCTTGTCCGGCGCAAGTACGCTTCCGGCGCGCACGACATTATCGGCCAGGACCAAACCGCCGGGACGGGTCAGCTTCACGACCAGATCGAGATATGCGGGATAGTTGTTCTTATCCGCATCGATGAAGACCATATCGAACGGCGCTTCGCCGCGCGCCGCCAATTGCGGCAATGTTTCCAATGCCGGCCCGACCATGACCTCGACCCGGTCCTCAAGTCCCGCGCGTTGCAGATTGCTACGCGCCACCTTGGCATGCTTTTCGCTGTATTCCAAAGTCAGCAACCGGCCCTCCGCCGACAGAGCGCGCGCCATCCAGATGCTGCTATAGCCCGCGAGCGTGCCGAGTTCGAGAATACGCTTCGCATTGATCAGCTTAGCCAAGAGGTAAAGAAACTTCCCCTGGCTGGCCGAGACCTGGATCTGTGGCATATCGGCGTTTCTGGTGGAGTCCAGGACATCGGTCAGAATGGAATCGTCCGGAACGAAGAGAGAGTCGATATAGTGATCGACCTTGTTGAAAAGATCCTGTGTCACGATATGCGGGCTCCTATTTCACTTTGCGCGATGCCATATAGCCGAGATAGCGAATAATCAGGGCGATTTCCCGATCGCTTAAGTTCGCCTGATCGAAAGCAGGCATTTTCTGTTCCGGCCAATGCCGCACTGAGGCCGGGTCGCGGATATAGCGTTCCAACGCGGCAGGTTGGAAATACTCGGTTGGGTTCATCGGCAGGTTTAGATCGGGACCGACATCGGCACTGCCGGCACGATTGAGCTTGTGGCAGGCCATGCATTGCGTCACGAACAGAGTCTGCCCGGCCCGCACCGGATCGGTTGCCGGCAATGCGGCATCCACCGCCAGCGCCGGCCATCTTTTTGCCGGCGCTTCCTGAGTGGTCAAGCTGATAACTTGATAGGGCCACTGTTCGCTGCGCACCGAAGCCGCTCCGTCGCCCAGCCAAACGATATAGAACGGCCCCGCACTGACCTTCTTATTTGGCAGTGCCGGCCAGGGTTTGGCGGGATCTTCGATGGCAACATAGGCGACCGCTTTCGTCGGGTCGCTATTGGTGACCAGGTCCAGCGGCAGTTGGGTGGCAAAGCCGTCGGATGCCACCGCTTCCAACACGTAATCCGGTGGCAATGTCAGGCCTTCCAGTAAACGCGCCAGGGGAACAGCACGAAAAGTCATCGGCTTGCCATAGGCGATGTCCCGCGCAATCGAGACCGTCTTCGTATCGGGTCTCGACAACAACACATCCCGCGTGAAGTGGCGCGTCTCTTGCCCGATGGTCAGCGTCAATTGCCGCCCGTCTTCCGCAAGAGCGACGTGCATAGAGAGTGCAGCCAACAAGATGACTAGTGACAGAATGCGCTTTAGCATTTTTTCCCCTCGGTCTCCTCAGTGAAGCCGAAGGAGGAATCATTTCAAGCAACAGTAAGGAATGCCAGAGATTCATAGACAGCGAATCATTCCATCACGATGACTTCGCCAACAGGCAGGGGCTCACTGGCCGCGATATCCTGCACAACGCAGTCGGTCAAAGCACTATTCAGCCATGGATTGCTGGTCGCAACCTGCCCGCCCACCTGAAATTTTTCCGCGGCAAACTGCCTGGCTTCCGCTTCGCTCTTGGCACTGACATGACAGACTTTCTTGTTTGCACTGCCCTGCCAGGCCGGGTCGTCCAGATGGTCGATAGTTGGCGTCAGCTTGAAGATCGACATGAGACAGCCTTTCTACGCGACAATTATTCTTGGTCGAAGAAACAGATCGGCCCTTTCGGTAGTTCCGCATCGGCATCATGCCGGCGGACCGGGTATACCTTATAGTTGTGAAACAAAAAATTATTCATTCTTTGGTAGATGCAGCAGCACGCCGCATATAGGCATCCAGCCATGCTGTGCGATAACCGTCTTCGCGCCACAGGATTGGAAAGTAGCTTTCATCCATCGTCGTATCGTCCATGCGCTTATAGCGATTGTAGATATAGCTGACCTTTGTCGGGTGGTAGGTCGCCCCAGACGACATGCAATGGCTGACAACGGAGCGTCGCGGGCGACCGGCACGATTGGGGCCCGAGCCATGCCAAGTCCAGCCGTGATGGAACGCACCGCCGCCCCGAGGTACCTCGACATAGTGTATATCCGGCTCGTGCCCCATCGCCCGGGCGCGAGCGATCATCTCCTCGCGATAATCCGCCGGCGCATGAAACTGCTTCGCCGGCGCGGATGGCCCCCATAGATGCGAGCCCTTCACATATTCCACCGTTCCACCACGGGCCGATGTTTCGTCGAGCGCGATCCAGCAGCTCAGCATTTCACCGGGCACGATCCAGGCGTTATAGGCGTTGTCCTGGTGATAGCCGAGCGACTTCGCGCCTGGTGGCTTCCAAATGACATTGTCTTGAGCGATACGAGCGCCCGGCCAGCCGGCCAACTGGGCACAGAGCCGACCGATTTCGCGGCGCAAAACCACGCTCGCCACGGTGTAATCCGATTTCCAGCCATTACAGATCTGGCGGGTCCGATCCGGCGAATCGCGTCCTTCCTGCCAGTTCCATTCGTCGGGATAAAGACCGGTTTCGAATTCTCCACGAAACAAGCCTTCGAAACGATCAGCAAGCCTGGCGGCATCATCGGGATCGATCAGCCGTTCCAAGATCAGAAAGCCGTTACGCTGAAACTGCGCCACCTGATCGGCACTTAATTGGTCGATCATCGCATTTCTCCACCGCTGCCGGCGCCGGCCCTCCAGCAACATGGGCTTGCCGGCCAACCGATCATGCTTTGAGTCCAACACGAGGGCAAGGGCCGCACCGCAAAGACATCGACCTTAAATTTCGCTCAGGCGACCCATTGGCGGTGAACCATTGATCTCACCCATTGACCAGGGCCACCGGGTAGTCGATGCTCGCCACCCTGTTGATATAAGAATATGCGGGGGACCTTGATGAGCGCTGATCTCGATCTATGTTATACGCCGGCAACCGAGCTCGCGGCGAAGATTCGCACAGGCCAACTTTCGCCGGTCGATGTCATCGACAATGCCCTGGCGCGGATCGATGAAGTCAATCCGGTGCTGAAGGGCTTCTGCTTCACCTATCCCGATGAAGCCCGTGCCTTGGCCAAGCAGATGGCGCAGGAAGCCAAAGCCGGAAAGTTCCGCGGCCCCTTGCATGGCGTGCCTTTCGCCATGAAGGATCTGACGCCGACCAAGGGAAAACGCACGACGCTTGGCTCCTACGCCTATGAACATTGGGTGCCGGATTATGATGCGCCGATCGTCGAGGCGCTCAACGCCGCCGGCGGCATTCTGATCGGCAAAACGACGACACCGGAATTCGCCTATAGCGGCTTCACCGAGAGCCCGCTTTGGGGCATTTCGCGCAATCCCTGGAATCCCGAGCGCACCCCCGGCGGTTCCTCCGGGGGTGCTGGCGTCGTGGTTGCGACCGGGTGCGTACCGATTGCCGAAGGCTCGGATATGGGCGGATCGGTCCGTATCCCAGCCAGCTTTTGCGGAACGGTCGGCCTAAAGCCCAGTTTCGGACGTATCCCCTTTACCATCCTGCCGAGCCAGTTCGACCAGCTCTCGCATTTCGGCCCCCTCGCCCGGA
This sequence comes from Dongia soli, assembly GCF_034044715.1. NCBI lineage: Bacteria > Pseudomonadati > Pseudomonadota > Alphaproteobacteria > Rhodospirillales > Dongiaceae > Dongia > Dongia soli. The sequence continues at coordinate 239,639 of NZ_JAXCLW010000002.1, read as the reverse complement.
CCATTGGCGATACATGCCTGTTTATGCAGATCACCCAGGGCCCGGATGATCGCGATATCCAGTCGCTGAAACCGGCGCTGGATTTTACCCAGCCCTTCAATCTCGATCTCAAAGGCATGCGGCTCGGCCTGTGTCTCGATTTCGGTCGCCGCGTCTGGCATCCCGAAGTCGAAGCCGCCGTCCGCAATGCGGCGAAGGTGCTGGAAGCCGCCGGCGCCGAGATCGAGGACGTCTCGCTCAGTTGGGATATCAATCTGGATGAGGATTGGGCGCGCCATTGGGGTGTCTATCTGGCGACCTTCTTCGGCCATTTGCTGCCGGAATATCGGGATCGCATGGATCCACGGGTGGTGGCCTATCTGGATGCAGGCCTTGCCATGTCAGCGGTCGAATTCAAGAAAATCGAAATCCGCCGAACCGAGGCATGGAAGGAACTAGCTCCCATCTTGCAGCGTTGCGACGCGCTTCTTTGCCCGACCATGGCGCAACCCGCCGTCCGGGTTGGCCGCGCCGACAGCGAGTTCTGGCGCCTGGACGATCAAGGCAATTTCCACTGCCTCGACGTCACCTCGGTCTTCAATTTCGTCAGCCAATGCCCGGCTCTATCCGTGCCCTGCGGCTGGACCTCGGATAACCTGCCGATTGGCCTGCAGATCGTCGGTCGGCGCTTTGAGGATCTTGGGCCGCTGCGTATCGGAGCTGCTTTGGAACAGCGCCAGCCTTGGGCGCATCGCCGGCCGCCAGTGTGAGCCGCTAGCAGCTAGTCGGACAAAGTTACGCCCTCTCCCGAGGGACCGGGCAGAGGGCGTAACGCATCTATCGCAGGATCAACGGCTCTTGCGCCGTGCCATTTTCTTGGCTGCTGCCTTCTTGGCTGCCGGTTTTTTGGCTGCCTTCTTCATCGCCTTTTTGGCTACTTTCTTCTTGGCCGCCTTCTTCTTCACCGCCGGTTTCTTTGCTGCTTTCTTGTTGGCTGTTTTCTTTTTTGCAGCCGGCTTTTTAGCCGCTTTCTTCGCTGCCTTCTTGGCCGCAGGCTTCTTCGCGGCCCTCTTGGCAGTCTTCTTCCGGTTCGCCTTTCGAGCCGGCGTCTTGCTAGCTGCGGCCGCGGCCGGTTGCGGCGCTGCAGCCGATGCTTCGGTGGCCGCTGCAGGTGACGCCATGCTCGGCGTCGCGGGAGCGCTAGGCGCCATCGCCGAAGCAGCAGGTGTCTTATCGGTAATCGGTTTATCTGGTGTATTGGACATGTTTTCCCCTTCTGTCCGTCAATATCAGATACAACAGGTGGCGATCATCACCGCGCGGACCGGTCGATAGTAATCCGACCCGTCACTTAATAGCGTCGTGTGATCTGCCGTAAATCGGGGCTGAGCATATGCCGCCCCTTCCTCCCAAGGCCGCCGCATTCTTCGGACGTTGCAAGAGCCAAACGACTCCCACCGTCGGGCGGCGGCCGGGATCATTCTGCCATACTCCTGTGAACTTGTCGCAGCGAGTTATTGACACCCAGGCTGATTCCATCGTCATTCGACGGATCTGGCCCGGCGATCCGCCTGACGCCTAGCCAGTTGCATGGGCTGCATGGAACTCCGCCTTGCCTCATCCTCGGGCCTGGGCTAGCAAGGTGGCAATCGAACAAGAAATGCCTAGCAAGGGGATAGCGAGACCATGAGCGTGAGCGGCAATCTGCGGACCGGCGGTCAGGTTCTAGTCGACCAGTTGGCAATCCATGGCGTGGATATGGCCTTCTGCGTTCCAGGCGAAAGCTATCTCGCCGCCCTCGATGCCTTCTACGATAAGCGCGACAAGATAAAGCTTGTGGTTTGCCGCCAGGAAGGCGGCGCCGCTTATATGGCCGAGGCCTATGGCAAGATGACCGGCAAGCCCGGCATCTGTTTCGTCACGCGCGGACCCGGCGCCACCAATGCCTCGGTCGGCGTCCACACCGCATTCCAGGATTCGACGCCCATGATCGTCTTTATCGGTCAGGTCGCCCGGGACCAAGCAGAGCGCGAAGCCTTCCAGGAAATCGACTTCCGGCGCATGTATGGCCAGATGGCGAAATGGGTGGCCCAGATCGAGGATGCGTCGCGCATACCGGAATATGTCAGCCAAGCCTTCCATCGGGCCGTCAACGGACGACCTGGTCCTGTGGTTCTTGCCCTGCCGGAAGATATGCTGACGGATAAGGTAGCAACCGCCGATGCCGGCCCTTACCGCATATCGCGCGGCGCGCCGAGTTCCGAACAGATGAACGACCTGCGCGACCGCCTCGCCAAGGCAAAACGTCCGTTGATGATCGTCGGCGGTGGTGGCTGGGATCAGGCGGCGGTCAAGGATATTCGCGCCTTTGCGGAAGCGGCCAATCTGCCGGTGGGCTGTTCGTTCCGCTGTCAGGATCTGTTCGATAACACGCTGCCCAATTATGCCGGCGATGTCGGCATTGGCATCAATCCCAAACTGGCCGAACGGGTGAAAACCACCGATCTGCTGCTGGTGGTCGGGCCGCGTCTCGGAGAAATGACGACCTCTGGCTATACGCTCCTTGATATTCCTGTGCCGCAGCAGCCGCTCGTGCATGTGCATGCCGATCCGGAGGAACTGGGCCGCGTCTATCAAGCGGCTTTGCCGATCAATAGCGGCATGCAAGCCTTTGCCCGCACGGCAAAGGCACTGGGACCGATCGATCATCGTGCCTGGGATGACTGGACGGCATCGGCTCACGCCGATTATCTGGAGAACCTGAAACACGCCCCCGTTCCCGGCGCGGTGCAGATGGGCGAGATCATGGCCTGGTTACGCGGCCATTTGCCGGCCGATGCCATCATCACCAATGGGGCCGGCAATTACGCCACCTGGGCGCACCGCTTTTATCAATATCGGACCTTCCGCAGCCAGCTTGCACCGACCAACGGGTCGATGGGTTATGGGGCGCCGGCGGCGGTTGCAGCGAAACTCGTCGCCCCGAAGCGCACGGTTGTCTCATTCAACGGCGATGGCTGTTTCATGATGAATGGACAGGAACTGGCAACGGCTGTGCAATATGGGGCCAATGTGATTTTCCTGGTCATCAATAACGGCATGTACGGCACCATCCGCATGCATCAGGAAAAGACCTATCCGGCCCGCATTTCCGGGACCGAGCTACACAATCCGGATTTCGCCGCCCTCGCCCGCGCTTATGGCGCCCATGGCGAAACGGTGGAACGGACCGAAGACTTCGCCGCCGCCTTCCAGCGCGCCGAGGCTGCGGGCAAGCCGGCTCTGATCGAAATCCGCATCGATCCGGAAGCGATCACACCGCGCCTGACGCTTACGCAAATGCGCGAAGCCGCTTTGAAAGCCCAAGGAAAACAGTGACGGTTCTTGCGGCATGAGTGAGGCACGCCTGCCGAGCGAGATGGTGGTGAAGGCGACGGTGCGGCGTTGCAATAGCGAAGGCCTGTTTGCCGCCGTGTTGCATCATGGCGATGATTGGGGCGGTGCCATCATCGTCAAGATCAACCTCCTGGATGGTACTAGCAAGGTGCTGACCCAGTCCCGCGATCTCGACGGTAATGTCGCCTGGCTCGTCGCCAATCAGGGGCAGGTCATGACCGAAACGGAGGCGACCTCTTACATCGACCGCCAAGTCAGCCGCGATCCTGATCTCTGGGTGGTCGAGATCGAGGATCGGGCTGGACGTAATCCATTTGACGGGAAGATCCTCTGATCAACCCGGAAGGCTGGCATCAGACGATTTTGGCGATCTCGCCGAAATCGAAACGCGGCGAGCGGGGGAAGAGATTTTTCTGACTGCCATAACCGATATTCAGAAGAAAATTCGACTTTGCCTTGGTGCCGGCGAAGAAAGTCCGGTCGACAAGGGCATTATCGAAACCTGACATCGCGCCGCTATCAAGGCCGAGCGAGCGCAGCGCCATGATCAGATAGGCTCCCTGCAAGGTGCCGTTCCGGAAGGCCGTGGCTTCGATAAAGGCATCATTGCCGGCGAACCAGGACCGAGCGTCCGCATGGGGAAACAGCTTCGGCAGCGCCTCATAAAACTCAAGATCATGCGCGATGATTGCGGTGACCGGCGCCGACATCGTCTTCTCTACATTGCCTTCCGCCAACGCCGGCTTCAGTTTCCCTTTCGCTTCCGGGCTGCGCACGAAAACCACGCGCATGGGCGACGCATTGACACTGGTCGGCCCCATCTTTGCGAGGTCAATCGCCTCTGCCAGCAGTTCATCACTGACCGGGCGGTCCTGCCAGGCATTGAAGGTACGGGCTTGGCGGAAGAGCTGGTCTAGCGCTTGGTCGTCCAACGGCTGCAGGACACGATCTTTGAGGGGAGCATTCATGGAAAAGACTTTCAGTTGCTTCACTACTTCTGCATATGAACCTATCCACCTATCGACACAATTGGCTAAAAACTGATACGATCCATCATAAATAATGATGGTTCGTATATGATCGACCGCCTCACCTTAGACCAACTGCGGATTTTGATCGCGATTGCCGAGACCGGCAGCTTTTCCGCCGCAGCGCGCCGACTGGGCCGGGTGCAATCCGCCATCAGCCAGTCGGTCCAAAGCTTGGAAGCAACCCTCGGGCTGGAACTCTTTGACCGTTCTGGCAAAATCCCCATTCTTTCGGAAGCAGGCCGGGCAATTCTCACGGACGCCCGGGGCCTGGTGCACGGTGCGGACCTGCTGCGAGCGCGCGCCGAGAGCATTGCCAACGATATCGAGCCCGAACTGGCTCTGGCCGTTGATCCGGTCTTTCCGACACACATCTTGATGGAAAGCCTGAGTGCGCTGGATCGGGCGTTTCCGCAACTCCCGGTTCTGCTCTTCACTGATGGCTTGGGCGGACCGGAACAGCGGCTTCGGGATGGTGTCGCGCGCTTGGCCGTTTATTCGCTGCTGGTGACCGGGGCGACCGATTTGCAGGCCGAGCCACTGACCGATATTCCCTTCGTACCCGTGGTCGCGACAACGCATCCGCTGAGCAAGCGACCTACGCCTATCAGCCGCATCGAGCTTGCGGAAGTGACACAGCTCGTTTTGACGGATTCAACACCTTTGACCCAAACGTTGCGCGGCAATCTCATCGGGCGTCGTCTTTGGCGTTTTGCTGATCTGCAAACGCGGCTGGACTATCTCTTGGCCGGCTTCGGATGGTGCAATATGCCGTTGCATCTGGTGGAAAAGCATCTCGATAGCGGGCGCCTGATCCGCCTGAGGTTGATCGAAGACACGAGCTTCCTCGCACCACTTTACATCGTGCATGATCGTACGCGCCCGCCCGGACGCGCCGGCAAATGGTTGATTGATGATCTGCGGTCGAGACTGGCGCGGAGTTAGATTTGTGCCGCGAAGCTTAAGCCGCGCCGGCTACAACCAACCGGAGCGCTTGAAGCGCCAATACAAAGCGAGGCAGATCACGACGATAACCCCCAGCACGGTGAAATATCCGTAGCGCCAGGTCAGTTCAGGCATGTTGGTGAAGTTCATGCCGTAAATGCCAGCGATCGCCGTCGGGACCGCCAGCATGGCGGCCCAGGCAGCAAGCTTGCGCATGACCTCGTTCTGCCGCATCGAAACCATGAGCATCTTGGAATCAACGACCGATTTCACGGTTTCCCGCAGCGCCTCGATACGATCCATCAGGATGTTAGCATGGTCATAGATGTCGCGGAAATAAGGCTGCGTGTTTTTGTCCATCGCCGGCACATCAAAGCGGATGATCCGCTGACAAATATCCGGCAGTGGCGCCACCGCGTGGCGCATCGCCAGAAGATCGCGACGCAGAATGGAAATTTCCGACAAAATGTCCCGGTGCTGATCCCGGTTCTCGAAAATGGCGCCTTCCAGTTCTTCGACTTTTTCTTCGAGTGCGTCGATAACCGGGAAATAATTGTCGACGATAAAATCCATCAAGGCATAGAGAATGAAATCTTCGCCTTTCTTCAACTTGCCCGGGACGTTTTCGCAACGCTCGCGAACAGACCGATAACTGAGCGACTTTCCGTGCCGCACGGAGATCAGATACCCCCTCCCCACAAAAAAGCAGGTCTCTCCCAATGCGAGTTCGCCATCCAGCCACTGGCAGGTCTTCATCACCACGAAGACGGTATCACCATAAACTTCCAGTTTCGGCCGCTGATGGGCGCGATAAGCATCTTCGACAGCCAGTTCATGCAGGCCGAATTGCCGTTGCAATGGCGCCAACATCTCCTGGCTGGGCTCCAGGAGGCCGATCCAGATCAACTGACCGGCCAAGATCTTCATTTGCTCAAGATGATTGATGTCGAGGTCCCGAACCTTGCGGCCGTTTTCATAAACGGCGCAATTTACCACCGAATTCATGCTGCTACCCGCACAGAGCCCATTCCTGTTCGGGATACCGTAAGGCAACGGTTACCGCAAGCACCGGTCACGACCCACCAATCCCGGATAACCCGCAGATAGCTGTCGATGGGCGTCTCTGTAGCGGTTGCTAGCGTGGATTGCCGCCGGACGAGCCGCCTGACTTGCCGCCTCTCCCATCGGATCCATGCTTGCCGCCTGTGGAACCGTGCTGCCCGCCGGATCCATGCTTGCCACCCGATCCATGCTTGCCGCCTGCGGAACCGTGCTTCCCGCCCGGTCCATGCTTACCCCCAGTGGAGTCGTGCATTCCGCCTGCGGGACCATGCTTGCCGCCGGTGGAGCCGTGCATTCCGCCTGCGGGACCGTGCTTGCCGCCGGTGGAGCCGTGCATTCCGCCTGCGGGGCCATGCTTGCCGCCGGTGGAGCCGTGCATTCCGCCTGCGGGACCGTGCTTGCCGCCGGTGGAGCCGTGCATTCCGCCTGCGGGGCCATGCTTGCCGCCGGTGGAGCCGTGCATTCCCCCTGCGGGGCCATGCTTGCCGCCGGTGGAGCCGTGCATTCCGCCTGCGGGGCCATGCTTGCCGCCGGTGGAGCCGTGCATTCCCCCTGCGGGGCCGTGCTTCCCTCCAGCGGGACCATGCTTCCCGCCAGCGGGGCCGTGTTTCCCGCCATGGCTACCATTACCATTGCCATCCCCCGGGCTACCGCCCGTGTTGCCACCCGCATTACCGCCTGTGTTGCCGCCCGAATCACCACTCGGACTGCCGGGAGAAGCAGCATTTCCCGCGGTGGCGTCACCTCCACTTCGGCCGTTGCCCGCTTTACCCCGTTCTGCCGTGCTGCGCGCACGGTCGGTATCGGAGGGGCCGCCTCCCGCATGCGAGACGGAGGCATTGGCATTTGGTCCAGCAACGGTTCCGACCTGGCCGGCTGTCACATTCGCGCCAATACCTGTTCCGGTAGGTTGAAGAACGACGGCCCCTTCAATCACCTGGACCTTTGTCGCTCCGGTGGCGCTGACCGTCACCAGAATATCGGTGCCCCGGATCCCGATCGTTGCCGCCGGCGTTTGCAAGACCACGCCCTCGTCATGCTTCTCGCCTGAGACGAAACGGAAAACACCGGCACCGAGCTGCAATAATGCGTTACTGGTTTGCGATCCGGGATCGAAGACATATTGGCTGAGCACCACCTCGCTGCTTTCATCCAGGCGCATCTCCGATCCATCGATGAAGGTCAGTTTGACGGCCGAGCGAGGGAAGGTTTGAACATGCTCATTCTGGACGAGTTCATCTGACAAGCGCACCGGCACTTTGATCGCGCCCGGCGGCTCGCGCTCCGCACTGTTCACCACTTCATTCACGCTAGCGATCGGTTCGCCAGCAGCCTGTCGGGCGAATACGCAAAGCCAGATCGACACCAACGCAACAAGCAAGCGACATGTCGCGGACATCGCCAATACCTTTCGTATGACTTGTGTCGAAAGCCGGCGGTATCAGCGATGGGACTCGATTTGCGGCGCCAGGACTGAAATCAGGAATGGGAATAAATCTTCGGACGCGTCATTCGCGTGATGCCCGTCGGACAGTGTATACTCGAGACGAGGCGGAAAAAGCATCATCCGTTCGAGTGATGGCCGTCGGCAAGACATCCCATGCGAGAGACACAGCATGCATGTTTCCTTGCAGCGTGGCGTCCCTTTGATCGTGCTGCTTGGCTTGCTCGTGCTGCGCGCGGCGGATCCAGGGCCGTTAATCGATTTGCGGCTTCGCATTTTCGATCAACTCCAGCGCATGTTGCCGCGCAGTTATGTGGCAACACCGGTACGTGTCATCGATTTGGATGATGCAACCCTGCAGCAATATGGCCAATGGCCGTGGCCTCGTCACCTTGTGGCCAGGCTGGTGATGAAATTGCACGACGCGGGGGTCGCTGCCATCGCGTTCGACATGGTATTTGCGGAGCCTGATCGGACTTCGCCGCAGATCATGGGGAATAGCTGGGATCCGGAAAACCGGTTTCAGGACTTGCACAAGGCCCTCGCCGGCTTGCCCGATCCTGATTCCGCGCTCGCGCAAGTATTCGCGGAGGCGCCTGTCGTTAGCGGCTTCGTGTTGTCGACCAACAAAGGCGATCGTCTCCCGGCGCGCAAAGCCGGTTTCGCCTCTGTCGGAACCGACCCCCACCGTTTCGTTCTGAGCTACAGCGGCGCCGTGACAAATCTCCCGATCTTGGAAAAGGCGGCCAGTGGTAACGGCACCTTCAATGCACTGCCGGATTCCGATGGTGTCATCCGGCGATTGCCGCTGATCATGCAGCTGAAGGGCCAGTTTTTCCCAAGCCTGGCGGCCGAGGCCCTACGTGTCGCTCAACAGGCAACGACCTATCTGGTGAAAGCATCCGGCGCCCAGGGCGTCGCCGCAATCGGCCATTACGACGGTATAGACAGCATCCAAATCGGCGCTTTCCATGTTCCGACTGATCGCAACGGTCATATCTGGCTTTATGATACGGGTCATAAGGCGCAGCGTCTCATCCCCGCGTGGCAGGTTTTACGTGAGGAAGCACCCGATATCAGGGGAATGATCGTTTTCATCGGCACCAGCGCCCTCGGCCTGAAGGATCAGCGCGCAACCCCTCTCGAAGGCGCGGTATCGGGTGCCGAGCTTCATGCCCAGGCGCTCGAGCAGATTATCAGTGGAAGCTATTTGCGGCGTCCCTATTGGGCCGATCTCGTCGAGATCCTCCTGCTGTTCTTTCTCGGTTCAGCAATGATCTTTCTGCTGCCAAGGTTAGGTCCCATCGGTTGCGCCGTGGCCGGCGGTGTGGCCGCCACGCTCGGCGTCGGCTTGGCCGTGGTCGCTTTTACAAGGCTCGGCTGGTTGTTCGACCCGGTCTATCCGGCCCTCGGTTCATTGCTGGTGTATAGCAGCGGATCGCTCATGGGCTATATCAAGGCGGAATTGGAACGTCGTCGGGTAAGACAGGCCTTTTCCCGTTATCTGGCGCCTGCCATGGTTGCCCGACTGGCTGCGGATCCGAGCCGTTTGCAGCTTGGCGGCGAGATGCGGGAAACCACCGTGATGTTTTGCGACATCCGTGATTTCAGCTCCATTGCCGAGCGCCTCGATGCGACCGACTTGACGCGCCTGATCAACCTGTTCCTCACCGAAATGTCCGATGCCATACTGGCCCATGGTGGAACCATCGATAAATATATCGGCGATAGCGTCATGGCCTTCTGGAACGCCCCGCTTGACGATCCGCAGCACCGACAGAATGCCTGTCTGGCCGCCCTGGCAATGCGCTACCGCTTGAAACTGCTGAACGAAAAATTGCGAAACGGCGATGCCGACATAGGTAAGGATGCTCTAGCGGCGCTGCCCGAACTTCGCATCGGCATCGGCCTCAACTCCGGCATCAGCTGTGTTGGTAATCTGGGATCGGAGCAGCGCTTCAGCTATTCCGTCCTGGGCGATAACGTGAATATCGCCGCCCGCCTCGAAGGGCTGACCAAGACTTATGGCGTCGACATCATTTGCAGCGAAGCGACGCAATCCGGCTGCAAGGACTTCCGGTTCCGCGCGCTGGGCAACGCTCAGGTCAAGGGAAGAACGGGACAGGTTCAGATCTTTGCCTTGGAACCAGGAAGCGATGTCATTGCTGGCATTGATGCTGTCGCGCAATAGCCCCGCTTCTATCCGGGCTGCCGGACCCGCCAGTCATATTCCATCTCCCTGGCTGTCTGCTCCGCAAGGTCTACTCCGTAAATGCGGCTGACCAGATAAAGGGACATGTCGATGCCGGCGGAGATACCAGCCGAGGACAGGTATTTCCCATTGTCGACAAACCGTGCCTCGGTAAGAACCTCGATGCGTGGCGCGAATTCCCGCAAAAGCTCGATGGCACCCCAATGTGTCGTTGCACGAAGGCCATCGAGCAAACCCAAACGCCCCAACAGCAAGGCACCGGTACAGATGCTGGCGACAATCTCAGCTTCCATCGCCTGCCTTTGCAGCCATGCCAGCACCGCTTCGTCTCGCACGGCACGTCGGCTGCCTATTCCACCCGGTACCAGCAACACATCTGCTTGCGGCGACGAGGCGAAATCGTCATCCGGCACCACCTTGAGGCCGCCGACCGTGCAGAGCTGCGCCTTGTGATGCGCGACGGTCCTTACTCGAATTGACTGGAGCGCCGCGCATTGTGCCGCAACAGAGAAGACCTCGAAGGGACCGGCAAAATCCAGAACCTCGACATCGGGATAAAGCAGAAGCACGACGTTCTTCGTCTCAGCGGACATCGCCATTACCTCCCGAAAGCTGGAAATGGTCACGAAACTGGGTTGGCGTTACCGATAGATGCCGGACAAAGGTGCGCCTGAGCCGTTCGGCATTGCCGAAACCGAGCCGGTGCGCCACGTCATCGATTTGTGCATCACTCGATGCCAAGGCTTGTCGTGCCCCGTCCAACCGCGCTGCTGCGACGAAAGCCGCGGGTGTCATCCCGGTTTCCAAGGTGAAGCGCCGAGCAAAATGGCGTGGACTCATGGCGGCTTGGGCTGCGAGATCATCCACCGTCAGCGGCAAATGCAGATGCGCGAGGACCCATTCCTGTAGCGCCTTCATCTTGCCCGGTGTCGTGACCTGCGCCCGCAAGGCTGGGCTGAACTGGGCCTGGCCGCCGCTGCGCCGCATATACAGAACGAATTCCCGGGCCAGCTCATGGGCGAGATCGCCGCCGAGATCTTCTTCAATCAGCGCCAGAGCCAGATCCATGCCGGCGGAAATGCCCGCGGAGGAATAGAATTTGCCATCGCGAATGAAGAGCGGATCACGCTCGACTTTGATATCGGGATATTGCTCGGCCATCCGATCACAGCGATCCCAATGGGTTACCGCGCGCCGCCCTTTCAGAAGCCCGGCTTCAGCCAGCAAGAGCGCCCCGCTGCAAACCGACGCCACACGACGTGCCCTTGCCGCTTGTCGTTGCAGCCACGCGACGACCGTGCGATCAGGCAGCAGCATATCGATGCCCTTGCCGCCGGAGACCAGCAGGGTATCGATCCGGCTCACCCCGTCGGCAATGCTGAACCTCGCCACGAGCTCGATCCCGGCACTGCTGCGGACTGCTCCTGCGTGCTGAGCAAGCAGCGCGACATCGTAAGCGCGATATCCGGCCAGTTCATTTGCGGAAGCGAAAAGGGACATGGGCCCGGAAATGTCCAGCAGATGTGCATCCGGAAAGACGAACATGCGGATGACGCGCGGCACCTGCTTCCGCGGCGAAGATTGCCGGGCGCGATCCTTGCCGATATCGGGCATCACGGACCTCCAATCGATGAATGCCGCTTCATAATATCCGTAAGCCTTTTGGCAGCAATGCCGCGTGACCAGTATTTTCTGCCATTCGAGATCGTTTCTGGGATGTTTGTCTTATTCCGGCACCTTGCTATGATACGGCCCGATTGGGGGAAGGATTGGCGGCGCGGCATGAAGAACGCGGAACGCATCAACTTCTATAGCCAGGAGACGGCTTATCCGGCGGCAGCGTCGGACCGGTCGCCTGGGCCGATGGCGGAGAACCGGGCCGATACCGGTGCGGCCGAAACTGTGTTGCGCGATACCGCTTTCTTACGAGCACAATTAACTGCGATACTGTCGCGGCCCCTCGACGCCGATACCGAAAAGCGGGAATTGCAACGGCTTCTCCGAGAGATCGATACAGCACGCCAAACGCACTTCAATGTCACCGCCGTTAAAAGCAGCCCGCAGCGGCGACTGGCCGAACGACGGCGTTTGCGGCTAGCGCAACTGGCATCCCTCGCAGCCCTCTTGGTCGCGCTGATATCGGCGACGGCACTTTGGTGGGTCTATCGACAAGCGGAAAGCATGCTGGGCCGTCCCTTGACACCAGCCATCCTGCTCACCGCGACGGCCGAAGATCTCCGCGTCACCTTCCGGCCGGGAGCAACGACTGCCGATATCGCCGATCTGCTGCGCAGCTTGCAGCTCCGGGTGGTTGACGGTCCGGCCAGCGATGGCAGCTATGTCCTACGGCGAGAAGGCGGCGCCGACAGCGTGAGAGCCGCCAATGCCCTGCGCGATCGCCGGAGCCTGGTGCATAGCGTCGTTGCCGCCGACTAACCGGACCTTTTAAGCTGCCGCCGGAAGCGTGAGCAAACGGCGCGCTTCCGAGGCACTGGCGGGATGACGATCGTATTTGCCGCAGAGATCGGCCACGCGCTTGACCAGTTCTGCATTGCTCGCGGCAAGGCGCCCTTTTTCGAAATAGATATTGTCTTCCAAGCCCGTCCGCGCATGGCCGCCGCGTTTCAGCGCCCAGTGGTTGACCTCCAGTTGTCCGCGGCCGATACCCGCGGCTGTCCAGGTGGCGCCGGGCAGGACCTCCGCCAGTTCCTCGATCATGAAATCGAGCACCTTTTCCCGGGCCGGCAACGCATTTGGAATGCCCAGCACGAATTGCACATGAGCCGGGCCTTTGATCAAGCCGCGATCGAGCAAGCTACGGGTGTTGTAGAGCATTGCCAGATCGAACAGTTCACATTCCGGCTTAACGGCATTTTCCAGCATGGCTTTTGCCATGTCCTCCACCAATTGCGGGGGATTCTCATAAATGATGGTGGCGAAATTGACCGAACCCGTTGCCAGCGAACACATGTCCGGCTTGAGCGCGATGCAGGAGCCACGTTCCCCGGCATTGCGTCCCCGGCCACCGGTCGAATGCTGGATGATCATGTCGGGGCAGTGTTTACGAATTCCGGCCTGAACCTCGGCAAACAGCATCGCATTGGAAGTCGGTTTGCCATCTCCATCGCGCACGTGGATATGCACGAGCGCCGCACCCGCTTCATAAGCTGCATGAGTGCTTTCAATCTGCTCGGCGAGAGAAATCGGCACCGCGGCATTTTGCGCCTTGGTCGGCTGGCTGCCGGTGATGGCAACGGAAATGATCGCTGGCTTGCTCATACCCTGACTCTCCCCATACTTTTTTTATCGCCGCTCTATAGGCGGCCGATAAAGCGCGCCGCCAATAATCGCCAGATATCGGTCGGCGCATTGGCGATATTGCCGTAATCGAAAAGATCGTAGCCGCCGCCTTTCAAACGCTCAAGCTGAAGTGCTGCTAGACGGGCTACCAATAAAGCAGGCACAGCTTGGCGCGGCGGCGTCAGCGCCCTCAACTTCCCGAGATGACCGGCAGCGTGTTGCGCCAGATCGGTAATCGCCAGAGGCAGGGCGGCTTGCGGCTTAAGCTCCGTCAGCCGGTCCAGATCGACACCATGCCGTTCCAGGACATCGCGCGGGAGGAGCAGACGCCGTGATTGCGCATGGAATAAAGTCGCGCGGATCAATCCAGTCAAACCGTAGGCGATGCCAGCATGCCGGGCCATCTCCGTAACCCTCCCTTCGCCAACGTCGAGGCCCGATACCTGAAGCGACAGACGGATGAGATTACCGGCCGTGGCATCGAGATAGATTTCGGTCTCATCCATGGACATCGCCGCCGCCGGATCGATATCGTTCTCACGTGCCGAAATCATGGCCTCAAGCAAGTCGATTGGCAGGTGATGCTCGCGCACGATCTCGGCGAGAGGCGTCGAGACGGCATGGCGGCGCACCTGACCACCGCCGGCGATTTCGTCCAGCACATCGCGCCACCATTGTAGTCGAATGAGTCCGAGCATCTGCTCAGATACCGATTCGCTGACGCGGGCCAATTCCAGATTAAAGGCGGCCAGGATTGCGAAGGGTGTACGCAACGTGCTTGGCGCTGCCAGAATCGTCAGATAACGATCGCGATCCCACCGTCCGAGCTGTTCGAGGCAATATGTCGGATCGAGCGTCAAATTAGATATCCGATATTTACACATAATCTATGTTGTTGCTTGGACGCCGTCGCTGCTCTGAGCCTATTAACATGCGCCGGTCGGAAATCAGCGAAAATTCTGGCCGGGGTCACCGCAGCTGCTCCGTTCACATTTTCGTGAACAGTGAGCCGTCCCGGTGTTCACCGGTTGTCAGAGGAAGCGCCCGTGAATCGCCGTCCTCTCAGCAAGGAACATGAAGTTCATGTCGCGGCGCCGACCCACCGCGAATGTCATGTTGTCATCCGCCGAGACGCTCGCGCCGAGCAGCAATAACCTAGCTGAATTTAGGGATGAAACTGACAGCAGATGAGGCTAGGAATCACCCCGTCACGGAGAAAGACCTGCCAACAAAAAGAAAGGTACACCAATGACGACTCATACCCTCCCCGAGCTTCCTTACGCGCTGGATGCGCTGCAGCCGCATATCTCCAAGGAGACCCTGGAGTATCATTACGGCAAGCATCACCAGACCTATGTCACCAACCTCAACAATCTGATCAAGGGCACCGAATTCGAGAACGCCTCGCTCGAAGACACGATCAAGAAGTCTTCCGGCGGCATCTTCAATAATGCGGCCCAGGTCTGGAACCACACCTTCTATTGGCATTGCCTGTCGCCCAAGGGCGGCGGACAGCCGAGCGGCGCCCTGGCCGATGCGATCAACAAGAAGTGGGGGTCGTTCGATACCTTCAAGGCCGAGTTCACCAAAGTTGCCGTCGGCACCTTCGGTTCGGGTTGGGCCTGGCTGGTCAAGAAGTCTGACGGCTCGCTGGATTTCGCCAGCACCAGCAACGCCCAGACCCCGCTGACCACGGCGGACAAGCCGCTACTGACCTGCGATGTCTGGGAACATGCCTATTACATCGACTATCGCAATAAGCGGCCCGATTATGTCGGCGCGTTCTGGAATCTGGTCAATTGGGATTTCGTGGCGAAGAATTTCGCCTGATCTCGGCCTGAGCCGGTCAGCGAAACGGGGACCGATGGGTCCCCGTTTTGTTTTGCGCCGTCTGCTTTCGCCGGAAACCGATCGATCAGTCGACCGGCAACAATGCGGCGACGATCAGCCGACCTTCGGCCATCAAGACATTATAGGTCCGACAGGCGGCACCCGTATCCATCACTTCAGTGACGATTCCTGCCTGACGTAATGCTTGGCGCAGTGGCGCAGGTAACATCTGCGTGCGCGCACCGCTCCCCAGCAACAACAGCGATACTTCGCCCGACCGGCCGGCTTCGATGATGGCGGTGAAACTGTCGGCCGTCAGACTGGCGAAATCCGAGGCATCCCAAGCCAGGGTCCGCCCCGGGAATACCTGAACCGCC
Source organism: Dongia soli (assembly GCF_034044715.1). Classification (NCBI taxonomy): domain Bacteria; kingdom Pseudomonadati; phylum Pseudomonadota; class Alphaproteobacteria; order Rhodospirillales; family Dongiaceae; genus Dongia; species Dongia soli. Next base: position 224,066 of record NZ_JAXCLW010000002.1, on the reverse strand, counting down.
CCTTGATAGGCCTTGCCGGATACCTTGAAACCGCCATCGCCATAGGCTTCGACAATTTGCCGACCTTCGGGGATGAGGGGCGTCACATCCATGACAGCCTCCTTATGATTTAAGTGACCGCGCCGGACGCTTTGAAGGAAACGTCCAAAAGGAAAACCTCCCCGGACCTGATCCGTTTCATCCGCGCTTTACAGCACCTTCGTCAGGCTGCGGCGTGGCCTCCTCCTTCTCGCGGGCGGGACGAATCTTCATGTAAAGGAGCAATGGGGTGGCCACGCAGATCGTCGAATAGGTGCCGATGATGATCCCCCAAATCAGCGCAATGGAGAATCCGTGCAGGACCTCGCCGCCGAAAATATAGAGGGCGAGCACGGAGAGCAGCGTCAGGCCGCTGGTCACCGTCGTTCGGCTCAGCGTCGTGTTCAAAGCGAAATTGATCAATTCACCCAGCGGCATTTTCTTGTATCGCCGCAGGTCATAACGAATGCGGTCATAGATGACGACCGTGTCGTTGACCGAGTAGCCGGCGATGGTGAGCACCGCCGCAACGATCGTTAGATTGAATTCGATCCTCAGCAGGGAGAAGAGACCGATTGTTGTAATGACGTCGTGAAACAGGGCCAGTAGCGCGTTGACGCCGAACTGCCATTCATAGCGGAACCAGACATAGGCCATGATGCCGAGCATGGCCAGACCGAAGGCCCAGGCCGTTCCCGACTTCAGCTCATCGCCAAATTTCGGACCGACCGTTTCGGTCCGGCGATATTCCCAGCTCGTTCCAAGGGTGTCTTTGACCTTCTGCACGGCCGCCTGCTGCTGCGCCGGATCATTCACCTTCTGCAAGGGAATGCGGACGAGGACATCCTTGGCATCGCCGAATTGCTGCAGCGAGATTTCGCCGAGATCGAGATTGTTCAATTTCTCGCGCATATCCGCCAGATCCACAGCCTGCTGGCCGCGAACTTCCATCAGGATCCCGCCTTCGAAATCGATGCCGTAATTCAGCCCGCGGGTGAAGAACAGAACGATCGATGCGATGACCATGAGGACAGAAATCGCAAAGGTGATTTTGTGATAGCGCATGAAATCGATGCGCGTACCGGCCGGAACGATGTGAATCGGCTTGAACATGATCCGGGGCCTCTTACAACGGCAACTGTTTCGGCCGCGTGCGACGCAGCCAGATCGAAGTCATCAGGCGGGTTACCCAGACCGAGGTGAAGACGGAGGTAACGATGCCGATGATCAGCGTGATGGCAAAGCCCTTGATCGGGCCGGAGCCGAATTGGAACAGGAACAAGGTGGCAATCAGATGCGTGATATTGGCATCGAAAATGGTTGCCTGCGCCTCGCGGTAGCCGGTTTCCATCGCCGTGACTGGCGACCGGCCGTTGCGCATCTCCTCGCGGACACGTTCGAGGATTAGCACGTTCGCATCAACCGCCATGCCGAGGGTCAACACCATGCCGGCAATGCCGGGGAAAGTCAGCGTGGCGCCGAAAATCGACAGGATCGCGGTCATCAATACGGCGTTGAGGATCAATGCCACATTGGCAAACAATCCGAACAAGCCATAAAGAACCAGCATCGCAACCACAATCAGGACGACCGCCAGGATACAGGCGAGCTTGCCGGCCGCAATGGAATCGGCGCCGAGATCGGCGCCGACCGAACGCTCCTCCAGGACCGTTAAAGGTACCGGCAGGGCGCCGGCACGAAGCTGCAATGCCAGATCCTGCGCGCTTTGCGATGTAAAGTTGCCCGTGATGATCCCGCTGCCGCCCATGATCGCTGTCTGGATCACCGGCGCACTGATGATCTTGCCGTCAAGAACGATGGCAAAACGCTTGCCGACATTCTGCGAGGTTGCCTCGCCGAAGCGCCGGCCACCGATGGAGTCGAAGCTGAACGAGATCGCGGGGCGATTTCGATCGTCATAGCTCAACTGCGCATTGGTGAGGTTTTCGCCGGAAACCATGACGCGTTTCTGCAGCGGCAACCGCGCTTCACCATTCCCCTCGGCGGACGGGACCCATTCACTGGTCGGCGGCAATTGGCCGCTGACGGCCGCCGCTTCGTCAACCAGACGGAACGTCATCTTGGCGGTGGTGCCGATGATTTGTTTGAGATGCTGCGGATCTCTAACGCCGGGCAACTGCACGACAATACGGTCGTTACCTTGCCGGATGATGGTCGGTTCCTTGGTGCCGGTTTCGTCGATACGCTTCCGAATAACCTCGATGGAGCGGGTCACCGCATCGATCTGTTCGGCGCGCGCCGCGTCTTCGGAAAATCTGATTTCCACATTCCCGTCATCGCTGACCGTCAGGGCCAAAGTCCCTGCTGCCTTCTTCAATGCGGCCCGCGCCGCATCGAGGGAACCGGTATCGCGCAGCTTCAGCCGCACTGCACCGTCTTTCACGGCCAGATCGGTGTAGCCGATATTTGCGCCCCGCAACTGCGTCCGGACCTCGTCCATTACGCCGTTGAGCCGTTCGGCAATCAGGGCCTTGGTATCGACTTCATAGAGGAGATGCGAGCCGCCCTGCAGGTCGAGGCCGAGGCTGAATACCGTCCTCGGTACCCAGCCCGGCAAGCTTTCCAGTTTGTCGCGACTGATTAGATTCGGCGCGGCGAAAATAAAGCCAGCCAAAATGATGGCCAGGATCAGCGTGACCTTCCACTTCGCGAACTGCAACATACCCGCTTACCCTGTCGTCCCTTGTTCCGGCGCCGTATCGATCAGCTTCGCCGTATTTTATTTCTTTGTATCGGCAGTCTTGTTGACGACCTCGGTGATGGCCTGGCGCAGCACGCGCACGCGCACGCCATCGGCGATCTCGACTTTCACTTCGCTGTCATTGGTCACTTGGGTGACCACGCCGAGCAGGCCGCCGCTGGTGAGAACCTGGTCACCAGTTTTCAGCGCCTGAACAAGAGCGCGATGTTCCTTGGCCTTGCGCTGCTGGGGACGGATCAGCAGAAAATAGAACACCACGAAAATGAGCAGCATTGGGGCGAGCGAGCCCAGCGTACCCAACATATCGCCGCCCGCAGGTGCACCACCGGCCGCTTGCGCCCAAGCCTGAGAAATCCACATATATCCTGCCCCCTCGTTTCGGGTTGATTGTCTTCATATTGCCGCAAAATGCGGGAAAGTCGGGCGGACTATAGCGATCACCGCCCGAAAAGCAATGGTTCGCGGGGTATTCACCTGGGTACTCAAGGGGCGATTGCCAAGTCCCTGTTTTGCCTGATAAACCGGTTTTCCACAATTTCCAGCGGCGGCATGATTTGACAGATCCAAAACGGCTACCCGGCGATTCCACATCGCAACAGTCGCAGAGCCAGCCCAACGGGCGGCGTCTACGGATCACGCAGATCTTGCGGGAATTGTCGCAAGGCGATCCGAACGACACACTCAAGCTCGATGAGGTCAACCGGCGGCTAGGCAACCGCGCATTCGGCGTTGTCTTGCTGATCTTCAGTTTGCCGAACTGCCTGCCCTTGCCGGGCATTCCCGGGCTATCCTTCATCACCGGCTTGCCGGTGATTTTCTTCGCTGCCCAACTCGCTCTCGGATTGCGCGCACCCTATGTCCCCAGATGGTTGCGCGATAAAAATCTCAAGAAAGGACAGCTCGCCAAACTTGCTGCAATATCAGGCCGTTATCTTCATTGGATAGAGCGAGCACTGAAACCCAGATTGATCGCCTTGGTGACCGGCATTCCGGAGCGGCTGATCGGTGTCGTCTCCCTTTGTCTCGCCGTGCTGCTGTCGTTGCCGGTACCGATGGGCAATCTGCTGCCCGGCATCGCCCTCGCCGTTCTCGCTTTAGCGATCGGCGGCCGCGATGGGGTATTTGCCATTTTCGGCTACATACTTTCGGTCGCTGCGGTCGCCTGGGTGATGTTCCTGTTCTGGGGCGGTCTGGAGATCTTTAACCGCCTTTGGCGCATGGTCGCCGCTTAGCTGATCGTACGGCGGCGTAGCTCCATCAGCAGGGACTTGGTGATGAAGCCGTCTTGCGGCCAACCAATCTGCTTCTGGAATTGACGGGCCGCCTTGCGTGATTTCAGCCCAAGTACACCATCGGAAGCACCGATATCATAACCGAGTTGGCGAAGCCGCTCCTGCACCTCGATCCGCTCATCCAGATTGAGCCTTGGCTCGTTGACCGGCCAGGCCGCAACAATGCCGCTGCCGCCCTTGATCTGATCGCCGAGATAGGCAACGGACAAGGCATAGCTGGTCGAGTAGTTGTATTTGAGGAGCGCCCGGAAGCTATCAGTGATCAGGAAGGCGGGGCCCTTATATCCGGCGAGCAGGAGGATCGAGGTGTTGCCAGACAGATTCGGCAGCGCCGTTCCGTCAATGCGGCGGACGCCCAATGATTGCCAATGGCTGATCGGCCTTTGCTGATCCAACTCCGCCTCGCCATAGGGGAACCCCGGCGGCAGCTTCACTTCAAAGCCCCAAGGCACGCCCGGCTGCCAGCCATCCCGCCTGAGCATATTCGCCGTGGAGGCGAAGACATCCGGCATGGAGGTCCAGAGATCCGGCGCGCCAGTACCATCGCGATCGACCGCCACCGAGACGTAATTGGTGGGCAAGAACTGGCTGTGGCCCATAGCGCCGGCCCAGGAACCAATCATGCGATTAGGCGCGATATGGCCTGCATCGACGATATCCAGCGCCGCCAGCAACTCCTTGCAGGCGAATGGCGCACGATTGGCACGATAGCCTAGATTGGACAGGGCCTCGAAAACGTTCACGTCGCCGAAATTATTGCCGAAGTCGGTCTCGATCCCCCAGATCCCCATCAGGACACTGTCAGGCACACCGTAATCGCGCTGAACGGCTGCGAGAATGGCTGCGTTCTCGGCATATTTCTGCTGGCCTTTGGCGATACGGCTGGGTGAAACCGCCTTGCTCATATAGGTCCAGACCGGCGTCACGAATTCTGGCTGCTTGCCGGCGCTCGCGCTGATCGATGGATTTTCCCTGACCGTGGCGAAAGCCGTTTGGATCATGTCAGGCCGCTTGCCCTGATGCTGTGCATAAGACTGGAAACGGGCAACCCAGTCGCCATAGCTCGCAGCCTCGGTCGGACACGTCGTCTGGTCCAGCATGTGGAAGTCTTCGGCTGGTCCGGGAGGAGCCGGCATAGCTGGCACCGTGGCCTGAGCACCCGTCATTGATGAGGGCGCCTCGGGCGTACCCGCGCACCCCGCCAACATCATCAAGCTGAAAGGCACCCACAAATGCCGCCGCGTCATATCCACCTATTCCTGCGAATCGTGTGTGATTGCGCGACAGCATAGGGTGAGAGCTCCGTTTTGTCATGGTGGCCCGCGCCCATGTTGTCATGCCTCACCGCCATGTGTGCGTGGAACGCGGTGATGGACCGGGCACCGCCATGCACGGAAAGCCGAACGATCATGCGTCTCGCCTCCCTGCTCAGGCCGCATTTCCTTGCTCTATCCTGTCGGCCTCATCCAGCCCTCGGATAATCGGAAGAATGAATGGCGGAGAGCGGGAGGCAATGATCGATCCAAATTCTGCAGCCATTCATCGCCAGGGATCCCTGCTGGTCGCGGCAGCTGCCTTGTGCTGGAGCACCGGCGGATTGATCGCCCGTTTCATCACCGCTGATTCCTGGACCCAGGTTTGCTGGCGCGGCGGTTTCTCCGCAGCAGCACTGCTGATTTTTCTGCTATGGCGCGAAGGTCGAAATATTGGCACAGTGATCCGCACGCAAGGCCTGCCGGGCCTCGCCGTCGCGCTTTGCTTCAGTGCCGCCTCGATCTGTTTCATCATCGCACTGCGCCATACAACCGTCGCCACCATTCTGGTGATCCAAAGCACGGCGCCGCTGATTGCCGGCATCATTGCCTGGCTCTGGATGCGCGAAACGATCTCCGTTGTGAAGGCAATGGCCATGCTGCTTGCCCTTGGCGGTGTTAGCGTGATGGTCTCGCGGCACGACATGGCTGCGGATCCATCCGGTTTACTGCTCTCCGCCGTTATTGCCTTCTCGCTCGCCATCGCCACGGTCATTACCCGCCGTTTCCAGCATATCCGGATGACACCGGCCTGTTGCCTCTCCGGCGTGATCATGGCTGTTGTCGGCGCCGTTCTGGGCGCGCCACTGGAAACCGATAGTGCAAATATCGCCCTGCTCTTCTTATTCGGCGCCGGTCAATTGGCGGTCGGCCTGATCTGCTTTTCCTTCGGGGCGCGGCTGATTCCTGCCAGCGAAGCCGCCCTTATCGGCTTGCTGGAATGTATCTTGGGGCCGGTCTGGGTTTTTCTGTTCCTCGGCGAGAATCCTGGGATTCATGCGGTTATCGGCGGCTTGATGGTGCTGGGTGCCGTGGCCTGGAATACAATTGCGGAATCGCGTCGCGTTCAGCGGGTGGTGCCAAAACCGGTTAACTGATGGCCAAAAGTTAAGATTCATCTGGGCGACGGCCCTCGAACGCAAGGATCTGTCCCAAGCACTCGAACTTCCTATCCCGCTATGCTATGAAAACCAACCCCAGGCCGGCCAGCCTATATCTCGGACCGGTGAAAGGGGTCAAAGCCAATAGAATGCCGGGGACAGATCGTCGATGAACAGCAACGCTGCTGAAAAAAGCTTGCGCGGCTTCTCGCTGCTGCGGTGCCTAAGCGATGAGGAAATCAAATCGGTCTCAAGCCGCTGCCGTTGGCGAACTTATAATCGTGGCGAAACCATCCTGGATAAGGACAGCACCAGCCGCGACGTCTTTTTCATCCTGCGCGGCGCGGTAGCCATCGTCAGTTTTTCCGGCGCCGGGCGCGAGGTCACTCTGGCGACACGCAAGGCCGGTGATTTCTTCGGCGAGCTGGCGGCGATCGACGAAAAACCCCGGTCGGCCAGCGCGACTGCGGTGGAAAAGTCCGAGATCGCCATCATGGCGCCGGACATTTTTACCGATCTGGTGCGGGATCGTGCCGATGTCGGTTTCATGCTGTTGCAACGCCTGGCCGATGTCATTCGCACCAGCGGTTTGCGCATCATGGAACTCTCGACCTTGCAGGCCGCTCAGCGCGTCTATGCCGAATTGCTACGCATGGCACAGCCGGATGTCGCCGTTCCGGGTCTCTGGGTGGTGCGGCCGCTCCCGCCGATGCATGAGATTGCCAGCCTCACCAGCACGACACGCGAAACCGTCAATCGCGCCATCAGCCAACTTTATCCATCAGGCCTGCTCAAGCGGAAGGGACGCAACCTGTTCCTGATGGATCGCGGCAAGCTCGAAGAAATCGTCCAGAGCCTGCAGGCGCATCACAACGGTCGCAAATAACTCGATTACAGGTGATCGATGTCCTCGGTATCCAAGACGGGCGGCGTCGCGAGCGGACGTTGGCGTTGCAATCGTTGATACTGACGATAAGAGAACGGGATCGAAGCCAGATAGGCCAGTCCGCTGAAAAGCAGCGTTTTCCAAGTCTCCGATGCCAGCAGCGCGATAAAGATCGTCACCGACAGCATGGCCGGCAAGACCCAGGCCTGGGTCACTTTCAGCCGTTTGAAGGAGAAGGTGGGCAAGCGGCTGACCATCAAGCCGGCGACGCCGACCATGGTCACTCCGACAATGAAGGGATGATTGAAAAAACCGGGACCATATTCCAGATACCCGACCAGCGGCATCAACGCCAAAGCTGCGCCCGCCGGCGCCGGCACGCCGGTAAAAAAGCGCGACGTCCAGGCCGGCAGATCGGTATTGTCGAGCTTGGTGTTGAAACGCGCGAGGCGTAGCGCAGTGCATGCACTGAAGACAAGAACCAAACCCCAACCGATACGTCCTGACTGATCGAGCGCCCAGAGATAGAGGATCATTGCCGGCGCCACGCCGAAGCTGATGAAATCGGAAAGCGAATCCAGCTCAGCACCGAATTTGCTCGTACTGTCCAAAAGCCGCGCGATGCGACCGTCCAACGCGTCGAAAATCGCCGCCACCAGGATCGCGACAACGGCCAGTTCCCATTTCGCGACCAGAGCAAACCTGATGCTGGTCAAGCCCGCGCAAAGCGCCATCAGGGTTAGCATGTTGGGAATCAGGCGGTTGATCGAATGATCGCGCAAACGGGTTCGCCGCATGGCTAACGCCCTCCTCGAAGACTGCTTTCTGTTTCTGACGTCGTTATCGCATTTCACCGAGGCGCGCCGCCTCGTCGGAGCGGATATCCGCCAGTACCGTCTCGCCGCCCGTCGTCAACTGACCGACAGCGACCAGAGGCTGCACGCCATCAGGCAGATAGACATCAACCCGACTGCCGAAACGAATGATACCGAATCTCTCACCTGCCCGCACGGTCTTTCCTGCCATGAGATCGCACTTGATGCGGCGCGCAACGAGCCCGGCAATTTGCACCACACAGAAATTCAAGCCATCGGCCGTCCGCAGATGAATAGACTGGCGCTCGTTGTATTCGCTCGCTTTATCCAAAGCAGCGTTGAAAAATTTGCCGGGTCGATACGCTAAAGCGATCACTTCGGCATCGATCGGCGAGCGGTTCACATGCACATTGAAGACGTTCATGAAGATGCTGATGCGCGTCAGCGGCCGCTGATCCAGCCCAATTTCCGACGGCGGGATCGCCGGCTGAATCATCTGCACCACGCCATCGGCCGGCGCGATCACCAGCCCAGTTCGGCTTGGCGTAACCCGGGCCGGGTCGCGAAAAAAGAAGATGCACCACACCGTCAACACAAGCCCGATCAGACCCAATGGTTCGGCGAGCCACCAAAGCAAGGCAGTGGCAACCGCGAAAATTGCGATGAACGGCCAACCTTCGCGATGAATCGGCGTCAGGACGGTTTTGAGTACGGTCAAGTTACCCTCTGTCTGTCATCTGGCAGCGTTAACTGGCGTGTAAGGCAAAAATTGCAAAAACCGCCGTCAAACCCTTGATCTGCCATAGATCGTCTTCAGGGTCACGTGCTTTGTGGCACGCATATTGCGACATATCGGTGCAGCTGGGTTTTACACATCCTTAATCGCAGATCGTTAAGATGCTGCGACTTTTGCAGGAATTTCGCTCTCTATGAAGACGAAGGTCTCCTTTCCTCCCATGACCCCAAATAGCCTGGACCATATACATTTCGCCCAGGACGGTTCGGTTCGCATCGGCCGTTCCGGAAAACCGATTGAATTTTCTTTCATTTATCAGGGGTTATGCTTCAATGCTGGCACGCGCATGGTGGAAGGAGGCGCCATCTTGCAAGTCGCCGCGGATATCGGACCGGACCCTTATACGGTGGAAGGCATCACGCTTCGAAAGAGCGTCCATGCAGTCATTGAAGCGACTCAGCAGCTTATTTGCAGCCGCTTGATCGTCTCTCGCCAGAGACGGATCTTCTGCATCGGCAAAGCTTCCGTCGCCTCGCCGACCGCTCCTGTGGAGTTGTTGAGCGGCGCCATCGAAATCGTCCTCGAGATCAAGCCATATCTCGATATGCTTGCGGAGGTTCTGCCTCACTGGCCTCGCGCTACGACACCCACAAACGGCTATTCCGGGCTGCACGCCACATCGGCCTGACTTTGCGCATCAGTTCCGGCAGGAATTTCCTGGCACAATTAGCCTAGTTGGTGCCCTCACCGCTCGGCGCCATTGCATCCCCACCCTGCCCGTTTTCTTCCGATTTGGGCATGACGAAGACTTGGCCAGGATAGATCAGATCGGGATTGCGTATCTGGGTCTTGTTCGCTTCGTAGATAACGGTATAGCGCAAGCCGCTGCCATAACTCTGGCGTGCCAGACGCCACAGGCTGTTACCGGGCTGAATGACCACCTTGCCATTGCTGGCAGCCAAAGCAGTCGGCGCTTGTTCGAAGGGCAGTTCGACACGGGACACCACCTTGCCAGCCGGATCGACCTGATCGATGCGCAGATGGTGCAGGCCGGGTGAGATTGGCGAGGCCGGCAGATAAGACCAATTCCCGTTATCATCGACGGTAATTTGCCCCAGCAAGCCGTTATCGAGATAGAGATTGAGGGTCGACTTGGGCTTGCCCGTACCGGCCAGGATCGCGCGCCCAGCCTGATCGTAATCAACAGTCGCGAGAGAGAGCGTATCCTCTTTTGCCTTGCCGCCCGGCATGTTCAGAACTCGCGTGGGGCCGGTTCCGGATCTTGGAACCTCGATCGCCAAAGCGCCTGCCGGTGCCTGTGTCGGTCGCCCGGCGATATCCTTGGCCGGGGCCGGCTGCAGGATGATCACGGCATGGTCGGATTCCTTAGCCGGCGCCTCTCCCGCCTGGGCGCGCAAAGTAAGGCTGTGCTGGCCTGGTGACATCGCGCTGTCCGGCAGCAGGACCCATTCGCCCTTCCCGTCGGCCGTTGCCGTCCCGATGACATTGCCATTATCCAGGAGCGTCACCTCAGCGCCCGGTGCTGCCCGGCCGGCCACGACCGTATCCCCATTGGGATTGACACGCACGACATCGAAACTCGGCATCACCGCCGCTGGCGCCTGTGTTGGCTTGGCCGCGGTTTGCGTCTGTCCCGGCTGACTGGTGCCGGTGGTCCCGGACGGGCTATTGCCAGCGGCCAAATCCGAATTCGCCGTGGTCTGCTGGGCTGGCGGGACGTTATCGTCGTTGTCGGACTCATAGACGACATAGACCAGAACCAATCCTGCGGCGATTGCCACCGCAGCTACCGTCCCGATCAAGGCCAGGCGTGCCATTCACTTTCCTCACAATATAGTCGGTGGGCGAGTCGCACCGCCGGGTAACAACGTTAATCCCCGCGTCCGGCCCTGACAACTGCCCCGGCGCCTAAGGCCCACTGCGGGCGGCGAGTGATCTGGGCCAAGAACCATTGACGGCCCCCGGTATTAGGTTAGGGTCGGCGGCTAGAATAATGCGGGAACAAATACAGAATGGCTGTGATCAAATCGATTTGCGTCTATTGCGGGTCTTCCTTCGGCGCTTCCCCACGTTATGCGGTTATCGCCGACGAGCTTGGTCGGGAGATGGGGCGCCGGGGCATGCGGCTGGTCTATGGCGGCGGCCGGGTCGGCCTGATGGGTAAAGTGGCCGATGCGGTTCTGAAAGCCGGCGGACAAGTCACCGGTATCATTCCCAAGCATCTGGAGGATGCCGAAGTCGGCCATCAGGGCCTCACCGAACTGAAGATCGTCGACAGCATGCATACCCGCAAACGCATGATGTTCGATCAATCCGATGCCTTCGTCATCCTGCCGGGCGGTGCCGGCACGCTGGATGAGACCTTCGAGATCATCACTTGGCGGCAGTTAAAATTACATGACAAACCTGTCGTGATCCTGAATGTCGACGGCTATTGGGACAAACTGATCGGGCTGTTCGATCATGTCATCGATAATGGCTTCGCCCGTCCATCCGTGCGCCAGCTCTTTTCCGTCGTGAATGGAGTTGGACGCTTGTTCGATCTGCTGGCCCAGCAACCGGAGACGGCCGACACAGATTATCCCGAGCGGATGTAGCTGAGCGTCCGGAAATCCGTCGGCCTGGAAATCCGTTATTGGCGAATGCTAAACTCCGTTACCCATCCTTAAACTTAATTCAAAACCGTTTGAAGGAGCGCTTGCCGTATGAGCAAGATCAAGGTCAAGAATCCGATCGTCGAGCTTGATGGCGACGAGATGACACGGATCATCTGGAGTTTTATCAAGAACAAGCTGATCCTGCCCTATCTTGACGTCGATTTGAAATATTTCGACCTCGGCGTCGAACACCGCGATCAGACGGCCGATCAGGTAACGATCGATGCCGCCAATGCCATCAAGCAGCATAAGGTCGGTGTCAAATGCGCGACCATCACGCCTGACGAAGGACGGGTAAAGGAATTCAACCTGAAGCAGATGTGGAAGTCGCCCAACGGCACGATCCGCAACATCCTGGATGGCACTGTTTTCCGTCAGCCGATCATCTGCAAGAACGTGCCGCGCCTGGTGCCTGGCTGGACGCAGCCGATCGTGATCGGCCGTCACGCTTTCGGCGATCAGTATCGCGCGACCGATTTCATCGTGCCGGGCAAGGGCAAGCTCACGATCCGCTTCGAGCCTGAAGATGGCGGTGCGGCGATCGAGAAAGAAGTCTTCAAATTCCCCGGCAGCGGTGTCGCTTTGGCGATGTACAACCTGGATGAGTCGATCCGCGGCTTCGCCCGGTCGAGCTTCAACTACGGTTTGACGCTGGGCTGGCCGGTCTATCTCTCGACCAAGAACACCATCCTCAAGGCCTATGACGGCCGCTTCAAGGACATCTTCCAGGAAGTCTTCGACAAGGAATTCGCAGATCAGTTCAAGGCTAAGGGCATCGTCTATGAACATCGCCTGATCGATGACATGGTGGCCAGCGCGCTGAAATGGTCCGGTGGTTTTGTCTGGGCCTGCAAGAACTATGACGGTGACGTGCAGTCCGACACGGTGGCCCAGGGCTTCGGCTCCCTCGGCCTGATGACGTCCGTGCTTCTCTCACCCGATGGCGATGTGGTGGAAGCCGAAGCGGCCCATGGCACGGTGACCCGGCATTACCGCGAATATCAGAAGGGCAAGGAGACCTCGACCAATCCGATCGCCTCGATCTACGCTTGGACCCGCGGCCTCTGGTATCGCGGCAAGTTCGACAATACACCTGAGGTTCAGCGCTTCGCCGAAACGCTGGAAAAGATCTGTGTCGATACGGTCGAAGCCGGCTTCATGACCAAGGATCTGGCCTTGTTGATCAGCCCGTCGCAGACTTGGATGACGACCAATCAGTTTCTCGACAAGCTCGATGAGAACCTGAAGAAGGCGATGGCATCATGGAAATAAGCCGTCGTCAGTTTTCCGTTCTCACCATGGCTACAACCAGCACGCTTATCGCCGGCAGCCTGCCGGCCGTGGCGGCGACCGATCCGGAAAATACAGTTTACATGGATTTGAAGGGCGGCCGCGTGGTGATCCAATTGCGGCCGGATATGGCACCGAAAACTGTGGCCCGTTTCAAGGAACTGGTGCGCAAGGGCTTTTATAACGGCCTCACCTTTCATCGCGTCATCGAAGGCTTCATGGCCCAGGGCGGCGATCCGGAAGGCAACGGCACCGGCGGTTCCGGCCAGAACATCCCGGCTGAGTTTAATGCCTTGAAGCATGTCCGTGGCACGATCTCCATGGCGCGGGCCCAGGATCCGGACAGCGCAGATAGCCAGTTCTTCATCTGCTTTGCCCCTGCCCCCTTCCTCGATGGCCAGTATACGGCTTTCGGCCAAGTGATTCAGGGCATGGAATTCGTCGATCAAATCAAGCGAGGCGATCCGAATGACAACGGCGCCGTGACCAATCCCGACAAGATCATCAAGATGCAGGTCGCGGCAGACGTGAAGTAAGCCCGGCTCTCACACTCGATCCGACAGGCGCGCGCCGCAAGGCCGCGCCTGTTTTTTGCTCACCGGCAACCGCAACGCCTCAAGGGATATGTCAGCGATAAATCGCCGTCGGCCAGGTTTCGAGACGATAGGCTGCATCCCAAAACATCCATTCGAATTCCACCGAACACCGAAACAGATTCAGCATCTTCCGATACAAGGCTGGATTGGTGTCCTGCGCGATTCGGTTCGCTGCCTCTTCCGCACGCTGCACGCTTTGCTGGAATTCCGGGGCGGCATAGGTATCGATCCAAAGCTGGAACGGATTATTGTCGCTCGCTTTGGCGGCGATTGCCGCACCGACCTCGGCATAGATGCTGAAACAGGGCAGAACGGCTGCCAACAAAGTCTCATAGGTCCCCTTCATCCCCTCCGCCAGCATGAAGCCGGTATAGGCCAGGTTTGTGGGCGATGCCGAGGAAGCTGCGACCTCGGCGGCCGTGATTCCGAATGTCGTAAGGAAGGTTTGTTGCATTGCCTGTTCGAAGAACACCGCACCGGCAGCCGCTTCGCCGAATTGCGCAATTGTGCCAGCCGATGGCGCCTTCGCCGCCAAAGCGGCGAGAGCGCGCGCATATTCTGTGAGGTAGAGCGCATCTTGAATCAGATAATGCTGGAAGCGGTCCTGGCGTAAGGTGCCCGCGGTCAGCTCCAGATTGAACGGTAAATCATGAATAGCCTGGCGCAGCTTTGCCGTCTCCTGCCGCGCTTCTTCCAGAAAGGTCGTCATATTTACGGTCTCGACTGATGCCAAAGTTGATGGAAATGATGCACCGGACCATGTCCGCTACCGACGGCGAGTTGGCCGCTGGCGGCGATGGCACCCGTGATATAGGCCTTGGCCTCACGGATGGCTGTGATGACGTCGCGATGCTGCGGCAACAAGGCTGCGATGGCAGACGAGAGAGTGCAGCCGGTGCCATGCGTATTCTCGGTCGCGATCCGGCCGGCATCGAGCTTTGTTATGACGCCATCGGTGAGCACTAGATCTGGGCTCGCCTCGCCTGGCAGGTGCCCGCCTTTCAACAGCACGCGGGACGCACCAAGCGCCTGTAATCCCACCGCCGTTTCCTCCATGTCGTCCCAGTCCTTTGCCACGGCTCGATCGAGCAAGGCGGCAGCTTCAGGCAAATTCGGCGTGATGATCGATGCCATCGGCAACAGCTCTCGGCGCAAGGCGGAGAGCGCTGCCTCATCCAACAGGCGATGACCGCTCTTGGCGATCATGACCGGATCGAGAACGATCCAGCGCGGCTGGCAATGGCGCAAGCATGCAGCCACTTTGGAAATGATCTGGGCATTGGCGAGCATGCCGATCTTTACCGCATCGATCCTCACGTCCTCGAAGATCATATCGATTTGGCGGGCAACGAAAGCCGGTTCGACGACCAGAACCGCCCCGACGCCACGCGTGTTCTGCGCGGTCAGTGCGGTGATTGCCGCAGCGCCGTATGTCCGCAGCGCGGAAAAGGTTTTGAGATCGGCCTGAATGCCGGCGCCACCACTGGGGTCGCTGCCGGCGATACTGAGAATGTTGGGAACCATATGTTCCGGCATCATGGGCGCGCATCCAATATCGATTTCTTGAGCTGACGCGCTGCGGCTGCTGGATCGGCGGTACCGCAGATCGCCGAGACCACGGCGATGCCATCTGCGCCGGCTTGGATCACGGCACTCGCCCGTTCGTGGCCGATGCCGCCAATCGCCACCACCGGCAATAAGATCCGCTGCCGCAACTTTGCGAATTGCTGGAGGCCAAGCGGGGCAGCCGCGTCGCCCTTGGTTGCTGTCGCGAAGACAGGTCCCAGGCCGACATAATCGACCATGGCCGGATCGATCGTTTCGATTTCGGCGGGCCTGCTGACGGAAATGCCAAGGATCTTGTCCGCGCCTAAAAGACCCCTGGCGATTTCCGGCGGCATATCGAACTGGCCGACATGAAGCCCGTCGGCATCGACCGCCAAAGCAATATCCAGCCGATCATTGACGATCAGCGGCACGCCGGCCTGCTTCGCCAGTTCCGCTAGCGTGGCGGCTTCAGCCAAGGCGGATCGCAGATCGCGGTCCTTCGCGCGATATTGAATCATGGTGACACCGCCGGCGATCGCTGCTGCCACGGTTTCGGCAAGTCCACCTGCGGCACAGAGCACGGGATCGGTCACCAGATAGAGGGAGGGATCGAAAGCTGGGTGTCCGATACCGCATGATGGCCGCGTCATGTCAGCCTCGCTTTGGCAAGGATCTCCTCCCCCTCCAGCGCATAAAGCACATCGAGGAAAGCGACTTGGAACGAACCGGGCCCGCCTGCCATTTCCATGGCCGTATCGCCGGCGACACCCATCACGATGGTCGCCTGCACCGCGGCCGCGAAGGCATCGGGTGTAACGGCGAGAAATGGTGCGATCAGCGCCGTCGCGGTACAACCCATGCCGGTCACGCGTGTCATGATCGGATGACCATTGGCGATGCCGGTCACACGTTTGCCGTCGGTCACATAATCCATCGCCCCACTGACCACGACGATCGCGCCGGTCCGGCTGGCCAATCCCTTGGCCTCCTCCAACGCAGCGGCGGAGGAAAGCGTGCTGTCGACACCTTTGCCACCGGCTGTAACGCCGCCACCTTGCATCGCGGCGAGGGCTGTGATCTCGGATGCATTGCCGCGAATGACAGTTGGTCGTTCGGCGAGCAACTCGGCAGCGAGCCGGCTGCGATAGCCGAGCGCTCCCACAGCAACGGGATCCATCACCCAGGGCTTGCCGGCCTGAACCGCCGCGCGCGCGCCAATGCGCATGGCGGCGGCCCGGCTGCTGGAGATGGTGCCCAAATTGATCACCAGTGCATTCGCAACCCGCGCCAGCTCGGCCACCTCATCGGTGTTTTCGACCATGGCGGGCGATGCGCCCAAGGCGAGCAAGGCATTGGCCGTCACATTGGTAACGACCAGATTGGTGATGTTATGAATAAGCGGTGCGCGATCTCTGATCGCTTGCAGGTTTTGCGGCAGATTGGCCGTAGTGTCAGCCGTCATCTTTCGTTCCTATCCCGCAGCTTGGGATGGAGACAGACGGAAGACGGGCCGGAAGAAAGGCAAGTCACAAGCCGCCTGTGCAACAATCCCTTCGCTGGCATGATCCAGATCAGGTTCCTCGGGTATGATCTCAGCCCACTTCTGTCGAAGAGGCACCCCGCGGCACAGTGATGGGGAGTTTAAGGAACTGCGGCACACACTGTCAATGACGAGGCCGGTTGATTAGGAGGGGTATCGCCCTGCCCGCTCCCGCTTCATCGCCATGATCAGGCCGATGACAAACAGAATAGCGCCGAAGGCTGGCGCCAAAGCAGTCTCGAAAGTCTCGCTGGCGGTGAGCTTCGCCGGCACGATGAATAACAGCGCGGCAAGAATGATCATCGCCAAGCCCGCATATTGCCAACGGCGCGATGCGATGGTCCCTTCGGTCGTTCGCTGCAAGGCGGTCCGAAGGCCCCATAAGCCGAAGATCACCAGCACGACCGTGCTGATCATCCACACCACTGCCGGCACAGCGATACTGCGTGGGTCGATTGTTTCCAGCCCACTCGTCACATCACCATCGGTCGCACCGTCGCCCTGGAAAATCAGGTTCAGCAGACTGCCATCGAAGGCGGCGTGCAGAATGACAGCGGCGATATAGGCTGCCGCCAGCCACAGCCATCGGTTCCCCCTGGCTGGCCAGAGAGACAGCAGGAAATAACCCGCGACCATTGCCAATAAACTATGCAGCAAGGCTCCCAGCGCGCCCCGCAGTAAAGCGAAAGCGAGAAGGCTGCGGCTTAACTCCGCTTGATCGCCGAGGACATAGACATAAATGCAGCTTTCGATCAGGGCAAAGCCCAGCGCCGCCGATAAAAGAAGCTGGAACCCGTCTGACGGATGCCGGAGGCGTGACGTACCGCATTTAAGCAAGAGCGCAACGATACCAATTTTCAGAGCCTCTTCGGGCAAGGCCGCATAGATGAAAGCCAGCGAGAGAGACGCCTGGAGATCGTGTGCCGCTTGCAGGTCCCGCTGCAAGGCCGATGTCAGATTGGTCCCGAGCCCGGTCGTGGCAAAGAGCGCCACGCCGGCAAGGACGAAGGCGATATTGGCAGCGAAAGCCAATAGAGCGAGACGGCCGCTGACGGGATATGGAAACAGGCGGCGGAACAGCAATACGTAAAGACCGGATATGAAGATCACGACAGCGAAAGGCAACCACATCTGGTGAGCGATCATCTGCGTGACTATCCCTACGGCTAGTGCCGCTGCTCGACAAGGAAATCCCCTCTCCGATCAGCCTGACATGGCAGGCGCCGAAGAGGGGATGAAATCATCTTCAACCGTTATGCGCGACGACCTGAAATCAGGCAGCCTGGGCGGTCCCGCCGATCGCCTTTTCGATAGCTGACAAGGCGTCCTCGGCTTTGCTGGCATCCGGGCCGCCGGCCTGGGCCATGTCGGGACGGCCACCACCGCCTTGTCCGCCCAAAGCCGCGCTACCCGTCTTGACCAGATCCACGGCGCTCACCTTGCCGGTCAAATCCGACGTGACGCCGACCACGATCGACGCTTTCCCAGCATCATCGGAGATCAGCACGACCACGCCGGAGCCGATCTGCTTCTTCAACTCGTCAGCCATACCTTTCAGCTCTTTTGCTGGCACGTCCTTCAGGACACGGGCGGCAAAGGCGACACCATTGACATCCTTGGTCCCGGTCGATGCGTTCCCCCCACCGGCACCGGCAATGGCAGCCGCCTTGCGCGCTTCGGTCAGGTCGCGTTCCAGCTTTTTCTTTTCCTCGACCAGCGAAACGATACGGCTGGCAAGATCACCAGGAAGTGTCTTCAACGCCGCCGCCGCTTCATTGAGCTGCCGCTGCTGTTCGGCCACATAGGCTTCGGCCGCCGCACCCGTCATCGCCTCGATACGCCGCACGCCCGAAGCCACGGCGCCTTCGCTGACGATCTTGAAGAGGCCGATATCGCCGGTCCGGCGGACATGCGTGCCGCCACAAAGTTCGGTCGAGAAGTTCTTTGCTTCATCCTCATGTCGGCCGCCCATGGAGACGACCCGCACTTCCTCGCCGTATTTTTCGCCAAACAACGCCAAGGCACCGGCTTCGATCGCCGCATCCGGCGTCATCAGATGGGTCTCGACCGGCGCGTTCTTGCGGATACGATCATTGACCTCCTGTTCCACGGCGGCGATGTCTTCGCTGCTCAGCGCGCGTGGATGGCTGAAGTCGAAACGCAGCCGATCGGGCGCGACCAGCGAGCCCTTCTGCGTCACATGCGCGCCGAGACGCCGGCGCAAGGCTTCATGCAGCAGATGGGTCGCCGAATGATGCGCCCGCAACGCCGCTCGCCGCTTGCCATCGACTTTGAACTCGGCCGCTTCCCCGCGCGATACCGTCCCTCTGGTGACCTTGCCGAAATGCACCAGCATGTCGCCGAGCTTTTTCAGCGTATCGCCGACGGCAATTTCACCGCCCCCCGCCGTGACGATCGTGCCGGTATCACCCATCTGGCCACCGGATTCACCGTAGAACGGTGTCTGGTTGGCAATCAGCGCAATCTCATCACCGGCCGAAGCCTTTTCGATTTCCTGGCCGTTCTTCAACATGCCGATGATCTGCCCTTCAGCGCGTTCCGTGGCATAGCCGAGGAAATCGCTGGCGCCGAGCTTTTCGCGCAGATTGAACCAGACCGCCTCGGTTGCCGCTTCGCCCGAACCCGACCAGGCTTTGCGGGCGGTTTCGCGCTGGCGTTCCATGGCCGCATCGAAGCCTGCCTTGTCGACGCTGCGGTCCTGACCGCGCAGAATGTCTTCCGTCAGATCGAGCGGGAAGCCGAACGTGTCATACAGCTTGAAGGCACCATCGCCCGACAGCTTCTGTCCCTGGCCCAGCTTCGACGTCTCGTCGTCGAGCAGGCGGAGGCCGCGATCCAGCATTTGTTTGAAGCGGCTTTCTTCGAGCTTGAAGGTTTCGGTGATCACCGCTTCGGCGCGGATCAGTTCCGGATAGGCCTGCCCCATCTGGGCGATCAGTGCCGGCACCAGACGCCACATCAGCGGCTCCTGGCAACCGAGCTTGTGGGCATGGCGCATCGCCCGGCGCATGATCCTGCGCAGCACATAGCCGCGGCCTTCATTGGCCGGCAGGACGCCGTCCGCCACCAGGAAGCTGCAGGAGCGCAAATGATCGGCGATGACCCGATGTGATACCTTTAAAGGACCGTCCGGATCGGTGCCCGATGCCGCCGCCGAAGCCTCGATCAAGGCCCGCATCAAATCGATATCGTAATTGTCGTGCTTGCCCTGCAGCACTGCGGCCAAGCGTTCCAGCCCCATGCCAGTATCGATCGAGGGGCGCGGCAGGTTGACCCGCTCATCCTTGGTCAATTGTTCGAACTGCATGAAGACCAGGTTCCAGATCTCGATGAACCGGTCGCCGTCTTCATCCGGACTGCCCGGCGGGCCGCCGGGAATCGAGGACCCGTGGTCATAGAAAATTTCCGAACACGGACCGCAGGGGCCGGTATCGCCCATCGCCCAGAAATTATCCGAGGTCGGAATGCGGATGATGCGGTCGTCCGACAGGCCGGCAATCTTCTGCCAGAGGCCGAAGGCTTCGTCGTCCTGGTGATAGACCGTGACCAGCAGCTTGTCCTTGGAAAGGCCGAATTCCTTGGTGATCAGGCGCCAGGCCAGATCGATCGCCCGCTCTTTGAAATAATCGCCGAAGGAAAAATTCCCCAGCATTTCAAAGAAGGTATGATGCCGCGCCGTATAGCCCACATTTTCCAGGTCGTTATGCTTGCCGCCGGCGCGGACGCATTTCTGTGCTGTCGCGGCCCGCACGTAATCCCGCTTCTCGGCCCCGGTAAAGACGTTCTTGAACTGGACCATGCCGGCATTGGTGAACATCAATGTCGGGTCATTTCGAGGCACCAGCGGACTGGACGGCACAATTTCGTGCCCCTCCTTCCGGAAGTAATCCAGGAATGTGCGGCGGATATCATTCGCGGTCTGCATTATCGGTCGATCCAGCAATCGTCGGTCTGAGGTGATGGTTCAATCGGCCCGGAGAGCCATATTCCTGTGTAGATATCGGGTTGCGAGCAAGCCGGGTCCAGGCCCTGACATATATCCCTGGCTATCCAGACCTATATGCAGAGGGTCGCCTGTCTTGCGGCGCAAAAAGTGACTATTTCTGTTTTTCCGCGTCGCGACAAGGAGATTGAGGGAAACCGGGCAAATTTCGCGCGCCCCCCTCTCTCCGATAGTACTGTTCGAAGGCTGTAACCGGCGACCGGACCGGCAAAGGGCGCTCACTCACAACCGGAGCCGCGGAACCGCTCAAGGATGCAGATAAGCTTGGGGCGTGGCACGGTTACCCGTATCCACGCCCCCGGAGAGAACTGATATGGCGAGGTGGTCGCCCCTCGGCGAACCGCCTCATTCAGCCGCTTGAGCGGCGAAACTCGTTATTCCTCGTCCTCGCTGCCGCTGTTGCCAGCCTTATCCAGCATGGCGCCGGCGACCAAGCCGGCATTCTGCCGGATCTTCGCCTCGATTTCGGCGGCTATCTGCGGATTGTCGCGGAGGAACGCCTTGGCATTCTCACGGCCTTGGCCGATACGCTGGCCGCTATAGGAGAACCAGGCACCCGATTTCTCGACCACATTGGCGGCAACACCAAGATCGATCAACTCACCGGTCTTCGAAATGCCTTCGCCATACATGATGTCGAATTCGACCACGCGGAACGGCGGCGCCACCTTGTTTTTCACCACCTTGACCCGGGTCTGGTTGCCGACCACAGTTTCCTTGTCCTTGATGGCGCCGATACGGCGGATATCGAGGCGAACCGAGGCATAGAATTTCAATGCATTACCGCCGGTCGTGGTTTCCGGATTACCGAACATCACGCCGATCTTCATGCGGATCTGGTTGATGAAGATCACCATGCAGCGCGAACGCGAAATCGAGCCGGTCAGCTTGCGCAAAGCCTGGCTCATCAACCGCGCCTGCAGGCCCACATGGGAATCACCCATCTCGCCTTCCAATTCCGCGCGCGGCACCAGGGCCGCCACGGAATCGATCACGAGCACGTCGATGGCGCCAGACCGGACCAGGGTATCGGCAATTTCCAGCGCCTGTTCGCCGGCATCGGGCTGCGAGATCAGCAGATCATCGACATTGACGCCGAGCTTGGCGGCATAGGCCGGATCGAGCGCGTGTTCGGCATCGACGAAGGCGCAAGCCCCGCCAACTTTCTGCGCTTCAGCAACCACCTGCAAGGCAAGGGTCGTCTTACCGGAGCTTTCCGGACCATATACTTCGATGATACGGCCGCGCGGCAGGCCGCCGATCCCCAGGGCGATGTCGAGGCCCAGCGAACCGGTGGAAACCGCTTCCGTCTCGACGGCATTCTCGCGCTGGCCCAAGCGCATGATCGAGCCTTTACCGAAGGCGCGTTCAATCTGCGCCAGAGCTGCGTCTAAAGCCTTATTCTTGTCCATTCCATCCCTGTCGGCGATACGAACCACATTCTGCGACATAGCGCCCTCCACTTAGACCACAGCGTTTCGGCCCTGACAACGATTGCCCGCTGGTATCGGCCGGCAGGCCTTCAAAGCTGATCGATGGCGCCCATAGTACACACTTTGTTCTCACCGTAAAGCGAAAAGATCAAAACCGGAACATATGGCATATTTCCCTTGTGAAACAAGGCGGTACAGGACGAACCACTATCCTTGGTCGAGAACTTCCTTCACCTTGGCGGCGAGCTGCTTCAAGGTAAAGGGCTTCAGGAGGAAATGAGCCTCCTCGCCGGCATCGACTCGTCGGCGGAAAGCGTCTTCGGCATAGCCCGAAATGAAGATCACCGGCATATTCGACCGGCGTGCCCGCACCTCTTTGATCAGCTCCGGCCCATCCATGCGCGGCATCACCACATCGCTGATGATGAGATTCACCTCCTCAAGATGCTCATTAAGGATTTCCAGGGCCGCCTCGCCGCTCCGGGCCTCCAGCACCTGATATCCCTTATTGCGCAGGGCCCGGGCGCTGAACAGGCGAACCGCATCCTCGTCCTCGACCAGCAGAATGGTGCCGATGCCGGTGAGATCGCGCGGCGCTTCCTCGCTCGCATCTATCTTGGCATCACCTCCGGCCGCAGCCATATGCTGCGGCAAATAGATCCGGAAAGCGGCCCCCGCGCCCGGCCAACTATCGACAAAAACGAAACCGCCGGTTTGCCGGACGATGCCATAGACGGTCGAGAGGCCGAGACCGGTGCCTGATCCAACAGCCTTCGTGGAGAAGAAGGGTTCGAAGATGCGGTCGATGATTTCGGCCGGAATGCCGGTGCCGCTGTCTTTCATTTCGATCAGCACATAATTACCGACCGGCATCACTTCGGCGCCGCGTTGCAGCGGTTCTGCTGTGGTGATGTTCTCCGTGCGGATGGTGAGATTGCCGCCATTGGGCATTGCGTCGCGCGCATTGACGGCCAGGTTGATGATGACCTGTTCGAGCTGCCCTTGATCGACGCGAACCGGCCGCAGGTCACGGCCATGCACCATATTGAGTTCGATGTTCTCGCCGATCAGCCGGCGCAACAGATGCGAGAGCTCCGCCAGGACATCGGTGATGGAGAGAACCCGCGGCTGCAATGTCTGCTGCCGGGAGAATGCCAGGAGCTGTCGGACTAGATTGGCGGCGCGATTGGCATTCTGCTTGATTTGCATGATATCAGCGAAGGATTGATCGCCAGCGCGGTGGCGCAGCAGAAGCAGGTCACAGAAGCCGATCATCGCCGTGAGCAGATTGTTGAAGTCATGGGCGATACCGCCGGCCAGCAGGCCGACAGCCTGCATCTTCTGCGACTGTGCAAACTGCACTTCAAGGCGTTTCTGTTCCGTTGCATCGATGAAATGCGCGATGATGCCCAGCGACTTGCCTTCCTTGTCGTCTCGTCGAGAGGCGAAAATGGTGACGCTGTGCTGCGCCTGCCCCGCGAGACGCACCGTCAGCGGCGTCAGCGGACGGCTGTTATCGAGCACCGCGCTGAAGTGCTCTGTCACCGCGCCGCGATCGTCAGGATGAACCAGCTCGATCATCGGCGCGTCGCGCCAATTGCCGGCATCGGCCAATTGTTGGAAGGCGCGATTTGCCTGCTCGATCCGCCCAGCCGTATCGATCAGCGCAATACCGGTCGGTGCCTCTTCAAAGAAGCGCTGGAAGTATTGTTCCGAAACCTGCAGGGCCCGTTCCAGTTCCTGTTCCCGTGACAGGTCATGCACGACCGAACGGGTACGGATTGCCGTTCGCTTGCCGCCCGCTTGAACGGCTGCAACGGCATGACGGATATAGGCCTGCATCACTTGCCCGTTGGGGCGACGCAGCATCACCTCGCCGGAACGTGCGGCCGGATCGGCAAAAGGGCTGTAGGATGGCGTGCCCGGCGGCAACGCGCCGACGACGAGATCGTGCAGTTTCACGGTGAAAACGCCGTTCTCGTCGCTTGGCAAGTCGAGCCAGTTTTCCAGGGTCTCATTGACGAACTGGAATGCGCCGTTTTCATCGACGGAGTAGAAGCCGATCGGTGCATGCTCGACCAGATCGGCAAATTTTTCGTGGTCCGAGCGGATATATTCCTCAATTTGCCGCCGCTCGGTGACGATATCGAGGCTCCAGAGAACGAAGCCGCTGAAGCCATGAAGCTGACAGGCCGAGACGTCGAGAATTTCGCGGTCGCCGAACTGCATGATGACATCGATATCGGCCCTTCCCTGCCCGGTCTGTTCCAGGCTGAGCGTCAGTTGCTGGAGCTTACGAGCGGCGTCGGAACCAGCAGCGATCAGGCTGCTCAGCGTGCTGATCAGCGGCACGTCGATTGTTGGAAAAATCCTGCTATAGGCAGCGTTGGTAAACCGAACCCGGCCGCTGGAATCGACCAATTGGCGCGCTCGTTTTGTCACATCAAGACTATCGCGCAACAGCGCCATCTGACGTCTTGTGCGCCAGATACTGACCAGAAGTGCGAGAACGATTAGCGCTGCTACAGCCAGAGCAATCTGGAGATAACTGAAACCGAAAAGGCCTGCCGGGATGGGCGCGGTTTGCAACGGAACGGTCAATGGTGTCGCGGGCGGGATGGTCGTTGTCGGCTCTTGCGCCGAGGCCTCTTTGCAAACCAAGGACAGCAGTGGGATGACCAAGCCTGGCCTAACAACTGCAGAAAGGGCAGAGAATGACCGTGCACAATACCTGGCTGCGCCATCAGCCAGCCGAAACGCCATTTTAGGGAGTCTCGCCGCTCCCAGATCAGCCGTTTTTACAGCTTGACTGCCCATCCCTGTGCTCTGCCCCCAACTGCCGAGTCGCAACCGGCGGCGGAGTTTAACGCAACTAAGGCTCAACCCCAACTCAACA
Source organism: Dongia soli (assembly GCF_034044715.1). NCBI lineage: Bacteria > Pseudomonadati > Pseudomonadota > Alphaproteobacteria > Rhodospirillales > Dongiaceae > Dongia > Dongia soli. The sequence goes on along the minus strand of NZ_JAXCLW010000002.1, from coordinate 199,179 downwards.
GGCACGAACCCTGCGCTAAATCCCGCCGATCGCCACCCTTTCGCAGGTTTTCGCGGCGCCACTGTCGCTCAGGAGACTATTGCACGTCCAGAAGCAGTTCGGTGACACCTTGGGCGGAGTTGATCGGCCAGCCTTCAACTGGCAAATCGAAAGGGCATGAGGAGATGACGCAGATCACATCCATCAATGCCTCCATCTCGACAAAGGCGCCGGGCGCCACCGGATTGGGCGGAGAAACCAGTCGTGACTGCGCGTCGATTTGAGTATTGGTGAAGAAATTGACCGGCTGCGGAATGACGGAAACCTCATATCCTTCTCGGCGCATGGCGCTCTGCAGATTGTCCGAGCAGCTTGCATGTGGATGATGATGGCCGAAGAATTCGTAACGGAACTGGTCGCAGGCGGCGATCATCATGTCGTGAACGCCATTTGCGCCGTCCTTGACGAAACGCAGCATCGGCCGCCGGAAACGTGACAGGAAGACATCGCCCTCTCGCGGCTTAATGCAGAAACTCGTGACCCAAGTATGTGGACAGGATAGCCATTCACCGACATTCTCAGCATTGAAAGCGAAAAAGTCGGCCGCCTGAGCTCCCTTCGGGGTGGTGATACGTAGCTTCTGCCCTTTGGCAACCCGCACGGCGCGCCCCTGAGACGCCGGCACAGTAATTGTCGTCATCTATTGCTCCCAGATTATTTTCATTCTGCTACACTACCTGCGATCGTGAGACTGCAAGCGCCTGAAATGTCGAGCACGTTATGTTAACTGCCCCTCTTTGGCTAGACCGCCCTGACCGATACCGCCCCATTCCGCAGAATAACAGAGGAACGGACGATGACCGCACAAGCCAGCAAGGCCGCTGCTTTCAAGACGCTGCATGAACAGTCCAGTGCATTCATCATACCCAATGCCTGGGATGCGGGTAGCGCCCGAGTCCTAGCGCATTTCGGATATCTCGCCCTCGCGACCACCAGCGCCGGCGCTGCCTTCACGCTGGGGCAGCCCGATGGATCGATGACGCGCGAGCAATCGCTGGAAAATGCCCGAGCTATCGTCGCCGCGAGCGATCTGCCGGTCAGCGCCGATCTGGAGAACTGCTTCGGCGACGCACCTGACGTCTGTGCCGAAACCATTCGCCTTGCGGCCGGCGTCGGCCTGGTCGGCGGGTCGATTGAGGATGCGACAGGCCGGCCCGAAGAGCCAATTTATCCTCTCGACATCGCCTTGGACCGCGTGAAAGCAGCAGTGGTAGCGGCACGCTCCCTGTCATTTTCCTTCACGTTGACAGCGCGTGCGGAAAATTATCTGCATGGTCGCCCCGATCTCGCCGATACGATCCGCCGGTTGCACGCTTTCGCCGAAGCCGGTGCCGATGTGCTCTACGCGCCCGGGCTCAAGACCGCGGAGGACATCAAGGCGGTCGTTAAGGCCGTCGCCCCGAAACCCGTCAATGTGGTCATGGGTTTGGTCGGCGCGGCTTTCAGCCATGAGGAATTGTCCGGCTTCGGCGTGAAGCGGATCAGCGTTGGCGGTTCACTCGCACGCACGGCCTATGGAGCCTTGTTTCATGCCGCCGAGGAGATGCGTACGGCCGGCACTTTCTCCTTTGCTGAACATGCCGTGCCGCATGCAAAAATGAACAACTTGTTCAAAGGCTGACCGCTTTCCTAGGCTGCATCGAGCCGGTCCAATAGCAGATAGAACCGGCTCAGGGCGAAGATCCCTGCCTGCCGCAAACCATGCAAATGGAAAGGCGCAGGCGCCGTAACGGGAAACGGAACGGATGCCGGCTCGGCGCCGGCGGCGAGATCGCCAAGCACTTGCCCCATCACAGTGCCGACCGCGACCCCCCGACCGTTGCAGCCGATCGCCGTATAGAGCTTCGGCGCCAGAATGTGGAGATGGGGGAAGCGATCCTTGGTGATGGCGACACGGCCACTCCAGACGAAATTGAGCTCGCTCATATCCAGCTGTGGAAACAGGCGGTTGGCCAATCGCTGGATGCTGCCGGCATCGCTGAATTGCGGATCATCATCCACCGGAGACCGGCCGCCGATGACGAAGCGGCCGGTGTGGTCTCGGCGATAATAGACCAGCAGGCGCCTTGTATCGGTGACGCCCTGGTTTCCCGGCAGGATCGTCTTGCTCAAATTCGCCTTCAGAGGCTTGGTCGCGATCTGGAAACTGGTGACTGGCACAATAGTGCGGGAAAGCCCCGGCCAGAGCTGGTCGGTATGGGCATTGGTGGCGAGCACGACCTTATCCGCTCTGATCTGAAATCTGCCTGCCGACACTGTCCAGCCATCGGTCGTTTCGACCAGCCGCGTTGCCGATGTCTGACAATAGATGGCGCCGCCCTTGGCTAGCACAGCCTGCGCGAGGCCTCGGCAATAGCTGAGCGGCTGTAGGACCCCGCCGCGCCGGTCGAGCCAGCCGCCGGCATAGGTATCTGGAGCGCAGCCGACCAGCTCGCTGATCTGCGCGGCCGTCAGCAAGGTTCCACCGGCACCATGTGCCTGCCACTGGCGATGGCGTGGCTCGACCAAATTATGCAGTGGCTTCGTGCCATGAGCCGCATAGATCCATCCGGATCGCTCCGCATGGCAGTCGATCCCATAGGTCTCGACACGTTCGAAGACCTGATCGGCCGCCGCACCGAAAGCGGCAATCATGCGGCCGCCGAGATCGGGGCCGAAAAGAGACTCCAGCTTGTCCGGATCATGCTTCAAGCCGGCAATGATTTGCCCGCCATTGCGTCCAGATGCCCCCCAGCCCGGTTGCGCCGCATCGAGCACAACGACCTGATGGCCACGTTCCAGCAGCCGCAAGGCCGCATTTAGCCCGACAAACCCGCTGCCGATCACCGCAATCTCGGTCCGAATATCCGTTGCCAGCGGCTGGATCTCGGGCGCGGCCGGTATCGCCGTCGCGGCCCACAGCGATTTTGGCAACTGCGATTTCCGCAGCTCCTTGGTCTCCATTCGCGCTCCCCGCCGCCTGTGCGCGGCCCTTGCCAAGTTCGGCATGATATTCTTGAATGGCAAACCTACGGTCAAAAGCCAAAATTATCAGCTACCGCATTCATCAAAGTCATGACCCAACTTCGCCGCCTGCTCCCGAGTGCCAATGCCCTGCTGGTCTTCGAATCGGCTGCTCGCCATCTCAGCTTCACGCGAGCCGCGGCTGAGTTGAGCGTTACGCAATCCGCCGTCAGCCGGATGATCAGCAGATTCGAAAGCCATATCGGCCTGCCCTTGTTTCAGCGCCACCCAACCGGCCTGGCGCTGACCGATGACGGGCGGCTGCTGTACAATTCAGTCGCCAGCAGCCTGCAGCGGGTCGAGATCACCTTGGAGGATCTGCTGTCGCGCAAAAGCGGCAAGAGCACTGTCACGCTGTCGGTCTCTTCCGCCTTTGCCATGCATTGGTTCATGCCGCGCCTAGCGCGCTTCCAGGAGGAGTTCCCTGCCATCGATCTGCGATTCCAGCTGGTGCGTTCGGAGCCGGTTGGCCCGGTCCTCGATGTCGATTTCGGTGTCAGGTACGATACACCCGATGACGGCAGTCACCTGCGTTGGCCACTGATGGAAGAAGAGGTCATCCCAGTCTGTAGCCAAGCTTATCTCGACAGCCATGGCAGCCTGGACGATTGCGGCGATCTCACCGGACACACCTTGGTGCATCTTTCCGGCAGCTTGCGGATTCCCTGGTCGCTTTATCTCTCGGAATTCGCCTATCCGCCCGTCAGCGGCAGCCGCAGCCTCACCTTTTCGGATTACACCTTGGTCATTCAGGCAGCGATCAGCGGGCGAGGCATCGCGCTTGGCTGGTGGCATGTGATCGCCAATGATCTGCTTTCGCACAATCTTGCACCCGCCAGCCGCAATACGTTGCGGACCGGCCGCAGCTATTACATCGTCGCCACCGCGAGCCGGCCGTTGCGCGAACCCGCTGCCCTGGTGCGCGATTGGCTCCTGGCCGAGATGCAGACCGACCGAAAGACCCTCACTTCATCGCGGGATAAAACCTGACCACTGCGCCGACCACTGGTAGCAGGGCGTCATCCTGCCTATCTATCGCCTTGCTGCATTTACCACCGCGATGAAAGATCATGAGCCGATTAGCCGAAACGCCTTTATCCGTCCTCGACCTCGCGCCCCTAATCCACGGCGGAAGTGCCGCCGATGCATTCAAGCGCAGTCTCGATCTTGCACGCCACGTCGAGCGTCTCGGCTATACGCGTTTCTGGCTGGCTGAACATCATAATATTGCCGGTGTCGCCAGTTCCGCCACGTCGGTGCTGATCGGCCATATTGCCGGCGGCACATCGACCATTCGGGTGGGCTCCGGCGGCGTCATGCTTCCCAACCATGCGCCCCTCGTCATTGCGGAAGCTTTCGGCACACTAGAAGCGCTTTATCCTGGACGTATCGATCTCGGTCTCGGCCGCGCGCCCGGTGCGGACCAGCGCACCATGCGGGCGCTGCGGGTCGACCCACGGGCCGGCGATGCTTTTCCCGATTTGGTGCAGGAATTGCGTTACCTGCTCGGTCCCATTGAGCCGGGGCAAACAATCCAGGCCGTGCCGGGCGCCGGGTCCCAGGTCCCGATCTGGCTGCTGGGCTCCAGCGACTTCAGCGCCCGTCTCGCCGGTTTGCTCGGGCTGCCCTATGCATTCGCCGGCCAATTCGCCCCTGCGGGCATGCTGGAAGCCTTGGCGATCTATCGCGCTCATTTCCGTCCATCTGAAGTGCTGGAGAAACCTTACGCAATGGTCGGCATACCGGTGGTCGCGGCGGATACCGACGCCGAAGCTGCCCGTCAGGCAACGACCGCGCAGCAGAAATTCCTCAACCTGATCCGCGGCAATCCGATTCCACTGATGCCGCCTGTCGAGGACATGAATGCGCTTTGGACTCCCCGCGAACAAATCGGCGTCGATCGTTTTCTCGGTGCTGCTATTGTCGGCGGCCCGACGGCGGTGAAAGAGAAACTGGAAGCACTGCTGGAAACCACGCAGGCCGATGAAGTCATGATCAACTCTGACTTCTATCGCCATGAAGATCGATTGCGGTCCTACGAAATCGTCGCCGATATCTGGAAATCGTGAGCAGGGAAGCCAGCGTAACTGCGCTAACGCCGATTGCGCTTCAGCTTCATGATATAGCTAATGACTTCCGCCACTGCCTTATAGAATTCCGGCGTGATCTCCTGGTCGATTTCCACCGATGCATAGAGACCGCGCGCCAAAGGTGGATTTTCGATCACCGGCACATCGTTCTCCCGCGCCAATTCGCGAATACGCAACGCGGCTTTGTCCGTGCCCTTGGCTGTCACCCGCGGCGCGCCCATTGTGCTTTGGTCATATTTCAAGGCGACGGCATAATGGGTCGGGTTGGTGACGACGACGTCGGACTTAGGCACCTCCGCCATCATGCGCCGCTTTGCACGTTCCATGCGTAATTGCCGCAGCTTGCCCTTGACCAGCGGATCGCCTTCCGTGTCCTTGAATTCTTCCTTCAGCTCCTGGCGCGACATCCTGAGGCCGCGCATATGCTGGAATCGCTGATAGAAGACGTCGAAAATGGTGATCACGATGATGACGCAGAGCACGCCGAAGAGCAGATGCATGACCTCCGACTTGAGGGTCATCATCAATTGCGCGGGTTCGAGGCCGATCAAGCCATGGACCCGGCTCATGGCCGGCAGCAACAGACTGGTGGCCACCGAGCCGACGATGGCAATCTTCAGCAATCCCTTCAGGAATTCGTTCAGTGAGCGTAGGGAGAAAATACGTTTGAAGCCAGCAAGTGGTGAAATCTTGTCCAGGCTCGGCATCAGCCCTTCCGCCGACCAGAGCAGGCCGAACTGCAGATAGCCGGAACCGACCGCAGCGAACACAGCCATCACCAGGGGAACGATACCTGCCATGAGGAGTTGCCCGAGGAATCGCCAGGCCAGGACCTGCAAGTGATCGAGATCCGTCGGAATTTGGTCAGGCGCTTCGATGAAGGGCATGATCATGGACTTGATGTCACCGGCAACGCTGGTGCCGAACATCGCTACCGACAGGGTCAGCGCCCCCATCATGAACAGATTATTGACCTCTCGGGAGTTGGCGACTTGACCCTGCTTGCGCGCATCGTCAAGTCGCTTACTAGTAGGGTCTTCCGTTTTATCTGAATCGTCGCCCTCGGCCATCCCCTGCTCTCCTACCTGATCGTGGTGAGAAAGTTGGAGATGCGTTCCTCATAGGAATTGAGGAACCAGAGCGCGGCGGTCGTCAGGCTTACGGCAAATAAGCCAAGCCCGCCCAGAAGCTGCAACGGCGTTGCAACGAAGAAGACCTGCAGAGTCGGCATCAATCGCGCCAGCATGCCAAGACCCACGGAAAAGACCATGCCGTAAACCAGAAACGGCGCCACCATCTGCAGGCCGATCAGCACGCTATCCGCCGCCATGCGGGCAACGAAATATGCCAAATCGCCCATCGGTGGAAACTGGCCCGGAGGCAAAACCACGTAGGTGCTGATCAACGATTTCAGCGCTAGCTGATCCAGGTCGGTCACGAAAATCAGGCAAAGACAGACCATTAGCAGGAAGTTGCCCGGCACGGCGCCCTGCTCGGCGGAGATCGGGCTTTGAATCATGGCATTGGCGACGCCGATCTGCAGAGCGAGGATCATACCTGCGGTCTCGGTTGCCATCAGCAGCATGCGGGCGACCGAGCCGAAGAAAGCCCCGATACCGAGTTCGCCGACGAGCAACAGAAAAAATCCGTCCAATCTTGCCGGCATGCCGGGGATGCGATCCACCACCATCGGCAACACCACCAGGCTGATCGTCGCCGCCAAGACAAGCCGGATACGAGGCGCGATATAGCCTTCGCCATAGCCGGGCAGCAACATGATCGCGCCACCGACCCGGGCGAAGACCATGAAATACTGAAAGATGCTGCCGTTGAGGAACTCTTCCAATGTCATCGGGACAGCCCGCGCCGCGTCGTCATCCAGGTGACCATCGGGCTCAACTGCCCAACCGGCTCATCAGCTGTTCGGTGAAATCGATCAGGGTATGCAGCATGAAGGGGGCAAGAATGAGCAGCGATATGAAAACGACCAGCATCTTCGGCACGAAGGTCAGGGTCATTTCCTGGATCTGGGTCAGCGCCTGGAATAACGAGATAATCAGACCGACAATCAGTGAAATCAGCATGACCGGCGCGCTGATCTTCAACATCACGACGACGGCATCACGGGCGACTTCCAGAACAGCCGCTTCATCCATCGTCCAACCCTCTCGCCTAGTGACAGAACCGATCGTGACGATCAGATCTGCATCCGCAACACTTCTTGATAGGCCGCGACGACCTTGTCGCGCACCGCCGTCACAGTCTGTACGGTCAATTCGGCCGATGAAACCGCCGTCACCACATCGGTCATATTTGCTTTTCCGACACTGGCTGCCATGCTTTGCTTTTCATCTTCCTTGCCGGTGGCGATGGCTTGATTGCCAAATTGCTGCAACAAGTCACCGAAGCTGGGGCCGACGCGCTCTTCACTCGGTGCCAGCGCCTGACCACCGGCCTGCTGAGCAGCAGCATTATAGGCAGCCAAGGCATTGTTAATGGGAACAGTCATCTCATCTCTCCCTCAAAGCGCGCGGTGACCTTACCTCGGCTTTTGCATCCAGTATCAGCGCAGGATATCGATCGTCCGCTGCAACATGGTGCGCGATGCTTCGATCGTCTTCAAATTTGCTTCGTAAGACCGCTCAGCTTCCCGCATATCGGTCAGCTCGATCAATGTGTTGACGTTCGGCAAGGTAACATAGCCGCTTTTGTCGGCTGCTGGATTGCCTGGATCGTATTTCTTGCGGAAATCGCTCTGGTCCTTGCCGATCTTGGAGACCTGAACGGTTTCCAAACCCAGTTCCTTGTTGAGCGCATTCTTGAAACTGATGGTCTTGCGCCGATACGGATCGCCGCCCGGCGTTTCCGATACTGAATCAGCGTTCGCCAGGTTTTCGGAGATGACGCGCAGGCGTTCGCCCTGCACACGCATGCCCGCCGCCGCAATCATCAAGGAATCATTGAGATCCATCGCACGCTCCTTCTGACGTCACCGGAATATCAGCGATCAGCTGGTCCCGATGGCACGCTTCATCATATCGACATGTTTGCGATAGAGGTTGGTGATCAACTGGTAATTCGTCTGCGTCTCGGTCACATGCATCATCTGCTCTTCCAGCACGACCGAGTTGCCGGCCGGCGCGCTTTCATAAGGGTCTTTTTCCTTATCGCTGCCCGGACCTTTTTTGACGGGAACGGTGCCCTGCATGTGCATCGGGCTGGTCAGTTCCGGATTGACCGGCTCCAACCGCTTCACATGCTCCTCGAAACTCTGGGGCTTCAGGTCACGTGGGATAAAACCGGGCGTATCGGCATTGGCGACGTTTTGCGACAACACATCCTGCCGGGCATTGAGCCAACCCAGGCGGTCGGTCATGCGCTGAAACAGCGGAATCTTCGTGAAATCCATCGAATCGGCCTTTCCATCCGGCATGCCACAACCTCGGCTGGTTACCAGGCCCAGCTGTCCGGTCGCAGCATTCGTCCTTTGCATCATCCGTCGGCCTGCTTAATAATCCCTTAACCCCATTCCATCAACTGAGTCGGCATCGAAGTCTCCCCGTGGAATATCCTTAACTGCTTGATTTACGGGACGTTAACGGATCTGATTAAGGCTTCATTAAGCAAAACCAGCAAGACTGCAACAAGGTCGCGCACCGATCGCACGGTATTCGACTGGGTCAGGACAGCAACTCTCTCTAGCAGCCTTCAGCGACAGGCTTCACTCCGGCAGACCGGACAACAGATCGGGCAAGATGGCAAAGGATGAAATCGGCCCCAACCGCGCGCCGCACGGATCGGCGGATCAGCGGCAGAATGCGAAATCGGGCCAGGACGAGTTGCAGCAAAACCGATCGGGATTGAGCGGTCCGATGCGTGCGCGGCGGCCGGCGCAACGTGCCGATCGTCAGCCAGGCGCGGCCAATTCGGCGGGAACCAAGCCCGCTCTAGCGGTTGCCTTAAGTTACAAGGATTCCGAAGGTAAGACCAATGCGCGACAGGCGCCGCGCGTGACAGCGACCGGACGCGGCTCAATCGCCGAGCAAATCGTTGCTATCGCCTTTGCCAAAGGCGTTCCGGTCCGGGAAGACGCCGATCTGGCGCAAATTCTCGCCACGGTCGATGTCGATGCTGAGATCCCTACCGACGCATTGTCGGCGGTCGCCGAGATTCTGTCTTACCTTTATCGACTCAATCGTCAGGCGCCGGACGGTGACATTGCGTCAGGACCGCTGCAAACTGGGCAGACAACAGGAGACGCGACATGACGGAGACGGTCATCCAGCACGGAGAAGGGCAGCTCGGCCCTGTCGATCTGCATCAGACCATTGGCGAGCTGGCGGAGATGATCGATGTCGCCACCGTCCTCGCGCATCGCGGCGAACAGGTTGAATTGGATTTGCTGACGATGCGCGTCGCGGTTCTCTGCGATGCCATCGCCGGCGCTGATCGCAATGAAATGCAGGCTTTCCGCCCCGATCTGGAAGATATGCTGGTCCACCTGGATCTGCTGGAAAATGCCGTGAGGCGCCAGCGCGTGCATCTTGCACTCAATCTGGAGTCAGCGGACCGTCGCCTGCGCGCCCAGCTCGCTTACGGACAGGGTCAAGCTCCCTCGCCCACCCAATCCCTCGGTGTGCCGCAGCCGAGCAATCCGGGCGGAACGCAGGATAGCGAGTGAAACCGAGCGGGTTCCGATGGAAGTCGACAGCTATCTTCGTTTCATTCTTGCCCTGCTTCTTGTCCTTGGCTTGCTGGCCTTGGCGGCGTGGCTTCTGCGGCGCTCCGGCTATGGCACCAGACTTGGCCGGTCTCGGCGCCTGGCCGCGGTCGAAAGCCTGACGCTTGGTCCTCGCCATCGCCTCATGCTCATTCGCCGTGACGGCATCGAGCATCTCCTCTTGCTCGGTCCTCATGGAGATATCGTCGTCGAGCGGAACATCACCCCGTATGGAGCCAGTCAGGCCGTAACCCAGGCGCAGAGTGGATCGACGGATATGCCGGACGCCAACTTCGCCGACTTGCTGCGCGGCGCAAGAGAGCATGGCCAGCGCGAGAACCCATCAGACGAGACAACCGCGCGCGACAGTCACTCACGGAAAGACCAATCTTGAAGCAATCCCTTTCGTCACCGCGCGCCGATCGGCCGGACCCGCGCTTATTTCGTGTGGCTCTGTTGAAACCGACCGTCGTCAAACTGGCGGCCTTTGCCTGCCTTGCGACGGCCTTTGCTTTGGGCTGCCTCGCAATGGCTTACCCGGCCGCTGCGCAGAGCTTTACCGTCAATCTCGGCAATCAACCCGTCGGCGGCATGACCAGCCGCATCATCCAGATCATCGCTCTGATGACGGTGCTCAGCCTGGCCCCGGGTATTCTGATGATGGTCACGTCGTTTACACGGATCGTGATCGTCTTGTCGCTGCTGCGGTCGGCTCTGGGCACGGCGACTTCTCCGCCCAATGCCGTGCTAGTGAGTCTCGCTTTATTTTTGACTGCCTTTGTCATGACCCCCACGTTCCAGAAGGCCTATGACACGGCGGTTGCGCCTCTTGTTGCCGAACAGATCGACGAGAAGGAAGCTTTCACGCGCGTCCAGGTGCCATTCAAGGATTTCATGCTGAGCCAAGTGCGGGAAAAGGACCTGCGTCTGTTCATGGACCTCGCCAATATCGATCAGGTTGCAACGCCCCAGGATACGCCGCTGCAGGTCTTGATCCCGGCTTTTATGGTGGGAGAACTGAGGCGCGCTTTCGAGATCGGCTTCCTGCTTTTTGTGCCCTTTCTCATCATCGACATGGTAGTTGCATCCATTCTGATGTCGATGGGCATGATGATGCTGCCGCCGGTCATGATCGCCCTGCCGTTCAAGCTGATCTTCTTCGTGCTGGTCGACGGCTGGTATCTCGTTGCCGGCAGCCTGGTTCGCAGTTTCAATGGCGGCGGATGATCAGGAGCACCGCCAAAGCTGCAAGGAAAAGCCGAAACTAGATATGCGTTCTGGTCAGCTTTGCGTCGAGCTGATGCTGGCCCGGCTGGGGGACCGCATTGAGGATCTGGAGAAAATCCAGAATGGGTTGCGCAAGCAGACTGTCGCCGATCGGCTGCTCATAGGCACTCTGCAGCAATTCCACATCCGGCGACGCGGTCGCTCCGAGAATGGCAATGCCATCGTCTCTATAAACGATATCCCAGCCTATGACGAACCGGCCTGGGCAGCGATCATGGGCCTTACAGGCAAGGGCTTTGATGTCAGACCACCTTGGCACGGTAAGCCCGGCAATCGGTGAATCCGTCTCGGGGTGACGGACATATCGCTCTAGAACTCGCCGGGGTTGATCGACAACCGCTTCTCCAATCTGGCCATCCATCATATCGACGGGAGCGGCCAAAGCCGAAATCCCGGCCAGCATCTGATCACTCTCCGCCCCTCGCTTACGGCCGGATTTGCCCCGCCTGACTAGCCGCAACAGCCCATGCGTTGCGTCAATATCCCCGTTCTTCGTGCGGCAGGTGACAACCCTGACAACGGCAAGAGCGTCACCGGCCATAGCACTGAGATCGGAGGGGCAATCCGGCTTTTGCAGGATCAGCCACGCCCCAGCCGCCAATTGGCTGAACCGACCCCGACCCGAGAATGGCATGATCTGGGTGCTGCGCCCCCAGCGATCATCCTTTCCCGTAAATCGCGGTACCGCTAGAAGGTCCCGACCAAGCATCTCTGGCGAAATCACGCTTGTATAGTCCAGGCGGCCGTTTTCGGCGGCCAGCAAGGTGGGCAGATGCGGCAGGTCTTGCGCTTCGCAGAATGTCGCTAACGACAGTCTATCACTGAAATCGGGCGCTTGCTCACAAGCTTGTTTTGCGAGTAGATGGTCGATAGCACCGAACAGACCGTTCGACGTTTCCGAATTTGTCAGATAGCCGCCGGCTCGATTGTATTTGAGCCGGTGATATAAGCCGAAGCGGTAATAAGCACTGGCATCCAATCCCTGGCGCCAGCCCAGACAAAAAATGTCGGTAACCTGCCAGCGGATCGCCCTGTCTTGCTGATCCCGGATTTGCCGCGCCGCGATCGGCAGCCAATTGATCAGCCGCGCCCACCACAGGCCAGCGCCGTATCCTGGCCGACGCTCACGCTGCGATGAGCCACCGGCACGGTTGGCCAAATTCAGTCTGACCAGCAAATACCGGGACAGTTCACCAAGCTTTTTGACACCTGCCGCACGCGCCAACCGGTGATAGCGCAGCGAGAGCAGGAAAACTGCGACACCGATCAGATAGACCTGCAAGGCCGCGAACTGACCAAAATCCGTTATGACGTCGATTGCTGCGACGTTCTGATGGCCGTGCAGTTCCAGCGAGGCGTTCAATATGTCGAGAATTGTCGCGACGCTCTGCATCAGGAAGCCGAAGAGAAAGAGGTTGCGGGCCATAATTGGCGGTGGATCAAATTTTGCAATCATCCAAAGGGTGATCGGGCTGACGATCAGCAGAACGCAATCGGCGACGTCATCAATACCGAAACTCTGTTGCAGCGCGTGACTATAAGGTTCGATGAATTGCGCCGCGGCGACCGTGCAAAAGACGCCGATCAGCCCGACCCAGATGCGTTTGGCAACCCGGTTCGGCACGCCAAGAGCGATGCGCGCAAAAGCAAGCAGGCAAAAAGCGAGCGCCGTAATGCCGGTCAGCGGGTTGATCACCCAATCATCCGCCCGCGCCGGAGACAATCCGATATACACCGCCACCAGCGTCGTAATCAGGAGAAAGCCGGGAATGGCTCTTTGGGCGTCGCTAAACAACATGGCTGAACCGCTTGAAAAATGGTTGCGACCAATCCCGCCAGCCGCGGAGCCGGTCTCGATGGTTGCTAATGCTTGAGATTATTCCCCGGTCTCGCCAGAGCCAAACAAAAGTTGATCCATGCATCCGGGTAACACCGCTTGATGAAAGGACTTTTTACTGAAGCAAACCACCGGTAAACAATAAAATTCACAACTGATACTTGTATCATCGTGAGTGATACGGCAGACGTCCAGCTCGACCGTCCAGCTAAAACAGTGTCTGCTGCGGTGAGGAAGGCAGCGATCAGTTGGTGGCGGTCGTGTTGCTCAGACTGGCTTGGCGCAAGCGCGCGCGATATTCGTCCACGAAACTGCTGATTTGATCAACGCTGGCCATCTCAGCGCTGACAGAATCGGCAAGCCCGTTGCTTGGCGACGTCAGCATGGTGAAGCTTTTGGCCAGATTGGTCTGCGCCATATTTTTCCCGTATTGCCGGGCCAGACTGCGCAGGCCGCTGCGGTCACCCGACAGGGACATTGCCACAGCGCGATTGAGAACAACCCGACCCAACCGCTCCTTGAAAGCGTCATTGCGCAGCCGGTTCATCACATCGGTAAAAGTGGCTGGCCCTGACTGAGCATCGTCCGAGGCTTGCGTGGTCGCGGGAGCTGAAGCGTCGCGCAGAGCTGCGGCGGGATCGATGGCGACGTCATTCTTGGCCATGAGCATCGCCGCCTGCCGCGCGATATTGGTCTCTTCCGCCTCCATGACCTGTCCCAGCGCATCCGCTGCTGCCGGCCATTCCTGTAATTGCCAGAGCATATCCGCGCGCAACCAGCGCGCCGACAAGCTGTCGTCGTCCTTGATCTCGTCCAGCGCCTGGAGCGTTTGCCCCTGACCGAAATCCGCCTGGGCCTGCAACTGGCGGCGCGATGCAATCACATCCTCGGGCAGTGCATCGGTGACCATGCTATTCTTCAATGCTTGATCGGCAAGCTCGGGCTTGTTGTCCAACAATCTGATGGCAGCCAAACGTGCCCCTGCCCGCGCTTTGTCGACACCACTCAAGCGATGCTTGACCTGCGTATCGAGCAGATTGGCGGCACCATCTAGCAAATCGACCTTGACCAGCCGATCGGCAAGCCCGGCAATCATACGGTCGCCATCGGGGCCGCTTGGCGTCAGCTCGCGGAATTCATCATAGAGCGCCACTGCGGTCAGCGGGCTGAGGCGATCCGCGCCCCCTTGCAGATAAAGATCACGAAAAGCATCCGTCATCTCCTGCGCTACATCCTTAGATTCCGGGCGGGCGGCGAAATTGGTAACCGCTTGGCGCAAGGTGAGAAGACCACGGCGCGGTTGATCCGCTTCTATATAAACTTCGCCAAGCTTCCGCAGGAGGGCGAATTCGAAACCGCCGCCACGCGACAGGAATCGCAATGCCTCAAGCGGCTCGACCGCTTCGGCAGGTGTCATTTTCTTCGTCCGCAGCTTTTCATTGATGATGGCGAACTGCGATTCCGCCTTCACATCATCAACCTGACTGTTGTTTAGCGCTTCCCATTTCTTGAAGGCTTCGTCGGTCTTGCCGAGCTTCAACTGCCGTAATCCGTCGAGATAGCTGAGGCGGTCCGTGGTTTCGGCATCGGGCATGTCGACCCGCATGGCATCGGCGAAGGCCTGCGAGGCCATCGGGTTGCCGCCATCGATCAGGGTGCGGATGATCGTCAGGCCGAGTTGCGTACGCAAGGGCTTCGGATAATCGCGCAGATTGGGCAGAGGTTCACTGAAGAATTTCGTGGCTGCCTCGTTGTCACCCCGGTCAGCAGCGAGAATGCCGCGGAAGAGGCTCGCCTCGGGAGACGATCCGACAAGGGGGTCGCCCAGAATCTTTGCCGCTTCATCGAGATCGCCGTTCAGCGCGTGTGCAGCACCTGCCAATGTCAGCGTCTGCTTGTTGCTGAGCGGCGCAGACCGCTCATCGCTGATCAGGTTGAGCATGCCGGTTGCTTCCTGCACCAGGCCATGCGCGAAAAGGAATTCCGCGAGCTGGAGGCGAGCGTCGTTGCGGCGTACCGGTGAAGCCGCCGTGATGGCCTCTTCCAACTCGTCGCGATCTTTCAGGAAGGCGGCGTCGCCGCCCCGGCGCCAAGCCGGCAAATCGAATATTCCTGCAGCCGGCACAGGCGCCTGACTGGATGGCGCATTCCCCGTTGGCACCGCCGATGCCTGTGCCTCATTCGGCTTGACCGCCGGCGATGTGGTGATTACGACGCCATTCGGCAATGTCTGCATCAAGACGTTATTGGCAAACGGTGCGGCCGCCACGCCCTGATAACTCGGCAAGAGCTTGAATTCCGGCCAAGCCGCGGCCTGAGCGACCCCGAGGCCGGCTTGGGATACGGGCGCCACCAGCAATCTATCGCCCGCGAGCGGATCAGGCAGGGTCAAGACCGGTCCCGGATGGTCGGCCTGCAGCAACAGGCTGGAACCGCCTTGCGCCAGCGTTTCACGCCGCTGTGGCAAGTCCTTGGTCGGCGCAGCGGGGCGGCCTGGGGCCAGGTCGATGACCCAGGTATTGCCGCTTTGATTGAGGATTGGGGTCGGCACATTGGCTTCCGATGGCGCCAGCAAGCGAAGACCCACCGCATATTTGCTGTCGATTGTCTCGACCCGGCCGAGCGCTGCCAGTTGAGGCGCATCAAGCAACTTGCCGCTGAAATGCGCCGGTGTACCGAAGACCAACCAAAGCGTATTGCCACGCTTGAAGGCGGCCAATCCAGTGGAGGAAGGCCATTGGAAACTGAGGATAGCGCCACCATTCGCGCCGGGCGCTACGGTTACCGGAACATCAATGGCGCTTGCCGGCGCTGCGGGCTGCTCTTCCGTAGCCGCCGCCATCGGCTTGGTCGGAATTTCCGAAGGCGTGGTTGAAGACGGACGTGTGGCCGGTGCGATCTCGGTCTTGGCGGCGCCGATCGGCTGGCCCGGCAAAGCGACAAGCGGTTCCAGACCGGCAAAAGCACCCGAACCGTGACTCTCTTCATTGGTTGGAATGGCCGGTTCCGACGGCAACTTGTTGTCCGCGATGTGTTTGGTTTCCGCGGGCGCTTTACCTTGGTCGAAGAAATCCAATACCACCGTGCGACCTTGATGCATGCCGCGCGGTTCGACGCCAGGCTTCAACTGCAGATCGATGACCTGTCCGTCCGGCGTCGCGCGGGCGGATATGTTTTGCACCCGTCCCGGCAACCGTTGCTGCAATTTACCGAGATCCAGCGATGCAGGGCCTTTAAGCCGCAGCGTCGTCTGGCCGCCGTCGTTTCGCATGGCGGCGGAAGTCCCGACAGGCAGATCGAATGCCAACCGGCTGTAGTTTCCATGTTCGCCGCTTCGCGGCTGAATTAATCCGATCGGCTGGCTGTTGGCCGGTTGTGCGTTAGCAGGCACGGCGGCAACCTGCATTTTTTCCGGCGATACCTGGACTGATAAGGCCTTGCCCGTCGAAAATTTCTTCTCGCTCGACAAAGAGAAGTCGAGAACGAGATTGCCGTTATTGTCGAAATTCCGGTAGTCGAGCCCCGGGCGCAACTGCAACGCCAGTTGCTTGTCATCCGCAGCCGACGATGCTGAAATGAGATAAGGCCGCAGATTGCTCACGGCTGCCGTCATATCGATTTTGACCGGCCGCTTAAAACGGATGACCATCACTTGGCCGACCACTTTGACGTCGCGCACCTCGTCAGATCCGCTATCAAGTACCAAGCGACCGTAATCCTGGTGCGTCCAGCCGCGCGCAAGGATCGATTGATCTGCCGAAGCCGATTGGCCCGGCAGGATGGCGAGTGCGCAGCCCAGAGCGGTTGCCAGCCAGAAGAAGCGGGCGGAAAGGAGCGGTTTCATGGCTCTGCCCCGCCTGCAGCTTCGCTGCCCGTCTTGGTCTGCGCTTGGCTATCGTCCGCCGGCATCGTTGTCTCGAGGAGCACAATATCGACACCAGCCGGCTCGCCATTGGTCACGACATGGCTGCGCACGGTCACCGGTGCCCCCAAGCCACCATCGGCCAATGCTTTGCCGACGATGAGGGCGACGCGCAGGGATTTTTCCCAATCGGTCCCGCTGGCGGCCGATGACGACTTATCGACATCGATCAGCCGGCTATCGACGATGATCTGGTTCGGCAGCATTCGCAGCACGCCGGCCAAAGTATAAAGAATATTGCTCTGGCCCGGTTTGGCATTGAGACCGATGGCCTGGTTCAGGTTCTCCGGCGTGAGGGCGATGATGCTGCGATCGCCAAAATCGGTGACGGTCAGGCTACGTAAGGCAGGTTCCATATCGAATTTCGCCCGGAGGACAGATGTCAGGTAGCCGGGATCCCGCCCTGCCTGGACTTGCGGATCCGGCAATGGACGATTGGGCGCGTCAGCCTCGTCGGTACCCTGGATACCTGTGACTCCTTGGGTCAGATGCTGCAGCTGCGAGCGTTCCAGGCTCGACATAGAAAACAGCAACACGAAAAAGACCAGCAACAAACCAATCAAATCGGCGAAGGTGATAAGCCAGAGCGGCTGGTGCCCGTCCGGCAGATGCGCATCATCCTTCTTGATGTTGACGACACGAATCACGGCCCGACCTGTCCCGGCTGCCCGCCCTGCCCGCTTTCCGGCGATCCTGGCAATGCCGGTAGATCCGGCTGACGCAAACGGATGACGATCGTCAACCAGGCGGGATCACCATTGATCAAGCTGACGCCGAGCGCGTTGTGCTGCTGCGATGGTGCCGAGCGCAAAACCTGCGCCAACCGTCCGGCCCGCGCAATTTCACGCTCCCCCGGCTCGGCTGCGGCAATCTCGAGATCCAATTCGCATCCCCAATCGGTCGGCCGCCGGTCCAATGTCTCATTGATCTGGCGAAGGATCGCTGGGGTCTGCTTTGTGAGCATGTCACCCTCGCCGATCGCTTCCGAATTGCCATCGCGAAAAAAAAGCGTCGAAGGAAGCCGAATGATCAACTGATTGGTGCTGATAATGACTTTCTGCTGGTCGGTCGGGATCAGGGAACCGAAATAGCTGGCCAATCCCTTCAAAATGCCGGTTGCTGCCCGGCTGTCATCATCTTCGTCTGTCGAGGTATTGGCAGCACCTTCGCTTTCGCCGAATACCCGACCGACGCTGGACGCCGCAATATGTTCCTTTTCCGCATCGCGCCGGGACAAGCTGTTCAGAACAATGAAAAACGCCAGCAGCAGAAAGAACAGGCTAAGCAAGGTCGGCAGGCTGGGATTGCGGATACCCGCCTGCCTGAAGGTCATTTGCGGCAGATTATCCAGACGTGTCGTCACCGCTGAGACCACCGGCGCAGCGGGATGACTGCCCTGGCGGCTGGTGACGCCCGGTGCGGCATAGGGCCCGATTTGTGGACCATGTCCCGTCATCGCCGCGCCTGTTCCTTCTTCAATTCAAAAGGCAGCCAGCTTCAATCGAAGCTGGCGAGCAGGGCGTCGATTTCTGCCTGCTTTGCGGCATCGTCAGGCATTTGCGGTCCGTTCAACAATGCGGCATCGGAGGTCTTGACCTCCGCTTGGCGGTGATCCGGATGCAGCGTGCGGTATTTTTGGATTTCATCGCCGAAGGCCGCAACCAAAGCCTCGACCTTCTGCTCGATATGCTTCAAGGCCTTGACGACCTTGGTAATGCGTTGGCCGGTGATGTCCTGGAAATTGCAGGCCTCGAAAACCTGGGTGACGGCCTCCGTGACCTTTTCCGCCATCGCCGGCTCCATCTCGGCTGCCAAGCCGTCGATGATTTCAACAGCATGAAGAATGCCGTTGGTTGCTTCCTCCGTTGCTCCGACGATGGCATCCAACTCGTCGGTTGCCGTCGGCAAATGCTGCGTGGTGATCTCGTCCGGCAAGAGTGCCGCAATCTCCTGTTTGGCCGACAGGATGTATTGAGCTAGATCCTCCAGCTCCGAATAGAGCTTGAGATTCACGTTCGACAGATCGCCTTCCAGCGTCGACAGCAAACCGGTGACGATCTCCGCGATCTCGTCGCGGCTATAGGTTTGGCCACGCGACCTAAGAGCACTGAGACGGGCAACCAGCTCCGGCGGAACCGCAATGGTCATCGACACTCTCCCAATTTAAGAGGCCCTAGAATTGGCCGAGTACCGAAGACAGCTTGGTTTTCAGCGTGGCCGCATTGAATGGCTTGACGATATAGTTATTGACGCCGGCTTCCTTAGCCGCGACCACGTTTTCCGTCTTGCTTTCGGCCGTGATCATGATGAAGGGCATTCCCTTCAACTTGGAATCGGCACGCACTTCACGCAGCAACTGGATGCCCGTCATCGGCTCCATATTCCAGTCGGAGATGACGAGGCCATAATCCTTGTCGCGCAGCTTCTGCAACGCCATGCTGCCGTCGGTGGCTTCGTCGACATTGTTGAAGCCGAGCTGCTTCAGCAGGTTGCGGATGATGCGCAACATCGTCTTGTAATCGTCGACGATCAAAATATTCATATTCATGTCTACGGACATTGCGGTAACCTCTTTCTCTCCCGCCGCAGCCGTCCGCTCCGAGGTCTCTCCCCCGTGGTCAGATCGGCGCGCCCTATGCCAGAGTAGTTAAGCTGAAAAATGGTTAAACTGGCGTAAATACGTTACTTTATTTGGACATTTCGGTACTGACCCGACCGGCAATCTGCACCTTGCCGTGTTCACTGAGGGATCGGCAATTGCCGACGCTGCGTCAATTCATAGGTCAGTTCCTTGGCTCTGGTCGGGCTGACCAGCGCCAGAATCGGTGCAACCTTCCGCTCCTTCATCCGGCTCACCACATCGAGGAGCACATCCATGTCCATTTCTTCGAAAACCTGCGCCGCCGCTTGCGGCTTCATGTTCTCGTAGATCTTCACCAAGCTCGCCAGCTGCTGTTCATCGGCCGCGTCCCGCTTCTTCAGCAATTCTTCGACCGTCGTCTGCAAAGCACGCAGCTCGGCCATCTTCTGTTCCATCCGCTGCTCGGCTGCCTTGACGAGCGCCTCACGCTCATCCAATTGACGGGCGCGTTGATCCAGTTCCTGTCGCCGCTTGGCCAATTGCTGCAGCACGTCGACTTCTTCATCGGTGTAGTTGAAAGGGTCCCGCGCAATCTTACGCTTGGCTTCCGCAGCCAGCAGATCCGTCATTTGGCCATCGGCACCGGGCTGCGGCGATCCCTGTTGCCTTGCCCCCTCCTGCGCTGCCGCCGCATTTGGCTGCGGCTGTATCTGTGCGGTCTGCGTTGGCGCCTGGCCGGCTTGCGCGGCATTTGCGGGCGGTGACGACGGCTGTTGCGACGGTGGTTGCGCCTGCTGTTGATTGGCTGGCTGGTTGCCCGCTTGTTGGGTTGCCGGCTGCGCCTGGGCTTGCGATTCCTTACCGATCGAAATAGCAATGCCGTTCCACAGATGGCTGACTTTCACGCTTATTGTTGCCAAGAGGGCAACCATGACCAGCGGCATCAGACGCAACCGCGGACTGCGCGGTTTTCCGCCCTTGCCGGATTTGGCGACCGGCTTCGCAGCGAAGCTTGTCATCGGATACCCACCAAGGAAGAAAGGACAGATTTCCGAGATGCCTTCTTCGCTTCATCGGCCGCGACTTCTACCGCGCTCTTCGTCGGCGACAAATCGATTGGCGCGGGCTCCACGGCCTCGGTACCGGTGCCATTTCCTAGATTGACCAACGGTTCCCGCCGCAGCGCGCCGCCGGGATCGGATACCGCTTTCTGAGCCGCAAGCGACTGGTTTGCCACACGACTTTGCGCCACCGCCTCTTCCAAGCGGTCGCTCGCCATTTCCGCACGATCGATCAACAGCTTCAAATCGGCACCGGCACGCTGTAAATCATCTAAAGCCGCGCCAGCCGTTTCGGTGCGCTGCTGCAGATCTCGGCCTCGCGTCTCCGCCATCACCCGCAATTGCTGCAAGCTTTGATCGGCCTGGCCGGTGGCTTGCCGAAATTCCGCAATCAGTTTTTCGAAAGCGTCGCGTCCTTGACGCAGTTCCGCCAGTTTGCGGTTGAACCGGTAGACTGCCGCCAGCGTGACTACCAGCAGCAAGATAAGAATGCCGTCGCTAATCAGCGAGATGGCCATATGACTTTCTCCGCTCACGCCGTCCGTGGCATCATTTCATCAGACGGTCTTGAATCTTCACGGCGATATGGCCGCCGCGGCGCCCCATATGCCCTCTGAAAAGCTGCACTTCACCGCAACGCAGTTCCACCATCGACTGTGGCGTGCATTCGAGGTCCAGCTTGGTACCCGGTTTCCATTCCAAAACATTGCCCAGCGAGGTCGAAAACTCGTCAAGTACGGCACTGATCTGGACATCGGTCTGCCACAATTCGCCGGACAGGTGGGTTTCCCAGATCGAGTCGCGGCCGAATTTTTCACCCATGAACATCTGCAAGAGCAGTTCGCGCACCGGTTCCAACGTGGCATATGGCAGCAGCAATTCCATGCGCCCGCCGCGATCTTCCATATCGACGCGCAGCCGCGCCAAAACGGCAGCATTCGCTGGCCGAGCAATGGCGGCGAAGCGCGGATTGGTTTCCAGCCGCTCGAAGCGGAAGGTGACCGGCGACAACGGATCGAAGGTGGATGTCAAGTCGTTGAGAACGACATTGATCAAACGTTCGACGAGATTGCGCTCGATCGTCGTATAAGGTCGTCCTTCAATCCGCATCGCTGCAGTACCGCGGCGGCCGCCTAGCAGCACGTCGACGATCGAATAGGTCAGCGAGCTATCGACCATGAGCAAGCCGAAATTGTCCCATTCCTCGGCCTTGAAGACGCCAAGCATGGCCGGCAGCGGAATGGAGTTCAGATAGTCGCCGAACCGGATCGCGGTGATGTTGTCCAGCGAGACTTCGACGTTGTCGGAGGTGAAGTTACGCAGCGAGGTGGAAAGCATGCGGACCAAACGGTCGAACACGATTTCCAGCATCGGCAGGCGTTCATAGGAAACCAGGGCGCTATTGAGAATCGCCTGGATGCCCGATGGCCGCTCCTTGCCGCCATCACCACCACCGGCAATACCCAGCAGGCTGTCGATCTCGTCCTGGTCAAGCACGCGATTCGACACTGGACCGGAAGCGTCGTCGTCCCCGCCTTCATTCGCCATGGCTTCCCAGGCTGCGGCTGCGGCTCTTTCTTCTTCGCTCAGATCTTCATCATCGATCATCGACGTCGTCACTCTTGCGCCAATCTTTGCATCTCGTTCCCGGACAACGACGATTGTCCGGCATCGTCAGCTACTACTGGACCTGCACCGTCTTGAACAGAACATCCTTGATCTTCACCGGTTTCCCGGCCATCCGCGCCCGCATCAGCAATTCTTCGCGTAGACGCTGAAGCCCCTCGGATCCCTGAAGATCGTCCACCCTTACGCCGCGCAGATAGACCTGGAACTGGTCGATGATGCGCGGCACCACCTCTTCCAGCTTCTTCTGGTCATCCGCACTTCCCAGCTCCAGGGAGATCTTCAGTTTCAGGTAATTGGGCTTGGGACCGCTACTGGCGAGATTGACCAACATCTCATCCATCTCGATGAATGTCGGTGGAGCGCCGTCGTTTTCGGCCGCATCATCGGCAGGTTCCGTATTCGCTTGATCGCTTGCCGCGATCTTGGCTTTGTCATCGTGCGGGAACAGTAAGAACCAGGCCGCGACACCACCGCCCCCTAGCAGCAGCAGAGGCAGGATAATGAACAAGACAAGCTTCTTGCCGCTAAGCTTCTTACGAGCAACACCATTGCCGACGACGTCTTCGGTCACTGCCATTCTAAAACCCTACTTCCCCAACCCGACGGCCCAAGCATTCGCCGCCATGTGACGACCGACCTTATTTAGCGGCGGGATGGTTAACATCTGGTGAAACCAAGGGAAACTGTCCGCTGCTACAGAGGTGCCAGTCGTCCCACCGGCGATTCAACCTAGGTCGCGCGGGTAAATTGCGGGTAAAGACATCCATCATCTCGGCAATTTCTGCCACCGCCCAAGCGGTCCATTCCTCGCCCTCTTTTGCCGCCCGGCGCAGCCTTCAGAAACTAACTCCATGAAAACAAAACAATAAAGCCTGGCACGCTCCATGCATGTAGCTGGCACAAGGGCAAAGACCCGAACAAAGATGCCAAGAAGGGCGCTGTCATGGAAACACCGACTTATATCGCTTTGTCGCGCCAAATGGTGCTGCAGCGGCAGATGGATGTGGTGGCAAACAATCTGGCGAATGCCAACACTCCCGGCTTCAAGACCGAGGAACTGGTATCGTCGGAATACAAAATCAAAGCCGGACGGCCGTTGAAGCTGTCTTATGTGCAGGATTTCGCCACCGCCCGCGATTTTCGCGACGGCCCGCTGAAACCGACGGGCAACGACCTTGATCTGGCCATCCAGGGCGACGGCTTCTTCGTGGTGCAGACCCCTCAGGGGAACCGTTATACCCGCATGGGCCGTTTCCAGCTTGATGCGGACGGCCAGATCGTTACCAGCCAAGGCTATCCCGTGCTGGCCGGCGGTGCGCCAATCGTCATCAACCCTGATGACGGGCCGATCAACGTCGCCGAGGACGGATCGATCTCCACCGATCGGGCGCGTGACGGCACCCAGCAGCAGGTCGTCGGCCGGCTCGATATCGTGAGCTTTGCCGACAGGAACGCCATGGTACCGGAAGGCGAGAACCTGTTCAGCGCGGCAAACCAGGCGGCCCGGCCGGTCAATACAGACCTCGGCACCGCCAATGTTGGTCTGCCGGTCGACGGAACCGCGACCCCCGGCAGCTCGACCAAGATCATGCGCGGCATGTTGGAAGACTCCAACGTCACGACGATCACCGAAATGACCAACATGATCCAGGTCACGCGCAACTACCAATCGACCCAGAACTTCCTCGATACCGAGCACCAGCGATTGATGAAAGCCATCGATCAGATCAGTACGAGCTCTTGAGCTTCGGACCGCAGCAAAGAGATCGTTCAGGAGAAAACAGATGAGATCCCTGACCACCGCCGCGACTGGTATGCTGGCACAGCAGCTCAACGTGGAAGTCATTTCGAACAACATCGCCAACGCCTCGACGACCGGCTTCAAGCGTCAGCGCGCCGAATTCGCCGATCTGCTCTATCAGGATCAGCGCCGTGTCGGCACGCAGTCGTCCGACAGCGGCACGATCGTGCCGGCCGGCATCCAGATCGGTATCGGCGTAAAACCGGTTTCGGTCTATCGAATCAATGAGCAGGGCAATCTGCAGCCGACCGACGATCCGCTCTCAATTGCGATCAAGGGACGCGGCTATTTGCAGGTCACCATGCCCGATGGCACCACCGCCTATACTCGAGATGGCCAGCTGAAGGTGGACGATACCGGTCAGCTGACGACCGCAGATGGCTTCCCCATCGTTCCGGGCATCACCATTCCCGCCGACGCCACCGGCATCAGCTTCAATGCCGACGGCCAAGTGGAAGTGACCATTCCGGGACAGGTGAATGCCCAGCTTCTCGGTCAGGTCCAGTTGGCGAACTTTATCAATCCCGCGGGCCTGGATGCAGTCGGCGACAACCTGCTGGTGGAAACCCAGGCCAGCGGCGCACCGATAACCGGCAATCCGGGCGATGTCGGCTTCGGCAATATTCAGCAGAACTTCCTCGAAACCTCCAACGTCAACATGGTCTCCGAGATGACGGACCTCATCACTGCGCAGCGCAACTACGAGATGAACTCGAAAGTCGTGCAAGCGTCCGACGACATGATGAGCACCGTCGTCAATATGAGATCGTAACGAAGCCGTAAGCCGGATAAGAGGAAACTGACAGATGCGTCCCTCCCCCTTCACCTGCAAATTCGCCATCGCGCCGATCGGCTTGGCTTTCGGCTTTCTTTTCACTGCCGCCGCCAGCCAGGCCGACAGCGCCGCAACAATGTGGCCCGATCCAGCATCGGCCGACGCGCCGACGCAGATCGCTTACCAGAATGCCGATGCAGACATTGATTCCACCGGGCCGCTGCAAATGAAGCAGAATGTCGTCGTCGATGCACCGGTTATCCGCCTTGGCGATCTCTTCAATCAGCCGGTCAGCGGCGGTGACACGCCGGTCGCACCGGCGCCGAAGCCGGGTCAAACGATTTCGCTGGATTACCGCTTTTTGAATCAGCTCGCCCGCGCCTATCGCCTGGATGTCAGCCAGACCCAGAAATTCGACCGTATTCTGGTGGCGCGCAAAGCGCAGTTGATCAAAGCCGATACCGTCACCGCGGCTGTCGCCGAGGCTATCCAACAGCGGACGCAGCACTCCGCCAACCTGGACATCGCCTTCGACAGCGGCCAGTTGCAGTTCACCTTGCCAACGAATGTCGAAGCCACGGTCGGCGTTCAGGGGTTGAATTTCGACCCCTCCACCAACCGCTTCGTTGCTGTTCTCGTGGTGCCGGCCAATGGACCGACCCTCATCAGCCAGCAGGTCATCGGCACGGTCTATGAAAAGATGGAAGTGCCGGTGTTAAACCGTCTGGTGAGCGCCGGTGACACGATCCAGGCGAATGACATCGACTGGGTGTCAACCCGCATCGACCAAATTTATCCGAGCAGCTTGACGGATGCGCAGCAGATGATCGGTCGGGTCGCCAAGCGACCGCTGCCGGCTGGCCAATTGGTTCGCGCCAACGATGTCATCAATCAACCTGCCGTGCGTAAGAACAGCCTGATCACGATCGCCGTCCAAACTGCGCAAATGAGCCTGACGGTACGGGGTAAGGCCCTGGAGGATGGTGCGATCGGCCAATCGATCCGCGTCATGAATGTCAACAGCCACAAGCAATTGGTGGGGGTCGTCAAGGATGCCGCCACCGTGATCATTCCCTCCACTGGCCTCATGGCAATGAACTGAGGAACCGGCTATGTATTCCTTTCCGCGCAATACCAAGAGCATGACCAAGACCGCCCTGCTCGCCACCGGCCTCAGCCTCGTGACTCTGCTCAGCGGCTGCGGCAATGTGGTCGATCGGGTTTCCCGCATCGGCGAAGAGCCGCCCATGGCCGACATTCAGAACCCGACGGCGCAGCCTGGCTATAAACCGGTCAGCCTGCCCATGCCGGCGCCGACCTCGGATTCCCGGCAACCCGCATCGCTGTGGCGCCAGGGCAGTCGCGCCTTCTTTAAAGACCAGCGGGCTGGCCGGGTCGGCGACATTTTGACCGTGGTCATCGAAATCAAAGATCAGGCTCGTTTGAACAACGCGACGACGACCGCCCGCGACGGCAGCAATAGCGCCGATTTACCGAACTTCCTCGGCTACGAAACCTTGTTGCACAAGGTCCTTCCGGACGCCGTCAATCCGAATGCTCTTGTCCAGGCCGATAGCGGTTCGAACACCAGCGGCACCGGTACGATCAATCGGACAGAAGATATTCAGTTGCGTATCGCCGCGCTCGTCACCCAGGTCCTGCCGAACGGCAATTTCGTTCTGCAGGGTTCGCAGCAGGTTCGGGTCAATTATGAAATGCGCGATCTGCGCGTCACCGGCGTAATCCGCCCCGAAGACATCAGCTCGCTCAATGAGGTGAGCTACGACAAGATTGCTGAAGCGCGTATCTCCTATGGCGGCAAAGGCACGTCCAGCGACCTTCAGCAGCCGCGTTACGGCCAGCAGCTCTACGACGTCCTGTTCCCCTTCTGAGGCAGGTCTCTCGACAGTTCTATTTTCTCTTTCTTCAGTTCCTGACAGCGCCGCCTAGCGGTGCACTTTGCCCTCCGTTTCAGTACGGGAGGGCTTTTCTTTTCAACGACAGCCAGTTCGGTCTCCATCCGGTTTTACCGGAAAGGCGGCTCGTCGAAGCTGCGCAATTTGCGTGAATGCAAAGATTCGCGTTGCCCACGCAACAGGTCCAGGGTCGCCAAGCCGATCTGCAGATGCTCGCCCACAGCTCGCTCATAGAATGCATTGGCCGATCCTGGCAGCTTGATTTCCCCGTGCAAGGGCTTGTCGGAAACACAAAGCAGCGTTCCATAGGGAACACGCAGCCGAT
The DNA here is from genome assembly GCF_034044715.1 of Dongia soli. Classification (NCBI taxonomy): domain Bacteria; kingdom Pseudomonadati; phylum Pseudomonadota; class Alphaproteobacteria; order Rhodospirillales; family Dongiaceae; genus Dongia; species Dongia soli. The sequence goes on along the minus strand of NZ_JAXCLW010000002.1, from coordinate 172,193 downwards.
ACCCTTGTGCGGCAATGGTGCCGGATTCCATATCGACGGCAATGGCGCGCGACAGGTTGATCCGCCGTCTTTCCTGCTGCCAGCGCAGCTCCCAATTGCGGTCATCATTCGTCATAACCGTGCCGGTCCGCAACCGGCGCTTCAGCGCTTCACCCCGATCGCCGGTAACGGAGGCCGCAGCTTCCTGCAACGCGACCTGGACTTCGGCCAAGGCCGGGATGGGAATATCGGGCGGCACCGCGGCATCGAGGATGCAGTCCTGCCGCAGATATCCATGTGCCAAAACATAATCGCCAATCGTCTGTGACTGACGCAACCCGCCGCAATGCCCGATCATCAGCCAACAATGCGGTCGGAGGACGGCAAGATGATCAGTGATATTCTTGGCATTCGCCGGCCCGACCCCAATATTCACCAGTGTCACGCCATGGCCGTCCTCAGCGATCAAGTGATAGGCCGGCATCTGGAAGCGATGCCAGGCAATGTTCATGGCCCGGGCGATGGCCTCTTCCTCGGAAGTGCCCCGTTCGATTATCACATTTTCCGGCAAGACCAGACGTGTAAATCGACCATTTCCCTGCAATTGAGCAAGTGCCCAACGGACGAACTGATCGACATAACGGTGATAATTGGTCAGCAAAATCCAGGGCTGCACGGCACGCCAATCGGTGCCAATGTAATGGGTCAAACGCTTCAACGAAAAATCCACCCGGACCGCGTCGAACAAAGCGAGCGGCCGGGGCATCCCGGGCTGGTCCTCCCATAATCCATCGGCGATCTCATCACCAACGGCCGCGAGAAGCGGAACCGGAAAGAAGCGCGCAAGCTCCGGAGCCGTGACGCCACGACCCGACAGCTCATCGCCATGATCAACAACATAGGGATAAGGAATATCCTGCGCGCTGGGCCCCACCTCGATAGTGGCCTCAAAATCCTGCACCAGGAGACGCAGTTGCTCGAGAAGGTAGCCGCGGAAATGATCGGGCTGGGTGATTGTCGTGCTATAGACACCGGGTCCCTGAAACTTCGCATAAGCACGGGCCGAAGCCGGCATGACGCCTTCCGGCCGGTAGGTCAGCCGTAATTCCGGATAACGAAACCGGGCGAGTTCCGCCGTACTCGGCGCCTGACCGTCGACAAGATACCGCTCCAACGCATCCCGAAGCGCCGTCGTCGCGGCAACATGCATTTCCTTCAATCTGTCGACGGCTTCCTCCGGATCGCGAACCCGCTGGAAGCCCGTATGCTTTTCGACGCGCATGTCATCGTCCTATTTCTGATTAGGCCATGTTAGCGCACAGCCTCGGATTGCGATATCATATTGATGGAAATCAATCGCGCCGAAGCACCTTCCCTTGCATCATATCGCTGATCACTGCACTCTCGGCTGATGGATCTGATCTCCGCCGCACTCGCCAATTCCATTAATGGCAAAATTCTGCAGCGTTTGCCCTTTCTGGGGCTGGACCAGGCCAGCCTCGTTGCCGGCTGTATTTGGCAGCCTTATCTGAACCAGCGTAGCGGCCGGCCGCCAACAGACCAGATTAATGATTACGATATCTTCTATTTCGACACGGATCTGTCTTTCGAGGCAGAAGACCGGGTCATCAAGCGAGCGGCGCACCTGTTCCAGGATATTGACGGCATTCTTGAGATTCGCAATCAGGCTCGCATCCATCTTTGGTATCCGGAACGCTTCGGTTGCCCCTGCCCGCCCATGTCGTCTGTCAGCGACGCAATTGCCCGGTTTCCGGTGCTTGGCACCTGTCTTGGCCTCTCCGCAGCAGGAGACGGCAGTCTCCACGTGATTGCGCCTTACGGCCTGAGTGATCTTGAGGCCGGTCTCTTACGGGCTAATCCGGCCTGCGTCGATCCAACGGCTTTCGAGCGGAAAGCCCAAAGCTATCATGATCGGTGGCCCTGGTTGCAGATCGTTGATAGCTAAGCCTGACCAACTCCCAGGCACAAACGACAATGCCCGGAACAAGTCCGGGCATTGCACGAATACAAATCAGATCGGCTTACTGTTCGACGAAAGCCTTCTCGATGACATAGTGAGCCGGCTGCGCATGGCTGCCTTCGATGAAGCCGCGCTTATCGAAAATGGCGCGCATATCCTTCAGCATCGCCGGGCTGCCGCAGAGCATCAGGCGGTCATGCTCGATGCTCATTTCCGGCAAGTCGATATCGTCGAACAATTTACCGCTCTCGATCAGGTCGGTCAGGCGGCCTCTGTTCCGGAATGGCTCACGCGTCACGGTCGGATAATAAATCAGCTTATCGCGCACACCCTCGCCGAAAAATTCGTTATTCGGCAGTTCCTTGGTGATGATGTCCTGGTAGGCCAATTCGGCCACGCCGCGGCAGCCGTGAACCAGAATGACCTTTTCATAGAGATCATAGACCTCGGGGTCCTTGATCAAGCTCATGAACGGCGCCAATCCCGTGCCGGTCGCAAGCAAATAGAGATATTTGCCCGGCAGCAGATTGGACGTCAGCAGTGTACCTGTCGGCTTGCGTCCAACCAGGATCTTGTCACCGACTTTCAAGTGCTGAAGGCGCGAGGTGAGCGGACCGTCCTGCACCTTGATCGAAAAGAATTCGAGATTCTCTTCATAATTGGCGCTCGCCATGCTGTAGGCGCGCAGCAGCGGCTTACCGTTGACTTCAAGCCCGATCATCGTGAATTGCCCATTCTGAAAACGGAATGACGGATCACGCGTCGCCTTGAACGTAAACAAGGAGTCGGTCCAGTGATGGACATCCAAAATAGTTTCTTGATTCAGATTGCTCATGATCTCGTTAGCTCGATAGACAGATGGCGGCATTACCATGCCGCGCTGCGGGGTCACGACTTCGATGCAATATAAGCGCTCGTCAGATCGCCACAAGAGAGCGTCTAGCGCAGAAATAACGCCATTCAAATGGAAAATTCAAGTGTTTTTATAATCTTTTTGTGTGAAATTGCGCCTTCGAAGTGTGAAATAAGTGGATAAAGAAGTTATCTATATCAACGAGATGCATATTTCATGAGTGACAGGCATGCCCGCAACTCCGTGCCGCGGCCACGGAGCGGCCAATAGTCGCATCACCCCTCGATCTTGCTCCAAGCTCACGCCTGTTTGGGAATCATCGTCAAATACTTAGTTTGCACCGGCCATCCCGCGTCCCGTTCGACCATTTTCTGAGCAATGACGATGAGAGACGCGCGTTCCGGCGCCTTGTCGAAGCGCTGAACCGTCGGCAAGGTGAAGACGTTAGGGGCAAGAGAGGGACCATTGAAACCGTGTATCGCCGCGGCCAACCGATGGCCGCCTTGGCTGTAGAAATCATGATAGAAGGTCGGGCTAAAAGAATAGAAACCGTGATTGAACATATTCAGCGGATTCACATGCACGATATAACCGCCCACTTTGGTCATCGCCAGGATGTTCTTCAAGACCTGCGGCACATTGAAACAGTGTTCCATCGTACCGCCATCGAACACGATCTCATATTGTCCGACCAGTTCGGACGGGATTTGTTCGTTGAGATCGACGACGATTTCCGAGCCTCGCGTCGCAACAATATCGAGGCAATCCATATGAATGCCGCGGCTCGCCAGTAGTCCTATCGTATCATAAACACAGTTCATCTGCCCGGTCAGACCGTGCAAGGAAAGGATACGGTCGAGGTCCGGGCGCCGCGCGGCGCTAGCTAACACGTCCGCTCCGAAAAAACCGACTAATCGCTCATGTGTAACGAGGAGATCCGGATAACCGAGAGACGCTACACGCTTTTCACCGGCAAATTGATTGGCGACCTTTAACAAGGCATCCAGCACTGCAACATTCATCGCCATTACGGTCTTTCCCTGCGCTTTTCAGATATCATCTAGGCTTGCGCCTCAGATAATCACGCCGCTGCCTTTTTGATGAAAGCCAACTCGCGATAGAAGTGTATGAATTCTATGTCGCTCTGCCGCCAATCCATCTGTTTCAAGCAGTCGTCGATCATGGCGGTGAAATGATGCCGGTTGAACCGCTCTTCCGGAATATCGAACGGCAGCAGCGAACGATATGCTGGATTATGCGTGCATTTCAGGTCTTCGATCACATAGATGCCGCTTGGCTTCAAATTCGGCCAATTCAGCCGAAAGGTATCCACGATATCCCTGCTGACATGGGAGCCGTCGTCAATGATGATATCAAATTGCCCGTCGATCGCCTTCTTCGAAGCGTCGGCGATATAGATCGATATGTTCGGGTATCTTTTGCACAGCTGCTTACATTCTTCCCTGATATCGACACCCGTGACCTGGGCGTTGACAAAATACTTCGACCACATTTTCAAGGACGATCCACAGGCGACGCCGATTTCCATCAAGGAGACTCCCGGCCTCTGTCGCAAAGGGGAGAAGTAGGTCTCATAATGCCGGGTGTAATGATGCTTGATCGTTCCCTTATCCGTCTTGAAGTGATCGGCGATCTCGGTTAGCGAAGCCTGGGCATAGTTGATCACTGCCGGCGGCTCATAATCAGCGGGTGTCGTTGTATCTAGTGAATAGATACGGTCGGCCAACGAGGTCGGCACTTGTGCCGTCGGCCGAACCGACTGGTCACGGACGGTGGTATCGGCAATCGACTGAGACAGCGACAATTTTTCCAGCGCCCGATGACGTTGCTGCTGGTATTCCGCGATTGCATCCAGGAGAACCTTGCGCCGGCCCTTTAAATGCAGAACAACTTTCGAGTCCAGCTCGTGTTTCTGGTAGTTCTGCCCGCCTTCCATCGAAAAGTTGAAGGTGTCGCAAGCATAATATGTGATGCGTGCGCCTTGTAGATTAGCTTGATCCAGCTCGCTCGGCAGGCCGAGCGGGCATGCCAAAGCATTCAGCGACAGTTGTCCGCCACGCCAGCGTTTGATATCGCCATAGTAATCCCGAATGATAGGATGCCGGCATAAGCAATCATAGGTGCCAAGATAGAAACGGAAGAAGTTACCGACTCCCGTCTTATTTGCCGGATTGGCAAAAAGCACACCCTCATTGATCGGCATCAAGCCGGCTTGATGCCGATAGGTTACGGCGACATCGAAATTCGCCTTAAAAACTCTGTCAACGCGATCGTTCAGAAAAGCGTCGCCATCAAGAAAAACGGTGGGCACCGTAAAAAGCGCCGAACGAACGTAAGCATACATGGCGACGACACGTTGATACATAGGGCTGGCCGTATCCAGCGGCAACCGGACCGTCACCAGGGCTGGATGGGCGAAGTTACGGCCGAATTGATCATCGGTCACGAGTATGACGCGAGCACCCGGTTGTGCCGCAAGTCCAGCCTTGATGCAATGTTCGACGATGCGGTTATAATCGAACTTGCTGTGGTCGATCGTCACGTCGCGGTAGTTGATAGCGCTGGCTGACGCTGGTACTTCGGCATGAAAGACAAATATATTCACGGAGGCCGCGTTGCTCAGTGCACCTGCCGCCTGATTGAAGATCGCCTCGAAGGCAGTTGTTTTCTGCAGGCTATCGGCAGCCGGCTGATCAGACAGCTGCAACCGAGCGATCTGCAAAATTGCGTCGAGATCCAGCTTCTGTGGCGCAATTGGATTTATCATTAGAGCTTCACCGGAAAGGATTCCATCCATTGGCCGAGGACGATTGTCGCCCAGATACTGTTGATGTTCTGACCCGATTTCTGCATCAGGCTCTCGACAAGCTCGCGGCGCTCAGAGAAAAAGCGCGTGCCAAGAATGCGCTCTCGAGTGACATCCAGTTCGGCCGCCGTCTTTTCCTTGTTATTGATGAAGACGCTTGCAGGCATACCGAAGCCTCGCTTTGGCAAAGACACGATGTCACTGGGCAGATATTTGCCGAGAATTTGCCGTAACGTCAGCTTCGCAAATTTGTCGTTATGGCAATAGGCGCCGCTCAACCTGCTCGACAATTGCATGACCTGCGGCTCAAGAAATGGCGTCCGGACTTCTAATCCCCAACGCATGCTCATGCGGTCGACTTTAGGCAGGACGGCGCCCGGCAGATAAGTCGCGAAATCCAGTTGCCGCAGTCCGTTAACAACATCACGGCCGGGATGCTGGAAGATCGGAATGAAGCTTTCGAGCAGCGACGCAATCGACCGCCAGCCGTTCGGCAATATCTCACTGGTCGCAGCGATTCCGAAGACGGCCAGAAAACGATCGAAATAGGCGCCTATCGTTGCGCGGGGGTTTTCCCAACAGGGTTCTTTCATCGCCTGGGGGACACCGCGATAGCGACCATATCCGCAGAACAATTCATCCCCGCCATCGCCGGAGATCGCCACGGTGACAGATTCGCGGGTAAATTTGGACAGCAGGTAAGTCGGAACACACGAACGGTCGCCATTCGGCTCATCCATGAACTTGCCAATCTGGCTGCCGATAGCGTCGAAATCTGACGCGGAAAAAACATACTGACTGTGCTGCGTCCCAAGGCATTGCGAAATCCGCAGGGCCACTTGATGTTCACTCTCCGCATCGTTTTCAAAGCCGATGGTGAAAGTGCGGGGACTATGTCCCAGCCTCTTGGTAATCAACGCGCAGGCGAGAGAGGAATCGATGCCAGCCGACAGAAAGACGCCCAGGGGCACATCGCTAACCAGCCGACGCTTCAAGGAAGCGATCAGCGCATTCTCGACTTCACTCGCGTATTTCTCGAAGTGAGCTTGGCTTGGATTATAGTTTGGCTGCAATTCAAAGGCAAAATACCGGCGCTCCACATATGAGCCGTCGGCCTCGACCTTCAATAAATGCCCCGGGATCAGCTTGCTGATGCCCGCAAGGATCGTCGCTGGCGCCGGGACATATCGGAACAGCAAATAAGCCGCCAGTGCCCCTTCCGACATGCGGTGATCCACACCGGGGACGGCGGTAAGTGCCTGTAGCTCAGACGCGAAGGCGAAAACATTCCCCGCCTGCATATAATAAAGGGGCTTTTCGCCAGCGCGGTCGCGCGCCAGGAGCAAGCTGCGTTGCTGCCTGTCGTATATCGCGACGGCAAACATACCGTCTGCCATTTCGAAAATGCGCTCGCCATGGGCGATGTAACCTAGCAACAGGACTTCCGTATCGCTTTTCGTGAAGAAGCGATGTCCCTCTTGCTCAAGCTCCCGACGAATGTCCTGATAGTTATAGAGCTCGCCGTTGAACGTTACGACATAGCGACCGCTGGCATCGCTCATTGGCTGACGGCCCGCTTCGGAGAGGTCAATGATACTGAGCCGGCGATGGGCAAGATGACACAAATTTGCCGGATCGGACCACAGGCCTTGCATATCCGGTCCGCGATGAGCAACCAGTTGGCCCATCGCGCCGGTGATTTTCGCCGCCTCATCGGCAGGCAGCCGTCCGTCGATATTAAGCAGTCCAGCGATCCCGCACATCCAATACTCCCCATGCCTCTCGGATTTCCTCAGCAAGAACTAGGCCATAATCGTCAATTAACCATGAATTTCGGTTTTGCCGCAGAATTGGCATACCTTGCCGGGGACGTGCCGGATGCTAGGAAATTATGGAGCGACAGCTAAGTGCTTAGCCAAACTTGCGACGACGAAGTCGACGATAACCAATTGAAATAAATGAAAAAGGTTACAGAACACTACTTGGCCCGCGAATTGCTTGATAAGTCGCCGACAACGACTCATTTCAGCGCGCGAGGCAAATATGAGCATTCTTGGAGCGATGTTTACGGCGGTCAGCGGGCTCAATGCCCAATCCCGCGCGATGGGCGCCATCTCCGATAACATCGCCAACTCCCAGACCGTCGGCTACAAGAAGGTCGGCACCCGGTTCGAATCCCTCATCACCGTCTCGAACGCCAATAACCATCAGCCGGGCGGCGTGGTGGCAAGTCCCTACTACGCGAACGGCCTGCAGGGAAATATCAGCACCTCGGATGTCACCACCAACCTGGCGCTCAGCGGCAACGGCTTTTTCGTGGTGAGCCGGCCGACCGGCCAGACGGCTGATCAGACGACCTTCAGCAATTTGCCCTATTACACCCGCGCCGGCGATTTCGAGGTCAATCGCGACGGCTATATGGTCAATGGCAGCGGCTACTATCTGAATGCCTGGTCGGTCGATCCGAAAACAGGTGCGGCTGACGCAGCCTCGCTGCAACCGATTAAGATCACCCAGGTCATCGACGAGCCGACCCCGACCAGCTCGATGGATTTCGTCGGCAACCTGCCCGCCGATTCTGAGGTCAATCCGACCCCGCCTCTAGCGCCGAATAACATCACCATTTATGACAACCTCGGCAATCCGCATACAGTTTCGCTCGTCTGGCAGAAACGTGCGGATAATATGTGGAAGCTGGATATCCAGGCGCCCGATAGCACGCTCGATCCAGTCGGTGGCACGATCACCGGCTTGGACGACCAGGCCATGTCGACGCCGACAACCGTGACCCCCAATGTGCCGCCGGTCGCACAGGTCGATACATTGACCATCCCGGCCATGGCGCAGGGCGATACGTTCACCTACACGATCGGCTCCAACCCGATCACCATCACAGCCCCGGTCGGCGGGTACACCAGCGCCCAGGCGGCCGCCGCGATCGTATCGCGGATCAATTCAGACCCTGGCCTTTCCGCGCTCGTTACAGCCGGCAATATCGGCACGGTCGGTGGCACCGCGCAGGTCAACACCGTGACACTGCCGAACCTGAATAACGGTGATTCCGTCAGCCTCTCCGTGAATGGCAACACCATCACCTACACGAATACTTCCGGCGCGGTGGAAACGCCGGCACAGGTCGCGGCCGGCTTGCAGGCGCTGGTTGCGGGCAGCACCGCGGTTTCCAATATCGTGACGGGCGCCGTGGTGGGTAATGACCTCACATTGACCGCGAATACTGCGGGCCTCGCCTTCAGCGGCACGGTGACCGGTAGCGGTACTGGCGCCGCCTCGACCATTGCGATCACAACGGCAAATGTTCCCGGCAACGGCACGCTTAACATCACGTCCGATGCGCCGGGAACGCCCTTCACCGCCTCGATTGGCGGCACGGGCGGTGGCGCTGCCGCCACGGTCAGCACCACGACACCGAATGTCACCCCCGTCGCGCAGGTCGATTCCATTACCTTGAGCGGCACCGTCGGCAGCATGGAAGTCGGCGATACTTGGTCGGTGACGGTCGGCACCAACAAGATCACCTATATCAGCACTGGCCTCGAAACATCACTGGCGGATGTCGCCAATGGTTTAGCCGATCTTATCAATGCCAATCCGTCCATCGGCGTCGACGCCTCGGTTTCCGGCGGTGTTCTTAATTTGACGGCCCGCAAGGCCGGCGCCGGCTTCACCTCTGCCGCCAGCGCGGCAAACGGCAACGTGCCGGGCTTCATCGATGTCCAGTTCGGCGTCACGCCAGAAACCGCGGGCAAACTGACGCAGATCACCAATGCCTACAATCTCGGCGGCAATGCCCAGATTCCGGCGAGCCAGAACGCCGACGATCCCGCCACCATCAATTTCCAGGTCGATTACGGCACGGGCCCGCAAACCATTACCCTCAATCTCGGCAAATTCCAGAATTCGGTCGGTGGCCTGACGCAGTTCGAGGGCGATGATATTAACCTGCAGCGCTTCGTCCAGGACGGCGTGCCCCAAGGCCTTCTGAAGGATGTGAACATTCGCGATAACGGCGATGTCGCCATCACCTACGACAACGGCAACACCAAGGTCTATTACCGGGTTCCCGTTGCTCAGTTCTACGACACGACAGCCCTGCAACGTGAAGATGGCCAGGCCTTCGTCGAAACCTTCGATAGCGGCGCGCCGCGTCTCTCCGAAGCGGGTGAAAACGGTGCCGGCACCATCCGTGGCAGCTCGACGGAAGATTCCAACGTCGATATCGCCGAAGAATTTTCCAAGATGATCGTGACGCAGCGGTCCTATTCCGCCAACACCCGCATCATCACCACGGCCGACGAAATGCTTCAGGACATCCTGGCGATCAAGCGCTAAGGCATCATAGGTCGGTGGGAGAGTAAAGATGTCGCTAACCGGTGCCTTGAATTCCGCGGTCGCTTCACTGAGGCTCAATCAGTCGGCGCTGCAACTGCTGTCGTCCAATGTGGCACATTCGGACGACCCCAACTATACCAAGCGGTCGATCATCCGGCAGAGCCTGTACAACGGCCCCGATCAAGTCGGCGGTGTTGGGATCGCCGGTTATGCAAACGCGGTCAACGCCTCCCTGCGCAAGCAATACGAAGGGTTGACGGCAAAGGACGGCATGTCCGGTACGCAGGCGGACTATCTTTCCCGCGTGCAGGACCTGCTCGGCAGCAGCACCGATTCCGCTGGCCTGACGACATTGTTTACCGATTTCGTCAAAGCCTGGCAGACTTTCCAATCCGAGCCGGACAGCTCTGCCGCTCAAAGCGAGGTGATCAGCAAGGGGAACCAGTTCGCCCAGGAGATCAATCGCCTGGCCGATGGCATCGATCAGCTCGATCGCGACGTCGCGACGGACACCGATAACAGCGTCAAGCAATTCAACGACCTCCTGGATCAGGTCTATGCCGTCAATGTTAAGCTGAAAGCGTCGGATCCCAACGATCCCGGACATGGCGATCTGATCGACCAGCGGGATCAGTTGGTCCGGCAGGTGGCGCAATATGCGGATGTCCGCACCGTCGAGCGCGACAATGGCTCGATCGCGCTCTTCACGACCGGTGGCCTGTCGTTGGTCGACGGCCCGCCGCAAAAATTCAGCTATAACGGAACGAATATCATCTCGGTCGAATCCGGCCAGCCGATCGACGGTCAATTGCGCGACGGCAAGTTGAAAGCGTTGCTGAATTTCCGCGCAGATAATAGCGCCAAGAACCAGGCACCCAGCGCCGATCCGGCGAGCGAAGTGATTCGTAAGCTGAAGTCGCAGCTCGATGGGCTTGTCTCCGCCTTTACCTCGGTGACCGGGAACCCATCGACCTTTGCCGCGACGTATAACAATGCCACCCAGTCGCAGCGCATTCAGGCGTCCTTCAACACGACGGTTCAGGCTACTGCTGCCACAAGCCAATCAACGACGGTCACGTTCTCCGGCAGCATCCAATCCGGCGATGTCTTCACCATCAATGTGAACGGCAAGTCGTTCAGCTATACCGCCACGGAATCAGATACCAGCCTCGACCAAATTGCGGCGCAGCTCACCAATAAGATCAATGCCGACCCGACAGTGGGCGTTACCGCCACCAACGGCGTCGGCTCGCTCATGCTGTCGGCCCCCGGGAACAACCAGTCTTTTGAGGTCCAGACCTCGGTCAATGGCCAAGTGCCGGAATTGAGCGGCAGTTTCTTCACCGGAACGGATCGCTACTCATTCTCCGTCAATGCTTCGCTGCTCGACGGCACGCAGCAGTTGAAGCGTAATGCAGCCTCCGATGTTGTTGGTGCGTTCAACAATTCCGACCGTAATTTCATGGCAGCCGGCCTCTCGGCCACCAACGTCTCCTATTCGGACATCGTCGGCAATGTGATCGGTACTGCCAGTTCAAACGCGAAGACGGTCGGCGATCAGGCCAAATACAATTCTGACACACTCTCGATGACGGGGCAGCGCTACCAGGCAGATGTCGGGGTGAATCTCGACGAGGAAATCGCGAATTTACAGGTTCTGCAGAACGCCTACGCAGCCTCCGCTCGTTTGCTGACCGTCATTCAGAATATGTTCGACACCCTGGACCAAGCGGTTTCGCGCTGATAGCGGCGTGATTTAGGAGCACGATATGTCCATCAACGCTTATAGCAGCTATGCCTCTTATCTGAGCAATCTTGGCGGCATCCAGCGTACTCAGTCCAATCTGAATACGCTGCTTGAGCAGTTGAACACGGAGAAAAAGTCAACCGACCTTACGTTCTACGGGGCGGATAGTACCCGGCTGCTTGACCTGCGGGCCGATATTTCCAAGCGCCAGGGATATATGCAAACGATCGACGGTGCCCAGACCGACGTCAAAGCCTATGATGCTGCCTTCACCAGTCTGGAAGATTTGGCATCTAAGTTGATGGATGCCTTCACGGCGCCGGAATCGGACCCGCCGACATTGCAGCAGCATCAGGTCACCCTGAAAGGTGATATCGGCGATGCTGGCGACGTGTATAAGGTGACCGTCGATGGCGTTGTCTTCAGCTATGTCACGACGGGTCTCGAGGGCAACCTCGATGAGATCGCCGGCAACCTGACCGCCCAGATCAATGCCCACCAGCCGCCTTTACAAGCCACCGCGGCATCCACTGGCGGGGTCATTACCATCACGGGCAATCAACCCGGCCCGCTCTTCGACGTCTCAGCCAGCATGACGGATGTCAATGGCGGCAAAACCAATTCCATCTCGGCTGTTCTGACCCAGCAGGGCAAGGTTTCGCCCATCGTCGCCCAGGTTAACAACGCCCTCAGCCAGGTCATGGCGCTGTTGAATGAACGGGTCAATGACCGCTATCTGTTCGGCGGTTTGAACATTAACAATCTGATACCGGTGGTCGATCTTTCGCGATTGCCGGATCCGACGGGCAGCAAGAACGCGATTTCCGACGCGACGACCCAGCAGCTTGCGCCGGGGACGATTGTTCAGGAAACGCGGATCACCGCCGATTATCTCGGCACTAATCAGACGGAGACCATTACGGTGAACGGTACGCCGCTCACCTTTACCGGCCCGCTGACCCAGCAGCAATTGGCCAGTCAACTTGCGACGGCCATTACCGGCAATCCGGCGATCACCGGCGTTACCGTGCAGGATGTAGATGGCCAAGGCCTGACGATCAAATCGACAACGCCCGGCACGGGTTTCTCGGTATCGATCACCGGCACCGATCCGACGCCTTCAACCTCGAAGACCGTTCAGGCAAATGTCCCGCTTGGCGCGAACCAAGTGGACAAAATTTCCCTGTCCGGCCCGGTTGGCGTTATCGGCGAGACTTATAGCGTCACCATCATGGATCCGCCCAACAACACCGCGCCGGTCACGATCAGCTACCGGACCACGGGCAACGAAAAGGATCTGAACGAGATCGCCGCCAAGCTGGTCGACCAGATCAACACGCATCAGCCGCCCTTCAGTGTTTCCGTGACCAATACCGGCAGCGGTACGCTGCAGCTCAGCTCGGCGACTGCCTTCACGTCCCATGCAGGCATCGGCGAAAGCGCCAAGGTGGCGACCACGCAGCGTACCGTCGTGCCTGTTGCGCAGCAGGAAGAGGTCAGCTTCCCCGGACCGTTCGGCGAAGCGGGCGATCAATATTCCATCAGCTTCACGGCACCGGTCGGCGGACCATTCACGGTCACGACGAGCACTTTCGATACTGAAGGATCGGTCGCGCAGCAAATGGCTGACCAGATCAATGCTGCCGGGCTTGGCGTGACGGCGGTTATTCGCAACGGTCATCTGTCGGTCACATCCGATACGCCGGGCGTTCCCTTTACCATGACCTCTGCCTTGACGATCGATGCCGGCCCGACCACGACGGCGGCGCCGGTCCAGACACAGACGATCGCTAATATCGCGCCCGGTCCCCTGTCCCAGGTCGATGAAGTTGCGTTAAGTGGACCGGTGGGCCGCAAAGGCGACGTCTACGAGTTGACAGTGAATGGCCGGACCATCCGTTATACCACCGATGGCACCGAGCAAGACATGGATGCCATTGCCATTCATCTGACGGCTCTCGCCAATTCGCAAACACCGCCCTTCCCGGCATCGGCCGTCGCCGGTCCGACCGGCAGTGGCAAGCTGATCCTGACCGGCACGACACCGGGCGTGGAGCTGAAGACCGAAGTGAAGGTCGCCAATCCGATGCCCGTCAGCAATCCGGCATCGCCGGATTACAGCACCTATCAGGAGCCAACAGATTCCAGTTTGGCTTGGCAGCGCGGAACCCTCACCATCGCCGACAATACCAACCTGAAATACACCTTCAGCGCCAACGACCCGGCAATGCAGAGACTTGTCATGGCCCTTCGCTATGCCCAGTCCGCCGTTGCTGATCCGGCCAATTATCAGTCCAAGATGGATGTCGCCAGGCAGCTGGCACAGGATTCGCTTACCGGAATTAGAGCTCTTCATAGCGACAATACGGTGAATGATACGGTCATGTCCGCAGCCACTCTGGCCCATAAGACCTCGATCAACGTATTCAGCAATTCGACGGAAAAGATCGAGGGAATCGATCAAAACGAAGTGGCGGCTAAGATCCAGGCAGCCCAACTTCAGCTGCAGACCTCCTTCGCTGCCTTTGCCTCAACCGCGAGATTGTCGCTGGTCAACTTCATTGCCTGATGGACTTCCATGACCTCGATGCCGTTCAACCTCATTGGCCTCGCGAAGCCGACCGAAAGTCGGCAGCAGGAAGCGCGCAACAAAATCGCCAGCCAGGGCGGCGATGACTTCGCCGCCCTGCTGCGCCAGAAAGCGGACAATAACCGCTGGCAGTCCCTGGTGCCCGCCGATACGCGGTCCGCTTCATGGCGCCGGAGCAATTACGATGCCGGAATGACGGCATGGCGTAACGATGCCTCGGAGCCGCAGCCGAAGCGGCCCTCAACGCCATCGGATCGTCAAACCGCTGGAACCGATAGGTTGCATGATCGGCGCGACGATCGTCCGGCTACTGCGCAGACGAAACCAACGGACTCCGCTCGAGCGGGTGAGGATAAGGGATCGAAGGATACCGCGAAAACGCGCAAAGACACCGGCAAGGCCGATGACGACGCGACGAGCGATACGGCAACCGCCGCCACGGATGGCAAACAGCAAGCAGCCGATAGCAACAACGTCCATCATCACAGCAAGCAGGACGACGCGTCGGATCACCAAACCGGCCAACAACAGCAGGGTCAGGAGCAGCCGCCAGCCCAGGACGGTCAGGCAGCAGATGGCCAGGCGGCCGGTGGGCAGGTGGCGAATGACCAGGCAGCGAACGGCCAACCGGTTGGGGGCGTCGTGACCGTAGCTGCCCTTCCAGTCAGCAACCTTGCCGTGACGACCGCAGACCCCGCCTCGGCACCAAAAGCCGGTGCGACAGCGAGCCTGGCAGCTTCGTCGGGGCCAGCGGCGGGCGGACCAGGGGCATCGGACCAGGCCGATCAGCAAATTGCTCTGTCCCCTGGCTTTCCGCCGGATCTAGAGATCGATCTTCCGGAGAATGCATTGCCGGCGGACGGCAAAACGAAACCCGGCAGCACCACGACGCCATCGGGCACGATCACGCTTGTCGATGACGGCGCGACCCAAGATCAGCTCGCGATCAATCAAATCCTGGTTCCGGTCGGAAAACCGGCTAATGCCAGCTCGTCGATTACCGATGATAATCCCCTCACCGCTGGACCGCGTAAGGGTCTGGCTGAGAAAGGCAGTCAAAGAGACCCGGCCAAGATCGACACCGTACGCGCACCTCAAGCGGTGGTTCAGTCTACGCAATCCCAGCCACAGCCGAGCGCCGCGCCAATGGGCCAGGATAGCGATCTTGGGGGCCGCGCCGATTTCGGCAATGGCGATTTTGGCGGCTTTGATAACGGCACGGGAAATTATGGCGGGTTCGGCACTTGGCCAATGTCGCCGATGCTGACGGCAAGCCCCTCGAAGCAAGCCGACTTCATCGCCGCCCTGAAACAACAACTCGGCAATATGCCCCTTCAAGAACAGGTCGCGGTCCACATGCAACGCGCTGCCCGGGATGGTGTCGATAAGATCAGCATTCAATTGTCGCCGGAAGAGCTTGGACGGATCCACGTGAAGATGGATATCGACGACGACAAGAAGGTGCGCGCCACGGTGACAGTGGAACGGCCGGCAACCCTGGATCTTTTGCAGCGGGATTCCCGGGCGTTGGAACGAGCCTTGCATGAGGCAGGGTTGAAGACCGACAGCGGCAGCCTGTCCTTCAATCTACAGCGCGGAAATACCGGGGATTTTTCCGGTTCCGGTGATTGGGGACAGGGTGGTCGGCAGTCATCACGTACGTCTGGCCAGGCAGGAGTTGCCGGCCCGGCCGACCGGATAACTGCCGCCAGCGCCCCTGAAATCGATACCGCCAATGGCTTGGTCGATGTCGAGGTCTGAACGAGCGGAAGGGACCGGACATGACCACCATCAACTCAACGCCGAATGTCGCTGACATCCTGGGGAAAAACCAGACTCAGACCAACACGCCGTCTAGCCCTACCGATGACGCCTCGGCTTCGCTTAATAGCCAGTATAACGACTTCTTGTTGCTGCTGACGAAGCAGTTGCAGAATCAGGATCCGCTGTCGCCGCTCGACACCGCGCAGTTTACCCAGCAATTGGTCGGATTTGCCTCCGTCGAACAGATGATTCAGCAAAACAAGAGCCTGAATCAGCTCATTAACCTGCAATCCTCTACCAATACCTATGCGGCCGCGAGCTTCTTGGGAAATACGGTCGCGGTCGATAGCGACCAGATCTCCTTGCAGGACGGTCACGCAAGTTTCCAATACCAGATTGAACAGAGCGCAACTCAGGCGGAGCTGCGCATCACGGATTCCAAGGGCCAGATTGTCTTGGTGCAGCAGGCCAATGAGGGGGTCGGCACCTATCAGGTCGACTGGGAGGGTCAAGGCTTCGCAGGACAGCTACCGGATGGCCAATATCAGGTTTCGGTCGTCTATTCGGATGCCAGCGGCACAATGCACAGCGCCCCCATCACCGCTTTCGGCAAAGTCGATTCAGCCGATATCAAGGGCGGCAATGTCAGCCTGAATGTTGGTTCCGTCAGCTATCCGATCGATAAGATTATCAAGATCGTTCACCAGGATTCCCCGGCCACAACTCCGACGCCGCCGGCCGATGACGATACGCCGGATGCCCCCGACACCTCTAATACGCCCGACGAGCAAGAGCAAAAACCGGCGGCCTGACCGCTCGAGCACCAATCGGGAGCGGGCCTCTCTACCTTCGGCTACAATCCCAAATACATAAAATTTTATGCAATTCTACACCCATGAGCTGCGATGTCCGCCGGCGATTTAGCGAATCTTTAATCCGCTCCCGCTAGGCTTTCACAACATTAAAAACATGTCGAAGGATGAGGGAGCAGCTCATGACGATCGAGCTGGACCACATGTCCAATAACGGCGTTGGCATCGACGGGCACCGTTTGCGTCTGGAAGATTTGCCGCCGCCTGGCACCAAACGTTGGGTTATTCGTCGCAAAGCGGAAGTTGTCGCGGGCGTTCGCGCGGGCTTAATCAGCCTGGAAGAAGCCTGTGCGCGGTATACGTTATCCGTCGAAGAATTCCTTTCCTGGCAGAAGTCGATCGACCGCCACGGTCTGCGCGGTTTGCGCACGACACGGCTTCAGGATTATCGCAGTAGTCCCAGCGAATTCGAGAAAGAACACGATAAAATCTGACCTCAGGACGCCGCTCGATCATTCCCCATCAGCGGCTGATCGGAGGAGTCGCAGCCGCGCTCACGGCACCCAAGCCATACCCTTCCCGCCCCCGCCTTAGTTCGTCTTCCGCCAGCCGGAACAAGCATCCACGCGCCTGCTGATATTCTTAGGAAAGCATCCGGTCGGAATTTTTTGCCGGCTGCTAGGCAATTTTTTCCGCACCTTAAGAGCTTGTTAACGCCTCAGATTTACTCTCTGGCAGTGGCTGACCCGGCTCGGTCGGGACATTTTGTCTATTTGCTTGGGTTTTCGAACCTGAGGGGTCGGCAAGGGGCCAATCGATTATTCCGATCGAGGGTGAAGCGGTGAATCCACTGATACAGACCTTGCGCAATCTCGGCCCGATCAGACTCGCGGCCCTTGGCGCAGTTGCCCTGGGTTTGATTGCTTTCTTTGTCTTCCTGACGGCACGCCTCACCACACCAGGTATGAGCCTCCTCTATAGCGGTCTGGATGCCACCGATTCGGAGCAAATCGTCCAACGCCTTGAAGCACAGCAGATCCCTTACGAACTGCGCGGCAATGGCGACCAGATTTATGTGCCGGAGGACCAGGTTGCCCGGCTCCGCCTGGCGATGGCCGGCGAAGGCATCCCCAGCGGCGGTTCCATCGGTTATGAAATCTTCGACCGCGCGGATGCCCTGGGAACAACGAATTTCGTCCAGCAGATCAATCAGCTGCGCGCCCTTGAAGGCGAGTTGTCGAGAACCATCCGCTCCCTCCGCCAGGTAAAGTCGGCGCGCGTCCATCTGGTCATGCCGAAGCGTGAGCTCTTCTCGCGCGACCGTGCTGAACCCACCGCCTCTGTCGTGCTTGTCCTGCAAGGCAGTCTCGACAAGGAGCAGGTCCAGGCGATCCAGCATTTGGTCGCCTCGGCCGTTCCTGGCATGAAATCCAGCAATGTTTCCGTGATCGATAACCGTGGCAACCTGCTGGCCAAGGGGGCGGAAGCCGGAGACGAATTCGACGCCGCCAATGCCGTGGAAATGCGCCAGGGTTATGAAGCCCGCATGTCGCAGTCGATCGAACAGCTGCTGGGCCAGACGCTGGGTGTTGGCAAAGTGCGTGCCGAAGTTACGGCCGATATCGACTACAACAAAGTCACGACGAATACCGAAAACTACGATCCGGAAGGTCAGGTCGTACGCTCGACCCAAACCGTCGAGGATAAGAGCAATACGCAGGAAAAGTCCGGCGACAGCTCGGTCAGTGTTGCTAATAATGTCCCTAACCCGCCATCGCAGCAGGGTGCCAACAGCAATACCTCCAATTCGCAGAACGCCCGGACAGAAGAGACCGTCAATTACGAAATCTCCAAGCGCGTCCAGACTGAAGTCAAGACCAATGGCACCATCAAGCGGATTTCCGCCGCCGTGCTGGTTGACGGCATTTATACAAAAGGGACGGATGGCCAGGAGACATATCAGCCCCGCAGCAAGGAAGAGCTCGATCAGATTTCGAATCTGGTCAAATCCGCCATCGGTTACGATGAGAAACGTGGCGACGTGGTCGAGGTCGTCAACCTGCCCTTCGCTCAGGAAGAAGGGCCGGTCGGCGATGGCACCGTCTTCCTCGGTCTCGACAAGCAAGACATCATGCGGATCGTCGAACTTGTGGTCTTGGCGGCCGTGGCGGTTCTGGTCCTCTTGCTGGTCGTCCGGCCGCTCCTCAACCGCCTCCTGGCCCTGCCTGGCAGCGAAGCAGCCGAACAGAGCCTGCCCGGCTTGACGCCGGAAGCCGCGGCCGCCCTGCCGCCGGGCGCCGCAGCCGCGCTGGCCCTGACCGGCCCCGACATGATGCAGCAAGCGCTCGCGGATGCGGAGAATATGGCCAATGAGCTTGATCAGATGATCGACATCAATCAGGTCGAAGGTCGCGTCCGGGCTTCATCACTCAAGAAGATTTCCGAACTGGTAGATCAGCATCCTGAACAGGCAGTCAATATCATGCGCCAGTGGATCTATCAGGAAGCCTGATCCCCTAGACGAATAAACGGTAAAAAGATGCGGATCAAAGACGATTATAGAAGCTTGACCGGCTCCCAAAAGGCGGCCCTGCTGCTGATGTCGGTGGGAGAAGAAAATGCTTCCAAGCTGTTCGGCTTGATGCATGACGACGAGATCCGCGAAATCTCGCAAACCATGGCCAACCTCGGCACGGTAAGCGCAACGGTCGTCGAACGCCTCTTCGTCGAATTCGCCGACCAGATTTCGTCCACCGGCTCTTTGACCGGTACCTATGAATCGACGGAACGCCTGCTCCTCAAGGTGCTCGACAAATCAAAAGTCGACAGCATCATGGATGAAATTCGCGGCCCGGCCGGTCGCACGATGTGGGATAAGCTTGGCAACGTCAATGAAGCGGTGCTGGCGAACTATCTGAAGAACGAATACCCCCAGACGGTCGCCGTCGTCTTGTCCAAGGTAAAGGCCGATCACGCTTCGCGTGTGCTGGGCCTGTTGCCGGAAGCCTTTGCCATGGAAGTGATCATGCGCATGCTGCGCATGGAGGCCGTGCAGAAGGATGTTCTGGACGACGTCGAACGCACCCTGCGCAACGAATTCATGAGCAACCTCGCCCGGTCGACGCGGCGCGATGCGCATGAAATGATCGCCGAGATCTTCAATAACCTCGACCGCGCGACCGAAGCGCGCTTCATGACCTCCCTGGAAGAGCGTAACCGCGATTCCGCCGAGAAGGTCAAGGCCCTCATGTTCACCTTCGACGATCTCGGCAAGCTGGATCCGGGCGGCGTTCAGACACTTCTGCGCAGTGTCGAAAAGGACAAGCTGCCTTTGGCATTGAAAGGTGCGTCGGAAGGTGTGCGCGACCTTTTCCTCTCCAATATGTCGGAACGCGCCAGCAAGATGCTGCGCGAAGACATGGCGGCAATGGGACCGGTGCGGCTGCGCGAAGTGGAAGAGGCGCAGATGGCCATGGTCGTCATCGCCAAAGAACTGGCCGCCAAAGGCGAAATCGTCCTTTCCGATAAGAAGGGCGAAGACGAGTTGATTTACTAGAGTCGGACGGATACCGGTACGGAAGATGACCGTGGCGAAGAAATTCTTGTTCGAAAACAGCTTCGATGACCCGCTGCCGCCCGCCAAGGCAAAGGCGGCGCCGGTCATCGCCAAGCCGGAACCCGAGCCCGAACCGGAGCCGGTACCGGCCGCGCCGACCTTCAGCGAGGAGGAACTGGCCGCGGCTACGGCGGAGGCGAGACGTCACGGTGAGCAAGAAGGACATCGACGCGGCCTTGCCGAAGGGCAAAAGCGGCTGGAAGCACAGATCGCAGCAGCCCTTTCGGCGATATCGAATCAATTGGACGCGGCCGTACGGGCAGCGACCGAAGCGCCGGTAGAAACGACGACGGCCGCCGTCGAACTTGCCATGGCGATCATCCGCAAGCTGCATCCGGCGCTGGCGGCGAAGCGTGGCTTGGACGAGATCGAGGCGGTGCTGGCGGGCTGCCTGGAGCAATTGAAGAATGAACCGCGCCTGGTAGCCTATGTTCCGGCAGCGCTACTCGACAGCATGAACGAGCGCGTGGCGCAGGTCGCCGCTTCGCGTGGCTTCGACGGACGCATCGTGCTGATCGGCGACGAAAATCTGGGCGGCAGCGATTGCCGCATCGAATGGGCGGATGGTGGTTTGGAACGCGATTGCAATCGCATCCGCCAGGATATAGAGGCTGCGCTGGAGCGCTGTCTCATGGCCGGCGAGGCATCGTCCTCCTCGGATCAGACACTGGTGTAAGTAATTTAACAGCGTTTGGACGTATCGGCCCAGCTGGCCGGCGAAGGAGAGCGAAATGGCTGAAGACGATAATCTGGAACTCGCCGAATTCGACGGCCCGGCCGACTTGCCGCCGGCCGATACCGGAAATGACGGGTCGCGCACCCCCGCTAATGCCAAGGACCTGGATGCTGTTTACGACATTCCGGTTCAGGTTTCAGCCGTCCTCGGCAAGACCTCGATGCAGGTCAGCCAATTGCTGAAGCTTGGTCGTGGCGCGGTGGTCGAGCTGGACCGCAAGGTTGGCGAAGCGGTCGATATCTACGTCAATAATCGCCTGGTCGCCCGCGGCGAAGTCGTCGTCGTCGAGGATCGCCTGGGCGTGACTATGACGGAAATCATCAAGGCCGACCGCAGCTAAGCGGCATTGTCACCGGACGGAACCAGGCAGATGGCTGATACAACCGGCAACGAACAGCAGAATTTTACCCGCTATAGCGACATGCCGGTGCGGATAGAACCGCAGGGCCTGAGCCTGGAGCGGTCGACGGTGTTCGGGCTAGGCTGTGCCCTGGCGCTGATTGCCGTAGCGATCTATCTCGGTGGCACCGGCATGGCCTTCCTGGATCTTCCGTCGATCCTGATGGTGATCATCGGGACCTTGGCGATTACCGCCATGTCCTATAGCGGAAGCGAACTACGGCTTGCCCTCCCCATCATCGCGCAGATTCTGTGGCGCCAGACGCGTGATCCAAACCAGACCAGCATCCGCCTGTTGCAGCTCGCGGAGCGGACGCGCCGGCGCGGCCTGCTGCAATTGCAGGGCGAGATTTATGGCCTGCGCGGCGATCCCTTCCTGCAGCGCGCTATGTCGATGCTGGTCGATGGGGTGCCCGTCGACGAAGTCGAGCGCAACCTGACATTCGAAGTCCACGCTGCTGCCCAGGACTACCAGCGCGCCGTCAGCATGCTGCGCCGCGCCGCCGAGATCGCACCGGCCATGGGCCTGATCGGCACCTTGATCGGTCTGGTTCAGATGCTCAGCAGCCTGAACAATCCTGAACGCATCGGTCCCGCCATGGCGGTTGCCCTGATCGCGACATTCTATGGCGCGGTTCTGGCCAATGTGGTTTTCCTGCCCTTGGCGAGCAAATTGGAGCGCAATGCCAGTGGCGCCCTGTTATTGCATCAGATCTGTGTCCTGGGCGTGCAATCGATCGGCCGGCAGGAAAATCCGCGACGGCTGGAGATGTTACTGAATACGTTGTTGCCTGCGCACCAGCAGATCAAATACTTCAACTGACAAGACTTTCTGCGGATCGCCGCAGACCGGATGCAAGACACCGGATGTTGACTAGGAGAGTTTCATGCGATTGCTCATCGTCGGATCATTGAACGGGCATATCAGCGCCGCCGGTAAGATCGCTTTGTCGCGCGGCGCCAAAGTGGCCCATGTCGACGACGTCGATCAGGCTATGACCGCCTTGCGCAATGGCCAGGGCGCCGATCTGGTGATGTTCGACGTCGATCTCGATATCGGCCGCATGATCGACAGCCTGAAGCGGGAGCGCATCAATCTGCCGGTCGTTGCCTGTGGCATCGGTACCAGCACCGAAACCGCTGTTCGCGCCATCAAGGCGGGTGCAAAAGAATACGTGCCCCTGCCCCCCGATGCAGAACTAATCGCTGCCGTCCTGGCCGCCGTCGCCGAAGAAAGCTCGGCCTTCATCTTCAATGATCCGAATATGAAGGCGGTGCTCCGCCTGGCGGATCAGGTCGCGCCCTCCGACGCCAGCATCCTGATCACCGGCGAATCCGGCACCGGTAAGGAAGTCATGGCCCGCTATATCCACAGCCATTCGAAGCGTGCCGGCAAGAACTTCATCTCCGTCAATTGTGCCGCTATTCCGGAAAACCTGCTGGAATCCGAACTGTTCGGCCACGAGAAAGGCGCGTTCACCGGCGCCGTTGCCCGCCGCATCGGCAAGTTCGAGGAAGCTAATGGTGGCACGCTGCTGCTGGATGAAATCAGCGAGATGCACCCTCGGCTGCAGGCGAAGCTGCTGCGCGCGATCCAGGAGCGCGTGATCGACCGCGTCGGCGGCTCACAGCCTGTCAGGGTTGATATCCGCCTGGTCGCCACTTCAAACCGCGACATGCAGGACGAGGTCAACAAGGGAACCTTCCGCGAGGACCTTTATTTCCGCCTGAACGTCATGGCGCTGGAGCTGCCGCCCCTGCGCACACGTCCCGGCGACATCGCCGCCTTGGCCGAGCATTTCGTGAAGAAATATGCCGAAGCCAACGGCGTGGTAATCAAATCGATCGCCCCGGAAGTAATGGATATTCTGCGGTCCCACGAATGGCGCGGCAATGTGCGTGAGCTTGAAAACACCATGCATCGCGCTGTCCTGCTGAGCCAAAGCGATATCCTGGAACCTGAGGCTATCTTGCTGACTGGCGGCCGCGGCATCCCGGTTTCTGCCCTGCAGCCCGGTACCCAAGCGGCAGCTCTCGCGGCGCAGGCCGGCAAGAGCGTACCCGCCGGCGTCAGTGCAGCCGGTGCAAGCGCTGCGGGACCAGCCAGCCTGGTCGGCAAGACCGTCGCCGCAGTCGAACGCGATCTCATCATCGATACTTTGCAGCATTGCCTGGGTAACCGCACTCATGCGGCAAACATTCTCGGTATTTCGATTCGAACCTTGCGCAACAAGCTGAAGCAGTACAACGAGGAAGGCTTCGCTGTTCCGCCGGCCGGTGAAGCCGATCACGTGGCGCTATAACTGTCGCAATTTCGGCATATGGTCTTCTTGATTAAGGTCGGCGGATAAGAGCATGGCGGAAACGGCGAATAGCGGTGCTGGTGGCGCTCCGGACGGAGCGGCAGGAGGCATTGGCGGCGCTGATTTCATGGGGCGCCTGCGCGGTGCCGGCAAGCTTTTAAGACGCGGCGAGATCGCCCTTGCCCTCGGTCTGGTTTGCGTCCTGACCGTCCTCATCATCCCGATGCCGGCATGGATGCTCGATATCGCTTTGGCGCTGTCGATGACCTTGTCGGTGCTGATCCTGATGGTGGTGCTGTTCATCGAGAAGCCACTCGATCTCAGCACGTTCCCGACGATCCTGCTGATCGTCACCATGCTGCGCCTATCCCTCAACCTAGCCTCTACCCGCCTGATCCTGACGCATGGGCATGAGGGCACGGCGGCGGCCGGTCATGTGATTGAGGCCTTCGGCGGCTTCATCATGGGCGGCAACTATGTCATCGGCATTATCGTCTTCGCCATCCTGGTCCTGGTGAATTTCGTCGTCATCACCAAGGGTTCCGGCCGTATCGCCGAAGTCTCCGCCCGCTTCAGCTTGGACGCCATGCCGGGCAAGCAGATGGCGGTCGACGCCGATCTGTCTGCGGGCTTGATCGATGAAGCCGAAGCGCGGCTACGCCGTAAGACCTTGGAAGACGAAAGCAACTTCTTCGGCTCCATGGACGGTGCCGCTAAGTTCGTGCGCGGCGACGCCATCGCCGGCCTGATCATTACCTTCATCAACGTGATCGGCGGCATGATCATTGGCGTGGCCCAGCAGGGCCTGAGCATGTCCGATGCGGCTAAATCCTATACCCTGCTGACGGTCGGCGACGGTCTGGTCTCGCAGATCCCCGCTTTGATCGTTTCCGTCGGCGCCGGTATGCTGGTGACCAAGGCAGGCATCTCCGGTTCGACTGACAAGGCGCTGTTCAAACAGCTCTCCGGTTATCCAGCCGCGCTGGGGATGGCCGCATTCCTCATGACGGTCATGGCCTTGCTGCCCGGCATCCCGAAAATCCCGTTTCTGTTCCTAGCCCTGCTGACCGGTGGCATTGCCTATATGGTCACCAGGCAGCATAAACAGGCCGTCGTGGCGGCTGCTACGCAGAAGAGCGAGCAGGCCGCCGCCGCGCCGGTCATGGAAGAGCCGATCACCACGGCCCTGCAAATCGATTCCATCCGCGTCGAGCTGGGCTATGGCCTGCTTGGTTTGATCAATACCGATCACGGTCACCGCCTGACCGATCAGATCAAAGGCCTGCGCCGGCAATTGGCAATGGAAATGGGCTATATCCTGCCGGCCGTCCGTATCCAGGACAATCTGCAGATCAACGCCAACTCCTATATCGTCCGGATCAAGGAGATCGAGGCTGGACGCGGCGACCTTCGCCCTAATATGGTGCTGGTGATGGATCCTCGTGGCGACCGCATCAATATGCCCGGCGAAGAAACAACTGAACCAACCTTTGGACTGCCAGCCATGTGGGTCGATGCCGGTGCGCGGGAGGAAGCTTTGTTCCGCGGCTATACCGTGGTCGATCCCTCGACGGTGATCACCACGCATCTGACCGAGATCATCAAGGACAACATGGCCGAGCTTCTGTCCCATGCCGAGACGCAGAAGCTGCTGGATGAGTTGCCGAAGGAAAATCAGAAGCTGATCGCCGACTTGGTCCCATCGCAAATTTCCGTCGGCGGTATCCAGCGGGTGCTGCAAAGCCTGCTGTCGGAGCGGGTTTCGGTACGCGATTTACCAAGTATTCTCGAAGGCATTTCCGAAGCCTGCGGCTACTCCCGCAATATCACTTCGATTACCGAACATGTCCGCGCCCGGCTCGCCCGCCAGATCAGCGATAATGCGACCGATCCCAGCGGTATCATCCCGCTCATCAGCCTTTCACCCGAATGGGAACAGGCCTTTGCCAATGCCTTGCATGGCGAAAGCGAGGACAAGCAGTTGGTCATGGCCCCGACCCAGTTGCAGCAATTCATCCAGACGGTGCGTCAAACCTTTGAGCGCTTCACCTTGATGGGCGAAAATCCGGTCCTGCTGACCAGCCCCGGTGTCCGACCCTATGTGAGATCGATCGTCGAGCGCTTCCGCCCCCTCACCACCGTCATGTCGCAAAACGAGATCCATGCGAAAGCAAAGATCCGTACATTGGGCCAAATCTGAGGTGAGCTGAGCGATGCGTCTACGCAGTTTCTCCGCCCCGTCTGCCGCCGAGGCCCTTCGCCTCGCCAAGGAAGAACTAGGTCCAGATGTCGTCATCCTGGCGACCGAGCAGGTTGGCAAGGCTGTAAAGCTGATCGTCGGCGTGGATCATCAAGCCATTCTCGGCCAGTTCCAGGCTGAAACCCCGGCGGCATCGGTCGATCCGATGGATGCAATCGCCCAGGCGCTGGACTTCCATCGCGTACCGCCGCCTTTGGCCGAGCGCTTGCTCGCCAGCGCGGAGGACTTCCTCCTGAGCGATCCGGCCCAGGCCTTGGGCGGCGCCCTGCGGACACGCTTCGCCCAGATGCCTCTGACCGAACGGCCCCCGGCTCGGCCCGTCATGCTAGTCGGCCTACCGGGCGCCGGGAAAACCTCGACCCTGGCAAAATTGGCCGCTTGCGCTCGGTCGCGGGACTGGCCGGTCACCGCCATCACCTGCGATTTGCTCAAGGCCGGTGCCGTAGAACAGCTCGCGACCTATAGTAAAGCTTTGCAAATCCAAGCCTTTCGCGCCCGGACCGCAGTCGCCCTGCAGCGGGCCGTGGAACAAGCGAGAACCCAACAGGAAATTGCCCAGACAAAAGGCATGGTCCTGATCGATACGGTCGGCAGCAATCCGCTGATTTCCAACGATCTCGAACAGTTGCGGCAGCTCGCGACTGCGATCGATGCCGAGGTGGTGGTGGTTCATGCCGCCGGCAGCGATATCTCCGAAGCCGCCGAACTGGCCGCCTTGTACGCCGGGATTGGCGCCAGCCGACTAATCCCGACACGCTTGGATACAGCACGGCGTTATGGTGGTATCCTTGCGGCGGCCGATGCTGGCAAACTGGCCTTAGCCGAAATGGGGGTGGCGCCCGGTATTGGCGATGGGCTGCAAATAGTGGGGCCGGAAGGATTGGCACGTTTGCTGCTTCCAGAATACAAGGGTGATGCTGGCGAACCGGCTGCCCGCATAACCGATCTGACGGTGACAGGATGAGTAACGGGCCGCAACCGACCGCTTTACGTCCGCTGGCAAGCAGCCAGGCGGGATCGCATCCGGCTGGAGAAACGGAAATTATCCACAATGCCATTGCAGTAGCTTCGGGCAAGGGCGGAGTGGGCAAAACTTGGCTGTCGATCACGCTGACGCATGCGCTGGCCAATCTTGGGCGCAAGGTGGTGCTACTGGACGGCGATCTTGGCCTTGCCAACATCGATATCCAGCTTGGCATCACGCCGCATGTGGATCTCGGCCAGGTTCTGGAGCAGCAATGGCCCTTGGAACGCGCCATTACCTCCTATCCTGATGGCGGTTTCGATATCGTCGCCGGCCGGTCCGGCTCGCAAACCCTGGCCAATATGCCCACCCACCGGCTGTTGAATCTGAGTTCGGGTATCTCCTCCCTCGGCAGGACTTATGATCACGTCGTCATCGATCTTGGTGCCGGTATCGATCGACCGGTCCGCTATCTGGCCACGCAATCCGGCCGCAGCATCATCGTCACCACGGATGAACCCACTGCGCTGACCGACGCTTATGCCTTCATCAAGCTGATGCGTCAGCAAGGCGCGCATTCCAGAATCGGTGTCGTGGTCAATATGGCCGCCAGCCGCGAGGACGGTATGCGGACCTATGAGACGCTGGCCAAGGCTTGCGAGAGCTTCCTGCAAGCGCGGCCGGAATTGCTCGCGGTCATTCAGCGGGACAGCAAGGTGAAGGATTCGATCCGTGCCCAAATGCCGCTGCTGATCCGGCATCCTGGCAGCCATGCTGGCAACGACGTAGAAATCCTGGCCCGGCGGCTGGCCAACGCCTCTTCGTAATCGGGTCGCCGTGAGTGATTTCAACATCACCGCGCCCCGATTACCGAGCACGGTCAGCGCTACCACTTCCACCGCCATTACGGCGACCGTTCCTGACCCGCCGCGAAATTTCGCCAATCTGGATAACGGCACGATATTGCGCGGCACGGTCCAAGGCCGCGACAAGGATGGCCTTCTAGCCATCAAGACCGATCAAGGGCTGCTATCCGTCGCCACCAACGCGAATTTGCAGCCGGGCAGCCAGGTGACCTTGGAGGTTCGCGCGGTCGGCGATCGGTTGCAGGTCGTGGTGCTTGCCGCCGATGCATCAGGGCAACCGCCCGTATCGCCGGCATCCGTGCCGCAGTCGCCTCAGCCACCGTCCCCCGCCCAAGGCGATCCGCCTCCCCGGTCTCAGCCGGGACAGGGCGCGCAGCAGCCAGCTCTGTCGCAGCTTAGCGGCGCGGATGGCAATGTTCCTGTTGCAACGAGCGCTGGAAGCGGCGCTGCCCCTGCCACAGTCGAAGCCAACCCTCCCCGGCCGATTGTGGTGGTTGCCGGCTCGACCCTGACGGCCGTTGTGGTTCAGGCTCTGCCGAAAGACCTGCTCAGCCTGATCGATACGGAAGAGAGCCTCCCTGACAGCATGAGCAGGCCAGTCGTCACGCTGCCCGCGCCGTCAACAAGCTGGCCTTCGAATTCGACCACGATCTCATCACCGGTGCTGACGACACTGCCCGGTCCGTCGCTGATTCCGGAAATCCGTGACAAGCTTGAAGCCTTGTTCTTCGGGGATGGCGCTTTGGAACTAGAAACCGGTATGACGCCGCGACCAGGAACTCCATCCGGACCGAACACGACCACAACTATCGTCACAACGGGCAGCGTTACGGCATCGTTGACCACAGGTGCGCCAATGACTTCATCGCTCACACCGAGCTCACTGTCGATACTGAACAGCAGTGGCCTTCAGCCGCAGACCGTGCGGCCGGTACAAGCCGGAACACCCACGGGACAAGTCGCAACTGCACAATCCGGTGCGGGCATGGTCAATACCGGACTTATGAATTCCGGTCTGCTGAGTGCGGCTGCTGGGACGTCCCCCGCCCGCGGAACGCCAACGCAAGCAGCGATCAACCTGCTGACGGGAACGCTGAGCCAGGCGGCGGGCCAGGCGACCGGCAGTCAGGTAGTCGAGCAATCGCCGGGCACCGCCCTCGCCTTCGACACTTCCTTGGCCTCCGGCACCGAGGTCAAGCTCCAAGTGCTCGGCATTCAAAATCATCCAGGCGAGACACTGGACTTGCCGGCAATGGGAGCGAGTGGAAAATCTGCCATCCTCGGCCAGATCGTCGGCCACACGCCAAGCGGCCGTCCCGTTATCCATACCCCGGTGGGCGATCTGGTCCTGCATCAGAAAATGACCTTGCCGACCGGTGCGAAAATTTTGATGGCGCTGGAAATGGTCGACAGCTCGCCTGCTTTGGCGATGGCCCAGCCGGCGATGACGCCGCAACTGACCGCTTTCAATCTGGCCCGCGGCTGGCCATCGCTGGCTGAACTCCTGATGCTGCTGCAGCCAGCCGGCGAGGATGAAGGCGGCATCGGCAAAGCTTTGCCGGACATCGCCGCCTCACTGAATCTCGCACAGCCGGGGCCGCGTCTCGGGGCGGATCTCGCCACCGCCATGGATGCCTTCCGGGCCGGCAATTTCGAGAAAATGTTCGGATCGCTCGGCGAGACATTGAAGGCCGTCGGTAACCGGACCGATGCCTTGCGCAAGTTGCGGGACGAATTCCAGCAGGCCTCGCTCCTGGCCCAAGGCAGTAATGC
Source organism: Dongia soli (assembly GCF_034044715.1). Classification (NCBI taxonomy): domain Bacteria; kingdom Pseudomonadati; phylum Pseudomonadota; class Alphaproteobacteria; order Rhodospirillales; family Dongiaceae; genus Dongia; species Dongia soli. The sequence continues at coordinate 142,373 of NZ_JAXCLW010000002.1, read as the reverse complement.
GCAGGATTGGCGGTGCTTCTTCCTGCCGCTTTGGGATGATGGACAGTTGCAGCAGATCAACCTGTTCTATCGCCGGCCGCGCCGCGGGAAGAACGACGAGGACAAGGAAGATAACGGCACGCGCTTCGTCGTAGAGGTGAATTTTACCCGCCTCGGCTCTTGCCAATTAGACGGCCTCATCGGCAAAGGACGCTTCGATCTCATGGTACGCAGCCATCGTGATCTGCCGGAAACGGCACGGCGGGAAATCAGCGGTCTCTTTGCACAGGCGCGGGAGATCGGCAATTATGCCGGAGAACTCAGCTTCCAAACCGCGTCCCGCTTCCCTGTCTCTCCCCTGGAAGATGTCGCCCAGGTCCCACCTGGTGTCGTGGCGTGAGATCGGCTTAGCTTTCCTGCGACTTGCGGCGGCGGTGCAAATCGATGCCGAGTTCGTCGCTGACGATCTGCTCGCGCCGGCGCTCCTGCATCTGCTGACGCTGCTTGCGATTTTGGATCGCCTGTTCGGTCTTTTTCAGTTCACCAAAGGCTTCGGCGATCTCGTCCTGTAACCGCTGCAATTCCACCTGCAGATTGGCGATGGAGGTTTCGATGCGCTCTCGCCGTTGCTGCATCATTTTGCGATAAGCCGGTAAGCCGCGCTGCAAATCTATGGATTCCTGCGCGGTTGCAATTTCGCGTGCGACTTCCTGGTCCAGTTGAATGATATCATTCTTCAGCTTGTCGATCAGCGTCTCGAGATCGAGCGCCTGGCGGCGCTTTTCATCGAGTGTCCATTTCTGCAATCGGAGAAGCTGGTCGAGACCACTCATGCAGTAGTCTCGTTCGGATCAATTTCAGGCGGCATCTCGCCTGCCTCGCTGGCATAAGGCATGCCAAGGATTTCGGCGAGTTGGTGATAGCCGGTTTCCAAATCGGTCCGCTCGCCTCGCTGCTGCGAGAGGAAGGCTTCGATCGATGGATAAAGTCTGATCGCCTCGTCCACCGCAGGATCGGTGCCACGACGATAGGCGCCCAGCCGGATCAGCTCGGCCATGTCTTCATAAACTGACATATGCAGGCGCGCCTGCCGTATCAGGGCATTCTGCGGCGGCGTATTGCAGCCCGGCATGGTTCGTGACAGCGACCGGAGAATATTGACCGCCGGGTAGCGGCCGCGTTCGCCAATGGACCGTTCCAGAACGATATGACCGTCGAGAATACCGCGTACCGCGTCGGCGACCGGTTCGTTGTGATCATCGCCTTCCACCAGCACGGTAAACAGACCGGTGATTGAACCCGATCCGTGAATACCGGGTCCTGCCCGTTCGAGCAGGCGCGGCAGCTCGGCGAAGGTCGATGGCGTATAGCCTTTACTGGCCGGCGGCTCGCCCGCGCTGAGACCAATCTCGCGCATCGCCATGGCGAACCGCGTCACGCTATCCATCATGCAGAGAACGTCATGGCCCTGATCGCGGAAGAACTCGGCCAAGGTCAGCGTCATCTGCGCTGCCTGGCGCCGCATCAGAGGCGATTCATCGGAGGTCGCCACGACCACGATGCTGCGAGCCAGCCCCTCCTCGCCCAATTCATCGACCACGAATTCCTGCACCTCGCGACCGCGCTCGCCGATCAGGCCGATGACATTTACCTCAAGCGAAGCGTAGCGCGCCATCATCGACAGCAGAACGGATTTGCCGACGCCGGAAGCCGCAAAGATACCCATGCGCTGCCCCTTGCAGCAGGAGGCGAAGGTATTGAGCGAGCGGACGCCGAGATCGATCTTCCCCTCGACCCGGGCGCGTGCATGAGCCGGCGGCGGATTGGCGCGGATGCGGCAAGCAATAGAGCCGCTGGGCAATGGCCCCTTGCCGTCGATCGGTTCGCCAAAGGCATTCACGACGCGGCCCAGCCAGTCATTGGTTGGCCTCACCACCGGATCGGTGTCGACGATGAGCGCTTTGCTGCCCAGCCCCACGCCTTCCAGCGAGCCATAGGCCATGGCCAAGGCGCGGCCATTGCGGAAGCCGACGATTTCGCAGCCAACGCGGCGATTGGCGCGGTCAACCAGCGCGCAGCGCGCGCCGATGGTCAGGCTGTTCTCGATGCCGGCAATTTCCACCAGCATGCCCAAAACAGCGGCAACGCGGCCATAAATTTGATGTTCGGGGATCCTGTCAATTTCCCGTAGGATTGGATCGAGAAATGCAGCTTGCACCATTTCTCCCAAGGATGCTTGTCGTTGCGCAGTATAGGTTACAAGCTAGCGGATGCATGTTAACTCGCGGTTAACACTGAAATTTTCTTAACAGCGCTGCAACCGCCGGTATGCGAAGGGGGCAGAAAACGTATAAATTCCTGGTTTCAACAATAACCAGGATGACAACTATCAGGAGAGGATGGTCTCGGCTTTACAGAACAGCGGTTTAATGGTTAACATTAGACCGACTGTCCATGGCGACAGTTGTGAGGGGCTGGGGTGACGTTATGCGGGTCTTACTCGTTGAAGATGATTCGAACACCGCCCAGAGTATCGAGCTGATTCTCAAATCAGAAGGATACATCGTCGATTCGACTGATCTGGGCGAAGATGGTCTCGAAATCGGGAAACTCTACGATTACGACATCATCATTCTCGATTTGATGTTACCGGACATCGATGGCTATGAGGTCCTGCGGCGGCTGCGCTCTGCGCGGGTGAACACGCCGATTTTGATCCTGTCTGGGCTCAGCGAGCTGGACAGCAAGATCAAAGGTCTCGGCTTCGGCGCCGACGACTATCTGACCAAGCCATTCGATCGTCGCGAATTGCTGGCACGTATCCAAGCGATTGTCCGCCGCTCGAAGGGGCATTCAGATTCGGTGATCCAGACCGGCAAGTTGATGGTCAATCTCGATACGCGGACAGTTGAGGTAGAAAATCAGCCGTTGCATTTGACCGGCAAGGAATACGGTATCCTGGAACTGTTGTCCCTGCGCAAGGGTACGACCCTGACCAAGGAAATGTTCCTCAACCACCTGTATGGTGGAATGGATGAACCGGAATTGAAGATTATCGACGTCTTCGTCTGCAAATTGCGCAAGAAGCTCACACAGGCGACCGGTGGCGAAAACTATATCGAGACGGTCTGGGGACGCGGCTATGTGCTGCGCGATCCCGATGAAGGCCGGATCGGTCCAGTCAAGAAGACGGCGGACGGCTCAGCCGGCTGATATTGGCGGCTGATAAACCAGCCGAGCCATTTATCTCATTCCAGGTACCCTAGTCGGGCTCACCGCCGGACTAGGGTATTTCCTTGAGTATATAGATACTAAAGCTTGCGAGCCGTCGTGAAGCCCGGCAGAGGCGGTTTCGGCGCGGTTGTCGAACCGAGCTGCGTTTTCGTTGAGCCGAGCGGTGGCGTCGTGCCGAGCGGTGCTTTCGCCGGCGCCGTCACCCCCGCCATGCCGGCATTGCCTACACCGAGCACCGATCCACCGGCCGGCATAGGTGGCCGTAACGCTGCGGAGTCTGGTTTGGTCTCGCTGCCGGCAATGCAATAGATGCCGCGCTGCCCTGGTACGAGCTGGAAACGTTCGGTCAGACCGAGAACGGTCTCTGCACCACCTAAAATCAGATAGCCATCCGCTGGCATCTGCTTGGCAATTCCGTTCAATACTTTGGTCTTCGTCGGCTGATCGAAATAGATCAGCACGTTGCGGCAGAAGACCACATCGAAGCGGCCGAGGCCCGCCGGATCGTTGAGCAGATTGAATTCGCGATACTGAACCGCATTGCGGATTTTCTGGCTGATCTGCCAGCGATCGCCGATCTGCTGGAAGTATTTCACCAGCAGGGTGATCGGCAGGCCGCGCTGTACCTCGAATTGCGAATACATCCCTTCCCTGGCCCGGGAAAGAATTTCAGTCGACAGGTCGGTGCCGATGATTTCGATCTTCCAGCCGTCCAGTTGATGACCCGCCTCGGACAGGATCATCGCCAAGGAATAGGCTTCCTGGCCGCTTGAGCAGGCCGCGCTCCAGATACGAATCGTCTTGCTCGCCGCCCGGTTCTTCAACAGAGCCGGCAGGATCAACTGCTTGAACTGATCGAAGGGTTTGGTGTCGCGGAAGAAGAAGGATTCATTGGTGGTCATGGCTTCCACGACATCCCGGATCATATTTTCGTCCGGACGCAATCGGATCGACTTCACCAATTCGTCGAAGCTGGCCAATTTCCACTTGCGAGCAACCGGCAACAGCCGGCTTTCCAGCAAATATGCCTTGTCGCTCGTCAGGACCAAGCCTGAGCGCTCGCGAAGGATCTGGCAGATGAACTCGAAATCCGTCACGGTCATATGCCCGTCCCCGAGATGAACTTCCGGATGCAGGGGGCGATATCCGAAAGCGGCAGAACGGCACTGCAGAGGCCCGCGGTTGCAACGGCACCTGGCATCCCCCAAACGACGCTGGTCCCCTCATCCTGGGCAATCACCGTGCCGCCGGCATCAGTCAATTCCCGAGCCCCCTTGAGGCCATCCTGCCCCATTCCCGTCAGCATCACGAAAAGCACTTTGCCGCCATAAACCTTGGCGATCGATCGCAGCATGGGGTCCACGGCCGGACGGCAGAAATTCTCAGGGGGGTTCTTGTTGATGCGCAGAATCTTGCGATTGCTCTCGACGGCGACCGTCATATGGAAATCGCCAGGCGCGACATAGATCCGGCCGCTAGTCACCGGCTCGCCGTCCTTGGCTTCCGCAGCCGGCATGCGGCTGGCGCCCGCCAAATGTTCCGCCAGGATGGTGGTAAAGGTCGCCGGCATATGTTGTGTCACGAAAACCGGCAGGTTCGGCACGCCGCCCAACATCTGGAAGACCTTAAACAGGGCCTGGGGCCCGCCCGTCGAGCTGCCGATCACCAGGCATTCCGGTTTCCCGATTCCGGCCGGACGCAGTTTGATCTCGGCTTGGGTGTAAAGCTTGCGCGGTGATGCTGCCGATGCCGCGCCATTTGCGGACGGCGCGGTTGCCCCTGCAGCCGATCCTGCCGGACCACGGCGACGGCGCGACACAGCGCCCCAGCTCTTCACCTTGGAAATCAGCTCGCTCTTGAAATCTTCAGCCCCGTGAATTTCGCTGGTGGAGGTCGGCTTCGGCACGTAGTCCGCCGCCCCCATCGACAGGGCTTTCATGCTGATCGACGCCCCTTTGAGGGTCAGCGTCGAAGCCATGATGATCTGGACATAGGGCTTGGCGGCGATCAATTGCGGCAATGCCGTCATGCCATCCATGATCGGCATCTCGATATCGAGGACGATGACATCGATATCCGTCTTCGCAAGCGTGTCCAGCGCAACTTTGCCGTTGCCGGCACTTGCCACGACCTTGATACCGGCATCAGCTTCCAGCGCACGGGTCAACAAGCCGCGGATGACCATGGAATCGTCGACGACCATGACCTTCACGGGGCCACCCGCAGGTGTCGCCGGCGTTCTCATTGCAGTTTGACCGAGTGCCATCAATCCGCCTAGCTCAGCGCGCAATCATATCAGGCCGACTTGGCTGAACTTGGATTCGATGATTTCGCTGTCAAAGGGTTTCATGATGTATTCGTTGGCCCCCGCCCCGATCGCCTCTTGTATATGCTGAATGTCGTTTTCGGTTGTACAGAAGACGACGATCGGCATTTGCCCGCCGGACATCTTGCGCAGATGCCGCAAAAATTCAATCCCGCTCATGACCGGCATGTTCCAGTCAAGCAAGATAGCATCCGGCATTTTCTGCTGGCAGAAATCCATGGCCGTTTTGCCATTTTCTGCCTCCTGGATCTGGAAATTCAGCCCTTCGAGTATTTTGCGCGCGACCATGCGCACGACTTTGGAGTCATCCACCACCAAGCACGACTTCATCTCAGCGCTCCACCCACTGTGTTTCTTGTTGATCGTTTAAAACGATCATGCAGGCAGTATTTCTGTTGCCATCGTTACTCAAGCCGCATCGACCCGGCCGCTGAAATTCAGCAACGAGGCAACGCTGAGAACGACCAGCAGGGAGCCGTTCAAGCGATAGATACCATCCGAGAATTCACGCAGGCGCGGATTCAGTGTTGGCGGATTGCGCTGGTAATCCTTGACGTTGAGACTGAGCACCTCGCCGACCGAATCGACCAGCAGGCTGTAAAGCTCGCCGTCATGCTCAACCACAACCGACATCGACGCCTTGGCGTTTTCCCGCCGTTCGAGCCCCAAGCGCAGACGCACATCGATGGCTGTCACGATCCGGCCACGCAGATTGAGCGATCCGGCAACTTCGGGTGGCGCCAGCGGCACGCGCGTGATCGTCTGTTGCCCCAGGACATCCTGCACTTTGAGGACGGGAATGCCGAAAAGCTGATCGGCAATCGACATGGTTACGTAGTCGCGATAATCGCTTGAGCCGATCGCCAGCGTATCCGACTGATCGTCGGCTTTGCCGCTTCCACTGGAAATGCTCATGCGGCACCTCTGATCTCAGACAAAGTTTCATTCAATGTATGCACCAGGCCGTCGCGGTCATATTTGGCGACATAGTCGTCGAAGCCGGCCTGACGCCCCTTTGCGACTTCCTTCGGATTGGCATGAGACGACAAGGCGATGATCGGCGTTCCCTGCCACGGACCGGCCTTCTTCACCGTCTCGCAGAACTCAAAACCGGTCATGCCCGGCATTTCGATATCGCTGACGATGATATCGAAGGTCTCTCCCTGCTCGCAGAGCGCCAAAGCCCGGTCGGGACTGTCGACCGACGTTACCTGGAAGCCAGCGGCCGAGAGCTGCGGCGCCAGGAGATGGCGGAAGAAGGCGCTGTCATCCACCAGCAGCAGGCGGCGCCCCCGGCCGGCAGTATCTTCTTCACGTGAGCCGAACCAATCACCGAAGGCCTGCGACAGATAATAGCCGGTGTCGATGATTTCCGTCGCATGGCCGGCAATCACTGCGCTGCCGATCCGGCCCGGCGTCGCTGCGCTGAGTTCGACATTGAGCCGGGCTTCGACGATATCGACGATATTGTCGACCATCAGGCCCATGCTGTGTTCGCGATCTGAGAAGACCAGCACAGGCTGGCGGCCGGGCTCGGTAGAGATTTCCTGATAGGCATCCATCGCCACCAGCGGCATCAACTGGCCGCGATACTGGACGACCCAGCGGCCGTTGGAATTTTCGATGGTGGCGCGGTCCAGTTCTTCCAACCGGGCAACCAGGGCCAGCGGCACCGCCTTCGGCGCGCCATCTCCAGCCTTGAAGAGCAGCAGCGGTACCACTTCCTCGCTGACGCTGCGAGCGCGCTTGGACATGCTTTCCGCCGAGGTGCTATCGCCCATACCCATCTGGCCGCTATGAGCGGCGATGCCGTTGGGATCGAGGATCATGATGACGCTGCCATCGCCGAGGATGGTGTTGCCCGAGAACATCTCGATATCACGCAGGATCGGCGCGACCGGCTTGACGACAATTTCTTCGGTATCGAAGACGCGGTCGACCATGATGCCGAAGCTGTAAGTGCCAACCTGGGTGACGACGATGAAGGTATCTTCATCGGCCTTCGCCTCGCTGTCGTCGAGCCGCAGAAGTTCGCGCAAAGAGACCAGCGGCAGCAGCCGGTTGCGCAAGCGCAAGACCGGCGTATCCTTGATCTTCTCCACTTTCAACTCGCCACTGCTGGTCGCGCGTACCAGTTCGACGACGCTGATCTGGGGGATAGCGAAACGCTCGCCGCTGCATTCGACGATCAAGGCCGAAACGATGGCCAGGGTCAGGGGAATCTTGATGATAAAGGTCGTGCCCTTGCCTTCCGTCGAGCGCATCTCGACGGTGCCGCCGATCTTCTCGATATTGGTCTTCACCACATCCATGCCGACGCCACGGCCGGACACGCTGGTGACCTTGGCGGCGGTCGAGAAACCGGGCTTGAAGATGAACTGCTGGATCTGCTGATCCGTCATCGATTCCAGCTCGGCTTCCGAGGCCAGACCGTTCTGCACCGCCTTGGCTTTGATCTTCGCCAGGGAAAGGCCCCGACCGTCATCGCTGATTTCAATGATGATATGGCCGCCTTCATGATAGGCGTTCAGCGTAACCTTGCCGGTTTCCGGCTTGCCGGCGCGGCGCCGCTCTTCCGGCGTTTCAAGACCGTGATCGGCGGAATTACGCACCATATGGGTCAGCGGATCCTTGATCATCTCAAGGACCTGCCGGTCCAGTTCGGTTTCCTGGCCGATCATGACCAGATCGACCTTTTTCTTCAGTTCGTGGCTGAGATCGCGAATGAGACGCGGCAGCTTCGACCAGGCATTGCCGATCGGCTGCATACGCGTTTTCATGACGCCTTCCTGCAATTCCGATGTCACGTGGTTCAAGCGCTGCAGCGGCGCAGCGAACTCGCTGTCCTTGTGCTTGCGCAGGATCTGCAGGACCTGGTTGCGGGTCAGCACTAACTCGCTGACCATGGTCATCAGGTTTTCCAGGAGGTCGACATTGACGCGGATGGTCTGGTTGGCCACCGCGGAATCCTTGTTGTCCCCGCCTTCCCCTGCCGGCTTTGCTTGTTTATCCGTCTTCGCATCGGTCTTCACCGATTCGACGAGCTGCTGCAATTCAGCGACCGGGTTAATCGCTACCGGCTCGACTGGAGCGGCTAGGGCTGCAGGCGTTTGGTGCAGCGACGTGATTCCTTCGCTGGGGGCAACGCGGCCGACAACCTCATCGCGGGTCGAGAAGACCATGCCCATGATCATGGCCGAGATGGTCGCCGGGACTTCCAATGTGTTCAGTGCGGCCTGGATATGGCCGGCGAAAGCGTCGAATTGCGCGTCATTGAAACCCATGGCGCAGAGACGGGCATGCGCCGCCTTGAGATCGGTTTCGTTGAAGCCATCGGGACCGCCGGCGATCTTCGCGACATAATCGCGGGTACGCCCCTGAAGATGATCGATATTGATGGTGTCGAAGAATTTTTTCAGCCGCAAGTCGCCCATGACGCGGTTGAACAGGACCTCGACCATCGCATCGATCGTGCCCATGCCGCCGATCTGTTCGTAAATGCTGGCTTCACTGGTCTTGCCTGGACGCAGCGATTGCAAGGAGACAACCGCACCACCGGCCGGCGTTGCCGGTGTCGCAACCGGAGCCGGCGGAGCGGCCGGAGCCGGAACGGCAGCAGGCGCGGCCGATGCGCCATCAGCAAAGGCGTTGAGCCGCTTGATCAGACCGCTATCGTCACCTTGAGGTTCGCTGCCAGTTGCTTCCAGATCGCCCATGATGGAGCGGATCCGGTCCAGGCATTCCAGGATCAGCGACACGGCTTCCGGGGTGACTTCCAACTCGCCGTCGCGCACCTTGCCGAGCACATTCTCGCCTGCATGCGCGACTGATTCCAGCCGCGGCAAGCCGAGGAAGCCGCACGTACCCTTCACCGTATGTACCAGGCGAAAGATATTACTCAGTAATTCCATGTCGTTAGGGTTTTGCTCGAGCTTGACCAACTCGACGTCCAGAACCGCAAGGTTCTCAAAGGTTTCGGTCAAAAATTCGCTGAGCAGATCATCCATGGCAAAAGGATCCCGTTATCGGCTTACGATAGCCGGCATGCCTTCTGCGGACCTCCGGCTGAGTTTGGCCAGGGTTACAAAAAAGGATTAATTTAACGTGAACCTATGTGGTAGCGGGCGGCGTGAAGGCCGCCGCATCTCACGCAGAAATTGATAGCGTGAACTGGCCAATCTGCGGAGTTTCGGCATGGCAGACAAGGCCCAGGCGGCGCGCTAGGAAGGCCGTGAAATACGGCAGAACGGTGTGGGCGGAGAGTTCCTCCACCAGGCTGCGCAAATGAAGTGCTTGCAGGATCTCGTCATGGGCAGCGATCTGGGCGCCAGTGCTGGTCAGGAGCAGGTTGGGCGCCGACTGTCCCGGCAGCAGGCGCAAGAGGACCGTCCCGCCGCGCGGCAAAGTATCGGCGGCAACCACCACCGCCGCCAATATGAGTTTTCCATAGCCTTCCGGCAGAACGGGACTGGCGCCGGCCAAATCGGCCTCCAGGGCAACTTTGCCACCCTGCAAAGATTCGAAGGCCATTTGCACCGCTTCTCGCGGACCGAAACTTGTCTGATTTCCCGCATTGCCGAACAGGCTGCGATAAAGCTGGAGCAAGATGCTTGCACGTCGGGCGCTACGCTGGGCCAAGGCCAGGGCTTCCGCCTGCAAAGCGTGGTCCTGTTCCTCTTCCATCAGCTCCAGACCGTTATTCACAGCGCCGATCGGGCTGATCAGGTCATGGCAGATTTTCGAAGCAGCCAGTTCAAGGACTCGCAGATCGATTTCCATACCGCTTCGCCCTTTCCTTACCTGCAGCCAGTTCGCTTCTATAGGCATTCTCCCTGGTAAAAGTATATGAATTCTTACCGAGGGGCAGGAGCATTAACGAAGTCGAGATGATGACAGCCATCTGACCTGCTGCGAGCTAGCCTGCCTAGAAGCAGATGGATAAGGCCTTCACGGCTCGCTTTGATCTAAAAGTGGTTACATTTCAACAAGATATATAGAGCCTATCCACCACTTGACTCTCACGCCAAAATAAGAACAAAAATAGAACATGAAGGCAGATCAAGTAACACCCGCCATTCAGCAGAATGGCAAGATCGAGATGCTTCGCCGCCAGCTTGCCCAGCTGACATCGGGCGGGACGGCGGCGTTGCGTAGCGACCAGCTTATACCGCTCGGCCTTCCGGCGGTGGACTGGCATCTCGGCGGCGGCTTGCCGCGTGATGCCTTGCATGAAGTTGCCGGGAGCGGCCTTGATCAGGAGCAAGCCGTTCTGCCCGCTTTCTTTGCCGCCACTTTGTTGCGGCGACGCACCATCGACGGCGTCTGTCTCTGGGTTGCGTCCCATCAGGATCTTTACGGCATTGGGCTTCAGGCTTACGGAATCGATCCGAGCGATTTGCTGCTGGTGACGACACGTAGCGATCAGGAAACCCTCTGGGTAATGGAGGAAGCCGTCAGGGCAGCCGGCATCGCGACGGTCATTGGCGAAATCGACGACCTCGACCTGACCTCCAGCCGGCGCCTGCAACTGGCTGCTGAAAGCCATGGCTGCACAGTTCTGGCCTTGCGGCGCGGACGCCGTGCCGAAACCACCCGTCGGCACCAGGCCCCCATTGCCGCCGCGACGCGCTGGCGGATACATCCGCTGCCGAGCTTTTCCGCCGCGCCACGTCCAGGTCTTGGTTCCCCCTGCTGGCGTCTCGACCTCTGGCGGCAGCGCAACGGCCCGGCCGGTTCCTGGACCATCACCTTGCACGAACAGGAGCTGCATCATGTCGAACAACCGGCAAGATCCGATCCTCCCGCCGTCACCGCAGGCGACGCTATCGCAGCGACTTCTGCCTCGGCGCTACCTCTCTCTCTGGCTACCGCATTGGGCAACCGATCGCTGGCAACTCCATCAAACCCGGCAAAAAACTATCGGGCAACCGGCTGAGCTGCAGCTTAAGCCTCATCCTGCCGTCGCCATCGCCAGCAGCGGCGGGCGCCGGCTGATTATGGCCGCCAACGAAGCAGCCATGCGGGAGCAATTGACCCCGGGACTTTCTCTCGCGGATGCCTTGGCACGATATCCTGAACTGGTGCATTTCGAGGCCGATCCCGCAGACGATACGATGGCTTTGCGACGTCTTGCATTCTGGTGCCAGCGCTTTTCCCCATTGGTCGCCGTAGACGGCCTCGATGGCGTCATGATCGACATCACCGGCTGTGCCCATCTCTGGCAGGGAGAAGACAAGTTACGACAGGATCTTCTTGTCTCCCTGCGACGTCGCGGCTTTGTCTGCCGCGCCGGCATCGCCGATACCATCGGCGGCGCCTGGGCAGTCGCACGGTTTCAGGAACGATCCCCGATCGTCACGGCTCAAGAACACAAAGCTGCTTTAGCCGCCCTGCCGGTTGAGGGCTTGCGCGTTGACAGTGCCGTTGCGGAAGGCCTGAAGCGTCTCGGCCTGCGCTCTATCGGCGATCTCTATCCCCTGCCTCGCGCCGCTCTGGCAAAACGTTTCGGCCGGCTTCTGATCGACAGGCTCGACCAGGCATTGGGCGATCAGCCAGAACCCTTCAATGCTTTGCTGTCGCCCCCGGCCCATCGGGTCAGCCTGACTTTCGCCGAGCCAGTCGGGACCCCGGAAGATATCGACCGCGCTATGCATATCCTGGCGGAGCGGCTGTCGCAGGATCTTACCGAACAAGGTAGCGGCGCCCGGCGGGTGCGCCTGAGCTGCTACCGCCTGGATCATCAAACCAGTGAAATCGGCATCGGCCTTTCTTTGCCGACAGCGACCGCCAAACATCTCGTCGATCTTCTGGCAAAAAAGCTCGATCGCATCGATCCCGGCCCCGGTATCGAACAGATCATGCTGACGGCACAGCGCGTGGAGCCCCTCAGACAGTATCAGGCCGATCTGGAGAAGAACCGCGCCGGAACCCAATCGGCCATGGTCAATACGACCTTGGCTCCCTTGATCGACCGTCTCGCCAATCGGCTGGGGCCGGATCGCATCTTTCGCCTCGCTGCAGTGGAGAGTCATATCCCTGAGCGCGCCGTGGCAAAGGCAGATCCGCTTTCAATGACAAACAAACTGAACTGGAACATATCGGGGCGGATCAGGCCGATCCGCTTGCTGACTTATCCTGAACCGGTCGAGGTCATGGCGCCGGTTCCGGATGATCCGCCGATCCAGTTCCGCTGGCGCCATGTTTTGCATCGGGTGCTGGTGGCCGAAGGACCGGAACGAATAACCGATGAATGGTGGCGCCGGATCGGCATCACCGCCAATCAAAATGCGATTCAAGGTCATCAGAGTGACAATCTACGCGATTATTATCGCGTAGAGGACACGGAAGGACGACGCTTCTGGCTCTATCGCGCCGGACTTTATGATCCCGATCATGCGCCACGTTGGTTCATGCATGGCCTGTTCGCCTGAGGAATGCCTGGCCGATGTCTTATGTCGAGCTGCAAGTCACCACCAACTTTTCCTTCCTGGAGGGTGGTTCCCATGCCAAGGAACTGGTCAACCGCGCCATAGAGCTTGGTCATCCGGCAATCGCCGTCACCGACCGCAATAGCTTGGCCGGTATCGTCAGGGCTTATAGCGCCTGTAAAGACCGGCCGATAAAGCTGATCGTCGGTTGCCGCCTCGATTTCCAGGATGGCCGCAGCCTTCTTTGCTTTCCCCAGGACCGGTCGGCCTATGGCCGGCTTTGTGAATTGCTGACTTTAGGGCGGCGGCGCGCACCCAAAGGTGAATGCCATCTCAGCTACGAAGACTTCGTGGCGCATGGCCAAGGCCAGATCGCCGTCGCCCTTGTCCCGGGCGAGATCGCCCCGGACTTCAACCACTTTCTGATTCGCTTGCGTCATGATTTTCCCCAACGCGCCTATCTTGCCCTGAGCCATCTTTACCAGGGACAGGATAGCGGCCGGCTTTACGACCTCAGCCGCTTGGCAGCCGAGACCGGCCTGCCGATCGTTGCCACCAATGATGTGCTCTATCACATACCGGCGCGCAAGACGCTGCAGGATGTGCTCACCTGCATTCGTCACGGCTGCACCATGGAGGAAGCCGGTTTCCGACTGAGCGCCAATGGCGAACGTCATTTGAAACCGACCGAAGAAATGCAACGCCTGTTTCGCGATCATCCGGAGGCCATCGCCAATACCCTGCGGATTGCCGCTGCCTGCCAGTTCAGACTAGATGAGTTGAAATACGAATATCCAGATGAAGTTGTCGGCCCTGGCGAAACAGCGCAGCAAACGCTGGAGCGCCTGACCCTTGGAGGCGCCGCCAGACACTATCCGCAAGGTATTCCTGAAAAGGTTCGAAACCAGATCGATCATGAATTGAAGATCGTCGAGAAGCTGAATTACGCCCCCTATTTCCTCACCGTCGCCAGCATCGTTGCCTATGCGAAAGAACAGAAAATCCTGCATCAGGGGCGCGGTTCCGCCGCCAATTCGGTGATTTGCTATTGCCTCGACATCACTGCCGTCAATCCCGAGGAAAGCAACCTGCTTTTCGAACGTTTCATCAGCGAGGCGCGTAATGAGCCGCCGGATATCGATGTCGATTTCGAACATGAGCGCCGCGAAGAGGTCATCCAGCATATCTATCAAAAATACGGACGGCATCGGACAGGTATCGCCGCAACCGTGATCTGCTATCGATCGAGAGCTGCCATCCGTGACGTCGGCAAGGTCATGGGCCTGTCGATCGACACGATCAACGCTCTTTCCAACGCCATCTGGGGGTGGAGCAACAAAGGCGCCACCGATACCGAAATCCGCCAGGCCGGCCTGGACCCCAGCGAGCCGCGGCTGCGTGCCACGATCGAACTTGCCGGGGAACTGATCGGCTTTCCGCGCCATCTATCGCAGCATGTTGGCGGCTTCGTCATTAGCCGCGGCCCGCTTTCTTCGCTGGTGCCGATCGAAAATGCGGCGATGGAAAATCGCACCATCGTGCAGTGGGACAAGGACGACCTTGAGACTCTTTGCATGATGAAGGTCGATGTCCTGGCGCTCGGCATGTTGAGCTGCCTTAGGCGGGCTTTCGACATGCTCAAGCAACATTATGGCGTTGATCTTGAGCTGAGAACCATCCCGCAAAATGACTCGAAGGTCTATGACATGCTCTCACAGGCCGATACGATCGGCGTGTTCCAGGTCGAAAGCCGGGCGCAGATGAGCATGCTGCCACGGCTGAAACCACAGAATTATTACGACCTCGTCATCGAGGTGGCGATCGTTCGTCCAGGCCCCATCCAGGGCGATATGGTGCATCCCTATTTGAAGCGCCGCGCCGGATTGGAAGAGGTGAATTACGAAAATCCGGCCCTCGAAGAAGTTCTGAGGAAAACTTTGGGCATCCCGCTGTTCCAGGAACAGGCCATGCAGATCGCCATGGTGGCGGCAAATTTCACGGCGAATGAGGCTGATGAATTGCGGCGTTCCATGGCTACCTTCAAGAATGAAGGCAATGTGGCGAAATTCGAAGCGAAATTGGTCGAAGGCATGGTCCGGAATGGCTATAGCCGGGATTTTGCCATGCGCTGTTTCAGCCAGATCAAAGGGTTCGGCACTTATGGCTTTCCCGAGAGCCATGCCGCCAGCTTCGCGCTTCTCGTCTATGTTTCGGCTTGGATCAAATATCATTATCCCGACGTCTTTGCCGCCTCCCTGCTCAACAGCCAGCCCATGGGCTTCTATGCCCCGGCACAGATCATCGGCGATGCGCAGAAACATGGCATCGAGATCTGGCCCCTCGATGTCAATCACAGTTCCTGGGACAATACGCTTGAGCCGAATGGCAATCGCCACGCCGTCCGCCTCGGCTTCCGGCAAGCGAAAGGGCTTCCTCAGAAAGCCATCGAAGAACAATTGCTGAAGCAACGTGGTGACGGTTATCGCCAGGTCGCCGATCTGACGCTGCGCGCCGGCCTTGAACCTTCCATCGTCGCCAAACTGGCGGAGGCAGATGCTTTTCGCTCCATCGATTTGGATCGACGCCAGGCACTCTGGTCGGTCATGGCGCTGGAACAAGATGACTTGCCGCTTTTCGCCGGTACCGATGCGCTTCCTGCTGATAGCGATCGATCCGTTTCATTGCCACTCATGCCTGTGTCACAGCATGTGATCGAAGATTATCGCGCCATGTCCTTGAGCCTGAAACAACATCCGATGGCTTTTCTGCGCAGCAAATTATCCGGCCGCGGCATCATCTCGACGAAAGAACTTGATGATGTGAAATCGGGAAGAATTGTCATGGTTGCCGGGCTGGTCCTGGTGCGGCAGCGTCCCGGGAGCGCCAGCGGAACCGTCTTTGTCACACTGGAAGACGAAATGGGTATCGTCAATCTCATCAACTGGCCCATGGTGTTCGAACAATATCGCGGCACCATCATGGGCGCCAAATTGCTGGCCTGCCGCGGACGGCTGCAACGTGAGGGCAGCGCACCGCATATCGTCACCCATGTCGTTGCCGAGAAGCTCTATGACCTGACCAACATGTTGGACAGCCTGCATGAACGATCTGCACCGCAGGGAGGCGGCCTCAATATTCGCAGCCGGGATTTTCACTGATCAGCGTTACCCTGTGATCTGCCAAAAAACTAAATTGGAGGCGATTAAGAAATAGTATGTCTGGCCCTTCTTCGCTCAATCTTTGGATTATTTTCCGGCGAGGAACAGCAGTAGTGTCTGATTGAAGAGTTGCGGATTTTGCCACATGGCGAAAAAACTGACATCGGGCAAAATCAGCAATCTGGCGGATGGAATCATTCGGGCCAAAGCTTCCGTATGTTCGCGCCGAATGGCTTCGTCGTGATCGCCGGCGGCAATGACGATAGGAAGAGAGATGCGATTAAGTTGCTCGGGCGAGAAGTTTGGCTCGCTTCCCCAAAACAGGCTGAGAAGCTGGAGAAATATTTCATATCCGTGAGGTTTCCCCGATAAGCGTTGATAATCGCGCCGCGCCAGGTCGATGTAGCGGACGAAATTGTCATTCTGATCGACATCAAGCCGATAACCAGATGGCTTATAATTGGCGCTGAAGATGAAGAGTCTACGCAGCCGCTCCGGATGCTGAATAGCGAGCTGTAAAGCCGTGTTGCCGCCATCGCTCCAGCCGATGATCGAGACTTTATCGATCTTCAGGAGATCGAGCAGGGCAATGACATCGGCCGCCAAAAGACGATAGCTGAAAAGCTTTCCATCGCGCGTGCTGCGCCCATGGCCGCGGGCGTCGATGACGATTACGCGATATTTTTTGGCAAGAGCCGGGACCTGATTACCCCAGTAATTCGCATTGCCGAGTGCGCCATGCAACAGCAAAACCGGCTCGCCTTGGCCAAACGTTTCGAAGTAAAGCTGGATGCCGTTAATCCAGGCATAGCCGCTGCTGGCAGGATCGGGCAGTGGCTTGGGCTCGGGCAGTTGCTGCCACGGCCGCTCCGTTGCCATCGCGACGGGCGGCAAGGACATGGCGCTGAATATCGATAACAGCATAAGCAATACCAGGAGGTTTCGCATCGTCGCGTACTCCTGTTCGCCTGGTATGAAACAAAAGTGGCATGTTCTAATGAACATGCCACTGGCAATCATGCGACTATCAACCGGTCGAACCCGTTAAATGTTGCATCCTATTTTAGATTCGGTTGCGGTGTGATGCGCAAATACGGCTTCACCGCCTTATAGCCTTTCGGGAAAGCCTTATCCGCTTCTTCGTTGCTCACCGAGGGAACGATGATGCAATCGTCGCCATGTTGCCAATTGACTGGTGTCGCGACTTTATATTGCGCCGTCAATTGCAGCGAATCCACGACCCGCAAAATCTCATCGAAATTGCGCCCGGTGCTGGCCGGATAAGTGATCATCAGCTTCACCTTCTTATCCGGTCCGATAACGAAGACGGAACGCACCGTCAACGTGTCATTCGCATTGGGATGAATCATCCCATAGAGATCAGACACCTTACGATCGGGATCGGCGAGAAGCGGGAAATTCAATTTTGTTCCCTGGGTCTCTTCGATATCGCCAACCCAGCCTTTGTGATCGGAGAGCGGATCAACGCTCAACCCAATGACCTTGACATTGCGCTTGTCGAATTCCGGCTTCAGTTTGGCGACTTCACCAAGTTCCGTGGTGCACACCGGCGTGAAATCCTTCGGGTGAGAAAAAAGGATGCCCCAGCTATCACCTAGCCATTGATGAAAACTGATCGGTCCGTCCGTCGATTCCTGGGTAAAGTCCGGTGCGATGTCACCAAGTCGAATACTCATGCTTCACTCCTTCCATAAAAGCCTGCCCCGAAGACCGACCGTCGATGTGCATCGTGTTTCTCGATTATGTCCGGCAAAAGGCTCCTGGGTAGCTCTGTCCGCCAGTCTCCACTTGAGACGGTCGTTTCAATGTAGAATAGACCCCGCTGCAGTTACCAGCAACAGCACGCGCGTTTGGGTCCAGTCCCCCTGCCCCAACTATGACGCCGGTCATCTTTTCACAGAGCGACGCATCGGCGCGATTTTTTCTTGGTCTGGCTCAGTCTTAACCGCTCCGTATTACCTTATATAAATTCCGCTCAAGCCGCTGATTTCGCCGGGCATATTTCGCCGTTATTCGGGTGGGGAAAAAGATATGTGAAGGATTTGTGCCCACGTCCGGTTGAAAAACGCCTGTCGATGCCTATATGGTCCAGTTCGTCGCCAATTTTGCAGGAGCCGGATCGGAATCCGGGTCGCATATGCCGGATCCTTCCGAGGGCCCAAGTATTAAGCGGAGCAGTTGTCATAGATCGGCTGCTCTGCGACCTTGGGCGGCCCTAACGCTGCGTCTCCTCCCGACCGCCGCTTCGTGCAAAACCACCGTGTTTCTAGCCCACTCCCTCCTTTCCGGACCTCGGCGCCACGCCTCGACGGGCAAGTCGCCGTGCCTCCTCCTTGCCTGGAAGCAGCCTATCGCTGTCGCCGGCAGCCCTTCATGCAACCTGGACTGCTGACATGCTCTACCTTGAGATTTTCATTGTCGTTCTTCTGACCGTCATTAACGGCCTTTTGGCCATGTCGGAACTGGCCGTCGTCTCCTCGCGGAAAGCGCGCTTGGACCACATGGCCGGCAGCGGCAATCGAGGCGCTCGTCTGGCTTTGCGTCTGATCGAGGATCCCAGCCGTTTTCTCTCAACCGTACAAATCGGCATTACGCTGGTCGGCATTTTTGCAGGTGCGTTCAGTGGCGCGACCTTGGCCACCCGCCTTGGCGATTGGCTGAACAGCTTCGCTTTGATTGCGCCGCATGGCGAAGAAGTCGGCGTCGTCATCGTGGTTATCGGCATTACCTACTTGTCCCTGATCGTCGGCGAGCTGGTGCCTAAACGAATTGCCATGTCCAACCCGGAGCGCGTGGCCACCGCCGTGGCGGCTCCGATGCAGGTATTGTCACGCCTGGCCGCCCCCGCTGTCTGGCTGCTCAAGAGCTCGACGGAACTAATACTCCGAAGCCTCGGCCTGGGAGGCAGCCAAGGCAGCGCAGTGACAGAAGAAGAAGTTAAATCCCTCATCGCCGAAGGCACGCAAACCGGCATCTTCATGCCGCAGGAACGCCGAATGCTGGAAGGTGTCATGCGGATGGCGGACCGTTCTGTTCGCGCGATCATGACGCCGCGCACAGAAATCGTTTGGATTGAGGCGGATACGGCTTTGCCCGATGCATTGAGAATCATTGAGGAAAGTAACTTTTCGCGCCTCCTGGTCTGCGAAAACTCCATCGATCAGGCTATTGGCGTTATTCATGCGAAAAATTTGGTCGCAGCGGCTTTACACGGCGAAAGCGTGTCGCTGCGCAATCGCATGATCAATGTATTGGCTATCCCCGACCGGACATCCATCCTGAAAGTGCTCGATCATTTCCGTCGCGAAAAAATTCATATTGCTGTCGTGGTTGACGAATACGGGACAACGGAAGGCATGGTGACCCTCACCGATGTGCTGGAATCTATTGCCGGCGATCTGCCGGAACACGGCGACGAACCGGAAGTTGACATGGTCCGCCGGAAGGACGGCTCCTGGCTGGTTGACGGTACAATTTCCATCGACGAATTCGAGGATCGGACTGGCCTGCGTGGCCTGCAGAATGGCGGCGACTTCCATACATTGGCCGGCTTCATGCTCCAGCATCTTGGTCACCTGCCAAAGGCCGGTGAAAGCTTTATTTTCCGCGATGCCCGTTTCGAAGTTATCGACATGGATGGGCGCCGGATCGATAAAATCCTTTACGTGCCGGCGGAAGACGCGGATGCCGGATATATATGACAGTGGCTCATCACTTCGTGCTGGTTAGGAAAGAACGAATCTTGCCATAGTAAGCGAGAATACTCACTTAATGGTAAGTATGAGTCAGTTGCTCGCCTATTAGACGGGGAGTTCTCATGAGACTGCCTATATTGCTTTCAGCTGCCTTGCTCGCGGTTGGGATAGCCTCGGCGGAGGCTCAGACCCAACAGGCGCAAGCACAGACCGAATCCACCGCTCCAGCCGTCAAAACATTTCCCCCAAAATCGGATTGCGATTTTCTGGGCGGCAGCGCCAGACAGCGTTGCATCGAACGGCGCGGTGCGGCGTCGCAAGAAAATCCGAAACCGTTGCCGACCGGCCCCAGCGCGAATGTCGTTACCCCAACTCTACCAAGCAGTGGCGGCAGCAATCCGAGTTTCAGTAATCAGGGCATGATCGGCGGACTCAACTCGATGTCCACCCTCCCGGATAGTGAACCCATGTCCGCCCCGCGCGGGAATACCTATAGTCCCAATTCCATTGGCAACCCCTGGGCTGGGACGCCCAATGCGAGCGGCACGGGCCTCATGCCTCGTTAGCAACTTACCGACAGAAGCTGCCACATCGGCAACGGAGACGTCGTCCCCCTTTACTCGTCCAGCATCGGAATGATGATCGGATCGATCGTACTGGGGGCCGTTCCTTGGCGCTCGTGATCTGCTTTGATGGCTTGCCAGAGGCTTGCCGCCTTTTCCTCAATTGCGTGTCGATGCTCGCTAAAAATCCGGCAATAGACCGCATCGTCAACTGCGTCTTCATCCAAGCCGGCGAGGTCTCTCAGAGCAACACCGGTAATCGCAAAAGTTAGCCGGACGTCATCCTCGTAGCCGAAAAACCGGACTGTCTCATTGCTGGCATCATACACGCCGTCTTGCGGATCGAAGCGAAGAGTCATCTTTCACCCTTTCCATGGCTTTCACAAATAAACGGCAAGCAAACTGATCGGTTCCGGCAACCGACGGCACGAAGCCCGGCGGCCCGTTCTTGACAATCAAAAATCACCATGCTCAAACTACTGGACTGGTGGATGGACCAGTTGTCAGACCGCTTCCAGCCGCGTACTCGATATCGAGACCGACAGGTGAGCCTTTGCGGGGAGCAAGCATTTGACAGACATCGCTTATATCGGCCTCGGCATCATGGGGCGCGGCATGGTCCGCAACCTTCTCTCAGCGGGCCATTCCGTTGCCATTTGGAACCGCACTCCGCGTGATCTGCCGCCGGAACTCGCTGCCGCGACGGTCGCGCCGAATATCCGGGTCGCCGTCCAGGGAAAGCCGGTGGTCTTCCTCTGCCTGACGGGTCCGGATGCGCAGCTCGCCATCCTCACAGGCGCTGAAGGCGTTTTTGCGGCGGCGGATAAGGGCGCCATTATCGCCGACGCCACGACAACAGACCCGCATCTGACAAAAGAACTGGCAGGCGAAGCGGCAAAGCACGGCTTGCGCTATCTCGATACCCCGGTCTTTGGCTCCAAGAATGAAGCCTGGGAAGGCAAGTTGGATTTCGTCTGTGGCGGCGACAAAGCAGCCTATGATGAAATTCGGCCATTGCTCGATGCAATGGCGGCATCGGTTCATTATCTCGGCACCACGTCGAACGGTGCCGCCGCCAAGCTGGTGGGCAATTTACTGGTTGCCGCTCAATTGTCCTCGCTCGGCGAAGCACTGGCCTTGGCTCGCAAATCGGGCCTCGATCCAGCAGCGCTGATGGGATATCTGGATGTCACGGATTTCTCTTCGCCGCTGATACGTGGTGTCGGCCGGGCCACGCTCGGCGACAATTTCGATCCGAGCTTTTATCTCAAACACATGCTCAAGGATGCCCGCCTGATTGGTGCTTATGCGCGATCGATCGGCGTCGCTCTGCCCGCCTCCTCGACTACGGCCGAGCTCTATCAGGCGGCTGTCAATAGGGGCCTGGGCGACCTGAATGCCTCGGCATTGCATAAGCTCCAGTTTGAAATGTCCGGCCTCGACTAAAGACTTGCGATAACTCGGCCGGCCATGGCGGGGCCGGTCGGAACGTGGCTTGCGATGGATCCGGGCGTGGAGCGTTCATTTGCAGCGGCCAGAAAACAACAATGAAAAGGATGGGAAGGATGAGCAGAAAGACCATGCTTCGCGGGGGAATGGCAGCATTGGCGATTGGCATGCTGGCCGCAATGGCAACGGCCCAAGCGCAGGATGCGAAGAAATATTCCATTGCAACCATTGTGAAGATCAGCGGCATTCAGTGGTTCAACCGCATGGAGGAAGGCGTCAAGAAATTTGCCGCCGATACCGGCAACAAGGCCTTCCAGGTCGGCCCCGCTAAGGCCGATGCTCAGCTTCAAGTCCAATTGGTCGAAGATATGATTGCCCAGGGCGTCGATGCCATCACCGTGGTTCCTTTCGCGCCGGAAGCGCTGGAGCCGGTGCTGAAGAAAGCGATGGATAAAGGCATCAAGGTCGTCTCCCACGAGGCGGCGGACATCAAAAATGTCGAATGGGATATCGAAGCCTTTTCAAATGCCGCCTATGGCGAGCATATCATGAAGGCGCTTGGCGAATGTATGGGCGGCAAGGGCGAATACGCCATTTTCGTCGGCAGCCTCACATCGAAGTCTCATAACCAGTGGGTCGATGCAGCCGTCGAGTATCAGAAGAAGAATTTCCCCGATATGAAACTGGTCGGATCGAAGAACGAGACCTTCGACGATCAGCAGAAAGCCTATGCCAAGACACAGGAATTACTGCGTGCCTTTCCAAATGTGCGCGGTTTCCAGGGCAGCGCATCGACCGATGTTGCCGGTATCGGGCTGGCCGTCGAGGAACGTGGCATGGCCGACAATACCTGCGTCATGGGTACCAGCCTGCCCTCTATCGCCAGCCAGTATCTCGATACCGGCGCTGTGGACATGATCACTTTCTGGGATCCGGCTTTGGCAGGCTATGCGATGGATAAAATAGCCGTCATGCTACTGGAAGGCAAAAAGCCTACGGACGGCATGGATCTAGGTATCCCCGGCTATGAGAAGGTCGCCATCGACGGCAAGGTCATCTATGGCAAGGCATGGGTCGACGTGACCAAGGAGAACGCCTCGCAATATCCTTTCTGAGGATCGAAACGGCCAAGCGCGCTGATCCGCCGGCTGCAATCCTCAAATGCAGATAGAACGAGGATTGCGGCCGCCTGATGTTGCATTTCCGCATTGAGGAGTGAACCGGATGACGGATGAAGGTCCCTCTCCCTTCATTTCCATCCAGCATATTTCGAAAGCCTTCGCGGGTGTCCAGGCTTTGTCCGATGTCGGCCTGCAGGTCAAGATGGGCGAAGCCGTCTGCCTTGCCGGCGAAAATGGCAGCGGGAAATCGACCTTGATCAAGATTCTCGCCGGCGTCGAAAAGCCGGATAGCGGCAGCATCGAGATTGACGGCAAATCGCACGCCTCGCTCAATCCCCGCAGTTCTGTCGCAGCGGGAATCCAAGTCATCTTTCAGGATTTTTCCCTCTTCCCCAATCTCTCGGTCGCGGAAAACATCGCCTTCAGCGCGGAATTGACCGCCCGCAAGAAATTGGTACGCAATGCCGAAATGCGTCGGATCGCGGCGGCGGTGCTGGACCGCATCGGTGTTCCAATCGATCTCAATGCCCGCGTTGAAACCCTTCCCGTTGCCGATAAGCAGCTCGTCGCTATCTGCCGCGCTTTGGTTTCACAGGCCCGGCTCATCATCATGGATGAACCCACGACCGCTTTGACCGATCGTGAAGTACGCGCCCTGCTCGCCATTATCCGGCGGCTCAAAGCCGAAGGAGTCGCTGTCCTTTTCGTCAGCCATAAACTGGCGGAAATCTTCGAGGTCTGCGAAAAGATCGTCGTGATCCGCAATGGCCGGCTGGTGGTAGATGGCGCCACCGCCGGCTTCAGCCTGGATTCCCTCGCGCATCATATGACCGGTCGCCATTTCATCAGAACAACCCCTGTCATCCCGGAGGCAAATCTGCCGGAGATCCTCGCTGTCAGAGGCCTGCGCCGCAATGGCTTGCTTGACGATATTTCTTTTTCACTGCGTGCCGGCGAAGTATTGGGGATCAGCGGATTGCTCGGCTCAGGCCGTACTGAATTGGCCAAGGCGTTGTTCGGCCTGATGGAGGTGGATGGCGGCGCAGTCGCGATCCAGGGCGTGCCGACCGTCATTCGGAATCCCGGCGATGCGATCGATGCCGGCATCGGCTATGTGCCGGAAGACCGCTTGACGGAAGGATTGTTCCTCTCGCAATCGATCGCGCGGAATATCGCCGTCAGCCGGCTCGACGATCATGCCGGAATGGGTGGCCTCATCGATCGGCAAGGCCTATCCGCCGAAATAGATGAGTGGCTGCACCGGTTGAAAGTTGTGGCCAGCCCCGATGCGCCGGTCAAATCACTTTCCGGCGGCAACCAGCAGCGTATCGTCCTTGCCCGCTGGCTGGCGAAATCACCGAAAATTCTCATTTTGAACGGGCCGACGGTGGGCGTGGATATCGGCTCCAAGGCTGATATCCACCAAGTCATCGCCGCATTGGCGGCCGCCGGAATCGGTGTGATCGTCATCTCCGATGACATCCCGGAGGTTCTGGCAACCTGCCACCGCATTCTCGTCATGAGGGGCGGACGCATCGTCGAAGAACTTGCCGGCGGCTCCGTAACCGAGAGCGATCTGGCACACCGGCTGGCATCATAGGCATAGGCAACACGCATGGTCCGAAAGCCGACAATCGATTTTTCACGAAACGAAACCCTGGTTGCCATCGTGGTCGTGCTATTCGTCGCCATGACCGCCATCGTCGATCACAATTTCCTATCACTGCCGACACTCTTCGATCTGCTGCGTGGCGCCATCGTCATGGGCATTTTTGCGATCGGCGTTCTCCTGGTGCTGATTTCCGGTGGCATCGATGTCAGCTTTACGGCCATCGCGGCTTTCGCCATGTACTCAACGACAAGCCTACTGGTTCACTTCAAGCTCGATATTCCCTGGCCCTTCGTGTTTTTGCTCTCCGTTGCCATTGGCGCAGGGCTCGGCCTTTTGAATGCACTCTTCATTGCCGGTTTCCGTTTGCCGACACTGATCGTGACACTCGGCACTTTGTCCATCATTCGGGGTTTCCTGCTGACCTTTATCGGCAGCCAGTTGATTTCCAACCTGCCGGCAAACCTGCGTGTATTTTCGCGCCTATTCATGATCAGGGGCACAACGGCCGACGGGTCTTTCTATTCGCTGCCCTGGGCTTTCGCCGCTTTGGTGATCGTTGTTGCCGTTACCTGGTTCCTGCTTTATCGCACCATGCTGGGACGAATGATCTTCGCTTTGGGCGGTTCTCTGGAAAGTGCGCGGAGAATTGGCATTAACGTGCAAGCAACACAGGTCTTCGTCTATGCCTTCGTCGGCGGCATTTCCGGCTTAGCTGGAATTATCCATGCGGCCATGGCCCGGGTGGCCAATCCTTTCGACATCGTTGGGTTGGAACTCTCCGTCATCGCCGCCGTGGTCTTGGGGGGTGCCCGTCTTTCGGGCGGATACGGTACGATCACTGGCGCCCTGCTCGGCGTCGCCCTGATTACCCTTATCAATAACAGCCTTATTCTTCTCGGCATCCCATCGACATGGCAGATGGTCGTGATCGGGATGCTAATTCTCCTTGGCACGGGTATCCCCGCCTATCAGACCAAGCGCGCCGCGCGCCGTGCCGGTTGAGTTCGAGGATTTGATCATGCAGACACCGACCGAAGCCCGCCAAACGTCATCGGACAATAGCGTGCTGTTGCGGTTGCTGCGGGCTGATAACAGTCGCTTGGCCGTCATTACCATCGTTATTTTCGTCATCATGACCCTTCTATCGCCCGAACGCTTCCTGTCGGCAGGCAACCTCAGCTCGATGGCTTTCCAGTTTCCTGAATTTGCCATCCTCTCGCTGGCGATGATGCTGGTCATGCTGACGGGGGGCATCGATCTTTCGGTTGTCGGCACTGCCAATCTCTCGGCCATCATCGCCGCACTGCTTTTAGCAGCGCTGGCCGGCACTGACGCGACAGGCGGCTTCGCCATCGCCGCCATCCTGTTGGCAATCATTGTCGCTATCATGGTCGGCCTCTCGGCCGGATTGCTCAATGGCGTCGCCATCGGTGCCTTCGGCCTGCCGCCGATCCTCGCCACATTGGGAACCGGACTTGTCTTCACCGGTCTCGGCGTCGCACTGACCGGCGGCAGCGCTGTCATCGGCTTTCCCGACGATTTTGCCGCCCTCGGCAATAGCGCCATTTTCGGCCTGCCCGTGCCGCTGCTGATCTTTGCCCTGCTGGCGGTGGCGATGACATTCATGTTAGACCGCACAAAATACGGCCTGCGCGTGCAACTCTTTGGCACCAATCCCCTAGCGGCCCGCTTTGCCGGTATCAACGATCTTGCCTTGACGATCAGAACCTATGTCATTTCGGGCGGGTTGGCATCGGTCGCCGGCCTTGTGATCATGAGCCGGGCCAATTCCGCGAAGGCGGATTACGGCTCCAGCTATCTTTTGCTGTCCATCCTGATCTGCGTCCTCGGCGGCATCAACCCTTATGGCGGTTTCGGCCGCGTTTCCGGCCTCGTCTTGGCCGTTCTCTCACTACAGTTCCTCTCAAGCGGCCTCAACATGCTGCAGGTATCGAATTTTGCCACCGAATTGATCTGGGGAGCATTGCTGCTGCTCGTCATGACCACGAACGGTCTGCGCCTCCGCCGCAAGGGACGCGGCTCCGCCTCCACCTCTTGAGACAGAAAGGCCCACCATGAAGAAGATTTTAAACGACCCCTATCGCTATGTGGACGAGCTTCTCCAGGGCATGGTCGAGGCGCATCCGGAATATTATCGACAGACGGGAGCGGGCGGCCGCGTTATCGCCCGGGCGAAGCCAATCCGGACCGGCAAGGTCGGCATCGTCAGCGGCGGTGGATCGGGCCATCTGCCGGTTTTCACCGGCTATGTCGGCCAGGGCCTGCTGGATGCCTGCGCGATCGGCGATGTCTTTGCATCTCCCTCGGTCGATCAGATGGCCGATGCGATCCGGGCAGCCAACGGCAATGCCGGCGTCCTTCGGCTTTATGGCAATTACGGCGGCGACATCATGAATTTCGACATGGCCGGCGATATGGCCGAAATGGAAGATATCCGAACCACAACGGTTATCCTCGCCGATGATGTCGCCTCGGCGCCGGAAGCGGAAGCTGCCAAGCGGCGCGGTGTGGCCGGCATGGTCTATGCTTTCAAAATCGCCGGCGCCGCAGCGGAAGCCGGGCTAGATCTCGAGGGCGTTACGCGGGTTGCCCAGGAGACTGCCGATGCTTGTCGTTCCGTGGGCGCTGCGCTCTCTCCCTGTGTCGTTCCCCAAGCCGGTAAGCCGACCTTCGAGATCGCCGAGACGGAAATGGAAATGGGCATGGGGATTCATGGCGAGCCGGGCGTCTGGCGTGGTCCGATCAAAAAGGCCGACGATATTGCCGAGGAAATGCTCGATATCATTCTGAAAGACCGCCCGATCGAAAAAGGCGACCGTCTTTCTCCCATGGTGAATTCGCTGGGCGCTACGCCGCCGGAAGAGCTCTATATCCTTTATCGCGCGGTCAAGAAGCGGATTGAATCGGCAGGCGGCACCATCAGCATGCCACTGGTCGGACGCTATGCCACCTCGATGGAGATGGCGGGCATTTCCTTTACCCTCTGCTGGCTCAATAAGGAACGGGAGGAATATCTCAAAGCTCCGGCTGAATGCGCATTCTGGAGGGTCTGATCATGTCGCTTGATCGTGCCACACTCATATTCGGCTTGCGCGCCATTGCCGATCACATGGAGGCGGTTGCCGACGAATTGAACACCGCCGATGGCAAGCTCGGCGATGGCGATCTCGGCATCACCATGGTGCGCGGCGGCCGCGAGGTCACGGCCATCCTGGACCAACTCCCGCCTGAGATCGGCGAAAGCCTGATGAAGGTCGCGCAAGCCTTTACCCGGATCTCGGGTTCCAGCTTCGGCACCTTGATCGCAACGGGCCTCATGTCGGCGGCGAAAGCCACGCGTGGCAGAGTCGACATTCCATGGTCCGAGATATCCGGCTTATTGGCGGGCGCGATGGATGCCATGCGTCTTCGTGGCAAGGCCGCTTTGGGCGACAAGACGATTCTTGACGCCTTGCAGGCCGCCGCCGAAGCGACCGCCGGCCTGGACGACCCCAAGGCAATCCTGTCTGCCGCGACGAAAGCCGCCACCGAGACAATGGACCGGTTTCGCGATCAGCAAGCCAAAATCGGCCGGGCCCGCATTTTTGGCGAAAAGAGCATCGGCCTGGATGATCCAGGCATGCTGGCTTTCCGCCACATGTTGGACGCATTAGCCGGTTGATTGCATAAAATGGTCAGGTACAAACAACGCTCTGGATAAATTTGGCACCTCGGCCAGCTTGGGTCCTTGGTGGGACAGGAACAGATGGAGCAGCGGTCACAGACCCGGATACCGGATATTCGGGCCGACATTTCCAAACGGACCATCCGCGAGATGATCAGCGATAAAATCGTTTCGCTGATCGCCTCCGGTGTCCTGCAGCTGGGCGACGAACTGCCCAGCGAGCGGGAGTTGGCCACCATTCTCTCCGTCAGCCGGGAGACTGTTCGCAGCGCCATCCAGCTGCTGGTGGGACGCGATATCGTCGAGGTTTCTCATGGGGCACGAACGCGGGTGAAGCGAATCGATGTCGCTACCGATACGATTGGCATGGCTGGCGCGAATGTCATCAATCGTTATGATCTGCGTTCGGTCCACGGTGCCCGGCAGCTTGTCGAGCTTCAGGTCGTTTCCGATGCCGCCGAGCACATCGATCGTCAGACCTTGGCATTCCTGCAGCTCTCATTGAAAAAACAGCGGGAATATGTCGACGACCCGGTTGGCTTTCTCATCTGCGACAAGGAGTTCCATTTCGCCATCTACCGCTGCGCGCCGAATCCGCTGTTAGTGGATCTCGTCAGCGACCTCTATAGTTATATGCTCGAACATCGCCGCATTGTCATGGCACAGCCTGGCGCCATCGCACGAAGCTATGGTGATCACCTGGTCATTTATGAAGCCCTCGCGAGCGGGGACCGAGCGGCCACTGCCGAAGCCTTCCGGCGGCATATCAACGAGATTTACCTGACCAGTATGCCGGTTATGGAACCAGAAAAAACGGATCACGCGTAAGACCCGCTGGCACGATCTGCCTCTTAATCAGTTACGGATGATTTCGGAGCGCATATGGCTCAGACATATATCATAGGTCTCGATTATGGGACGGAATCCGCACGGGGCGTTCTAATCGATGTCGAAACCGGCACGGCCGTTGCCAATCACGTTCACCGATATCGGCATGGCGTGATGACAACCGCTCTGCCCAATGGAGGCAAGCTTCAAGCCGATTGGGCTCTGCAACATGCACCGGATTATATCGAGGCGGGCGAAGCTCTGCTGACCTCGCTCGGTCGCGGCCGCAACATCTCGGCAATCGGCCTCGATTTCACAGCGAGCTCGCCTTTGCCGGCCAAGGCCGATGGCACGCCCCTCTCCACACTTCACCCGGAGGAACCGCATGCTTATGTGAAGCTGTGGAAGCATCATGCTGCTCAGGCCTGGGCTGACCGCATCAATGCTGGCAGTCACGATTTCCTGCGGCGTTATGGCAACAGGACATCCTGTGAATGGCTTCTGGCCAAGGCCGGGGAAATCGCCGATGAGGCGCCTGCGATTTGGCAGGAAGCCGATCGCTTCATCGAAGCGGGTGATTGGTTGGTCTGGCAATTGACCGGTCACGAGATCCGCAGCAAGTGCCAGGCGGGATATAAGGCGCATTATCAGGAGGTATCGGCCGGCGACAGCTTCGATGGCTATCCTGATAATATTGTCCCCGGCTTGGCCGATAAGCTATCGCCGCCCGAACCGATCGGCCGGCCGGCCGGTGGGCTGAGCAAGAGATGGCGTGAGCGAACAGGTATTGATGGCAAAGCAATTATCGCCGTCGCTGTCATCGATGCCCATGCGGTTCTGCCGGCAGTCGGCGCAACGACGGCCGGCACGGTGGTCGGCGCGCTTGGAACATCCGCCTGTCATCTCCTGCTCGATGACAAGCTCAATTACATCTCCGGTATCGATGGCGCCGTCTTTGATGGCGCGGTGCCGGGCTTATGGTGTTATGAGGCGGGACAAGCGGCGTTCGGCGATATGCTCGCATGGTTTGTGCGGAATTTCCCGCAAGGCAGCGATGAAGCGGCGAGTTTCGCCTATTACAATCAGGCCGCAGCAATCCTGCCGCTTGATGCCGCACGGCCAATTGCCTTGGATTGGTGGAATGGCTGTCGAACGCCCATCAGCGATCCGACACTCAGTGGCCTGCTGGTCGGTATGACCCTAAGAACCAGCGCAGTCGATATTTACAACTCGCTATTGGAGTCGCTGTGCTTCGGTGCGCGGCAAATTATCGAAAATTTCATCGCTGGCGGTTCTGCGGTCGATCACGTCATTCTGACAAGTGGTATTGCTGAACGGAACCCTCTGCTGATGCAGATGATGTCTGATATCCTCGGCCAGGAGGTTTCGGTCCCCAATATTGCACATGCAACGGCAACTGGTGCCGCCATACACGGGGCCGTTGCCGGCGGCGTCGTTGCCGATTTCAATGCTGGTGCCCGACGCTTCGGCAGCGGATCGAGCAAAGCCTATCGCCCGAACACCGCCACCACTGGTGTATATGAGGAACGCTATCAGCTTTATCGATCTTTAAGCTCCACATCAGAGATAACCGATGCGATGCACGCTCTCTCCAGGTACCACGCATTAGGGAAATAGCGACTGGGCCAGCTGACGGCGCTTGATCATTAAGGACAGATGCGAGGACCATGCCGCTTGAAGGTATTATGGCTTCAGGTAAACCGCGCATGAAAATTTCGCGCGGAATAACCGCCGCATCCGCGTGGCGCCTTAATTTGAAAGTCCGGCTAGTTAGCGGCGCAAGCAGACATAAAGAACGGCGGGATAGACCCGCCGTTCATAGGACAATATCGCCGAAGTGAGCTTAACCTTGATCGCCATCAATCCCGCTGGCGGCCTCGTTGCCCATCTCAAAGTTGGCGCCGAGAAATTCGGCGTCAGATCGAGCGAAGGCTATCACCCGAATCTCGCCATACGGAGCTTTATTAGGAACGTTATCGGCTCTATCAGCCGCTGAGCGACCGACAGCTAGCCGATGCGATGCATGCCCCCTCACCTCAATCTCACTGCATCAACGCAATGAGTCCCGGGCGGCATGGAAGATTTTGCCGAAGGGCTCGTTGACACCCTTCAAGTAAAAGGATTCGAAATCACCGGCGCCTGAATTCTGGATCAACATGGCAGTGATACCGGTTTTTTCATCCCGTCCCATCAGACTGGTATGACCGGGAATTTGGCCGAGATGGCCTTTCACATCGATGTCGCCATACCGCATTACCAGCAATCCGTGGCCATTGGCCACTACATTCGATCCAGGGAAATGGGCGGAATCGAGCTTGTCCTTCATTTCCGCCAGGACCTTGCTATTGAGAATGCGCCCATCGAACAAGGCGTTCAAGAAGATGACGACATCATGGGGTGTCGACACCATATCGCCAGCGGCATTGGCGCCAGACAGCGGGAACCATTCGGTCGAATCCCACACGCCATCGACAGGATCACCAGCCCCCGTGACATCCCACTGCGGCTTGGCGTCATCATCGGCATGCATATAGCCGCGTGCCTCGCGCTCTAAAGGAAACTTTTCATAGGTGCCGACCCAGGTATCGCTCATGCCCAGCGGTTCGAAGATCCGGCGGCGCAAATGCTCGGCATAAGGCCGGCCAGTTTCATGCTCGATCAGCATGCCGGCAAGCACATAACCTGTGTTGGAATACTCCATGCCATGCCAGGGCTCTTTGCGGACACCATGGGCAAAGGCGAAATCGACGATCTCCTTGCCACTCCAAACCTTGTCCGAAATCATCGGCATCGAGGTCTCAAAGTCGGGCAGGCCGCTGCGGTGGTTGAGGAGAATCCGCACCGGCATCTCTCCCGCTTTTGGGATATTCGGAAACCACTTGGAGATCGGTTCATCCAAATCGACCTTGCCGTCCTGCACCAGCAAATGTACGCCGGTTGCGATGAAGGTCTTGGTGCAGCTTGCAATCCTGAAGAGGTGATCGCGCCGCATCGGCTCCTTCTTGAATTTCTCGCTCAGCCCGCTGGTGACATAAGTCATTTCCGAACCAGGCAAACTGATCGCTAAAGAGGCACCGACCACGTTGCGCTTAATATGCTCATCGAGGATCTGCTGGATTTTCTTCTGTAGCTCGCTCATGGTCTCCTCCTATAAAGCATTCTTTCTTGTGGCCTGATCATAATGTCGCCGCAAAATGGCATCGCGACATATGGTCCGGCGTGATTGGAATTTCCGGCGGCGTCGTTTTGCATACTTCTTGTGCCATCGGGCAGCGCGTCCTGAACCGGCAGCCGCTCGGTATATTCATTGGTCCGGGGATATCTCCTTGCGTGACGGCCGCCCGTTTGCGCTTGACGACATCCATCTTCGGAACGGCGTTCAACAGAGCACGGGTGTAAGGGTGACGTGGCGACCGGAACACATCGTCCGAGGGCCCCGTCTCCATGATCTGGCCTAGATACATGACCGCGATCCGGTCCGACATGTGGTGTACGACACCGAGTTCATGGGCCACGAACAGCATGGTGAGGCCCAGCTCCTGGCGCAGATCGGTCAGAAGATTGAGGATCTGCGCTTGGATCGAGACATCGAGCGCCGCGACGGGTTCATCGAGCACGAGAAAACTCGGACGAACGGCAAGAGCTCTCGCCAGACCGGCGCGCTGTCGCTGGCCGCCACTCAGTTCGCGCGGCCGCCGCTCGGCCATGGCATCGGGCAAGCCGACCAGGGCGAGAAGTCGCTTCACCTCGCGCTCAATCGCTTCTTGCGGAACAATTTGGTGGAACCGCAAAACCTCGGCAATCGCATTGCCGATTTTCAGGCGGGGATTGAGCGAGGAATAGGGGTCCTGAAACACCATCTGCATGCGGCGCCGAAACACCGCCTTGCCCGCGACATCCTGTTCGGCGAATGTCTTGCCCTCGAACAGGATGCGTCCCTCCCGCGGTTTGTTCAGACCCAGGATCGCCCTGCCGATGGTCGATTTTCCACTACCGCTTTCCCCAACCAGCCCTAGTGTTTCACCCGGCTTGACATAGAAGGAAACGGCATCCACCGCTCGCACAGCGCGCGGCTGTCTGCCGATAAAGAGATCGGCAAGCGAGCGCTGCTTGGTGAATTCCACCACCACATTTTCAACGACAAGACTGGGAGCGGTCGCGGTCATGAGGCGAGCTTTCTTTCCAGTTCCGCCAGCCGTTCGGGAAAATGGCAGGCGGTTGCATGATCGTCATCCAATGACGCCAGGCAAATTGGCCGTTCCCGACACACTGCACTGGCAACTGCACAACGTGGTGCGAAAGGACAGCCCGGCAGACGTCGCGACAGGTCCGGTGGCTGACCGCCGATGCCGGCCAGCTTGCCGACGCGACCTTCGATATGCGGCATCGAGCGAAGCAAGCCATAAGTATAAGGATGCTTCGGCGATTTGAAGATCGTCGCTGCCGTGCCCATTTCAACGATATGTCCCGCATACATCACCGCCACCCGGTCGCATGTCTCCGAAATGACGCTCATATCGTGAGACACCAAGACGATGGACATGCCGGTCTCGCGTTGCAGCTCGACCAACAAAGCGAGAATCTGATCCTGAATGGTGACATCTAGTGCCGTCGTCGGCTCATCGGCCAGCAGCAATTTCGGCTTTCCCGCCATCGCCATGGCAATGACTGCGCGCTGCATCATGCCCCCAGACCATTGATAGGGATAATCATCGATACGCATCGCCGCATTGGGTATGCCAACGCGGTTTAGAATGGCGATGGCTTCTTTTCGCGCTGACGACCGGCCCAAACCCTTGTGAATACGCAGACCTTCCGATACCTGGTCGCCAATGGGCCAAACCGGGTTGAGGCTGGTCATCGGATTTTGAAACACCATGGCGATATCCTGGCCGCGAACACGCCGCATGCCGGCCGGCGTCAACTTCTGCAGATCCTGGTCCCCGAAGCGTATTTCCGTTGCCGTGACCTGCGCGGGCGGTGACGGCAACAGGCGTAGGATCGCCCGGCACAACACGGATTTGCCGCTGCCGGATTCGCCGACGATGCCCAGCGTCTCCCCCGACTTCACGGAGAAAGACAAGCGGTCATTGGC
Source organism: Dongia soli (assembly GCF_034044715.1). Lineage (NCBI taxonomy): Bacteria > Pseudomonadati > Pseudomonadota > Alphaproteobacteria > Rhodospirillales > Dongiaceae > Dongia > Dongia soli. The sequence goes on along the minus strand of NZ_JAXCLW010000002.1, from coordinate 108,159 downwards.
GGTGACCGTGCCGCGCGGGGTTTCGAAGCGAACCGTCAAATCCCGAATGGATAAAAGAGGCGATGTCATTGTTCTACACCGTCGTATGGTGACGTTCGCCAAGCCGCTGCGCCAGGCCATCGCCGATAAGCGCCAGCGCGACACCGGTCACCACGATGGCAAGACCCGGCAATGTTGCCATCCACCAGGCCTGACGAATGAAGTCCCGGCCCTCGGCGATCATCGCCCCCCATTCCGGGTTTGGCGGCTGGATACCTAGACCCAGGAAGCTGAGACCGGAAACCAGCAGAATGTTCAGCACGAAATCCGAGGCGGAAAAGACGATCGACGAGTTGATCACATTGGGCAAGCCGTGGCGAAAGATGATGCGTCGCCGGGGGAAGCCTAAAATCTGCGCCGCCGTAATATAGTCCTTCGTGCGTTCGACCATCATCTCCGCCCGTGCCAGCCGCGCATACATGGTCCAGGCCAGAATGAAGACGGAAATATAGATATTCTGCACACCCGGTCCGAGGATAGCGAGAATAACAATAATCAGCACCAGGAATGGAAATGCCATTGCGACGTCAATGATGCGCATGAGCGCGCTATCGAACACACCGCCCACATAACCGGCATAGGCGCCCAGGATCACACCATAGGTCATCGGCACATATGTTGTGATGAAGCCGATGACGAGGTCGATGCGGGCGCCAAAGAGTACGCGCGAAAAGATGTCGCGCCCCAGCACATCAGTCCCAAAAAGATGAGTCAAATTCGGCGGCATCAGGATGGCATTGAAATCCTGTTCGTTCGGATCGAATGGTGCGATCCAGGGAGCAAATATGGCCGAGAGCACGATCACGGTCATGATCGTGACACCCACTTTCAATGACGGGCTCCAGGAGGCGATTTCGCGCAACAATCCGCTACGACGTCTTCTGGTGTCCAACCCGGCTTCGAGAACAGTCATCGCTCAGCCTTTCAAGACGCGGCGATCGATCAGCATATAGCTGAGATCGGCCAACAGATTGACGATGACGATGAGCACACCGAACACAAAGGCCAGCCCCTGAATGAGCGGATAGTCCCGATAACCAACCGAGCGCACCAACAAGGACCCCAAACCCGGCAAGCCGAAAACGTATTCGACGATGACGGCGCCGCTCAGAAGCCAACTGATATTGACCGCCAGCACGGTGATGACCGGGATCAGCGCGTTGCGCAGCACATGTTTTGTGAGGATCCGCCATTCGGAAAGGCCTTTAGCCCGCGCTACCTCGATATGCTCCGACGTCATGACGTCGAGCATCGACGATCGCAGCGACTGGACGAGGATTGGGCCCAAAAACATCGCAATGGTCAAAGAAGGCATGAAGAGGTGATGCAGTTTTTCCAGCGGCGTCGTACCGATGCCGGAAATCGGAAACCAGCCGAGCCAAAGTCCGAAACACAGCATTAGCAGAAGTCCAATCCAGTAGGACGGCATCGCAAAGCCGACGATGCTTCCCAGGCGAATGACCGCATCGCCCCAGCTATTGCGATAGAAAGCAGCAACAAGCGATAGCGGCACTGCGATAAGGATCGACAGCACAGTGGAAAATCCAAGCAGCATCAATGTCGGCCAGAGCTTTTCCAGTACAAGACTGGTCACCGGCGCCTTTTGAATGAGGCTCATGCCCAGATCACCCGCCAAAGCATGGCGAACGAAATCGAAATACTGCACCACCAGCGGTCGGTTCATGCCGAGATCCTGATAGATCTTGGCCACCTCGCTATCGTCGATACGGCCATGCATCATGATGCGAATGGGATCGCCTGGAACCAAATGAATCGTCATGAAGACGACGATCGTCACGCCAATCAACACCGGAATGGCGTGAAAAAAGCGCTCGATAATGTAGCGAAGAATCTGCATGTCATGCCTGATGGCAACGCCCGACAGCGAGCGTTGCCGTCATCATCCTCTTACTGATCCAGCCAGACGTCCCGCAACCACCACCAGCCGACGGTCAAGTTCTTCCAGTTTTTGACCGAATTCTTGTAGCCGTTGACATAGGGCAGGAAATTGATCGGCACACTATATCCATCCTGATAGACGATATTTTGCACCTTACCGTAGAGCTCGGCCCGTTTCGCCTTGTCGGATGTCTGCCGGGCCTCGGCGAGAAGCTTCGTCACCTCGTCATTCTTGTAATTCGAGAAGAAAGCCGCGGTCGCCCCCGTGCCGTCTGCTTGAATGCTGGCAAGCTCATCGTCATCGTTGATATCGGAGGTGATATAGCTGACATAGGCTTGATAATCGCCCTTCTGCGTCATGCTGAAAGCGGTCCCCACGTCATATTCGACGATTTCCACCTTCAGGCCGGCTTGTGACCAACCTTGTTGCAAAATGGTCGCGATCGTGCGGAAGGGTGCGTTGCCGGTATCGACCATGATCTGGATCGGCGTTCCGTCATATCCCGCTTCCTGCACCAATTGCTTGGCCTTCGCAAGGTCATACGGGATCTTTTCGACCTTATCCGACCAATAGTTCACCTTCGGCATATAGGAATTCGGAATTTCACCATAGCCGAAATAGACGGCCTTCATGATCGCATCGCGATTGGCGGCATAATTCAAGGCGAGGCGAATCCGCTTATCATCCAGGGGCTTCTTCGCATGGTTCAGATAGACATAATCCAACCGGTAAGACGGCGATACTTCCAGCGTCGCTCCGTCGACAGCCTTAACAGCTTGGGCCTGATTGAAGGGCACGGCCAGAATGACGTCGAAATCACCGTTTTGCAGGCCAAGAACGCGGGAATTGCTTTCAGGCACGTATTTCAAAACGACTTTATCGACATAAGGCAGCGGCTTCCCATCGGCACCTTTGCGCCAATAATGCGGATTGGGCACCATGACGACCTGGCTGCCGCGTTCATAACTTTCCACCTGGAAAGGACCGGTACAGACAGGCTTCTGCCCGAAGGCGGTCGGATCTTTCTCGTAATCGGCCTTGGAGACGATCGAGGCTGAGAAGAGGGACAGCGCGGATTCAAGCGCCGCATACGGTTTCTTCAACGTAATGCGGAGCGTTCTATCGTCCATCTTGTCGAAGGATTTCACGGCTTCGAAAGCGAATCCGAAAGAAGCCTTTGGATCGGACACTTTCTGGAGAGAGAAGATCACATCCTCCACCGTTACCGGTGCTCCATTGCTGAACTTGACATCGGGTCGAAGCTTGAGATCAACCGATAGCCTATCGGAGGCTACAGCCCAAGACTCAGCAAGACCAGGCTCCAACCCCTTGCCGGTTGCATCTGCCAAAATCAGCGGCTCGCAGATCTGGGTGATGTTATAGATCGATCCGTTGTCCGATGGTGTAAAAGGATCGAGCGTCAACGGCTCATCCGGACGGGCGATTGTCAAGGTTCCGCCGCGCTTGACATCGGCCGCAGATGCATCGATCGAAGAACCGGCGATAATCGCGCTCAACGCCACGGCGCTAAGCATCAAATTCCGAATCTTGGGCATGGCCCTCTACCTCCCTTTGTTTGATTATTTGCAGCGATCCTTCGTGGGACCGTTCTAGTCATTCATGCGGAAAATCGAGCCGGACTCAGCATCTCCCCTGTTATGCCAAGATCCTGCAACTCGCTCGGCAAAGCCAGTCCACCGACCAAATTGGCCGCCACACGCGACAAGGCAACGGCGGTCTGGAATCCGTAGCCGCCCTGTCCGGCCAGCCAGAAGAATCCACCGATGGACGGATCGAAGCCGGCAACCGGACTCTTGTCTTTCGTGAAGGTGCGCAGCCCCGCCCATTTGTGCTCGATACGGCGGATGTCCAGCATCGTCGCCGCCATGACCCGGTCCGCAGCGATCGCGACATCCAGCTCATCCGGCTGCGCATCAACCGGAAGGCTGGGTGTTTCGTCTGCCGGTGAAACCAGGATCAGTCCCGCATCGGGTTTGAAATAAAAACTTTCACGCGCACCAATTACCAAAGGCCAGCCTTCGATGCGCAAAGATTGATGCGGTCGAAATAGAAAAGCCGTCCGTCTTTTGGGCATCAGGCCGATAGCCGTTGCTCCGCCCATGGCCGCCACCTGATCCGCCCAGGCACCGGCGGCATTGACGATGATCCCCGCCTTCAATTCGCGATTGGGGAGTTGAATCCGCCAACCATGCCGCTCCTTCTCTAGGCCGGTGACTTCCGCATCCAACAATATCCGGCCACCGGCCTCGCGAAGCTGACGCAGAAAGCCTTGCAACATGCCATTGGTATCGATATCCCGCGCATCGGGTTCATACACGCCGCCGGCAACATAATCACGCCGGATCACGGGAACGATCTGCAACACCTCATCGGCATCTATTCGCCGCACTGATGAGACGAGGCTACGCGCCGACTCAAAAGCCTGATCCAAAAGCGCCGTATCGGCCTCCCCGCCGATATGCATTGCACCGCGTGGTGTCAAAATTGGTGTCGTCGTGAACCCCGCCGGGGAAGATTCAAGAAAGGCACGGCTGGCAACAGTAAGCGCCCGCACCACTTCATTGCCGTAGATTTCCGAGAACAAGGCCGCTGACCGACCCGTTGCGTGATAGCCGGGATGCGATTCACGCTCACAAAGAATGACAGAATATTTCTGCGCGAGCTGCGCCGCTGCCGATGCACCGGCTATCCCGCCGCCGATAACGGCAACGTCGTATTCCACCTCAGGCGCCCCTTATTATTTTGCTGATCTCCTGCCTTAGGTCGGACGATTGCATATTATTTTCGTATTGGTCAATAAATTTCCCGTTCGGAAACTTGCTCATAGCACTCGTCTCGACGCTGCAAGGGTGCCCTACGCTGCAAGCGTTCGTCTCGTCAGGCGATGGTACAGGAGTGCGCGCTCCCCATGATGCAGATATCCGAATTGATGCGCGCGATAAGAGTTTTATTCGGTTGGCCGGAATAAGCTGATCAATGTCTTTTGCAGATCCGGCTGGGCGCTTGAACAAACACCGAGCACCAATGCGTCCGCCTTACCGATCGCCAGATAGGCATGGCCCATCGTGCTGTCGAGATAGGTGCTCTCGCCGGTCTCCAGGCGTACCGGTTGGTAATGTTCGGTATGGACTTCGATAGCCCCTTCGAGAACGAAAATGAATTCTTCGCCGGAGTGTCGGAGCAATGGACCAAATTCTTCAAGGGTGCGAGCGCGAACGCGTGTCAGCACCGGCACCATGCGTTTCCGGGTGATATCCGTGCTGAGGTAGAGATAATCGTAATTGTGCGTTGTTTGGCGTAGGCCGTCATCCCGGCGATTAACCGAGCGGCGCGCTAATCCCGTGCCATGCGGCTCACCCAAAGCGAGAAACTCGGCAATGTTAAGCCCGAGGCCTTCGCTGATCTGCTGGATCTTGTCATAGGTCAACGACATCTGATCGTTTTCGACCTTTGACAGGGTCGATACGGCCACTCCGGTTTGACGACTGACATCCTGCAACGTCCAGCCATGCCGGCGCCGCAGTACCTTGAGATGTTCGCCAAGTTTCGGATGAGACGCCATAAACCGATGATCCACGCAACAATGCCCAGCCCCCGTTAGAGGCCAGACATAGACAATCGATAGGTCGAAGACAAGTTAGCGTATCGGAAAATTGGCCCATTGGGGGGCTTTATCGACATGATGAGCGCCAATCCCCTCAGCCGGATACAGGCGTGCAACAACCGGGAGCACCGGGCTCCCGATCATTCAGCAAAGCCATCTCCGGTGAGCAGCAACTTACTTCGAAGGGAAGCTTCTAATTTGATGAGGTTGGAGCATGAACCGCAAGTGGTGCCCAGGGGCGGAATCGAACCACCGACACGGGGATTTTCAATCCCCTGCTCTACCAACTGAGCTACCTGGGCATCCGTGCGACGGACGCTGTTGCGTCTGCAAGATGCGGTCTTTTAATAAAATTCGGAGACCTTGTCTAGCACCGAATTGACAATCACATTAATCGTTCAAACGCTTGAAAGCATACAATATTTCTACTTCAGGATTCGTCCTCCCCGGGCTCGCCCGGGGGCTCCGTAGGGCTTTCGTCCGGTGAAATTCGATAGCGTTCCCCCAACCAGCGGCCGAGATCGATGTGCTGGCAGCGTTGCGAACAGAAAGGCCGGAATTTTTGCACCGGCGGCTTGCCGCAGATCGGGCATTTGCCGCCTTTTGGCGCAGCGTTTGCGGTTTCGTCAGATGGCATGGCGGTCATCCATCCCTCGCGGCTTGATCACATCCCGCCACATCTCCGCCAGGCCGACCCCCGTGCGCTTGCGCAAGACTTCGACCAGACCGAGCCGGGACATATTGCCAACCCATTCGATCGCCGGATCAATGCCGACGGCATCGCGCAACGTATGGATGACCTGGTCGCGTTTATTGCGGTTCTGCAAATCGATGAAATCAACAACCACGATACCGCCGATATTACGCAAAGCAAGTTGGCGCGGCACTTCGCGCGCTGCGGCAAGGTTGACGGACAAGGCGGTCTGCTCAATCCCGGAGCGCGCCGTTGCCGCCGCCGAATTGACATCGATCGCCGTCAAGGTTCGCACCGGCTCCACCAGCAATGTTCCACCGCCGGGCAGCAACACCTCATCTTCCAGTGCCTCGGCGATCGCATCCAAGGCCTCGGCACGACTGGTCGCCCAATCGCGCAAGGCCTCGTAACGGACACATCCGGCCAGCTCAGGTATCTGGACCCGACACCAGTCAGCGATGCGATCGGCATCCACCCGGCGGGCACAAACGATCTCTTCGATCGATTGCAGCGCCAGACCTTGCAGCAGGCTCTGCCAAGCTTCCGGCGGCGGCACCAGGCAGCAGGGCGCTGTCCTGCCTTGGCGCAAGGGCGTGACATCCACCGTGGTGGCCAGGCTCATGGACAGCCGGACGCCCTTTTCTTCGCGGGCATCGCGTTTGATCTGCACCACCACGGTCTCGCCCTCGGTCACACTGCCATGTTTCTTCAAAGGCAGCAGCCCAGGACGATCCAGGCCGATCTCGACAAAAGCCGCGTTCAGGCTGGGTTCCAGTTTAACGATGCGGCCGAGATAGATCGCACCAAGCAACGACGCTGCGCCTGGTGCAACGCGCCAGGCCTGGACCAATTGGTCATCGACCCAGCGGAACAGCTCGCTGCCGTTTTCCGGTCCAGCGAGATATATGCGGCTTGCGCCCGAACTTCCGAATACTTTCGTCATCAACTCACCAGTCGATGCCATTTCCCTGCAGCATCGCCGCCAGATCCGGCAAGGAGAGGCCGACAACATTGCTATAGGAACCAATGATGCCGCGCACAAAGACCGCCCCGCGCCCCTGGATGGCATAGCCGCCGGCTTTGCCGAGCCATTCCTGGCTCGCCAGATAGTGCGCGATTTCGGCTGCCGATAATTGCTTAAAGATCACCGTGGTGGAAGCCACCCGTAAGAGATTGCGGCCATCTGGCAATGCCACCGCGATACCGCCCAAGACGCGATGCCGCCGGCCGCTCAAAAGCCGCAAGCATTGCAAGGCCGTTGCTTCGTCTTCCGCCTTTGGCAGAATGCGCCGGCCGCAGGCAACCACTGTGTCAGCCGCCACCACCACAGCGCCGGCATGCCGCGCCAACGCGGCCTGCAGTTTCTCCAACGCAACACGCTTGGCGTAATCACGGGGCAATTCGCCGCGACGAACGGCTTCATCGGTGTGAGGCGGATCAACCAGATCCGGCTCCAAACCTATCTGGCGTAACAGATCCAATCGTCGCGGCGAGGCAGATGCCAGTACGAGACGAATCGGCTTGCCTCCCGCACGTATGCGCGGCGCCTCGGCTTGTTTCTGATCCTGATGAGACGATGACAGAACTGCACCCGTCATGACTTGAATCGCATGGGGTGCGCCGGATTACTTAAAGCGGAACGTGATCCGGCCCTTGGTCAGATCATAGGGCGTCATTTCGACATTGACGCGGTCGCCTGCCAGCACGCGAATTCGGTTCTTGCGCATCTTGCCCGAGGTATGGGCTAGAACTTCATGGTCATTATCCAGTTTCACCCGAAACATGGCATTGGGCAGCAATTCCGTGACCGTGCCCGAGAACTCAATCAAATCTTCCTTCGCCATTCGCTCTCCTTCCGCGGAACTGGGCGAGTCAATCTCAGCCTGCAGAACCCCGCGATTTGGGCGCGGATCATACTCAATCCGCGGAAATCCTCAATCGACATCGCTAAGATGCCGCAATTTCATTGTTTTTCCTATATTTTAGGCGCGCCAATAACCGGAAAACGGGTGCGGATCCGATTCAATAGGCCGTCCCGGACCTGACGATAGGCTTCCAATCTCTCTTCGCGATTTCCCTCATAAATACTAGGGTCAAAAGTATGCCAGAATTCGACCTCGCAGGACATCGTCCGCACCATGTCAACGGCCTTGTGCTGAGCCTCCGGCGACAGTGAGATGATCAGGTCGAAGGACGTATCCTCCAGATCATCGAAGGTCTTGGCCCGATGGCGGCTGAGATCGATTCCCAGTTCGTCCATTACGGCCATGGCAAAGCCGTCGATTTCCCCGGCCCGGACACCGACGGAATCGACAAAGATCCGCGTCCCATGCAACTGCTTCAGCAATCCTTCTGCCATCGGCGACCGGATCGAATTATAGGTGCAACAGAAGAGGACGCTGCCCGGCAGGCCCGACATATCGTTCAGGTCCTGAAATACAAGGTGCAGATCAACGTGAAGAGCCGGCGCGCTGTGTTGGTGTCCATCTCGACTTTGCCCGCCAAACGGTCACGCAACACCTCGGAACCTTCGTTATGCAAGCCACGGCGGCCCATATCGATCGCTTCGATCTGGGACGGGCTGGCGCGCCGGATGGCGGCGTAATAGCTGCTGCAGATATCGAGGTATTCCTTGACGATGCGCCGTAGAGGCGCCAGCGAGAGGATGAAGCGATAAAGCTCCTGATCTCCGGTATCGCGGATGTCGAAGACCAGTCGGTTCTCTTCAATCGATAGAATCAGGTGGTAAGGCCCCTGATGCTCGATCGCAGGCACAAACTGGTTCTCCTCGATCAGATCGAAAATCGCGACGGCACGCTCATTCTCGACTTCGGGACTGCGCCGAGCCGTGCTGTCTTCATCCAGTTGAATCTTGACGATGCATTGTGTCGCCTTGCTCGTCGCAATATTGTCGGCATCCGAGCCAGCTGCCATCGTGTCGTCCTCTTCCCCCGACCAAGTAGAGCATTACATCGCTCCCAAGCGCCTTACCGACCTACGATTGGCAGACGGCCGTCAATCGGCATCCACCGCTCGACGCAACTGCTCGATCCAGCCGCCGATCTCCTCGGGATAAGTCTTAAGTGCCGTCCGGTTCACGACCAGACGCGAGGTGACGTCGGCGATGTGTTCAACTTCTACAAGGTTATTGGCCTTCAAGGTCGCACCGCTCGACACCAGATCGACAATGCGTCCCGCAAGCCCCAAGGTCGGCGCTAATTCCATGGCGCCCGACAATTTGATGCATTCGGCCTGAACCCCACGCGCCGCGAAATGCGTTTGGGTCACATGCGGATATTTCGTTGCGACGCGAATATGCGACCAGCGTTCCGGATCATCGCTGGCCGACATGGAGACGGGTTCCGCAACGGCCAGACGACATTTCCCGATCTTCAAGTCGACCGGTGCATAAATCTCCGGATAGTCGAATTCCAACAGGACATCATTGCCGGCAATGCCGAGATGCGCCGCGCCGAAAGCAACGAAAGTCGCGACGTCGAAACTGCGCACGCGGATGATTTCCAGGCGCGGATCACTGGTGCGGAACCGCAATTGACGCGATGCCTCATTGTCGAATTCCGCCTCCGGCACAATGCCGGCTTCCTTCAGCAAGGGCATCGCTTCTTGGAGAATGCGGCCCTTCGGTAAAGCGAGAACGAAAGTATCGGCTCCGGCTCTTGAATAGGCCGTCATCGTATCGGCTCGCTGTCCCGCTTTTTGATCGCCGCATCCTTTGCCGCCGACAGGCCGTCCTCATGCTGCGGACGCCATTGGGTGGGCCAGGATTCGCCGAGATCCTGCATGAAGAGGCTGAGCGCCTCGACTTCCAACTGGATGATGCCGCCGCCGGCAAATACGAAGTCCAACTTGTCGGCATCGAAGCGGATCGTCAGCAGGTTGAGGAATTGATCCGGCTTGCTCCGATCGATACCGCGGCTGCGCACCGACAGGACCCGGTCGATGCACAGGCCGGTATGTATCCGCTGATGGGCATTGGGATAATCGCCGTCATCTTCGAAAGAGGCATCCGTCTGCTTCTGGCCGGCCGGAATCATATCCGCGCGCGGTTTTTCCCACCGAAACCGGTTGACGAGCAGGATGAAGCGACGCTCAGCCGGCAGATATTTCATCTCGTTGAGCGGCACCAGCGCATCCTGCAGGCAGGAGGCGACGACCGACAGATCCTCGGCATCCCGCGCAATCAGTTTCAGGCCCTGTGTCGCCATCCTGTTCGTCTCCGCCTGATTATTCAGCCGCCGCCTCGGTCAGGCGTTCGATCTCTGCGCCGCAAGCGGCCAGCTTCTGTGTCAGCTTTTCATATCCGCGGTCCAAGTGATAGACCCGATTGAGGATCGTATCGCCCTCCGCTACCAAGCCGGCCAAAACCAGGGAAACACTGGCCCGCAGATCGGTCGCCATGACCGGTGCGCCCGTCAGCCGTTTCACGCCGCGAACCATCGCCGAAGCGCCGTGAACATTGATGTTGGCACCCATCCGGGTCAATTCCGGCACATGCATGAAACGATTCTCGAAGATCGTTTCGGTGATCATCGAAGCACCCTCGGCAGTCGCCATCAGGGCCATCATCTGGGCCTGCAGATCGGTCGGGAAACCGGGATAAGGCTCGGTCATCACATCGACGCCGGTCAGCGCGCCATTCGCCCGCGCGATTTTCAGACCACGCTCAGTTTCCGTACAAGTCACGCCGGCCTGGGACAGGCTGGCCAAAGCCGAGCCGATGAGGTCGTGCCCAATACCAAGCAACTCCAGCTCACCACCGGTGATGGCCGCCGCCATGGCATAGGTGCCAGCCTCGATCCGATCGGCCACCACCCGATGCGTCGTGCCATGCAGACGCTCGACACCCTGGATCTTCAGGTGATTGGTCCCGACCCCCTCGATCTTCGCGCCCATGGAAATCAGGCAGTGGGCAAGATCGTTGATTTCCGGCTCGCGTGCGGCATTGATCAGCTGGGTTTCACCCTTTGCCAGAGTCGCTGCCATCAGCAGGTTTTCCGTGGCGCCGACCGATATCTTGGCGAAATTGATTTCCGCGCCATGCAAGCCTTTGGGCGCATAAGCGCGAATATAACCTTCCGCCAGCTCAATCTCCGCGCCCATCTGCTGCAGGCCTTTGATGTGCAAATCCACCGGTCGGGTGCCGATTGCACAACCACCCGGCAGCGACACCTTGGCCTCACCGTGGCGCGCCACCAGCGGCCCGAGAACCAGCACCGATGCCCGCATCTTGCGGACCAGGTCGTAGGGCGCCGTCGTGTCGGTAATGTTCTGACCGTTCAGCAGAATGGAGCGGTCCCTCCCCGCCAACCGCGTCATGACTTCAACGCCGTGCTGAACCAGCAAATGGGTCATGGTGTTGATATCGGCGAGATCCGGCACGTTATCCAGCCGGACCTGCTCATCCGTCAGCAGACAGGTGGTCATCAATGGCAGCGCCGCATTCTTGGCACCGCTGATTTTGATCTCTCCCTTTAAAGGACGACCACCGCGAATTCGAATTCGATCCATCAATTGTACCTTTACCCAGACCCCCGTCTGATCCCCGAAATTATTTAAAGTTTTGGCAGCGTCACACCGCGTTGCTTCATATATTTGCCGGCGCGGTCCCGATAGCTGGTTTCGCAAGGCTGATCGCCCTTGAGGAAGAGGAACTGACACGCCCCTTCATTCGCATAGATCTTGGCCGGCAGCGGCGTCGTATTGGAGAACTCCAAGGTAACGTGACCTTCCCATTCCGGCTCCAGCGGCGTCACATTGACGATGATGCCGCAGCGGGCATAGGTCGATTTGCCAAGGCAGATCACCAGCACATCGCGCGGGATCCGGAAATACTCCACGGTGCGGGCCAAGGCGAAGGAGTTCGGCGGGATGATGCAGACCTCCGTTTCGCGGTCGACGAAGCTTTCCGAGGAGAAGTCCTTCGGATCGACAACGGCGCTGTTCACATTGGTGAAAATCTTGAATTCCGGCGCCACCCGCGCGTCATAGCCATAGGATGAGACACCGTAGGAGATCACCCCTTCCCGTTTCTGGGATTCGACGAAAGGCTCGATCATGCCGTGCTTCAACGACATTTCGCGAATCCAGATATCAGACATAATCGACATAAAGCGGGCATCCTTGCGCGCGGTTGAACGGGCGACTCCAAACAGTCACGAAACGGCCGGAGATGCCCGTTTTTACTGTATGGATGCCCCCGGCTCAAGCGCCGCGCGGCGGCCTTTATTCCCCCGAAGTCCGATCTTGCCGACCGCGTTTCTGCGATTTACGCCGCAGGAGGTTGCGGCGAAGCTCTTCCGCCAGGCGAACCTGACGGGCCACAGCATCGGCGGCCGCCTTGTCAGAGGGTCGCGGCTTGGCCGGTTGCTCCCCACGGGGCTGTTCCGCCCCAGGCTTCTGATCATCGGATTCCATGCTCGGTCCCATGTGCCATCACGGCCTATGTGCTACCAAGCTGATATTAAAATATCAATTTATTGAATCAAAAGGATATTACTGTTGGCTTGACCGCACAGACTAACCTTCGCTGAGCTGCGCCCGCGCCGCGCGTTCGTCCCAGATACGGTTGAACTGCTTCACGTCATACATGAATTGCCGCCGTAGCGAGGCTCGATTCCACCACCCACGAATCCGATTCAACATGACGCGTCACCCTCGGTTCCCTAACAGCTATTGCGAGGGGATAAACCAGAGCTGCGGCAACCGTTTGACGAAAGCGGGACAAAATCGTGACACCGCAGCCAGGGCCCGGCATCTGCCAGAATGAGTGATAAAAGCCTATTTCCAGGGAAATTTCCCAGGAAGAAATCCGGAAAATGGTGCCGCCGAGAAGAATCGAACTTCCGACCCCGTCCTTACCAAGGACGTGCTCTACCCCTGAGCTACGGCGGCCTGCCGTTTGAAGCGGCGCGGAACATGCCACGACCCGCCGGCGATATCAAGCCCTGAGACGATCCCAACCGATTGTTTTTAAAGGTTGCGGTTCACGCGGCGCGGATCGTCGAAATGAACTGCTCTACCTGGCTGCGCAGAATGTCGGACTGGCGGCCAAGACCGCCGGCAGCGGCCAACACCTGTTCTGCGGCCCGCCCGGTTTCACCGGCAGCCTGGGTCACGCCAGCGATATTAGAGAGAACTTCGCTGGTGCCTTCCGAGGCTTCCTGGACGTTGCGCGCGATTTCCTGGGTCGCCGCGGTCTGCTGATCGATCGCCGCAGCGATGGTAGTCGAAATATGGCTGATCTCGCCAATGACGCTGCCGATTCCCTGGATGGCGGTGACGGATTGACTGGTCGCCGTCTGGATCTCATTGATCTTCGCTGCGATCTCCTCAGTCGCCGTCGCGGTCTGGCTGGCGAGATTTTTAACCTCCGACGCCACCACTGCGAAACCTCTGCCGGCATCACCCGCCCGCGCGGCTTCGATCGTGGCATTGAGCGCCAGCAGATTTGTCTGGCCGGCAATATCGCTGATCAGCTTCACGACGTCGCCGATTGCCTGCGCCGCATCGGCAAGGCCGCGCACCGATTCATTGGTATGTGCCGCCTCTTGCACCGCCTTGCCGGCAATGGCGGTGGCCTGGGAGACCTGGCGGCCGATTTCGGAAATCGATGCCGATAGTTGTTCCGCTGCGGCAGCGACAGTTTGGACATTCGAGGTCGCGCGTTCGGATGCCGCGGCAACGGTATTCGACTGCATGCTGGTCTGCTCGGCGGTGGCGGACATCGCCTGGGCCGAGGATTGCAACTCTATGGAAGCCGAAGAGACGGTTTCGACCACCCCCTTTACCGAGGTCTCGAATTCATTGGCCATCTTGTCCATTGCCATCCGCTGTTCTGTGGCGGCGCGTTCGCGAATCTCATCTTGCTCGACTGCAAGCTGGTCCGCGCGCAGCATATTCTCTTTGAATATCTGCAGCGTCCGCGCCATGGCGCCAACCTCATCGCCGCGCTGCATCGCCGGGATGGTGACGGTCTTGTCGCCTTGCGCCAAGGTTTCCATGGCCCGGGTCATGCTGACGATTGGGCGGGTGATCGAACGGCCAACAAGCAGCGCCAGCAATCCGCCGATAACAAAAGCAACGGCGGAGGTGATCGCCACCGTCTGCTGGACCTTGCTATTGGTCGCGGCCACCTCTGCCTGCAACTCGGCTTGCCGCTGTTGCAGCGCCGTCTTCACGTCTTTCGACAATTCGCCAATCCGCTCGAGCGCTGGCGACAACTGGGTATGAATCAATCGATTGCTGATGCCGCGCACGGTCGAGGCGGTTGTAAAGGCACGGCCGAATTCGCTGGCCTTCGCCTCCGCCTGGTTTACCAGCGCGATATGTTCGGGCTTGGTCAGCACAGCCTGAAGTTTTTCGATATCGCTGTCCAGGTTCTGCAGACTTTTGCTGACCTCGGCGACGGCACCGATAGTGCTCTGATTGATATAGTCACTGGCGAATTTCTGCGCGCGGCTGAAATCGGCACGCGCATTAGCCGCCCAAAGAGCCGCCTGGAAATCGTTCGCGGCAACGGATTCGCTGAAGATCTGGGCAAGAGCCTTATCGGCTGCATCGCCCGCCGGATCCATCGTCCCATGTGCCAGCTTGATAATCTTTTGGACGATATCCGAGATCTTATCGAAGCCTTCCTGATAAGTGACCATGGCCTTGTTGATTTCTGCCATGGTCTTGGCTTGATCGGACCCGGCCAGCGTATCGGTTGCATCCTTGCGCGTCTTGTCTGCGCGGTCGATGGCTTCCATTGCCTTCGCCAGCGTCTTGTCATTGAAGTTGAGGACATACTCGCCGGCATGCCAAGCCATGGCCATCATATCGGCGTCCAGGTTGGTCATCAGAACAGTATTTCCGGAAAGTTTGCCAAACCGCGCGAAGTGGCCACCGGTCGATTTCAGGCCAATCCAACCGACCAAGGAGACGATGATCAGCAACGCCATGACAAAGCCGACGCTGAATGCCATCCGCAGGCCAATCTTTTGATTGGAGAATTTCAGAGCGGATAATTTCGGACCGGAAAATTTGACACGCTTCATGCTCGCAATCGTCTCCATCCCAATATTTTCTATGCGCAATTTTTCATGCGCTTTTCGCTTATTTTGTCGATTTTGGGATGAAAGGTTTAAGGATTGCTTACCTTGTGTTTCGCGTACAAAGGCAGGTGCAACTCGTTGAGTTGAAAGCGATCCGCCCCACGAGCGCCTGTCGCGGCACCCGTGGGAAAGATCGAGGTTATGAGGTTAGAGGAGGTCGCGCTTGATGGTTTCGTGCCAATTGCGGCTAGCCACACGCGTGCTCCCCTCATAAGCATCGAGGCGACCGGTGAAGATGAAATGCTCCTTGGTCGAAGTGAGCTCCGTTACCGTTTCGATCCGGACCTGCCAGCCAGGCCTGCCGAGTTCATAGCTTTGATCAATCTTGTAGCGAGCCGAAAGCGGATCATCGGCCTTGATCGTCAGATAACGGGTCAGGCTATGGTTTTGTACAGTGCCGATTTCATCATACCGCGTTGCGCCACCGCCAAACACACTCCCCTCGCCCCGCGTCACATAGGTACTGAGACCAGTCATCATATCGAAGGTCGCGTAGCGCTCCGCCTTGCCCTCGGTCACTTTTGAACTCGGTGCAAGCGGTGCCATTTCGGACTTCAGGAACGGATCATTGCCGTCATTCTTCCGCGGCTGGCGCTGCGGCAGGACAAGGACGCTCGCATCGGTGAAGACAGTCAGCGTCGCCCGTTCCGGGCTCGGCCAGATGAGCGGCCAATAGGCAGTGGATAGCGCGATCCGGATCTTGTGGCCGGGCGCGAAACGATGGCCGCAGTCGTTGAGCTTAAGACGTAGCTTATAGCGCTTGCCCGGCTCCAGGGCGGTGGGATGCTCATGGCTATCGCGATGGGTCAGATTGAAGACCTGATAGCTGACCCGCAGGGCTTTCCCATCGGGCGCCACATCGCTCAGCCGGGCGCAGAGCTGCGCCACGGGCTTGTCGGACGCGAAATCAAGCTCGAGGACTGGCGCGCCAAGTACATCGACCTGCTGATCGAGCACAGTGGTATCGAAGACCAGCGAATTGCCATCATCGAAACGCTGATCGCCCGGCAATTCACCCGCGCAACCGACGCCCATCCATTCACCGCAAGCGGTCCCGGTATTTTGCGGCGAGCAAATCGTCAAGGCGGTTTCGCCGCCGGCTTTCGCCCCCAGGCCCCGATCGGTGAGGTGCAACCGGTGCTCGCTGATATTGGCGCTAGGCCAGTTGTCTTCCGCGACCCAGCGGCCGGGATGAGCCACGCGGGTCGTTGTCGGCTCGGTGTAATCCTGCAGCCAGGCGCGCAGCATCGGACCGTCGAGCGTGTCGGTCTTCTTGCCTTTCAACCAATGATCCCACCATTTCACGGCCTCCTGCAGGAAGCCGATCGCCGGGGCCGGCGAGCCGTCCTGCGGATAGAGATGGGCCCAAGGTCCGAGGACCGCTTTGCGCGGCACCTTGAGATGCTCGAGCATGCGCGGCACAGCATTCGTGTAGGAATCCACCCAGCCGCCAATCAGGAAAACAGGGCACTGGATCGCCGACCAGTCTTCACAAATGGAGCCGTGCTTCCAATAGGCGTTGCGGCGCTGGTTCTTCATCCATTCCGCCGGCCAGAACGGCATTTCCTTCAGCCGGGTGAGCCAGTTCTCCCGCCAGGCCGGTCCGAAGGTCTCGGGATCGGCCGGCCGCGCTTGATAGGCGAGCATGATATCGCCCCACCAGTGATTATCGCCCAGCAGGCAGCCGCCCATGTAATGGACGTCATCGGCATAGCGGTCATCGGTCGAACAGACCGATAGAATGGCCTTGAGGGCGGGCGGACGCAAAGCAGCGACCTGCAGGCAATTGAAGCCGCCCCAGGACTTTCCCATCATACCGACATTGCCGCTGCACCAGGACTGGCGCGAAATCCAGTCGATGACCTCGAGGGCATCGTCCTGTTCCTGCTGCGCATATTCGTCATGCATCAGCCCATCGGAATCGCCGGAACCACGCTGATCGACGCGGATCGCCGCATAGCCGTGACCCGCGAAATAACCATGCATCGGCTCGTCGCGGCCGCGGGTGCCATCGCGCTTGCGGTAGGGAATGTATTCGAGGACCGCCGGAACCGGCTTCTTCTCGGCATCTTCCGGCAGCCACATACGGGCGGCCAGCCGCGTGCCATCCTTCAGGGGGATCCAGAAATGCTCGATGACCTTGACCTTATGCGGCATGTCGGTGATGACGTTGCTCATGTCTCTCTTCTTTCGCTTGCCCGCTGGATGCTTTGGGCGACAGGATGGCGCGCAGCCCGCCCCACGACACCGGACATGCCGTTTCAGCTGCTCGTCCGCGGATTTATTGGCAGGAAAATCGCCTTGTCAACAGCGCCGCCGTTGACCCAACCCAGCATTATCTCAACGATCACTTATAGTTATTTGACAGTGGATCACCGAGATCGCCAGTCGCAATACAAAAAAGACCCATCTGGCTCAAAGTGCCGGGTGGGTTCCGTCATGTTCTTAATCAGACGAGCGCTAGACCAGTTGGCGGCGCTTCGCGAGAACTTCGTCCAGCCAGTCAGACCGCATTTCGGGGACCGAGGATAGAAGCAATTCCGTATAGGGGTGGAAAGGCGGTGCGAAAACCTTGGGGGTCGACCCGAACGCCACCAACTGCCCCTTCAGCATGACCGCGACCTTGTTGGCGATCCGTTTCACCGTGCCGAGATCGTGGGTGATGAACATATATGCGACACCCAATTCGTCCTGTAGCCGCTTCAAGAGACGCAGG
Organism: Dongia soli; assembly: GCF_034044715.1. Classification (NCBI taxonomy): domain Bacteria; kingdom Pseudomonadati; phylum Pseudomonadota; class Alphaproteobacteria; order Rhodospirillales; family Dongiaceae; genus Dongia; species Dongia soli. The sequence goes on along the minus strand of NZ_JAXCLW010000002.1, from coordinate 90,072 downwards.
ATCTCTTCAGCCACCAGGGGATCAAGCGCCGAGGTCACTTCATCGCAGATGATGAGTTCGGGCTCGGCCGCCAATGCACGGGCAATGCTGACGCGCTGCTTCTGGCCGCCCGACAATTCGCCCGGCCGCCGGGTGATGAAGCTTTCCGGCAAATCGATCTGCCGCAATAATTCCTTTACACGCTGCCGAACCTGATCGCCCGATTTGTTGAAGTAGAAGGAAACCGGGCGGCCGATGATTTCCAGCAAGGTCTGTTGCGGATTGAGCGCCACATCCGGCATCTGATAGATCATCTGGATGCGGCGAAGCTGATCCTTGCTGCGATCCCTCAAGCGCGGCGGCAGGCTTTCACCGCCGAAGCGGATATCACCCTCCTCGCGCGGCAGCAAACCGACGACGATCCTGGCCAGGGTGCTCTTACCGGAGCCCGATTCTCCAACGACGGCAACGGTATCGCCGCGCCGGATATCCAGCGTCACGCCATTGATGACCTTGACCAGGGTGCGATAACTGGCGCTGACTTGGTCGATTTTCAGCAAGGCCTCGCCAGTGTCATCGCTCTCGACGAATTCATGCGTCGATGCAGCCACGCGCTCCGCCACCAGCTTTTGTGTGTATTCCTGGGTCGGATGCTGCAAAATCTGCGTCGCATCGCCCTGCTCAACCATCTTGCCGTGGCGCAGCACCATGATGCGGTCGGCGATCTGCGCCACCACCGCCAAGTCATGCGTGATATATAGGGCCGCCGTGCCATGTTCACGGATCAGCTTGCGGAAGGAGGCGAGAACCTCGACCTGGGTCGTCACGTCAAGCGCCGTGGTCGGTTCGTCGAAGATCAGCAGATCGGGCTTGGCGACCATGGCCATTGCGGCCATCGCGCGCTGCAACTGGCCGCCCGAGACCTGATGCGGATAGCGGTCGCCGAACACATCCGGATTGGGCAATTCCAGTTCGCGGAATAATTTGACGGCTTCGCGTTTTGCTTCCGCAAAACTCATCAGCCCATGCCGCACCGCCACCTCGCAGACCTGTTCATAGATCGTCAGGGCCGGATTGAAAGAGGCGGCGGCGCTTTGAGCGATATACGAGATCTTCACCCCGCGCGTGCGGCGGCGTTGATCGCCGTTCAACTCCCGCAGATCCTGATCGAGAAATACGATCTTGCCGCCGGTGATATAGCAACCCGAACGGGTATAGACCATGCTGGCAAGGCCGATCGTCGATTTTCCGGCCCCGGATTCGCCGATGAGGCCCAGCACCTCACCCTTGCGAAGGGTGAAGCTAACATCGTCGACGAGGACCGGTCCCGGGCCGGCATCTGTCTTGACCTCAATGCGCAAGTTGTCGACGCGGAGGACTTGCCCGTCAGTGCGGTGCGGCCGATTGTCATTCATCGATTTTTCCCTCCCTGCACTGCATCGTCAAACTTCCTCGCCATGGCCGCGCGAATGGATTGCCAAGAGCCAATCGACCACGAGGTTGACACCGATCGTCAGCAAGGCAATGGCGCCGGCGGGGTAAAGCGCGATCGGACGAAGGGCAATCATCTGCCCCGTCTCTTTCACCATACTGCCCCAATCCGCCTGCGGCGGCTGGATGCCTAGGCCGAGGAAGCTCAAGGCAGCAATGAAGAGGAAGGTGAAACAGAAACGCAGACCGAATTCCGCGACCAGCGGCGGCAAGGCATTCGGCAGGATCTCCCGGCGGATGATCCACCATAATCCTTCACCGCGCAGCTTGGCCGCCTCGACATATTCCAGCACTGCGATATTCATCGCAACAGCGCGGGCTAAGCGGAAGACCGGCACCGAATAGAGCAGACCAACGGTGATGATCAGCACAGGGATATCGGTACCCATCACGGATAAGACAACCAGAGCGAAAATCAGGGTCGGCATCGACAGCATCAGATCCGCAAGACGCGACAGGACCGTGTCGACCCAACGCCCCAGGATGGCTGCCGCAAATCCGGCGATGGTGCCAAGCAGGAACGCCAACAGCGTGATGAGCAGGCCGAGGCCGATCGTCATCCGTGCGCCATAGAGAATGCGTGAAAAGACATCGCGGCCGAGGTTATCGAGTCCGAACCAATGTTCCGCACTGGGCGGTCCCCAGGCGGTGCCGACAATATCCGCTTCCGGATAAGGTGCGATGAACGGCGCCAGGATCGCCGCCACAACATTGACGGCGATGATGACCAGGCCGATTTGAGCGCTGAGGGTGAGTTTGTGACCGAAAAGCCGCATCAATCTGCCCCCTGATCAGCGCGGATGCCGCAAACGCGGATTGCTGATGATAGCCAGCACGTCCGCCAGGATATTGAGCGAGATGAAGACGGCAGCGAAGATCATGCCGCAGGCCTGGACCACCGGCAGGTCCTTTTTCGACACCGAATCGACAATCCATTGTCCCATGCCGGGATAGACGAAGACGACTTCGACCACCACCACGCCGACAATCAGGTAAGCAAGGTTCAGGGCGACGACATTGAGGATCGGCGCCAGCGCATTCGGCAAGGCGTGTTGCACGACGATGCGCCATTTCGGCAAGCCCTTCAAAATCGCCATCTCGATATAAGGGCTCGCCATGACCGCCAGAACCGATGCGCGCGTCATGCGCATCATATGGGCGACAACCACCATGACCATCGTCGCCATCGGCAGGAATGTCAGATAAAGGCGTTGCGCGAAATCAGTATCGGGCGTCACGTTCGACAACACTGGAAAGAGCCGGATCTTGACGGCCAGCAACATCACCAGGACATAGCCGATAAAGAATTCCGGCACCGAGATGCTGAACAAGGTGACGACGTTTACGAGGCGATCGAAAATGCCGCCTTGTCTGATCGCGGCAATGATACCCAGCGCTACAGCCAGCGGAACGGCGATGACTGCGGCATAGGTCGCAAGAAAGAAGGTATTAAGGGCACGTGGCCCCAGATCGCCGATGATCGCGCGTTTGTTGGAGAGGGATGCTCCAAAGTCACCCTGCAACATGTGCGAGAGCCATTCCCAGTAGCGCACCAGCATGGGCCGGTCCAAGCCGAGTTCGAGACGTAGGGCCGCGAGATTTTCCGGTGTCGCGTTGTTCGCCAGTAGTTTCGATGCCAGGTCGCCGGGCAATGCTTCGACGCCGAGAAAGATCAGTGCCGATGCCAATAACAGCGTCAGTAATCCGAGCGCGACCCGCTGCGAGATCAACTTGAACATCAGTGCAGTACCCCCGTGGAGATGCAGCCGGCCTCAAGCCCAATCCGCTCACTGGGCCTCAACCGCATCGCTAACCGGGGTCGCAAAAGGCAATCCGCCTGGAGAAGATTTATCTGGAGATAATCCACTCGGAGATAATCCATCGCGCCCCTGTTGAAATTTCGATGATCCCGTCCACCGATCGCTCGATATGGAGCGGTATCCCTGTCTGTTTGTTATCCGACTTGTTTCATTTACCCGATCTGCGCCGGGTCGACATAACGAATACTTCTTGCGGCAAAGCCGGATCGGTATTGAACCGACCCGGCTCCACCACAATAACGTTCGGCTTAGCTTTCCAGCCAGACCTTTTCTGCAACCCGTTCGTTGCACATGTCGAAATTGCTGTGTGGCGTGTGACCTTTCACCGATGCCGAATGGGCATCGAGGAAATCGGAGAAGACCGGGATGATGGCCCCACCTTCGTCATACAGCACCTTCTGCAATTCGAAGATATAGCCCTTACGCTTCGCTTCGTCCGTTTCCGACTGGGCCGAAATCAGCAACTTGTCGAAGCTCTCCCCGCGCCAATGGGTTTCGTTCCAGGCGGCATCGGACTTATAGGCGATGCTGATCATCTGGGTGGCCGCCGGGCGACCGCTCCAGTAGCTGGTGGCGAAAGGCGCTTTCAGCCAGACATTGTCCCAGAAGCCGTCGGCCGGCTCTTTCTTGACCTGGATCGGCACGCCGGCCTTTGCCGCCGTCGCCTGATAGAGCAAGGCCATATCGACCGCGCCGTTGAAGGCAGCGTCGGAAGCCGAGATGACAATCCGCCCATTGGCGGCCGCCTTCTTGAAGTGGAAGGCTGCCTTATCCGGATCATAGGGACGCTGTGGCAGATCGGTATTGACGAAGGGATCGCCCTTCGGCACCGGATGGTCATTGCCCAGCGAACCATAACCATTGAAGAGGGTCTTCAGGACCTGCTCGCGATCAATGGCGTATTTCAACGCGAGCCGGACATCGAGATTGTCCAACGGCGCTTGATCGACCTGCGCCGCCAAAATCGGATGCCAGCCGCCCGGCGCCTGGACCAGCTCGATTCCAGGGGCCGATTTCAGCAGATCGACAGCTTTCTTGTCGACGCGATTGATGACATCCACCTGGCCGGAGATCAGCGCATTCATGCGAGACGCCGAATCGTTGACGACCGTCAATTCGACCCGGTCCACATGGGCGCGGCCCTGCTTCCAATAGTTCTTGTTGCGATTGGTGACAGCCCGTACGCCCGGCTCATAGCTTTCAAACACGAAGCCGCCGGTACCGATCGGCTTGGCCCAATCGGTGAAGCCATCCGGCACGACGAGCAGGTGGTAATCGCCGAGCGTATAGACGAAATCGGCGTCGCCACTATTGAGAACGATTTGAATCTGATTGTCGGCGAGCTTCTTCACATCCGCAATGATCTGCAGCGGACCGTTCATCGCTGACTTCGATTTGCCGCGATGCAGATTGATTGAATAGATGATGTCTTCGGCGGTCAGCGTCTTGCCGTTGTGGAAGGTAACGCCCTGGCGGACATTGACAACCCATTCCTTGGCGCCGGGCTTCACTTCCCAGCTTTCCAGCAGTTCCGGCGTGGCTTTCTGCTTGTCGTCGATTTCGATCAGGCCGTTGAAGAGCTGATAACCGAGCAGGCGGTTGACCGAATCCGTATAGGTTTGTGGATCGACACTATCGGTGGTGCTGCCGCCGCCGGCACCGATACGCAGCGTACCGCCTGTCGTCGGATTGGCCGCGGCGAAGGCCGCCTTCGGCAGAACGCCGCCCACCATCGCCGCCGACGCACCGAGCGCCGCCGAACGCAGCAAGAAGGAACGGCGGTCCAGCAGGCCCGCGAAAGCCGCAGCTTTTAGATCGTCCCAGTCACTCATTTTATGCCCTCCCTTTACGCCGGGATATCGGCGACACAATTGTCCCAGACCCGGCAAGCATTGTTTTTGGTTTCGCCCCGGACGTGCTTCAAAACCCCCGCTCATTGCGTTTCACGCATAGCGATCATGCATAATATGCACGAAGCGAGCCTGATCGCAATGTTGATCCGAGGTTATTTTCACGCTTCTCATGACAAGCAGGATGCGTCCCACCAGATCGCGACGATTTGCGGGCAAGGACCGACAAGTCGACATTTCAGGTCAAAGCTTTTTTGATCGCATGGCAAACAGCCAGGAACTCCTTTTGGGCGGCGGCGCAGCAATGGATCGTCCGGAGATAGGTGTGAACCAGTCCGGGGGCGCATTGATATGTCGCTTCGACACCGGCCTCTCGCAGCTTCTCGGCATAAAGACTGCTGTCTTCGCGCAGAACATCGAACCAGGCTGCGGCGATGTAGGCCGGCGGCAACTTGCTGAAATCCCTTGCGTGCAGTGGCGCCGCATAAGGATGGGTCGCATCCGCGGCTTTTGCCAGATAGGCTTTGGCATAGACGCTGATCGATTCCGCCGCCAATCCGGGACTGTCCGCGTCGATCCCCGCCGGCCTTTGGAACCGCAGGCCGGGATAGATCAGGGCCTGAAAGGCAATTGCCGGTCCTTGCCGATCACGCGCCGCAAGCGACAAGGCGGCGGCGAGATTCGCTCCGGCGCTGTCGCCGGCAACGGCCAAGCGGCTTGGATCGATGCCGAGCCCGGGTCCAGCTTCGACCAGCCAGGATAAAACCCCGTAGCAGTCATTGAAGGCTGCCGGAAATTTATGTTCCGGCGCGAGACGGTAATCGACGCTGAGCACGACGGCACCGGTCGCCAGCGCCATGTTGCTGGTGACTTGGTCATGCGTTTCCGGGCTGCCCAGAACCCAGCCGCCGCCATGCATATAGAGAACGACCGGCAGGTTGCCGATGCAGTCGCGTCGCCGATAAAGCCGGACCGGTACTTTCGCCTCATCTGTCGGAACCAGGAAGTCGGCCACCGACAATTCATTGGGCCGGGGGCTCGACCATTCCAGACACCAAGCGTTATAGAGGCGACGCTGCTCCGCCGGCGGCAGGGCATCAAATTCGGCGTTAAACCGCCGATCGGACGATGCCGCAAAAGCGCGGATCTCCGGGTCCAAGTCGAGACGATGCTCCGATGTCGCTGGCAACATTGCCGTCCATCCCCTTTAACCGGTCTTCCTGCCGGCTTCCGTCAAACATTAATGCGGATGATACTGCCAGCCGAAAGGCTGCGTTGCATAAAATCGACAGCATGTGACCAAAGCCGACATGCTCGCACGTCTAGGAGAAACCGTCCTGCTGAGCTGATCGCATCAGCTTTCCAGCCACACTTTCTCGCAAACGCGGCTGTTGCACAGATCGAACATTGTGTGGGGCGACTGGCCCTTCACTTTGACGCTGTACCCGTCCAGAAAATCCGAGAAAACTGGAATGAGCGCGCCGCCATCGTCATGGAGCATGCGCTGCATTTCCCAGATGTAATCCTTCCGTTTGGCGGTATCGGTTTCCGCCTTGGCATTTGCCAAGAGCTTGTCGAAGGCCTCGTTGTGCCAATGCGTCTCGTTCCAGGCGGCGTCCGACTTATACGGAATGCCCAGCAATTCGGTTGCGGCAGGCCGGCCGTTCCAATAGGAAATCGAGAACGGCGCCTTCAACCAGACATTATCCCAATAGCCGTCGGCTGGCTCCCTTTTCACCTGTACATCGATGCCGGCCTTTCTCGCCGATGCCTGCAACAGCTGGGCCATATCGACGGCACCGACAAAAGCGGCATCCGAAGCTGACAACTCGATTTTCGCGCCTGACAAGCCGGCCTTCTTGAAATGGAAAGCGGCCTTATCCGCATCATATGCCCATTGCGGCAATTCACTGTTGAAGAACGGATCGAATTTCGGCACCGGATGATCATTGGCGACAGAGCCGAAGCCGTTGAAGAGCGTTTGCAGGATCTGCTCGCGATCCAGCCCGTAACGCAGGGCAAGCCGCAGCTCCTTATTATTGTAGGGCGCGCGGTCCAGCATCATTGCCATGATGCCATGCCAACCGGCTGGCGATTGCAGCAGGCTGACGGTGGAAGCGGTCTTCAGCAGATCGACCGCCTTCTTATCCACCCGGTCAATGACATCCACTTGGCCGGAAATCAGCGCGTTCATCCGGGCAGCCGGTTCGGCAATGACCGTCAGCTCGACATTGTCGACATAGCCGCGGCCGGTTTTCCAGTAATTCTCATTCCGCTTGCTGGTAGCGCGTACCCCAGGCTGCCATTCCGATAGCTTGAAGGCGCCGGTCCCGATCGGCTTGCTCCAGTCGGTGAAACCGTCCGGCACGACCAATAGATGGAAATCGGCAAGAACATAGAGGAAATCGGCATTGCCGTTGTTCAACGTAAACCGAATCTGATGATCATCGACCTTTGTCAGATCCGCCACATCCGCCAGCGACCCGGCGATCGGCGACTTGGAATCCTTGCCGCGGTTCCGATTGATCGAATAGAGGATGTCTTCAGCCGTGAGGCTCTTGCCGTTGTGAAACGTCACACCTTGCCGGATATTGAAAATCCATTCCTTGGCGCCGGGCTTCACTTCCCAGCTTTCCAGAAGTTCAGGAACGGCATTCTGCTTTTCGTCGATCTCGATCAGGCCGTTGAAAATCTGATAGCCCACATTGACAGCGGTGCTGTTGTTATAGGTAATCGGATCCAGGCTGTCGGTCGTGCTGCCGCCGCTGATACCCAGGCGGAGCGTTCCACCTTTCTTTGGCTCATCCGCATAACCCGCTTTCGACAACGTCGCCGTTGCCATCGCCGAGGTAATGCCGAGCGCCGCCGCGCCGCGCAGGAATTCCCGGCGGCCGATCCGGTGTTCATGTGCTGCCCTTTGCAAGGCCTCCCATTGAGTCATATTTTTCTCCAGCAAATCGGGCAAAAATAGGCCGGCATCCATCCGCCGCAACCGCATCATGCCATGGCAACCCGGTCAGAATGATAGGGTGGAAAACCGAAATGACTTAAAACTGAACTTTGTCCCCTTTTACCCTCTGCCACACAAGCAAAGGCCCACCCGATGTTAAGGATAATATGCCTTTGATACGGCCCGCCTTGCATAAAGACGACAAATCATGACAAGCATCGACATTTACCCTTCGCTGGGCTAGATATCGCCCATGCCAACACCCTTGCCTACCATTGTGAATGCCACGACGGCCGAAGCGCCACAAAGCATCGGCTTTTTCCTGGTGCCGCAATTTTCCATGATGGCTTTCGTCTCCGCCGTAGAGCCGTTGCGCGTGGCCAATCGCCTGGCGCAGAAGGAGCTTTACCGTTGGCAGGTTCTTTCCCGCGACGGCGGCTCGATCGCCGCTTCCAACGGAATGTCGCTGGTGGCGGATTGTGCTTATGCCGAGGCCAAGAACCCATCTTTGATCGTGGTTTGCGCGGGCTTCGAGCCCGAACGCGGCTTCGATAACAAGATGAAGCGCTGGCTGATCGGCCTGGGGCGCAGCGGCATCGATCTTGGCGCGATGGATACTGGCAGCTTTCTCTTGGGTTGGGCTGGTCTGCTGGATGGCTATAGGGCTACCACTCATTGGGAGAGTCTCGACAGTTTGCGCGAGCAGTTTCCGGAGATCGACGTCGAGAACAGCCTGTTCGTCATCGACCGCAACCGGCTGACCTGCGCGGGTGGCACCGCCGCCTTGGACATGATGCTGCACCTGATTTCCGTGCGGCATGGGCACCGGCTTGCCGCCGCCGTTTCCGAGCAATTCATCCACGCCCAGATTCGCGACCCGCACGACCATCAGCGCATGGAACCGCGGATCCGCCAGGGCATCAATCATGCCGGCCTGGCGCGCGTGATCGGCTTGATGGAAGCCAATCTGGAAGAACCGCTGAATTCGGACGAATTAAGCGCCGCCGCCGGGATGTCGCTGCGGCAGCTCGAGCGCCTCTTCCACCGCTATTTCGGCAGCACCCCCCGGCGCTATTATCTGGACCTCCGCTTGCAGCGTGCGCGGGCGCTTTTGCAATATACCGACATGTCGATGGTGGAAATCACCGTCGCCTGCGGCTTTGGATCGGCCGCGCATTTTTCCCGCTCCTATCACGCCTGGGCCGGCAAGCCGCCCAGCGCGGAACGCTATCGGGACGTTGCCGGCGTCATGCCGTCTCTGCGTTGAATCGGGGTTGAGGCGATCGTCGGAATTCCGCACGGCGATGTCGAAAATAATCAAACGGGAAAATGTCCGGCGGAGGACCATGCAAATCGAAGCGAAAACCCGATCGAGTACCGGCCAAACGGGGTCAGGGAGGACGTTTTCGCTACATCCGATATCAGGGAGGCAGTCATGAATTACGAAGTTATCGTCACCTGTGCCGTGACCGGCGCGGGCGACACGGTCGGCAAGCATCCGGCGATCCCGGTGACACCGAAGCAAATCGCTGATGCAGCTATCGAAGCCGCGAAAGCCGGCGCCACCGTTGCCCATTGCCATGTACGCGATCCGCAGACCGGCAAGGGCAGCCGCGACGTCAATCTGTACCGCGAAGTGGTCGACCGCATCCGTTCCTCGGGCACCGACATCATCATCAACCTGACCGCCGGCATGGGTGGCGATCTCGAGATCGGCCCGGGCGAAGATCCGATGAAGTTTGGCAAAGCCACCGATCTGGTCGGCGGCATTACCCGCCTCGCCCATGTCGAGGAATTGCTGCCCGAAATCTGCACGCTCGATTGCGGCACGCTGAATTTCGGCGATGGCGATTACATCTATGTTTCGACCCCGAACCAGCTGCGCGCCGGTGCCAAGCGCATCCAGGAACTGGGCGTGAAGCCGGAACTGGAAATCTTCGATACCGGCCATCTGTGGTTTGCCAAGCAGTTGCAGAAGGAAGGCCTGTTGGATGCCAATCCGCTGTTCCAGATCTGCCTCGGCATTCCCTGGGGTGCCCCGGCCGATACCACCACGATGAAGGCGATGGTCGATAACATGCCGCAGGGCGCGATCTGGGCCGGCTTCGGCATCGGCCGCATGCAGATGCCGATGGTGGCGCAGGCGGTGCTGCTGGGTGGCAATATCCGTATCGGTCTCGAAGACAATATCTGGCTCGACAAGGGCGTGCATGCTTCGAACGGCTCGCTGACCGAGCGCGCGATCGAGATCATCACCCGCATGGGAGCCCGGCCGCTGACTCCGGCCGAAGGCCGCAAGAAGCTCGGCCTCAAGGCCCGCGGCTAAGAACGAGATAAGCCTCTCACCTCGACCCTCTCCCCACAAGTGGGGCGAGGGAGTGCTCGGCCATAGTGCCTATCTTCCCTCTCCTCGCCGGGGAGAGGGTTAGGGTGAGGGGCAAGTCGAACTCCGAACGATACCAATCAGGATAACCCCAATGTCCGTCATCACTGATATCAAAACCTTTGCAGCCCTCGGCACCGGCGTGATCGGCTCCGGCTGGGTCGCTCGCGCCCTTGCCCATGGCCTCGATGTGGTCGCCTGGGATCCCGGCCAGAATGCCGAGGAGATCCTGCGCGCCAATGTCGCCAATGCTTGGCCGGCTTTGGAAAAGATCGGCCTGAAGCCGGGTGCGTCGCAATCGCGCCTCAAATTCGTCAAGACCATCGAGGAATGCGTCAAGGACGCCGACTTCATCCAGGAAAGCGCCCCGGAGCGTCAGGATCTGAAGATCAAGATGCATGCCCAGGCGTCCAAGGCGGCGAAGCCGAATGCCATCATCGGCTCCTCGACCTCGGGCTTGCTGCCGACGGAATTCTATGCCGAGGCAACCAACCCTGAGCGCTGCCTGGTCGGCCATCCCTTCAACCCGGTTTATCTGCTGCCGCTGGTCGAAGTGGTCGGCGGTGAGAAGACCTCGTCGGAAGCGATCGAAGCGGCGAAGAAGATCTATGCCGAGCTCGGCATGCGCCCGCTGCATGTCCGCAAGGAAGTGCCCGGTTTCATCGCCGACCGGCTGCTGGAAGCCCTGTGGCGTGAGGCTTTGCACCTCGTCAATGAAGGTGTCGCCACCACCGGCGAGATCGACGATGCGATCCGTTTCGGCGCCGGCATTCGCTGGTCCTTCATGGGCACCTTCCTGGTCTATACTCTGGCGGGCGGCGATGCCGGCATGCGCCACTTCATGTCGCAGTTCGGCCCGGCGCTGGAACTGCCCTGGACCAAGCTCATTGCGCCGAAGCTGACCGATGAGCTGATCGACAAGGTGGTCGAAGGTACCGAGCCGCAGAAGATGGGCCGCTCGATCAAGGAACTGGAGCGCTATCGCAATGACTGCATCATCGCCGTCATCGATGCGATCAAGGGCGTCAAGGAACGTCACGGCTTCAAGTTCGAGGACTAAGACAGATGGTTGCCGCCGCGCCGCTTTCCCTGCACCGTGCCGTCGTGAAACCCGAATGGGTCGATTACAACGGCCATCTGAACGATGCCTATTATATGGTGATCTTCAGCCAGGCGACCGATGCCTTTATGGACTATATCGGCCTCGATGATGCGGCGCGGCGCGCAACCAGGACGTCGCTATATACGTTGGAAGGCCATATCAATTACCTGCTCGAAGTGAAGGAAGGCGTGGAAGTCGAAATCCGCACGCGCCTCATTCGCCACGATGCCAAGCGTATGCAGCTTTATCATGAGATGTTCCGCCCGGATCACGCCGATCCGGTCGCGGCGGCGGAGTTCATGCTGCTGCATGTCGATACCACCGAGGGCGCCAAATCGGCTCCGTTCCGCCCGGAAATCGCAGCCAAGCTGCAGGAAATCCAGGCGGCGCAGGATGCTTTGCCGCCCTCCACCTATAGCAGCCGCACAATCGAGCTGAAGCCGAAGGCGTGAGAATACGCCCGGTCGTCAGCTTGGGGAGACAAGGATGAATTTCGGATTGACCACCGAGCAGCAGATGCTCGTCGATAGCGTCAAGGCCTTCGTCGAGAAGGAGTTGATGCCCTATGAAAACGAGGTCGAGCAGACCGATGACGTGCGCCCGGAACTGATCAAGCAGATCCACGAACGCGCCATCAATGCCGGCTTCTATGCCGCCAACATGCCGGAAGATCTCGGCGGTGGCGGTCTCGATCATGTCGGACTTGCTTTGCTGGAGCGTGAGCTCGGCCGCACCTCCTTCGCTTTGCAATATGCCGTGGCTCGGCCCAGCAATATCCTGCGCGCCTGCAATGACGAACAGAAGGAGCGCTATCTCCTCCCCGCCATTCGGGGCGAACGGGTGGAATGCCTCGCGCTGACCGAGCCAAATGCCGGATCGGACCTGCGCTCGATGCAGACCCGCGCCGAACAGGATGGCGATGATTTCATCATCAATGGCAACAAGCATTTCATCTCTTACGCCGATGTCGCCGATTTCATCGTGCTCTTCGCGGCGAGTGGCGTTGAAGAAACCAAGCGCGGCCCGAAGAAACTGATCACCACCTTCCTGGTGGACAAGGAGACGCCGGGCCTGACCGTCCGCAAGGGCCACAAATCTGTTTCGCATCGCGGCTTCCATCACTGCGAGCTGTTCTTCGATAATTGCCGGGTGAACAAGCGCCAGGTTCTGGGCGAAGTGCATCACGGTTTTGACGTAGCCAATACCTGGCTGGGCGCGACCCGCCTCACCGTGGCAGCGCAATGCGTTGGCCGCGCCTATCGCGCCCTCGATATGGCGCTGCAATGGGCAGCGCAGCGCAAGCAATTCGGCCAAGCCATTGGCAAGTTCCAGGGCACTTCTTTCAAGCTCGCCGATATGGTGACCGAGATCGAAGCGGCAAATTTCCTGACGTTGAGTGCCGCCTGGAAGAGCGATGAAGGCACCGTCACCGACAGCGATTATGCGATGGCGAAGCTCTATGCCACGGAAATGCTGGCCCGCGTGACCGATCACACGGTGCAGATCTTCGGCGGCATGGGCCTGATGGAAGAAGTCGGCGTCGAACGCCTGTGGCGGGATGCCCGGGTCGAGCGCATCTGGGATGGCACCTCAGAAATCCAGCGCCACATCATCTCGCGCGCACTGTTGCGGCCCTTCGAACAGTAACGATCAGCCGCTTGAATCGAAAAGGCGCCGGCTCGATGGTCGGCGCCTTTCTCTTTTCTTCAGAACCGGTCAACGGCCCTTGAAATGTGCCGGACGCTTCTCGGCAAAGGCCAGCACGCCTTCCTTGGAATCCTCCGAATTCAGCGCCTTTTCATAGGCTGGCAAGGTGCCGCTGCGGATCAGGTCGAAACTGTCCTTCAGCTTCAGCATTTCGATCTCGCGCAGCGATTCTTTCAGCGCCTGAATCGTCAGCGGCGCGCCGCCGGCAATGGCATCGGCCCATTCGCGCGCCGTCTCCATCAGCCTCTCCTTCGGCACGACCTTATTGATCATGCCGTAATGAGCCGCTTCCTGAGCACTCATCCGGCGGCCGAGCAGCAGCATCTCCATGGCAATGTTGTAAGGCAGCCGTCGCGGAATACGCTGAATGCCGCCCGAATCCGGAAGGATGCCGATTGGCAATTCCGGCATGGCGAATTCGGCATGGTCCGCAGCGATGATAAGGTCGCAGGCGATCGCAATTTCCAAGCCCCCGCCCAAGGCATGGCCATTGACGGCACAGATCACCGGCTTGTTCAGGTCCCAAAGCTCGGTGATGCCGCCGAATTTGCCCGGGCCGTAATCGATTTCCCACCATTTGCCGACTTCGCCATTGGCATTAGCAGCTTTGATGTCCCAGCCGGCGCAGAAGATCTTTTCACCGGCCGCGGTAAGCAAACCGACACGCAGTTCCGGATCGTCGCGCAGCATTACGAAAGCTTCGCCCAGCTCCCGGCTGGCTGTCACATCGACCGCATTGACCTTTGGCCGATCCAAGGTGATCTCCAAAACGTGGCCCCGGCGGATGACGCGCACCTGGTCGCTCATCTTCACTCCCTCACTTGCAGGATAACGACATATGCAGCCAGCATATGCGTGGGATTGACGAGTGATTTGAGGAAATTCGACAGAGTACTGCGAATTGCGCCCGTCCCGTTCGGCAACCCGCTGGATCATGGCAACCTTATGGCCTATCTTCGGCGCGTTTGGGGAACATCATTGGGGGATTTCAAACCATGACGACCGAAACCGGTCTGCCTTGCATTGCAGCCTGGCATTTCCGCGGGGCCGCCATTTATGCCGTCATCGCCATGATCTGGGGGATCTGGATGGGGATCATCGGCGATCACAGCCTGTTCCCCGCCCATGCTCATCTTGCGGTTGTGGGCTGGGTCTCGATTTCGATCTACGGACTCTTCCTGGCGCGTTTCCCCGTCCAAGGACAGTCGCGCCTTGCCGTTATACAGGGCGTCATCGCACATCTCGGTCTCGTCATCTTCGTGCCGGGCATTGCGCTCGCCATCATGCCTTTGCCGCTCGGCGTACCGCTGGCTGTGATTGGTTCGCTGCTGCTCGCGCTGAGCGCCTTGCTATTCGCCGTGCTGGTTTGGCAAGCAACGGCACGGCGCTAACGGGAGCGCCCGCGCTAACCTACTTCTTCCCACTCCGAGCTTTTGCCGCCTTTTCGCGAGCGCGCCTTCCGTCCATATATTAGACACTGATTTTGTGTTGTTTTATTTTCTAACACATCAGTGAAATGTTCTATCTTGTGGAAAGATTAACAGCATGACATCTATCCACAAGGAATTCTTGTGGGACCAGCCATAGGAGCCATCGCTCCTTATCGCATGCGTGAACATCATGACAGATATTTCGGCTTCAATCGCCTCAGGCCTGGCATTACCGGAAGATGCCCCCATCAGCGCGGCAACGGAAGGTCCCGTTGAGCTGGCGGCCAGGCTGAATGCCCGCTGGCACCAGTCTAGCGCCGAGGAAATTCTTCGGGATGCGGTGGAAACAGTGACACCGGGCCGGCTTGCCGTCGTCTCCTCCTTTGGCGCCGACGCAGCGATCCTGTTGCATCTCGTCGCCGAGACCGATCGGACCCTGCCGATTCTTTTCATCGACACCGGCAAGCATTTCACCGAAACGCTGATGTATCGCGACATTCTCGTCGGACGTTTCGGCTTCACCGATGCGCGGGCACTGGAGCCAAATCTCGAAGAGATAAAGCGACTGGACCCCAAAGGCGATTTGTGGTCGCGCGATCCCAACCTCTGCTGCCAGATCCGCAAGGTCGATCCGCTGCAGCGCGCCTTGAAGGATGTCGATGCCTGGATCACCGGCCGCAAGCGCTACCAGACATCGGCGCGCAAACAAATGCCCTTTGCCGAAGCCATCGACGGGCGCGTGAAGATCAATCCGCTGGCCTCCTGGAGCGAAGACGAGATTCGCGTAGCCTTCCGACACTTCAAACTGCCACAACATCCGCTCTTCGACGAAGGCTACCGTTCCATCGGCTGCGCGCCCTGTACCGCGCGCGTTGCGACGGAGGATGACAGCCGTGCCGGCCGCTGGTCGGGCACCGACAAGACAGAATGCGGCATTCATATCTGAACGATTATCCCGGGAGTATCCGATCGTGAGTCATCTCGACGCTTTGGAAAGCCAAAGCATCTATATTCTGCGCGAAGCCTATAACCGGTTGAAGCCGCTTGGCATGCTCTGGTCCCTGGGCAAGGATTCCAACGTCATGTTGTGGCTGGCGCGCAAGGCCTTCCTCGGCCACGTGCCTTTTGCCGCCATTCATGTCGATACCGGCAAGAAGTTTCCGGAAATGTACGAGTTCCGTGAACGCTTCTCCAAGGAGTGGAATCTGAACCTGATCGTGCGGGATTGCCCGCCGGTCGATAGCGTCGATCCCAGCCTGCCGCCCGCCGCCCGTTCCGCCGCGCGCAAGACGGAAGGCTTGAAGCGCGTCATGAACGAATTCGGTTTCAAAGGCATTATCGCTGGCATTCGCCGCGACGAACAGGCCACCCGCGCCAAGGAACGCGTCTTCAGCCCGCGTGCCGATAACGGCGCCTGGAACTTCCGCGACCAGCCCCCGGAATTCTGGGATCACTTCAAGAGCGACCTGCCGGAGGGCGCTCATCTCCGCGTGCACCCCCTGCTCGCCTGGACCGAGCTTGATATCTGGCGCTATATCGAGCGGGAGAACATTCCGGTCGTGTCGCTCTACTATTCGAAGAATGGCAAGCGGTACCGCTCGCTGGGCGATCAGGACATCACCTCGCCGGTAGAATCCAACGCCAGCACGATTGCGGAAATCATTCAGGAACTGGAAACCACCAAGACATCCGAACGCGCCGGCCGCGCAATGGACCATGAACGCGAGGATGCGTTCGAGCGCCTGCGTGCCAGCGGCTATATGTAAGCGGGGGATACAATGACTCAAACGACTTCAACCGCGGCGGCGATCGCCGAGGAAGAGCTGGCGTCAAATCTGGCTGCCAATACCAATGACGACAAGGCACGCTTTCCCTTCGCCATCGTCGGCCATGTCGATCATGGCAAATCGACGTTGATCGGCCGGCTACTGCATGACACCGGCAGTCTCCCCGAAGGCAAGCTGGCCGAACTCAAGGCGGCCAGCGACAAGCGCGGCGGCGTATTGGAATGGTCTTTTCTTCTCGACGCCTTCCAGGCGGAACGCGATCAGGGCATCACCATCGATACGACGCAGATCTTCTTCACCACCGCGAAGCGCCGCTATGTCATCATCGACGCGCCGGGGCATAAGGAATTTCTGAAGAACGCCATTTCCGGCGTCGCCCAGGCCCAGGCCGCGTTCCTGGTGATCGATGCGGCCGAAGGTGTGCGCGAGCAATCGCGCCGCCACGCTCTGATCCTGCATATCCTCGGCCTGCGCCAGGTTGCCGTCCTCATCAACAAGATCGATCTCATCGATCACGATGCGGATCGTTATGCCGCCGTCGCCGCAGAGATCCGTCACTATCTCGGCCAGCTCGGCGTGACGCCCCTGGCCTTGGTGCCGATCTCGGCGCGCAATGGCGACAATATCGCCAGCCGCTCGGAGAAGACGCCCTGGTATGACGGGCCGACCGTCGTCGATGTCCTCGACAATTTCGTTCCGGCGCCGGCGCCGGTCGATCAGCATCTGCGCCTGCCGGTCCAGGATGTGTTCAAGTTCGATCATCGCCGGATCGTTGCGGGCCGTATCGAAAGCGGCCGCTTGCGCGTCGGCGACCGGCTCATCTTCTCGCCCTCCGGCAAGCAGGCAAGGATCGCCAGCCTGGAGAGCTGGAATGCCGCACCGCAGATCGCGGCCGGCGCTGGCCAGTCGATCGCGCTGACCTTGGATGACGAGCTCTTCATCCAGCGGGGTGATATCGCCGCCCATATTGAACATCAGCCCCACCTCGCCCACCAGGCGACGGTGCGCTTGTTCTGGCTGGATACCGCGCCTTTGCTCGCCGGTGACCGCCTCAAGCTCAAGGTCGCGACCTCGGAATATCCGGTTTTCGTCGAGCGCATCCACGCCGTGATCGATGTCGGCAATCTGGCCGCCACTCAATCCGACCGGATCGACCAGAATGCGGTTGCGGAAGTGACCTTGCGCAGCCCGGCCTTGATGGCGCTCGATAAATTCGATGAATTCGCCAAAACCGGTCGCGGCGTGCTGCTGCGGGACGGGGATATCGTCGGCGGCGCCATCGTCCTGCATGCCGGTGCCGTCGATCAAAGCCGCAATCTCTACAGCCCGACGCAATCGATCGGCAGCGCCGATCGTGCGTCGGCTAATGGCCATCGCGGCGCCGTCTTGTGGCTGACCGGCTTGTCCGGTTCGGGCAAGTCCACGCTGGCGGTCAGCGCCGAGCACCGCCTGTTCCAGCGCGGCCGTCAGGTCGTGGTTCTGGATGGCGATACGCTTCGCCAGGGCCTCAACAGCGATCTAGGTTTCAGCCCCGAAGCACGAGCCGAGAATATCCGTCGCACGGCGGAGGTCGCGAAGCTGCTGGCCGAGACCGGCCTGATCGTCTTTGTCTCGCTGATTTCTCCCTGGCAGGCGGACCGCGAGAAAGCGCGCCGCATCGTCGGCGAGAATTTCGCCGAGATTTATGTCCAGGCCGATATCGAGACTTGCAAGTCGCGCGATCCCAAAGGTCTCTACAAGAAGGCGCTGCAGGGCGAGATCAAGAACTTTACCGGGATTGACCAGCCTTATGAGGCGCCGGAAGAGCCGGATCTCACCATCGATACGACCGCGCTCACCGAAGAGCAGGCACTGCAACAATTGCTTGATCTGGTCGATCGGCTTTGCGCCCTGAATGGCTATGAAAGCCGCAGGCCCGCGGATTCCTATACAATTTAACCGTGGTGACAATCTATCGAAAGGAAAGGCCGGAGCCCCGCTCCGGCCTTGTCTTTGCGACAACCGTCACAGTTTGTTACGTTCTGATACTGGCATTCCCTGATCGCATGGTTAGACTGCTCGGCATCTTTCAAAATACGGGAATGCCGCCCCATGCCGCCGACAGACAGCGCCACACCGCCAATGCTCCCGAGTCCTGCGCCGTCCGGAGCGCCTGACCTCGCTCGGCCGCAACGCAGCTTCATGTCAAAACTCTGGGCGATGACTGTGCCCTATTGGCGGTCTGCCGATTGGAAGCTGGCCTGGCTGCTCAGCGTGATCGTCATTGCCCTCAATCTCGCTTTGGTCGGCATGAATGTGCTGTTCAACTATTGGTACAACGATTTCTACAATTCACTGCAGAACAAGGATTTTGCCGCCTTTAAATACCAGCTCGGCAAATTCGCCGTTCTCGCCTTCGTCTATATCGTCATCGCCGTCTACTATCTCTATTTGCGGCAGATGCTGATGATCCGTTGGCGGCGATGGCTGACGGAGAATCTCCTGCAAAGATGGCTGGGCAATCGGGTCTATTATCTCTTGCAGCTCAAGGATTACGGGACGGACAACCCGGAGCAGCGCATTGAGCAGGATATCAACCTGTACACTCAGCAAACCGTCGCCATTGCCATGGGATTGCTGAATTCCATCGTCACGCTGTTCTCCTTCATGTTCATCTTGTGGACCTTGTCCGGGCCGCTTAGTTTTGTGCTCGGCGGCATGAACATCACCATTCCCGGCTATATGCTGTGGGTCGCCCTGATCTATGCCCTGATCGGAAGCGTGCTGACCTATTGGATCGGCCGACCGCTGGTGCATACCAATTTCATGCAGGAACGCTTCAACGCGAATTTCCGCTTCGGCATGAGCCGCCTGCGCGAGAATGCCGAGAGTGTTGCCTTCTATGGCGGTGAAGCGGATGAGACGCGACGCCTGGAGGGAAGCTTCCGGGATATCTGGAACAACTGGTATCTCTACATGAGGCAGACCAAGCGCATCACCTGGTTCACCTCTTTCTATGGCCAGGCTGCCGTGATCTTCCCCTTCCTCGTAGGTGCGCCACGTTATTTTTCAGGTGCAATCCAACTCGGCGGATTGATGCAGATCAACTCGGCCTTCAGTCAGGTCCAGGGAGCTTTATCCTGGTTTGTCGACAGCTTCACCACCCTGGCCGATTGGAAAGCCAGCGTGAATCGTCTGGTCGCCTTTGTCGATGCCATTGATTACGCGCAAGCCGACGCGGCACAGATGGCGCGCCTCAGCGCCCATGATCGCGCCGACAATGCCTTGGTCGTCGACAATCTCGACGTCGCCTTGCCCGACGGCCGACTTCTACTCGATGATGTCGATCTGACGCTGTTGCCGGAGCAGCGCGTGATGGTGAGCGGCCCGTCGGGCAGTGGCAAGACCACATTGTTCAGGGCTTTGGCCGGGCTTTGGCCATTCGGACGCGGCAAGGTACATCTGCCGAAACAGGCCAATATGCTTTTCCTCCCGCAAAGGCCTTATCTTCCGATCGCGAGTCTGCGCGACGCCCTGACCTTCCCGCTGGGTCCGGGTGCCTTCAGCCGGGAAGCACTGATAGACGCTTTGGCCAGCGTCAATCTCGGCCATCTTGTCGATCGGTTGGACGAGACGGATAACTGGTCAATGGTCTTGTCGGGCGGCGAACAGCAGCGTCTGGCAATCGCCCGTGCGATCCTGGTCAAGCCGGACTGGCTGTTCCTGGATGAAGGGACCTCTGCTTTGGATGAAGCCAATGAAGAACATATCTATCGTCTGCTGGTTGAGCGCTTGCCGAAAGCGTCGATTATCAGCATCGCGCATCGCGGCGGCCTCGCGCGCTTCCATGACCGGCGCCTAACGCTTGATCCAAAAAGCCAGCGCGTCAGCCTGTCGGCGATCGAAGCCGCTGCATAATCGCTGAGATCCCTAAACGACCGTCCGTCGCCCTTCCTCTTCCAGCCACTGGCTGAGGGCGCGGACGGTCGGATCGCCGGCGAGGCGCTCCGGCACGACCCAGTAATATGAGCGGGCCGGCGCGAACAGATCGGGCAATGGCGCGACCAGGCGACCAGCCGCAAGATCGTCGGCGAGTAACGGCATCGGCCCAAGCGCCACACCCAATCCGTCCTCGGCCGCCCCAAGACAAAGGTAGAAATGATCGAAATGCTGTCGACCCGCCGGCTGCAGTTGCGGCACGCCGGCGGCACGCAACCAGCGACGCCAACTTTCCGGCCGCGTCTCCGCTTCCAGCAGGACATGCCGGTGCAAATCCGCCGGCGTCGTAATCGGATTGCGGGCTAAAAGCGCGGCGCTGCAGACGGGAAACTCCTGTTCGGTCATAAAGGCATCCGATCGATAGCCAGCCCAATCCTCCGGCCCGCGCCGCACGGCGAGATCGAAGGGTTCACCCAAACGCGCGATCGGCCGGTCGGAGGTCACGAGCCGCAACTCGATCTGCGGGTGCAATTGCTGGAAGCGCCCGAGCCGCGGTATCAGCCAACGCATCGCGAAAGTCGATAATACATTCAAGGTCAGGCGACGTGCCGTGGCGGCATGGCGGAGACGTTCGGTCGCGGCTGCCAGATCATCGAAGGCGGAAGTGACGGAGCGTTGATATGAGCGCCCGGCTTCCGTCAGAACCAAGCGCCGCCCGCGCCTTTCGAACAGGGCGGTGCCGAGCTCGGCTTCGATCTCGCGGATTTGCCGGCTGATGGCGCCATGGGTGACAAAAAGCTCCTCCGCCGCGCGGCTGAGGTTTTCGTGACGCGCCGCGGCTTCGAAGGCGCGCAAGGCCGTAAGAGAGGGTAATCGCCGAGACATTTTGTGACTATAAATCACAGATCTCCGCATGAGAATCCCGTTGTTCTCAAAGGAGAGATACGACATCTTAAGCGCATGTAAGCGGATTTCCAATGAACAGCAGCACTGATACCGACAAGGCAATACGAGCCGAATATGTGAGCCTGGGTGACCTGTTCATGGGCTTCCTGAAAATGGGATTGTGCGGCTTCGGCGGCGTTGCTGCTTGGGCACATCGGATTGTTGTCGAAGAGCGCCGATGGCTGAACGACAGAGAATTTGCCGACCTCCTCAGCCTCGGTTCCGTTCTGCCGGGCCCCAATATCGTCAATGTTTCGGTCATGGTGGGGGATCGCTTCCAGGGAGCGATCGGCTCAGTCGCCGCGCTTAGCGGATTGATGGCGGCGCCGCTCGCCATCCTGCTCGGCATGGCGACGCTTTATGATCGCTACGGCGGTCTGCCTTTGGTACAAGCCGCCATCGATGGCGTTGCCGCGGCGGCAGCCGGACTGGTCATCGGCACGGCTTTGAAGATGGGACGGCGGCTGCGGCCGACGCGCGTTGCAATTCTTATCGGCTGCCTCGCCTTCCTGGGCGCCGGCCTCCTGCAATGGCCGCTGGTCTGGGTGGTGATCGGCCTGGCGCCAGCGAGCGTCATCCTCACCGTCTGGGAGAGCCGCCGGTGAATTCTTCCCTGCTGGGACAATTGGCCATCACCTTTGCGGCCCTCTCGCTGGTCGCGATCGGTGGTGCAAATGCGGTTGTCCCTGAGCTGCATCGCCAGGTGGTGACGATACAAGGCTGGATGACGGATGGCACGTTCGCCCATCTGTTCGCCATTGCCCAGACAGCGCCGGGGCCCAATGTCCTGGTCGTCAGTCTGATCGGCTGGCATCTCGCCGGCTGGAGCGGCCTTGCCGTCGCCACCTTGGCCATGTGCCTGCCTTCATGCCTGCTGACCTTCACCTTCTCCCGCATCCGGGCGAGACTGGGGGGCGCGACCTGGCTGAAGGTGCTGCAGGCAGCGCTCGTGCCCATCGCCATCGGCCTGATGGCGGCCAGCGGTCTGGTGATGGCCCGGGCAACTGATTCTTCGCTCTTGCATATCGCCTTGACCGCCGGCACGGCCGCCATGGTCTATTTCACGCGGCGCAATCCTCTTTGGGCCTTGGCCGTGGGCGCTGCTTGCGGCGTCTCTGCTTATTACCTCGGCATCTAATATGCCTGTCCGCTTATCGCTGCATGCATATCAACCATGTGGACGACCGTCGGTTTGATCCTGGCCTGCCCAGGCGCTCCCCGGCATACTGAACATCCAGGTCAGAATTCCATGAATGGATTACCCGATGCCGGATCACGATACGCTTGCCCTCCTGCGGTCGATCGCCGCTAGCCTCGAACGCCTCGCCCCGCCGGTGCCGAAAAGCATCGACCTGACGGCTGCCGATGCCTTCGTCTGGCAAATCGGCGAAACCGGTTCGGAACATGGCTGGCTGGAACCGGTACCGAGCGTCTCCCGGGTCCATATCAATCTGCTGCAAGGTATCGATGCCTCCAAGGAGACACTGCTCGACAATACCCGTCGCTTTGCCAAGGGGCTGTCGGCCAATAATGCCCTGCTCTGGGGCGCCCGGGGTACCGGCAAGAGCTCGCTGGTCAAGGCTGCTCATGCGGCGATCAATGAGGAGATCGGTTCAGCCGATGCGATGCAGCGCCTCGCGCTGATCGAACTCCATCGGGAAGACCTGCCGACCCTCCCCCGGCTGCTTGGCCTGCTCCGTTCACAGCCGCGTCGCTGCATTCTGTTCTGCGACGACCTCTCCTTCGACGCCGCCGATACCAGTTACAAATCTCTGAAAGCTGTGTTGGAAGGCGGGATCGAAGGCCGGCCGAATAACGTCATCTTTTATGCAACTTCAAACCGGCGCCATCTGTTGCCGCGTGACATGATCGAAAATGAACGGTCAACGGCGATCAATCCGTCGGAAGCCGTCGAGGAAAAGGTCTCTTTGTCGGATCGCTTCGGGTTGTGGATCGGCTTCCATAATTGCGATCAGGATACGTACTTCGCGATCATCGAAGGTTATGCCAAAGCGCTCGACCTGCTGATCGCCCAGGATGACCTGCGGGCCCAGGCGGTCGAATGGTCAATGACCCGGGGCGCGAGATCCGGCCGTGTGGCCTGGCAATTCATTCAGGATCTCGCTGGCCGTCTCGGCAAACCGATCAAGCTTTGATCACATGAGATTCGAGGAGAAAAAGCTTTGACATCAGATTCTTATCCGGACGGTCTCATCAAAAAGATCCTGCAGGAGACCAAGGTCATCGCCATGGTCGGCGCCAGTGAAAAGCCGGCGCGCGATTCCAACAAAATCATGGCCTTCCTGCAAAGAGAGGGATACCGGGTCATTCCGGTCAATCCCGGCCTTGCCGGCAAGCAGATCCATGGTGAAACCGTGTATGCCAGCTTGGCCGACATCCCGCAGGAGGTGACCGGGCATATCGATATGGTGGATGTGTTCCGCAACTCCGAAGCCGCCCTGTCAGCCACCAAGGATGCCATCGCGATTGGCGCCGACACCGTCTGGATGCAGCTTGGTGTGGTCAATGATGAGGCCGCGAAACTGGCCCGCGACGCCGGATTACAGGTGGTGATGAACCGGTGTCCCGCCATTGAATTGCCGCGGTTACGCCGGGATTGAGACAGCAAGAATTCGTCGATCCTCGGCCGACCTAAGACGTAACCTTAAGAAAGTCCTCCATCATTCTATACTTCAACAAAACCATCTAGAAGACTGAACATACAGAATACTTGGCGACAGGTTCGGTTTAGGTTAAAGTGATCCTTGAGAAGATCAATGGGGGTGGCAATGTCGCCGAATTTATCCATCGTCAATCCGTCGGCACAAGCAACGCCCCATCCGGATGCGTCACATCCGACCGATGCCCAAATCTCCTGGCTGAAGCGCGGGCTTAACCAGCCCGGGGGCAAGCTCCCGCTCTTCGATGAATGGGGTCAGAAGGTGAGCGAGCGGACGATCCGCAGCTGCATCGACCATGGCTGGGCCGAGCCCTGGTTCAGCAATCCGCTGAAGCCGGACTGGCTGGTCTGCAAGCTGACGCAGGCAGGTCGCAGCCTGCTGCTTTCGTCGCGTCACTGAGACTAGTTATCGCGGAGACCCGGCGGCAGCTTGCCTGCCGGCGCGGGTCCTTATTGCGACGTATCGCTGGGGAAGCTGGGCAGCAGGGGCAGATCGGTCGTACCGAACTGCAACTGGTCGCCCGACTGGTCCGGCACCATGATCGAGAACGACCCGCTCCCCTCACCTGAGCTGCCGAAATTTTCCGTCGCCTGATCTGGATCGGCCAGTGGGGCAGTGCTGCTCGTATCCCCCGCATCATTCTCCGAACTGATGGCGGAAGCCGTATGAATTCCGACCAGGGTGCTAAAGGCAACGGCGATGGCCGCGAATTGCAACAGCTTCATATGAGCCTCCGAATCCGAATTTTGCGGCATTATAAAGATATGAGCATCCCTGGCCAGCATTCCCTTTTCCTGAAAACAACCGGGCGACCGAGATCAGGGCGTGGTGGTCAGTTCTGCCTTGAAAATACGCCGGTCGAAATCGGATAGATCCGCCTTGATCTCCACCTGCCATCGGCCGCCGGCAGGGAGGCGGATATTCTGCAATCGGTATGCGCCATTTTCTGCTGCCGGCGACAGATCGCGCGTCAATGGCCCGATGCCGGCTTCATCATTCCGGAAGCTGGCTGTCACAGGCGCGGGATCCAGCGGTTTTCCGGTGAGGTCGGCGAATTGCACGACGAGATCGTAATTGCCCTCCTCACCTCGCTTGATCTCGATCTCCGCCATGGCATCGCGGTCATGGACCATTTCCTGCAACAAGGGGATCTGATCACTTGCGGATTGGCGGGAAGCCGAGTCAGCCTGCGCCGCCAGCAAATGACGTGGTGGCGTCAACTGGCCGAGTGCGGCCGTGAGGCCCAGTACGGCAACCAGCAAAACGACCTGGCCCCCAGCTAAGGCCTTGCGTGCCGCCCCCTGGAAATGGCGATTCGCTACCATCAAAAGCAGGATTGTCAGGACGGTTAGGGCCTTGGCTGCCAGGACTTTGCTATAAATCGTCGCCAGCACCATCGATGGCGCCGCGATCTGCCAGCAGGCGAGACCAAGTCCGGCGGCAATCGTGATCCAAATAACGGCTTTCTGCAGCAAAGCGGAATAAGGCATTCGATTTTCCGGCGAGATCGCCGGCTTGCGCAGCAGAGAGGCAATCGAGCCGACCCACAGAATCGCGACCGACACATGCACCGCCAGGACAAGGCAAGCCAGCCAGCTGATCGCCGCAACATGCCCGGTTGTCGCCAAGGCAAGAACGATTGCCAGACTGCCCGCAACCAACAAGCCATAACGTGTCGAGGCGGCAGAAGGCTGGGTACTCAACCAACTGAGCACGAGACCAAGGAGGATCAAAGCCGCGACACGCCCTTCAGAAGTGGCCGCCCCAACCCGCCAGACCTCTGTGCCTGCCAGCGCGGTAATCGATCCCCTGACCATGCCGATTCCCTGGAAGCCGATTTCCAGGATGGCAGCAATGCCGCCGGCGACTGTGCAGAGGATCGCAAATTGGCGATGAAACGGTTTACCACGCAAACCCGACCAGACAGAGCCCCAGGTCAGGAAAGCCCCCAAATACAGCATCCACCGGGTCAGCAAGGCCCCCCATTGCCAAGCAGCGAAGCCATGTTCCGCAGCAAGCCAATGTTCGGCCCCGGCCCCGATTTGGAACTGAACGGCGCCCGCAACGGGATGGCCGTCGCCGGAGATGACGCGATAGCTGAGCGTATAGGTGCCCGGCGCCATGTTCTCCGCGATGGTGCCGTTGATGACGCGGTCAGCCGTCGTCATGGTGAGCGAGAGCAACCGCCCGGATTGGTCAACCAGGCGCAGATCGGTGACAACGACCGGCTCATCGAAACGCAGGCTGAACTGGCGGGGCGGTTCCTGCAATACAGCGCGATCGGAAGGCGTGGCGGATTCCAGGACCGCATGTGCCGATGCCGGTGCCGCGCCAAGCAGAACCAGCATCAAAAGGCCGACCGCCCCAAATATCTGCCGCGCCATCCGAACGCTCATTCCTGTGCAGCTATTGACGGCTCGGCCCGAGAGCGCCCGCCGCCTCCACCACGACTTTCACTTCGACCATGCCCGCCTTCTCGAATTGCAAGGTGACCGGAAAGCTTTCGCCTTTCTTCAGCGGCTGTTTCAATCCCATCAGCATCAGATGCATCGATTGCGGCTTGAGGCTTACTGTCTGCCCCGCCGGCAGATCGACCCCGTCCACCATTTTCATGCTGGCCATATCGCCGTCCATGACCGTGGCATGGAGATGCGCCATCGAGGCGACCGGGGTTTCGGCACCAGTCAAACGATCCGCTTCCGTCCCATGGTTTTCGATATCGAGATAGATTGCACCCGTTTGCCCACTCGCGGTCGTCGCCCGCGACCAGGCTTGCGTCACGGTAAGATTGCCGATCTGCACATCCGCTGCCTTTGCCTGCATGGCCAAAAACATGAGCCCCAGCACGGCGAGCCATCGTTTCATTTTGTTCTCCATCATTTCCGCCTTCCAAAAAAACCTCAAGTCAAAGCTGTCCGCAATGCGCCGCGCCGGTTCGGCCGGCCAGTCCACCGCATACATGACATAAAGGATCGGGCGACCCCCGCTGGCTTCGGCTCGACCTCCTGATCACTAGTCGTCCTGACTGCTTTTCTTGCCGAGTTTGACACCCGGCGCAGGGCTTTCGACGCTGTCGTCATCCTGGCCGTTTGCCGGAATCTCGATCCACTTCTCTTGTCCCTGTGCACAAGTCTGAATGACCGGGAAACGGATAATCTTACCTTCGTCCTCCGGCAATTTTGCCCGGAAGACGAACTCGTCATAGAACGCGTCCGACAGATTGCCACCGGACCAATCGATCTCGCTGACATCTTCCTCAACCTTGGTTCCGTACCAATCGTAAGGCTGAGCAAGCTTGTGTTTCTTCACCGTCAGGGTCCAACCGGCTTTTGGCATCGGCTTTGCCTGCCTGACGCCTTCGGGAATTTGCACGCGGATCGATGTCGTCGGCGAACCGGCGCAGCCGTGCGGGACACGTAAGACGGCTTTATAGGTACTGCCGGCCGGAGCCGTCGCCGTTTCAAAAGTTATGTGAGCAAAAGCAAGGTTGGGCGCGGCCAGGCAGAACATGGCAGCCAGCGCCACTGAATAAGCGCGAAGCATAGATTACTCCATCTGAGCAAGTTCAACGAATCCACCGTCGTCGCTTCAGCGACAGCGGAAATCAGTCATTCGGTTGCTTCAGAGGATTGGCGGTGCCCTGGAGGAAAAGCCGAGCGTCGCGACAACAGTGTATGGCGAATGATCGCCATCCAGTTGGTAGGAGTATTGCGGCAGGGCCGGAAGATGCGGGACCAGCGATGCCGGCGCTAAACCATTGGCCAGCAGATGCAGCGTCTGGCAAATCTGGCAATCGGCCCGTACCGGCTTCTTGCTGGTCGGATCTTCCTGTTTGTGATCCGGCGCCATCGGCTGGCAAAGATAGGCAATGGCATCTGCGGTGGCAGAGGCGCTGCCTGCCATGCCGATCTGCATCCCCGCCATCAATGAAAAGGGTGCGAGGATCTGCAACCATACCGCCAGCAAGCCGGCCGCTAGGCTGACCCAGCGCCGGTCACGTCGGCTCATCTGGAAAACTTGAAACGCCATCCACCAGCTCCCCTCCCCTTCCGGGGATGGCTCCGACCAGGAGCCAGACGCATGCCTAGCAGGATTCCCCGGCAGACAGCAAGAGTGACCGCCGCTGGCCATCCACCGGCGCGGCATCTTAGCGCAGAATCGTCTCCCGGCAGGAACTGCCCTTTGCATCTCCGCGCACCCGGATTGGCCGAGGTCATCATTTGAGTAAAAATTTGTCGTGGAACCAGTGGCAATCGCCTAGCTTACTGACACGAACCGCTCCGGGAACCAAAAACGAATGAATCAGTCTCAGCTGCTGTCGACGGCCATCATCATCGGCATGATGATACTTTTTATATGGGGCCGATTGCGTTACGACGTCGTCACCATGCTGGCCTTGCTAGCCGCCCTCGCTTTAGGGGTGGTTCCCTATGACAAAGCCTTTTCGGGATTCAGCGACGAAATTGTGATCATCGTCGGCAGCGCCCTGGTGGTGAGCGGCGCGGTTGCCAGAACCGGAATTATGGAAGCCTTGCTGCAACGCCTGTCTCCACATATCAGATCCGTTCCGTTACAGCTTGGCCTACTGATCGCGACCGTTACCCTGCTTTCGGCCTTCGTAAAAAATATCGGCGCCTTGGCCATCATGATTCCGGTCGCTTTTCAGATGGCGCGCAGTTCAGGCACGGCGCCATCGAAATTCTTGATGCCCCTTTCTTTCGGTTCGCTGTTGGGCGGCCTGATGACGCAAATCGGCACATCGCCGAACATCATCGTTTCGCGCCTCCGCCATGACATGACCGGCCACGCCTTCTCCATGTTCGATTTCACCCCGGTCGGTGCGATCCTTTCCGTTGTCGGCATCATTTTCTTGATCTTCGGATATAGACTGCTGCCAGAGCGACGCCGCGAGACGGCGGGAATGCAGGCCGCTCTCGATATCAAGAACTATACGACCGAAGCCGAGGTAACGGCGAGTTCCGCCGTCATCGGCAAGACCGTTGCCGATCTGCAGCGTCTCGCTGACGGCGCCGCCATGGTGACGGCGATCCTGCGCGACTCTCAGAAGCCATCGAAACCGCTGCCGGATGCCGTATTGCAGGCGAGCGATATCCTGCTGCTGGAAGGTGAGCCGCAAGCCTTGGACAATATGGTGACACGTGGAAAGCTGAAACTGACCACCGATCATCGCCAGCCCGCCGCCACCGAACCGCATGCTGAGATCGAAGCGATCGAAGCGGTTATCGGTGAAAGCTCGCCCCTGATTGGACTATCGGCCCAACGCATGGCCTTGTTTGAGCGTTTCGGCGTCAATCTGCTGGCCGTCAGCCGTACCGGACAACGCATTATCGACCGATTGGGCAGCATCAGCTTGCGACTCGGCGACGTCGTCGTGCTTCAGGGAAATCTCCATAACCTGCCGGACCGCTTGCAGGAGTTAGGTTGCCTGCCTTTAGCGGCCCGCACCATCCGCCTCGGCAAGATGCGTCGCGCGGTGCTGCCCCTCGCTATTCTCGCCGCTGCCATGGTGCTGACAGCATTCAGTATCGTCCCTGTGGCAGTCGCCTTCTTCGGCGCGGCTGTTCTGATGGTTTTGACCAGGGCATTGCCGCTCCGCGAGGCCTACCACAACATCGAATGGCCAATTCTGATCATGTTGGGCGCTCTCATTCCGGTCAGTGATGCGCTGCGGCTGACCGGCACAACCGATCTAATCGCCAGTTGGTTATCGCAATTGGCGGTGCAATTGCCACCTTACGGCGCACTTGGTCTCATTCTCGTTGTCGCGATGGCGGTGACGCCGTTTCTCAATAATGCCGCCACGGTGCTGGTCATGGCGCCCATCGCTGCAAGCTTCGCAACCGCATTGCATTACAAGCCCGACGCTTTTCTGATGGCGGTGGCAATCGGTGCGGGTTGTGATTTTCTGACGCCGATCGGGCATCAATGCAATACGCTGGTAATGGGCCCCGGGGGTTACCGCTTCGGTGATTACTGGCGGCTTGGCTTGCCGCTATCGGTCCTGGTCGTCTTGATCGGCGTGCCATCCCTGATGCTGGTCTGGCCGCTGCAATAGAAGGGAGCTCAGAACTTCATTGCCATCCCGACGGTTCCGGCATGCTGTATCTGCGTTTGTCCGGCCGTCGTCGCACCGTCACGGATATAATCATAACTCGCCTTCAGTTTGATATCGGCATCGATTTGCGCGCCGATATTCCAGTCCGCCGCCAGGCCGACCGTTTGCGTTCCGTCCTGATTCATTTGCAGATCCGCGAGGCCGTTTCCCGCAACTTGCGTGAAACAGTAGCGGGCGGCGAAATCGATATCCGAGCCGAAGGGTACTGTCGCACTCAGCGTCGGGCCCTGCAGATCGCCACCATTGTCCGCTGCAGTTGAGTGCTGGAAGACATAATTGATATCCACCTTGACCGAACCCGGAAAAACATAAGAAAGCGTCGTATTGCCTGAGGTCGTGAGGCTGTCGCTGCCATCTATCGTCTGTCGGCCGTAAGCGGTCGTTATTGTTGCTACGAGCCCACCGGGGAGATTTGTCGAGACATTGCTGTTAATACTGTAATTCAGCTGGTCCAGCGTCATGCCGTTAAAGGCAAATCCCAGATCGGGACGCAAACCGATCGTCAAATCGCCACTGTGGTAATGCAGCTCGGATCCTCCGCTCATGGCCATTGACCCGATCAGGGACGTCTCGAGATAACTGGTCTTGCTGAACGAGCCGCGGTTGATGAGCGAAAAATTACCCGAGAGCGGCACGCTATATCGTCCATTTGCCCCGGCCGATATGCCCCGACTAGCCGTGTCTGCGTCCTTCGCTCCCAAGACCAACGGAACACCGCCGAGATCGATTTGCTTGTTGGGATCGCTTGGCGTCGCTTCATGCTGTTGCAACGTCGTGTCCAACTTATCGCCCATCACATCCACGAAAAGCTTGATGGGATCGGCATTATCCGGGGTGGCATCCGCAAGCGCGGCACTGCTGGCTGCGCTTACGATAATGAACGCAGCAACGCCAATTACTCGGACGTCAAACCGGGGTTTATCCCCCAATCGATTCATCAACATCATAGCACTCCCGCTTCGAAGCCAATTGCCGGGCAAAAGCGAATGCTTCTCCTAGGAATTGTCCGCTTGGGTCATGAGTGGTAACGGAAAGTTTTCCCCTGAAACATTATTATTTCCCTAATCTAGGCAACATTATGACCAGATCACAGGGCCGTGAAAAAGTGATCGCGCTTTGTGGTGGTTTTGAACGGGCCGTTGTCAGCGGGACATTACACCCACAACCCGTTCAAGAGGCTGTGACTGAGCTCACTGACCTGCGTCTTGCTCAATCTCGTTAGTTTCGTCATGCTTGCACCATGTGGCAATCCGCAAGCATTACGTGCTCTCCATTGCGCCATAGCGCAGCCTCTCTCCTCGCCATTCTTCTTGTCGGCTGCGCTTCGGTGCAGGATGTTGATACAGTTATCGATGGCTCTGCTGGGACAGTTACAACACCGAAGATTGATGGTGGAAACGGCCCAGTATCGCCCCAGCGCAGTAGACAAATATTAGCCGGCATTACGAGGGAAGCTGGCGACACCGGCATGTTGCAACGGCATCTCGCGATTGAAGAAGCGATATCAGATAACCCCCTGACAACCGGTAACCGGACTCATCTTCTGCGTGACGGCCCCCAATCCTTTCGTGCAATCTTTGCCGCTATCAGGGCAGCGCGAACGCATATCAATCTGGAATATTATATATTGGAAGATGTCGAAAGCGATGGCACTCACTTGAGCGATCTGCTGTTGCAGAAGCGCCGCGAAGGAGTGGCCGTCAATGTCATCTATGACAGCTTTGGCTCGCTCTCATTGTCCAAGGACTTTCTGGATCGGCTCCGCAAAGGCGGCATCCAAACCGTCGAATTCAATCCGGTCAATCCGCTGGATGCCAAGGACGACTATTCTCCGAATGATCGTGACCATCGAAAAATTCTGATTGTCGATGGCAAGCTCGCGATAATCGGCGGCGTCAATCTCAGCCGCACCTATGAGAGTGTCACCTTCGGCAGAAAGGCTCGCGGTGGCTCGCCCGAACATTGGCGCGACACCAATATCCAGATCGAGGGCCCTGCCGTGGCCCAGATCCAGGATCTTTTCGTGCGCCATTGGGCTGAACAGAAAGGCCCTCCGCTTGACCAAACCAGCTTTTATCCCACGCTGCGAGCGCAGGGATCAGAGGTGGTCCGTATCATCGGCAGTTCACCTAGTCAGCAGTTATCGCATTACTACGTCACTCTTCTCTCGGCGATTCGCAATGCGGAGAAATCGATCTGGTTAACCGCAGCCTATTTCGTTCCGACGGAAGAAGCCATGGAAGACATCACGGCGGCCGCTAAACGCGGCGTCGATGTTCGACTGCTGTTACCGGATACGAGCGATGCGCCCTCCGCCGTTGCAATTGCTCACTCGCATTATACCGAATTGCTGGACGCTGGCGTGAAGATCTACGAGACACAGGGCGTCGTCCTGCATTCGAAGACTGTCATTGTCGATGGCGTCTGGTCGGCTATCGGCTCATCCAATTTCGACCAACGGAGCGTCCTCTTCAATGATGAGATCGATGCGATCGTTCTAGGCCGTGAGACAGCTCAGTCCTTAAGCGCCATGTTTTCCCAGGATATCGTCGGCGCGAAGCAAATCGATGCAGCCAGTTGGAAAGACCGGCCGGTCACGCAGAAGATAAAAGAATTATTCGCCCAGCCTTGGGAGCAGCTACTCTAGGCTTGCCAATGGCTTAATCGACACGGCTCAGTTGCCTTCCGGCCAGACCTCGCCTTTTGGTGTCACGACGACACTGCCCTGGCCGCCATCCTTGCTCACCGCCGATGCGTGCCAGAAATTATCGCATCCCTTGACCAGATTGCGGACCTGCCGATAGCCCGCCGCCTCGATTTTTTTCCTAGCATCAGCGGCAGTCGTGCTGTCGATCCGATCGCCCGCCTCACACGCGGCCAACTGAGTCGCAGCCTGCCGGTCGCCCTGGATATTTTGCGCCTGCGTTGGAAGACCCCAAACTAAGGTTAAAAGCCCCGCCACCACCGTTGCCGTCGCCAGTGTTTCGATCCGTCGCTGCATGCTCTTACCTCGCTGAAGTCGCTGCTGTGTGTGCTTTATTGGGCGTCTTGCTTCCCCGCCGGGGTATTAACAAAGACTGGGGAAGATTTTCAATCCGCGTCACGGCATTTTGAGGCAAGACCGGTTTCGTCATAGACAGGATTTGAAACGATATAATATAACAACATGTCAATGACATTCACGGACCAGAATGTTATGCAGCCCGTCCGACCCGTTTTGCTCGCCGCCTTGACCCTGGCCTTGTCGCTGACGGCCAGCATGCCGACGACTTTTGCGGCGGACGGTAAGCGGTTGAGCATCGTCGCGGCCGAGAATTTCTACGGCGATGTCGCAGAGCAATTGGGCGGCCCCGACGTCAGGGTTACCAGCATCCTTAGCAATCCCGATCAGGATCCCCACATGTTCGAAGCCAGCCCTGCCGCCGCGCGGGCTTTGGCCGATGCAGCGCTGGTCATCTATAACGGTGCTGATTATGACCCGTGGGTGCAGAAATTGCTGGAAGCGGCCGAGACGCCTTCGGCTCGCATTATTGTCGCCGCCGATTTGACGAGAACACAAAGCGGCGACAACCCGCACCTATGGTACGATCCGAACACTATATCGGCGCTGGCGAAGGCGTTAAGCAGCGCCTTGATCACTGCCGATCCTGCGCACGAAGCTGATTACAAAAAACGCCTGCAGGATTTTCTCGCCTCACTCCAGCCGCTCAGGGATAGGATCCAGCATCTGCATGACCGCTATGCCGGCGTTCCGGTAACGGCGACCGAACCGGTTTTTGCCTATATGGCGCAGGCCATCGGCCTGGAAGATCGGAACCAGCGCTTCCAGCGGTCGATCATGAACGATACCGAGCCAAGTGCGAAGGATATCGCCGCGTTCCAGGACGACCTTAAAAGCCGCCGCGTCAAGGCGCTCATTTATAACAGCCAGACCACCGATGACCTGACAAGCCGCCTCCTTGATCTTGCCAAAGCTTCCGGCATCCCAATCGTAGGTGTCAGTGAAACGGAGCCAGCCGACAAGACCTACCAGGAATGGATGTTGGACCAGCTGACGGCACTCGAAAAAGCGCTGTCACCAGTACCGGCCGGCGTCACCACAACAACGCAGTAAGATGAATTGCATGGCGTCGACTTCCATTCCGGCAATCGAGCTTGAGCAGGTGACGATCGCTCTGGGCGGCCGCTTCATTCTCAGCGATGTGAGCCTATCCATTGGCGATGGCGAATTCATCGGTGTTCTGGGCCCCAATGGCGCAGGTAAAACGACACTGATGCGCGCCCTTCTCGGCCTCGTCAGACCATCCTCGGGACAGGTCACGGTTCTCGGCGAGCAGGCCGTCCGCGGAAATCCGGCAATCGGCTATATGCCGCAATTGCGCAGCCTAGCGCCGCATCTCGCTTTGCGCGGCTGGGATTTCGTCGCCAGTGGTGTAGATGGCCATCGCTGGGGCCTGCCCCTCCTCAATCCCGCGCGACGCCAGGTCGTTTCGGAAGCGATCGAGTTGGTCGGTGCGACGAATCTTGCCCAACGCCCGCTGAGTGATCTGTCGGGCGGCGAGCGGCAACGATTGATGCTCGCTCAGGCCTTGCTGGGTCGGCCCAAGCTGCTCCTGCTGGATGAACCGCTGATCAGCCTAGATCCGCATCATCAGAGGGTGGTGGTGGAACTTGTGCGCGACGTCCAGCGACGGCTTGGAATCGCGGTTCTGTTCAGCGCGCATGAGCTAAATCCGCTCCTGGCGGCAATGGACCGGGTCCTTTATCTCGGCAACGGCCATGCCGCTCTTGGTACCGTCGATCAGGTTATCAACGGGCAAGTCCTGTCGCGGCTATATGGCTCCAACATCGAGGTCATTCGCATCAACGAGCGCATCTTCGTGATGTCCGGCGAGCATGACATGGAGCGTGACGCCCATATGCATGAGAACGGCCACAATCACGGCCATGACCATGCGCATAGCCATGATCCCCATAATGGGCGCCGTCATGCTTAACTATGATTTCATGCAGCATGCTTTCGCCGCCGCCGGCATCGTCGCCATCGTTGCGGGCGTTGTCGGCTTTTTCCTCGTATTGCGCGGCCAGACCTTTGCCGGCCATGCCTTGTCGCATGTCGGCTTTGCCGGTGCGACGGGTGCAATCCTCATCGGTGGATCGCCACTTTCCGGCCTGATCGCTTTCACGCTTCTGGCCGGGATCGGTATGGGAGCTTTAGGTGACAAGCTAAGCGGCCGTGATGTCGCGATCGGTGTGATTTTGTCCCTGTCGCTTGGGCTTGGCTTGCTGTTCCTGCATTTTTTCACGGCTTATGCGACCCAGGCGACCGCGCTGCTCTTCGGCAATGTCTTCGGCGTCAGCGATAGCACGTTGTTGGTCCTGTTCGGGATCGGCGCCGCTGCGCTCATCGCCTTGGGGGTGATCGCCCGGCCGCTGCTATTTGCCAGCCTTCAGCCCGAGCTGGCCGAGGCGAAGGGTGTGTCGCTGCGCCTGGTCTCTATCTTGTTTCTGGCCATCGTCGCTTTGGCCGTTTCCGCCTGCGCGCAGGTTGTGGGCGTGCTGCTGGTCTTTGCCCTTATGGTCGGACCGGCGGCGACCGCACAGCGGCTGACCAGCCGGCTCGGCCTCGGCGTAGCTCTGTCTGCCGGATTGGCTTTGGTTGAAGCTTGGCTCGGCCTTGTCCTCGCTTACTATACCGATTGGCCTGCAAGCTTTTGGATCACCGCCCTCAGCGCCCTCGCCTACTTTGCCAGCCTCGCCGGCCATCGACGTGCCGCCGCCATTCCGGCCCATTGAACCTCAGTCTTGATTTCAGTCCCTGAATTTATCGCGCACCCAATCCCGCGCCTGGTCGACCGCCTCACCTTCGATGGCTTTCTCCAGGTAAACCGTCAGCCCTTCGGCCCTTGGCGATTGCAGGGCTTTACTTGGCATAATTTTATCCGGCACGACCCGGTAGACATGAGTCCACAAGCCGAAGCGGCGATGCACTACCGCATAAATCAGGCTTCGCTCGGCAATGCCCCGGCGATTGCGGTACAGACAAGTGCATATAAAAATCGCGTCGTCTTCCGGGCTGATCACCAGAGACAGGTCGGGCACGATATCGATACTATCAGGCATTAAAATCCCTCCTAAAACACAGGAGGGCTGACGCAGCGGCTTGGTCCCGTTTGGTTGCCGGTCCGGCCACATCCCCCGGTCTCGGGGCACCACCTTGCGCGGGTACGCAGGTTGGCGTTGGGCGTCAGCCCAACTCTTGATGCGAGGGTGACAAATACGCCCGGCTATGGCGAACGTCAAGAGGGCAACCAAAACCATGAGAGGCAGTGGCCGTCGCCTGCCGCTTCATGGCGCCAGACGCCATTTCGCTATATGATGGCGGCGGCAGACGAGGCCAGGCCATGCTGCGGACCGATATCGATATCCGAATTGCTACCACCGAAGACGCAGCAGCGATCAGCCGCACGATCTTGAATGCCTTGCACGAAACCAATGCGCGTGATTATGCACCGCCGGTTATCGAACGGATCGCCGCCAGTTTTGGCCCTCACCACATCGCCCGGGAACTCGCGGGCCGCCATTTCCTGGTCGCCACCTTGCGCGACGACGTTGTCGGTACGGTCAGCCTGGAAAAGAACGTCCTACGCTGCTTCTTCGTCGACCCGGTCTATCACCGCCAGGGTGTCGGCACGGCGCTTCTGGAGGAAATCGAAGGCTTGGCAGCGGCCAATGGATATTTTTCTCTCGCCGTTGCGGCCTCGGTCACGGCCGAGCATTTCTATCGCCGGCGCGGCTTCACTGCCTTGCGAAATGTCATGCAAGGAAGTGTCCGGGTCATTCTCATGACCAAGGAACTTGACTGAAAGGCTGGGGAGTGGCGCGCCAAGAGCGACCTATTGCTGGCTACAGCGGTTCCCATCCGCGAGTTGACGAAGCGACGCTGGAAGCTTTCCTGCCTGCTCCGCGCCTGCTTGCTTCGAAACCGATTTGCTTGCCGGCCGGATTTTTGGGTTTCGCCAATTGCCCGCGATTTGCAAGGGGACATCCAATGCGAAGAATCCCGTCGAATCCGCTTCGCTCTGCAAAAAAAGATCGACGTTCTGATTCAACAGATCGATGCGCCCTTCACCGTTGAGATTGGCTTCCGGCGTGCGCAGCTTGAAGGATTCGATTGTTCCCATGCCGTTCTTCAGTTGCATCACGCCGAGCATACAGGAAATTTTGGCGGTTCCCGTGCCGCGCCGGAACAAGGCGCGAAGATCGGTCGCAATCTTTTCTAGCAGCGCGCGTGCAATCCGTCCGTCCGTCACGGATAAGACCAGTGCGCCATCGCTGGTCTTCAGACCTTCGCCAAGGGTGGCACCGCGCAAATTGATGACCGCTTTTCCATCGACACGGCCCTGAACATCGGCGGATTCACCGAACAGGAGATTGATGAAGCGCTCGATCTTGCCGTCTTCCAGCGCCAAGGATGCCGTGAGACGGCTGCCATCCCCTTCCGGCTTTAGCACTCCAGCTACGTAAAATCGGGAACTCGCCAGGTTAAATCGCGTCTCGCTCAGGGTCACATCGCCGGGGCCGACCTTGCCATCCAAATACAGATCGCCAAGCCGAATATTGCCATAGACCATCTGCTTGGCCGCAATTCTGGCGGCGATGCGTGGTGCATTCTCATCTGGCGTTTGCAATGAAAGCTTGGTCCATCCTTTTTCAGAGGACTTTTGCTCGGCATCGTCGCCTTCATCCTTGGCGAGCAATTTATCCAGGTTCAGCTCATCGAAAGCCAGGTCGACCGAAACGTCATCCGTCGCGCCGCGGTTTCCCTCCAAGACCGTAAACTTGCCTTTGAAGCTGCTCGTCGCGATGCTGCCCTTGCTATCCATCAAGTTCCAAAGGTTGCCCTGTCGCGACAGATCCGCCGTGAGCGTGGCCGCCGGGTCGGTCGACAATTTCATGTGGAAGATGCTGAGTATATCGCTCAACTTGTCGGTCGTAATTCGGATTGGTCCCTGAACCCCTTCGAAGTCGAGTGGTTCTCGCATTGTGCCGGTGAAATCCAGCTTCGCGGAATGGCGCCGAAGCGAAAAAGTTGTGCCGAAAGGAACGGTCGCATCGCGCATCGTGGTGAAGGACTGGGTCTGTCCTTTCAGCCGGATGTCCGCATCGTTATAGGCACCGTCAGCTTGGACTTCCACCAGAGCATCATCACCAGTCGCTCCAATGGTGACATCATCCAATCTGATCTTCAAAACATGGTCGCTATATGTCTTGTAGGTGACGAGACCATCCCGCAAGACAAAATCCAGCAAGGTCGGAAATTGCCGCCGATTTTTCGGTACGACCGACAAGCCGCTTTCTTGATCCGGCTGCGAACTTCGAGATCCCGATTCGAAGCGCCAGTTTCCGATACCCTCGGCGTTCCGCTCAAGGATCAGCGTGGGTTTCGTGATCGTAAGATGTTGATAGCGCAGAACGCCGGACAAAAGCGCTTTAGCATCGATTTCTGCGCTCACGTGCTCGACACGAAGCATGTCGGGCGCACTGCCCCATTGCGCATTGGCAAGACGTAGATCTCCGATCTCGACATGCACAGGGTTACCCCACCGGATCGCCAGGGTACCGATGCGCAATTGTCGATCCAAGATCTTGCTGATGTAGCGTTCGGCGAGCGGCCGTGGATCCACCTTCACAAGCGCTACGGCCGTGCCGATTCCCAATACGATAAGAATTCCGAGAACGACCAACAAGGTCGTCGTTATTGACTTAGCGGACACAGGTCATGCCCCAACAGCTCGCCACCCGAAGCTGCCGGTAGTGCGGCGCTTTCAGGAAGCCTCGTGATTGACGCCGCACAGCATTTTACCGGCCTCGACTATTGTACGATAATATTGTTCTTTACGCTCCGCACGCCTTTGACGCCCATCGCAATACTTTCGGCTTGCTGCTTCTCCGCAGCGGTGGGAACAAAACCACTCAACTGAACGACATCCTGCATGGTTTCGACGGAGACGCGATTTGCCAGTGTAACGCCGCCTTCGGATGCCAGCTTGGCCTTTACCTGGGTGGTGATGGTCGCGTCATCAATATATTCCCCGGTACGCTCGTCTCCAGAGGTGACGGAACAGGCGGACGCCAAAGTGATAACGGCAATCGGCAGGGTAATCCGCAGAATGCGAGGTATGTTCCACATCTCTCTTCTCCACATCGGTGCTCACAACAACCTTTGTTCGAAGATTAACGGCTTACGCCTCGGATTGTTCCCCATACCCGCAAGAATTGCTCCCCTCAAAACAAGTTGATAGGGCGGTTGTGGGCCTAAAGCCGGCAACTGCTGGCTGACTTGCGCGTATTACGGAAACTTGGCAGCCTTCCGGGAATACAATAACATGCGGTGCAGCTGCAGCGTTCGCTACCTTTAAAAGACAATGGTTTCGATTAGACTGCGACGGGTCCGCCAGCTTTGGACGGATCGATACTTGGGAGCAGAATTACATGGCTTTGCCTTTGCGCTCGGTCGATCAGCTTCACGACCAGCGCCTCCGGCGTATGTACAATTATTGGGATCTTAAACGAGAAGGGAAATTGCTGCCCGCGCGAAGCGATATTGACCCTGTCGATCTCTCTTTTTGCCTCGGCTATCTTTGCTTGGCGGAAGTCGTGCACGCGCCGCATCCCCGCTTTCGCTTCCGCGTGGATGGATCGAATTGCGTTGGCGTCAGCGGCATCGAACTGACCGGCCGATTCGTGGACGAAATTCCTCTGCAGGATTACCGCGAGGTCACGCAGCAAGCCTATGAACAGATCATCGACACGAAGCACCCGCATTTTTATCTCGACGATGAAGTCTGGGACAGCCGCCATTATCAGGTCGAGGGCTTGCTCCTGCCTCTATCGGCAGATGGCATGAATGTGAATATGATCATCGACGTGATGCTGCCCAACATTGCGCCCGATCGTTAGCTTGGGCCCCCTTGTTTCCCCTTCTTCGGTCTCCGGTCCTAGGCCAGCCAGCGATCCGCCCCAACCGCCAGGGCGGATACTGACCGGTTTGTGTTCCTATATGGTGGCGAGCATCAAAGCTTTGATCGTGTGCATTCGGTTTTCCGCCTGATCAAAGGCCCGATTCCGCGGCCCTTCAAAGACAGCATCTTCCGTATCCATCGCGTAAGGATGGGCGCGGGCGAAGGCGGTCTCCAGGTTATGCTGCGAGGGCAAGCAATGCAGCAGGATGGTGTCGTTGCGACCTGTCATCCGCATCATATGCCGCGTGATGCGATAATTGCGGAAGCCGTCGGTCAAAGCAGCAATATCCTCACCGGTATCCATGTAAACCCACATATCGCCATAGACGACCTGGGCGTTATCCAATCCCTCTTCCGGTTCGTCCGTCACAATCAGCCGAGACATAGGATGTTTGGCGGGGCCGAACAGTCGGGAGACAAGTTCAGGTTCCGGTTCGGTACCGGGTGGCGTGACAAGCCGCAAGTCGATTCCCATCTTCGCAGCAGCCGCCATCAATGAGACGACGACATTTCCACGGCCATGCCCGACATAAGCGACGGTAGCGCCGCTCAAATCGATTCCATTCTCCTTGATTGTCATTAGATCAGCGAGGACTTGCGTCGGGTGGTGCTGATTGCTCATTGCATTCCACACCGGAACACCGGCGTATGCTGCGACTTCCTCGATGAGTGTTGTTTCATGACTGCGAATGGCGATGCCATCGAACAAGCGCCCCAAGACCCGAGCGATATCCTTGACGCTTTCGCCGCTGCCAAAGCGCAATTCTTCGGCAGCAAAAACATGAGGATGCGCGCCTTCATCGGTCGCGGCCACCATGAAGGACGCCCGCGTGCGGCAAGACGGCCGCAAAAAGACCAAACCTATATTGTAGTTCTGCAGCTTGCGTGGGAAGACACGGTTGCGCTTCATCTGCTTGCGCAAGATCGCGTCGTTGATCAATTCTTGAATTTGGCCGGTGGAAAGATCCTCCAATGTAATGAGGCTCCTGCCCTTGATCGACTCGTTCAACATACATTGTCTCCATCTCAGATTGCTTCCCGAATGGTTCTGGCGAAATGACGCCGTCAGGTGCGTGCCGGTGCGACTCGCATGTCGTGTCGGAACGGCGGTGAGATGAAAGTCGAAGTGAGGCGAGACTTGAAGAGAGACGAATCCGGCACGTGAAATAGGCCGGTGAATTGGAAGAAACCGGTACGGGCAGGTAACCGAGCGGTAATTTAATGAGCGGTAATTAGAAAGCTAACCGACCAGTGACGCGATCCCGCCCTGAAGCCAGCGCTGTTTCTCATGATTGTCGGATGGACGGGAAGTCGAATCCGTCTCGTCCGCCGTCGGCAAACCGGCCAAAGTCATCAGCATCATAGGCGACAGCACGCCGCCCGGATTGGTCTGTCCGAAAACCGCGCGATTGCCGGCGAGCGCGCCATGCCGATCATCACCGTCGCTATTGAACAGCTGCGCAAGTTGCGCCGCCGGATTCTTCGTTTGCAGCTGCGCGAGATCGGTGGCGTCCGTCGGCACATTGAGATCGCGGTAAGCAGCCATGTCCGCATTTATCTTCTTGCCGAAATTATTATAGATCTCGCTGAGGGATTTCGGCGTGCCATCGGCTTTGTAGAAAACTTTGTTATTGGCATCGGCGGCCGAGGGAAAGAGATCGGCCGCGGCCACCGATGGATCGCTCTTCATGTTTCTCAGGAATTTCAACGCGCCTTGAACACCGAGGAAATGCGCCAGATACAGATCCGTACCGGTCACTTCGCGCCCAAGCTTCTTCTCCATCTTCGCCTGGTTGTCGGCGGCATGTTCCGCGGCCATCTGCGACGAAAGCTGCGGATCCCGCCGCAGATTCAGGATTTCCTTCCGAACCGCCGGATCCTTGACGACCATGCGGCCGCTGCTGTCGGTCTTGATCTGAGACGCCAGATTGCCATAGCCGTATTCGGCTCCGTGATCCTTCAAAACCGACAGCCAGGTCTGTTCGACAAACTGGTAGAGCCCGTGCGCCGTGCTGGTCTTCGCCTTGGCATTGGGATCAAAACTGCTTTCCCGGGCCGCCTGGGCCATCAGGAAGGAGAAATCCACCCCGGTCGACACGCTGGCCTGTTTGATCGAGGCGACCACATCCGGCTGGATGCCATGGGTGTTGCTCGCAGCCATATTGCGGCTGGAGCGGTGCAGGCTATGGGAAGCATGGGGGCTGTTATTGGCAATGGAGGCGCCCGTTAGCGGGGTCGGGCCCGCCATTAAGGTCTGTAGCCATGCGGTGTTCATGACCCTTCCCCCCGGTAACCCCGCTGCCGGCCGCCCGGAAGCTGCAATGGAAAAAGCACCAGAAGCCGGCAAAGTTCATACGGCCAGGACGTCTCCTGACCGGCAAAAACTGCCGTCCTCGTCGCGCTTAATCCCTTATCTTCCGGCCAAAGCCGCATTTCGGGCACCTTCGTTGCTCATTTCTAAGACAGATAGAGCAAAGTGCGTGCCAGCTTTCAAAATACGCCGATCAATGCGGATTTCGCC
This sequence comes from Dongia soli, assembly GCF_034044715.1. Classification (NCBI taxonomy): domain Bacteria; kingdom Pseudomonadati; phylum Pseudomonadota; class Alphaproteobacteria; order Rhodospirillales; family Dongiaceae; genus Dongia; species Dongia soli. The sequence continues at coordinate 47,347 of NZ_JAXCLW010000002.1, read as the reverse complement.
GGAGCTCGGCGCGCACCGGTTCAGCGCGACAGGGAGATGCGAATGGCGGCAGCCCCCATCGTGGCCGCCGCCTTCACAATTCCGGCAAACAATGATGTTTGGCGCTTTCTTACCGGGCTTTTACTTAACGGCCCAGGGGCCTGCAACCGGGTGCAGGAATTTGGTGCAATATTCCGGATTGGAAATCTTACCGTTCCCACTGCAATTGGTGTCGAAAATCCGGCTGTCGGCACAGGCGCTCAACAGCAAGAGGCCGCCAAGGACCGCCAAGTTGATCAAGGTTTTATGCATCGGAACTCCCCTCTCACATGAGTGACCCAACACACCCCTAACGCTCGATTATAGGGTCACTCTCCCTGCAACTGGCAATAGTTTTGCTCTCGTAGCTGATAAGGTCTATTAAGGGCGCGGGAGTGTGCCAAGCCTTTGTATTCCGCCGAAACAACCCTTTCCGGCGCGTATCGGAGAAGACATAATCCCGTCCTTCGTAACCAAAAAGTGAATGAGGTTTGCATGTCGATCAAGCGTCTCGGTGACCCGTCTCTTATTGCTGATGCCGTCATCCACGGCGACACAGTTTATCTTGCCGGCACTGTCGCCGAAGAACCGGTTTCGCCTTCGGTCTATGAGCAGACCAAGAACATCCTGAAACAGATCGATGCGGTTCTGGCCGAGGCCGGTTCCGACAAAACCAAGCTTTTGCGCACGCAGATCTTCCTTTCCGACATCTCGACCTTCGCCGAGATGAACAAAGCCTGGGGAGAATGGGTCCCGAAGGGCCAAGCGCCGGCCCGCGCCACGGTGGAAGCGAAATTGGCCGATCCGAAGTGGAAGGTCGAAATCGTTGTGACCGCAGCCCGCTGATCGGCCGGCCGATGGTCAAACTGTCCGGCTAATAGACGTTCTTCAAACAGGCGCCATCTGGCATTGGATGGCGCCTGTCTGGTCAACTGCCGGCGCTTATCAGCCGCTCCGCCAGGGCTAGGTCCTCTGGCGTGTTCACGTTGAAGAACGGATCGCACGGCGTCGTCTCGAAGTCGACGACGATCGATTTGCAACGATCGGTCCAATCGCCGACCTTTCTTAGTCCTTCCTCGACCAGAGCCGCTCGCAATTTCTCCCGTAAATCGATGCGCCAGAGGCCCACAACCGGATGCTGCCGGCCTGAACTACGGGCCATGGCAACTTCAGTTCGCTCATCAGACGCCTCAGCTAGTCTGGCGACGAGATCGGCCGGCAAAAAGGGGCAATCGGTCGGCGCCGTCAGGACCCAGCGGCAAAGGGGATAGCGCTCGGCCGCCCATTCCATCCCTGTCAGCAGGCCTGCCAGCGGTCCCGGAAAGCCGGCGATCCGGTCGCTCGCCACGGGAATACCAAAGGCGGCAAACCGCGCCGGATCGCCATTGGCATTCAGAACAAGGCTGTCGAGCTGCGGCATCAAACAAGCGATGGTGCGTTCTAGGATCGAACGGCCGCCAATTTCCAACAGTCCCTTATCGCCCCCGCCGAGCCGCCGGGCCAGTCCGCCTGCCAGCAAAATACCGATACAAGGCCGCAACTCGTTGATCTGCATGATTCTTCCCAAGGCGCTTACAGCGCCATCTTGGCGCAGATGGATGTCGTTTTGGGGAAGAAATCTGCCCCGGGACTATCTATATTGAGAAACATGATAGATCCATTCGGCCGAACCATCTCCTATTTGCGCGTCTCCGTCACGGACCGCTGCGACTTTCGCTGCATTTATTGCATGGCGGAAGACATGACGTTCCTGCCCAAGGCGGAAGTCCTGACATTGGAAGAGCTGGACCGCCTATGCAGTGCCTTTGTCGGCCTGGGTGTGCGTAAGCTCCGCCTGACGGGCGGGGAGCCTTTAGTCCGCAAGAATATTATGGAATTGATCCGCAGCTTATCGGGGCATCTGAAAAGCGGCGCATTGGATGAATTGACCCTCACCACCAACGGCAGCCAATTGGCTAAATATGCCGATGATCTTGCCCGTTGCGGGGTAAAGCGCGTCAATGTCTCTATCGATACGCTGGATCCGGAAAAGTTCACCGCCATCACACGCTGGGGCAAATTGCCCGTCGTGCTGGACGGATTGCGTGCCGCCAAGCAGGCGGGCTTAAAGGTGAAGATCAATACCGTCGCCCTGAAAGGCGTCAATGACGAGGAGATATTCGATCTCGTCGATTGGGCCGGCCGCGAGGGCCATGACATCACCTTTATTGAGGTGATGCCGATGGGCGATATCGGCGGCGAAAACAGGCTGGATCAGTTTTTCCCCATCTCGATGCTGCGCGCCAAGCTACAGCAGCGCTGGACCTTGACGGACACCGCGGAACGCACCGGCGGCCCTGCCCGCTATGTCCGCGTGGAAGAAACCGGACAACGGGTCGGCTTTATCACGCCGCTGACGCATAACTTCTGTGAAAGCTGCAATCGTGTGCGGCTGACCTGTATGGGCACGCTTTACATGTGCCTCGGCCAAGACGATGCCGCCGATCTTCGCACACCGTTGCGCCAGAGCGAGAGCGATGCGACGCTGATTGAGGCGATCCGCGAGGCCATTACCCGGAAGCCGAAAGGCCACGACTTCATCATTGATCGCCGGCATCAAGGTCCCGCGGTTTCTCGTCATATGAGCGTGACCGGCGGGTAATAGCCCGCCGCACGTCATCCCAGCGCGTTAGGATATCGCGATGATTCGCCACATCGTCATGTGGAGATTGAAGGATACACCGAACAAGGCCGGCAATGCCGTCCGCATCAAGCAGTTACTGGAAGGCTTGCGCGACCGTGTCCCTGGCCTGCTCAAAATTGAGGTGGGCATCGATTTCAGTCGGAGCGACACGTCGGCCGATGTCGTCTTGCTTTCCGAATTCCCCGATGCCGATGCTCTGGAAGCCTATCAGCGCCATCCACTCCATGCGGCGATGAAACCTGAGATTGGTGCCATGACCGCCGAGCGGCGCGTCGTCGATCATGAGATCGGCTAGACAGATAGAGCCGCCAGCAAGATTCGGAGTGTATCAGGGCCGCCGGTCTCCATATTGCGTTGGTATCGATCACCAACATCGGAGCCTTGCGATGCGGCCTGAAACTACGCCGAAACGGGCAGTAGATCCTCCCGCTTCTCCTCTCGACCGCGCGGTGGCGCATCTGTCGGAACGCCTGGCTTCTTGCGACTGGAAGCGGTTGGAAGATGAATTGGATCGTTATGGCTGCGCGATCATCGAATCGCTGCTTCCATCAGTCACTTGCCGCACATTGCGGCAGCTCTATCCCGACGACACGCTCTTTCGCAGCCGGATACAAATGGGTCGCCATGGCTTCGGCAAGGGTGAATATAAATATTTCGAATACCCCCTCCCCCCTATCGTCGCGACACTTAGAGACGAGGCCTATCCCTATCTGGCACCGATCGCCAATCGCTGGCAGGCGGCGATGAAGCTGGAGCCGCGCTTTCCTCCCGAACATGCGGCTTTCATCGAGCGATGTCATGCCGCGGGGCAGACGCGCCCGACGCCTTTGCTGCTACAATACGAAGCCGACGACTACAATTGCCTGCATCAGGATATCTATGGGGATCTGGTGTTTCCGCTGCAAATCGCTGTGCTGCTTTCGACACCTGGGGAAGACTTTACCGGCGGAGAATTTGTTCTGACGGAACAACGGCCACGCATGCAATCGCGTGCGGAAGTCGTTTCCTTGCGCCAGGGAGATGCAGTCGTTTTCGCCGTTCGTCATCGCCCCGCACAAGGAACCAAGGGAAGCTATCGTGTACAGATGCGGCATGGCGTGAGCCGGTTGCGCAGTGGCCACCGTCATACACTCGGCATCATTTTTCACGATGCATCGTGACGTCCATGGGGACCGGAGATCTCTTCGCTGAATTTGACCAAGGCATCATGCCTTTGGCGGAAGGCGGCGTTATTCTTAGGGGCTTCGCCCTGGATGAGGTCACCGGGCTATTTGCGGATATCCTTGATATCGCAAGTCGGTCACCCTTTCGCCATATGACCACGCCGGGCGGCTATCGCATGTCCGTCGCCATCACCAATTGTGGGGATTATGGCTGGATTACCGATCGACGTGGCTACCGTTATGAAGCTATCGATCCTGCAACGAGCAAATCTTGGCCGGCCATGCCGTCATCCTTCCTCGCTCTAGCCCAGCGCGCTGCGGATATGGCCGGTTTTCCGGATTTCTGGCCGACTTGCTGCCTCGTTAATCGCTACGAACCGGGTGCGAAGCTGTCTTTGCATCAGGACAAGGACGAGGCGGATTTCGCGGCTCCCATCGTCTCGGTCTCGTTGGGCTTGCCGGCGACGTTCCTGTTCGGCGGCGCACGCCGTAACGACAAGGCCCGCCGCTTCCCATTGAATAGCGGCGATGTTGCCGTCTGGGGTGGTGCATCGCGGCTGCATTTTCACGGCGTTGATACGCTCGCCGGCGGCACCGATTCCTTGACCGGGCCTTACCGTTTCAACCTGACCTTCCGCAAGGTAAGATAGGTCTATCTTCGGCGCAGCCGCTCAATCGATGGTGATCTGATGAGCGAAGGCTTTGCCATCGGTCAAGGTTATCTGCCGATAACCCAACAGTTTCATCAAGTCGAAGAAGTTTGCCTCTTCCGGATGGGTGGTCTGTTGGAAAAAGCTGGTGGACCGGGCAACGGCGGTCAGGGTCGCCAGCAAAGCGCGTGCCCGATAGACGGTGTCCAATTGTCCATCGACCAGTCCGACGATGATCAGCTTGTCCGACTGGCTGCCTTTGGTGAAGATGGCGTAGTAAGGTGCATATTGGCCGCCCAGCAATTGCTTGGTCAGGCCGATGACGAAAGCCTGGCGACGCACCTTGTCGCTATCCGGCAGGGTCGGCGCCGGCGAGGTGTAATGCTCGGTCGTTTTCGGCTTTGGATAATAATATCCGGCGTAGCGATCGGCCTGGCCATCGCTATCGCTGGCCTCATCGGACGGCTCGGGCAGCAACGGCTCGGGCGGTGTCAGGGAGATGGTTTCGGTCGAATTGGCATCCTGGGTTCCGCTTCCCGCGGATTGCGCCTGTGCCAGCGTCACATGGCCGGCCAGCATGATCAGGAGGATGGCCGCCGCAATCCCTCCAAGAAACCTTGTCATTTCATCTCTCCCCAGAATCCTGGCATAAGCTATCGCCGGAATCGCAGCCGATCCGCCGGCTAGACTGTGGTCGGTCGCAGCCCATTTGGCAAGTGGCTGAGGAGGCCGCTATACTCGACCAAACCGCATTCCCGGGACGGAGACTGGACAGATCATGGAAGGTAGGTCGCAAGGCGCCATCGCATTCGTGGCGGCGGAAACCGCCGATGCCCAGGCGGCCCAAGCCACCCTGATCGCGCGCTATGGCCAGGGCGATCCGGCGAAAGCGAATGTCATCGTCGTTCTGGGCGGCGACGGCACCATGTTGCGGACGCTCCATCAAACCATCGATCACCGCGTCCAGCTTTTCGGCATGAATTGCGGGACTGTCGGCTTTCTGATGAATCGTTTCGATGTCGAAAATTTGCCCGAACGCATCGCCAAGGCGCGCCAATCGATCCTGCATCCCTTGCAGATGAGGGTAATTTGCCAGGACGGATCGGAACATCTGGCTCTCGCCATCAATGAAGTCTATCTTTCGCGCGAAACCGCCCAGGCGGCGCGAATTAGCATCGCCATCGACGGCGTCGAACGCCTTCCGGAATTGGTTTGTGACGGAATAATGGTAGCTACGCCGGCCGGCAGCACGGCCTATAACCTTTCCGCACACGGTCCGATCCTGCCGATCGGCTCCGGCGTCTTGGCCCTGACGCCGATCAGCGCCTTTCGCCCGCGGCGCTGGCGCGGCGCCATCCTGCCGCATCGTGCCGTGGTGCGGTTTACGATCCGGGATGGCGATAAAAGGCCAGTCAGCGCCACCGCCGATTTCAACGAAATCCGCGATATTTCGCAGGTGACGGTCAGTGAAGATCGCAGCATCCGCCTGACCTTGCTTTTCGACCCGGAGCATCATTTAGAGGAACGCATTCTGCAGGAGCAGTTTCAGGCGTGAGCGCATTTCGCTGGAACAGCGTGCGGCTCTCCTGGGACCACACCCCGCCCATCCCCCGATGCATGCTGCTCAGTGACGCGAGCGTCCTAAATCTGTCGTAGTTACGCGCGGATATCTGTGATCCCGGTCACCTTAACAGCCATCGGTCCAGCCAATATTATTTTGCCAATCGATCCGAGACATAGGCAGCGACAGTGGCAATGAGCCGATCGATATCCTTCTGAAGCCGATCGAAGCCAGCCGTTTTGACGATCCGGTCTTCATCCATGTAAAGACCGCGATTGACCTCGATCTGCAGTGAATGGCGCTGGATTTCTGGGCGGCCGACCCGCATCACCAACTCTGCGCCCTTAAAAGGGTCATTCAACGCCACCCTGTAGCCCATGTCGCGCAACGTGCCTGACACGATGTCGGTAAAATCCGGTTCGCAGGACGTACCGTCACGGTCGCCAAGGACGAAATCCGCACGCGGGATCCGCTGACCGCGATGTCGCCCCATGGAGCGCATCGAATGGCAATTGATATGCCAGGCAGCGCCGAACTCGGCCCTCGCCTTTTCCGCCAGGGCTTCCAGTTCCTGCAGATACGGCCGATGGAAACGGTCGATCCGGGACCGAACCTCAGCAATGCTCAGCCGGCGATCATAGATTTCGACATTGCCTTTTATCAATCGGCGTATCAGGCCAAGACCCATTTCTGCCTTTTCACTGCGAACGACCGGATTGGGCCAATCCTCCTCCATGATCGTCAGGTCGATTTCGTCCTCATGCCGGTTGGGATCGACATAAGACCTGGGGAACAGGGCTTTTAAAAAGACCGCACCATGCAAGGGTGCTGTCTCATAGAGATCATCGACGAAAGCATCTTCGGCGCGCCGCAACATGTCGCGCGGCGGCACATGGTTGAAGTCCTGGGGATAAGCCCGGCCGCTATGGGGTGAATCGAAAATCAGCGGTAATTGCATATCAGGCATTGCCGGTTCGTAGCGGGCGAGAACACCATCGATATGGTGCGTGCGGCTGATCTGAGGCGGCAAGGGCATTCTCAGCCGCCTCGCTTCCTGGTCTTTTGCGTTGAAAAACCACGCTTCCTTAATTGCATATCCGTTCAGCTTGCTATCAACCCATAAAGAGTTATTGTTGCAATTATCGTTATCGTCAACAAGCACTGCCCAAATCGGCTCCCACTGCCTCGGCCCCCGTCTCTGGCACGGTGGAATATGCGAAGAGCCGGCGGGCCTAACGGACAATAGGATCATGGCATCCTCGAAAATGACCAGCCAGGAAATGATGCGGCGCTTGATCGCATTCGACACCACGAGCCGTAATTCCAATCTGCAACTTATCGACTTTGTCCGCGATTATCTGGACGGTTATGGCGTCAAGAGCTTGCTGGTGCATGACGACACGGGCGCTAAAGCCAATCTGTTCGCGACGATCGGGCCAGAGGATAAAGGTGGGATTTGCCTGTCGGGCCATACCGATGTCGTGCCGGTGGACGGCCAGGACTGGCATAGCGATCCCTGGGAGATGATCGAGAAAGATGGCCGCCTTTTTGGGCGCGGTGTTGCCGATATGAAGGGCTTCCTCGCCGTTGCCCTGGCAGCCGTCCCCAAATTCGCCGCAGCGGGCTTGAAGACGCCGATACACCTCCTGTTTTCGCATGACGAAGAAGTCGGCTGCATCGGCGTGCGCAAAGCTTTGGCCTTGATGAAGGATTGGGATGTGAAGCCCGTCGGCTGCATCGTCGGAGAACCGACCGGCATGCAGGTCACGACTGCCCATAAGGGAAAGAAGAGCGTCCGCTGCCATGTGCACGGCCATGAGTGCCATTCCTCATTGGCGCCGCAGGGCGTCAATGCGGTTGAATATGCGGCGGAAGTTATCGCACATCTGAAACGGATCAGCCGCCGCATGGCAGAGGAAGGCCCGTTCGATCCCGATTACGATGTGCCTTATACGACGGTACATACGGGCGTCATCAATGGCGGCACCGCTTTGAATATCGTACCGAAGGACTGCCATTTCGATTTCGAATTTCGTTATGTTCCCGGCGTCGATCCTGAAGAACTTTTCGATGATGTTCGGGGCTTCGCCGAGCGAAACTTGCAGCCGGAAATGAACCGCATATCACCGGAAACCGGTTTTTCCTGGCGCGAACTATCCGCCTTCCCCGGGCTCAACACACCGCTGGATGCGGAGATCACCACGACGGCTAAATCCCTGGCGCAGGTAAATGGCACCATCAAGGTCGCCTATGGTACGGAGGCCGGGCTCATTCAAAATATCGGCATTCCTACTGTCATCTGCGGGCCAGGCCATATCGCTCAGGCGCATAAGCCGGATGAATATGTCGATATCGCGCAAATCAAACAATGCGATGCCTTCATGGATCGCCTGGTAGAGCGCCTCAGCGAGTAAGGTCTAGCAACCGCTCTGACTGCTCATACTTCTGGTTAGGTTACGGATGCGGGCGCCATGGCATGCGCCGCTGCCAGCGACTTGATTTGCTTGAGATCGATCTTGCCGATGCCGAGAACCGGCAGGCTGCCGAGCGGCAACAGATCCCCCGCTTTTGGGATCCACAATCTCGGCAGATTACTCTGACCCAGTGCTTTCCAAACTTCGTCGGGCGCCAGGTCGGTATGGCTGACATAAAAGCCGACTAGCCTTTCCCCTTTCTGTGAATCCGGCACTGCGGTGACGGCGGCGGCTTCAATCCCCGGCACCTCCATAAGTGCTTCCTCGATCCGCAGATGCGGCACCATCTCGCCGCCGAGTTTACTGAAACGCGCCAGACGATCGGTGATCCGGATGAACCCGTCATTGTCGATCACGGCAATATCGCCAGTGACATACCAATCGTCCCGCAAAACACTGGCGGTCTTTTCTGGATCACCGAGATAGCCCAGCATCCGTGCGGGGCTTTTCAGCAGCAAGAGCCCCTCCTGGTTTTCACCAAGATCGGCTCCGCTTTCCGGATCGACGACCTGCGCCGCGACGCCGGGAATTGGATGGCCGACCGTGCCGGGCTTGGTGCCGGTCTGTGTATCGGGGCCGAGATCGATGTTGGGGACATTGACGGAAACGACAGGTCCCATTTCGGTCGTACCGTATCCTTCCAGCAATTGGTGGCCGAATTTTTCCTCGAAGGCCTTGGCCAGTTCCGGCCGCAACCTTTCGGCGCCCACCACGACATGGCGGAGACTCGCGAAGTCCTCCCGGCTGCATTGCCGCAAATAGGTTTGGCAGAAAGTCGGCGTCGCGATCAGTAGGGTCGCGCGATAATTCGCCACCAATTTGCCGATGGTTTTCCCGTCCAGCGGATTGGGATGATAGACCACGCCGAAACCGCAGACTAAAGGCAGACAGAAGGTGCCGGTGAAGCCGAAGGCATGGAAGAAGGGCAAGATCCCCATCATCTTGTCGTCGCGCTGCACCCACAGAAGTTGCGCGATCGATTCAAGGTTGGAGACAATATTGTGATGCGACAGCATCACCCCTTTCGGCTCGCCGGTCGAACCGGAGGAAAAGATCACGGTGCAGAGGTCGGCCGGTTCCCTGTCCTGGTCGCAGTAAAGCCAATCGAGCCAACGGGCCGGCAAGAGCCAGGCCAACAGATAAATGAGCTTCGCTTCCGGGCCTGCTAGCCGCTTCATGACGTCTTCCATGAAGACCATGCCTGGCTCCTCGGCCAGCTTGGCCTTCTGCAGAAAGGCGCGCGATGTCAGGATGGTCTTGATCTCCGCCTTGGCGATCGCAGCCTTCAATGCCTCATGGCCGGCGGTGAAGTTGAGATTGACGGGCACCTTGCCGGCAAAGAGCGCCGCCATATTGGCAAGCGCCCCACCCACCGAGGCCGGCAGCACCAAGCCGACCATACGCTCCGTCAGGCAACGGTGACGCAGCCAGCGCGACAGTAAGATAGAACCGACGAGAGCCCGGCCATAATTAAGCTCTCGCCCGGTTGAATCCGCCATGCAGAACCGCGTCCAGGTTTTCTTCGCACGGCGCAGGAAGCGAAGATGCACCAGGTCGTCTCGCGTGCGGCGTAGGCGAAAGGCGTCTCCGCCCATTTCAAGAAGCCGGCGGCGCAAGCTGGAAGCGCGGCTACTCGCCGGCACCGGTGCACCGAAAGTTACGGTGACGGGGTAAAAGAAATGAAGCGGCCATTTCCAAAAAAAGCGGCCACCCTTGAAGCTGAAAACACTGCCCCAGACTTGGTCGAGATGCACAGGAATGACCGGCACATCCAGCCCATCGAGAATCTTCTCCACGCCGCGCTTGAAAGGCAACATATTGCCGGTCCGGCTGATGGCGCCTTCGGCAAAAATGCAGACAACATGCCCGGCCTGCAATTCCGCCCGCGCAGCACTGATGGCCCTGACCGCATTGCGGCCGCCGCTGGTGGGGATCGCTTTCATCAGGCGAAACAGCCAGCCGAAAAGCGGCAGATCGAAGAATGGTGCATAGACCATGAAGCGGATGAAGCGTTGAACGCAGGCGCCCACGATCAGGCCATCGATGAAAGACAAATGATTGCAGACCAGCAAGGCCGGGCCATTCAACGGCACGTGCTGCGGCCCTTCGATCCGGATGCGATAGATACTATGCGTGAGAAGCCAGAGGCAGAAGCGGATCAGGAAATCAGGCAGCAATAAGCAGAGATAGATCGTCACGCTAAAGCTGAGCAATCCGCTGACCAGCATCGATTGGTCCGGCCGCAAACCAAGCACATGACCACATAGGAGCAAAGCGCCGGCACCGCAAAGGATGCCGACATTGTTGAGCACATTATTGGCGGCGATCAGCCGGCCGCGGATATCGGCAGCAGCTTTCTGCTGCAACATGGCATTCAAGGGGACGATGAAGAAGCCGCCGAAGAAGCCCAAAATGCCGAAACCGGCGGCTGCCCAGCCGAAAGCGTAATCCGCAAAAAGCATGGCGATGGCCGTGAGGCCCATGCCGATCGACCCCAGCGGGACCAGGCCCAACTCAACCTTATGTCCGGAGAAGCGGCCGGCCAGCATACTGCCGACGCCAATCCCGATCGCCATCGCCGCCTGCAGCAGGCTGGTCTGGGAATCGCCGAGATGCATCAGCTCCTTGCCGTATTGCGTGGTCAGAAGTTGTACCCAGGCGCCCAGGAACCAGAAATAGCTGATACCGAGCACGGTCAGCCAAAGCCGGTAATTTGCCTTCAGTTGCCGGATGGCGATCCAGACTTCGCGAAACGGGATCCAAGAAAATGGCTTTGCCTGTGTGGGCTTTGGTGTCCGACCAATGCCGAGACTGGCAAGCGATCCCAGGATCGATATCGCCACCGCGACGGCGGCGATATCCAGCATCTCGCTTTTCCAGTGGTCGTAGATGATCCCGCCGGAAACGGCGCCCAGGATGATGGCGAGAAAGGTACTCATCTCGATGAGCGCATTGCCGCGTGAGAGATCCCGGTCCGGCAGCAATTCGGGGACACAGCCGTATTTCGCCGGGCTGAAGAACGTCGCCTGGGTTGCGAGTAAAAAGAGCACGAAGAGCATGCCGCCGATGCTTTCGTCGTAAAACGCGACGGCAGCCAGGAGCATGATGCCGATCTCGGCGCTCTTGGTGATGACCAGCACGGTCCGCTTTGAATGGCGGTCAGCCAGCTGGCCGGCATAATCGGAAAACAGCAGAAAGGGCAACACGAACAGGGCGGAAGCAAGAAAGAGATAGGCGTTGCTGTCCCAGCCCTGGATACCCGCTGCCCGGTTTGCCGCCACCAGATCGATGGCGAACAGGGTAACTACGAACTTGTAGAGATTGTCGTTCAGCGCCGCGAGGAACTGGGTCACCAGCATCCAGGCAAAGCCCGGCTTGCGCAGGAGATGCCAGTAGCTGCTTTCGTACATTGATTTTCCCGTCGAACCAAAGTCGGTTTTGCTCGACCTTCGGCGGCTGGCGGAACCCTGTCAAGTGTCAGAGCTGTTGCAATTGCGTTCCAGTTATGCGGATTCCTCCTAGGAGGGGCCGCCTCCTGTTATTGACACTCATTCGCATTCTCACCATATTCGCAGTATCAGTCTATGCGGAGCCACGCATGTATGTGTGCCTATGCAACGGCCACCGGTCGAGCGATATCGAGCGGGTAGCCCGGGATCAGAACCTGACCTGTCCGAAAGCGATTTACCAAGCTTTGGGCGGGCCGGTTTGCTGCGGGACCTGTCTAAATGTAGCCCAGGAAATCGTTGAAGACGTTCATGCAAAAACCATGACCGAGGTTGTAGAAACCGTTGTGGAACCCACGGTGGTCTGCCCTCGCCTCATGGCGGCGGAATAGGGAACCCAGGCCATGTATATATGGCGCTCCATGCCCCCAAGCTCGGTTTTCTGGTTTTTAAGGCTCTTTCGGCGGCGCCCTTCCCGGCGTTAACTCATTTGGCCTCCGTGTGGAGATCGATTTCTCGATGAAAAATTGAGAATTAACCCTTGTCGTTTGTGGGCATATCCACCATATGTTACCGGATTCGATATTTAGCCTGCCTTGCTATTTGCCCGCTTGGGCTCCTTCAAGACAATGCTTCACTTCGGATAAGCCGTCCCGGACGGCAACCTTTCGTTCTCATGCGTTTCTTAAGGAGGCCCAAATGGCTATCGGAACCGTCAAGTTCTTCAATTCGCAAAAAGGTTTTGGCTTTATTCAACCCAATGACGGCAGCAAGGATGTGTTTGTTCACATTACCGCCGTCGAGCGGGCCGGAATGTCCTCGCTCAGCGAAGGTCAGAAGGTCAGCTATGATGTTGTGAGCGAGCGCGGCAAAGACGCGGCTGCAAACATCCAGCCAGCATAAATCGCAGTGTACATTGCCTGACATAGGCCCGATATCCTCGGATATCGGGCCTTTCGTTTAACCGATGGAACTGGGAGGTGACCAGCATGACAGACGATACCGTCGATTTGGATGCGCATCGAGGCATGACCGCCCAGCATGAAACCGAACTGCGGCGGCAGGCTGTCGATGTACAACGGGACCAGGATTTGCTTCGGAACCGTCAGACCCACCTGGAGGAAATGTTCTTATCCTCGCCAGCAACGACTTGGCCGGAAGCGGCAGATAAAGCCAGCTATCTTATCCAGCGCTTGCTCGACCTGTCCTGCACGCAGGACCAACGCTTAATCAAGCTGGCCGAGAGCGTATCAGAGGATTTCCGGCGGCTTTCGCGCTAATGGATGGAGCCGGCCCTACCGTTCTGCTGATACCGGACCTAGTCGCTCTTAACGATTGAAGATTATGCTTCTCCGAAAGTAGATAGGGGAGAAGACCATGGTCGCGGCTATCGATCGAGATACGAAAACAGTTATCCGGACGACCTGCCCTCGCGATTGTTACGATGCCTGCGGCATCGCCGTCGTGAAACGCGCGGATGGTCTGACCCGGGTCCTGGGCGATCCGGATCATGCGGTTTCCAGGGGCGCCCTTTGCGGCAAATGTGCCATCGCCTATAACGGCGCGTTCGTCCAGCCCGAAGCCCGTATCCTAAGCCCGCGCCGCCGGATCGGTCCCAAGGGTGAAGGCCGCTTCGTCGATATTTCCTGGGACGAGGCCCTGGCGGAAACCGCCGAGAGATTGCAAGAGATCGTCGCCAAATATGGCGCGGAAACGATCCTGCATGCCCACTATACCGGCACCTGCTCACTGCTGGCCGGCGGATTTCCGCAACGCTTCCTCAATCGGCTGGGTGCCGCTGAAATCGACCCCGACAGCATCTGCAATGCTGCGGGCCATGCGGCGCTGGGTTATCTCTATGGTACATCCTCCCTGGGCTTCGATCCGCGCACCGCGAAGGACGCTGCCTGCATCCTCGTCTGGGGCGCCAATCCCTCGGCGGCTGCACCGCATATGCATAAATACTGGCTGAAGGAAACGCCGGCGAAGGTGGTCGTGGTCGATCCGGTGCGCCACGATACAGCCGCCGGCGCGCATCTGCATTTGCAGCCCTTCCCCGGGAGCGATGCCGCGCTTGCCTTTGCCATGTTGCGTGTCATGCGCGATGAGAACCTGATCGACCGGCCTTATCTCGCCGCTCATGCCACCGGCTGGGAGGAAGTGGAACCTGTTCTTGACCGCATCACGTTGGACTGGGCGGAAGCCGCCACGGGCATATCTGCGGCGCATATTGTCGAAGCCGCACGCATTTATGGTCGCGGTCCGTCATTGCTGTGGCTCGGGCAAGGCCTGCAGCGTCAGGCCCAGGGCGGCAATATCTTTCGCGCTGTCGGGTTGTTGCCGGCCGCCAGCGGCAATCTGGGCAAGGCTGGTGCCGGCTTCTGCTATCTGAATGGCGGCGCGCGCAAAGGCCTCGATGGCGATGACGTCGAAGGCACGGCTCTGCGCCGCAACACCAAACGGGTTATCAGCCATATGGATCTGGTCGATACCTTGAGCGACGCGGCAGAAGCGCATGGGCTTATCACCTGGAACATCAATATCGCCGCCTCCAATCCGCAACAGCGCGCTTTGCATCAAGCTTTGCGCCGTGACGATCTGTTCCATCTGGCGATCGATCCCTTCCCCACCGACACGGTGGATTTCGCCGATATTGTCCTACCGGCCGCAACCTTCCTTGAATTCGATGACATCGTCTCGCCTTACTTCGATCTCACCCTGTCGGCTCAGCGCGCGGCCTTGCCAATGATGGGCCAATCCCTGCCCAATCAGGAAATCTTCCGCCGGCTGGCCAAGGCCATGAACTATGCCGAGCCGGAATTGCATGAAGCGGATGGGCCGATCCTCGACCGGCTCTGCCGCCAGGCCGGTTTGAGCGGCTTCGCCGAGCTCGCCGAACAGGCGACCGTCACGCTGTTTCGCGAAACCGTGTTGCAATTCGCAGATGGAAAGTTCCCAACGGAGAGCGGCCGCATCGAGATCGCCAGTGCCGCCGCAGAAGCGGACGGCTTGCCGCGTGTGCCGCAACCGGCGATCGAGGCCCGGCCGCCCAAGGGCTGGTTCCGCCTGCTCTCTCCCGCATCGCCCTGGTTGATGAACAGCAGCTATTTTCAGGATGACAAGATCCGCGCCAAAGCCGGCCCCGAGGATCTCGTCATTCATCCAGCCGACGCCAGCACACTCGGCCTGACCACTGGTGTTGAGGTGCAGGTGAAAAACGATACGGACAGCCTGACCATGCGGGCCGTGATCGATGACCGCATCCCAGCCGGAATCGTGCTTGCGCATAAAAGTCGCTGGCCGAAACTCTTGCCGGAGCACCGGAACATCAATGCCCTCAATCCCGGGCTGCGGGCAGACATGGCCCAAAGCACGGCGGTTCACAGCGTCCTGGTGCAAGTTAAACCTTTATAAGCCGCTGTACGGCCTGCCTTGCGATTGCCGGCCCTGCAATCCGCGCATAGGCGGCGGAACAGGATTGTCGTCACAAGCCGCTTGCCGCCGAATGCCCAGCAGCTAGACTGGCGGCAATCAAAAGACAGGGAGATTCCATCAAATGAATCCGAGCGAATTTTTCGCCAGCGACTACCGCGCGGCACGGGCCAAACTCCATGACGTCGCGCGGGCGAAAGGGTTCGCGGTAGAAGCCCATCCAAATCCCAGTCGCGGACCGAATGGCGAAGAACTCGCCACCGAAACCATCTGGATTGGGCCGCGCAATGCCAGCCGCCTCTTCATCGGCATGTCGGGTACCCATGGGGCCGAAGGTTTTTGCGGATCCGGGATTCAGGTGGGCTGGCTGCGCAGCGGCCAGTTTGACACGCTGCCCGCCGATACCGCGATCCTGCTGATCCATGCGATCAACCCGCATGGCTTCGCCTGGGTTCGACGGGTCAATGAGGACAATGTCGATCTCAACCGCAATTTCGTGGACCATAGCCAGCCGCATCCGGAAAATGCCGGCTACCGCGAATTGCGCGATGCAATCTGCCCCAGGGAATGGTCCGAAGCCAGCGAGGCACGCAACAAGGCCGTTTTCACCAAATATGCCGATCAGCACGGCGCCATGGAGTTGCAGGGCGCCATCACCTCGGGACAGTATTGGGACACTGAAGGGGTCTTCTATGGCGGCCAGAAGGCAACCTGGTCCAATCGCACCCTGCGCCAGCTGCTTTCCCCTTATGCTGCGACGGTGCGTCGGGCAGCCTTCATCGATCTGCATACCGGCCTCGGCCCCTATGGAATCGGCGAAATCATGTCCAACCATTTCGGCGAGTCCACCGGCAACAAGATGATCAAGGATTGGTGGGGCGACGAAGCGACCTATTTCGACGACGGCTCGTCTTCTTCCGCCATTACCCTTGGCGACACGAATATCGGTGTCGACCAGGCATTGCCGAACACCGAGGTCGGCGGCATCACTCTGGAATATGGCACCGAGCCCTTGGACTCTATGCTTGATGCGATCCGTGCCGATAACTGGCTTTATATTCATGGCAAGCCGGATAGCGATCACGGCAAGGCCATCAAGAAGCAAATCCGGGCCGCCTTCTATCCTGACAAGGACGACTGGAAGCGCATGGTCTGGGAACGCGGCGAATATGCGTTGAAAGGCATGATGCGCGGCCTTACGCAATCCTAAACGGTGATAAAGATGCCCCAGGTGCCGATCGACACGTTCGTATCTGGGGCATCCGTCTCGCCGCTCGCGCCTTATCTTGATCAAGAGCCTTGGCAAGCCGTTCACAATATTCTCGACATCTTAGGCGAGCTGATTGTTGCGATGGAGAAACTGGATTACCGCCGCGATGGCGGTATCGTTTTTCATCGCTCAGCGCGGATCGAATCCGGTATTACCGTAAAGCCCCCTGCCATTATCGGCCCCGACTGTTTCATCGCCGCCGGGGCTTACTTGCGGGATGGCGTCTGGTTACAGGATCATTGTGTCATCGGTCCCGGCAGCGAAGTAAAGTCGAGCTTCTTGTTTTCGGGCAGTGCCCTCGCACATTTCAATTTCCTCGCCGATTCAATCCTCGGTGCCGGAGTGAATATCGAAGCCGGCGCGATCATCGCCAATCATCGCAATGAGCGCGCCGATAAAGACATCCGCGTGCATTATCGTGAGGCGATCATCCCTACCGGCGTCCACAAGTTCGGTGCCCTGGTCGGAGATCGCGCCCGGATCGGCGCCAATGCCGTCATCGCTCCGGGCGCCCTGATCGATCCCGGCCAGGTCATAGGACGGCTAACCCTGCTCGACCAGGACTCCGGCCCCAAATAGCCGCCAAACATTTTCTGCTTTCCGCACGAATTACGCGTAAGCATCGCTTGCGGTCCCCGACCCTTGGGTTCAGGCTTGTGCACTGACGTCATCTTGGGAGGGAGGACGCGATGTTCCTGAATTATTTCGCCTTGTTCTTGCTGGTGTTTGTCTTTCTCGTCTTCGTCTACGGCATTATCTATATCCACGACATACCCTATGAGATCGCGAAGAAGCGCAATCATCCGCATCAGGATGCTATTCACGTTGCCGGCTGGGTCAGCCTTTTCACCCTGCATGTCCTGTGGCCGTTCCTCTGGATCTGGGCGACGATCTACCGTCCGGAGCGCGGCTATGGCTTTGGCCAGAATGCTGAAGCCAATGCGACTACAGTGAAAACGGGTGAGCGAATTACGCAGCTGGAGGCGCGCATCGCGGCGCTTGAGGCCACCACCTCCCACCCGACCCAGGCAAGCTAGGAGAGTCATCATGGAAATGTTGATGATCCTGACCTATGCGGCGATCTGCTTCTGCATCTTTCGTTTCCTGAAAGTGCCGCTCAATAAATGGACCTTCACGACCGCCGTGCTGATCGGCTTTCTCGGCATCGGCTTCGTCCTGCTGATGATGAACTACAATCATCCCTATACGAAGCAGGCACGCTTCTACTTCTATTCGACGCCTATCATTCCCTATGTGCGTGGCGAGGTGATCGACGTACCTGTCCAACCCAATTCTCCGGTGCGAAAGGGCGATGTTCTCTTCAAAATCGATCCTCGCCCCTATGAGTTCGCGGTCAAAAGCAAGAAGGCGGCCCTTGCGGAGGCGGAGCAAAATGTGCGGCAGCTTCAAGCCGCTTATAATGCCGCCCTGGCCGAGGTCAAGGAATCCGCCGCGCAACGGGACCGCGCCAAGCAGTCATTCGAACGCTATGAAGCCGCCAATCGAAAGGGCAATGCGCAGCCCTTTTCCGAAGCCCAGATCGATACCCGGCGCCAGACTTATCTGGCTGCGGATGCCAATGTTTCCTCATCCCAGGCACGGGCCGACCAGGCGAAGCTGGCGTTTGAATCTGAGATCGAAGGCACGAATACAACGGTCGCACGGCTACAGGCCGATCTGCAAAACGCACAATATGATCTCGACCAGACGACGGTGCGCGCACCGACCGATGGCTTCGTGACACAGCTTTTTCTGCGTCCCGGCATGATGGCGGCTCCCCTGCCCTTGCGGCCCGTCATGGTTTTCCTCGATGACAAAAATACGACCTTTGCTGCTTCTTTCGCGCAGAATGCACTTCAACGCATCCGCGTTGGAGACGAAGCAGAAATCATCTTCACCGCCGTTCCCGGCCGTGTCTTCAAAGGCAAGGTCAATCGGATCGTCAATGCACTATCGCAAGGGGAGTTGCAGCCGACTGGTGCTTTGGTCGATCCGGCTGCACGCATGACGGATGGGCGGGTCAGCGCGGTGATCGATATAACGGACGATATATCAGGTTATCAACTGCCACCGGGCAGTTCAGGTGAAGTCGCACTTTATACTGAACATTGGCATCACTTTGCCATGATTCGCCGCATTTTGCTGCGGATGAAGAGCTGGCAAAATTACGTTTTTCTGGAAGGCCATTGACCCAGCCTAAAGGAGCGTGCTCAGCAGTTACGAGTGCAGCGTGCTGGCAAGTAGGTCCGGTTTTGGTCCGCCCATAGCCCAGTCCAGCAATTCAACCGTGTGAACGACCGGCACGTCGACAGCGCCCGTCAATTGCTGAAGACAACCGATATTACCGGTCGCGACCGCCTGAGGCCCCACACGTTCGATATTCGCTGCCTTGCGCTGCCGCAAGCCGGCCGACAATTCCGGCTGGAGCATGTTATAGGTACCGGCGGAGCCACAGCAGATATGTCCTTCCGGGATATCGACCACCTCGAACCCCGCATGCCGCAGCAGCTTTGCCGGCAAGTCCCGCAGCTTCTGCCCATGCTGTAATGAACAGGCAGCGTGATAGGCGACGCGCAACTGCTTGGCCACGCCGGAAATATCGCCCAGCCGGTCCAGATATTCGCTGATATCGCAGGCAAGTTTCGATACGCGTTCGGCTCGGTCCCGCCAGGTGAGATCGTCGCGGAACATGAAGCCGTAATCCTTCACCGTGGTGCCGCAACCGGATGCGGTGACGATGATGGCATCCAAACCGTTCAGCTCCATTTCGTGATGCCATGCGGCGATGTTGTCGATGGCGGATTTATGAGCGGCTTCGTGCCGGCCCATGTGATGGGTGAGCGATCCGCAGCAGCCGGCATCGGACGGCACCACGACCTCGATACCCAGGCGATTGAGCAACCGGATGGTGGCGGCATTGATCTGCGGCCGCAGCACCTGTTGTGCGCAGCCTGCCAAAAGCGCGACGCGGCCGCGCTGCTTTCCCTGTGCCGGGAAGATACCGGGCCGATCGGTTGGGGCCGCGGGCGGCAGGCTTTTCGGCAGCAGATCGGCCATGGCTTTGACGCGCCCACGCAGCAAGTTTGTCAGCCCAAGTTTCTTGGCAAGCCCGCCAGCCATCAGCGCGAAGCGGAACATACCGGGCCGGGGCAACAGATAGGCCAAAAGAGATCGAAGAATGCGATCCAGCAGCGGCCGGCGATAGCTGTCCTCAATGTATTGCCGAGCGTAATCGACCAGATGCATGTAATGCACGCCCGAAGGACAGGTGGTCATGCAACTGAGGCAGGAAAGGCAGCGATCGACATGGGTGACGACCGCGTCCGATGCGGGTTGGCCGCCTTCCAGCATGTCCTTGATCAGGTAGATGCGTCCACGCGGGCTGTCCAACTCGTCACCGAGTAGCAGATAGGTCGGGCAGGTGGCGGTGCAGAAACCGCAATGAACACAGGTCCGAAGAATTTTCTCGGCTTCGGCTGTATTGGGATCGGCAAGTTGCGCCAGCGTGAAATTGGTCTGCATCTCAGCAGCCTTCCTTACCAATCGGCGCTCAAGCGGCCGGGATTGAGAATGCCGGCCGGGTCGAAAGCCTGCTTCACACGCCGCAGCAGCGCACTCAAAGCACCTGGCTCGATGACCGGAACCGTGCGGCGCAGATCATCCGGCCCGCGCAACAAGGTAGCATGGCCGCCGCCGTCGACTAATGACTGCCTGATTTTTTCGGCCCCTATATCTTCCACTGGCGGCAGGGCAATCCAGAGCAAACCGCCGCCCCAATCGAGAAACCAGCTACAACCGGCTAGCGCATTCGCCAATTTGCCGGCGAGGCGGGCACCGCTCGCGGGCGGCACCGACAGGCGCCAGAGAACGGTCTCCGGATCGGCCATGAAAGTCGCAACGTCGCGAATCTCCCGCCAAAAGGCCAATGATCGCATTGAATGCAATTCTTCCGTCGCTGCGTCACAGACGATCTGGCGCAAGGCCGCACAACGGTGTTCGACCGAAGGTCCGGAACCCTCGATCCGCAAAGCGGTGACCGCCGCATTCGCATTGCGGATCAGATCAACCCGCGACCGCCGCGCGAGATCCATCGGTAGATAACAGGCACCGCTCACATCATGCGTGCTGCCTAGAGCCATGGTCATGGCGTCATTGGCGGTTTCCGGGCCTTGGCCGAAGAGCAAGACGGTGCGCTGCTTCTCGGGACGCGGCAAGACCTTCACGGTGATATCTGTCAGCACCGAGAGCGTGCCGAATGAGCCGGCCAGCAATTTCGGCAGATCATAGCCTGTGACATTCTTCACCACCGGTCCGCCAGCTTTATAGACTTCGCCCCGGCCATTGACGGCGGTGAAGCCCAAGAAATGGTCCCGCGCCGCGCCGGAATGGAAACGCCGTGGACCGGATAGGTTGCACGAAAGTACACCGCCGATTGTTCCCTGCCCCGCCGGCTTGCCCCAAAGCGGACCCCAATCCGCCGGTTCGAAAGCAAGCTGCTGGTTCTTGGCCGCTAGGATCGGTTCGATGTCGGACATCAGCGTGCCGGCACCGACCGTCATTACCAGTTCCGCCGCTTCATAGCTGCGAATGCCGGTGAAGCGCGCGAGCGACAGACGCCGCATCGCCTGGTCCGGTCGGCCCCAGCCGGCCTTGCTGCCTTGTCCGACGATTTGCAGGGGCGCCTTGTCACGTAAAGCGCCGCAAACGGCATCCGCCAAATCGGCTGCGGAGGTCGGGGAGATTTCGTTCGTCATCAGAAATGCGGCAAATCAGGACGTGGCAATTGACCACGATGGATATGCATTGCGCCCAGTTCCGCGCAGCGGCGCAAGACCGGGAATACCTTACCGGGATTGAGAAGCTGCTTATCGTCGAATGCGCATTTCAGACGCATCTGCTGATCCAGATCGACATCACTGAACATCCGGGGCATGAGATCACGCTTCTCGACACCAACACCGTGTTCGCCGGTCAGGACACCGCCAACTTCGACGCAGAGACACAGGATATCGGCGCCAAAGGATTCCGCCGCTTCCAATTCACCCGGCTTATTGGCGTCATACATGATCAACGGATGCAGATTGCCGTCGCCCGCATGAAAGACATTGGCAACCCGCAAGCCGTAACGCCGCGATAATTCATCCATGCGCGCCAATACCTGCGGCAGCTTGCTGCGGGGAATGGTGCCATCCATGCAGTAGTAATCGGGCGAAATGCGACCGATTGCCGGAAAGGCTGCCTTGCGGCCGGCCCAAAGCAGCAGGCGTTCCTGCTCGGATGCACTCGCCCGCTGGGACGTCGCGCCGTTAGTTTCGGCGATTGCGCAGACTTGCGATAACAGATGATCCACCTCGACCTCGGGGCCATCGAGTTCGACAATCAGCAAAGCCTCGGCCTCCATCGGATAGCCGGCGTGCACGAAATCTTCCACGGCATGGGTGGCCGGCCGATCCATCATCTCCATGCCGGCCGGGATGATGCCGGCGGCGATGACATCGGCGACGCATTGTCCTGCCGCTTCGGAACTAGAAAAACCGGCCAGCAAGGCACGCGCTGTCTCCGGTTTGCGCAGCAACCGCACCGTTACCTCGGTAACCACGCCCAGCAAACCTTCCGAGCCGGTCAAGATACCCATCAGGTCATAGCCATTGGCATCCAGATGCTTGCCGCCGATGCGCAGCACCTCGCCCGTCATCAGAACGATTTCCAGGCCAAGGAGATTGTTGGTGGTGAGGCCATATTTGAGGCAATGAACACCGCCGGAATTTTCCGCCACATTGCCGCCGATGCTGCAGGCGATCTGGCTGGAGGGATCCGGCGCGTAATAGAAGCCGCGCTCGGCAACCGCGTGGCTGATCGCTAAATTCGGCACGCCGGGCTGTACCACGGCGCACCGATTGTCGTAATCGATCTCAAGGATACGGTTGAACTTGCCGAGGCCAAGCAAGATCCCGTCGGCCAGAGGCAGCGCCCCGCCGGAAAGTGACGTGCCGGAGCCGCGCGGCACGACCTTGATCCTCTCCTGATGGCAGAAGCGCAGGATAGCTGCGACCTCCGCCGTGTCTCTCGGCAGCACGGCAATCATCGGCGGCTGTCGGTAAGCCGTCAGCCCATCATTCTCATAGGCCCGCAAGGCGATGGGATCGGCAATGACACCGGCCGGGTCGATCAGGCGTTTCAGCGCATCGACCAATTGCGGCCGACGCGCGAGAACGGCGGCATCAGGTTCAGGCATCAACATGGCAAACTCTTAGCCCATCTGATATATCAGTGTAAACGACTGGGCGGCATCCTTCCGCTACCATGCCACATTGCCTGCCAGGGCATAAAGGGAAGCGGAAAAACGAAACCGCGCCGGAAACCGGCGCGGTTCGTAACGGAACGTGATCTATCTCAGAGAGCGCAACCCGATCCGCGATCGAGGCACTCAACCTGCCCCGAAATTTAGCCCTGGCGGGCCTTATAACGCGGGTTGGTTTTGTTAATGATATAGACCCGGCCCTTACGGCGAACGATGCGGCAATCCTTGTGGCGCCCCTTCGCTGCCTTGAGAGAATTAATGACTTTCATGGTCCGGTCCTCGAATTCACAAACGCGGGCGGAACATAGTGACCGCGGCAGTAACTGTCAAGTATGCTTGACCCGGTATAAGCCCTTGATAAAAACGACAATACCCTTGGATGCACCTTCACGAGGTGCGGGTACCGCCCATTTTTATTGCATAGAACCGATAGACTCGCAGCAAACCGGCGTCATAGGCGGCAAGACGGCGCTGCCATAATTCGGCTTCCGCAACCGTCTCCTTGGGAAAGGCGCGGCTGGCTTCCTTGCCTTCCGGCTTCTGGACGAAACTGTCCCAACCTTCAGTGACCAGCTTGCGGTAGCGCTCGGTGATATCCTCGCCGATCCGCAGGTCGAATTTCAGTTCCCGGAATGCCTTTTCGTAATCGGCGGTGGACCAGAACAGCGATTGCTCCATCGCCTCAGCGCCCAAGGTCGCGGCCAGCCTCTGGTCGTCCGGCTTGATCTTTTCCCCCAGCACGGAATCGACGATGGTGATCTGGCCACGCGTCTTGAGGGCTACCTCCAGTCGCGACAGCATCTGCGATTTGCCGGCAACGGCATGCATGTGGTCAGCGCAGAAAATGCAGTCGAATTGCCCTGATTTCAGAACAGTGGTTCTTGGATCGTAATGGCTGATCGCCGCCCTCCGATCCATTCCATGCTTCACCGATAGCGCCTTGCCGGCCTCGGCCAGAATCTGGTCAGATTCATAGCCGGTCGCATAGACATCGAATTCCTTTGCGATCGCCCGGGTGCTGCCGCCCAATCCGCAGCCGAAATCGAGGATCGACATCGTCTCGTTCAGCGCGAAGGGTTTTACCAGATAAAGCACGTATTCGGCATTGCCAGGGCGGCTGTTGCCCTCACCCCAGATTGCCATCTGAACTTTCACGATTGGATGTTCCAGCGGCGGGATCGGGGTCTGAGGAAACGATAGATCGAGAACCGGCTCCACCGGCTCCGGCTCGGGCGCCGGTTCCGGCAGGTCATATCCTTCCCACCACGCCTTGAAACGCTCACGAAAGGGCTTTTTTTGGTGGGACCCAGCTGTTTTTGAGCCAAACAACCCCATTCTTCACGCTCGCCAAATCAAATACTTACGGTCGACAATCTAGCCGCGCTGGTGGTAATGCACGTTGCGTCCGGCAATGTGCCGCATCGTCAGGTCGGACTCAGTCGAAATTATATAGATGACCAATCGTTAACATGAACGTAACGAGTGCTCCCTCCCTGTCACCCGTGCCGGTCGCGGCGCCGGTCAGCCATCATATCCGCCGGACCGTCAGTTTGGCGCTACCGGTGATGCTGTCGCGGGCGGGCCTTGTCATCATGATCGCCGTGGATACCTTCCTCTGCCGCGGCAGTGGGGTCGAATTGGCCTTTTTCGGCGGCAGCGTTCAACCGCAGACATTGTTACAGGCCGTCGGCATCGGCCTTTTGATCGGGACGATCGTGCTTTGCGCTCAGGCGGACGGTGCTGGCGAACGGCACCGCTGTGGCGGCATCTGGCGGCTCTCACTGATCGTTGCCGGCATTCTGGGGTTGTTGCAGGCACTTATCCTGGCCAGCGGCGAGGCCTTCATGCGGCTGCTTGGCCAGCCTGCGGATATCGCCGCCGGCAGCGGCTTTGCCTTGCAGATGTTCGCCATCGGCATGCCCGGGCTGATGCTGTTCGCCGCCTGCAACCTGTTGCTGGAAGGGATCAGCCGCCCTTGGCCGGGCACCGTCATCATGCTGGTCGCCAATATCGTGAATTTCGCTTTGGCTTGGCCATTGACCAATGGCGCTATTGATCTGTCTCCGATTTTCGGCGCGCAGATTTCCGGTGCCAGCGGCGCTGCCTTGGCAACCTCCATCACACGATGGCTGATGTTCTTGTGCGCCCTCACCGTCATTTTCTGCCAGCGTGATCGCGCCGTTTACGGCATCAAGTTACTCGGCGGCTGGCAGCCTGGTGAGCTGAAACGG
This sequence comes from Dongia soli, assembly GCF_034044715.1. NCBI lineage: Bacteria > Pseudomonadati > Pseudomonadota > Alphaproteobacteria > Rhodospirillales > Dongiaceae > Dongia > Dongia soli. The sequence goes on along the minus strand of NZ_JAXCLW010000002.1, from coordinate 22,118 downwards.
CTGCTCTGGCTGGGTCTGCCATTGGCCCTGGCGATCGCGCTGGAATCGAGCTGCTTCGGTTCAATGATCGTGATGGCCGGCTGGCTTGGCACATCCTCGCTTGCGGCCATGCATTCAGCGATCAATCTGACCAGCCTCGTCTATATGCTCACGATCGGCATTGCCACGGCGGCCGCTATTCGGGTCGCCAATGCCATTGGCCGTGGATCGTGGCGCGATGCTGCGCGTGCCGGTTGGGTTGCCTTCGGTATGGAATTTGCCGTCATGGCGCTCATTTCCATAACGCTCTCTCTTCTCGTGGAGCCGCTCGCCCACGCTTATAGCCACGATGCTGCCGTCATTGTGTTGCTCGTACCGGTTTTCACTGTGACCGCCATGATGATTGTCATCGACGGTTTGCAGGGCGTGCTGATGGGAAGCCTCCGCGGCGCTTCCGATACCGCCTTGCCGACGATCATCTATGGTCTGAGTTTTTGGGCCGTTGGCGTACCTATCGGCTATATCTGGGGCTATCGGCATGGTATGGGACCGATGGCGCTCATGACGGCGCTGGCGACATCGCTGGGTATTGCGATGACGCTGCTGATCTGGCGGTTTCATGCGTTGACGCAAAAGAGAATTCGGGCCCAGGGCTAAGGATAAGGTAGCGGGGAGTGATGTCGAACAACTGTGATTTTCTGATCATCGGCGCTGGCGTCTCAGGCGCCGCGGCCGGCTATGAATTGGTCAAATCCGGCAAGGTCTTGATGCTCGAAGCCGAGGACGCGCCCGGCTATCACTCGACCGGGCGCTCGGCAGCGCTCTTCACCCGCAATTATGGCCCATCCCTGGTGCGGGCGATCAGCACGGCCAGCTTTGACTTCTTGGTCAACCCGCCGCCCGGTTTTGCCGATCACCCGCTTCTGACGCCGCGCGGTGGCATGAGCGTAGCCTTGCATGGCGATGAAGCCCGGCTGGATAAGGTGCTCGCTCTTGGCACGGAAGAAAATCCAATTCTCGAACTTTCCGTCGAGGATGCCTTGAAGCAAGCGCCCTTGCTACGTCGCGATCAAATCGCCCGCGCCGTCATCGAGCCGGGCGTTCTTGACATGGATGTTGATGCCATCCATCGCGGTTTTCTGAAAGGCCTGAAAGAAAGCGGCGGCAAAGTCATCACCGGCGCCCGCGTGACCGAATTGACGCGGACTGGCTCAGGCTGGCAGGTCAAGGCAAGCGGCGAGACTTACCAAGCGAAGTTCGTCATCAACGCTGCGGGCGCCTGGGCCAATCAAATCGGCATGCTGGCCGGCGCCAAATCGATCGGCCTGGTGCCGAAACGGCGAACCGCAATCCTGATCGACCCGCCGGCGGGCATGAATGTCAGCCAGATGCCGGCTGTCGATTTCGCTGGCGGCGAAACCTATATCAAGCCGAGTTCCGGCAAGCTCATGGCCTCTCCCGGCGATCAGACGCCGGTCGAGCCACAGGACATCCAGCCCGATGAGATGGATATCGCGGTCCTGGCCGACTGGCTTGAACGTCATACCCAACTCACCATTCGTCGGATCGATCATAGCTGGGCCGGGTTGCGTAGCTTTGTCGCCGACGAAATGCCGGTTGCCGGCTTCGATTCCTCGCTGGAAAATTTCTTCTGGTTGGCCGGACAAGGCGGATTTGGCATCATGATGTCGGCAACCTTGGGACGCATCACTGCTAGCTTGATCAATCAGGGCAATATTCCCAACGATCTGGGTGCGCGAGGAATTACGGCCGAGGCCTTGGCCCCCAACCGCTGCCAGTAGGACAGCCGTCGGCGGTGGCGATTAAGGCTTTTTCAACCGCCGACAGCGATAGTGGCAGCGGATGACGAGAAGGAAATCGGATGCTTAAACGGAAATCGAGCAGTGAACGGCGGGCTTCCCCGCGTTATGCCGTCAATCTGCCGACGCATCTGAATATCCAGGGCATCGACGTCGCCTGCCGGCTGATCGATATCTCTGCCAGCGGCGCGCTTTTGAAGACCAACCGGGCCGCATTGGTGGGCGACAAGATCTCCGTCGATCTTCCCGGCCTCGGGCCGATCATCGGATCGGTCGTCCGCATTACGCCGTCCCACATCGCCGTCGCCTTTCCGGGTCTGCTGGTGATCAACCATCTGATCGAAACCAAACCGCATTTGGTTTGAACCTGGTCCCTTAGACACAGATCGAACGGCCTGCTAGAGCGGCAGATACCGGAATCGCGATGCTGATCCGAAAAGATTCTTTCTTTATAGTAGAAAATTCTGTCGCCGTCGCGTTAAGACAGCCGTCTCAATTGACACTTCTTTCGCCATCTGCGCCTGATTGCTAAATATTGCCGACCTGATGATCATGGCGAAACGAATGGACGGTCAGCTCAGATCCGACGTTCTTCTGGTGGAAGACACCTTTTCCATGGCCCGGATATTCCAGGAATATTTGCGCCGCGGATCATATTCCGTTCGCCATTGCGATACTGGCCGTGCGGCTATCAAGGAAATCATCCGCCAGCCCCCCGATGTCGTTCTGCTCGATCTGCGGTTGCCGGATATCGACGGCTTGGAAGTCTTGCGTCACATCAGAAACAATCAACTGGCCACGGCGACGGTCGTCATCACGGCGGACGGATCCATCAGCACTGCCGTGGAAGCCATGCGCGAAGGTGCCTACGACTTTCTGGTCAAGCCTTTCAATGCGGACCGGCTGCTGATCACGCTCAACAACGTGCTGGAGCGCCGCCGCCTCTCCAACGTCGTTGCGACACTCAGCGGCAATTTCAGCCAGTCCGAATTCTATGGCTTCATCGGCAAGTCGCAGGTGATGCAGACCGCTTATCGCATGATCGCCGCTGCGGCCTCCAGCAAGGCGACCGTCTTCATTACCGGTCAATCGGGCACCGGCAAGGAGGTCGCCGCCCAGGCGATCCACAGCATTTCACCCCGCGCGAATGCTCCTTTCGTGCCGCTCAACTGCGCCGCCGTGCCGAAGGACCTGTTGGAAAGTGCGATTTTCGGTCATGTGAAGGGTGCTTTCACCGGCGCCCAGGGTGACCGGGAAGGTGCGGCGGCGAGCGCCGATGGCGGCACCTTATTCCTGGATGAAATCTGTGAGATGTCCATCGATCTGCAACCGAAGCTGCTGCGCTTCCTGCAGACCGGAAGCTTCCAGCGCGTCGGCAGCGACCGCGTGGAACGCGTCGATGTGCGTATCCTTTGTGCGACCAACCGCGACCCGATGACCGAAGTCGCCGCCGGCCGCTTCCGTGAAGACCTGTTCTACCGGCTGCATGTTTTGAACATCATGCTGCCGCCATTACGGGAACGAGGCGAAGATATCCTGCAACTCGCGCATCATTTCCTTGATCAATATGCCCGCGAGGAAAACAAGACTTTCAACGGATTTGCCGCCGAGGTCGAACGCTGTTTCGGCAATTACGCCTGGCCGGGCAATATCAGGCAATTGCAGAACTTGATCCGCAACATCGTCGTGATGAATGCCGGGCCCATCGTGACGCTGGACATGCTGCCGCCGCAGCTATTCACCTCCAACACGGTTCAGCCGGCCGGCACCGTCGCGACAACATCGTTTCAGCCTGTGGTCTTGTCACCACTGGGCGATGATGTGGCCTTGCCGGACATCAAGCCCTTGGCGGAGATCGAGCGCGACGCGATCGAACATGCGATCGCCCGCTGCGACGGCAATATCCCGCGCGCGGCCGCCGCGCTGGGGGTAAGTCCCTCGACGCTCTATCGCAAGCGTCAGAGCTGGGACCGGTCTTCTATTGCGAGCTGAATGCAAGCTGATCGCATAATTCCGCGAATTCCCGGCATTCCACCGTCGCAGCCGCAAATAAATCGGGTGATAGCTGCTCGATCAAGGCGACCTGCTCCCGATCGCCGGCATGTTGCAAAGCGGCGGCCAATTGCCCTGTTTGCTGAAGTCCGAAGCTCTGCGACGTGCTCTTCAGCGAATGGGCATGGCGGGCCAACTCCTTCCATTCGGCACCCTGTCGGCATGCCTTGATCGCTGCGATGCGCTCGGTCGTTTCGTCGAGGAATTGCCGCGACAGCCGCCCGAAGACATCCTGCCCTATATCGTCGATCAGTTGCTCGATGACGCGGCGATCAAGCATGCTTTTTCTCCCCTCGTCCGCTTGGCCATGGCTCGTCTTCTGCCTATTATCCACCCTTATGTTCCTGGATGACATTGCCGCCATCGACTACAATCATCTGGCCCGTGACATAACCGGCCGATTCAGATGCGAGAAAAGCCGCGACGGCGGCCACTTCCACAGCCCGGCCCGGTCGCCCAAGCGGTGTATTCTTGCCGGCTTCAATTTCCATCTTGGAGGATGACGCCGTTTGAATCCAGCCGGGCGCAACAGCATTGACCGTGATGCCTTTTCTACCCACTTCAAGAGCCGCTGCCCGCGTGAAGCCGACCATTGCCGCCTTGGCCGCACTATAAGCAGCGCTGCGATCGAAGGTAACGACCGGCCCCGTCACCGAGGCGACATTGACGATGCGGCCATATTTGCGGCGCAACATATGCGGCATGACTGCCCGCGTGACATAGAAACAGGTGTTCATATTGATATCGAGAGCGCGTTGCCACTCGGCTGTCGAGATTTGGTGAACCCGTGATGCCTTAGCTCGCTCCCCCGTTTGGATCATACCGGCATTGTTCACGAGGATGTCGATGCGGCCATAGGTTTTCAGCACCCGCTCGACGAGACGTTCGACCTGCCGCTCGCGTGTCAGATCGGCGACCAGGCTAAGCTTTTTTTCATCCGCTACCGGCAATTCAGCGAGCCGATCCTCGATGCGGTCCGTCGTCGAGGTAATGGCAACACTTGCACCGGCTTCCGCCAAAAATTTTGCGGTTGCGAAGCCGATCCCATCGGCGCTGCCCGCGCCGGTCACGAGAGCAACTTGTCCTGACATCATCTTCGTTTTTTCTTCCTCTTTGGATGTTGCTTTTTCAACCGCCCTGGCAGCCACTTGCTGACCTCTTGGCCAGCCGCTATCAATAGCAGCGCAAAGTTAGGAGTAGCGTCGAAATGGCCAATTTGGAAGCCGGTGTCTCCACGGATAAAGTCACGGCGATGATCCGCCGCGAGAGCGATCATTACACGCAGCGCAACCCCACCTCCCAGCGCTTCGCAAGAGAAGCAGCCTCTCATTGGCATAACGGCGTGCCGATGCATTGGATGCTGGACTGGTCGACGCCCTTCCCGCTTTTCGTGGCCGATGCATCCGGCTCCACATTGACCGATGTCGACGGCCACAAATATGACGATTTCTGCCTCGGCGATACGGGGTCGATGTTCGGCCATTCACCGGCGCCGGTTGCTGCCGCCATCGCTGAGCAGGCGCGCCACGGCCTTACTTATATGCTGCCGACCGAGGATGTCGTCGAAGTCGGCAAGCTGCTGACCGCGAAATTCGGCTTGCCGTACTGGCAGGTTGCGACGACGGCCACCGACGCCAATCGCTTCGTTATCCGCTGGTGCCGCGGCATCACGAAACGGAATAAGATTCTTGTCTTCCATGGCTGCTATCACGGCTCCTGCGACGATACCTTCGTGCGCTTGAAAGACGGCAAGCCGATTCATCGTCCCGGCCTGATCGGTCAAGTCTATGATCTCACGACCCACACAAAAGTCGTGGAATTCAACGATCTGCCTGCCTTGGAAACGGCGCTTAAGGACCGTGATGTCGCTTGCGTCATCACCGAGCCTGCTTTGACCAATATCGGTATGGTTCTGCCGCAGCCCGGCTATCTGGAGGGCCTGCGCCAACTGACGCGGAAGTACGGCACGCTGCTGGTGATCGATGAGACGCATACGATTTCGACCGGCTATGGCGGGTATACGCGGACTCATCGCCTGGAGCCGGATTTCCTGACCATCGGCAAGCCGATCGCAGGTGGGATCCCTTGCTCCGTCTATGGCTGCACCGCCGAGATGGCAGCGAAGATGAAGGAAGCAGAAACCGCATCCGGCCCCGGCTATAGCGGCATGGGCACCACGCTCAGCGCCAATGCAATGGCGTTGAAAGCGATGCGTGCCAATCTCGAGCAGGTCATGACACTGGCCGCCTATGAACACATGCTGCCTTTGTCGGAGCGGCTGGCGCGTGGCATCGAAGCGGAAATCCGGAAGCGCAATGTGCCCTGGCATGTTTCCAATGTGGGCGCCCGCGCGGAATTCGTCTGCGCGCCGGAACGTCCACGCAACGGCACCGAAGCGCAAGCCGCCATGCATCACAAGGTAGAGCTGGCCATTCATCTTTATTTGTTGAACCGCGGTATCATCATCGCGCCCTTCCACAATATGACGCTGGTCTGTCCGGCAACAACCGCCGCCCAGGTCGATCATCTGATCGCCAGCGTCGGCGCCTGCATCGACGAATTGCAGAACTGAGGATCACCGCCAAGGACATTGCGCCGGCCTTGCTGCCGGGGCGCTGTTACAAAACTACAACCGAGGATGAGGAAAATTGAGTCAGGGTAAGACCAGTCAAGGAACAGCCAGCCCGGAAATTGCCGAGACGCACGAATGCGACGAATTCCTGGCAAAGCACCCGGACGTGCGCTTCGTGCAAATCTTCTGGACCAATCTCACCGGCGTGCCGCGCGGTAAAAATTTGTTGCGGCATGACCTGCGGCCCATTTTCGATTATGCCCGCTTTCTGCCCGGCACCATGGGTGCTCTCGATATTACCGGTGAGGATGTCGATGAAACCGGGCTGGTCTGGGCCGATGGCGATGCCGACCGGCTCGGCCGGGCCGTGCCAGGCACCTTGACCAAGGCCCCCTGGCTTGGACCCGATTTCGCGCAATTGATGCTGTCGATGTACGAGCTGGACGGTGCGCGGTGCTTTTTCGATCCGCGACAGGTCCTGAAGGGCGTGATCGAGCGTTTCAAGGAATTCAAGCTGACCCCCGTCGTGGCCTGCGAATTGGAATTCTTCCTGGTGGACCGGGAGATCGCCGCCGATGGCAGCCGGCAAACGCCGGTCTCTGCGGTAACGGGTCATCGGCAAAAGGATATCCAGGTCTACGGCTTGCGCGAGCTGGACGATTTCGATCCTTTCTTCCGCGACGTTTACGCCTATGGCGAGGCAATCGGCTTGCCGCTGGAATCCTCCATATCGGAATATGCCCGGGGGCAAATGGAACTGGGGCTGCGGCACCGCACCGACGCGCTGCGGGCTTGTGATGATGCCGTCATCTATAAGCGGCTGCTGAAGGGCACCGCGGTGCGTCACGGTTTCGAAGCAACCTTCATGGCCAAGCCGCATAACGATCTTGCCGGCAGTGGTATGCATCTGCATGTCAGCCTGGCGGACGAGAATGGGCAGAACGTTTTCGCCAGTGACGCGCCCGAGGGAAGCGATCTGCTTAAATTCGCAGTCGGCGGCATGAAAGCCCTCCTCGACGATTCCATGGCCGTCTTCGCTCCGAATGCCAATTCATACCGTCGCTTTCGTGCCAACTCCTATGCGCCGGTAGCGCCGACCTGGGGCGTCAACAATCGGACTGTCAGCTTCCGGGTGCCGGCTGGGCCGGCCCATACGCGCCATGTCGAGCACCGTATCTGCGGTGCCGATGCCAATCCCTATCTGGCCGTGGCGGCATTGCTCGCCGGCATCCATTACGGCCTGGCTCACCGGATCGATCCGGGTCCTGCCATTGTCGGCAACGGTTATGCCCAGGCGCAGGAAATGGGCTCAAGCCTGCCGACGAACTGGTTTGCAGCTCTGGACCTGTTTGAGAAATCCCAGCGTATGAGGGACTATTTCGGCGAACGCTTTCATCACGTCTTCACGGCAGTGAAACGCGCGGAACAGGATCGTTTTTTCAGCCGTGTCACGGAACTGGATTACGCGTGGTATCTCCGCAACGCGTAATTCTTTCGTTATGGTTGCAGTCGGCATTTCGCGTAGCGAAATATTTCCGTTGAGATCCAGTGCCTTCAGCGCAGCCAGCCGGCCGGCTCTCAACCGACGCTCGGATCAGTCGATTTGGCGCGACTCAGCTATACCTTGTCGTCAATAATTCTGTTGTGGTAATTAGATAGTTGATTCGCTGCCATTGGCGGATCCATCAAAGATATTGGGACGACGCATGCTTGGGATCTTTTCCCGCCGGAAACAAACGCGAGTGACTGTCGGCGCGCGTTATCAAAATGCCGATATGTCGATACTGGTGTGGGAGGTGGCGTCGACTTTCAACGGCATCGACGGCACGCCTTACGCACATATCTTCTGCGTCAATGACACCAGCCGCCGCAAGACGGTGGCGCAGAGCGCGCTGGAATCCGGCGTACAATACAGACGCCTGAGCCAGTCGGCCGAAACCAGCCTCTAATCGAAGCGGCCCTGCCGTCCCGCGGCAGGGAAACCGTCATTTGCTGTTGGCCGCCGCCGGAAACTTGAAGACCTTGTAGACGACGTGATCGCCGACCTGGATGTCGAGCTGATTGGCGATGCCGGCATTCACTTCCAGCACGCCCCGCACATAACGGTCGGAAGGGATCAGGTTTTCGGAGAAGGGCTGCGCATTCTTGACAATCTGAGTAATGCTGCCATCGGCGCCGATGAAAATCATGTCCAGCGGCAAATAAGTATTCTTCATCCAGAAAGCGACGGCCTGGTCCTGCGGATAGAGAAACAGCATGCCTGCATTGGCGGCCATTTCCTGGCGAAACATCAAGCCTTGAGCACGTGCATCCGGATCACTGGCGATCTCGACATTGAACCGGTGGGCCGCATTTCGTGTTTGGATGACGAGGATGTCCCGGGTGAATTCGACGGCAGCTGCGGGAGAGGTTCCAACAACCAAAATGAGGCTAAGGAAGCCTAGGAACCGCTTAAGACCAGGACCTTTCATCATTTCTCGACCTTCGGGCCAGCTTGACATTAAGTCAAGACCTGCTTGGATGACCGGGCGAGCGTATCTGCAATTGGGGAAGAAGCCAATGGATCTGACAGGTGAATACCGGATCGGCGCGCCACGAGAAGCTGTTTGGGCTGCCCTCAATAATCCGGAGGTTCTGCGCGCCAGCATCGCCGGTTGCGATGAGTTGACCCGCGTTTCCGATACGGAATTCACCGCTCGCGTCACAGCGAAGATCGGCCCGGTAAAAGCCAGCTTCGGTGGCAAGATAACGCTGAGCGATATCGATCCACCCCGTGGCTACACGATTACCGGCGAGGGCCAGGGGGGCGCCGCAGGCTTCGCCAAAGGCAGCGCCAAGGTGCAATTGGAATCGCAGGAAGAAGGGCGCGCCACGCTTTTGAAATATGCCGTCATTGCCCAGATCGGCGGGAAGCTGGCGCAAATTGGGTCACGCCTGGTCGAAGGCAGCGCAAAGAAGATGGCGGATGAATTTTTCGCCGCATTCACCGAGCAGGTGCACGCCACGATGACCGCTCCGACAGCCATTCCCGCAGGCGCGATTCTGACGGACACTATTCCGGGGTCCGCCGGCGCCGCTGAACAGACCAGTTCGGATCATGCCCCGCTGGATCGTGCCTTGGACAGACTCACTCCCGACGATCTCCAAGCGGCAGCGGAAGCGGCAGCCGCGCCGATGCCATCTGATCTGCCTGCAGCCGAAGGCCGTTCAAGCGAGCTCAGCAAACCATTGATCATCCTGGGCAGCATCGTCGTTGCACTGATCGTGGTAATCTTGGCCTTATCGTATTTCTGAAACCTCGTATTTCTAAGAACCCGGTCAGTTGACCGGTGGCTCGTAATCAGGCAGTGATTGCTCGTTCAGACAATTATCGACCGGCCGTGTCGTGGGTTTGTCGAGAAACATGTCGGCAATCACGCCTGCGCAAAGATCGTTTCCCAGGACGTCATGCCCGATACCGAAAAAATTGATGACGAAGCTGTTCCTCAGCGTCGCTGCCGCCAATTTCGCATAGGATGGCGGCGTCACCGGATCGTAATCGCCACTGAGGATCAGCGTCGGTAAGTCACTTTCGACCGGCTGGGTGAGACGCTCATCGGGGATGCTCTGGACCCAGGAAGGGCAGAGCGGCGCCGGATTTTGTTCGGCAAAATCCTGCAGCAAGGGATAGGCGCGGTAATTAGACTTTACGCGCCGCAGATCGTTGAACACCACATCTTCGGCGCAATTTATGGTCGTGGCCATGGCATCGCCCCAATCGGGACGGTCATTCAAATTGGCCAGGAAATTATCGATCTCATGATCCAGGTATCGCGGCAAGCGGCGTTCGAAGATATCGATGATCTGTGGCACCCGTTCGATATCGGCGCGGTTATACATGTTGAAGAAAAGATGGTTCAGCAGCATCTCCCCTGTGAAGCCAAAGTGCAGCGGCTTCCCGCTCGTCGGATCGACCCGCTTCACCGGCAACGGCTCCACATCGAACGACCTGACCAGCTTCAGCAGCCTGCCGCCCAGATCCGGATACCAGGATCGACAGCGTTCATCCGCAGCACATCCATCGATGATCTTCCGAAAGGCGCGGTCCGTGCGCCAGGCATCATCTTCCAGGAATTTGACCCGGAACGGATAGACCGAATCCAAAATGGCACTCCGGATATCTGCGGGGAAATCACGCATATAGGTCAGTGCCAGGCGTGTCCCATAGGAAACCCCGTAAACATTCCAGCGCGGGATTGCCAAAGCGGAGAAGATGTCGTGCAGATCCGCCGCGCTGGCCAGCGTGTTATAGGCAGCCGCGTCATGACCCTCCTGCTTCAACCGCGCCAGGCAGGACGCCGCGGCGTCCCGCTCAACAGCTTCCAGACGGCGATAATCATTGCCGAAGAGCAGACTCCGTATATTCAGGGCGGCCAGTTCGGGACAATCCACCCGCGGCTCAGTCAACCCAACGCCACGCTGATCGAACAGAATGAGGTCACGGTGCCGGAGCCACGGATTCTCGGCCAGATAACTCCACCAATATCCGATCCGATCCGCGTCGAGCCAGTCGCCATCGCCAGGACCACCGGATATGTAAACTACCGGATCGTCCCGCCGATGCTCACCAGGCGTGGAGATGACGACCACGGGAAGCGTCAATATTTGTATTGTTGATTCCGGGATGGTCGCCGTACGGCCACGGCTGTCCAGCGCACCAGAATGACCGTTTGATCGTTGCGGCACCGAAGAATGGTTCTGCGTTCCGGCCGAACGCCGTTCCGGCACCTGCACTTGGTAGCAGGTAGCGACATATGTGGCAGGCGGTTTGAACCAACAGGCAACGCGTTGAGCGACGGGGGCATCCGTAGCAGATGAAGATCCGGACAGGAGCATGGCAGCTCCAAGCATTCCGGCGCCGGCAATCCACCGGCCGAGCTTACGCCTTGCCCCAGCCCGGCATCTCAGGTCCCGGCAGATTTCGCCGCGGGAAACGGTTGCCATTTAGTCCTGCTTTCCGTCCTTGGCTAATTACACCCTAAGCGGCATCTTGCGGACCCCACCCATGCGCCGCAAGCAGCTTTTACAATTTGTTAGGCCCCGGTACACTCACCGCGCTTCAAGGGATCCAGAATGTCAGAACAGGCGCAGGCGGGTGGAAAGCGGATCTGGGTATTGTCCGCGATAGCGGTATTTGTTGCCGTTGTCCTGGCCGCGTTTTTCTGGCGCGGATCGTTAATGGGTGAGACCGCCGAGTGGTTTGTGCAGCGCCACTTCGGCATCGGCGCTCATTTCAAGATCGGCGATATCGATCTATCCGGTGTTTGGCTGCCCGAACTTTCGCTCGGCGATGATGGGGAGCTTCGCCTGAAGGACGTCCGTATCGACTACAGGCCTAGCAATTTCGGTCTTTCGGATATCAAAGCCATACAGATCGGCGAGGCGGAAATCCAAGCGCGTTACGATGGCGGCTTTCACCTCGGCAGCCTGGATTCCGCGTTGGCAGAACTCACGCATAGCGACACTGACGGATCGTCCATCCATCCGATGGTCGTCGTGCATCATATCAGAGTGCACCTCGCCACACCGATCGGGGAACAGCAGATTGACGGAATGGCCACTTATGACAAGGACACGCTGTTCACTAATCTGAACTGGATCGAAGCGGAGAATGGAGCGCATCTGACGACGACCGCAACGATCCGATCTATTTCGACGCAAGCACGGCCGGAAGGCCAAATACAGGGGTCAATCACGGCCCAATCGAAACTTTGGCAGCTTTTACCGGGCGTAACACCGGTCGCGGGGCAGATCAGTGTCAACATATCGGTCACCGGCGGTAGCGGTGATCCTGCCGCACCCAGACTACAGGCCAACCTTGCGTTGCAGAATTTCTCCGTTAAAGAGCTGCCTGAACCGATCAACGGCCCGATCAATGCCGTGGTGCAGATGGCCGGCGGTGAAAAAATGCCACAGCAGCTCTCGGGCGGCAGTTTCTCCTTCAACGGTTTGACCGCGGATATCAAAGGCGGCCCTTCGGTAGATTTCGTCGGCAAGCTTGGCAATGGCCAGGGTACACTGGGCTTCGCCGAAGGCAAAACGACACTGACATCCGATATCGACCTCGCCGTCAAAGACCAGCAAGCTGTTCTCGGCGATGTGACGCTGAAAGAACCGGCCGCCGATCTTAAATTGCGCCTGAACTACGACGGCGCGATCGTGACGGTGACACCGCGCGAGACGGGAAAGCTCACGATCCGTGACCTACCAAAGGGACCGATCGGCTTTCCCAGCGGGTTGACGGTACCGGTCAAGGCCGAGGGCACGGAGCTTGCGATCGCGGTCGCGCCGACCACCATGGCGCCTATCGCTGGCAAATTCGCGCTGGGCGATATCAAAACCCAGGTCGCCGCTGCCGGCCGCAAGGACATCGCCACCCTCACCCTTAGCGGCAGCAAGGCTGCGTTTGGCGGCGAGACGGCGGATAGCCGCGAGGCTCAACTGGTCATTCCCACGCTGCGGCTGGATTTTCTCGGACGGCCTACTACCATCGGCAACCTGCAGATCGATGCCAAAGGCAAGCCCGATCTCGTAACCGGCACCGTGTCTGTGTCCTTGGCCACAATTGATCTCGGTAAGATGGTTGCGCCGTTGAAAGCCACGGCAAAACTGACCGGCAAACCGGGCCGCATCGACATGACGGCCAAATTGACCGATCAGACCGGAAGACTGACTTTTACCACAAGCGGCAATATGGATCCCGGCCGCGGCACGGGCCGTTTTCAGGTCAACCTCGCCCCCCTCGTCTTTGCCAAAGACGGCTGGCAATTCGGCGATCTTATCCCGATCGTCCGGCAATACAGTCACGACATCGACGGCAAGATCGCCCTCAAGGGAACGATCGATCTCGCGCCTGACCGTAGTCTCACCTCCAAGCTCAATCTGGCGATCGAGAATCTATCTGGCCAGATTGGCCCCGCAGTCTTTCAAAATCTCAATGGTGTGGTGCTGATTGACCGGCCTTGGCCGCTTTCCACGGCGGCCAATCAAACCCTCTCCGTGGAGCAGCTAGTGATCGGCCTGCCCTTCACGAATGGACTCATCAATTTCGATATCGATGATGGACGGTCTCTCAAGGTCAATGCCGGAAGCCTCAATCTGGCCGGTGGCCAGGTCTCGCTCGCCCCGACCCAACTCGCCCTTGATGCGTCTGTCCAGCAGCTCGATCTGCAAGTAGATCGTCTGGGTGTCGGCGAACTCTTCCAGTTGATCGGCATTGCCGGCCTGTCCGGCGAGGGGCAGATCTCCGGCAATATCCCGGTGAGCCTCTTTCCCACCGGAGTCGTGATCAAGGATGCCAAACTGGCCTCGGTCGGCCCGGGCAAGCTGAAATACGACAAGGCATCGGCCCCCGCGATGGTCAAAAGTGCCGGTAGCAGCGTGAATATGGCTTTGGATGCGCTGTCAGATTTTCATTACAAGGAATTGATTCTGACGCTCCAGCGCGAGCTCACCGGCGACGCCAACCTCGGCTTGCATATCAGCGGCAGCAACCCCAGCTTCTATGATGGCTATCCGGTGGAGTTCAATTTCACCGCAACCGGCCGGCTGGATGAGGTTTTGCGCAAAGGCTTGGCCGGTTATCAAGTGCCCGCTATGATCGAGCAACGGTTGAATGATTTCAGATAAAGTATTTCAGGTAAAATAATCTCAGGCAGGGAGTTTGAAGTGGCGCCGAATGCGAAATGTGACGCAGGACTTGGCGGTACGGGACGCCGGGCTTGCGGTCCGGTTTTCCTCGCTGTTTCCCTTGCCGTGATCCTGGCGGCTTGCAACCCCACCGTTAAGGTTGAAGCTCCGGACAAGCCGATCGTGATCAACATGAACGTCAAGATCGAGCAAGAAGTCCGGGTCAAGGTCGACCGGGACGTCGATACTTTGGTTCAATCCAATCCAAACCTGTTCTAGTTTAGAAGAAAGAGGTCGAGCGTCATGTTTGCGGCCAAAATGCGCATTCTTACCCGTTTTCGGCGCCTTACCCTGCGCTATGCCGCGAGCATGGCCCTGGGCCTGGCCGTGATCCTGGCCGTGCCGGTGGCCTCCAGTCTGATCTTCGCTACTCCGGCAGCGGCGGAAACATTGGACGGCGCACGCGCCAAGGGGCTGATCGGCGAGCGGCCGGACGGCTATGTCGGCATTGTCTCCGGCAATGCCGGTGCCGACATACAAAAGCTGGTGCAGGACGTCAACGAGCAGCGCCGCACGAAATACGAACAGATCGCCAAGCAGAAAGGCGTCCCTGTCGAGCAGATCGGCGCGATTACCGCAGAAAAGATCATCCAGGAAAAGCTCCAACCCGGCTGGTATTTCATGGATAGCGGTGGCAAGTGGATCAAGAAATAGCGAGGCCCGATGAGCGCAGCCGTCCAGCCGCAGTCTCTCTACGCTCTCCCGGAATCGATCGACGATGCCGTTACCTTGCTGCAAGCGGGCAATTATATCGCCGATCGCAGCCTCGCCACCGCTGTGTTTCTGGCCCTGAAACTATGCCGGCCGCTCTTCCTTGAAGGTGAAGCCGGTGTCGGCAAGACGGAAATCGCCAAGGTGCTGGCCGGCACGCTCGGCCGCCGACTGATCCGCCTGCAATGCTATGAAGGGCTGGATATCGCCGCGGCTGTCTATGAATGGAATTACGCCCGGCAGATGCTGGAAATTCGTTTGGCTGAAGCAGCTCAGACGGGGTCTCGCGAAGAGATCGCGCACGACATCTTTTCCGACCGCTTCCTGATCCGGCGTCCCCTGCTTCAGGCGCTGGAACCCGGTCCGTCCGGTCCGCCGGTTTTGCTGATCGATGAACTCGACCGCACCGACGAGCCGTTTGAAGCCTATCTGCTCGAATTGCTGTCGGATTTCCAGGTGACGATCCCCGAGATCGGCATCATTAAGGCGCCGGAACCGCCGATCGTCATCATCACCTCAAACCGCACGCGGGAAATTCACGATGCCCTGAAGCGCCGGTGCTTCTATTACTGGGTCGATTATCCGGATGCCGCGCGGGAATTGGAAATTCTGCGCGCCAAGGTGCCGCAGGCCGCTGATGGCCTGTCGCGCGAGGTGGTCGCCTTCATTCAGAAGCTGCGGGGCCAGGATCTCTACAAGCTGCCAGGCGTCGCCGAGACAATCGATTGGACTGATGCCTTGGTTCAACTCGATCAGGTCGCACTCAATCCCCAGGCTGTCGATAACAGCCTGGGCGCCTTGCTCAAATACCAGGACGATATCGCTCGTATCCGGGGCAGCGAAGCGGCCCGTTTGTTGGATGAGATACGCACTGAAATGGCGGCGCGCTGATCATGGCCGGCCGGCTGATGGATAATATCATGCAATTCGCGCGCACCTTGCGTGCCGCGGGTCTGCCGATCGGCCCCGGCAAGGTCATCGATGCGGTCGAAGCCCTGCAGGCCGCCGGCATCGGCAGCCGTGCCGATTTCTATTGGGTTCTGCACGCAGTCTTCGTGCAGCGCCGCGAACAGCGCGAGATATTCGACCAGGCGTTCCATATTTTCTGGAAGAACCCGGAATTCCTGAAGCGCATGATGTCGCTGCTCTTGCCCAGCCTCGCGATCGATCAACACGATCCTGCGAAACAACAGGAGATAAACCGGCGGCTGGCGGAAGCTTTAAAGAAGGACAGTGCGGACCAGTTGGATGACCTGTCCAATGCAGAAGAAAAGTTGCAGATCGATGCGGCGATGACCTATTCGCAGCGCGAAATTCTGCAGCGGATGGATTTCGACAAGATGAGCATGGTGGAACTGCAACTCGCCAAGAAAGCCATTGCACAACTGCGTCTGCCGATCATGGAAGTGCCGACACGCCGCTTCCGTCGCGACGATCACGGTCAAATCGTGGATATGCGCGGCACCTTGCGCGCCAGCTTGCGGCATCACGGGACCATACCGTTGCGTCTCAAGTCGCCTCGCCCGCGGCACCCACCGCTGGTTATCCTCTGCGATATTTCCGGATCGATGAGCCGTTATGCGCGCCTCGCGCTGCATTTCGTGCATGCCATTACCAATGATCGCGACAGGGTTCATACATTTTTGTTCGGCACGCGGCTCAGCAACATCACGCGTCATCTGCGTCACCGCGATGTCGATATCGCCTTGGATCTTGTCGCCGAGCATGTTGTCGACTGGTCGGGCGGCACCCGCATCGGCTCCAGCTTGGCCGAATTCAATTTGCGATGGGCCCGCCGGGTGTTGGCTCAAGGCGCCGTCATCTTGCTGATCAGCGACGGCCTGGAGCGCGATGACGGCGAGATATTGGAGCGGGAAATCGCGCGGCTGCACCGCTCGTGCCGGCACTTGATCTGGCTTAATCCTTTATTGCGTTATGATGCCTATGAGCCGCTGAGCCGGGGTGCAGGTATTCTGATCAAGCACGTTGACGACTTCCGCCCGATACATAATCTGAACAGTATGCAAGATCTGGCCGAGGCGCTGAGTGGGGACCACCTGCGCCGCTCGTCCGGAATGCGCGGAGGACTTGCCGCATGACACCCGATCAGGACATTCTCGCCATCGCCGCCGACTGGAAAAATCAAGGCCATGAGGTCGCCATCGCCACCGTGACCAGCACCTGGGGGTCTTCGCCGCGCCCGGCCGGCAGCCAGCTGATCGTCGACGGCCAAGGCCGCATGATGGGATCCGTTTCCGGCGGTTGCATCGAAGGCGCGGTCGTTAAGGAAGCACTCGATGTCATGCAGGACGGGAAGCCGCGTTTGCTGGATTTCGGCATCACCAACGAGCAAGCTTGGGAAGTCGGCCTGGCCTGCGGCGGCAAGTTGCAGGTCTATATCGAACGGCTGGACTGAACAGGTGCTTTGATGCGACGCGACCTGCTGAACGAGATCCTTGAATTGAAGGCGCGCGGCGAGCCTGTCGCCCTCGTGACCAATCTTGCAACGGGGCTGCAGGATATCGTCACCGCAACCCGTACCGGCGCCAGATTGGATTTGTCGATAAGTGATTTAGTCGCCGCCCGGCAAGCCTTGATCGACGATCGCAGCGGCGAGATCGAGACGACCGGCCATCGCCTCTTCGTGCATGTGCATAATCCGGCTGCCCGCTTGATGATCGTGGGAGCAGTGCATATCTCGCAGTCGCTCGCCCCGATGGCGATGCTGGCGGGTTATCAGGTCACTGTGATAGATCCTCGCCGGTCCTTTGCCTCGGCGGATCGCTTCCCCGGGATCGATCTGCGCCATGACTGGCCGGATGAAGCGCTGGAGGTTTTGCGGCCGGATAGCCGCAGCGCCATCGTCACGCTGACGCATGATCCCAAGCTGGACGACCCGGCCCTCACCTTCGCCTTGCGCTCACCGGCTTTCTATATCGGCGCCCTCGGCAGCAAGAAGACCCATGCGGCTCGCCTGGAGCGGCTCCAGGCGGAAGGGTTCAGCGCGGCGGATTGCATGCGCATTCACGGACCGGCCGGATTGGATATCGGCGCCAAGTCGCCGGCGGAAATCGCCATTTCCGTCATGGCACAACTGACGGCCGCCTTGCATCGCCGACCGACGCGTTAGGACAAGATGATTTTCGGCACATTACCATTGGAAGAATGCCAGGGAGCCATCCTTGCCCATGCGGTCAGGGCCGGCGACCAGCTGTTTAGAAAAGGCCGCTACCTCACGGCCGCCGACCTCGCCGCCTTGGCGGCGCATGGCCACAGCCATATCGTTGTCGCCCGGCTGGAGCCCGGCGATATTGGGGAAGATCAAGCCGCGGCCGATTTAGCGCGTGCCGTTGCCGGCGCCCATATTCGCACCGATCCCCCTTTTACCGGCCGGGCCAATCTGTTTGCCGAGACGAGCGGATTGCTTTGCCTTGATGAAGAGTTGATCGATGCGATCAATGAGATTGACGAAGCGATGACCTTGGCGACACTCGCCAATCGCCAGCCCGTGATGGCCG
Organism: Dongia soli; assembly: GCF_034044715.1. Taxonomy (NCBI): domain Bacteria; kingdom Pseudomonadati; phylum Pseudomonadota; class Alphaproteobacteria; order Rhodospirillales; family Dongiaceae; genus Dongia; species Dongia soli. The sequence continues at coordinate 3,738 of NZ_JAXCLW010000002.1, read as the reverse complement.
GGCAGATGGTGGCAACGGTGAAGATCATTCCGTTTGCCGTTCCCGCCAGTTTATTGCAGAAGGCCTGCGCTGTTGCCCGGCGCGGCACAGCCAGTGTTCGGGTTGCACCCTTCAGGTCCCGTCGCATTGGCCTCATCCAGACTGTGCTGCCAACCTTGAAAGAGAGCGTTTTGGATAAGACGCGCGATATCACGGCACGTCGCGTCATGGAGCTTGGCAGCACATTGGTCGGCGAAAAACGCTGTGCACATCAGATGGACGCTTTGCGATCCGCAATCGACGAAAGCTTGAAAGACCAAGCGGATCTCTTGTTGATACTCGGCGCCAGCGCAATCACCGACCGCCTCGACGTCATTCCCGCAGCGGTGACCGCCTTGGGCGGCCATATCGAGCAATTCGGCATGCCGGTGGATCCCGGCAATCTGTTGCTGCTGGCCGGACTTGGCGACATACCTGTCATCGGCCTGCCGGGATGCGCCAGGTCGCCGAAACGCAATGGCGTCGATTGGGTCCTGCAGCGTCTGGCCGCCGACCTGCCGGTCACGGCGCGCGATATCCGCCGCATGGGAGTTGGCGGCCTTCTTGGTGAGATTCCCAGCCGCCCGCAACCGCGTCTCGGGGATGCTCCATCCAGCCGCCCGGACAATGGCCGGCACATCGCAGCGATCATCCTCGCAGCGGGGCAGTCCAGACGCATGGGCCAGAACAAACTCCTGCTCGATCTCCATGGCAAGCCCCTGCTTTGCCATGTGATCGATCAAGCCCTGGCCTTGGATCTCTCCGATATCGTCGTCGTTGCCGGACATCAGGCGAGCGAGATACGCAGCGCAATCGGCAACCGCCCCGTCCGTATCGTGCTGGCACCGGATTATGCGGAGGGCATGAGTGCCTCCCTCAAGACTGGCATAGACAGTCTGAAGCAGGAGACTGATGCGGCGATGATCCTCCTCGGCGACATGCCGCAGGTCGCCGCCCCCCTCCTGCGGCGCATGATCTCAGCCTATAATCCGGTTGAAGGCCGGGCCATTGTCCTGCCGGTACATGAAGGCAAGCGCGGCAACCCGGTCCTGTGGGATCGCCGTTTTTTTCCGGAGATGCGGCAACTGGCCGGTGATGTCGGTGCACGGCATCTGATCGGCGAACATGCGGAATTGGTCGCGGAGATCGCCGTCGATGACAGGACGATTTTGCGCGATATCGACACACCCGAAGCCTATGCAAAATTACACCAGGATTTCACTGCATGAGCGCAACGCTCTATCATCAAGCCCTCGTGCAACGCGCCAAGACGGCTTATGGCAAGGGCAGGCTGGATAACCCGACCACCAGCATCACGCTCGACAATCCGCTTTGCGGCGATCGCGTTACCATCGACATTGAAAAGTCCGGTGACCATATCGGCGGGATCAGCCATCATGTCCGCGGCTGCATCCTTTGCGAAGCTGCCGCGGCCACGATTGCCGAATATTGCCGCAACCGCGATCTCAGCAGCGCCCGCGCCATCTTGCCAGCCATCCGCGCCATGATGCGCGATGGCGATGCAGCGCCCGCCGATTGGTCGTGTCTCGATATCTTCACGCCGGTTCATTCGGCGAAAAGCCGACGCGATTGCGTGTTATTGCCGTTCGAAGCTTTCGAGAAAGCGATCGCCACAGCGTCCTAATCCGACTGATGCCGGAGCCAGGATTCCGCCTCGGCCAATTGGGTTTCATCGAAAACAGTGATGCCGTGGCGGCGAAGCAGAGCTGCGGTGACGCCCTCGCCGGCAATGCGATTGCCGACGAACCTGCCGTCGTAGATTTCGCGGCTACCGCAAGACGGGCTACGCTGCTTTAGGATGGCGACCGTCACGCCATGATTTTGAGCAAGCGCGAGCGTTGCCGATGCGCCTTGTAGAAAATTTTCCGTTACATCATCGCCGTCCGGCGTCACGATCCGCGCAGAGCCGGCCAGCACGTCGCTCCCATTACCGCCGCGAATTTCAGCCGGCGGACGTGGCACCGGCAAGCCGCCGCTTAGTTCGGGGCAAATGACCACCAGACGCCCTTCCCGTTGCCAATCGGTCAGGAGCGCGCCGCCATCCCCGGCCGCGCGCCCGTCATAGCGGACCGCTTCACCCATGAGACAAGCGCTGATCAACACCTTCCTCATGCGGGCAACTCGCCAAGAAATTTCAAGACGGCCTCCGGCATGCCATGCTGCATCAGATCGTTATGGCCGGCATCGGTCGGAAACAACCCGAACTTCGGTTCGTTGGCGCGCTCGAAGACGCTGCGGCCGAATTTGACAGCCGTCGTCATGTCGCGCTCGCCATGTATCAACAGCAAGGGTATACGCACATTGCCGATCTTGTCGATCGAGGCGAACTTGTCGCGGATCAGGCGGTTGTAAGCGAGATAGGGATAACGCGCCCAGGCTGACAGATAGATTGATGCGAGCGGCGCCTCGAGAATGATCGCGGCAGCCGGCCGTTCAATGGCCATTTGTATGGCAACCGCCGTGCCAAGCGATTCACCAAACAGGATCAGTCGAGAAGCATCGACATCCTGCCGCTCTAGAAAATCGAGATTGGCGCGCGCTGCCGCATACAAGGCCTGTTCGCTCGGCTTACCGGGATTGCCGCCATATCCTGGATAGCCGACCAGCAGCGCGCCGTAGCCGACCGAGAGATACGGCAAAACGCGCTCCACCCGACCACCGATATGTCCGGCATTGCCATGAAAATAGATGATGGTCCGCCCATCATTGCGCGTCGCCGGAGCAAACCAGGAAGTCAGCCTCGCTCCATTGAGTCCCTCGATTGAAACCGCCTGGAAACGGTCCGTCATCGAGGCAATCTCGGCCAGGTCGGCCCGCTCCTGCGAAGCCGGGAAAATCAGGCGGCGCTGCATAAAGAACAAGGAAAGCAAAATGACTAGATAAATAGCCGCCACTGCCAGCAGCACCAACTCCAGGAACGACATACTCATCAACCCCACCGCAGAGCGTCTCGCTAATCCGGCAATTTGCGGCCATAAGCTTCAAACCGATCGAAAGCTGCCTTGCCTTCGGTCTTGCACCACAGACGTTGGCCGCCGAGACCATGATCAAGATATTCGATATCGATCGCAGTGGCAGCGGCAATCCGCGTCCGGCGATGTTCTTCTTCAGTAGGCCGGTCGCGCGCCAGGAGATCGGCCCGCATGGCCCGGAAGCCCTTGCCCGCGAGCGGTGAGATCAGATTGCAATATTCCAACAGACCGCCATCGTAATACATCCGATAAAGCTCGGGAAATGGCTGCCCTTTTTCCGGCGGATCTTGTGCTGGCGACGTTCCTGGGAACAATCCTGTCACAAATAGCGACAAACCGACACGAACCATAATCTGAGCGCCAAGGCGTATGAGCGTCGCCGTCATGCCAGCCCCTCTATGCCCGTCCTATATCTCAGTGAATGGATAGCGACTATTGTATCGGTCAGACTGAGCCTTGGCTTGCAAGATGACAAGTCATCTGAAACCATGCCCGCCGACCGAATCGGCTATCTGACACATTGGCTATCTGACGTTGGGAGAATGATCATGGATGTACGCGCCGCCGTGGCTCTGGAAGCCGGCAAACCCCTCAGCATTGAAACCGTACAGCTTGACGGCCCGCAGGCTGGCGAGGTGTTGGTTGAGGTGAAGGCGACGGGTCTGTGTCACACGGATTACTTCACCCTGTCGGGGGCCGATCCGGAAGGGCTGTTCCCGGCCATTCT